>NZ_CP144459.1:1404942-2809884 GCF_050320395.1 Treponema sp. HNW
AATCGACGGGCAATATTGCCGGTGTCGTTATTCCGATCTACGAGGGTGCGGATTTTTCACGCGGCGATTACGATTTATATGCCGAGCCTTTGTGGATAGACCTTGCTTCCCTTAAAATGGAACAGGCTTTATCCTTGGATTTGGAAGCCGACGTGTTGGAAGAACAGGTTCGCCTTTTAACCCGCGAACTGCGGACAACAACCCAGCGCGTCAACCTTTTTGAAAAGGTAAAGATTCCCGAAACAAAGGCGAATATTAAGGCTATTACCGTTTATTTGGGCGACCAGCAGGTTGCCGCCGTTGTGCGCGGTAAAATTTCCAAAAAGAATTTGGAAATTGCCGCCGAAAAAGAAAAGGCGGCGCGCGCTGCTAAGGGAGATGCACAATGATTGTACCTATGAAAAAAATATCCCTGGTAGTCCTCGATGCGGAACGTAAAAAAGCTTTACAAAAACTGCGCAAATTGGGCCTTGTACATATTGAAGAAGTGGAGGGCAGAGGAGAAACCTTTAACGAGTATAAAAATAATTTTGAAAAACTGCAAAATGCCTACGCGCTCGTATCCGAAATAAAGCGCAAAGACTTAAAAAATGCCCAAAAGCCGCTTTCTTTTGAAGAAGCTTCCGCAAAGGCGGCCGAAATTACCGCCCGGAGTGCCGAACTAAAGGACATGGAAGATAAGATTCTTTCAGCCCGTACCGAACTTGAACGCCTTGAACTTTGGGGCGGTGTCGATACCGATGACTTGGCCTTTTTGCAGGAAAAAAATATTGCCCTTTCCTTGTATGAAATTGCGGCCGATAAGTATGCTCTTTTAGGCGAAGAAGTTAAAACAATCTTTGTAAACCGCGACAAAAATACGGTACGCTTTTTATTGATTGAAAAAGACGGAAATGCGGCCGAAAACGTTTCGGATAAGGCATCCCTTCCGCCCGAAGCATACGCGGTACCCCTTCCTCCCGTTTCGACAAAAAAACTTGCCGAAGAAATCGAAAATTTAAGGACCGAAAAAAAGCAAAAAGCCGAAAAAATCGCTTCGGCTGCGGTGTATACCCAAGCGCTTAAAAATGCGGCCGCTATGGCGGAAAAAGCCCTTGAGTTTGAAAACCTCAATTCGGGTATGGGACGCGATGAAGAAGGCGAGTACGCTTTAGCCTGGCTTACCGGCTATATTCCCGCATCCGACCTTGCAAAACTGCAAGCCGCCGCTCAAAAAGAGCAGTGGGCGCTTGTTGCCGCCGACCCTGCAGAAGAAGATGCGGTTCCGACAAAGCTTAAAAACAATAAACTGGTCAGCCTCATCTATCCCTTATCGGATTTTTTGGATGTGGTTCCCGGTTACCGCGAATACGATATATCCGGCTGGTTTTTATTGTTTTTTGCCGTGTTTTTCGGCATGATTTTCGGCGATGCGGGCTACGGCTTTTTGATGGTAGTGCTTTCGCTTGTGATGACCTTCATCGGTTTGGCAAAGGGCAAAAAACCGAAGAGCGAAGCGGGACTCCTGTTTATATTGGGGGCGTCGACCCTTGTGTGGGGAACGCTTACCTGCAGCTGGTTCGGTATTCCGCACGACAAACTGCCTCGGGCTCTGGTGTCTCTTGCATTTGAACCCTTTTCGAGCGCCTATGCAGCCCAATCCGAAGCGAATAACCGCCGGGTTGTACAAAACCTGCAAATCTTTTGCTTCAGCCTCGCCCTTTTTCATTTGAGCGTTGCCCATATTAAAAGTATTGTGCGCAATATACGTTCTCTCAAGTTTTTGGGAGATTTCGGCGCCCTCTTGATGCTCTGGGGTATGTTCTACGTTGTATTGAATATGGTTGTCGATAATGAGCGTTTCCCCTTTGATGCGCCCCTTCCTATAGCCGCTCTTTCGGGCTACCCGATATTGTATCCGGTTGCGCTCTTGGTAGGAGTAGGCTTTGCCTTAAGCTTTGTATTTTCAAGCTATGAGGGAAGCATAAAGGATTCGATTTTAAGCAGTCTGCAAAACCTGATTTCGGTACTGCTCGGCGTTGTAAACGTGTTTTCGGACATTGTGTCGTACATACGTTTGTGGGCGGTCGGTTTGGCGGGAGCTGCCATTTCGTCAACCGTCAATACGATGGCGGGTCCCATGCTCGGCGGCTTTATTATCTTTGCCGGTATTTTATTGTTGGTGTTCGGTCACGGCTTAAACCTGATTTTGAACGTTCTTTCGGTTATCGTTCACGGCGTACGTTTGAATACCTTGGAGTTTTCAAACCACTTGGGAATGGTTTGGGCGGGATTTAAATACAAGCCCTTTAAAGAATAGGTTACGGCGGTTGTGTGCCGCTTTTTCGGCTGAAGCGAAAAAGCTTTTATAAGGAGAGTTAGATAAAAACCGTACAAATAGCACGGTTTTTATCTACCCAAGTTTGCGTTTTGCAAACTTGTATATTATATGCACGTTCTCACTTTGTTGCGAACGTGCGTAAAAAGTCAATCGAAAGTTGAAACTTTCTTCTTGACTTTTTATGGGAGATATTTATGATCGGATTGTTCGGAGCAGCATGTGTTCTCGGTATTGCAGCAACGGGTTCTGCAATCGGTATCGGTATTGCCGGCCAGGCGGCAATCGGTGCGTGGAAACGGTGTTATGTAAATAATAAACCGGCCCCCTTTATTTTGGTAGCCTTTGCAGGCGCTCCGCTTACGCAAACCATTTACGGTCTTTTGCTTATGCAGTCGATGATTAAGGCAGCCGATGTAAAAGACGGTATGTTCCTTTTGGCCCTCGGTTTATTTTCGGGTCTTGCAATGGCCGCATCCGCGGTATTCCAGGGTAAGGCCGGAGCTGCCGGTTCCGATGCTTTGGGAGAAACGGGCAAGGGTTTTGTTCAGTATCTTACCGTCGTCGGGTTGGCTGAAAGTGTTGCCTTGTTCGCAATGGTTTTCTCTTTTATCGTATTGGCATAAGACAACCCGTAATGAATATGACGGAAACCCGTGCCGTATGCATAGGCGGTACGGGCCGGACAGCCGAACTTACACTGGGCGGCTCTTCTCCGGTTTTGATACAAACTATGTGGAAAGAGGGCATTCTTCCGGTTTTAGCCGACGAGCGTGCCCTTTTTTCGCTTTTGGATAAGGTAGAAATTCTTCGCGGCTTGGGCTGCCGTCTTTTACGCTTTGCCGTTCCCGATATGCAAAGCGCAGAAGCCCTCTGCCTCATTGCCGAACACTGCACTATGCCCCTTGTCGCCGACATACACTTTGACTGGAATCTTGCCCTGCGCTGTCTTGAAGGTAATGTGGCAAAAATCCGCATTAATCCGGGCAATATCGGCAATAAAGAGCGGGTAAAAGCCGTTGTCGACGCATGCCGCGAAAAGGGCAGGGCAATCAGAATCGGCGTTAATGCCGGAAGTTTCCCGGCCGATATTGCAAAACGGGTCGAAGCAAAAGAGATTTCCCGTGCCGAAGGTCTTGCTTTAACCGCCGTTCGCGAAGCCGAAGTTTTTGAAGAACTCGGTTTTGAAAATTATCTTGTGTCGGTAAAAGCTTCCGATGTAAAAGAAACCGTAGAAGCAAACGAAGCCTTTGTAAAAAAATGTCCTCATGTACCGCTTCATGTCGGCGTTACCGAAGCGGGCCCCCTTATAGGCGGTATTGTAAAAAGTACAATGGCCTTTTCCCATCTTTTAAAACAGGGAATCGGGGCGACAATCCGTGTAAGCCTTTCCGCCTCTCCTGAAGACGAGGTTATAGCCGCCCGCGAAATACTGAGTGCCTGCGGCCTGTACAAAGGGGGCATAAAAATAGTCTCCTGTCCGCGCTGCGGAAGAAACGGCTTCGACGTGCACGGTTTTATAAACCGCTGGGAGCATAAGCTTTTATCGATGGATAAGGATATAACGGTTGCCGTTATGGGCTGTATCGTAAACGGACGCGGGGAGGGAAAACACGCGGACATCGGCATTACCGGAGCGGGAGACTCGGTCGTTATATTTAAAAAGGGGAAAACCGTACGGACTATACGGCATAAAGACCTCAATGTTCTCAATAAAAATGCCGATATTGCCTTTAGTGAGGAATTGGAATCTTTGTGAAAAACGCGGCTAACGGGCTTTTAAAACAATATATTTTTCTTTTTTCTTTTTTTCTTTTTTTCTCAGCCGGAACTCCGATGCTCCGGGCGCAAAAAAGCGATTTGGAATCGGGATTTGACGGTTTTTCATGGTATATTTTAGCCCAAGCTCAAAACGCCTTTGATGAAAAGGATTTCGGTTCGGCATTCCGTCTTGTGGAAAATGCAAAACAGCAGCGTAAAGCCGAACACGATTGGGCGGTCGGTATCCTCGATTCGTTTCTTTCTTCTCCGATTATGCTTAAAATCGGAAGCGATATAAATATTGTTTTGGATGTATTGAGGGAGAGAAACAATAGGGATGCTATACGTATTATTGAAGCTGCTCTTGACCGTTTCGGAATTGAATATTTCGATTTTTCAATCTATAAGCTTAACGAATATATAAAAAACAATACATCCTATCCGGAAGCCGACTTTTTATTGGGAAAGCTCTATATGCATGAAGGAGAATACGGATTATCGGAACACTTTTATGCCGCCGCTTACGAGCAGAGGCTCTATCTGGACGTATCCGATATTCAATTCGACATCCTCTATGATATGGCCGAATTATACGCATTAAGCGGAAATAATGAAAAATATGAGGCCGTATTATTGATACTCGCTTCCCGGGATGAGAATTATATATCCGGCGGTAAGCCGTCGGCCTTTCTTAAAGCTGTACGTGTGGCTGTCGAGCGGGGTACAAATGCCGATAAATTCTTTTTACTGTATCGGAATAATAATTATACAACCCTCTATGTATGGCTTTTGCTTACCAAGTATTATCATTCCCTTGGCTTAACAGATAAGGCTTTCGATACATGCCTGCTTTTTTGTCTTACGGCTCTAAGCCGCACCGATGATATTGTAAAATCCCGTGAATCCGATTATATCTATACCGATTTGACAGCCTTATTGGGAAAAATCAAACAGTATTCGGATATAAACTCTTGGGCGGCGGAAAACAGGGTGTGGGAAGGTTTTTATCTTTTGGGCCGCATAGCCTCGACAAAAGGATATAGGGCCTTTGCCCGCGATATTTTTACCGCCTTAAGTCAACAAAGTACCGAGCGTAAATGGAAGATTTTAGCTGAAAAAGAACTGACTTCAACGATGTATTAACCGCAAAGGGCGTAAGGAACGCAGAGAGGGCGGTAAAGCGATACCCCTCATTTCTTAGCGCTCTTGGCGTACTCTGCGGTTTAGTATACTTTTATAGACAAGCTCACATAATTTCCGAAACGGTTTTTGTATTCTCCGGTTCGTTCCTGCATAAATTTTCCGTTGACAAATTCCGTATGATGTGTATAAGAAAGGGTGTACCCCATGCGCAATGTCAGAGGTATGTTGTTTATAAAACGCATATCGAGGTCGGCTGAAACTCCGGCGGAATGTATCCATTCGTATACACCGTCTTTGAGAAAATCCTTGTATCGATAGAGGGTCGGGTTTGCATTTGCTTGAGGTGTCCACATTTCATCATAGCCTGCTTCGTAAGAACTTCCGGGAATCTTTTTTGAACCGTAATCGACTCCATGGTGTACCAATGTATATATACCCTCTATATTCAAATACCAAAAGGGCATGGTTCTAAGCGCAATTTTCAATTCATCCGAATTCGGCTTAAGTTTATAACCGAGCGGTTCTCCGTGGTTTATATAAGTGGTATTCATTTTTTGCGTGTAACCGGGCATATGGGTAAGCGGATGTGTATACATATAACGCTCTATCTTTGTATACTGCATGGTAAAAAGCGACAACGTGCCCGTCGGGACGGGAATCTTTGTTCCCGTTTGCCAAATTATCATACTGGCCCGCGGATTATGAAAAAAGTCGTCATCATCCAATTGTGCTTCATCTATAAAAAGATTGTAGTATATCTTTGCATATTGCGGTATAGTAATGCCGGCAAATAAACCGAATTGCAGGTTGTCAAAGTCGCCTATCATATTTTGATAAATAAAGGGAATCATTCCCGGATTTAAGTATCCCGGCTCAAAGCGTTTTACCCAGATTGAAGATGAATTAAAGCCCAGGTAAAATATGTCTTTTATAAAAAACTCAGCCATAAGGGCCGTAATATTATTTTGAAATGTGGAAGCTGAAGTCTGTATACCGGCGGAGTTAAAATATTCCAAAGAACCGGTAAGAGCCGAAAGACTGATCCACGGAAGGGGGCGCATATAGAAATCAAGGGCGGTAAAGGGCCTTGCCGTTTTTGACAGTATTAAGTTCCCGTCCCCTGTACCCCAATCGCGCCTCATGCGCGAAAAATTGATTCCGGCTTTTCCGTCCCATAAGCGCAAAGAAAATTCGGGTAAAATCCGAATCCCTGCGGCAGGATCATTTGACAATCCGTCAAAGGTTGCAAGATTTTTAAATAAATACTGGTAACCGTCCCAGCTTTGTGTAAAGGTATTGGGGGCATGCGAATCGGCCCTCCCGCTTGAAGAAGAGGCAACATCCAATTTCATAACACCCATACCGCCGTTTACATTGTAGGAAAAATTATTGCCGATATCGCCCTTTATATACATGTCGAGCCAATGAATAGTGGAAATATCGGGAGCGTTAAAATTGGTGTTAAGATTCGATTGCCACGATGCCCCTATATTAAGTCGCACGGGAATGTTTCCGCTTTTTTCCCACACATAAGAAGCGTTTTTTAAAAGAAAAGAAACCGTTTCTTTGCCGGACTCCTTTGATGATGCCGCTTCCGGCTTTAAGCGCTTAATTG
Source organism: Treponema sp. HNW (assembly GCF_050320395.1). GTDB lineage: Bacteria > Spirochaetota > Spirochaetia > Treponematales > Treponemataceae > Treponema_C. The sequence continues at coordinate 1,411,779 of NZ_CP144459.1, forward strand.
TATCGGCGACAAGCTTTTTTTCCGTTAGCGGAACTTCATCATTGTCCAATATTTGATTAAGCAGCTCCAATACGGTTTTAAGCGTATACGGCCGGGCATTATGCATTGTTTCGCAATAACCGCGAATCACGGCATAGTCAAGTACATTGTATACGGGGTCTTCCAAGGGAACGGATGTGTTTTGTTGGGCAAAGACGGAAAGCAGCACAAAGGAAAACCATAAGACAAAGAATATTTTTTTTGAACGTATTAAATTATGCATAGTTATAACCCTTTTTTAATAGTGTAAACCGATACCGATTGAAAGTTCATACCAGGAACCGGTTCGCCATGCAGTATGAAACAGTTTATTAACAACCTTATTTACAAAACCGATTTTTTTACCCGCTTTTTCGGCAAAGCGTACACCGTCCAGACCGAAACTGATGCGCCCTTGAATACTGCGCATTTTATTGGGAAAGCCTATAATTTCAAGACCGGCTGCATACCATCCGTCTTTTATATTGTAATAAGTTCCCGCGTTTATGTTATTACCGATCGCTATATCCAAAAACGGTGATATTTGCATTTCAAAGTCGAGCCACTTTGTCCATTCCGGCAAACCCAATGCTCTCCAATCCGTTTGCCATACCTTTATGGGAACATCGATATTAAGAAGCAGGGCCGAATCGGTTTTAATATATGCGTCCCTTACACCGCGAATTCTGCCGCCCTCTTCGGATGTATCACCGAAGGTTTTAAAAAAATAAAGTCTGCTTGCAAACCCCGCATATTTGAAAGCATTATAATATTCTCCGCTGAATGAGTATCGGGTTGTATATGATTTAAAAACGGTATCGTAATCAAGGGCTTGAGAAAGAGCGGCGGAATATCCTTTTCGGTAATTGCCGACCCAATCGGTTCTGCCGACTGAAATCCCGTGCCGCACGTTTAAATCCGGTCCTATTAAATCATCTCTGCTTAATCCTGAATAGGACTTTTTTAAATCACGAGGATCCCAATTGTAGTTCAAAGATGCGGACGGAGTCCAGCTTATATTTCCGTGTTTTTCCGTTTTTGCCAAGATAACCGGGAAACTGATATATCCGTTTTCCGTAAGATAAAAGGCATCCTTGTCGGTTCTATAGTCGGGATTATATTTTATACCCTGTGAAAAACCGAAGTTGAAAGAAACGATTTTATGCAGAGGTAAAATAAAATCAATGCCGGTTGTATAACCGAAATGGGGGGCCGGATTACCTATTGTATAACTTGTATCAAAACTGTTTGTCCAATTTGAATCAAGCAAGCCTGCTTTAAAAGGTATATCAAAAGAAACGGACGCGCCTAAGGTGTGGGGCTGCGTTTTTTCCTGTTTATATTCGTATGAAATATCTCCGGAGAGCGTGCGCATGCTTCCGAAAAAATTATAATCCTTTATTTTGATTTTAAAAATAAAACCGCTGTTGGAATCGTATTTGGGATAGGGCAGGGCGATAACATTCCATGTATCTTTCGTGGAAATGCGTATGTCAACCGGAATAACATCATCAATACCTTTATCACCGAAAGAGGGAAGAATATGGGCTTCTTCAAGTACCCGCTGATTTTTCAGTTGAACCAGTATATCCGCAAGATAGTGTTCCAGGGACTCGCGATCGGGAAAGAGACGTTCCGTGTCCACAGGAACCGTTTTTGCAAGCGCATATTCACGGGTTAACCCCTTTATATCATAGCTGACGGAATTAATGCGGTATTGCTGTGCATATAAAGACGAAAAAAGTACACATACAAAGAAAACGCCGAAAAGTCGGAGCCTGTAAAACTTGAATAAATGCATAAGATAGTATACCACATATATAAAAAAAATACCAGTATATGATCAATAAGCACCCTTTCCCGTAACAACGACGACAAAGGTTTGTAAAATTATCCAAATGTCGAGCCAAATCGACCAGTTTTGAATATAAAAGGTATCGAGCATAATACGTTCGTCATAGCCGGTTGAAGAGCGTCCCGAAATTTGCCACATTCCCGAAAGGCCGGGCGTAACCGAAAAAATATAATCGAATTTGTCGCCGTATTTTTTCCGTTCGGCTTCGACAATCGGACGCGGTCCGACAAAGCTCATTTGTCCGATTAAGATATTAAAAAACTGCGGTAATTCGTCAAGACTGGTTTTGCGCAAAATCCTGCCCACTGCCGTAATACGCGGATCGTGTTCCAGCTTTTGATTTTCTTCCCATTCGCGTTTCAATGCGGGATTTTTTTCGAGTAATTCTTTTAAGCGTTTGTCGGCATCCATAACCATCGAGCGGAATTTCCATGTGGTTATTTGTTTACCGTTTTTTCCGATACGTTTATGGCCGTAAAAAATAGGCCCCTTTGACGTACATTTTACGAGAATGGAAATAAGTAAAATCAGGGGAACAATGAGCGGGGAAAATATAAGTAAAAGAGCCAAGTCGATGCAGCGTTTAAAAAAGAGGTTTAACATTCGTGTCAGACGGTTTGAAGCGGAAAAACCGAGGATGCCGCCGAAATCGCGCACCGACAGGGAAACGAATTTCAAGCTTTGACTGTAAGGTATTGTAATGATGTAGCGGTATTCGGAAAGCAGGGAATTAAGCGGCGTTTTTACACGTAACCGTTCGGACTCTTCCATAACGATTGCCGTTGTAATTTTACATGCATGTACGGATTTTTCTATTTCCTCCGAATACGGAAAAACGGGAACGGTTTTATATTCGGAATATCCGGCTGCGTCGGAGCTGATGATTGCCGCAGGTTTGTAGCCGAAAGAATGTTTATTTAAAAGACGGTCGGTTATAATATGTTTGTTTTTTTCGGAAGCATATATGACAACCGGAATTCCCCACCAATTAAAGCGGCAAAAAAAAGTACGCACCGCTTCGCGCATAAGCGGAAGTATAAAGGCTGCAAAAGGAACGGCTAAAAATAAAGCGACGCTCAGTGCTTCACGTCCGTCGGTTTCAACCGCTATTGAAAGGGCGATACCGGTAAAACAAAAAAAAGAGGTGAGGGTAAAACGCCGTACTTCTTCGGCAGGCTGGAGCATAATGCCCGGATAGAGGCGTGCTGCAAAAAAAGCTGCGGCAAAGGCGGGAAGATATACCCAATAGTCCACAAAATCGCGGAATCTGATGAGTGTTTTATCTACGGCATTTACCGTAAAAAAAGCCGCGCCGACACAAAGCATTACTCCTATACAATCGAAAATCATAAAGGTTGTGCCGGTTGAAAAAGAGCTTGTATGATTGAATCGGGTTTTAAACCGGGCCGGAAAATCTGAAGGTTTCATGCCCCCATTCTATCACATTTTTACAAAGAAGCAAAGAGAATTTTTACCGAACGGCCCTTTTTTGCAAATCTTCATACCAACGGCATAAATTTTCGGCGGCCGAGCGGATTTCAAAGCCGGAATCGCGCATTAAGTCGGGATACGGTTTTTTACCGCGATTTTCATAGCTTAAAAGCTTGGAAGCCCATTCTTCAAGTCCGGCTTTAAGAGGAAAAAACTCAACCAAGGGGGTGACGGCGGTATCGACGGGAACGGCATCGCTCATTAAACAGGGAAGACCGACAGCCTGAGCCTCCATTCCTACAACGGGCATTCCTTCATATCGGCTCGGTAAAAAAAACACGTCGAAGGCATTTAAAAAATCGGGTATATCGCGCCTTAAACCGGTAAAAAATACGGCTTGTTCGATACCGAGTTTTTTTACAAGGGCGCGCGTTTCGTTTTCAAGCTCTCCCGTACCGACCAGTATCAGGGCCGCGTTAGAATTTTGCCTATAGACTTCGGAAAATACCTTTACAATCAATTCGTGATTTTTCGGAAATACAAAGCGGCCGACATGACCGATTATAAAACGCTTTTCCAAGCCGAATTCTTTTCGTATGTGCTGTGCCGCAGCCGTATCGGGATAAAAGCGCGATGTATCTACGGCGTTTTTTATTAAACGAACTTTATGCTCCCGCACCGCCTTCGAACCGAACAGCCAGCGTGCAGGAGTTTCGCCGCAAGCGGCATAGTGGGTGGCGAAGGTTTTTGAAAAAGGTCGCAGCGCCTGCTTCATAAGGTTTCGTTTAAACTCGCCCGGGCTTGTCGTACTGTGATTATGTGCTATGCGTACGGGAACTTTTGCCTGCCATGCCGCAAAGAGGGGAAAAACGCTTAAGGTATTTAAATGAGAGTGGACAATCGTATAGCGGCTTTTTTCAAAGGCTTTGCGGCATTCACTCATATTTTTATACATTGATTGCTCATAAGGGTGCAGTTTTATGATGCGGCCGCCCAAGTCAAGGATTTCTTCGTCGATAAGAGTCGGGTTATAGCCGTCCATAAAAAAATCGAATTGAACGCGGCTTTTATCTATGTTGCGGTAATAATTCATAACCACCGAATCGACCCCGCTTATAACCGCCTTTCCTATAATTTGAGCTACCCGTATGGGCTTATCGGTTTGGACTTTATTGTGTTTTTTTTCCATAATAATCTTCCCATTTTAAACTGTTTTTATCGGGGCGAGGTCCCGCATCGGTCGGATGAATACCGAGGACGCCGTGTTTGTCGCGTTTTTCAGGCGGCGGGATTTTTTGCCAATTTCCGTAGCAAATCGTTAAATATTCGTTTACATTGTGCGGAGCATAAAATTCATGGTTTTCAAACCTTACTGTCGAAAGGGGTAAAACGCAGTCGAGCGGGAAAAAATGAAACCAGGGCTGCTCCAAGCTGTAGCAAAATCCCTTTGTGCCTTTTTGTCCCCATTTTTGTATTTTTTTGCGTATAAACGGCAGGCATACAAGGGGTTTTATTATAAAGCGGACGGTTTTCCAAAAAAACAAGTACATGTTTCTTTTGCGCGAATTGCGCTTTGAAATTTTAAGCCTTTTTTTTTCGTCTGAAAATAAAATGAAGATATTGCGGTTTTTAGATTCGCGTTCCGTATGTTCGTATGCGGGAAAAATATCGATGGGGATGCCCTGATTATAATTATAAGGCCCGCCCGGATCGTCCATATAGCTGAAGCGGTCGCGGATTTTTGCCCACTGTATGTCGTGTTCGGGATCGGTTTGTGAGGTTTGAAAAAACATATCGAAGGGGAGTTCTTTTTGCGCAAGGGCGCAAAACCGCTTATAATCTTCAATCGGCATCATAACGTCGATATCGTCGTCCCAGGGAATAAAGCCGCCGTGACGAACCGCACCTAAAAGCGTTCCGGCATCAAGCCAATAACGCAGCCCGTGTTTTTTACAAATTTCATCGAAAACGCGCAATTCGCGCAGCATTACAAGCTGGGCTTGCCGGAGGGTATCTGCGGCGCTGAGGCGGTTTTCCGGAATATGTGAAAAATCGTTCATAACTTTCCTCTTTAGGGGCGGCAATTTTTAAAGCGGCAGCAGACGTCCGCTTGCCTTTAATCGATGGGGAGCCGTATCCAGCTTGCGGGTACTATATCCGAATAGTCGTACTTGTAGTAGGAATCGGTATATTCCAATTCGCGGCGATTCCATATAGCGGGCGCTATAACTTTTTTGTCCGGATTGTCGTTAAGCCATGCCGCCCACCAGCTGAACGAACTGTTTGCGATGATATTAAAGCGGCATAAGCTCATCAATGCCATATCCTGCCAGCTGTCGGTTTTTGTATTCCAATCGATAAAAACGGCATTTGTACCGCAAAAGTTTAGATGTTCGCGGCACCAGGCTATATCGTCTGAAAAAACGTAAAAGGCGGAAACCGGATGGTTTTCTAAAACGCGGGCAATGGCGTTATTATAATAGTGTTCCGTACACACATGAAGGGTTTTTGTCGCCAAATAATCGCCGCGCCGCACGTGAACCGAGGCGCAAGCGAGGCCGTTTTCGGCATATGAGCGAATTTCGGTTTTGAGCGCTGCCGACTGTTCCGATAGGGGCGGGCGAAACGTAAAAGCCGAACGGATATCGGATGCTATGGGTAAAAAATACTTTTCGGTTTGCCAATATCCTTCAAGATAGCGGTCGGCCGTATCTTGAAAAAGTTCGCCCGTATATGCAAAAAGAGTATCGATATAATGGCTTTTCGGCGTAAAATATTTTCGCCGTATGCGGTTAATCAAACCTGAGGACGAAACCGATAATCGGCGTACATCAGCCCTGTCCGCTTCGGCAATTTTAACGCCGAACAAACGTTCAATTTCCAAGCCGTTGTGGCAAAAATTAATACCGTTTCGGATTGTCTTTGTGTTATACAAGCTTGTATCGGCAAAAACTTCATGGCCTGCATGTTGCAGAGCGAGGGCGAAGGCATAGCAAAACATTTGGTTTCCCAAGCCGCCCGATATTTTTACGATTTTGATTGTCTTTCTCCGATTTTATATTTTGACTTATGTAAAAAGGTTCGAAACCGCGCAGGCAAAAGCGCTAAAACAATGGGGCGCATAACATAGGGCAGTGCCCGCGGAAAAAGATGCAGGGCTTTAAAACCCCTGTATCGAATTTTTGCTTCCGTGCATAAATATTTTACTTTGCGTTTTACAAAACCGTTTTTGTCTTCCCGATAGGTAAGTAAAAAATCCTGAAAATTGTAACCGCGGAACCCCTGTGCATACAAGCGCATAAACAATTCGTAATCTTCGGAGCGGCCGACGTTTTTTGTTTTGTAAAGGCCGGCTGTTATCAGTGCGGATTTTCGGAACAGTACGGAAGGATGGATAAACGGCGATACCGATAAAAAATCTTTTGCTTTCGGGTTTTCGATACAGGTACGCAAACCCCACACGCCTTCATCGTCGAACAATTCGGCCGAAGTTCCGCAAAAAGCATAGTCGTTGTGCGTTTCCAAAAAATCAACTTGTTTTTGGAAGCGGTCTTTTTTGCTTATATCGTCGCCGTCCATGCGGGCAAGGTAGGTCCCGCGTGCATGTTCTATACATTTATTCAGCGTAGGAGCAAGACCGCTGTTCACCTGATTGCGTAGTACGCGTATGCGCGTATCTTTTTGTGCACATTTTAAGGCAATTTCTAGGGTTTTATCGTAAGAAGCGTCGTCGCAAATGATAAATTCAAAGTCGTTAAAGCTTTGATTCAATATTGAATTGATAGAATCTTCCACCGTCGTTTCGCAATTATAGACTCCCATAATAACCGAAACAAGGGGGCCGTTTTTTTCAGTCCGCTGTTGAAGATTTTCTTTCACTGTGCTATTCCTGTAGGATTTAAAGGTGTTTTTTTATTTTTTTATATATCGGATGCAGTATTTTATACAGTAAACGTCCGGGATATGTATAAGTAAAAAAAACATATTTTATATATGTATATATTCCGTTTTTTTTAAAAGAACGCTTAACGGGCATATCCAAGGTTGAACTGTCAAACGTTTCATTTTGATGAATTAAGGTTTGAGAAGGAATTAAAGCGGAAAATGAAACCGCTTTCATATAATGCCACCAGTTGTCTGCAGGGAAGTATGCCGGCCGATTTATATTTTGAATCGCTTTTGCCGCCTCAAAACTTATAAGGTAGCCTGCCGTTTGTGCAATCGTCCCTGCTTTTATAAACCGCGGTTCCACTATTGAATACCCTTTAACAAGTGGCTGTATGCTCGATTTTTTATATAAATCGCAGCGTTCGAGCTGAATAATTCGCGGGCCTTTTAAATGAGGAAGCAGTTTATCTATTACTTGGGGTAAATCCTCCGATATAATTGCATCGTCTTCCAATATCAGGGCATAGGGAAGCTTTTTTTCGGCAATGAGGCGATATACTGCATTATGACTTAATGCGCAGCCCACTTCTCCTGCACGCAGTTTGCGTCCTTCGGCTTTTAATGCTTTTTTTTCGTTGTAATAAGCGGGATCGGACGCATAGTCTTTTCCTATAAACGCATCGAAAAATTCGAAATCGAAATTAAGGTTTTTTAATTGATTTTGTATAAAACTGCGCCGCTCGGAAGCCGATTTTAAGCTTATAACAAAGACAGGGATTTTAAGTGTACTCATTTTCAATGATAATCCTCCCACTTAAGTGCTTCAGGATGATTGCAGGGTACGGTCGGAAAAATGGAAACATTATTGTGATGATTGCGCTGATTTTCCGGCGGCGGTTCCATATAGTTTTTAAATTCACAGCATAAAAAATTATGATAATCATTCGGTACGGGCGCCGGAAAGTTTTCAAAGTTCAACCTTTGCAGCGGGAAAATCCATTTATCGGGAAAATGAAAGTGCCATGAAGCAGGTAAATCGTATGCCCAGCAGTTTTTCGGTCCTACTAAACTTAAAATTTTTATCAGATATGAAAGTCCGGTATAATTTATAACATAATACAAAAGCCGGGCAGCTATGCGTTTAATGCGTTTTTTTATATCGATACCTTTGTAAATCGATGGAGGTGTATAGGGAGGAATAAGCATAAGGGGACGGGCCAGAACTCTTCTTCCTGCATGGCACTTTTTCATCGGAAAAATATCGATGTAAATACTGTTAAACATTTTATCGGCATCAAAGCCGTTATCAAGGCGTTTGGAAAAACGGTCGCGTAATTTTAAAAAATTAAAAGAAACGGTATCGTGATACACATCGTACGGAAACTCGCTTTGAGGAAGATTTTTATATTTTTCATAATCTTCAAGGGGCATGCATACGTCAAGATCGTCATCCCAAGGAATAAAGCCTTTGTGCCGTACCGCTCCCAATAAAGTGCCGCCGTCAAGCCAATAGGTAAGGCCGTGTTTTGTGCATATTGCATCGAAAATTTTAAGAAGGCGCAGCATTACAAGCTGTGCTTGCCGTAAAGGGTCCGTAGAATCAAGACGGTTGTCGGGGAAGGAAGAAGGGGCGATAATGGCGTTTTTTTTTGTAGATGAAAATTTTTTATCGGTGTACCAATTAAGTGCTTCTTTATGCGGGTATTTTTGTATAATATGAACTGCGCCCGAATGAAGCGGTGTTTGCTCTTCTTTAGGGGGGAGACTCATGTAATCACCGTAGCAACTGCGCAAATAGGTATCATAATCGCATGGAGCCGGGAAAACCGTATCTTCGAACCGAATCATTGAAAGAGGAAATATTATTTTTTTTAAATAAAAATGAGGCCACCATCTTTGAAAAGAAAGAGCGTATGAATAATATTTTTTTTCTCCTCTATTAAAAAAAAAGGCAAAAAGCGGGCATAAACCGCTGATATAAAAAAAGAAGGTTAAAATAAATTTTATAAAATTATAGGCCGTATTCTTTTCAGGCAACCCTTTATATTGAATGGTATACAGTATATGCGCATTTTTACGAAAAAAATCGGAAAAAGTATCCATAGGAAAAATGTCTATGTATACGCTGTTCAGCCAATTAACCGTTTTTCCCGATATGTGATCGATCGTGCTAAAGCGGTCACGGATTTTAATAAAGGGAAGCGGACGTTCTTTATCCGTTTTTTTAGTTTCCAAAAACAAATCATAAGGCAATTCCTGTTGTGCGATTTTTTGAAATCGTTTATAACTTTTTCGCGGCATACAAATATCCACGTCATCATCCCAGGGAATAAACCCTTTATGCCGTACCGCTCCCAACAAGGTACCGCCGTCAAGCCAATACGTAATATTGTGCTTTTTACATATAAAATCAATTATTTTCAACATTCTCAGTAAAACACACTGAGTTTGCTCAAGCGGATTTGTGTAATTAAGACGATTGTCGGGATATATGTTTTCAAAATCAATCATCCGTTTTGTCCTTGCTATTCGGGATAAGATTATAGTTTTCCATAATGTGTTGTACATTATTTTTAAAAGCCGTCAGTGTATAGACTTTACTTTTTTTTACAGCCGCTTCGGACATTTTTTTTAAAAGAGTGTTATCTTTAATAAGGCGCAGCGTTTTTTCCGTCAATTCTTCAATTGTATTCCACCGAAAACCGTTTACCCCGTCGTCTACTATTTCTTTTTGTCCCCCCTTATTTATAACGCAGGGAACAACACCGGCACTCATAACTTCAACGGTTGTCATACCGAAATGTTCAAGCTTTAAAGGATTTTTTTCTTCGTCAACACCGAATCCCATTGCATGCCAAAAAATTTCCGAATCGGTAATAATTTGTTTTATTTCATTCCAAGAAAGATTTTGACGAAATATAACTCTGTGATTTTTTGATTTTGCAGTAAGTAATTGCAAATATGCGGCCGATTCGGCATAGTCGGGACAATTGCCCGCTATAACAAGAGAATAATCGGGAAATTGATTTTCATTTTTAATAAATGCGTCCAACAATACATCTATTTTTTTATTTAAATCGATTCTTGAAAGAATAAGAATCTGTTTTTTTGTATCGGACCGTGCGGTATTTTGTATAGGTACGATGGGCGGATACAAAATACATTGTTTTGTTTTGTCTATTTGCCAATACTTATTGAGCCATGCCATGGTGAATTGCGAATTACAGGCAAACAGATCATACGCTTTTTTATATTTTATATCCGCATACCGCATTAGCGGGTATAAAAAAGGCATTTTTTTTAAAGTAGGAGATGCCTTTGTTCGTTTTTCGCAGGGGAAATGTATGATATGAATATTTTTTGTCCCGCGAAAAAAATGAAGATTATGAAAGGTATTTATAAATAAATCATATTCTTCGGATACTTTTTTATAACGGAAATTTGCTTTTAAACGTTCAAAAAACGAAAGTTCTTTTTTTTCTTTTATTGTAATTATATGTACGTTTTTCGGAAAAACGGATAAATATTTTTCTTCAAATCTTATTCGTTGTGCTTTTTCATCAAATATGTTTTCAAAACGGTTTGTTATAAAATCGAGCGAACAATGCGGATATAATTCGGATAGAATAAGACCGAGCCTGAGTGCGTAGGCATGGGCTCCTCCCACACTGTATAATAAATCCGGAGAATAAATACCTATTTTAAACATAACATACTCAGAATTTTTTTTACCGTACGTTTAAACAGTATTTGCTTATATTCCTTTTCGGGTAATATCTTATGATTGTGCATAATTTCGCAGCGTTCATAAAAAGAACGTGAGGTAGCTGTTGAACTACCTCCCGTTTTAAAGACGGTAAGAATTTCCGGAATAAAGATGAATTTTTTATTTAAAAGCGCTATTTTTATAAAGGTATTCAAATCGGATGCGCTTTTATATTTTGTATCAAAGCCGCCTGCTTCTTCGTAGACGCTTTTTCTGACAAAGGCTGCGCTGTGATGCATCATTTTACCTTCTTTAAGAAGGTAATCGGGGCTGTAAGAATACCATGAATGTGAATTACCGTCGGTCATATCGACAATACCGTAGAAAACATCACCGCCATTTGTATCGTAGGCATTCTTGACATTTTTTAAGGCATTTTCGGTATAAGTGTCTCCGCAGCCGAGAAAGGCGATAAAACTTCCCTTTGCAAGCGCAAGCCCCTTATTAAAAGCATCATATATTCCCCGATCTTTTTCCGAGATAAAACGGATACATGCATCCGAATGATTTTTTTGGAATGTTTTAACGACAGCGATTGTGTCGTCGGTTGATTCATTATCGATAATGATATGTTCAACGGATATGTCTTTTTGTGCATAAACCGATTCCAAGGTTACCGAAATACTGTCTGCTTGATTATATGAGGCGGTAATAACTGAAAAAAAAGGAGTTTTATTCATTTGCTTGATTTATCCGCGTGTTTAATACTTTTTTATAGGTGTTAGCATGTTTTTGTACGGTATCAACCGTATCAAAGTCTTTTTTCACCTTTTTAATACAATTTTTAGACAGTTCTTTTAAATTATCAAACATATATATTATACCCCTGTATAAATCTTCGGTATCGAAGGGCAATGCAAGATATCCGTTGTATTTATGTTCGATTATGTCGGGAATACCCCCGGTATTAAAGGCTGCAACGGGAACCCCGCAGCATATAGATTCAAGGCACGTATACGGAAGGTTTTCTATAACCGAGGGACAGACAAAAATATCGCAGCAATTATATATGGCGGAAAGTATAACCGGTGATGATATGTAACCCGTATAAAAAGCGGGAATATGTATTTCCGCCGGAAAGCCGGCATTTGCATTACCGAAAATAATAAGGTGATAATTATCGCTTTCTTTTATTTTTTTGAGTGTATCTATAAGATAACGTCCGCCTTTTAGAGAACGAGGATCGGTTATATCATTTGCTGCTCCGAAACCGATTATTTTTTTATCAAGAGGGATACTGAAAAGCTTTTTTATAAAACTCACATCAGCGGCCGGACAAAAAAGTTTTTTATCGATTATGTTCGGAATTACCGTGCAATCATGATTTTTAAACAAAGCACTTTTTTTTAAGCAATCGTGCTCCCAATTACTCGGAGCAATAAAATGTATCGGTATTTTTCGTAAATATCTTTTTTTTAATCTATATACGATTTTACATATATCAAATCCTTTGGTTGTAACAGGTTTATTTTTTGCCGCATATCCCGTTATAAAGCGGGTATCGTTTTCCAAAATATTAGGATGGTGTTCGGCTCCGCAAAACGGCCATGAATCATGCATTGTCCATACTATGGGTTTACGTATACGTGCTATATCACGGATGGAGATCATATTGTGATTTATCCAGTGCAAGTGTACAATATCGTAATCACTTTTGTTTATATCTTTTACATTGATACTTGTGTATAAATTAAGAGAATGGCTTATGTAATTTGTCGTTTCAAAATTTTTAACCAACGGATATTCAGACAGCATTTGTAACTTTTTCAAGACTTTTCTTATAAAAGTTTTTTTATAAGAAAAGTCTTGAATGAGAGGTGAGGGGGTTTGCTTATCCAATACGCCCAATGTAACTTCGTGACCTGCACTGTGTAATGCGTGTGCAAGCCGGTATGCCGCGACAGCAGCCCCGCCGTAAGAATCGGCGTAGTTAAGTAAAAGGATTTTCATCTTTTCGTATCTTTTTCCCATACATGAGAATCAAAAATCGATCCCGTAACGTTATATTCCGCATAGGATTGAGGAATAATTTGATTATATAATTCTTCAAGATTTAACATAAACGCATAGCACCGTGTTGAAGAATTATTTATGTCAAAAGAATGCGGAATGTCTAACATATTTCCGATAACACCGATTACATCTCCGTTTGAAAGTAGAGTTTTTGAATCGGTAACCATATCTCCTTTTTTATACGGAGGTTTTATCATAATTAAAGCATTGGAGCGGGAAATATGTAAAGGATCCATATCTTTTTTTACGGGAATATTGTTATCAAAACAATTATTACCGTGATCGGATACTATTGCAATAGCGGTATTATCATAGATGCCGTTTTCTTTAAGCCAATCAAACCATTTTATCGTATATTCAAAAAAGAGTTTTGCCGAATAATATGCAGCTGTTCCTGAATTAAAAGATTTTTCTATTTCATCCGGATACGAGTTTGTAACAATACTGCCGTCTTCTAAAATGCCGAACGGAGAATGAGTAAGTTCACTTCTGATAAATAAAGCTTTAGGTTTTGAATTCGATATTCCCGAAATTTCAGGAAGCAAATCCAGATAGCCGACCGAACGTAATGCCACAACTCTATGAAACGCAAATGTCAGTATTTCATTAAAAACAAGCCATCGTGAACTATCGTATAGCAGAGGTTTTATTGAATGCGGAACACTATTCAATAAACTTAACATCGGGAGTATTTTCTTTTTTTCCACATTTATGAAGCCGATATTATTGTTTTGCATATAGTATTTACCGTATATGTTCATTTCTCCCGTTTCTGCAGAAATTGATAACTTAGATACGTCATACCCTGCCTGTTGAAAAGTTTTATCAAAAATATCTGAAGCTTGCTTTTCCGCATCATAAACGGAAATATTATTCTCATTATTTTTTTTCGGAGCAAAATCCTGTCCCGCCCATAGTGCAGGTAATGATGTTTCCGTCCAGCCTGAAACGGACAATGAATCCGGGTAATAAGTAAAGCCTTCAAAAACAGTATTAAAATCGGGTATATCATTTTGTAAACGTTTTATATACTCGCTGTTACACATATCCGGAATAAGATAAATAAAGTTTACTCCCGTTTTTGAAAAGTTATGTATATCATAAACTTCCTGAGGCAGAGTAACTTTTTCCTGTTGTTTAACAGAGAAATTGTGTGTAAAAAGAATTTTGCTTTTTACTACTGTCATAGTAATGATACTTAATTGTACGGTAAATAGTATTAAAAAAAATATCCCTAAAAATTTTATTTTATATTTTACAGTATATATAATGAAGGCCAAAATCAGAAAACCTATAATGCAATCCGTCAAAAAACTTACTATGTGTATTTTTTTTAAGTATATGTCATTTGACATTGCAAATCCCGTTAAAACGCCCGCATCGTATTGTACAATATATGTATATACAATCTGTGTAACTAATAAAAATAATATAAAATAAAAAGTTGAATAAGTTATTTTTTTTTTAATAAAAAAAACTAAAGCTAAACAAGCGATTATAGCTGCAAACAAAAAAAACGAAAATACTAATATCTTAAAAAAACTTCCTCCTATTTCTGCAGGGCTTTGTACATAAAAGCGTATAGGATGAAGTATACATATATCAACTAACATGTATATAACCGCACAAACTATGTAATAAAATTCTCTTCGGCTTATAGTCTGTTCTTTGAGCGGAAATCGTATTGCGGTAAAAAAAAGATATATTATACAACATTCAAGTGTAAATTTGATAAAATCAATTCGGTGTAAACCGTTGACCGGTAATTTTAAAATATAAAATAAAGAGCAAAGCAAAATTAAAATAACCGTCGGAAAATGCAATATAAGAATTTTATATTTTTTATATAGAACTAAATAAATTGCAAGACTCAACATCGAAAAAGCCAATACATATTTTGAAAACTTCCAATAATTTATTATAATAAGTGCGGCTAAAATGACGGCTAAAAATACTGCATATCTTTGTAACAGTTCTTTTATAAATTGTTTTTCGGTACAGTCAGGTTTTAAATACGGCGTCTTTTTTCCCGTAAAAATATTTTTTAATAAGGAAAAAAAGTTATTCATTGTCCAATAAATTAATAGGGCAGAAGGACTGTTGTATAATAAAAAGAAAAATAAAAATGCAAAAACGAGCATTTGTATATTGTCTTTTAGCCTGAACGAACGTGAATACAAGATGCCGGAAAGTATATTGATAATCGTCATAACTACAGGCAGGATATTAATACCGTAACATAAATTATCCGGTAAACCCAAATCCGCAATTAACGAAAACGATTTTCCGGTAAACTCGGAATATTTGGAAATCACATTATATGCGGCAAAAAAAAGCGGAATTTGAATTAATAATCCCAATGATGTTTTTATAGTATACCAGGACTTATATCCGTATATTTTATATGCGCTCTGCGTAAGATAAAAAGCTTTTTGCCCGCTGAATACTTTTTTGATTTCATTCAAATCATTTTGCATTGCAGCTTTAAGGACTTTTTCTTCGTCTCTCCATTTTTCGGCAATCCGGTACAACGGGTAGAGCAGTAAGGTAACTGTTGCACTCATACATATTAGTGAAAAGCCGTAGTTATGGGTAAGACGAATCCAAATCTTTAAGATTAAAGATAAGATATATTCAATGGGAAATAAAAAACTCATGCTAATTCCTTTTCAAGTTCACAGATTGCCGTATATGCAGCTTGTCCTGCACAGCCGAAATTATATAAAGGATTTGTTACGGTTTCCCTTTTATGTGCCGCATCTTTGACGATAAGATGTATGTTTTCAACATCATCAACAGTTAAAGTGCGGCTGATTTTTTTTATTTCGGGAATATCAAATTGATTATGTGTAATATTATTAACTTCATATCCTTCATACTCCGATTTGTCCGCAGCAAGTAATATAGGTTTGTCGGATAAATATGCATAATCAAAAATCATACCCGAAAAGTCCGCAATAAGAATATCAGAATTTATTATTGCATTGATACACGTAGGACTCACATCAAAGGATACGGATTGTAGTTTGTCATATTTTTTATGCAGCCGCTCGGCTATTTTTTTGTGGGAAACATAAGTTTGAGGATGAAGGCGCAGTATTACTTTAATATTATGTGCAATAAGCGTGTCAATTATTTTTATGCCGTATGTAAAAAGTGAACTTCTGTTTTCTCCCCATGTCGGTGCATACAGTACTGTGAAGTCATTTGATCTTCGTATGCCGCTTTTAACATTTTTTATAAATAAGTCAAAGTATGTACAGCCTACATTAAAATATCTTTTTTGCGGTAAATTCCGTGACTCATCCAGTTCTCTTTGTCCGGCTTCGCACATTTTGCACGTACTCAAGACAGTATCATAAAAACTCAGTGCATATTTTTCATAAAAATCAACTCCGGTCGGCGAATGAAATAAATGCACATAGTTTTTAACTCTGTTTGAGCGTTTCCACATATAAATATCAAGATGCGGAGTGGTAGATATTACAATATCGGCATTTATTTTATTCATATAGGCAATCGTAAAATTTTGATTACTCGGACAATACACTTCAAAACAGTCGTTTTGTATTTCAAATGCGGGATCGTCTTTCTCGGGCGTAATATAGGTAATTTTTTTATCAGCATAAATGAACTGCTCTATTAGAGGAAAAAATACATTCCAATATTTTTTACCTTCCGAATATATAATAATGTTTGAATGTTTTGTCCGTACATTTGCTTTACCTGTATATATAAAAGAACTTACAGCATACCAAAGAGAACGAAGGAAAAAAAAGAATGTAGCGGTTATTCCGAATAAAGCATAAACTAAAAGACTGCCCGTTCCGGGATCCAAGTAGGCATACACTACAGCGGGAAACAACAAAAAATAAAGAAAATAAAAAAAATGCATTGTATGCAGCTGCTCCTATTTTGTATATATTTGTTTAAAGCAAAGAATAGGAAAAAATAGATACAACCTTTGCCGATAGGCATAATTTATTATTGGTATTTTTATCTCTGCCAATCATTTATTTTTTCAATCACATACTTTACCTGTTCATCTGTCAGCATAGGACTCATAGGAAGACTGACCACTTCCGCATGTATTTTTTCTGTGATAGGCAGATTAAGACATGCAAATTCTTTATATGCCGTTTGCTTATGAGGAGGAGTAGGATAATGAATAACCGTTTCAATTCCGTAATCTTTTAAATAGTCAATAAAAGCTTTTCTGCTTTGAACTCGAACAGAGTAAATATGCCAAACATGTTCTTCCTTTTTATGAATAAGGGGTAAAATTACTTCTTTATTTTTAATACCGGCATTATACATTTCGGCAATTTGTCTTCTTCCGGAATTATCCGAATCCAACCGTTTTAATTTTACGGAAAGAACCGCTGCCTGTATTTCATCAAGGCGGGAATTCTCTCCTTTTAATTCGTGAACATATTTAATTGAAGAACCATAGTTTGCAAGCTTACGTATAATAGCAGCCAATTCATCATCATTTGTGGTTACACAGCCCCCATCTCCCAAGCAGCCCAGATTTTTACCCGGATAAAAACTAAAGCCTGCTGCATCACCAAAGCTGCCGCTTCTTTTGCCGCCTATTTGCGCACCATGGGCTTGAGCTGCATCTTCAATGACTTTCAGATGATGTTTCTGTGCAATTTCTGAAATTGCATTCATATTGCATAATCTGCCGTACAAATGCACCGGCATAATTGCTTTTGTTTTCGAACTTATTTTATCTTCTATTTTTTTTACATCAATTAAATAATCATCGATATTCGGCTCAACAAAGATAGGCATTAAATTTTCTGCACTAACTGCAAGAATGGTAGCTATAAAAGTATTTGCAGGAACAATAATTTCATCACCTTCATTAAACACACCAAGAAGCTTATAAGCACGGAGAATTAATTTTAAAGCTTCAAGACCGTTTCCTACACCAATACAATGCTTAGTACCGCAATAATATGCAAAGCTTTTTTCAAAGGCGGCACATTCTTCACCATGAATGTACCAGCCCTTTTTGACAACTTCATTTATTTTTTGAGAAAGAATCGGTTCAAAGCTTTCAGTGATAGCCTTTAAAGATAAAAAAGGGATTTGCATAAGAAACCTCTTATTTTTTTACCTCAATAAATATTTCCGACCCCCATATCAGGCATATATTTTACCATATTATAAAGTCCGTCAAGTAAATTTTTATTTAATATACCGATATCCATAAGCTGTTTCATTTGAGCATGGGTAAACGGTTTTATAAAATAAGAACCTTTATTTATAACCTTAAAACCTGCACTTTCGACCATATTAATCAGCATATTCATATCAAAATTGGTATGTTGCTGAAAATGTATGTTGTTTTCGGACTTATCATATTCATCTTTTATAAGTCCGCTTTCCTTTGCAAGAAGACGATGAAAAGAATTAACATTGGGCACATTGATGTGCACAATAGTCCTATCATCTACACATATATTAAAAATATTTTTTAAAAGTTCTTCAGGCTGCTCAACTTCGTGCAATAAACTGGAGCATACGATATAATCAAATTTATATTCCAATAATTTATTTTCAATGTTTTCAAAAAAGTCATTATAACAAATTACATTAGTCAGCTCTTTTTCGTGTTTTAAATTTTCAGCATTTTTAAAAAAATCCGAACAAGGCTCTACCAGCACATATTTTTTATACTGATTAAAAAATAAAAATAAAGGCTCCATACCGCAGCCTATTTCCAATATTGTTGGGGGGGGAACATTATCTAAACAATTTAAAATTATTTTTCTCCGGTAATTTACTTGAATTGCTTCAAAATCATTACTTGAATTATAATCGTTTCCATATTTTTCTATATCACGCATATCATCTCTCCTGTAATCATCTAGTTACTGCGATAATTTTTTATAAAAAGTTTTATTTAAAGAATATGTACTGCCGTAAGATTCTTTATTTTTTAATAAACCTTGATTAAGTGTATGTCCAAAATCCTCAGTTGAGATACCCCATGAGATTTTTTTGTAATTTATTTTTTTTGCTTCAATTATCATAGAGTAGTACATAAAACTCATAGGACTTAATTTTGCAAATTCTTCCTTAGCGCATAAGTACTGAGTATGTATAGTTCTTGTTTTTGGAAAATAAAAAACTACCGCCCCTGCAATCATATCATCTTTCAATGTACACTTAAAAAATGAAATATTTTCCGCAATATATTTTTCTTTTAATGCAATCAATTCATTTAACGAATGAACGGGAATGGTTGCATATTTTTTTAAATTTAAGCTTATAAGTTCATGTAATAATTTTATCTCGTTATCCGACTCTATTTTTTCACATTTCAATCCCAGTTTCAAGCAATTATTTATATTTGTTCTTTTCCCCTGTGAAAAATTCGCAAGAATATTTTCATTATAATTTTCTAAATCTACATATGTATTCAGTTCCGAATACTGTTGATAATTTTTATAATATAAGAGATATTTCAAAAGAGCAGGATTTTCAATAGATAAAATATCCGGAGTTATTTTTAAATAAACCGAAGTAAAACGATTTTCCTTTAAATACTGTTCAAAAGTTTCAATTATTTCCAAAAGACTGTTACCGGAATAGTGCTTTTTATCGATAATTATTCCGCCGTAAGTTGAGCCCTTATGTGAAAAAAAACAAGAGGAATCTTTTGGACCCTTGCAAGCAGGAATGACTGCTGCCAAGTTGTTTTTCTGACTAAAGATTAGAAGAGAAAAATCTTCAAACCGCTCTTTCGGATGATAATTTAAAAATTTTCGGCTTTGTAAAAAAGTTCCGTTTATCGATTTATTTAATACAAAATCGTCCCAGAGCTCTTCATAACTGTCATTATATTTTTCGATTCTAAACATTATCCTGCCTGTATTTCAAAAATTCATCATAATTGCGAATATAATCATCTTCGGTATAATATTCCGACGCAAGAACAAGGGCTACAGAACCAAATGAAAAATCGGTAAGATTTCTCCAAATACCGGGAACAATAAGCAAGCCTTGCGACGGCTTATTTAAAAATAATTCTTTTTTACTTTTACCGTCATCAAGCTCAATTTTAAAAGAACCGGAAGCGGCAAGAATAAGTTGAAATAACTCCTTGTGAGCATGAGCACCCCTATCTTGTTTTTCAATAATTCCATAAAGATAATATATACGCTTAACACCAAACGGAAGGATACTTCTATCATTAAGACAGGTAAGATTGGATTCCGCTTCTTTAGGCAATTTTAAAAGTTTGCAATCATCAACAGAATACGGCATTAGACTTTCCTCATATTAAATTTTTCCGTTGAAGATATAATCAATACCGCTGTATTTTCCGCAAATCGTAATAAGGTAAAATCGGTATTTTTAGCGATGTACATTCCCTTATTTGCATTTTCCAAAAATACGCCGCCTATAAAATCATAACTGCCGTCATTACCGAATAAAAAACTTCCTGAAAGTGCAACAAAAAAGAATTGTGTATTCTTATTATCCGTAAATTCATATTGCTCATCAGTGTCGTATATATTTAGAAGGTTTACACCCTTAATTTCAAATGGAATATGATTTTCACTTTCAAAAAAAGAAAGACAGCCTCTTTCATCTCTAATTTTAGGCAAATCAATTTTTTCCATTATCGAAACCTCTAATTTTATAAACTGAATATTTTTTTAATAAAATCTCTTATACTATTGTAAAGGATTTTTTTATGTGTTAATTTTACCATACTGTTTTTTGCACATTCTTTGTATAAATTGATATAATCTTTGTACTGGAAATTAAAAGTATTGTTTTTAAAAAAATCTTGATTTGTTTCTAAGTATGTAATAAGCCTTTCAAATGCCCATGAACTTAATAATTCATCTTTGTTTTTTGATATTTCCAATAAAAACATAAATTTTAGTTGCTCGGCTTGGTATTTTTTTAATTGAGGAAAAATATGTATCATCAATGGCGGTTGCAAATTTAAAAAATTATCCAAAATAATTTTTCTTTCAATATTATAATTTTTATAAAACCAATGTGTATCACTACTTAAATTCTCACCGGCATCACAAAACCGTCTATAAAGCACCGTAGGTTTGGTAATCATATCGATTTCTCCATTAACCATACATCGGATATTTAAATCATAGTCATGTGTCATTGTAAGAACCTCATTAAAGGGTTTTATCTTTTTAAAAAGTTCCTTTTTAAAAGAAATACCCGGAGAAGGTACTCTATTACCCATATAAAATAAGTCATTTAATAATTTAAACCGATCGGTAAAAGGAGATGTAATTATTTGGTCTAAATATTCGTTATTTTCATTGATAACTTGTAAGGAGGTATATATTGTATTAACTTTATTATTTCGATTGAATTTATCTATAACTATCTCCAAATGTTCAGGGAGCAAAAGATCATCGCCGGCAATTAAAGTTATATATTCCGTATTTGCTTTTTCAATTCCATCATTAAAAGTTGCCCCCGGCCCCCAATTTCGTACATGCTTAAAATAGCGAATTTTATCCGACAAGTATTTTTGCACAACAAGTTCAGTATTATCTTGTGAGCAATCATCAATTATAACAATCTCAAACTTTTGATAAGTTTGGCTTAAAACACTTTCAATAGTCTGAGAAATATAATCCGCTTTATTATATGTAGGAATTATTACTGTTATGCCCGCCTGCATTATCTGAACTCCACAATTTTATTTTTATTCTTACTCTGAAATTGTATTATATATATGAGTTTGTATAAAAAGTCGGCAGGAAAAATTATCATGCTGAAAAATATTTTTATAAAGCCTTTTATTTTAGAAAAAAATGTTTTCCTGTTTCGCAACGTCATACAATTTAAATATAAGAGAGAAAACAGAAAAGCACCTTTAAATTTGGAAAAAGGAAGCCTGCCTGTTTTTTGAAAAATTATTGCTTGTTTGCGTATATCTTCAATAATTACGCCGCTTCCAATTTCATCTTTAGATTCAAAGCACCTTATTTGTTCTTCGGAATAATTGTAGCAAAATTCCGAAAGTTTTTTTTCTATCTTCCTTATATCGCCGGCATATTCTGGATGTTTTCTAAACACTTGTGTATTTGTACGAGATTTTTCCGGAATAAATACTTGACCTTTTTTAATATGTTCATCATCAGTTAAACTTAAAAAAGTTTTTATTCTTACTAAACTTTCTTCATACTTATATATCAAATCTTCAAATCTTAACTGTAAAATTTTTTCAGGGTATGCCGCGTTGCACTCATTACAAGAGCGGTATGTTTTAAACCAGTCTATATATGAATCAACATTCCATGTAGGAAGATAAGGCTCCCCCTTATAAACTTTACTTAAAATATATAGGTCTCTAGGGTCTCTATCGACAATAATAAATTTTGCATTTGTATACCAATTAAGTTCCTGTACGGCAGTTTCCGGACGGAACATAGCATCAACAAGTACAAATCTTTGTTTTTCTCCGGTAATATTAAAAAGTTTAGCAGTATACTCCTGAGTCTTTGTATAAAAGTCATCTGTAAATTTACCATAATATTGATTTGCAACCTGCTGAAAAGACGGCTCCCAATGATACTGCTCATAAAGATTATAAGCATTTTTGTATAATGAATTAAATAAAGCCTTTGCTTTAACAAAGTTATTTTGCTCTTTTTTTGAAATAAAAAAAGAGTCTCTTTCGGAATAACTTCCGCCAAGCCATACTCCTGTTACGGAATTTATATATTCATTTGTAAGTTTTATAAAATTATCCGTACCGAAATTTTCAGCATAAAATTTATCTTTTGACAGAGTGTATGCTTGATAAAGCATTTCTTTAACAGCTGCATTTACATAAAGCTGATTTTTTAAAGCTGTTTCCAAGGGGAAAATAGTATTTGTAAAAAATTTACATTCAAATTCGGCCCCGCCCCTTAAAAGTTTTATGCATTTGAATTCTTCGAGTATATTTGTTACGGCAGAACTTCCTGATTCACCAAAACCTGTAACCCCTATTATTGTAAAGTTACTATATTCTGACATCAATTACCCTCCTATAAAATTCTATTTAATAAACGGTACGGAACACTATACATCTTTGATAAACAAACCTATACTCAAATAAAAATTTTCCGAGATGAATTTTCAAGCATTCCATATATCTTATGGGCAAAATAAATATCATGCAAAGCAATTCCGACATTATATGAAATAATCCTTTGACAATCATTTTGCCGTCCTTTACTTTCATCTTTTATAACATTCACAAGTTCATCATAATATTTAAAATTATCACATCAACTATAATAATCAATTATGCTCTCTAGTGTATTGATACCAAAATTTTGCGGTATCGATGTAAACTTTAAATCTTTGCCACAAAAACTATTATTTAAGTAATATTCTTTTTGGAAAAGATTCGCATACCATTTCAATACTTCATCAATGGTACAAGTAGGAACGTCAGCAATTAAACTAAAGGCTTTTATAACACACAACCCAAAAGGGAAGTCTTCAGTAAAATATCTTGAATTTCCATCCAATACATAGTATCCATCACCATTAGAAATTAAAGGTGATACAATATTAGATAAGCTTGAAATACTTTTAATTTTATTTGTCATACCTTCTACAGAGTATGCTTCATAATGATCTTTTAATGAAACAACCCCTGATAAGTTTATTCCTTTTTCTGTAAAAACAGAACAGATCAATTGAAGTTCGCTATCCATTTTTAATAATATATCAGAAGCAATATCAGTCCATTCTTTATAAAAGAAAATCTGCTCATTTATTTTTGTATTTAAATTTGAATATTTAAACATAGTATACAAACGTGATGTATGTAGTAAAGGATTTGAAGGTGTCAATGTAGCGGTGAGATAATTTAGTAATGATTCGCACGGTATCTTTAATAGCTCTGACATTAATAAAGATATATCATTTAATTTGTTCGTAGGTTTTAACATTGCAAGACGTACTTTATGCTTTTTAGAATAGACAACATAATTATCTGATAGTGATATTCTGGAAACAAAAGGCGTACGATCAAATCCACAAATTATATTTCCTGACAAGTGTAAAGTTTTTGCATAAAATTCTTTTCCTCCAACACCAGGTACAAAACAAATAATAGCAGATTCTTTTATTACTACCTTACTAATAACAACGTCTATTAAAAATGAAGGCACCGTTATAAAAACAACATCGATATCACACAACCCCTTAGAATAATCGTCAGTTACAAAATCAAGTTCTGAATGCATAATTTTTCCCGTCATCGAATCAACTGCTGACAGTATTCTAGATATCTCATTAGAACGAGAAGTGATAAGACGCACTTTAATTTTTGTATTTTGGTAAATTTCATTGGCAAGAGCTAAACCAATATTTCCGGCACCAATTACAGCTATTTTCATCTATAATGTAAAATTATCCCTTTAGTATAGTATAACACTGTATGAAACAAAATATTCTATAAAAAATTACAATAGTATATTATCTCCTGGTTTTACTCTTTTGAAAACCGGCTCAAAAATAAATAAATATATTACAAGTACAAATTTTCATCTATGATAAATATAACTATCTATGTCTATCACTGTATCTATCTTATTGAAGTAGTATAAAAGACACTATCATATTCTTTTGTTTCTTCATATATCACTCAAAGCATACATATTAAGAAGAACTATATTTATGATAATAAAATCTCCAGTATTTTTTCCGAAGCATTCATGCCGGAAAAATATAAATCATTTAATTGTTTAATTTTTTTTTCCAGCGGATGTTTACCTTCTCTAATAGAATTTAGAGTTTCAAAAAGCACCTCTTTATCCGATACTGTATAAAAGCCTTTTGAAAGGTCTTCTCCAAAGTCATTAAAAATATTTTTTTTGTGTGTATAAATAATCGGTTTCTTCATAGGAAAGAATTCATACATTAAAGAAGTAATATCAGCTATTAATATATCCGCTTCATTAAAGCTGGACAAATAATTACTTGATATATCCAGTATAAATTTTTCTCCGGAAAATTTATTTTTAATGTCATTAACTTCATTTAATGTCAATTCTCCGGTTGCTATAAAATTTTGAAAAGCCAAAGGGTGCGGGCGAAAAATTAATCTAATATTTTCATTTTGTTCCGTATACTTTACAAGCGAATCATAATAATCAAAGAATGTGCATACCCCTTCTTTTGTATTCCATCTTGGTGTCCATAATATTGTAAAATATTTTCCTCTTTCTGAACACTGATAGTTTTTATATAATTGTTCAATTTTTGTCGAACCCGCTGTAATTACATTTTGATTTGCAATAGCCGTACCCCTATCCTGTAATGAGCTAATTAAATTATTTTTATGAATTTCAGTTTCAACAAAACAAAAAGAAACATCATTAAAAAAATCTACAGGGTGAATAGTTTCTTCTATTTCTCCTTTCGTTATAGACACTCCATAAGGCAAATAGCATATCTGAGCAAACTGACAGACATAACTACTTTTCAATGTATCAGGATACATGCCGTTATATGGCGCTTGATAAAACACATAATCAGGATGTAAATTAAATATATCAATCCATGTTTTTGTTTTTTCATTATAGCCATAAATATATGGAATACCAATACTGTCAAGATATTCCCGCAAACCGTCATCTTTATATGTGCCGGCAGGCACGGTTGAATGCGCATACGGAATAACTAAAACGGTAATATTAATTTTTTCAGATTTACTAAATGTTTCATATATAGATTGAAACATTAACCATGTTGCAGGCTCAAATGCAATTAGAACAACATTTAATTTCTGCCGATTCATTTTTTTCAAAAGGATTCTGTTTTCCGTAATCATTCTTGTCTGATAATATTCACTATTGGAATATACTTTATTAAATAGTGAATTGAAAACAGCATTGATTTCTTTTAATTTTTTGATCACTCGTTTCATAATTATTATACTATACTCCAATTTTCTTTTGTATATAAAACCGTATTCCGATTTTTATACATAGGAAATTTTTGCTCATCTGCGTCTATTTCAATAGGAATCTCAATAGTATCATAGTCTATAATATATGAAATATTTTTTATTGAAGACAAAACTTCAATTCTATATTTTCCGGGCATCAATTCTTTGGTAGGTAATTCGGCAATAACAATATTTTCCCCTTCTTTTAAACATTCTCCTATATCCTTACCGCTGTCGGAAAAAGCCGATTCTATTACTTTGATTCCATATTCATTATAAATTATATAATACAAGGTCAAAAGAGGATTTTTTTCTTTAATAGAAAGATTAAATTTAAGAAAATAAGTTTTACCTTGTATTATTATTTTTTCAGGGATATTGGAAGACGAATCATTTGTAATTTTAATATTATTTATCGTAATAAAATCATTTTTAATGTTATGTATATTATTCCAAACATAAGAATCCGATAATTTTATAACATTTAAATTCTGATATTTTCCAATAGTCTCATCAATATTGTCGCTTGTAAATTTCAACTCTCCCTTCTCAAGAATCATCCCTCTATTACATAAACTCTTTACCGCCGTCATATTATGACTCACAAACAAAACTGTTCTGCCTTGTCCGGAACTCAATTCATTCATTTTTCCCAAAGCTTTTTTTTGGAATTCCGCATCTCCTACCGCCAAGACTTCATCGGCAATTAAAATTTCCGAATCGAGGTGGGCTGCAACGGCAAAAGCAAGCCGCACATACATACCGCTTGAATAACGCTTTACGGGTGTATCTATGTGCTTTTCAATTCCCGAAAAATCTATAATTTCGTCAAGTTTACGGTCTACCTCCTTTTTCTTCATGCCGAGGATAGCGCCGTTAAGATAGATATTTTCGCGGCCGGTTAACTCACCGTGAAAGCCGGTTCCTACTTCCAAAAGACTTGCAACTCTGCCGCGTATCTTTACCTGGCCTTCGGTCGGTGCGGTTATTCTGCTCAATATTTTAAGCAGTGTTGATTTTCCGGCGCCGTTTTTTCCGATAATTCCGACCCTGTCGCCCTGTTTGATTTCAAAATTCAAGTCCTTCAGCGCCCAAAAACCCTCTATTGTTCCGTCATATTTATCACCGATTTTGGAATGAGGATCAATTTTACCGCGTTTTCGTGCAATCCATGATTGAATGTCACGAAAAAGGGTTCCGTTGTTTATAACACCGAGTCTGTAATATTTTGAAAGCTGTTCGGCCTTTATTGCAATATCGCTCACACCCGCTCTCCTATGTATTTCAAATACTCGCCGTATTCGGTTTTATATCCTTCGGCCGTTTTTAAAAGAAGGGCCTTATCAATCCAGCCGTTTCTGTATGCGATTTCTTCTATACATGACACATACAGCCCTTGGCGTTTTTGAATCGTTGCAATAAAGTTTGCCGCTTCCAACAGTCCATCGTAAGTCCCCGTGTCCAGCCATGCCATACCGCGGCCTAAAAGTTCAACGTAGAGCTTTTTTTGTTCAAGATAGGCGTTGTTTACCGCAGTTATTTCGATTTCGCCGCGCGCCGAAGGTTTTACGTTTTTTGCAATTTCAATCACATCGTTATCGTAAAAATATAAACCGGGAACGGCGTAATTGCTTTTAGGCTGAGCGGGTTTTTCTTCAAGCGATAATACGCGGCCCGTTCCGTCGGCGGCAAATTCGACGACGCCGTATTCTCTCGGATCTTTTACATAGTAGCCGAAAATCTTTGCCCCGCCGTTTTCGCTGACGGTACGCGCGGCGGTTTTAACGGTTTCTCCGAAGCCCTGACCGTAAAAAATATTGTCTCCGAGCACAAGGGCAACCGAATCTTTACCGATAAAGTTTTCGCCGACAATAAAGGCGTCCGCTAAACCGCGCGGTGTATCCTGCACGGCGTACTCAAAAGACATCCCAAGCTGCCTGCCGTTTGCAAACAGTTCTTTAAAAAGCGGTGTGTGACGCGGTGTCGATATAATCAGCACTTCCCGGATTCCGGCAAGCATAAGAACCGATAGGGGATAATAAATCATCGGCTTATCGTATAAGGGAAGAATCTGCTTTGATACGGCCTTTGTAATAGGGTAGAGCCGCGTTCCCGCGCCGCCTGCTAAAATAATACCTTTCATATTTTACCCCTTACGACCTGCTGATTTCCAAGCCCTTAGTGTTTAAACTCAACTTAACAAAGCGGGCACGGTTGTTTACGGGATGTTCTTCCAAAGTACGGACTATCCTTGCTGCGGCAGGCGTATCTTTTGCACATATAAGCATGTAGCCTCCGCCGCCGGCCCCGGGCAGTTTATAGCCCGCCGCATAATCTTTAATCAGCGATATAATGCGTTCGATTTCGGCGGTGCTTGTTCCGCTGTCAAGCTTTTTATTTAAGTGCCATGAGCGTAAAACCGCGGCGGCCGCTTTTTCGTAGCTTCCGCTTTGAAATGCGAGGGCGCTTTCGCTCGCGTGGTGTTTTATGTCCTGTAAAATATCGAGCGTTTTTTGCTCATTTAAAAACATCGATTTTACTATTTCGGCTAAAATGTTCTTTGCCGTGCGCGTAATTCCCGTGTAATACAAAAGCCAACAGCCGGCCGTATCGGACTCGGTAAAAAGCTTTTCGTTCAGCCAGCCGACGGAAATGTCGTTTTGCATTCCGCCCTCGCTTTCCAAAAGTTTTAAGCCGCCGAACACCGCCCCGTATTGATCCTGCCAGCCGCCGCCTGTCGTTAAAAGCTGTTCCAATACAAGCACGCGGTTTGCCGTTTCACTCTTATCCCAATTTAAAGAACAGGCGTTCGAAAGCGTTCCCAAAACAGCCGCCGAAAGAACGGAGCTGGTTCCCATGCCCGAACCTTTCGGAATTGCGGCAAGAAGGCTTATTTCCAAACCGCCTCCCATCGCACAGAGCTGTTCTTCAAGCGATGTAAAACTTTGCGTACAAAAGTCCGGGTGAAATCCGCACAAACAAAGGGCGGCTTTCGGAATCGAAAATACCGAGCCTACTTGATTAAAGGCGGCAAGACTTTTATATGAGCGCACATCTTCGCTTTTTCCGTTATCTATTGAGCGAAGCCGTATAAGCGTTTCGGGAATGGAGCGCACATAAACCTGAACGCTTTGCTGTCCGTTTAGATCGACCGCCGCATTTAAAACCCGGCCGCCGTTTATATTGCAAAAAGGCGGGGTGTCGCTCCAGCCGCCCGCAATATCGATACGCAGGGGGCTCCTTCCCCACACAATTTGGTCCGAATATAAATCGTAGCGCGGCATAACCGGCTTTGCCGACTGCACAATAAGCTCGCGCAATACCGCAAAGGCTTTATCCTTTTCTTTAGCCCCGTCTTTTCCCGTCAATTCGGCAAAGCGCGACCTGAACATAAAGTCGCGCATGCGGCTTATGTAGTCGGCATTTTGGGGCAGGGGTGAGGGCAGCTTGATTCCGTTTTCCGCATAAAGCCGGGCGGTAACGCTTAAATCGCTTTGGTAAAAAACGCTTTTTTCGTAGTGCCGCGCCAATACGGGAAGATTTTTAAGACATAGATCGCGCCTCTGTTTATACAAATAGGGAATGTCGCAGCGTGAAGCTATTTCATCGGCGGAAAGGCGTTTTACATTAAGCCATTGTAAAGCGAAAGCCCGCTCACTTTCTCCGCCTGATGTTTTTTCGGGCTTTAGGGCAATCATCCAATTCAAAAGAGAGGG
Organism: Treponema sp. HNW; assembly: GCF_050320395.1. GTDB lineage: Bacteria > Spirochaetota > Spirochaetia > Treponematales > Treponemataceae > Treponema_C. The sequence continues at coordinate 1,441,421 of NZ_CP144459.1, forward strand.
AATATCATCTTTTTGTACTACGGGAAAAAGGGGAGCGGCTTGAATGTCGGTATCGCCCTCTATTCCCGTATCTTCAAATTTTATGCCGTGCCTTTTAAACCAGGTTTGCAAAGAAATCGAACACCACTTTGTTTTTTCATCGGCGCAGGGACCGCGGAACTCATCGCTCATTCCGTAGGGACGAAGGCACCAATCGATTTTGCCCTCATTTTGGATAGGCACAAAATCGACACAGATATTAGAGGGAATATCAACTGTCCACTTGTTTTCAGGAGCGCCCGTAATAATCGTATTTTCGCGGATTGTCCAGCTTTTAGGAACCGAAGCGTTTTCTGTCCAAATATTGCGGTGCGAAGAATTCCAGTCAATATGGATATCCGCATTTTGTACAAAAATACTCGGATGCGTTTTTACCTTTTTTTGCCAAACGGCACGCTGGTCGGTTACAAGGTTTTGTATTTTTTCGGTAGACGAAATAAGTTCGGCACTCGTTCCGTAATGATAAAACTCACCCTTGTCAAGGCGGACAACCGCCGTTGTAAGCCGCGCAATATCGGCATCTTTTAAAACCGGATTAACGCCCATTGCAGGGCCGAAGTCCGAATACAAATCGTAAAAGCGCGGGACACCGTCCGATGTTTTTGAAAGCGGTTTGCATTTTTTTTCAAGCACACCGAGAGCCTTATCGCTTAAAATCCAGATTCCGATGTCCATCATAAAAAAACGGCTTTGCCCGATTTTTTCAAGCTCGGAAGGAGAAGGCTTTTGAAGCATACAATCGAGTACTTCGGGCTTTTCTTTTTCGACAACAAAAACACCGTGTCGGGATGCTTTTTCCGGGGTTGTCCACATTGCAAAACAGACGACATCGGCATCGGGCAAGGTTTCAGGCAGTTCATCGGTGCGCACCAAAATATCGCCGGATGCAATCAGGGTGTTTTGATGTTCCCCCGTCAAAGCCATAAGCTTTTCATACAAACGGCTTTGCACATCGAGAAGGGTTTGCGTAATCGGCTGCCCCATCGCCCAGCGGAAGACGGGAATCGGAGTAAGGAGCTTTCCCCACACCGCATAAGAGGGGAGCCTTCTGCTTTGACCGCCCGCATGGATGATAATGCGCTTGGATTCGGCACCCGTACTCTTACCGGCAGCTTGCCTTTCTTCCCGCTCTTTTTGCAACAGCCAGGCGGTAGCCCCGCCCGAGCCGATTTTAGAACCTTTAGGGTCGGCTGCCGCAATATAACGGCGCTCCGGGGTATCGGGGAGGATTTTTTTCCTGCATGAGGCAAAGTTTTCGGGAACGGATAAAAGATACTGCATTAAATAACGTCTACAAAAGTGCGTTCGTTTTTGTTAAACAAAACAAGGCCGAAAAACATAAACAGCGCCGTTTCGGCAAGGCTTATTAAAATCATTGAAGGGGGAACATTTCCCGCACCGTAAAACCAGATTCTGAACAATTCAATCGGAGCGCTCATCGGATTTACGTAAAACACCCAGCGGAATTTTTCGGGCGCTTCGGACAGAGGGTACACAATCGGCGTTGCGTACATCGCAAGCGAAAGGCCGAAGCCCAAAAGCTGATTTAAATCGCGGTACTTTGTCGTTAAAGCCGATATAATCATACCGAAGCCCGTTCCCATGGCTCCCACCCAAATAACAAGGAGGGGCAGGGCAAGTACCCAAAACGAAGGATAGACGGGAGCTTTCATTACAATATAGTAAATATAAAAGATCATAAGGGTTGCAAATTGAATGCCCAACTTTATCATGTGGCCGACCGTAGTCGAAATGGGAACGGTAAGACGCGGAAAATACACTTTACCGAATATCCCCGAATTCGATGAAAAACATCCGGCTGCGCTGTTTAAGCATGCGGTAAAATAGGTCCAAAACATCGTACCACCGTAATAAAACAAAAGGTAGGGAATTCCGTCCGTACCGATTTTTGCCAAGTTACCGAATACAAAGGTGTACATAATTGTCGTAACCAAAGGCTGAACGATGTACCAAATCGGTCCCAAAATCGTCTGCTTATAGGCGGTAACAAAATCCCGCTTAATAAACATAAATACAAGATCGCGGTAACGTATCAATTCGCGGATTTTCAAATCCAAAAGCCGATTTTTCGGCTCAAGAATCATATCCCAATGTTCGTCTTTTATTGCTGTGTTTTGCATATATTACTAAAATCCTTATCTTATTTGGCCGGGAGGATGCTTAATTTATTCCCACTCCTATACCGTGCATAAATTCTTCAAGTTTAACCGTAAAGCGGCGCATTTCTTCGGGTTGTATATCGCCGATGTTTGCGATACGGAATGTATTGATATTGCCGAGTTTTCCCGGATAAATGGTAAAACCGTGTTCGGAAGCAAAATCGTGCAAAGCTTCAAAACCGTATCGGGGCGTTTCCGGCTCAAGTATGGCGGTGATAAAATGACTTTGATATTCTTCCTTGACAAGCATTTTAAGACCGAGTTTTTTCACCGCTTTAACCAATACTTCCCAGCATTCGGTATAGCGCTCATAGCGTTTTTGCACCGTTTCCCGTTTTGTTTCCAAAACGGCTTGGCGAAGGGCATACATTGTTTGAACGGGCGGGGTAAAACGGGTTTGATGAGTTTTTGCAAAGTAAGCATATTGATCATAGAGGTTCAAATAATAATTGCGCATCGGATAATCCTTTGTTTTTTCCAATTCCGCCTTATTGCAGATAACAAAACCGACACCCGCCATACCCTGAATATTTTTATTACTCGTGGAAGCCATAAAATCGATACCGAGGCTTTTTAAATCCATAGGCATTCCGCAATATGCGCTTACCGCATCCACAATCGTAACCATACCGTATTTTTTAGCCATGGGGCAGATAATGTGCAAGGGATTAAGAAGCCCCGTCGTCGTTTCATGGTATACACAGGCAAGGTGGGTATATTTTTTCGTTTTAAATTCGGCTTCAAGCTTTTCCAAATCGATGGGCTCATAAGTTGAACTCTTATATACGTCCATCGGGATCTTATACACGCGGGCTATTTTAGCAAGACGCTCCCCATATGAACCGTTATCGATTACCAAAAGCCGCCCCGTATCGGGTACACAAGACGATACCATAACCTCGTCGGCACCGGTACCCGAACAGCCGAACATAACGGTTTCGTATTCGGCGGGATTGGTGTCGGGAGCGAGGGCAAAAATTTTAAGCTCATCGCAAAGCCATTGCATCAAATCACCGAACTCGGTTTCGCGGGGACAAATATCGGCTGCAACCTGCGCATATTTTACGCTGTCGGTAGTGGTTGCAGGGCCGGGATTAAGCAATACCTCTCTGCGTACTGCACGCAAAGCTTCGTTTTCGGCAATATGCGGATAAACCGTTTTTACCGCCGTATCCAAATGCTCTTCGTTGTCTATTTCGCGCCACACAAAGTATTCGATTTTTTTTATCGCAATGCGTTCGGTTTCGGCGGCGGCTAAGAGGGCTTGCTCATATTCCATCTTGGGCATATCGGAGCGATGCGATGCGGCATAGCTGCACATTGTGTTTAACGCGGCCTTTGTAAGTTTTGTAATGCCGACAAGTTCCGCATAAATACTTTGTAAAGCCTCCTTGTTTTTGGAAATTCCGGTCAGGCACATGTTTGAATCGGCTTGCAGATAAACCTCATCGCCGGATTGAGTTGCGCCGCTTGCCAAGATCAGATTTTTGCGCTCATCGTTTATAAGTGTAAATAAACCGATAGAATCGTAAATGAGATCGGATTCAAGGAGTAAAAGATCCGATGTAACGAAGGGAGCGCACACCTCCAAGGTGCCCATGCTTCCGGTCTGTGCATAGTTTTCGTTTTTTACGGTCTGGATTGCAGGGTATTTTTGGGCAAGCTTATCATAGTATTCGCTGCAATGCCCCGTGCCGATGATGATTTTTTCAATTCCGCAGGCAAGCAGTTTTTGCACCGACTGCTCTACAATCGGCATTCCGCCTATTTCCAAAAAGCCCTTGGGCATACTTTCCGTTTTATTTTTCAATCGGGAGCCTAAACCTCCCGCCATTATAACCGCTTCTTTAATCATCGTTACTCTCCAAGAAATTCCATAAACGCTTTTTTATTTTCTATCGGAGAAGATTTCGGTCTTCCCAAATCGGGTCTTGAACCCTTTGAAACGTATACTTCAATAAAAACGGGGGCGGAAAAACTTTGTGCATTTTTTACCGCCGATTGCAATTCTTCAGCTGTGTGAACGCGGACTGTATGAGCGTATCCGCAGGCGCAAGCGGCAGCACATAAATCAATCTTCCGTCCGGCTGTAGGCTGTCCGCCGACCGAATCATGGGCACCGTTATTCAAAACAATATGAATCATATTTTTCGGTTTTTGCGTGCCGACTGTTGTTAAAGCGCCCAAGTGCATAATCGCCGCACCGTCTCCGTCAATACAAAAAACGGTTTTATCGCTTTTGCTTAAAGCAATACCGAGTGCTATTTGCGAAGCATGTCCCATCGAACCGACCGTTAAAAAATCGCGGCTGTGGTTTTGTCCGTGTTTTTCACGCAATTCGTACAATTCGCGGGAAGCCATTCCCGTAGTCGACACAAAGGCGGCATTGTCAGGCGCATTCAGTATGATTTTTTCTATTGCCTCTTCCCGGCTCATCCGTGCGGGAACCGCTTCATTCGACTGCAATGTGTAGGAATCAAAGGTACCCTTGCGGATAACAAGGGCGTAAGGCGCACTTTCCTTTTTTATATACTCGTAAGCTTTTTTTACCTGCAAGGCGACGTTCGATTCTTCGGCTTCCAAAACACAATAGGGAATCTGCATAGCATCCAGTATACTGCAGGTAACCTTTCCCTGTTTAATATGCTGGGGCTCATCGTGAACCCCCGGCTCCCCGCGCCAGCCTATCACAAGCAGCATGGGAACCGAATACACTGCTTTATCCGCAAGCGAAAGAAGGGGGTTCACCGTATTCCCCAAACCGGAATTCTGCATATAGACAAGGGGAATGTTACCGGTTGCAAAATAATGTCCCGAAGCAAGAGCTACGGCACAGCCTTCGTTTGCAGCTATAGTATGCGAGTCTTTTGCAGCCGTATCGGTTACATAGGCGCAAAAATTCTTCAAAAGAGAATCAGGAACGCCGGTAAAAAAATCGGTTCCTTCATCAAGCAATAAGTTATAAAAAAACTGAGGCTTTATCATTATTTTGTTCCCGGAATCAATTCCAAAATTTGTTTAATAGAGAGGCAATAATCGTTTACTTCCAATGAGCGTTCGGTTTCCAAAATCGTTTTTGCCGTCTTATACATTGCAGGGTAGGCCGAGCGCAGCATGTGGTTTGCATAAATAATAACGTTTGCTCCCCACGAAGCCAATTCTGTTTCTGTAAACCGATTATAGGTAGTCGGCACAAGTACAATAGGTACTTTTTCGTACTCTTTTCTAAAGCGTCCGCAAAACTCTTTTATTTCGGCGCCGTCTTTTTCCTTACTGTGAATCATAACGCCGTCCGCTCCCGCCTTAACGTATGCGAGTGCACGCTCCAAAGCTTCGTCCACCGAATGACCGGCAATAAGGGATTCAAGGCGGGCGATAATCATAAAATCTTTGGTAACCTGAGCCTTTTTTCCTTCCGATATTTTATGACAAAAATCTTCAACATCCGCCAATTCCTGTTTTGCTTCGGTGCCGAATAAGCTGTTCTTTTTTAAGCCGACCTTATCTTCAACGATAACCGCCGAAATACCGTTTCGCTCAAGAGTACGTACCGTAAATACAAAATGTTCGGTTTTGCCGCCTGTATCTCCGTCGTAAATAATGGGTTTTGTCGTACACTCAAGAATATCCGTCAAACTTTGCAGACGGGTAGTAAGGTCAACCGCTTCGATATCGGGTTTTCCCTTGTTTGTAGAATCCGTCAAACTCGAAGACCACATACCGTCATAGCGGTGAACGCCGTCTTCTTTTTGTACTTCAAGGTTTTCTATAATAAGACCGGACAAGCCCGAGTGAGCTTCCATAATGCGGACAACCGGTTTTGCTTCAATAAGACGGCGCAGCGTTTTCATTCTGATTTCGGGCGTCGTTCCTATGTTGTGCATATTTGCGGCAAGGGCGCTTGAATCTATACCCTGCGTATAGGGAATTTCTATAACGCGTCCGCCCCATTCTTTCATCGCTTCGATAACGTCGCCGCGAATCTTACTTAAAGAACCCGTTTTCCAATCGTCGCCGTGAATGATAAAATCGGGTTTTAGCTTGCGTAAATTGGGTATATAGCTCCAATCTTCCTGCGGAATAACTTCACTTACGCCTTTGATATTTTCAACAACCTGCTTACGCTGTTCATAAGTAAGGTAAGGCAGGCGTTTATGCGAAACAATGGCCGAATCGGTTAAAAGACCGATAATCAGCTCTCCGTGTTTTGCGCCCTCGTTTATAATATTGATAATTCCCGGATGAATAATATCACCCGTTAATCCCAGATATACCCGCTGTGACATTTTTTTCTCCTTACGTAATTATTCCAGCTTTTCAAAAATAAATTTGCAAAAGGTTTTTATACGGTTTATAAACGAGGTTTCTATGCGCTCGCGCAAAAAAAAGATGCTCGGAGCGTTGACACCGCCGATACCGTATAAAACGATACAGTCGTTGTATTTAAACGCGTAGACAAAGGACTGCATTTTTTCCGGCCGGACAACCGTTATATTATCGTATTTTACGCTGCCGGTATTTATCATCGAATAAAAAACCTCACCGTCATTATTCGATAAACCTATATCCACATTTAAGTCCCCGAAGGGAAGCATGTATAAATCGACATTCAAGGTTTCGCCCGTTTCCGTCACATCGCTTTTTACAACCGATGCGCTCGAATAAAGATCAAACCAATCCTGAGCACGCTCCGACCAATACGGAATTCCCACATAGCCTTCTATATCAAGCAACAGCGGCTTTATATTTTGAATTAAGTTTTCATTGCCGCTTAAAGGACGGATTTGAATAACTTCGGCCAAATATGCAGGCTTTAATTTTTTAACCCGTTCAATAAGCGCTGCGGCTTGAGGCGTTACCGGCTTCAAGCTCATGTTTTTCGCTTTTCCGATATTCCGTATCAGGATTTCACCGTCGGCAAGTTTTTGCCTTTCTTCGCCGCTTGGATTATCGTTAAACATCGCCTGCGAAAATAAAGAAAAGCCGACCGAAAAAGCACAGAGCAAAAATAGTACGGATTTTTTATTCATTATATCAAACTCCGAATTATACGGGCAAAGCTTCGGCGGAACTCAAAATATCTATCACGCTTGTATAACGCTTAACATCGGCCGAAGCGCCTATGTTTTTTTGAACCGATTCATATCGGCCCTCATCCGAAAAAACAATAAGGCTGTTTGAAGTTACATATCCGTGCTGCGGATTAAAATCTTCGGAAGCGATTTTTATAAAAGAAAGTTTGCAAAAATGGCAGGCATAATCGAATAAAAACTCCAAATCATTGTCGCCGACCAAAATCAAACTTGTACATCCGGCACGGGAGGAGTCCTGCACAAAGCGGCGTATACAGCCTTGGTACTCATTCATGAGGCGGGCCGTATTTTTAAGATAGCGTTTGGAGCGTGCCGCAAGCTCTTTCATGCCCTGCGGTGTAAGTACATATTGAATATTTCTTTTTGAAATTTTCTTCATGTACAGCCATCCCTTGTCGGCAAAGCGGCGCAAAAGGGCATTGGTCATTCCCAGCGATAAATTCGTGTATTGGGCAAGATCGCGTTGACTTGCTTCACTGTTTATGCTGAGTGCATCGTGAACGTTTGAAAGCAGCTGCAGTTCGGAATCCTGTTCCGTTATAAAAGGCGTCATCGTTTTGTGTAATTTTTTTCAATCCAGTTCCGGTATTCGCCGGAGCGGACATTATCTATCCATGCCTTGTTTTTTAAATACCAGTCAACCGTATTTGCAAGTCCTGTTTCAAAATCGAATTGCCGTTTCCAGTTGAGTTCTTTTTTTATTTTCGTACAGTCGATTGCATAACGGCGGTCATGACCAAGCCTGTCGGTAACATGGGTAATCGTTTGTATAACCGTATCCCGGTTAAGTCCTGCCTTATCGCAGACAATCTCTATGAGCTTATGCAAAAGCTCTATATTTTCCCATTCGTTTTCGCCGCCGATATTGTAGGTTTCTCCGGGCTTTCCGCTTTGTAAAATCAGGCGGACGGCTGCATTATGGTCCGAAACGTGAATCCAGTCACGAATCTGTTTACCGTCGCCGTAAACCGGAAGCTTTTTTCCTTCAAGCATATTCAAAATCATCAGCGGAATCAGTTTTTCAGGGAACTGAAAAGGTCCGTAATTGTTCGAGCAATTCGAAAGAGTGACGGGTAAACCGTAGGTATAAAAGTATGCTTTTACAAAATGATCGCTCGATGCCTTGCTTGCAGAATAAGGCGAGCGCGGCTCATAGGCTGTCGTTTCCTTAAAAGAACCTTCGGTGCCCAAAGAGCCGTATACCTCATCGGTACTTATGTGATGGAAAAGAACGCCGTCTTTTATCGAACCGTCCGCTTTTTGCCATGCATTTTTTGCGGCTTGCAAGAGGGTAAAGGTTCCTAAAATATTTGTCCGTAAAAAAACTTCAGGACCTAAAATTGAGCGGTCAACGTGACTTTCGGCTGCAAAATGCACAACGGTATCTATGTCGTATTCGGAGAAAAGAAAGTCTGCCGTTTTTTTATCGCAAATATCGGCTTGTACAAAAAAATAGCGTGTGCCGCCGAATTTTTTTTCGACAGTGCTTAAATTTTCCGCGTTACCCGCATAGGTGAGCTTGTCGAGATTTATAACGCGGCCTGTAAAACCCGAACATTCGGCAAACAAAGCTCGGATAAAATCGGAACCGATAAATCCGGCGCCTCCGGTTACCAATATATTTTGTAAACTGCGCATCTATTAAATCCCGTTTTGTCACCGATTATAAAAAACGTACACTGTACGTACACTTTATTTGTTGGTTATATGATTATAAAAAAGCTTAAACGCGGCGGCTCCCAAAAAATCGGGATTTTATCCCCACAGGATATTTCTTTTTCCGTGAGCACTGCGGTAAAATGCGCCTTTATGCAGAAAAAGATGGATGATAAATCGATTGCTTTGCCGCCGAAACAGGCTAAAGGCCTTTTTACCAATTGTTCAAACTTTGAACACTATATCATAGAGCGTCGGATATTACAAGCATATAAATCCATTTTTTATTTCGAGTTGAATAATGTTTTCCCGATATATTCTCTATCTTATTTTTTTCGCTTTAACTATTTCAAATCCAAGTGTGCTATAAAATCACGCACACTTGGATCTTTTAAAAGGGTACTGGAACCCTTTTTTGTAATAAACAGTTTGCCGTTTTTTACCACGACTATAATATCCCGAACGCCGCATAAAACAGCCGGAATATCCGAATAGACAAAACATCCGGAGGTTTCCGTTTCGGCCGTATTTGCATTTTCCGAAAACAAGTCGGCAAAATTTTCCCACGTTCCTACATCGCGCCACTCGAACGACGCTCGTACCGCATATGCCTTATCGGTACGTTCGGCAACCGCAACATCGACTGCAAGAGAGGGAACCGACTGATATGCATTTTCCATATAAATCCAGTTTTCAATGGCTTTTATGCTCCCTATTTTATTCACCGAGGGAGCTTCTGTCATGCAAACATTCTGTGAATAAGTCCCGTCTTTTGAAAAATCGCACTCGGGAAAATGGGACGCAATATCAGGCGCATGAAGTTTTAATTCATTCATAAAAATCGAGGGCAAAAAACAAAACATACCGCTGTTCCAATAGTATGAACCGCTTTTTAAATACGCTTGTGCCGTTTGGGCATCGGGTTTTTCCTTAAAGGAATCGATTTTATATACGTCTTTTTCGGCGCATACACCCGCCTTAATATAACCGAATCCTGTTGAAGCTTCCGTAGGGGGAATTGCAAAGCAAACAAAGCGTCCCTGAAGCGCCTGCTCTAAAGCCGTTTGTACGTTTGCCGAGAAGGCGTCAAACGGCTCAATAATATGATCTCCGGTCAGCGACAAAATCGGCTCTTCTTTTATTCCCTTATTCCTGCATAGAGCCTGTATATATCTCGACATTAGGGCAAGCGGCGGTGCGGTATGACGGGATGATGGCTCGGCTATCACAAGGAGTTTTTCAAAAAAAAGGCGGCGCACATCCGAAGATAACCCTTGGGCAAAATCGTTGCATTGTTTTACGGTTTGCGTAACAATCTGTTTTCGCGTAATAACCGCTATGACTGATTCATCCGCCTGTTTGTGTTCACCGCCATCCGTATCCGCTTCTTGAGAAGTCAGACAGGTAAGCAAAACAGCTCGCTCTAAAGCTTGTTGAAAAAAAGATAAGCCCTCTTTTAGAGCCATAAACTGTTTGGGGAATTCGGGACTTGAAGCAGGCCACAAACGTTCGCCGAAACCGCCGGCTAAAATAACGATATGCATCATGTAAGTTTCTCAAAAATATAAGTGCAAAAAGTTTTTATACGGTTTATAAATGAAGTTTCTATACGGTCACGCAAAAAAAAGACACTCGGAGCATTGACGCCTCCGATACCGTATAGGACAATAAAATCATCGTATGTAAATGCATATACAAAAGACTGCATTTTTTCGGAACGAACAACCGTAAGACCGTCGTAGTATTTTAAGCTGTCCGTATTTTTCATACTGTAAAAAATTTCGCTTCCGTTATCCGAAAGTTGTATATCCACATTCATAGTGCCGAACGGCTCCATCTCCAAATCGACATTCATAAACCCGCCGTTTTCTCTTATCTCGTTTTTTACGATTGAAGCGCTTGAATACAGATCATACCAAGCCTGAGCACGCTCCGACCAATAAGGAATTCCCACATACCCCTGCACATCAAGCAAAAGAGACTTTATGTGTTGTATCAAATCTTCATTTCCGCTTAAAGGCCGTATTTGAATAATTTCCGCAAGATAGGCAGGCTTTAGTTTTTTTACGCGCTCGATAAGTTCCTGAGCTTGCGGTGTAACCGGATTTAAACTTATATTTTTTGCTTTTTCGATATTTCGTATGAGGATGGCTCCGTCAGCGAGCTTTTGACCTTCTTCCGGTGTAAGGTTTGCATTAAACAAGGCTTGTGAAGAAAGAGAAGCGGCTGCCGCACAAAAATATAAAATATAAAAATATTTTTTTACCGTAAACACTGTTTTCCTCACTTTATGCAAATGATTTTTCGGAATGACGAATGATGTCCATCACACTTGTACAGCGATCTGACCTTATATAATCCGACTCATGCTGTTTACCGGCTTCATATTGCATCTCATCTGAAAACACAACAAGGGCATCGGAAGTTACATAATTTTCATCCTTATTGAAATCTTCATTGTCGATTTTTATAAATGACATTCTGTAATATCGACCCAAAGACAGATTTGTGTATTCGGCAAGGTCTCGCTGACTGGCTCCACTGTTTAAGCTGAGCGCTTCGTGAACGTTTGAAAACAGTTGAAGTTCGGAGTCCTTTTCCATTGTTAATATATCCTAAACGATAGGCTCAGATAATTGGTCAATAAATCTTTATAGTCCGCGTTTTTTACGTGCCGTATATTTTTGTCCGTATGATAAGAATAAGACAGGGTATAGCCCACAGAGAGACAAAGGGGAAGGGGAAGTTTCAATACTTCCTTTACATCCATATTCAAAACAATGCCCAAACTGTGTATCCATTGATAGGTTCCATCACGTAAAAAATTTTTGTAGTATTTTTGCCCTTCTTGTGCATTGTTCAAATTACCCGAATAATCCAATCGGTCGGCGAAGGAACTTCCATCAACCGGATCGTTCCCGTATGTGGTGCCGTGCCGCACCATGGTATACGTTCCCTGTACATCCAAATAGGTAAGAGGAATTGCCGAAACTTTAACTTTAAGTTCATCAGAATTCGGATCCGCCTTATAGCCCAAAGGCTCGCCGTGGTTTATATAGGTTGTGTCGACTTTTTTATTATACCAGGGCACATCGGTTAGAGGATGAGTGTACATATAAGGTTCAACCTTTGTATACTGCAGCACGGCGGTTCCCAAGGGTAAAAAGGGGAGAATACCTTTAATTCCCGCCTGGAAGACATACATATTGCGGTCTTTATGAAAAAAATCGTTCGGCAAAAAATTTAGCTCATCGGTAAAAACCGACGCATAGATACGAAGGTATTTCGGCATAGTGCCTCCTGCAGCCAGTCCCAGCTGCATATTATCGAAATCGCCGATATAAAACTGATAAAGCACCGGAAAAAGGGCGGGATGCCAATATCCCATCTCGGAACGCTTGGGATATAAGACAGAACTTGTCAGATTAAAAAATCCGTATTTACCGAATAACAGCTCAACACTGCTTGCCCCGTATGTGAGTTGAAATTCTTCGGCCTTTGTTTTTAAGTTCGGTCCTAAAAACTCAAGGATACCGTTTATATAGTAAAAATTAAGCCAGGGCAGAGGCCGCACTGAGAAATCCGCTGCAATAAAGGGACGTGCCGTTTTAGACAAAATAATATTCCCGTCTCCTGCTCCCCAATCGCGGCGTACACGGGAAAAGTTAATATGTATTTTATTCTTATAAAGAGAAAGAGCAAGCTCCGGTTCCATACGTATTCCGGCTGCAAGCTTTTCCGATGTAACGGCATAATTATAATTTTCTTTTGTCAATAGGATTTGAATCGCATCAAAATCTTTTGAATAGGTATTGACCGGATAGGCATTGTGACGAAGTCTCATCAATCCCATTCCCAAATCGTATTTATACGAAAATGCGGGGCCTATATCTCCCTGAGCATATACACCGAGCCAATGGCGCTGAGACAGGGAAGGCGCATTAAGGTTTGCACTGAAATCCGATGTCCAATAGCCGCCCAGCTCCGCTGAAGCCCCCTCATATTCCCTGCGGTATTTCCCGGCTGAATATATGGGAGTTTTAGATACCGCGGGAACTAATGAACGGCGGGCTTTTTCAAAGACTGCATATTCCGCCGGTGTAAGACGGCCCGAAGCGAAAATCTCATCGAAAAGTTTTAAAACGGTATTATGGGCATAGGGTTTTTTAGTCGGCAGTTGATCTATCAAACCTTTTATATGCGCATAATCCAATAATTCGTAAACTCTGTTGTTCAGGGGAACACTCAACTGTGTTTGCGAAAAGATAAAAACATTTCCCCAAACTAACAGTACAATAATATAGCTAAAATATTTTTTCATACCGCATCCTGAATTATTTCCTTGTTTGTTCTCTGCTTACAGCCCATATGGTTAAAGAGGTACTGATTATAGACAGGGCTGTTACCACAACGGGCGCATACTGATTCCAAAACAACAAAAAATTATTATCATACACATTTATAATGCTTTCAGGCATAACGGGAGCACTAAGGGGAATTTTTTTGCCTGCAGCAGTAGTGATTGAAATACTCTTTGTTTTTTTATTTCCCGATGTAATTCCTCCTGCAAGAGCAAGATAGTATTCATAGGTACAGTCCGGAACATAGCCGTATCTTTCCGGCATATTGACATTACCGCTGACCGTTACAAGCAGCTGTTTTGCGGGAACTGAAAGAATATCGCCCGCCTCAGCAGGAAGGGATACCGAGTATTCGGAATCATATAAGATACGCTGTACATTTATAGGCAGTTTTTGTCCTTTACGCAAAATATAGGTTTTTTCGATGTCCGAATGAACCGAAAACAAATCGCGCTGTTGGCGTACTATATAGGTCCAATCGGTGTTTTGTAAAAAGGGAAGGGGAATATTTTCCGTCTTAGTTACGATTCCGCGACCCGATTCAACTTGAGCACCGTATGTACCGACTGCCCCCTGTATATACACAAAGGGTTTGGTATTCTCCAGAGTATCTACAAAAACGGTATCAAGATGTTTTAAAACGGTATTGCTTTCAAAGTCTTTTTTATCGATATAGGTTTTTGTATTGCTCAGAGAATTTTCTATTTCAATCCGTTCCATATTCGCAAAAGGAGTAAGGCCGGAACCGTAATAATGTATAAGTTCTTTTATGTTTTCATTTTCCAAAAGATCATAGGTTCCCGGACGTTCCACCGCGCCGGTAAGTCCAACCCTGCGTTCGACACGGCCTACGGTAATAATATCTCCGGGGCGGACATAGGGGTCAAGTGTCAAGTCTCCGGTACGGCGCGCTTTGAAAATATCGCAACGGACGGTACGTTCCGGCGATTCCAAAACAATGTTTCTATTGGAAGAATAGGCGGTAAAGGATCCCCCTATGATTTCCGAAACACGGGTTAAGCCCCATGCGTTTTTTTCAGCAACCGTATTGACTTCTCCCTTAACCAAGACCGTAAAAGCTCCCGGAGTGATCAGCACAAACTGCACCCCGCTTAGAGGATAGTTTTTTGAAACAATTGCTTCAACTTCTTCTTTTAATTTACGGAATGTTTTTCCTGCAGCATTTAAAACCGCCAAATTGGCAACCCGTATTTTATAAGATGTATCAACCGTAAGGGTATAAGAGACGGGAGTTGTTCCGGCGGCAAAACCGAGCATGTATACATCTCCTGCCGTTACCGGATAATCGGCGGTAGACATTGCAAGTTGAGCGGAATGTCCCATAGTCTGAGCAATATCCGCTCCCGTACCGTTGTCTGCGGTATTTTGTTTTTGAAGGTATTGCTGCAATGCATTATCTATATTTTGTGCATTTAAACAAGCCGTATACAGGGCTATGATGAGCGAGGCGATAATTCGTTTCATTTTTTTATTCCTTTAAGTTTAGCCATAGCTTCTTCATCTTTTTTTATATTGGAAACGGCATTCAGCAAAAATGCAATAAATACCGATATAAAGGCCGAAGCAAAGGTAATGATAATACAGAGCTTTCCTCTGCTCGGTTTCGATTTTTTATCCGGCACTTCCGCCCGCTCCAAAATTTGAAACACCGGCGTTTCGCTTGCAATCTTTATTTTTAAAAGCTCGTATTGGGTTTTTAACTGAGCATAGACCGCTTCCTGAGCTTTCAGTTCCAATTTTAACATATTTATTTCAAGCATGATTGAAGGTATATGCGCGGACTGTAAGCCGCCGGAAACCGACTCTTCCAGTTTTTTCGATTTATTTTGCAGGCGCACAATTTCGGTATAGGTATTGTGAATATTTTGTTCAAGATTGGATTTTTCAAGCTTATTTTTATCAAGTCCCATTTCCGTAAAACGGTTTTCAAGATACTCGACCGCATAGTTTACCACCTTTTGTGCAAAGACAGGATCAATATCGGTAAAACTCAGCGTAAAAACCCCTGTTTTATCGTCAAGTGTTGCCTGAAGGTATTTTAACAAAGCTTTGCGTGTATCCGCTTTCAAGGATTTT
This sequence comes from Treponema sp. HNW, assembly GCF_050320395.1. Lineage (GTDB taxonomy): Bacteria > Spirochaetota > Spirochaetia > Treponematales > Treponemataceae > Treponema_C. The sequence continues at coordinate 1,456,847 of NZ_CP144459.1, forward strand.
TTTATTTCATATCGCTCTACCAGATTAAATTCGGTAATCAACGCATCCAAAAATGAATTACTGCCTGCCAAATACACCGCAAGAGAACCGTACGAGGCTCCGCCCTTAGCCGAAATTCCCGCCAAACCGGCAAGACTGCCGAGCCCGCTTGAGTTAATAAGCGATGAAAGTCCGCCGCCCTGCGCATTCGGATCGTTTATAAGCATATGAGCTTTCGGCGTATAGAGGTTCGGCAAAAAAGACTTTTCAGCCGGAAGTTTTAAAGAGAGCAGGGCAAATACCACCGAAAAAACGGCTCCCGCAGCGGTCAGGCCGATAATAAGTTTTTTGTAGCGCAATAAAACCGCACACAGATCTATAAGAGATATTTCATCCTCCGGGGATTGCGGTAAATTGTTCAGTTCGGGTGTTGTGTTTTGTTGCATAACGGTTTCCTTCTATGATTTACAGTGTATAAAATCAGTCAAATAATTTTTGTATACCGGTAATTAAATTCTTAAAACTCGCAGACCTTGTATTTGCAATATTCATATACGGTGTAATTCTTCCGGCTCCTTCAATTTCGCGATATTCAGGACATATTTTTTTTAATTCACATTTAGGATTTTCCAAAGAATCAGGGGTTCTGTATTTTTTGTTATTTTGAATTTTTTCGAGAGGTTTACTATAAGCCTGACCAACAGCCTCTAAATCTGCAAGATAAAATGTTTCAAGTTCATGACAAGCTATACGGACTAAAAATTTATTTTTTCCCGAAGTAATGCATTTATTCATCAATCGCTCTTTGATCATCCTGCAATCACCGGAGTCCTGATCTCTCAAAATAAGAAATACGGCATTAGGATTACAATAAGCCTTTAATTTACGATATATATTTTTTTCCATATCCTGTTTACCGTCAAATAGAATGTATCTAACAGGATATGGGCTTGGCAACTTTGAAAAAATTATATTAAGAAATATTTTTGCTGACGGTTCTTCAAGCAAGCACACCAGTTCTTTCATTGCGGATCAGCTCCAGTAAAAAAACCCTGTTTCCATAGATACCCCAGCTTATCCCCCTCATTCATATAAGCACAAATTTGTCGATCCTCCGAGGCTCTTTGAATACGGGTAAAGCCCTGTTCTTTTGCAAGCCAAAAAACCTCATCAATATATGCAGCATTTAATAATTCAGGGGAATGAGTCGATAAAAATACTTGACCTCCTGTGCGTGCATAATCACGCAGTTCTTCAACCAATTCATATAATAACTTGGGATATAATTGATTTTCCGGCTCTTCAATACACAATAAGGGATGCGGAGAAGGGTCATGCAATAATATAAGATATGCAAACATTTTTAATGTTCCGTCAGACACATATCGATCAATAAAAGGATCCTTAAAATAATCACTTTGAAACTTCAATAGCAGGCGGCCGTCTAAAGTGGATTCGGACTGAATATTATCCACTCCCGGAACTCTTTCTTTCATTTTTTGAAGCACTTTTTGAAAAACCTGGGGATACTGCTCGCGCATAGTATGAGCAATATTTTGTAAATTGCTTCCGTCAGCCAGAAGATGTTCGGAATAATTGGTTATATCTTTACTCCCGCGGGCGGATTCAATATGAAAATCCGACACATGCCAGCCTTCTATTAATTTCCGAAATTCATTTGCTGCCTTAAATTTTTCAAACTGACCGAGTCCCTTAATTGCAAGAATATCCTGTGCACCTAAATTCTGATCTTCACGTGCTAATTCCGTATCGGGTTTTGAAAAATCTTCTTCATTTGAAATTGCAAAACCGTTTCCGTTTGCAAAATCAAGAAAATGATAAGGAGAACCGTAAGACGATCTTTTATAACACAGATATTCTCGTTTTACGGCAATTTTAGTATTCATCATACCTATCTCTAAATAATAGGTAACCAGCCGGGACTTTTGAGCTATCTTCATTTCATACTTGATTTCAATAATAATATTTTCATCAATATGACCTCTTGATATTAATTCAGTATATCCTCCACGGGCCTGCACCGCTTTCGTAACATTTAAGGTTAAGCAATCTTTCAGAAAACCGAAGACATCAAATAAAGTTGTTTTTCCCGTTCCGTTTGCTCCAACAAAAACAGCTAAAGACGGAAGTTCATTAATTTGTATATTTTGCAGAGTTTTAAAATTCTGTATTTTGATTGATGAAATCTTCATAATAAAAAATCCTTATAAGATTTAATTTTTTAGTAAATAATCCTCAACAAAATTTAAAAGATTATATCTTTCTGAAATCAAAACAGAGGCCTTACATTATATTTTTTCATATCCCTGCAAATGTATATTCCAATAATAATTATTTTTAACAAGATTCACCGCATTATCTGCAACTTTATTGCGCAATTCGGTATCATGCATCAACCGCACAACTTTTTGAGCAAAAGTCTGCGGTTTATCATCTATAAAACAATTTTGATTATCAATCAGTTCAGGAATAGCGGAAGCTATTAATGATGAAACCACTGTCGGAACATGGCAGGCCATAGAAATAAGAATCTTATTTTGAAGCCCTGAAGCGATACGAATAGGAGCAACACTTACAGCTGCATCCTTTATATAATCTTCAATATGTTCAACATAGCCCGTAACTTTAATATTATCACATTGTCTTTTTAGTATTTCATGAGAAGGAGCTGCGCCTACTATATACAAAACGGCATCGGGTACATCTTTGAGAATTATGGGGAAAATGCTATCTATAAAATATAGACAGCCATCAACATTTTGCAAAGTACGCATATTGCCGAGAAAAATAATTTTGTTTTTATTAATTTGATCAGCGATGATTACATTACGGATACCGTGAGCATGATATCGTACAGAGGGGTGGTGAGAAAACTCTTTACTGTCTTTTTGAGAAACTAATACTACTTTTTTATACGTAGTAAAAGCATAAGTTTCATAATTTTTTATCGGCTTTTTTTCCAACTTATATATTATTTTCTTTATCAATGAAGAATTCGTTAATTTTGATAATTCATAGGTATTTGACAATATATCAGACATTTGAACAATAACATTATCTCTAATACCCAGTGCTTCAAATTGTGGAAGCATTCTTAATAAATAACATACATACAGATCCGGATTATATTTTTTATTAATTAAAGATAATTCTTTTTGCATTCTCTTTGAAAAATAATATCCACATTGAATAGGTTTTCTACGCAATAAAAAAATAAAACTGTAAAAAAAAGAAGCAAGTCGATTTCTTTTTATTACTATCATTTTATCAATATTATCGTAATTATAAGTGATATTCTGTTTTTGATGTGATTCATAATATGATAGTAATATAACCTCATAACCAATCTCTTTAAAATATCTCATAATATCATTAATTAATACAACATCACCGCCATTTTCAGGATATGGGAAACGTGATGTAAGAATACAAACTCTTTTCATTTATCTACTCCCCTCAGATAAAATATTTAAATATTTATCACGACCTTAAGCATTAATTTTATTGCATCTATTAAATTCTCCATCGATAAAACATGATTTAAATTTGTCCATAATAATTTGATCTGTATAATTATTTAAAAATAAATTATGAGAAAATATATTAAAATTAGAAACTGCATTCCAAGTATTTATTCTTGTAACAAAAGAAACATCATCATTACACAAAGCACCTATCTTCTCATAATCAGAATCAATACCGATAAAAGCTTCAGATGTACCTAAAATATATTTACCGTAAGAAAGAGCTTCCACCGTCTTTGTTTTCATGCCAGAACCTTTAAATATAGGAGACACTATAAAAGCAGCTTTTGTATATACGTCATCTAAATTATCAACAAAACCTAAATAAACTATTTTTTTATTAGCAGGATACTTAGATTTAAGAAAATCACATATTGAACCTGCAACATACAGAGGAATAGAAATATGGGGAACAACCTTCTCAATAAACCAACTCAGTCCTTCTTGATTTGCAAAAAAATTAGAACCTACAAATAGAGCATATCTATTCTTCACAAATGTCGTTTTATCCACATCTTTGACTGGCATAGAAATAGGTAAAACAAAATTAAAATCTTTTCTATATATTTTTTTTAATTCTTCTCCGTCTCTTTTATTTAATACAATCCTGAAATCACAAAAATCGGTAGAAAGAATTTCATTTTTTTTGACATAGTAATAAAACAGAATAGAAACAAGATTTTTCTTGATCAAATATCTACTCTTATAATAATTAGCTTCAATGTTGTGATAAAAAACAATAGATTTCAAACCATTTTTTTTAGTAGATTCAACTAATGGACCGTAAAGAGAGCCGTTAAAAAAAACAAAATCATAGTTAGTCGATTTTATTTTTTTATTAAAAGTTTTTTTTAACAATCCCGTTTGTCCATAAAATTGATTGAAAATAACATTCTTTAATTTTACAAAAACAGAAGGTATTTTTATTTCAAAAAGATCAATATTTTCTTCACCATACAATTTTTTGAATAAATTAAAATTTCTCAAACTTACCGAGGCACCTCCATCCATGATTTTTTTATCTAATATCCGCGTTACAAATAAAACTTTCATTCTTGCACTGCCTCAATCAATAATTATATTATTTAAATCGAAAAATTGTAGTGTCCGCAAAAAAAATCAACTTATAAGGAATATAAGCCGATCTGGTAGGATTTTTTACAGAATAATCCAATAAAAGAACAAAATAATAATATATTGGAAATAAACATAAAGCTCTAAAATTACAATTCCTATTTTTCATAACTACCGGCCATAATAAACAAATATAAATTGTTGAATAAATAGCTAATCTTGTCCCTAAATGATTACCGAATATAAAAGGATATGTTAAGCCAAAAAAAATAATTGAAAAATACCTCTTTGCTTTGTTGATATTTTTAAATAGTATAGCAAAAAGTAACAAAAAAAATACTAATATTATATTAAAATATTTAATCAGATTCCCCCCTGCCAGGGTATCAAGTCTTTGTAAATATCCTACATAAAAATTTAAAGTAGCAATAGTCTGAAGAAAAATATTTTTTAATATAACCAGTAATATACATATACAGATAGAAATTCTATAATCAATATAATTATAAAAAAAATACAACGGTAGAGCAATAATAACAGATTTATGAATAAAAAATGTTATAAAAATAAGTAATAAATACTTTGTCAACTCCTTATTTTTTATAAATTTAATACCCCAAAATGAAATTGCAACTGCAAGAGATGACCTTAAAGTACTTGTGGTATCCAAAAAAAATATACAAAAGAAAATCATAAATGATTCATATATTGATAAAGAGTATTTTTTTATCGTTGAATATATCAACCAATATGTCGGAACGCCCATCAAAATAAAAAATAACTGAGGCTGCTCTAGTCGCACACAAAGTAAACCAAGGTGTCTGGGAATTAATTCCCAGCGATTTATCTCAAAAAAATCGGGATTGGGATAAATTGCAGAATAATATGAAGGATAATCAAAGCCTACATCAAAGCGAAATAAGGCAAAAAAAAGAAAAACAATGAATACAATATCTGAGCTGTACTTAGGAGGAAATAAGTGATTACCGGCAATATGATACCGTCCCATAATAACTATAAAGGACGATAAAAGTAAAATATAAAACCACATTAAGAATAAACTCTGATAAAAGTCCCCACATTAGTTTTTTCGTACTCTATTGAAGCATTATCAGATAGTGTGTTTTCATATTCAATAGGGCTGTCAAGCATTTTGCAATCCATCAATATTCCTCTATAATACGGATACCATTTCCCTAAAAGTCCTAAACGATGCAATATGTTTTTAGGGATATCAATCAGAAGATATTTAACGAAAAAATACACCGCCCAATATATTTTTACCGGCTGTAGCGTGGATTCTTTTTGTATGCAATCAACCAAAAAACGTCCTATACGGATATGACTTTTCCCATCTACTTCGTAATATGTGTCAATTATATACTGTGCCACGTTTGTATCATCTTTAGTATTCGCAAGTTCCCTTTGTAAAGATAATTCATCATCCGCAATCGGAAAATAACGAAAAAAATCAAAATTCATAAAATCTGGAAACGTATAGGGAAGCAAAAGTACTGCTTTTTTTTTCATCATAGCCGCTTCAAGTGCTGTAGTTGAATTCCAAGCAATCAGACTTTTACATTGCGCAATATTCTCCTGTATAGATCCTTCACGTTTTATAGTAATATTTTCCGGAAGTTCTTTAATGCCGTTTACTGCACAAAATTTTTCTTTATATTGGTCTAGCGATATATGCGGATGAGGCCGCAAAATGATTTTTTCCGCCTCATTTAACTGTGAAAACTTATATATTATTTTAAAAAAAGCATCTCTGCTTTTCTTTGTAAAACTGATTAATTCATCAACCTTTTTTTCTTCCTTAAAAATAGTCATCAAATCACTTGTTTCTTTTTTATCAAGAAATGCCCAGACAAAAGAAGTAGGCACTAATATCGTCGAGGAATTCGCAATTACTTTTTTTGATAAGGTATATGTTAAGTCATTACGGATGGACCCCGTTATAAAAATTTTCGATCTGTCAACTCCATGGTCTATTAGTTGTTTTGCAAAGTTTTTTCCCCATGTACAGTGTAAAACATTTTTTGTTTTTTCATCGCTTGGTAACATATGGGTTGAACTTATTTCACATGAAACCTGTTCAGAATGAAGATTAATAAGAATGGTATTGGGATAAAGTTTCCGATAATTATCAAATACATCATATTTGGAATAATAATACGGTGTTACAATAATCTTAGGATTATATTTGAGAAGATATTTATATCTATTAAAATGCACAGGAAGCACTACACCGGAAAATCCCAGAAAAGACAAGTATGAATGCAGCAATTCAACACTATTGAACTCACGCGCGATATGTTCATAAAAAATTATAAAATCAATTTTTTTCATTAGTTTTCTCCTATAGCAGGTAAAAAGTTACAGATAACCAAAGCAAGCGAAAAATCAAATCCGTATTATACTCTCTGTCATCAATATAGTTAAAAAACTCTTGAATAAGATATTCTTTATTAATAATATCAGGCATTTTTTTTATGATAGATAAAACATATTCGGAATTTTTATTAAGCAGCTCAAAAACAACTGTATTTACAAGATGCAACGCTTGCTTTCCCGTCATATAATTCGTATTCTTTATCATCTGCTTTGGAAGGTCAATATTATTTTTATCAAGAAATTCATAAATACATTTCTTGGGATGGACCGTATCCCGATAAAGCAATTCATAAGAAGAAAAAAAGGATATGGCCTCCGGTTCAGTAAAAGGGAAAGAAACTGAACAATTTGATTTATTTCCAATTCCTTTCATTACCATAGAATCCGATCCTTGAATATAAGACAACAGTTTTAAGCTTAATAAATCAATTTTAGAGCTAAAACCATATTTTTGCACCCCTTGTACCAATTCATCAGTCTTTGTAAAAAAAACATCCATTCCGTTTCTAGTAGTAATATTTTTAAACATATTTGAATAAACATAGGGAATATAATTAGACTGACAAAAAAAACCAATCAAAAAATCGCGATAGTTCATTTTTGACAGCATTCGATTGTCTAGATGATACACACTTAAAAGAAATTTCAGTTTTGCAAACAAAGCAAACTTTTTATTTTTCCATTTGAACGCATTTAGATTTTGTGTTTCATAAAGAGATCTTTTTAAGAACTCTCCCATGCCTGCAGAATACAAAGAACGCTTCCGAATAATATTTTTAAAATCCAAACGGGCAGTCGGACCGAAGTTATAAATAGAATCGGCATTTTGCCCCGTAATCAATAAGTCATATTTTGCTGAAATACTACGTACAGCCCCACCAAGCCATAATGAAAGGTGAGAATCAAACGGAAGCGCTGTTATATTTTGAAGCATAGAAGCATCTAATGTTTCGGAATTCAGAGGATCTATAATTTCATACTTTATATTATGTTCTTCAAGAAAATGTACTGCTTTTGATTTATCATCACATCCGTTTATTGTCGAAAATTTCTTGTTAAAAAAAATCAATGCAGTAACGGAAGTTTTGTCTTTTATTAAACTCAACAATTTTAACAACACGTATGTAGAATCCGCACCGCCGGAGAACAAAACACCAATACGATTTTTCCCTTTCACTATTTTTTTCAAAACTTCATCGAATGTATTATCAAATACTGCTAAATTTTTTCTTTTTACTGTATTTTTTATAAGTCTTTTAAAAAATAAATTATGCTCAAGCCGTTGCTGATAATTATCGGAAATCTCCAAAGGAGAAATTACTTCACCGGGAAGAAGTTTATACCAGTTTTTATAAAAGACGGAAAATGCAGTCGTATATCCATTTAACAGAAAATACAATAGCTCATAATTGTTAAAATTTTTTGTTTTATCAATCTGCAGCAACTCATCGGCATTATTTGTGAACCACCATCGCCCTTCTTTTTTGTATAAATAATATCGAGTAGGATAGAATAATGATGCAAATAAAATTACTTTCTTATCTTCAATAACAGCCCCGCAAAAATCATGGATAAAATCATTAAGAAAAGATTCGAGACTATCGTATTTTTCAAATTCAGTTTTTATAGAATCTGAAAATCTACCAATAAAGTGAGGATCGGAGCTCCAAAAAAAATAGTTTTTCCCTGAAAGTTCAAAAAATATAGCATTATTTTTATTTATATTGAACTCATCTTCATATGATATATACATGTTTTTTCCTTATTCTTTTATACGCCATATCGGTTCCGGTGTATTTGCAATTAAAATCTTATTCTTTTTTGAAAAAGTTGTTGTATCATTAATCTTAACAAGTTGTGCACTTGAATACATACCTTTCTCTACAATATTTTTATACACTACGGTTCCAGGACAGATGAGAACACCAGATGTAACATAAACACCGGGACAAAAAATACAACGAGTACCAATATAGCAATCATCATTGATCCGGATATCTCCTTGTACACGATTTCGCTGAATATCATAACCATGCGTGAAAAAACATGTTGCACCACCACCTAATACAACATTAGAACCAATACTTATATTATCTGTACAATCAAACATCGTATTTTGACTTACAACACTCTTATTACCAAGCTTAAAATTACACCAATTCTTTTGGTATTCTACTCCTTTATACCGTGCATAAACCGTTGTATTTGCACCAAAAATAACATCGTTTCCAATTTCAAAACTTGATAAACCTTTTATAAAACATTTACGATATATTTTCGAATTGCTTCCTATATCAATATTTCTAGAATGAATCAATGAAAAAGCTTGAATCGTTGTATCATTCCCAATAGACACAATATCTGCAAGTATAACAGCACCGAAATGTATCTTTACTTTTTTCCCTATCTTAAATCCAAAAACTAATTGGTAAACCATATTTTTTAAAAAGCTGCTTGGAAGCATTGCACACATAATAAGAAAAAACAATCTTATTTTTTTCATTATCTTCTCCGTGTTAATATCTTTTTATAAAAATTGATCATATATATATTCTTCATCAAAATTAGGCTTAGCATATAAACCAGAATACCAAGTACCGTACATAATATAAGTCTTAGCAATAAAGTACTTATACTGTACTTCAATAGTAAAACAATAATTATCATGCTAATGGAAGCACAAAAATACTGCATTATGTTGGATAGTAAATGTTTATAAGAAATCATACTTCTTGTATACACGTAATAAAAAAGACACACTATGTACTGCGATATAATGCTGGATATAGCAGCTCCGATAGCGGAATAGTACAAAATTAATATGTAATTTAAGATGCAGTTCAATATTGCCGCACACAGATTCACAAACATGGTTATTTTTTCCTTCCTATAAGGCAAAAGAATCAAATTTCCTATAAACCCGGCAAATAAAAATGGACAAATTGACAAAGCAAGAATATTCATAATTATATATGATGGTAAAAATAGAAGACCGCAAAACAAAACAATTATATCCTTACTTAATAGAAAACATAAAAAACTTAAAGGAATAGAAAACATTAACAGAAAATTACCTATGTTTTTAAGTAATTCCATGTATCCTTCAGAATTTTGAACTTCAATGTAGTGCACTGCATGAGGAATAGCAGTCATAGTGACATTACATAAAAGTGCATTAACCATAAAAACAAATTTATGCGTTGTGGAATAATAAGCGACTTCAGTATTGGTAGACATAAGTCCCAACATTGTCACATCAGTTAGTTCATATATAGTAATAGAAATAGTATGCCACCAAAAAAACAGAAGAGATTTAAGATGGTGTTTATATACAAGCGGCACTACAGTCTTCCAGTTAATAAATTTAAATGAATATAAAAAATTAAAAATATTGGGTAAAGAAGAACCGACCATAAATACTAAAAAATATTCTTTAATGTTATTCTCATTTTTTACAAAGACAAACATAAGAATCAACATCAATATCCTAAATATCAAATAACGAATACTGATATATTTAAATTCTCCTAAGCCTCTGAATAGCCATTCCATACCGAGTGTGGTTAAAAATATGGATATAGAATACAGTAATAACAGTGACAAATAGGGTTGAAGTTTATTAAACAAAAACAGTGAAATAAAAAAAAGAATATAAGCTGCAAAAGTTGATATAAGACTAATAGAAAATAATTCTTTCGTTACCTTTGAAAGAGTCTCTTTGCTATTTCTTTGCCTTGTAATTTCTCGAGTACCATAACCAGAAAGTCCAAACTCCGCAATTATTACAAAATAGGCTATATAGCTTTTAACAAAATTGACCTGCCCAATACCGTCCGGCAACAATGTTTTAGAAAGATAAGGAATTGTTATAATCGGAACAAGGACTTCAAACAATCTCTTTAATGAAGAAAATAGTATATTACGAGTTAATGATTGTTTTACCATCGAGGAACAGCTTATTTTCTGAGATGTTCGAAAAGCACTCAACTGTTTGGACATCTACTATATTTTCTTGTTTATGAATTAAAAACATATCTGCCAATTCACGAAAGACACCTTCACCGCCCTTATGGGATAAAATCGTTATCCCCGGAATCTTTTTAATTTCTGCTACCGCATCAGCGGGACAAGCGGCAAATCCGACTTTGGTTAATAAAGAAAAACAATTTATATCATCTCCGATATATACAGTTTCGGATATATCTATACCTTCTTTTTTACATATTTCCAACGCAGTATCCAATTTACTTCCATATTTTTTATTTTGAATGATATAATCCGCCTTTATTTTTTCTCCGCGTTTTTTTACCAATTGCGTATTTTCAGAAGTAATTATACCTGTTTTAATACCATGTTTTCTCAATAGTTCAAACCCCATCCCGTCTCGAGTGTTAAATTTTTTTAGCTCATCACCATATTCCGAATAGTACATGCCGCCATCGGTTAAAACTCCATCTACATCCGTAAGGACGAGTTTAAACTTACTAAAATTTAGACGCTGAGGTTGTATTACATACTTTTTCATCAATGCTTCCAGAATAATCCAATCATCAGGTTCATCTATTTCAATTCCCGTATATTCAGGCATTTCATATACGGCAATACTGCCTGATAATCTATTTTTAAATTTTAAAATATTTCCGACTTTATTTATATATATAGCGCCGTTTTCCATTAAAAAACCGTCAAAATCCTGCCGACGAGGACGGTTACAAAAGTCATAGTTAACGGATTCACCCGATTTAGTCCAAAAAAAACGTTTGGTTAAAACACAGCTTAATAGGGAATCTTTTTTTTCCCTCAACAAAAGCTCAAACGCCGAGTCTATATCATACGCACCGGTTAAAGGAGAAGTAGCTTGTATTAAAAAAAAATAATCGTTCGGATCAAGATGCGTATTCAAAATATATTCGAGCATAACACTTTCCGTAGATGAAGTATCTTGTGCATTTTCAGGCGAACGATTGTATATTGCTACTTTTTGAAATTTAAAATCAGACACTGTATCAGCAATCAGCTGACTATCCGTCGCAATAATTATTTTATCTATACACGTTGCCGATTCGCACGCTGCTATAGTCCAATAAACAAGCGGCTTTTCGCATAGGGGTTTTATATTTTTTAGCGGTATGGACTTTGAACCGCCTCTTACCGGAATAAACGCGATATTAGCCATTAATTTTCCTTTTCAGTTTCCTTCTTTGGACATCCTCAATATCAAGTATGTCTTTTTCTTTATATGATAAGGCTGATGAAACATTCCGTAAATCTCTGGCAAGTTTTTGCAATCCTACCGGCTCCAAACTTGCCGCATGATCTGTTCCCTTCCATGTTCTGTCAAGAGTAAAATGCCGTTCAAAGTATGTTGCCCCCAATGCCAGTGCAGCAATATCAACTGCAATACCCAAATGATGTCCTGAAAACCCTATGGCTTTCACTTTATGTTCATACTTTTCCTTTAGACGTGTAATCTCATACAATGCAATATCTTCAAAGGGAACCGGATATCCTGAAGTACAGGCATAGATAACAAGATCTTTTAATCTATGTTTATCCCTAAATAATTTTAAGATTTTTTCTTCCTCTTTTTGCGTTGTCATGCCTAATGAAAGATGAATCTCCCCATCATATTCACTACATAGGTATGAAAGCATTTCAAAATCCAAATTACACGCAGATGGAATCTTTATAAGCTTAGGAGATATGGATACAATTTCTTTTGCCGCAGTCATATCCCATACCGAAGTTGAATATATCAGTCCTTCTTCTATGCACCAAATTTGTAATTGCTTATGTTGTTCCACAGAGAATTCTAAAGCTTCTCTATGTTCTCCGTATGTTTTTCCATAACTGTTTTCAGGATTCGGATGCGGAGCATTATATTCCTCTTGCGACAATAATTCTTTATTAGTCCGCTTTTGAAATTTTACAATGTCAATTTGAGAGTTGTCATCTAAATATTTAAAAACACCCAAAAGTTTTATCATTTTATGAGCAATTTCCATGCTCCCCGTATGATTGCAGCCTATTTCTGCGATGACAATCGGTTTAGTCATTTTTTCTCTCCATCTTTTATATTGTTTTTTAGAATACGCATATTGAGAAGCCCCCTTACCCTCACGTACACCCATATTCCTATAAAGGTACCGATAATATCGGCTGTCCAATCCCACACCGAAGGCTCACGTCCCGGAACACGGTATTGATGTATTTCGTCGATAATTCCGTATAAAACAGGATATGAGAAGGCGATTATAAGTCGGCGCCTGTAATTTTTTGCAGAAGAGCTCCGAGGCAATAAGGCAAAGGCTGTCCAAAAAGCTAAACCCGCATAGCCGGTACAATGGAGTATTTTATCAATGCCGACTATTCGGGGAATCGTTTGAATATGCGTTTTAGAAGAAAGATACCAGCTTATCCCGGTAATACAGAGGGCCGGAATAAAAAGCAATGCCTTTTTTAAAAATATCGGCAATTTCATAATTAATGACCCGAAGGTTTATTTTTTAAACGGAAACCGGTTTTTTATATTCTTATGTTCTCGGGGGGGGGGGGGGGGGGGTAGATTTTTCTTTTGCAATTACGGCTCTGTTTGTAAAATGAATCAGTGAAAAAAAGAGCGACATTGCACATAAACCGATCCCCAAAATAACCGTTCCGCGTATCGACTCACTACATACTGCAATTACAGCTATAGCGCATAAAAAAAACTGTATAGCATAAAGTATCAGTAAAATACCTTTAACGCGGTATCCCATATTCATGAGCTTATGATGTATATGCGCTTTATCGGCGGTAAAAAACGAACGGCGTTCCCGCGTCCTTCTCCATACGGCAGCTAAAGTATCAAAGACAGGAATGGAAGTCAAAACTCCAGCCAAGAGTATTTTGTTGTATTCAATATACGAGGGAAAATCAAGAAGGGGAATGACGGCAATAACATAACCTAAATACTGGCTCCCTCCGTCTCCCATAAATACTTTTGCAGTCGGTTTGTTATAGACTAAAAAACCCGCTATACTTGCAATTAAAATCAAAACAACAATAACAAAATGTAAGCTGAACGAAGCACATATAAAGGCATAGGCTGCCAGGATAATGACAGTAAGTCCGCCGCAGAGTGCATCCATACCGTCTATCAAATTAAAGGCGTTTATACAGCCGAGTATCCACAAAAACGAAATAACGGGACCGGAATACCCCAGCTGCCACGGACCTAAAACCGAAAATGAAAAGCCGGCCGCCGTAACGATTCCGGCCGCCGACATTTGAATGAGCATTTTCAACTTGGGACGTAATCCTATAAAATCGTCCAAAACACCGAAAACAAAGATAATGGAGGATCCGATTAAAAGCGGTAAAAAACGGATAAATTTCAAGCCGCTTGTTAGAAAAAATACAGCCGTTATCCCAATAAAGGGAATAACAAAACCTACGCCGCCTAAGCGCGGAATATTGCCCGTATGAATTTTACGCCCGCCGGTTCTATCATACCATTTAAATGTATTACTTAACCGTATAATTACTTTAGTTAGGATAAGAGATAATATAAAAGCGGTAAGCGGGTATAAAAATACTTTCATTTAATTACTTTTAATTATAATATAAGAGATGATAAAAAGCAAGAGTCTTAACGGCATTTTTGTTGCAGTATATTTCTTTTTCCGTGAGCACTGCAGTAAAAAGTGCGCCCGAAGGAAAAAAATGGATGATAAATCGGTTGCTTTGCCGCCGAAACAGGCTAAAGGCCTTTTTACCAATTGTTCAAACTTTGAACATTATACCATATAGCGCTATATAATTACAAGCTCAAAATTCCTTTTTTTTTCATTTTATATCTTTATCTTATCTTTTGTTCATAGGGGGCTTTTTCATATATGCACTTTATGCTATCATTGACAGGGAGGCTCTTGGCCATGAAAATTCTGATGATAAGCGCAGAAGCGGTACCCTTTGCAAAAACGGGCGGATTGGCCGATGCGGTTTCGGCTTTGGCAATCGCTTTGCATAAAGAAGGGCATGATGTGCGTATCCTTATGCCGCGCTATTACGGCATAGATAAATCAAAGCTGACACTGCTTGAAGGGCCGATGGGGCTTCCCGGCGGTTATAAAGAAGAATGGACGGCCGTCTATACGGCCGTCATGAGCGGCACAAAAAATCTTCGCGTATACTTTATCGACCATGAGCAGGCTTTCGGCCACGACGGCGTATACGGTACTGCCGACGAAAGCGATTTTCACGACAATCCCTACCGTTTTTCCATTTTATGCCAAGCAGCATTCCAGCTGTGCAAAAAGCTTTCGTGGTTTCCCGACATTATGCATGCACACGATTGGTCGGCAGCCCTCGTTCCGGTATTGCTCCGTTTTAACGAAAGACGGGGTGTTTTCGCAAAGACGGCAAGCGTTTTAACCGTTCACAATCTCGGCTATCAGGGCGTATACGGTAAACACAACTATCCTTTTTTAGGCCTTGCATGGGAACACTTTTACGCATCGGGCTTTGAAGACTGGGATAAAATCAACTTTTTAAAAGCCGGCCTTACAAGCGCCGATATGCTGACTACCGTATCGCCGACCTACGCCTCCGAAATACAGGGAAGCGAACAAGGCTTCGGTATGGACGGACTTTTACGAAGCCGTAAAGACGATTTGGTCGGCATTTTAAACGGCGTAGACACCGATGTGTGGAATCCGTCTTCGGACAAAAAAATTCCGGTACAATATTCGGTTAAAAGCTTGGCGAAAAAAAAGCAAAACAAAGCGGCCCTTCAAAAGGCAATGGGGCTTGAAGTCAACCCCGACGTTCCCCTCATTACGATGGTTACGCGGCTTGCCCACCAAAAGGGAATAGGGGAACTGTTCGGGCCGTCTTACGGCTGTGCCTACGATATGTGCACAAAGATGAATGTACAGTTTGCCGTTTTAGGTTCGGGCGAAAAATGGTGCGAACACGAATTGCTTGCACTCCAATCAAAACTGCCGAATTTGCGCTGCCGCATAGGATACGACGATGCCCTCAGTCATTTGATGGAAGCGGGCGCCGACTTTTTTCTTATGCCCAGCCGCTACGAACCCTGCGGTTTAAATCAAATGTATTCGCTTATATACGGAACCCTGCCGATTGTCCGGCGTACGGGCGGCCTTGCCGACACGGTTCAAAACTACAACGAAAAAACGGGCGAGGGAACCGGCTTTATGTTCGACTTATTAACCCCGCAAAGTATTTTCGATACGGTGGGCTGGGCCGTATATGCGTGGTATAATAAAAAAGAGCATATAGAACAAATGAAAAAGCGGGCTATGGCACAGCGTTTCGGCTGGGCGGAATCCGCACAAAAATACGAAGAGCTGTATAAAAAAGCTTTATTGAAAGTGTAAACGGGAGAAATTATGATTGCACCTGTCGTTAAATTGTTCAAAGCCTTGAACACAAACTCGCATCCGGGAGAAATAGCCCATGCGGCAAGCATAGGAATTTTGCTTGGGTTTGTACCGAAAAATAATGCGCTTTGGTACATTCTCTTTGTTTTTTTTCTGTTTGTCCGTATCCATAAGGGCACTCTCTTTTTGAGTATTTTACTGGGAACCCTTATAGCCCCTCTTTTTGATCCGCTTTTGGATGCGCTCGGGTATGCGGTGTTAAACATCGGAGCTTTAAAACCTGCGTACGCGGCTTTACTGGAGATTCCCTTTGTCGCATTTACGAAATTTAACAACACGATTGTTGCAGGTTCCCTTGCCGCAAGCCTGATACTGTATATTCCCGTATACATCTTAACAAGATTTCTTGTGTTTACATGGCGGAAATTCGCCGCTCCGGCTCTTGCACAAAATAAATTCGTTCAAGCCCTGTACAAAACTCCCTTAGCTGCCAAAATAGCCGGCTTTTTTACCGAGGTGGAATTATGAAAAAAGAACAAAAAAATATTCCCGCAAAAAGACTGCCTGCGCTTTTGAAAAAATCCTATACGGAAAAAGCGCTTGAAAAAAAGCTTTTAAAAAAGCTGTACATAAAAACCGACCGCGATTTTTTAGCCGCCCAATTTACGGCCGACGAAAAAGATCCGCTTAAAAAGCGCATTGCCGTAACCGAGTATTCGGCCGCCGACTTTATACGCTTAAAAAATCTTGCAAAGCAAATAAAGCGTCAAAAAGGGCGCATAAAACTTGTTCCTTTAGCGGCTGCTGCAGGCTTTATCGGTGCTGTAATTATCCTTACAGGACTTTTTAAAAATCCGATTGCAAAGCGTGTTTTAATAAACGTACTGCAAAAAGCCGCCGGAGCAAAGGTGGAAATCGCATCGGTCAATGTGGTAATTTTCAATTCCGCTTTAACCGTAAACGGCTTGGCGGTGGCGGATAAAAATGCGCCGATGAAAAACGTGTTCGAAGCCCAAAAGCT
Source organism: Treponema sp. HNW (assembly GCF_050320395.1). Classification (GTDB taxonomy): domain Bacteria; phylum Spirochaetota; class Spirochaetia; order Treponematales; family Treponemataceae; genus Treponema_C. The sequence goes on from NZ_CP144459.1 coordinate 1,474,249, forward strand.
CGAAGCCGACTTTAACCTTGTGCAGCTTTTAAAAAAGCGCTTTGTCTGTGAAAACCTTGAAGTATCGGGCATGGCATTCGGCACCGAGCGCAAAACCTCGGGTGCTTTAGCAAAGCGTGAAAAAAAAGCCGAAAAAGAAAAAAACACGGATAAGGCCGAACCGGGTAAAACCGCAGCCTTTATGCAGGCACAGCAGCAAGCGGCTTTAGCCGAAGGACAACAAATTCTTGACTCGATGTTTGCTGCTTTAAATCCGCAAACCTTTTTGGACAATGCCCTTAAGCAGTTAAAAACGCCCGAAGAAGCGCAAAAGGCCCAAGAGCTGGCCGAACGGCTGATTCCCGTGTGGGAAAAACGCCCCGCCGAATTGGAAAGCTCCGTAAACGATTTCCGCTCAAGTGCCGAAAAGGTGCTTTCGCGCGATTATCAAGCGATAAAAGACATTGCGGAAATCAAGAGTGCTATAGAAGACTTAAATACGGCTATTCAAAACGGAAAAAAACTGTCCGCCTTAACCGAATCGACCGTCAAAGAATTGCAAACCGACAGCAAGGCGGTAAAAGATGCCGCCCGGCGCGCATCGGATGCGGTAAAGTCGGATACGGCCTTTATCAATAAAGAAATCGGTAAAATCAAGTCCTTTACGGTTGCCGACGGCAAAAACATATTTTCTCAAACGCTGAAAGCCGCCGCTTACGGTGCCTTAGGTAAATACTATCCCTATGCCGAAAAGGCTATGGAGCTGCTTTCGCGCGAAGATTTACAAAAAAAGACTAAAAAAGAAGTTAAAAAGCAAAGACAGCGGCGCATGAAGGGCCGCACAATCGAATACCGCGCAAACGTCTATCCGCGCTTTCTTATACAAAGGATGTTCGCAAGCGGCACGGGCTTTGAAAGCCGCCTCAGCGATATTTCAAGCGATCCGGACTTGTGGGGAAAGCCCGTTTCCTTTGAAGGAAGTTTGGATGAAGGGGCGGCCGGTTTGGGAACGGAACGAACGCATAAGGCGGACGGAATCGTCAATGCGGGAAAAAAATTAAAAGACCCGCTTTTTAAAGCCCTCTATTCGGGAAACGGCTATAAAGTTTCGTTTAATCCCGCATCCGTCATAATACAGACGGCTGAAGCTGCAGGCGGCGCCGTAGATACGGCGGGCATTCCTTCCTTTGCGGGAAGAGCGGCAATACGGGCGGGTATAAAAGCCGAAAAAGACGGACGCTTTGGAATCGAGGCGGATTTCGACTTCGACAAGGTACTGTTAAGCGCCCAAGATTTTGAGCCGGCCTTTATTTCGCGCATATACAACGAATCACTTGCGGCCGTACGGAATTTGCGGTTCAGTGTACAAAGCGAGTTTTCGCCTTCCGGCGCACGTATGGATATTCAAACCGATGCGGATAAGGTGTTTATCGCCGCCCTTCAAAAGGGAATTAATAAAGAGCTTGAAACGGTAAAAAAACAGGCAATACAACAAGCCCAAGCCGAATTGGAAAAATATACGGGGCCTTTAAACGACAAACTTGCAGTCTTCGGCGGCATAGAAAAAGGTATTATAAGTCAAAAAGAAGCGGTCGATTTAATTCAAAAAGAGCTTGAAAACCGCAAAAAAGAATTGACACAGCGTGCCGAAAATGCGGGAAAAGAAGCGCTTAACAAAGCGAAAGATAAGGCAGTCGATGCCGCCGCAGAAAAAGCAAAAGAAGCCGCCGGAGATGCCGCCAGCAAAGCTTTAAAGGGCTTATTCGGCCGATAGCCGATAGGGGCGGATAATGCAAAAGGTAACATGACAAGTAAGATAAAGCAGCTATTGTGCAGAAATAAACATGAAAATAAATGAACTTCTTCAAAATTTACAGCTAAATTGGCAAGAAGAACTGCAAAAAGATGAATGGTTTTTTGCAAAAGAACGAGATAAAATAAATAATTCGTTTACGGCAGAAGAATCTTTTAATGCTATAATGGAGGTTGTATTTTTTATACAGTCTGAAATAAATATTTATTTATGTACTGAACTTATTAATATTTTATATTTACTTATACGAAAAAGCGATACCACGGAAATCCCAAAAGGCTTTGTAACTAATCTTCAAGTTTTGAAGAGAAAATTAGCAAAAGATATGTATTCATTGAATATCATAAAAGAAATCGAATCCTATTATAGAATATTTATGGAGACATAAAATTATGAAACTATTTTTGAATGAAAAAGAGGTACGGAGTGTCAATCTACTTATAGATGTGATTGAAAATACGGAAAACGATTTTGATATTGAAATAAAACATAATGAAAAAAATTGGATACAATTTTTCAGAGAGAATACATATGTTTCGGTTGCAAAGTTTCAGGATGGAAAAATATATTATTGCAATGAATTGCAAAGTAGGAATATCAAAGAACTTATTGATATATACATAAGGAACCCTGCTTATCTTCAGTTGCGATGGAATACCCAAAGTGAGAAAACAAATAAAAATAAACAATCGTTGAAAACAACATGTTCTTCAGTACGAAATATATTTTTGATTTTTTTATTGTTGACAGTTATTCAAATTATTTTACTTTTAATAAGGGAAGGATATCAAGGTTCAATAATAATGAAATTATATAAATTCTATTTCAATCCTGCAATACATCCGAAGCAAAAAAGCTTACCTATTTTTACGGTAACGACTTTTTTATTATATATTATATATATAATAAAACTGAAAGTACAAAAAGCAAAGGCAAACCGCGTAAATACCTGTTCGAAAGGTTAGAAAAAAATGACCATATAAAGGGGGACGAATACGAGAGAGTAGAATACACGCCCTACGGAGAATACTGGATAGAAAAAAGAGCGCCGGAAAACAGAACATTGCCCTTTAAATTTACCGGTAAAGAGCGGGACGAAGCACGCACAATAGCCGGCGTCTTGTGCGTGGGACTATATTACTACGGCGCACGCTACCTGGACGCGAAAACATCACGCTGGTTGACCACAGACCCGGCGGTCGGGGAGTATGTTTCAGGAACGGAAAAAGGCGAAGGAGGGATTTATAATCAGGTAAACTTTAATCTTTACCACTATGCAGGAAATAACCCGGTTAAGTATACAGATCCGGATGGAAGAAGTGAACGCGATTACAGAGTAGTTGAATATACTATGGCAGTGGGAGGGGGAGTACAAGGAGCATTAATGAGTGGATTGAGAGGCGATATACTAGGAGCCTTAATAGGAGGTGTAGTAGGAGCCTCAAAAGGTTACAGTGCGGCAAAGGCTTTGCAAAACTATAATGGTCCTTTAAGAGATATGGAAAATGAGAAAGCGTTGAAAGAAGCTTTTGGAGAAGCAGGTGTTCGGAATCCTAAGGGTTTGGAAACATTTAAAATAGATGAAGCCGACGATTTCCATCAAGTTGAAGGTATAAGTATTACAAAACACAAAACAATTAAGGATGGTAAAGAAACAGGGGGTGAGATTATTTGGGATAATACAAACAACAAACCTGTTACAGATCCTAAAGCACGAGGAACCTTTAATCGCGGAAGAAATAATAATCCAATTACACATGGAGAAGATGTTTTGCTTTGGGGTTTATTAGGAACCGGTGAGGACGACCCTTCAAATATGGAAGATAGAGCAGGACAACTAATAAATTCCGGTATAAAAAGGGTTGGCGCTTTTTTAAACGATTTTCTTAAAAAGAAAACCGATACGGAGAATTAAAAAATGAAAAAGTTTTTTTATATTTTGTTTCTTCCGTTATTGTTATTGGTATCATGTTTGATTTACCCTGCAAAAACAAAAACATATTTTCATAATAATCATTCTGGTTTTATGTATGGTGTTAAAATATATGCTAATGTTTTTGGCCATATTGGAAATGGAGGTGATGTACCTCCTTATAAACTAATACTAACCTGTGATATTAAGAATTCATTATGTAAAACCGTTACTTTTGAAGAAGTTATTGTCAATAAAAATACATTTGAGTATAGAAGCAATGAATTATTTTCAACTACAGATTCTGAAGGGGAACGATATGATTTGCCGAAAGAATTTAATTTGGATGATATGGAAGACAGTACGCCAATATATATAAGTTTGAAAGTAACATTTGAATTATCCGATGGAAGTATCAAGGAAGAATGGTTGGGGTTTATATTATATCCTAAGTTCAAGACTCAATGGTTAAATTCTATGTTTTCGGTTTAAAAGAAAGGAGAATACTAAGGTGTCTCATAAAACCTTGCAGCGAAAGGGGAACGCCCGTATAATAAAAAATATGGCAGAAGGTACGCAAGTTTTTACAGACGCAACACAGAGCAGTCCGAGCGGCTGTAAAAAACTCGGTAAGCACGGCTCACGCAAGGGAGCCGTGCGGCGATGGGAGGGATATACAATACGGTGAACTTCCGTTTGTACCATTATGCGGACATCAGGCAGCGAAACGACAGCGAGCTTCAAGCCAATAATCCGGTGAAGTATATTGACCCGACAGGAAGAAGTGCCATTAAATATGAAATTAAAACGATGCAGAATTATAATGATAAATTCCGCTGGAAAAGTAGAACACGAAATGAGCCTGTCACAAAATCTGTGTAAATGGCATTTCCTAACAAAGTGGAAAGCGTCCCTCAAAAAGGATAGCGAACTGGTTGACCGCCGGTCCCCATTCCTTAATCGGCATAGTCCACTTTGCGCTCGCATTCTTAATCGCAAGGTACATCACCTTATATATCGAATCGTCATCGGGAAAACTTGATTTATTGCGCGTGACTTTGCGCAGGGAAAAGTTCAGGCTCTCAATGAGCCTGTCACAAAATCTGTGTAAATGGCATTTCCTAACAAAGTGGAAAGCGTCCCTCAAAAAGGATAGCGAACTGGTTGACCGCCGGTCCCCATTCCTTAATCGGCATAGTCCACTTTGCGCTCGCATTCTTAATCGCAAGGTACATCACCTTATATATCGAATCGTCATCGGGAAAACTTGATTTATTGCGCGTGACTTTGCGCAGGGAAAAGTTCAGGCTCTCAATTGCATTTGTCGTGTAGATGACACGGCGGATGCTGTCCGGGTACGAGAAGAACTCCGTCAGCTCGTTCCAGTTACGCTGCCATGAGGCCGAAATCATCGGGTACTTGCCGTCCCATTTTTTTCCAAAATCTTCAAGCGCTTCACGTCCGCTGTCTGCGTTCACTGCACAGTAGATTTCCTTCAAGTCGCGGCAGACTTGCTTCAAATCCTTGTAAGAAACAAACTTCGTCGAGCTTCGGATCATGTGCACTATGCAATGCTGGATGTGAGTGTCCGGAAAAATTGCTCTGAGCGCGTCGGGGAACCCGGTAAGCCCGTCCATGCAGGCTATGAGAATGTCATTTGTACCCCGGTTCTTTATGTCAGTCAGCACACTCATCCAGAACTTCGCTCCTTCCGTGTCAGCAAGCCACAGCCCCAAAACCTCTTTTTTGCCTTCCCAGTTTATTGCCAGAGCAACATACAGGGCTTTGTTGACGTTCTTGCCGTCCTGTCTTGAGTTTACTCGTAAGGCATCGAGGAAAAGTATCGGGTAAGACTTCTCAAGCGGGCGATTGCGCCACTGGCGAACATCCTCAATGACTGATTCGGTCACTCGAGAAATTAATTCCGGTGAAACTTCCACCCCATAGATATTCTGCAGGTGCCGTTGTATGTCGCGGCAGCTCATCCCGAATGAGTACATCGAGATAATCTGGTCGTTGAACAAGGGGGCACGTCTGTCGTGTTTAGGGATTATCAGCGGCTCGAATGTGCTATTACGGTCGCGCGGTACCTCGATTTCTACCGTGCTGTTGTCGTTCATGATTACGGACTTGTCCGTGTAGCCGTTTCTACTGTTGCCCGAGTTGTCCCCTGCATTGTCATGCTTTGCATAGCCGAGGTGCTCATCCAGCTCTGCCTGCAACGCCCGCTCATAAAAGCGCTTTGTAATTTGACGTAATAGTCCGTCCTGACCGGTAAGCTCATCCTTGGTCATTCCGTGGAAATCAATCCGATCGAGCATCTGATCGATTGCGTCCTTCTCTTTCTTGTTTTTTCTGGCTGTCATATACTCCTCCTAGAGTATCATATTTTCAGCCATTTACACAAATATTTTTACAGGGCCCACGAATAGGTATTTCCGGACTTGATGGCCAAAATATTCAAAAAATCGGATCAAGCAATTTTGATGCCGACCGAAATTATTCAACTGAAGGTGATGTTGGAAAAATAAAAAGAGTACTTATTATAGGAGAATAAAAATGAAAAAATACTTTGTGATAATCAGTTTTTTGTCTTTATTGCTTACGTTGTACGGACAATCAATTTCCGATTTTTCAATTATAAATATGAATAATAATCGGATATATAATTTTTATGATAACCCTGCTGTCTTTTTTTCCTGTATTGATGAGGATGCAGATTTTTTAAAGATAGAAAAGGGAAATTCAAAGGAATTCCAAGTAAAAGATTTATATAAAGGAAGGATTTGGCATATGGAAATTCCCTTGAGCGAATCTTATAGAATGTATTATGAACAATTTGTACAAAACCCGGAAAAGTACTTTTATTTTAGTTATTTGGAAGTCTTTAAGGGATTTAAAACAATACGCGGTGTATGTATCGGTGATAAAATTGAAAATGTAATTAAAGCGTATCCTGATGCGGTTTTTTATAAAAAAACTTCAAAAAACAGTACATGGCAATCCGGAGATTCTCTTTGGGGAAATGAAATAAAAGTCGACATCAATAATCTTCCTAAGAATTTGGGATATATTGTTTTACGACAATCTTTTTTTCAGTATAATAGGACAACGGAAACGAATTGGCCTATGCATTATTATCTTATTTTTGTGCTTGATAAAGAAAAAAGAGTTTCATCAATAATTTTAACGAAAATTGTAGATGCCGTATAGATACAGCATATAGTCAATATATTTATTCTTCCGTAACTTCCCTTGCCCTCACTCTATTATGCTTTCAAGGAGTTCTTCGGCGCTCAGAGAATAAAAGGCGGTGTGCAGTTGTTGTTTTTCGATGAGCTCGGCGAGGGTCTGCTTTTCGTAAGGGATGCCGCACAGGGCTTTTTCCACGGCTTCTATATCGCCCGAAGCAAAAAAATCGCCGTATATTTTGCAGTTTTCGATTATGCCCTTTTTTACCGACAAGTTTACGGCGATTCCGCCCGAAGCAAAGCGTTTTTTGCGCTCTATATTAAAGGCGGGGGAAGTGCCGTAATTCCATTCCCAGGTACGGAACTTTTTATCGGCAATTTCTTCAATACGCCGAATGTCGGAAAAAGAGGGGCGGTACACCGAAGCTCCCGTTTGTAAAATGCTTTGTACCATAAAGTCCCGAAAAGCCGTTTCATTCATCGGAGTTTTCAAATGGTCTGCAATCCTCGTAACCCGCTCGCGCACGGACTTAATCCCCTTTGAAACGATTTTATCGTCGGAAACGCTGATGCTTTTTACCAAAGCTTCCAAATCGGTTGCAAAAAGAATGGAACCGTGGTGCACCATCGCATTTTGCCTGCGGAATTGAGCGTTTCCCGAAATCTTTTTGCCTTCGATAAATAAATCGTTTCTCCCGCCGAATTCCGCGCGGAGCCCCGCCTTTTGCATAGCCTCTACGACGGGCTCGGTAAAATGCCGAAAACCGCAGGCGTTTTTATCGTAATTTTTTACGATAAACGAAAACTGCCATGTTTTTTCGTCGGTGTAAATGGTTCCGCCTCCCGAATTGCGGCGCACAATGTGCAAACCGTTTTGCTCGGCATAGGAAGTATTTATTTCTTCAACCGTGTTTTGAAAGCGCCCAATCATGAGGGTGGGCTTTGTGCGCCAAAACATAAAAAGATTGTCGTCGCCTATATCTTTTTCGCCCATAAAGTATTCTTCGGCGCCGAAGTTAAAACAGGGGTCGGTATTGTCGTGTTCAATATATGTCATGCGTTTTCACATAAAGCTTCCGAAGCATTGTAGGAACTGCGCACAAAGGGCGCACTTGCAACGTAACGGAAGCCCTTTTTAAGGCCGATTTTTTTGTATTCGGCAAATTGTTCGGGTCTCACGTATTCGGCAACTTCGATATGGGAGGTAGAAGGCCGTAGATACTGACCGATTGTCATAATATCGCAGCCCGCATTCCGCACATCGTCCATAAGCTTTAAAACCTCGTCCTTCGTTTCTCCCAAGCCGACCATAATCCCTGTTTTGGTAAAAATATCCGGATAATTCCGCTTTGCATATGCCAAAACCTTCAGCGAGCGCTCATAGCGGGCTTGGGGACGCACGGAAGGGTAGAGGCGCTCAATCGTTTCGACATTGTGATTCAATACATCGGGGCGCGCCTGCAGCACCCTGTCCAAAAGCTCTTCTTTTGCGTGCATATCGGGAATAAGCACTTCGACTTTTACGCCGGGGCATAAAGAGTGAATCGCTTCTATAGTTTGCGCAAAATGTTCGGCCCCCTCGTCGGGTAAATCGTCGCGCGTAACGCTTGTAATAACCGCGTATTTAAGGCGCAGTTTTTGTACCGCCTCTGCAACGTGAAGGGGCTCGGCCGTATCGACGGGCGAGGGGGGAGCGCATTCCACATTGCAAAAGCGGCAGTTTCTCGTACACTGCCTGCCCAAAATCATAAAGGTTGCCGTTCCCTTTTTATAACACTCGCAAAGGTTGGGGCAGGCGGCCTCCTTGCACACCGTATTGAGCGACAGCTCTTTCATCAACAAAGCGACTTCCGATAAATCGGTTTCGCGGTACTTTATTTTTAACCATTCGGGCTTTTTTAAATCCATGCTGCTTCCGTTTTGTATTGTTCTCCCGCTTATTCTACACCCTGCAAGTCGTCCGTTTTAAGCAGTTTTGCAAAACCGTAGGTATCGGTAACCATAACGCCTTCGGGTGTAACGGTAATCGGTGTTCCCGGAAGAACATATACATTCGATTTTAAAACCTGCTTTAAATCGGCATCGTATTTTGCAGCCGTATAATTTTTTCCGTCCTGAACGACTACATAGTAAAAATCGCCCTCTTTTACCAGTACCGAATCGGGAGCAAGCTCTTCTTCGCTTTGAGCGATTATTTCCATATTTTTGGAATCGAGCTTAACCAATTTTACCGCCGCATTGCCGCCCGTTTTTCCCGCAACCGCTATATAGTCCTTTCCCGAAAGATAGATAACGCGGTTTCTGATAACGCTAACGGGCGATTCTTTAACGGTGCGGCCGGTTTTCGTATCAACTAAAACCATAGCCGAAAGTTTTTCTTTTTCATTGGTGATTTTAAGACCGTAGGCGGCTTTGATAACCTCATCCAAACCGGCACTTTCGCGTATAAGCTGCTGTTGGTCCTTGGCAATATCTATGCGTTCCTTTTGGGCTTCGGTTTGCTTTTTATCGGCGGTTTGCTGCGCTTCTTCAGCCTTTTTTTCGTAAATTTCGACGGCTTTAATCATTTCGGCGGTTTTTTCTTCCTGCTTTTCGGCCGCTTTTTTTACCTCATCGGCTTTTTTTTGTGCTTCCTTATCGCCGGGCTTTGCTTCGGCTTCTTTTTGAGCCTTTACCGCTTCCTTCTTTAACTCTTCGCTCTTTTTCTTTTCGACCGCGGCTTCTTTTTTTACTTCAACGGCCTTCTTTTGCGCTTGTTCGGCCTTAACTTGAGATTTTTCGGCTTCTTTTTCTTTTATCGTTACCATGTTTTTGCGCTCATCGATTCCCTTACCGCTTTCTTCTTTTAACGATTCGATAACCTTCGTATCCGAAATCACCGAGGTATCGACGGTTCCCGTATCTCCTGCAAGAACATCGGAAAGGGGAATGACAATCTGTGTTTTTCCCGGCCATTCGGCATAATTAAGCGATAACCCCGCCTTATCGGCGCTCAGGTTTGAGGTAACAATCTTTTTATACTTTTGATTAAAGGCATCCATATTGCCGCGGTACACCGCATTGTATACGGTAACAAAGACAGCCAGGGTTTCGGCGTCTTTTCGGCTGTAACCGTAGGCTGCTTCCAAATATGCGGCTATAATGCGCCGAACATTGTCCACGTGATCGACAATCGCCTGATCGCCCAAAATCAATATGTCGGCATCGAGCTTTTCCTTTACCGAAGGATCGACCGCGTGAATGATATGGTAGCGACTTAGCTGACCCGCCCTGCTTTGTTCGGCGGAATTTTGTGCAACGCTTACCGCCAAACCGCTTCCGATACTGCGGATTTGCTCTGCAGTATTGATGATTTTATGCGGTCCCGCATAGTTTATAAATACGACCGAAGAAGCGGTCCCCGCCGATTCTATTTCGGCCCTGTCGACTTCCAAGGCAAAAAGCATGACACAGCAAAATATAAAAGCGCTCAAAACAATCAGGTATTTTTTCATCATATCCTCCGAAGCCGGAACCGCCTCAAAAGCATTCAATATCGGACAGCCGGCTTATACAGTATAATGCAAAAATCGTTAAAATACCAGCCCTTTTTTTTTATAAACCGTCAAGCACGCAAAGAAATTATATAACAGTTTTATAATTTTTATTAATCTCTGCGTTCCTTGCGGTCTTAGCGGTAAACTACAAACCGCCAAGCACGCAAAGAGCGCAAAGAATTTCCGAAAAAACTTTTCTTAAAACTCTGCGTTCCTTGCGGTCTTAGCGGTAAACTGTAAACCGTGAAGAGTGCGCAACAAGTACTTGACGCTTTTTTTGTATTAGTGTATAGTGGGTTCCGTTGCAAATCGGTTTTAACCAATGCCAACTTAGCTCAGCCGGTCCAGAGCACGTGATTTGTAATCTCGGGGTCCAGGGTTCGAATCCCTGAGTTGGCTTACCGCTGAGCAAAAAAACGGGGAGGTTCCCGAGCGGTCAAAGGGGGCAGACTGTAAATCTGTTGGCTCCGCCTTCGAAGGTTCGAATCCTTCTCTCCCCAAAAGCCTAATTCGTTTATTAACGGGTTAGGCTTTCTTTTTATTCTTTTAGGAAAAAGTCCCTATGAACGATCCGTTTTATGCAAAAGGATTATGCTTTTCCTGTAAACGCTGTTCTCATTGCTGCCGTATCGATCCCGGCTGTGTGTGCCTGTCGAAAAGTGATTTGACAAATCTCTGTAAATGGTTTAATTTAAAAGAAGCGGAATTTATACGCTTATTTTGCCGCTTTGTGTATAATTCGCAGGGGAAAGAGGTGCTTTCTTTAAAAGAAAAACCTGATTACGATTGTATTTTGTGGGATAAAGGCTGTACGGCATACGGGGCACGCCCCCTGCAATGTTCAACCTATCCGTTTTGGCCCTTTATACTGGAAAGCAGACAAAGCTGGGATAAAGAAGCCGCCTATTGCCCGGGAATAAACACGGGAGAACTGCATACTGCACCTGCAATCGAAAAAAACCTTGCCTTATACCGGCACAATATTCCGCTCACACGAGAGGACATAAGGCCTTTTACAGAGGAAACGGAACTATGAAAATACGTTTTTGGGGAGTCAGGGGTTCGATTGCAACTCCCATATCGGCGGCTCAAATACAATCGAAAATCGTTGCCGTTGTCGCCGCAATTTCCGCCCGCGACATTGAATCCGAAAATGCACGCCAAAGCTTTATCGCAAACCTCCCGGAATACATATACGGTACCATAGGCGGAAACACCGCCTGTTTGGAAATTAAAAATGAAAGCGGCGACCGCATTATTTTGGATGCGGGAACCGGAATCCGCGCATGCGGTAAGCAGTACGTGCATGAAAAAAACGCGGTATATCATTTGCTTTTTTCGCATTTCCACTGGGATCACATCCAGGGTTTACCCTTTTTTGACCCCGCATATAAACCCGGTACAACCCTAAACATCTATTCCGATTATCCGAATATGCGCCGCTTTTTGCGCGAACAAATGCAGCCTCCGTATTTTCCCGTAAAAATGGAGGCCCTGACAAAAAATATCGTATGGCATGATATTAAAGACAACGTCCCGTTTAAAATAGGCAGTACGGAAGTTATGACAAAGTCCATGTTCCATCCGGGAGGTTCCCACGCCTATTTATTCATGGAAAACGGCAAACGCTTTATCTACGCAACCGATGTGGAATTGCAACAGCGCGATTTTCAACGCACCGAAGAAAATGCCGCTTTTTTTGAAAATACCGACGTTTTGGTTTTGGACTCTCAATATACGATTGAAGAAACCGCCCAAAAAGAAGGGTGGGGGCATTCGGCCTTTTGTTATGCAATCGATTTTGCGGTTTTTTGGAATATCCGTCACCTTTATTTGTTTCATCACGAACCCATGTACGACGATAAAAAAATACACACGATTTTAAAATCGGCTCAATGGTATTCCGATTACGTATGCGGCGGCAAGGTTATCGTACACTTGGCTATGGAAGGCCGGGAAATCGATTTATGAACGGCAAGGCCTATGAATACGCCTTTTCACTCGGAGAAATAAAAGAATTGGTTTTGATGTTGCGCCGGCAAGAGGATGTTTTACCGCATGAATTGCGCCGCCTCTTTTCTTTCCTTGAATCAAGCGTATATGATACCATGACGATTGAAGAAGCTGAAAGGTTTTTTAATGGCACATAAGAAAAAACAAACAGTATGGTTTATTGCGCTTTTTATTTTTGCCTCCATTGCGGCAGCTGCGTGCTTTTGCGCATACCGCATCTGTATTCCCCTTGAATCTCAAAGCGGAACAAAGGCTCATACCGAATACCGTATCATTGTTCCCAGCGGCGCCACGCTGCGCACCGTTGCCCGCGATTTGAAAAAAAACGGCATTATAAGTTCGCCCGATTTTTTTTATTTTTACGGATGCATAAAGGGCGTCTTTTTAAAGGCGGGTATTTATAAGGTTAATGCGGGCATGTCAATTCCCGAAATTTGCGCAGTGCTTGAATCGGGAAAACAGGAATACATTGCCGTTTCTTTAAGCGAGGGCCTTACAATCCGTAAAATTGCCGAAATCCTCGAAAAAAACGGGATAACTTCAGCCGACGATTTTATAAAGGCGGCATCTTCGCGCGCTCTTTTAAGCGAATTCGGCATTCCTGCTGACAGTTTTGAAGGCTATCTTTTCCCCGATACCTATAACCTCGATTACGGCATGAGTCCGGAGCGGGTAGTGCGCATTTTGGCTTCAACTTTTTTTGAAAAAATAAAAAAGCTCGAAGCTCTAAACGGAAAAAGCGCGCGCGAACTGCACGATACGGTTATTTTGGCTTCCATTGTGGAGCGCGAGTACCGCCTTGAAGAAGAAGCTCCGCTTATTGCAAGCGTTTTTACCAACCGCTTAAAACGGAATATAGGCCTGTATTCATGTGCCACCCTCGTCTATGTGTTGACCGAAATTGAAGGCCGTGCTCATCCCGATGTCGTTAAAATTGAAGATACGAAAATCGATAATCCCTATAATACCTATAAATGGGCGGGCCTTCCTCCGGGTCCCATATCGAATCCCGGCTTAACCGCCTTGAAGGCCGCCGCATCGCCTCCTCAAACAAAGTACTACTATTTCAGACTGACCGATGCCGAGCGCGGCAGACACGTGTTCAGTGAAACCTTTGACGGGCACAAAGAGGCGGCCCCCGTTGTAACAAAGAGGGCGGCACACTGATGCCGAAATTTTCGCCGCAAACCATAGATGAAATAAACGCACGTACCGATATGGTTGCTCTGGTAAGCGAATATACGCGTTTGGAACGGCGGGGTGACGAATGGTGGGGCTGCTGTCCCTTTCACAACGAAAAAACGCCCTCTTTCCATGTAAATGCCGAACGCAAAATGTACCACTGTTTCGGCTGCGGAGCAGGCGGCGGCCTCATTAATTTTTACATGGAAACCGAAAAGGTAAGCTATTCGGATGCCGTACGCTTTTTGGCAAAAAAATGCGGAGCCGAACTTATCTATGAGGGCAGCTTCAATGCAAAAAACGAAAAGCCCGAAGAAAATAAAAAAGAACGGTTTATCGACCTGTACGGACGTGTAAGCGGGACCTACGGCTTTTTTTTAACCTCATCCGATATGGGGAAAAAGGCCCTCGATTATCTGAAAGCGCGCGGCGTTACCGATTCATCTATAGAAGAGTTCGGGCTCGGGTTTTCCCCCGCCGACAGGCGCTGGCTTAAACATTTTTTACGATCAAAAAACTACAGCGACGCCTTTCTTGAAGAATCCGGCCTTTTTTCAAAAAAATATCCGGATATATCCTTTTTTTCCAACCGCCTTATGTTCCCCATTTGGGACAGACGCGGCAGGGTTATCGCCTTCGGAGCACGCCTTTTGGAAGGCGAGGGGCCCAAATACATCAATTCGGGTGATTCCGTCCAGTATAAAAAGGGGGAGACCCTCTATGCCTTTCATCTTGCAAAGCAAAAAATACGGAGCGAAAAAGCGGTTATCCTCTGCGAAGGCTATATGGACGTTATCGCCTACCATCAGGCGGGCTTAAAACAGGCGGTAGCCCCGCTGGGAACGGCTTTAACAAAAGAACAGATACACATGCTTTCTTCTTTCGCGGATACCTTTTATCTTTCCTTCGATTCGGATACGGCGGGGCAAAATGCAACCTATAAGGCAATCCTCCTGTGCCGCAAACACGGCATTTCCGTAAAAATCATTGTCTTTGACGAGGGAAAAGATCCTGCCGAAATTCTTTTAAAGTCGGGGCCTGAAACCTTGACAAAACACGTAGAAAATGCTATATTAGATAGTGATTTTTTGTTATCAGCTCTAATGCGTCAATACCCGGCTCATACGCCCGAAGGCAAAACGAAGATATGTTTGGCTTATTTTCCGTATTTAGACGCCCTACAGTCCGATATACACAGAGAATCATGTTTTGAACAATTATGCCAGGCATTGCAGTTAAAACCTGAAGCGGTAAGAGCGGATTATGAAAATCGGAAATCCGGAAAAACAAAGCCGGAGGGGGGGGATACGGAACATCGTCTAAGCGCACATTTTAAACCCAATGCCGAAATGCGTTCCGTACTCGCCGTTATTGCAAATCCCGATTATTTTTCTTTAATGCGTTCTTCTCTTAATGCCGATGATTTTGATGATGCCCGGGCTCGGGATATGTTCGTTACATTGGAAGAGTGTTTTCGGGAAGATGCGGTCAGTTCGGACAGTATATTGCGGCGCTGCAGCGGTGAAGTGCGTGCGATGGTAACCGGAGCGGTTACATCCGGGGAATTTACCCTTAATTCCCGCCAGGCAGTTGAAGACGGTATACGATTAATCCGCAAAAACAGTTTGGAGCGCAGACGGGATCGTATCGGTACCAAGATACGCGCCCTTCAGGGTTCCGCTCCCGATACACGCCAAGAGCTGGATGCTCTTATAAATGAAAAAATGAACATAGATTTTGAATTACAGCAATTAAAGGGTGTGCAAACATGACAGAGCACGATCAAGATTTGGGATTGGATCCTGCAGTCGTAAAGCTTATCGAACATGCAAAAGCAAAGCAAATAATCACTTGGGATGAGGTAAGCGATTTTTTACCCCAGGAAGTGCTTATTTCCGACCGCATGGAAGAAATTCTGGTCTTATTGCAAAAAAACAATATACAGCTTATTGAAGACGATCCGACGGAAGAAGAAGACCCTGAAGATTTGATGGAAGACGACACCGTTACCGATGAAATTAAAATAGATGACAGCAGACGTAAGCACCTGGTAAACAACGAAAAAGATTCGGGAAGCGACGACCCCATTCGCCTGTATTTGCGTGAAATAGGTAAAGAGCATTTATTAACCGCCGAACAGGAAGTCCAGCTGTCAAAAAAAATGGAAGACGGCGAAAATATCATAAAAAACGTTATAAAAAATTCGGGTATGATGATTCCCGAATTTTTTATGCTTGCCCAAAAAGCCTATACACGCATAGATATTCATGAAACGGGCCGTCCGCGTAAAGAAATCAATGAAGAAATGGCGGAAAAACGGCGCTTGCGCGCAGCTTACGGCGAGCATTTAAAGCCCATTGTAGCCGAAATGCGCCAATACGTTTTGTTAAAAAAACAGCTTTATGAAGCGGATTCGGCTAAAAACATCTTTGAAGATGAAGAATTGGTTAAACTGCGCAAAAGCATCCTGCCGCTTTTGCAAAACATCGATATTCAATCCGAAGAAATAGAGCGTTTTTCGGCGCGTTTTATCGATGCAACGTCGAAAATCCGGGAATACCGCCACCGTCAGGAGCGTAAAGCAAAAGAACTGCGCATAAGCGAATACGGGCAGCTTCGCAGTCTCGGTAAAAAGGTTGCCATAAAATCGGAACGCACAAAACTCGAGCAGGAATTGGGTATGAGCGCCGATGAAATCCGCGATATTTACACCCAAATTCAAAAAATAGACCGCAAACTGCGCCGCCTTGAGTGCGAATTCGAAAACAACGTACAGGATATTATGGCTATGGCCCAGGAAATAGACGCGGGCCGCAAAATGATGGAAGAAGCGAAAAACCGCCTCATCAATGCCAACCTGCGTTTGGTTGTATCCATTGCAAAAAAATACACAAACCGCGGCTTACAGCTGTTCGATTTGATTCAGGAAGGAAACATCGGCCTTATAAAGGCGGTTGAAAAATTCGAATACCGCAAGGGTTATAAATTCTCCACCTATGCGACTTGGTGGATTCGCCAAGCCATTACACGAAGTATTTCGGATCAGGCGCGTACCATCCGCGTTCCCGTTCATATGATAGAGCAAATCAACAAGGTGGTACGCGAATCGAGGCAGCTTATGCAGCGTTTGGGCAGAGAACCCAGCGATGAAGAAATTGCAAATCAGCTCGGCTGGCCCGTGTCGCGCGTTAAACAGGTTAAAAACGTTGCACGGGAGCCTATTTCCCTCGAAACGCCGATCGGAGAAGAAGAAGATTCGCTTTTGCGCGACTTTATCGAGGATAAAGAAGTTGAAAATCCGGCTATTAAAACCGCATATACCCTCCTTCAGGAACAGGTGCAGGGCGTTTTATCGACCCTTCCGCCGCGTGAACAGGAAGTGCTTAAAATGCGTTTCGGTTTGGAAGACGGCTATTCTCTTACCCTTGAAGAAGTGGGCTTATATTTTAACGTTACACGCGAGCGCATACGTCAAATTGAGGCAAAAGCCCTTCGCCGTCTCAGACACCCGAGGCGTTCAAAGGGATTACGCGATTATATAGACATTTAAGCGATAATAGTATATAAAGATAACATTGATTAGCGAGGTATAGGGCCAGATGACGGAAATTTTTGACAAATTAAGAGATTTGCAGGATATTTTAGCCGAAAAATATGAGATTCAGCGCGATATAGAAGAAGCGCCTAAAAAGCTTTTTTCTCAAGATGAACTGCTTGCGCGCTTAAAAAAAGAATTTATTGAAAAAAATGCCGACTATGAAAATGTACGCAAAAAAGTCGTTATGCTGAAAACCGAATTGGCGGAAGCCGAGGCGGCACGCGAAAAA
This sequence comes from Treponema sp. HNW, assembly GCF_050320395.1. Taxonomy (GTDB): domain Bacteria; phylum Spirochaetota; class Spirochaetia; order Treponematales; family Treponemataceae; genus Treponema_C. Next base: position 1,491,702 of record NZ_CP144459.1, read on the forward strand.
GGTGAAAAGGATATGGACAATATCACTACTCACCGCGAATACGAAGTTCTCGACAAAGAAATACGCGATGCGGCCGAAGCCGAACAAAATACGCGCAAAGAATTGCAAAAGCAGGAAAAAATCCTCGCCGATATAAACGATGCGCTTAAAAACGATGAAAAAATGATTGCTTCACAGGAAGAGGATCTCAAAGCGGGTAAGGCGTCGTTGGACAAAGAAATCGCCGCTATGCATAAAAAGCTCGACAAATTAATCAAAAAAGAAGAAAAAATCGTTCCCGGGGTGGACCCTGAAATTATTTTCAAATTCGAGCGTATTATAAAAAGCAAAGAAACGGGCATTGTAGCGGTGAAGGGAAATGTATGCGAAGGCTGCCATATGATTTTACCCGCCCAGTTTGCAAATAAGGTGCGAAACGGAGACGACATCAATTTTTGCCCCTATTGCAGCCGTATTTTATATTATCAGGAAGCCGAAGACGGTGAAAACGAATACTTTCACCTTGATGATACGGGCAGCTTAACCGATTTTGAAGACGATTCCGATATGGGCGATTCAACCGCCGACCGCGAAACCCTCAAAGAATTGGGGTATGACGAGTAAATTGTAAGAAGAGCTGTAACCGCGGGGTCTGGTACTCCGAGGAAAGTCCGGGCTCCTTCGGAAAGGATGCCGGCTAACGGCCGGGACATAAGCCGTTTATGCGGTTTGTGTACAGACAGCGCAGCAGAAAATATACCGCCCGAAAGGGTAAGGGTGAAAAGGCGGGGTAAGAGCCCGCCGGACGGACGGTAACGTCCGCCGCATTGCAAGCCTCATCCGGAGCAAGGTCAAGCGGTAACTGATTTTTCCGAATCGACAGTTACGGGTAGACCGCATGACATACGGGGTAATCCGTATGCAAGACAGATGGTTACAGCGCCTTCTTTTTAGGAAGGCGTTTACAGAACCCGGCTTACGCTCTTCTTTTTTTTAAAACGGACGGAGTTGTGTAAAATCCGGTTGACACACCGGTTTTCAGACACACCGTTTAACTTATAGATAAAGGACACTGTGTATTTATGCGGGGGGAAAAAAATACAGTCAAAACCGTAAAACGAAGGGTGTACGGCCTGCGTTTTATACTTATCGCCGCTTTGTGTGCCGCCTGTATTATTTCCCTCTTTGTTATCGTTCCCCGCATTATAAAAAAAGCTTCCCGTCTGCCGGCAGCTTCTGAATTGGACAGGCTGTGGAGCAAGGCCGATTACAAGGGGGTTTACGAACTCAGTTCCCGCGTCCTTGCCGAATATCCCTTTCAAAACCTCGCACTCACATACCGCGGTTATGCGGCTTTTTTCCTTGCATTGTCGCAGCCGGAACCTCAGCAAGCCCATTTGTACATCGATACGGCAGTCAATTCCCTGCGTTTAGCCCTTATGCAGGCGACAAAGCGTACCAAACCGCAAATAGAGTATATGCTCGGAAAAACATATTTTCAAAAAAATATGTTGTCCGCCTATCATTATTATGCCGACTCGGCCGTGCGGTATTTGACAGAGGCGCTCGCTTCGGGGTACACTGCACATGATATATATGAATATTTAGGGCTTTGCTATGCCGACTTAAATATGACGGAAGAAAGTATTGCGGCCTTTACCGAAGCCCTGTCCTTTAACGATTCGGATACCCTGCTTTTGGCAATAGCCCGTCAATACTATAAAAACGGTCAAAACGAAGCGGCAAAACCTTATCTATACCGTATAAAAAATACGAGTACCGACGAAGTATTTGTGCTTACCTGCGCACGGCTTTTGGGCGACATTTATTTCAGTGAAGGCAATATTGAAGATGCCCGGAAAGAATATGAAGCCGTTTTAAAAAAAGATCCGAACGATGCGGACTCCTATTACGGATTGGGACTGATATATGAAAAAGAAGGGGATATGATACGGGCCCGCGCTTCATGGCGCAAGGCTTTAAAAGCGCAGGTAAACCATGCAGGCGCTTTAAATAAAATGGATGCAAAAAAATAAGCGGAGGAATAATGAGTATCTTTGACAGATTTACGACATACATCGGTATGGACTTGGGAACGTGTAATACGCTTATCTATGTTCCGGGTAAAAATATCGTTATCAACGAACCCTCGGTCGTTGCCGTTGAGCGCGGAACCAAGCGCATTGTCGCCGTCGGAGCCGAAGCAAAACGCATGTTATGGAAAACGCCCGGCGATATTACGGCCATACGGCCTCTTGCCGACGGCGTTATAGCCGATATGGACAGTACCGAAAAGATGATACGCTATTTTGTATCCAAAACCGTTCCTAAGCACCGGCTTATAAAATCAATTAAAATGAAAATCGGTATTCCCACCTGCATTACCGAAGTGGAAAGCCGTGCGGTTATAGAAGCGGCTATGAAGGCGGGTGCAAAAGAAGTAAGCATTATCGAAGAATCACGCGCTGCGGCAATCGGAGCGGGAATCCCCATTCATGAACCTGCAGGGCACATGGTTTGCGATATCGGCGGCGGAACAACCGAAGTGTCCGTTATTTCGTTAAACGGTATGGTCGTATCGAATGCAATCAGAATAGGCGGCGACGAATTTGACGAAGCCATCATTAAACACGTGCGCAACGTGCATAATCTGGTTATCGGTCAGCAAACGGCCGAACGCTTAAAAATAGAAATCGGCAACGCATCGCCTGAAAAAAACATTGAAAAAATGGAAATAAAAGGAACCGATGCGATAACCGGCTTACCGCGCCGGCTGGAAATAGATTCGGTAGAAGTACGTGAAGCTTTAAAAGATCCGACCAATCAAATAGTCGAAGAAATAAAGGCAACCTTGGGAAAAACTCCTCCCGAACTTGCAGCGGATATTATCGAACGCGGTATTGTTATGACAGGGGGCGGTTCTCTTTTAAAAGGCTTGCCCAAACTGATTTCAAAAGAAACCGGCGTACCCGTTATCCTTGTTGACCGTCCGCTGGAATGCGTCGCCGTCGGAGCGGGACGCTCGTTTGAACTGTTCAGAGATATGTCTTCGGACCGCAGTATTTACGACAATCTCAATTCGTAAAAGCGGGCTTCGGTATGCGTAAGCGTAAAACAGCCTATACCATTAAATTTTCGCTTATATTGCTGACTCTGTATGTCATTATCTCGGCGTCTTTATTGGGCTTGGCAACCGGCAATTTTATCGTCGATTTTAAACGGACCGGATTTTCCGTTATATCCGCCGCGCAGCGGGGAGTCAGCTCGGCCGTAACCGGAACCGAAAATACCGTCAACGCTATCCGCGAACTTTCAAAACTTAAAGCCGAATACGAAAAACTGACCGAACAGCTTAAAAATTACGAATACATGCAGCGTACACATGCGGAAACAAAAAAAGAAAACGAGCGATTAAACTCGCTTTTGGATTTTTCGCAAAAATACGAATATCAAAACCGTGCCGCACGTATTATCGCACGCGATTCGGACAATCTGTATTCCGCTATTACCGTCGATAAGGGCAGCAAACACGGTATTAAGAAAAATATGCCCGTTATAGCCGTGCAAAAGGGCACTGTGGGCTTAGTCGGTAAAATCGTTACCGTCGGCGCCTATACGAGTATGATTATGCCCGTATACGATTTTCAGAGCAGCGTATCGGCCCGTATCCAGCATACACGGGATTTGGGTCTTGTAAGCGGTACAGGATCGCCCGACAGCCCCCTTAAAATGGATTATATAAAAAAGAGGGTATTGGAGGACTTACAGTTCGGCGATATCATCGTTACCTCGGGCGAAAACGGCAATTATATACGCGAAATACCGATAGGAACCTTGCATTCGGTTTCGGTCGTCGATTACGACACATCGCTTTTAATTTCGGTTATGCCTATTGTGGATTTTTCACGGCTTGAAGAAGTTATCATCATCGACACTTCGCATACAAATACGGAAAAAAAGGAGGAGGGCAGGTGAAAAGATTTTTTGCTTTTTGTGCGCTCATTATCTGTACCTTATTGATTCAAACCGCAATTCTTTCAAACCGTCATGCCCTGCCCGTTGTACCGGATATCTTACTCCTTGTTGCGGTTTTTATCGGTTTTCATAACGGCAGCACCTCAGGTCAAACAGCGGGTTTTTTTTCCGGCCTTTTACTCGACTTTTTAAGCGCAGCCCCTTTAGGTCTTAATGCACTTATCCGGACGATTATAGGCTTTTTAAGCGGGCTTTTTTACCAAAGCCTTGAAACGACGGGAATCTTAGTGCCCCTGATATCGGGTTTTACGGCAACCGCGGCCAAAGCTCTGCTTATACGAATCGTTTCGTTTTTTTATCCGGACAGCGTTTTAACATATTCGCTTTTTTCGTCGGTGTTTTGGTATGAATGTTTGTTCAATACCCTGTGCGCCCCCCTTGTGTTCCGCTTTCTATCGTTTTTTACGATTTTTGTAAAAGATTTTCGTACCGAGAGTTTGGATTAATGCAGTTTACGAGTTTTTCTTCGGATCTAAAAAATCAATTCGGTACTGCAAAGTCAAAAGCCCGTATCCTGATTGTTTTTACGGTTATCATCACCTTAACCTTCAGCATCTATGTTTTAAAACTGTTCTCCATGCAAATAATCGAAGGCAGTCAATATAAAAAACAATCGCACACGATTTCACAGCGTGTACGGGTTATACCGGCCCAGAGAGGGGAAATATTCGACCGAAATGCAACCCTACCCATGGTGGTAAACAACGATTCTTTTGCCGTCGATATTACTCCCGGAGAAATTCCCGATGCCAAAAAAGACGGGGTGTACGCCCGCCTTGCTTCTTACTTGGGTATCCCGAAAGCGCAAATCGATCTCAAAACCGCAGGTCATAAAAAAAACTCATATACGGCGATAGAAGTCGCTTCAAACGTTCCGTTTCAGATTATTTCAAATATTGCCGAAAACAGTTTCGACTTACCGGGCATAAGCTGGCGCTCCAAACCCATACGAAACTACGTTGAAACCGGCTCCCTGTCTCACATAGTAGGCTATGTAGGAGATATTACCAAGGACGAGCTGAAAGTGCTGTACAACAAGGGATATACGAATACAAGCATAATCGGAAAAACCGGAATCGAAAAGCAATACGATGAACTTTTACAGGGAAAACCCGGAAGCGAATCGCATACTGTTGACGTAAAAGGCCGACTTGTTTCCGAAACACCGGTTATAAAACCGCCGATAAGCGGAAGAGACCTCATACTGACCGTAGATACGAAAACCCAAACCCTTGTTGAAAAAGCTTTGGGAGAACGGGTAGGGGCTGCCGTAGTTTTAAAGCCTGCAAGCGGAGAAATACTTGCAATGGTATCCTATCCGTACTTTGATCCGAACCTTTTTTATTCGGGAAGTTCGTCGGCATACGGCGCTCTTGCAGCCGATCCGAGAAAACCGCTTATCAACCGCGCAATAAATGCCGTCTATCCTCCGGCTTCAACCTTTAAAACCGTTATGACAGCCGCCATTCTTGCCGAATCCGCCGTTCCCCCCGAAAAAAAAATAGAATGCAAGGGAAAAATGGACTACGGCGACCGCACCTTCCGCTGCCATATCGGAGTACCGGGCCACGGCCACATGAATTTAAAAAACGCACTGGCCCAATCATGCAATATTTACTTTTGGACAGCCGGACGCGACTATCTGGGGGTAGAGCGCATAGCCTCTTACGCAAAAGAGTTCGGTTTGGGACAGGGGTTATCGATTGACTTACCCGGCTCGGAAACGGGCTTTGTTCCGAATGCCCGCTGGAAAGAACGGCGATACCATGAAAAATGGCTCGGCGGCGATACCATGAGTATGTCGATAGGGCAGGGTTACACCCTCGTAACCCCGCTGCATATTGCAAATGTTATGGCTATGTTTGTAAACGAAGGAACTATCTATAAACCGCACCTGCTTAAAGAAGTGCGGGATCCTATAAGCTCGGAAGTCGTACAAAGCGTAAAACGCGAAGTACTCTTTAAATCAAATATTCCGGAAACCGTATGGCCGGTTATGAAAGAATATCTTCGCTACATGGTGACCGACGGCTCGGCCCAGGGCGTTTTGATGAAAAACAAAGCCGTCGCGATTGCGGGAAAAACGGGTACCGCCGAAGTAAGCGGTATCGATAAAAGCTGGCACTCGTGGTTTGTCGGTTACGGCCCCTATGACGCTCCTCCCGAAGATACGGTTGTAGTCTGCGTTCTGGTTGAAGCCGTCAACCCCTGGGAATGGTGGGCACCCTATGCATCGACCATTATTTTTCAGGGCATATTCGCAAATCAAACCTATGACGAAGCCTTGGACGCCCTACGTTTCCGCTATCTGATAAAACCCTCGGGAAGGCAGGAATAATATGAAATTCCGTTTTTTTGAAATATTCGATTATGTGCTGCTTATATGTATGTCATTGCTGATTTTTATCGGCATTATGTTTGTCTATTCGTCGGGGGTCAACTCGAGTGCCGTATCCGTATCGAATGAATACGTAAAACAGATTATGTTCGCCTGCTCAGGCTTAGTGATTATGATTTTTTTTGCCGTATTCGATTACCGGAGATTGAACCGTCTTATACCGATTGCATTTATCGGCTTATTGCTTTTGTTGATATATACGCGTCTTTTCGGGCGTTATGTAAACGGAGCGCGAAGCTGGATAGGTATAGGAAGTTTCGGTGTTCAGCCTTCCGAATTCGGTAAAATCATTTATATTATGTTTTTAGCCCGCTATCTGGACCGCTCCGAAGGAGCCCCTCTTTTTAAGCGTTTTATTATAAGCGGCCTTATCACGGCGGTGCCCGTTTTGCTTATTTTGATTCAACCCGATATGGGAACGGCAAGCGTATATGTACCGATTTTTATAGGCATGATATTTGCAGCCGGTATGAGTGCTTCCTATATTTTATTTATCATATTAACCGGCATACTCACCCTGATTTTTACGGTTCTTCCCGTATGGCAGGAATCGATTTTACAAAAGCCGGTGATGCTTTTAACCGTATTTACAAACTCCCGATTGCGATTGATTGTCATTGCAACTCTTATACTCATAGCCCTTATAGGAACCTTGGGCTTTTTATTGTACCGCAATAAGTACTATTATTTTATTACCTGGTTTTCAGGCACTACCGCCCTTGCACTGGGTACCTCGGTACTGGGAGGAAAGGTTCTAAAAGATTATCAAATTAAACGCTTAATCGTTTTTTTAAATCCGTACACGGATCCGCTCGGCTCAGGCTGGAATATTATTCAATCAAAGATAGCAATCGGATCGGGCGGCATCACGGGGCAAGGATTTTTAAAAGGCACTCAAAGCCATTACCGGTTTTTGCCGCAGCAAAGCACGGACTTTATTTTCAGCATCTTATCCGAAGAAACGGGCTTTGTAGGCAGCCTTTTTATTTTTGTGCTGTTTTTTGTGATTTTGCTGCGTATTATCTTTATCATGTATACAACCAAAAATACCTTCGGCTATTATATCGCAAGCGGCATCCTTGTTATGTTTTTTTTCCACTTTGTCGTTAACGTCGGTATGGTCATGGGTATTATGCCGATAACGGGTATTCCGCTTTTATTTTTATCCTACGGGGGCTCGTCTTTATGGACTGCCATGTGGGCCGTCGGTCTTTTAATGAGTATCCGCTTCCGCCGGCTGGATTTTTAGCAGCGGCTGTGGAAAATTGATAACGGGGAAAAATACCGCAAAACAATCAGTCTTTGTTTTTGTTTTCCCGAAAATCTTTTTGAGTTGCGTAAATTTTGTCCTTACACCGCTTCCCATAATGTATATTCTGTCTACCAAAGGATAAAAACCGACACACACACATACAAATAACGAAAAATCTAAAAAACAACTTTGCAAATTCACGTTACATAACGTTATGCATTTTCCTTTACACAGCGTTCCCAGTCTTTTTGCCCCTGTTCCAACCCCGTCCACACAAAGGCGTTCATTCCGAGTTTTAGAGCGGCATCGATATTGAGTTGTATATCATCGAAAAATACGGCTTCTTGAGGTTTTATCCCCAAACCCGCAAGGCAGTTTTCGTAAATTGCAGGCTCCGGTTTTATAAGCTTAACGCGGCATGAAAAACAGGCATAATCGGCATGCACAAAAGGCGGAATGCTTGTTTCGTAAAAGTCCAAAAACTCATACGGCATATTCGATAAAATACCGAGCTTATACCCTGCTTTTTGCACACCGAGCGCCCAATCGCTTACATCATCGTGAATATCTTTCCAGCTTTCCAAATCCAGCCGGGCAATTTTATCGAGCAAGGGGCGGTTTGCAGCCTCTTTCGTATACCCCGCCTCTTCCAATAAGCGGCGGTACATTTCCGCCCCGTTTATTACACCGCGGTCAAAATCAAAGCGGTATTTTTCATACACACCGCGAAATACATCGGCCGGCACGCCGCTTAATATTTCCATTTCATCGGCACAGTCGCCCGTATTTGTTTTTGAAATAACGTTTCCGTAGTCTAAAATTAAAGCTTTAATCATAATGCTTTATTCTACCGCATATCGGCATAAAAGTACAGAGAAAATAAAATATCAAACCTCAACCGTGTACTTTTGTATACATACTGATAAGATTTATAGATAATACACGCTCAGGCGGTGTTCCACACAAGGAGAAAAAAACTGCCGAGTTTAAGCCATTAAAGCTTCAAGCTTTTCTTTTATAAATTCGCTTTTTTCCTGAAGGCCGATTTTTCCGGTTTGTAAAATCAATACGTTGGGTTTGCGGGCATCGAGCTTGACGCGGCCGGCGCTTTCTTTTATGAGGCGCAAAACCTTTTCGACGGAAATATCGGATACGCGCGAAAATTCGATTGCTGCGCTTCCGTTTCTCTCTTTGAGCGACGAAATCGACAATTTGCGGCACATGATTTTTATCTCCGCCAAAGCAAGCAAGCTCGATACTTCAGGAGGAACCGGACCGAAGCGGTCTTCCAATTCGGCATAAATAAGGGCCGCCTCGTCTTCGCTTGTTGCCGAACTCGAAGCTGCGGCAATTTTTTTATAGACTTCCATTTTAATTTGTGCATTTGAAATATAGCTGTCCGGGATAAAGCCCGTGTATTCGAGTTCGAGTAAAACGTCTTCTTCTTCGGTGTAATTTTCGTCGCTGAGGCGGCGTACCGCTTCTTCCAAAAGGCGGAGGTATAAGTCGAAGCCGACAGAATATACGTCGCCGGATTGGTCGCGCCCCAAAAGGTTTCCCGCGCCGCGGATTTCCATATCCTTCATTGCGATTTTAAAGCCGCTTCCCAATTCGGTAAAGTCGCTTATTACCTGCAAACGCTTCATGGCCACTTCGCTTAGGGCGCGGTTTTCGGGGTACAAAAGATAGGCGTAGGCTTTTCGGTCGCTGCGCCCTACCCGCCCGCGCAGCTGATAAAGCTGGGACACGCCGTACATATCGGCGCGGTCTATGATAATCGTATTGACGTTGGGAATATCGATGCCGTTTTCGATAATGGTGGTTGCAATCAATACGTGAAAGCCGCCCGCTTTAAAACGGCGGAAAATATCGTCAAGTTCTCCGGCGCTCATTCTTCCGTGGGCGGTATCGATAAGCATTTCGGGAACTGCCTGCTGTAATTTTATGCGTACTTCTTCGAGGCTTTCGACGCGGTTGTGAAGATAAAACACCTGCCCTCCCCGCTCGGCTTCGCGCCTGATGGCTTCGGCAACGCGCTCTTCATTGTATGCGTCGATAACGGTTTCAATCGCTTGGCGGTTTTGAGGCGGCGTTTTTAAAAGGCTCATATCGCGGATTTTTAAAAGGCTCATGTGCAGGGTGCGCGGAATAGGAGTCGCGCTCATTGCAAGGGCGTCGATATTCGTTTTAAGCTGTTTTAAGCGTTCTTTATCTTTAACGCCGAAGCGCTGTTCTTCGTCGATAATCATAAGCCCCAAATCTTTAAAACGCACGTCTTTTTGAATAATGCGGTGGGTGCCGATTAAAATATCGATTTCGCCTGCGGCAAGGGACTTTAAAATCTTTGTCTGTTCGGCCTTTGAAACAAAGCGCGACATGTGGGCGATACGCACGGGAAAGTTTTCAAAGCGTTCGGCACAGGTTTCGTAGTGCTGCTCTGCAAGGATGGTTGTCGGCGCCAAAAAGGCAACCTGTTTTCCGCCCATAACGGCTTTAAAGGCCGCCCGCATCGCAAGTTCGGTTTTTCCGTAACCGACATCGCCGCAGATGAGGCGGTCCATGGGAACGGGCTTTTCCATATCCGCTTTGATTTCTTCGGCAACGGTAAGCTGATCTTCGGTTTCCACATAGGGAAAGGCGGCTTCAAAGGCGGTCATAAATTCGCCGTCTTTGGGAAAGGCAAAACCGCGGGCGGCCTTTCTTCGCGAGTACAGGTCAATCAGTTTTTCGGCAATATCTTCAACAGACTGTTTAACGCGGTTTTTGCGGTTTTCCCAGTTTTTGGAGCCCAGGCGGTCAAGGCGCGGCGCATCTCCTTCGTTTCCGATATAGCGCTGCACAAGGTTTACCTGTTCAATCGGAATAAAAACGGTTTCTTCGTCGGCGTATTCGAGTTTAACGTAATCGCGCTCGTGGCCGAGGGCTTTTACGCGCTCTATGCCTTTAAAAAGCCCGATACCGTAATTGACGTGTACGACAAAATCGCCCGGATTAAGCTCGACAAAGGTATCCAAAACCGCGCTTTTTGCCTGTTTTATCGACTTGGGCGTGTGTTTGCGCCGGCCGAATATTTCGTTTTCCTGAATAACCGCGGTTTTTACGTCGGCAAGGGCAAAACCCGACGATATTTGAAGCGGAACGATAATCACGCCGGGAAAATCTTTTAAAAGCTCGCCTATGCGCATTGCCTGGGGGGAGCTGTCGGCATAGATAAAAATGCGCCAGCCGTCTTTTTGCAGGGCTTCCAAGCTTTCTTTTAAATAATTGATATTGCCGAAAAAGCTCCGCGGCGGATCGCATTCGATTTTGAGGGGAGCTTTTTCGCCCGTATGAATGGTGCGGAATAAAAGGCGTTTTTTGTGAGCCTGTACGGTTTTTTCAAAGCGTAAAAGCTGTGTTTCGGGCGGCGGAATAAAACGATCGGGATACAAAGAGCGGGCCTTTTTATACAAGCTTGAGTATTCTTTATCCAGATTTTCAACCGAGTTTACCTGCCGGTCGTAATCGAAGAAGAAAACCGCCGTATTTTCCGACGCGTAATCGAGAACCGATGAACTTTTTCCGTCATCGCTGCCGTGTACAATCGGATAAAAAAACTCTTCACCCTCGGCTTCTTTCGTATTGATTAAGCTTTCAAGCAAGGCATCCCGGCTGCAAGCGGTTTTATCCGTAAGACGGGAAAGCTTTGTATCGAGCCTTTGAATAAGATTGTCCGTCCAAACGGTTTCTTTCATCGGATAGACAATAAGGCTTGTAAGCTTTTCGATGGAAGTTTGCGTTTCGCGGTCAAAGGAACGTATGCTTTCTATGCGGTCAAAGTCGAACACAATGCGGTGAGGATAATCTTCTCCGGGCATAAAGATGTCGAACACTTCGCCGCGCATCGTAAACTCGCCTCTGACCGTAACGCGCGGAACGCGTATATAGCCTTGGGCGCTTAAACGGTCCGCCAATGCGGCGGGGTCGAAACTTTGACCGGCTGAAAGCGAAAATATAAGACTTTCGGTATATGCGGCAGGAGGAACCGGCGTTAAAAAAGCGCGGCGGGTCATTACAAAGATTGCCGGACGCACGGATGACTGTCCGCTTTTCCGTTTTGCGTCAAGCATTTTTGCAAGGACACAAGAGCGTTCGCCGAATACGCGGGCACCCTTTGGAGCCGGACGGTACGGAAGGGTACCCCACCAGGGAAGAGAATGGATGTCGGCCAAGGCATTACCGTCTTTATCGGAAAAAACGCTTTGTAAGTCGGTTACCAAATCCTTGGCTTCTTTTTCTTCGGGAACAACGAGAAAAAGACTTTGCACACCGCAAGGAGAACCCGATGCGCTTTGCAGCCGCATTCGCTCGGCATTCAAAAACTCGGTTAAAAAAAAGGCATACAAACCCTTTTGCGCACCTTCAATTTCGCACGGATATGCATCATCTTTTCGGAAATTTTGCATAATTTCCTGTATATTTTTTGAAGAATGTATGATATGATATAACGAATTCATTGATTTTGCCCGATAATATTATATGGATAGTCTTTTTACGGAGAACAGGTTGTGAAACGTATTCTTGTATACAGTATAGCGGTTTTTGTATTGTTTGCCCAGTCCCTCCATGCTCAACAAAAGGTGCAGGACAAGGTGCAAAAAATTGAAGCGGACAGTGCGGCTCAGGTTTCGATAAAGCTTTACGACAAAACAATGTATTATCCGGCTCATGCGCAAAACAATCCGATACTTGTACACGTAAGTATCGTAAACAAGGGACAGCACACATTCCGATTTAAATTAGCCGACGACCGCGCATTCAGCCTCGATTTTACCGCCTTTAATGCGCGTAATATCAAGCTTACGCAAACGGATAATCTTGTGCGTAAACGCACAACCAGTCAAACCGTTTATTTTAGGGAATTATCCCTTGATCCGGAAGAAGAATACGCTTTTATCGTGAATTTAAAAGATTATTTGGATATTGTTCAGCCTGCGATTTACTATTTTGAATTGACTTTTTATCCGGAACTCTATAAATCTAAATACAATGCCCTTGTTTCAAACCGCTTGAGCTTGGAAGTAAATCCGGATCCCGGTATCGGAGCGTCGACCCTCTTACCCGTAAATTACGATACGGGCGTTATTCTAAAACCCGAAGCCATCGCCCCCGATAAGGTTATTGAGCAAACGATTATTGCCCGGCAAAAGAGCTTGTGGGATCAGTTTTTTTTATACATGGATGTCGAATCGATTTATACTAAAAATGAAATCAATAAGCGCAAATATGCCGCCGCATCCGAGCAGGAACGCATTACAATGCTTTCGAGCTTCAAAAAAAATATGGCCGCCGCACACATCGATTCGGATATAGCGGCAATACCGGAATTTTTCAGTATTGAAAAAACCGCATACACAAAAAATGAGGGAACCGTTATCGTTTTGGAGTGGTTTAAATATCCTACTTTTAAAGAAAAAAAACGGTACACTTATTTTGTACGCTTGAGAGACGGCATTTGGCAAATATACGACTATACCGTAGATAATTTGGGGACTGAATGAAAGCCTTATTAATTTCCGAGTCTCAAGATATCCTTGATTCATATGCACTTTTTTTTAACGGCATAGGGTATGACAATCTGTGTTACCGTTGGCTTTTAAAGGCCATGGATAACTTGGAAGAAATAAAACCCGATTTGGTATTTATAGACGCATCCGATTATCCCAGGCATTGGAAAACCCTCGTTCAGCATATACGGGCCTGTCAACCGAGCTCTCCCGTTATTTTGCTTGCATCCGAACATTTGAATGAAGAAGACCGGAATAAAGCGCAATTTTTGGGCGTATACTGCATCACAGCCTCTATCGAAGAAGAAGATACGCGAAAAAAACTGCGCGAATATCTGAATCCGCAAGCTTTCCCGCTTGAAAACGCCCCTGAGTCCGCACAAAAACCGGAATCGCTTCGGGAATCCGAGACGGAAGCCGAACCTGAAAGCGAATTGTTATCCGAGGCGGAACTTGAAATAGAAGAATGGGAAGAACCCCCTGAAGAAACGCCGGTGTTAGGGGAAGAAACGATTTCGGTAGAAATTGAAGAAGTCGAGGCGGAACCTGAGGCTGCAGCCGATGAAGCAATGAATACGAAAAAAGCCGAAACAGAGCCTGAAGCGGAAGCCGCTGCGGAACCTGTAAGAGAAGCCGAAATCGAAAGCAAGCCTGTAAGCGAAATTGCAAGCGAAGATATTCCCGTTGAAGAAGCTGAAGTCAGCTTAAATCAAAACGAGCTTCAAAGTTTAACCGAATCGGTACCGGCAGCCGAACCGGAAAGTATTTTTATCGATGAATCGGAACCGCAGGCGCCAAGTACCGAAACGGAAAGTTTTACGTTTATACATCCGTCTACCAAAACACCGATTTACGGCAGTTTGATTGAATACAATCCTCCCCTCTTGTTTTTCCGTCCCGATGATGAAAATCTGTTCCGCAGTTTACGCTTCGGGCAAAAATCCGAAGGTATTATAAAACGCACGGAAAAAAGCGATCATGTATTTGTACAAATTCAGGGCTTGGACGAAGGCGTTGCGGAAGTATGTATTTTAAAATAAGGAATCGTTCAATCGCCGCCAATCGCCGCCAATCGCTTGACACAAGCCTTTTTTTTTACTATATTAATTACAGTTAATAAAGGTTATTACTGCGGCTTATTTAATAAGCGGCCGCGTTTTCCTGCCCGGATGGTGGAATTGGTAGACACGCTAGTTTCAGGTACTAGAGCCTTCACGGGTGTGCAAGTTCAAGTCTTGTTCCGGGCATTTTTAATCTATTTTGCTGTTTTTTATTCGGTAACTCTGGATTTTTTTTTATAAGTAGGGTATTCTGTTATCATGAATCACAAACACGGTCCCAAGTTTTTTTGTGAATTTTGTGATACGGAAGTCCCCCTGAATGCACGTCTTTGTCCTAAATGCGGCCGATTTTTTGCCTCGGTTCGCTGCCCCAATTGCGGTCATACGGGAGAACATGCGGCTTTTAAAAAGGGCTGTCCCAAATGCGGTTATGCGATGAGAACGGCCGATGAGGAGCCTTTATCGGAACGGACGGAGAAAAAGCGGAAAAAAAACGACGATCCGCTTCCGCCGTGGATATATGCCGCAATACTCGTATTGCTTGCTCTTGTTTTAAAGATTTTATACGACTTCTTGCGCTGAACAATCACTACGGGACGATAATACGCGGTACACGGGCCGAAATTCCGGTTAATATTTCATAGCTTATCATATCGGCAATTTTTGCCACTTCATCGGCTCCGCAGCAGTTTTTTTGACAGCCGAATATATACGCATCATCCCATCTTTCAATTTCATCTTCAAGACCTATATCGACCATACACTGATCCATACAAATACGGCCGACTACCGGATAGTTTTTACCCCTGATGTTTACATGTAAGCCCGGACAAAGGCGGCGGGGAATACCGTCTCCGTAACCGATTCCTAGGGTTGCAATACGTGTTTTTTGCGCGGCGGTCCAGGTTCTTCCGTATGAAACGGAATCCCCCTTTTCAACCGTTTTTATACCGACTACGGATGCCGTCAATTCCATAACCGGCTTTAAATTAAAGCTTGTTCGGCATTCCGCGGCCTGCTCGGACGGGAAATACCCGTATACAAGAATGCCGGTGCGCACCATATCGAAGACGGCATTCGGATACATAAGGGTCCCTCCCGAGGCCGAACAGTGCAGTATGCCCGGATTAATACCGGCTTTTTTTACCGCTTCGACACTGTCCCTGAACAGGCGAATCTGTCTTTGCGTATACTCAATATCTTCCGGCTCAAGGGAATCCGAGACGCAAAGATGAGTACACATGCCGGCCAAATACAGATTTTCGCAGCGGTTAATATATGAAGCTAAAAAAGCGGCATCTTCGCTTTTGCAGCCGATGCGCCCCATGCCCGTATCTATTTTAAGGTGAACGGGAAACTTATGTACCGCGGCACCGGTATCCCGCATTGCCTGTACGTAGGACGCGGCACTTTTATTGAGCGCGTCAATATACTCCGTATCGCATACAAAGGGGGTTAAATTTCCGCGCACCGCTTCGGGAATTTCTTCGGGAACGGTTAAACCGAAAAGTAAAATGGGTTCTTTTATTTCGGCGTCGCGCAGGCGGCGGCCTTCGGCAACCGAAGAAACGGCAAGACAGTCCGCCCCCGATTCCACCGCTTTACGCGCAACTATAATGTCTCCGTGTCCGTATGCATTCGCTTTAACCGACACGCACAGCTTTGCTTTTCCTATATTTTTTTTAATTTGCCGTATATTATGTTCCAAATTGGAAAGATAAATGCGAGCTTGATTTCCCTTCATGCAGAACAGCATCCTTTTATACAGATTATTCTCTACATGATAATAAAACCCGACATTCATTGCAAGTAAAAAAAGCAAAAAAATAAATAATTTGATATTGAAATTCATAGCCTTCAAGGGTACAATGAAGAAAAATACATACGGGGTTTTATATGACTATACCTGATTTCCGTTGCAAAACAAAATTTTATACAAGCATGAGCGCCGCTACGGTATGCGGTATACTTTTATTTTTTATATCCTGCGTATCCGTACCTGACAAAAAGGACGATTCCTATGCGCAGGAAGCTGCACGTGCGCTTACCGAAGAAACCGCTGAAAGCGAAACGGAGGGCCTTATATCGCCGGATGATACCCGCGAAATAAAAAAACCTTCGGGTAAAAAAACGTCGGGAGCCGAAGCAAAAAAGCTTACCGTCATATATGAGGAAGAAAAAACCGAAGCTCCCGACCTGCTCGGCGAGTATAAAACCCTGCTTGAAGGCTTGAATCTCCGATCGGATAAGGCGCCGCCCCCCGTAAAAAACGGCAATACCTTTGCTTCGGACTTTTCGGTTTTAGTAACGGATGCTCGGGACATGCCCGTCCAAGGGGTAAGCATTACCGTAAAATATCCTTCGGATAATTTAAACGGCACCATTGTATTCGCCTCGGAAGATATAATCAGCGATGAAGAAGGCAGGGCTTTTTTTACCAGTCCCCTTCCCGAGTTTTCCTGTTTATCCGAAATTCTGTTTTACATCAGTCCGGAAAAAACCGATGAAGCCGTTCTTTCCTATGCGGAAGAAATTGCTTTACGTATGCCCTACCGCGTATACACGGATAAAACGCATAAAACGATTTCGGTGTCCGTTTTGGACTATAATCAATCCGGAAAACCCGTACGCTCCAACAGCTTTTCATCCTCGGCTTTTTTAAAAGCTTTGTACAAAAAGGGATTCCGCAGGGCCGGCAATGCGGATTTTATAGATGAAATAAACGGCGGCAAAACCGACCTTTTATATAAAAACGCCGCGGCCTTATTCAGAGGGACGGTCGATTATTTAATTTTCGGTACGGTAAAATATAAAAATCCTGTTGAACAAACTGCCGACGGCTTATACGGCGTTACGCTGACGGCCGAACTTTCCGTTATGGACATGAAAAGCGGCGCCCTTATTTTAAATACTTCGCAGGATTTTTTTGCACAGGATAAGGGAGAATGGCAGCTTTTGGACGGTATACGCAACAATATGATCGGACCGGCTTTAGCCGACTTTTTATATTATAACTTTTAAAATCGACAGGAATTGCCTTATGGAATACACGGATACAAGAGACGGTTCCGTCAGAACCGATTTAAAAACGGCCGTATTAAGCGGAATGAATCCGGCAACGGGGGGCCTCTATATTCCCGTACGTATACCGCGTCTTGACGATGCTCTTTTAAATAAATGCTACGGTCCCTCGTTCAGGGACGTTGCCTTTGAAACGGCAAAGTTATACTGCGCAGATGAAATTCCCGATTCGGATTTGCAGGAAATCATTGCGGACTGCTACCCCTTTAATGCCCCCGTCGTTCCCGTAGATCCGGTAACCTATATTCTGGAATTGTTTCACGGTCCCACCTGTGCCTTTAAAGATTTCGGGGCGCGTTTTATGGCCCGTCTCATGGCATATTTTAACCGTGAAGAAAAAAAGCCCTTGCATATTTTGGTTGCAACTTCAGGAGATACGGGAAGCGCGGTCGGAAGCGCCTTTTCGGGAGTTGAGGGGATAAACGTAACGATTTTATATCCGAAGGGAAAAATCAGCTACTTACAGGAAAAACAGCTTTCAACTTTTACGGGCAATGTCCGTTCCCTGGCAGTGGAAGGCAACTTCGACGACTGTCAACGCCTGGTAAAAACGGCCTTCACCGACACCGCTTTAAGAAAAAAATTCAGGCTTTCATCGGCAAACTCAATCAACATAGCACGGCTTTTACCCCAAAGCTTCTATTACGTATATGCCGCCCTTTCCGTAAAATGCCGCAGTTTGCACGACAATAAAATAGAAAATCCGTCAATCATCGCCATTGTTCCTTCCGGCAACTTCGGAAATCTGACTTCAGGCTTAATCGCTCAAAAAATGGGTGCTCCCATTACGGGATTTGTTGCGGCAACAAATGTCAATAAAACCGTTCCGGACTGGCTTGCGAGCGGACGGTACGAACCGCGCGAATCGAAGTCTACCCTTTCAAACGCTATGGATGTAGGGGCTCCGAGCAATCACGAGCGTATAACGGCTATGTATACTCGCGATGAATTAAAACAATTTGTCGCTTCTTATTGGACCGATGATGAAGGAACCCTCGAAGGTATTGCATCATGCCATGAACGCACCGGCTATATTATAGACCCCCACGGAGCGGTAGGATGGCAGGCATGGTACAATATACGAAAGGGCGCCATGCTCAAGCTTATGTCGGGTTTTCCCAACAGCAGTGAAAATCCCGGCTTGACGGCGAATATTCCGTTTTGGGCCCAAAGCATCTTGGATAACAAGGCGGTCGGTATTGTACTTGAAACCGCACATCCTGCAAAATTCGGAGAAACGGTCAAACGGGCGACGGGACGCGAACCGGCTATCCCCGACCGTTTGGAAAAAATACTCAATTTACCCGACAGATCCGTTTCGATAAAAAACGATTACGCGGAATTTTCAAAATGGCTGCAAAAAAATTTATCGGGTTATTGATATACAGCGCACATAAAGTACTTGACACTTTTAACGCTTTTTGCTAATATAATTTTCAGCCGTTTTACCGAACGGTGCTTTGCGGATGTCATATAACGGCTATTATCTCAGCCTTCCAAGCTGATGACGTGGGTTCGACTCCCATCATCCGCTCTATCCTTTACAGTCTTATTTTACGCGGGTTCCGATATTGTCAAAATCGTCAATATCCATGGTTTCGAGCTTTTTATAAATTGAAGGTTCCCTAAAGCGTGCGCGTCCGTTCCGCGGGGGATATACAATCGAGTTGTGCGCCCGTATTTCGGCTTCCAAGTCGGCAACGGCCGAAGGCTTTAAAAGCGGCTCTCCGAATACCAGTATATCGGCTGCGCGCGCTCCTTCAGGCAGGGAAACGAGTTTTTCCGGATTACGCACATAGGTACGCCTTCCTGTCGCACAGGTATAAACACTGTCTCCTATTTTTATATATTTATCTATGAGTACGGGTTCATCCGAAACCGCTGCGGCGCCGATACGCAGTTCCGCCCTTTCTTCGGTAAAATCGGCCTTTGTTATCCAATAGCGGATTTTATATACCGTTTTAAAATCATCGGAAGTATAAAAGCCTGCAATTTCGCGCGCAGCGGGTACGTTTTCCGTTGTAAAATCGTTTCGGTTGTTTTCGGGCCGCCAAAAGGTTCCGCCCGGAACCCGGTGAGAAGTCCAAAATTCGGCATAGATACCGCCGTTAACAAGAGCAAGAGGCATACTTGCCGCTTCTTTCCCCGGCGGATAGGGTCCGTCGTAATAGTAGCGGTAAAAGGGCTTTAAAACGATTTTTGTTTGTGCCGAATCGAAACCGTCAAAGTATACAAAACGCTCGCTGTTTTCCCAAATACCTGCAAATTCCGATTTTTCCCGGGAACCGTCCGTACTTGAAACGGAATCGTTTAGTATATCGGCATCCTGCGCACACAGCGCATACACAAGCAAGAGAGAGCACAAAATACCGATACATCTTGGCTTTTTTGCCGAAAAAAACAGACCCATATCCACAGTATCGGCACAATAAGTACGGCGCAAAAGCCGTTTTACCGTGCCGCATTTCAAACTATTTAGTAAAGAGCTTATCGATACGGTCCTGATACAGCTCGGTTATTTTATGACGCATAATTTCCTGTTTTATCGAGAGTTCCCGGCCGATTTCAAAACTGTCGGGCAAAAGTTCAAAGCTGTAAATGTATTCGCAGGGGCGAAAACCGGTTGATATATGAATGCGGTGTTTGATTTCTCTTTGAATCAATTTATGCACCAGAGGGTTTTGAAGTAAATCGTTATAATCAAGATAAAAAAGCATGTGTTCCGAGGCAAAAGCGCAGAGGGCATCTTTATTGGGAACAATGAGGGCTCCCAAATACCGCCGATCATGACCGGTTACAAAGGCGCTTTCTATATAGGCACTTGCAATAAGAGCTTTTTCCAAGCCCATGGGCTCGATATTTTCTCCGCCGGAAAGTACAATCGTATCCTTTGCCCGTCCGGTGATTTTAATTTCATTATCCAAGCTGAGCATTCCCAAATCGCCGGTATTGAGCCATCCGTCCTTATCGATAATTTCAGCGGTTAAATCGGGTCTCTTATAATATCCCTTCATAATCTGCTCGCCGCGGGCAAAAATCAAGCCCCGATGGCCGGGAGGAAGCTCAATACTTGTGTCGGTTTCATCACGAATGCTTATGGAAGCGGAAGGATATACTATTCCGACGCAGCCGGGGCGGGGTTTTACACAGTCACGGACGGAAAGAACGGGGGCGGCTTCGGTGATACCGTAGCCTTCAAGTAAGGTAAGATTGATTGCACGATAAAAATCGTCTATGTCCGGCGGTAAAGCTCCTCCGCCGGATATGGCTGCGGTAAGACGGCCTCCCAGCTTTTTTTTGATTTTTCGGTATACGAATATGTCGCCGAGGGCATAGAGGGGCAATAAGGCCATATAGGGGAAGATTCCCACGCAAAAATCCCGAGCCCGTGACTTTTGAACATAGCTGCACACACGCCCGGAAATATGTTCTTTAGCCCATGCAAAGCGCTTTCCCACTCCGATAAAAAAAGTAAACAGAGCCAAACTTAAACCGCCTTCTTTACGTACGGCACGCCATACACCGTTCGCAAAGGCTTCCCACAGGCGCGGCACACCGCACATCCACTGGGGTTTTATAACTTCCAAATCCGCCATCATAATGCCCGATGCGGGTTTTGAATAGGCTATGCCGCTTTTGAGGGTTATCGCAATATATTGAATGACGCGCTCAAAGCTGTGCCATACGGGCAATACGCTGAGCCACATATCTCCGGGCTTTACGGTTAAAACCCTGCCGACAACTTCCAATTGTGCCATGTAGTTGCGGTGTGTAAGCATAACGCCCTTAGGGATATTTGTAGTCCCCGATGTAAAAATAATCGTTGCAAGATCGGAACCTTGAATATCGTTCATGTTTTTTTCGATTTCCGCTCGGCGTGCATGCCCCATTTTTTTACCGCGAGACATTAAGCTGCGGTAATCGTATACATGAAGACCCGCACAAACTCCCCTATCGATTTCATCGTATGCCAAATCTTCAAATACGACGGCCGTTTTTAAAAGCGGCGGCTTTTGCTGAAGCACCTTATCGAGCTGAGCCATGTTTTCGAAAATACCGTAAGAACAATCGGCAAAAGAAATAATATACTGTAACTCTGCGGCGGAGGAATCGCATCCGCGCGGAACGTCAACCGCACCCAAGGATAAGAGGGCAAAATCGGCAATAAGCCATTCTTTACGGTTGTCGGAAATTAAAGCGGTATGAGTTCCCTTTGTAATGCCGATACTTTTTAATGCAAGGGCAAAAGAAAGGATTTCTTCATAAATCGTTTTAAAGCTGTATGAGCGAAAAACTCCGTGCTTATCTTTTGAAGCTTGGGCCGTTAAATCGGGGCAGATTTCCGCACGCGACTTAAATAAAAGCGGCAGGTTTACCGGCAATGTCGTGTCTATAAACTCTCTTTCCATATTGAGTTGTATTATATATCAAAATATAAAAAATTTCATAGACTTGACAAAAAAAAAATGTTAAAATGCAATATATATGGCTGACTGCATCTATCTTGTTAAATTGGGCGAATTGACTTTAAAAGGGACGAATATCCGCCTTTTTGAAAAAAAACTGATTGATAATACAAAGACTTATCTTAAACACACAAAGGTACGCATAGCTTTGCGCGCCGGCAGAATGTATATAGAAGGCGATGAAACTTATGCCGAAGACATCGAATATGCGCTCAAGCATCTTATCGGTATAAGCGGCTGGGCGCGTGCACGTATATGCGAAAAAAATATCGATGCCGTTAAAAAAGCCGTCTTTGAAGAAGCGCGGGCGGCAAAAGAAGCGGGAGTAAAAACTTTTAAAATAGAAGCGCGAAGAAGCGATAAAAATTTTCCGCTTACCTCCTATGAGATTTGCCGCGAAGCCGCTTCGCCGGTTTGCGATGCGCAATTGCTTGATGTAGACGTTCACCGTCCCGACTTGACCGTACACGTGGAAGTACGAGAGCGCTGCTTTGTCTACGGAAATGCGCACAAAGCAAACCGCGGTCTTCCGGTCGGAACGGGCGGTAAAGGGCTTCTTTTGCTTTCAGGCGGTATCGATTCGCCGGTTGCCGGTTACCGTATGCTCAGGCGCGGCATGAGCATGGAGGCCGTATATTTTCACGCTTATCCTTATACTTCGGACGAAGCAAAAAAGAAAACCGAAGATTTGGCAGCCGTATTGGCGCGCTATGCCCTCTTTATGCGTATGCATATCGTGTCTTTTACCGAAGTGCAAATGCGCATAAAACAGGCGGGACCGGAAAACTGGTCTACAATGCTGCTTCGTATGTGCATGATGAAAGCTGCAAGCGCAATTGCCCGTAAAGTCCGCGCCTCATGCCTTATAAGCGGAGAAAGCTTGGGTCAGGTTGCAAGCCAAACAATCGAAAACTTAAGCGTTACCGAAAGCGCAGGGGATATTCCTCTTTTACGGCCGCTTATCGGCATGGATAAAGAAGAGATAACGGAAACCGCAGTTGCAATCGGTACCTACGAAACTTCGATTTTGCCCTACGAAGACTGCTGCGTTTTATTTGCCCCCAAACATCCGGTACTGCGCGGAACCCTTGAAGAAGCGCGCCTGCTCTATGAAAAACTCGACTGCGCCTCCCTTATAGAAAAAGCCGTCAGCGAACGGGAAGTAAAAACTTTTTCGGTACAAAGGGATAAAAATTGAACGACGAGACAAGATTCAGGCTCTATAAACGCTTTATTTTTACCCTCGTTATCCTGAGTATTGCCGCCCTTTTTTTGGAGCAAATTCCCGATAAGGGGGCTGCCTTGCGGATTTTTACAAACGTCGTAGACGCTTTGCTTATCATCATTTTGCTTGTCGAAACGGCAGTACCGATTATTCAAACAAAATACAAGGGGCTATACATACGTTCCAATTGGCTTACCCTGATTTTTACCGTTGTTTCCCTATTGATATTTGCATACGCAAAACTGTTTCAGCCGCGCATGATTACCGGTAATGTAGCCGTTTCGGTTTTATTTTTCCGCAACCTCGCAGCAGGCTTTAAAATCTATACGCGTATAAAAAAACTGTCATCCTATTTCGAGCGTTTTACGGCAAACCCTGCCCAAAATATTTTACTCAGTTTTGTATTTTTAATTTTAGCAGGCACCCTGCTTTTAATGATGAGCTTCAGCACCGTCGATGAAAAAGGCATTTCTTTTATGGATGCCCTGTTTACGGCGACATCGGCGGCCTGCGTAAACGGCTTAATCGTAAAATCGACCGTATCGGACTTTACCCTTGCAGGGCAAATAGTCCTTCTCGTTTTGATGCAGATAGGCGGCTTGGGCATTATGCTTTTGTCGTTTTTTACGGTATTTTTACTGGGGAAAAAAATATCGCTGCAGGATAAAATGCTTTTAAGCTATATGCTCAGCGAAGACGATTCGTCAAGCCTTCGTTCAACCGTTTTGGAAATCGTCGCCGTAACCCTTGTTCTTGAAGCCGCCGGAGCCGTATTGCTTTTTATCGGTTTTGTGCCGACGCTGGGTTTGAGCGTAAAGAATCTCTATTATTCGATTTTTCATTCCGTTTCGGCTTTTTGCAATGCGGGCTTTTCCCTTTACGACACCGGTCTGGAAACGTTTAGACTGAACCCGCTTATTTTGCTTACGATAGCCTTTTTAATTATTTTCGGCGGTATAGGATTTTCCGTATTAAAAGAGCTTAGGCTGTTTTTTAAAGAACGCATTGCGCATTGCGTCTTTAAAGAAAAAACCGCCTATAAACATCATATCGGTTTAAACTCGCGTATCGCATTAAGCTTAACGGCCGGATTGCTGCTTACCGGAACCCTGCTTTTTTACGGCTTTGAGCACGGAAATTCCATGGCCGACTACGGTCTTGCAGAACAATACCTTTCGGCATTTTTCCAATCGGCAACCTTACGGACGGCGGGTTTTAACTCCGTTCCCTTTTCGCATTTTTTAACGCCCACCTATTTATTTATGTGCGCCTTTATGTTTATAGGCGGCGGCTCCGGCGGAACGGCAGGCGGTATGAAGACGGGAACGCTGAGCGTACTGTTTGCGGCGGGAAAAGCTTTTTTTACAGGCGGCGATAAACCGGTTATCGGCCGTTTTCAAGTGCCGGAACATAAAGTTAAAAGCGCCGTCCTTATTTTTTTTGCAGGCATTATTACCGTGTTAAGCGCAATTTTTATACTGTCGATAACCGAAAAACATAATTTGGTACATATTGTGTTTGAAGTATTTTCGGCAATTACCGCGGCAGGCCTTACGGCGGGTATTACGCCTCTTTTGTCGCTTGCAGGAAAAGCGGTTGTTATTTTATTAATGTTTTTCGGCCGCTTGGGCGCTCTGACGATAATGGCGGCGGCGGTTTTTAAATCGGACAGGGTAAATATCAATTTGCCCCAAGCCGATATTGCAATAGGATAATGTAAAACACTTGCACAATGGAGTAAATATGGCGAAGATAAAACAAAAGGTTTTTGCGGTATTCGGCTTGGGCATATTCGGTCAAACGATTGCCGATGCGCTGGCGGAAAAGGGGGCGGAAGTTATTGCAGTCGATAACGATCCTGCAGTAGTTGAAGAGTTTAAAAACAAGGTTACCACCGCACTGCACATAGATTCAACCGATAAAAAAGCGCTTGAAAAAGCGCCGCTCGACGACACCGATATTGCAATCGTAACGGTCGGCGACGATCTTGAAGCAAGCATTATTACAACCGTACTGCTTAAACAGCGCGGCATTCCCTATATTATAAGCAGGGCTGTTTCCGATGTTCATGCAGAAATCTTAAAGCAAATCGGTGCAAACGAAGTTATCAATATACAGGAAAACGTCGGAAAATCGCTCGCTCAGCGTTTAATCGCCCCCGAAATTTTGGAAACGATTCCGCTTTCAAGCGAATACAGCTTTGCCGAACTTTATGCGCCCGAACCCTTTATCGGCAAAAAACTGAGCGATATCGGCTTAAAAGAAAAATTCGGTTTGCATTTGTGTATGGTAAAACGCATTAAAACCGACATCGACGATTTGGGAAATCCCACACGGGAAGAAATTATTGTATTCCCCGATAACAACCTTGTGTTTGAAGCGTCGGATATTTTAATGGCGGCCGGAAGGCACGGCGATATCGAAGAGTTTAAAAAGATTTTGTAAGGATGAGGAGAAACCGATGCTTTTTATATCGCTGCCCATGTTTATTTTTTTATTTGTTTTTTCAGCGGGATTAAGCTTGGGTATGGGGATTACCGCATACCGTTTTTTTATCACGGAAAATAAAATAAGCGCCGAAAATTTTTTGTTTATTTCGATTTGTGCCGCCCTGTTTTTATGCCTGTGCTTTGCCTCCGTTATTATATATTCGCGGCAAAGGCGCAGTGCATTGTACCGTATAAACAAACTGGTGCGCGTAAACAGTGCCGCCGCAATAAAGCGGTTTTCCGAATTCGGGAAACTGGGAAAATTCTTTCAAAGTTTTTTTGAAAACATCTTGGATATCAGTGAACGGCGCGGTGAACGCATTGTATTTCTCGATCAGGCACTGCGCCTGATATGCGGCGAAACAAGCGAAAGCTTTGTCATAGTAAACGACTCGGGCGAAATAAAATATGCGGCAAAAGGGTTTGAAAAAAGCAATAACCTTGAGCAGGGAAACGGTACGCATTTTGCGGATTTGTATCCCGGCATACAGTACGACGATATTTTTACAACGGTATCGTACAGCCGTACCGAGCATATCGAAAAAGATGAAAAACACACATTCCGTTTTTTCCCCGTGTGTGAAAAAAACAATAATGTCCGCGGCCTCTTTGTTATCGTTGAAAAAAATACGATTATATCCTCAGGCAGCGAAACGGTAAAACAATTATATGAAAATATGACAGGTCAAGACAAAAGCGAAAGTTCATCGTCGGGGAAAACGGCAAAGCCTAAAAAACGCCTATTGTCTTTTTTTAAAAAACGGTAACCATAACACATTCTTTTTTGTACATTCCTGTTTGTCTCAGCGAAAATGTTGACGGTTCTTGTATCTGCATGTTACAATCTATATGCAGTATTGAATTAAAACACTGAGTTGATTTGTAAGGAAAGAATTTTGAAAAACAAAAACATCGTTTTTTACGGCATCGGTGTAATACTGCTTTTTTTTGCAGTGTTCACAAAATTCCGCGACGCTCCGGATGCACAAACGGAAGAAAAAAAAGAAACTGCGGTTTTTGCCGATGCGGGCTGGGACAGCGTTAAATTACATAATGCGATAACCGGCTTTATTATCTCAGAGGCGTACGGGTACGATTGGACGGAAGTTCCAGGCTCCACTCCCGTTATCCACGAAGGTCTTATAGCCGGCGAAATAGACATACATACGGAAGTATGGACTTCTTTAATTCCCGAATATGAAAACGATGTAAAACGGCATAGAATAAAAGAATTGGGGATAAATTATGACGACGACCGACAAGGCTTTTACGTACCGCGCTATCTTATCGAAGGAGACAGCGCGCGCGGCATACCGGCTTCGGCCCCCGATTTAAAAAAAGTTGCAGACTTAAAAAAATATCCGCACTTGTTCGAAGACAGCGAATCTCCCGGTAAGGGGCGGATTTACGGCGCCGTTCCGGGCTGGGCGGTCGACAATATAATGTTTAAAAAATATAAATACTATAAGCTTGACGACGATTTTATATACTTCCGTCCCGGCTCCGATGCGGCGCTTTCGGCAGCTTTAATTTCAGCCTATGACAAGGGACTGCCTATCGTTTCATACTATTGGGAACCGACATGGCTTATGGGAAAGTACGATTTTGTTTTATTGGAAGATGAGCCTTACAATGCCGTCGATTATGCCGAAGGTAAAACCGAATTGGCAGCGGTTCCCGTTACGGTTTGTATGAGCAATGCTTTTTATAACAATCATCCCGATTTGGCCGCTTTTTTTGCACGCTATAAAACATCGGCGGCTTTAACATCGCAAGCCCTTGCCTATATGCAGGATACAAAGGCCGACTATAACGAAACCGCCCGCCGGTTTTTACAAGAACATCCGGAACTTATCGAGCAATGGCTTGATCCGGATAAGGGTGCAAAGGTGACCAAGGCTTTAAAAGGGAACAAGCACAATAATAAAAAAAACCGTCTGTACGCCTTTCCCCTTCAAATACACATAAATAAGGATTCGGTCGATACGGCTATACGCGATTTCAGCATAAAACACGACGGCTTTTTCGGCGGCATTCGCAAAGGTTTGACTTTTTTTGTAAACGCAATCGAATTTTTACTCAGCTGTCTTCCATGGTGGTTTACCGTAATTTGCGTTTCATACGTTTTATTCAAACTGCGTAAAAAGATGCTTTCGTCGATTGTGTACGGCGTGCTTTTATTTTTTATCGGCGCATTCGGCTTATGGGATATGATGAATCAAACGCTTGCAATTGTCATAGCTTCGGTTATTGTTTCGCTGGTTGTCGGTTTTCCGCTGGGTATTCTTATAGCGGGAAACAATCGCGCTTATGCGGTTATACGGCCGGTTTTGGATACTATGCAAACAATGCCGGTGTTTGTATATTTAATTCCCGCGCTTTTATTTTTCGGTTTGGGAAAAGCGTCCGCCGTTATAGCAACTACGATTTATGCAACGGTTCCGATGATACGCATGACCTGCCACGGATTGCGCCGAATAGATACGGAAGTGTTGGAAGCGGCAAAAGCCTTCGGTTCGACAAAATTGCAATCGCTTATCAAAGTACAAATTCCTCAAGCCCTGCCGACCATTATGGCCGGTATAAATCAAACCATTATGATGACGATGGCGATGGTTGTAACAACTTCAATGATAGGCGCGCGAGGTTTGGGAATGGAAGTATTAATCAGCGTAAACAGAGTTGAAATAGGCCGGGGCTTAATTTCCGGAACCGCGGTTGTAATTGTCGCTATCATCTTAGACAGAATTACCCAGGCATTGGCAAAGCACAGCGAAGGAGACATACGGTGAGTATTATATTGTCAACCCGTAATCTGTCCAAAATTTACGGGCCGCAAAAGAAAAAAGCTCTTGAACTGCGTATGCAGGGTTTGACACAGGAAAAAATATACAACAAAACGGGCACAACCATTGCCCTTGATTCGGTTTCCTTGGATATTGAAAAAGGAAAAATCTTTGTGATTATCGGATTGTCCGGCTCGGGAAAATCGACTTTAATCCGCTTTTTTAACGGATTAAACAAACCGACAAGCGGTCAAATCTTTTATGAAGGTAAAGATATCGAATCTTTTAATAAGTCCGAAATGCGGGAGTTCCGCCGCAATAAAACGGCAATGGTTTTTCAGAATTTCGGATTGCTTACGCACCGCAATGTTATCGATAATGTCGCCTTCGGTTTGGAAATAAAAAAAGTTCCTAAAAAAGAACGCTACGAAAAAGCAGCTGAAATGATAAACCTTGTCGGATTAAACGGCAGAGAATATGAAAAAGTAACGCGCTTATCCGGCGGTATGAAGCAGCGCGTCGGAATTGCCCGCGCCCTTGCCGTGGATCCGGAAATTTTACTTATGGACGAGCCTTTTTCCGCCTTGGATCCCCTTGTGCGTAAAGATATGCAGTTTGAACTTTTATCGATTCAGCGTAAATTGGAAAAAACGATTATTTTTATTACCCACGACATAAATGAAGCGTTTAAACTGGGCGATACGGTTGCAATTATGAAAAGCGGACAAATTATTCAAACCGACACTCCTGAAAATATGGCGCAAAATCCGGCAAACGATTATGTGCGCGCCTTTATCGACAGTGCGGACAAAACACAGGTTTTAAGCGTTAAAAATATTATGTCAAAGCCCAACTGTCTTATAAAGCTTTCCTCGAATATAAAATTTGCAATCAATACAATGAAAAGCAACAAGGTTTCAAGCGCCTATGTTGTAGACGAGCATATGTGCTTTGCCGGTATTGTTACGATAAGCGATGCCGTAAAAGCCGAAGCTCAAAAATTAAAAATACGGGACATTCTTATACAAAATGCAAATACAACTTATTCCGAATGCCTTATCAGCGATATTATGGAAAAAGCGTCAAATACTCCCTTCCCCATTGCGGTAGTGGATAAAAACGGCGTTCTCCAAGGCATAGTATCGAAGGCGGAGATTCTTGCATCGCTGTTATAAGACACTTATAACTTGTATACACAAAGAAAACATATCTCAGGCAAGGCTTTTAACCCATAGATTTTTATGTGATAAACAGCTTTTTTTCGGTTTGATTTAACGTAAGGCTGTGCCCCCCCCTTGTCATTTTAACATCTTAATTATATAATATAATATCTATTTACAATCAAAACAGAGAGGATTTCCATGAACAATTTTCAGCAGCGTGTCTTGGCTAAAAAGCTGCCGCACTTCGGCGTATGGGTATGCGCCGCGCTCATCATTTGGGTTGTATCGTTTTTAACGTCGTATTTTCCGATTTGGGCAAACATACCCGTTAATGTCGTGCTTCCCTTTTTGGTTTTAATGTATTTAAAAACCGTTTTTTTCGAAAAGCTTAAACTTTCGACGCTTATCGTTCTTCGCACCGCAATCGTTGCCGCCGTCTTTTTGGACTATTTTGCCGGCATTAACGGCAAGTGGTTTGTTTGGGTGGTATTGGCATTTTTAAGCATCAACATTCTTGAAGCAACCTTTACCGATTTAAAATATAAAAAATATTTTAACTTTGTAACCGGTTTGGTTTTGGCGGTATCCGTATGGGCATTGGCACCCTCGTGGTATAACCTTTCGGGCAAAAGCTATGCCTTTTCGTACATCTACGAAGCGAACAGCTACGGAGCAAGCGAACAGTACGTATTTTGGGGAACCGTATGCTGGATTATCGCATACACGATTTGGAATTGGATTTTCGTTACCGACGAATTCAGTCCCTCGATTGCCTACCTGCACTTTGCCATCCTCGGTATGCCTCTTCTCGGCTGTATTATCACACGAAACCCCGGTTTATGGCTTGTATTCCGTGCAAATTCTTTAACCGTCGGCGGTATTTTGCAGATTTCATGCAAGCAAATTTTTGAAGAAAAATTAAAAAGCGAAAAGGTAATCGCCTTTGTAAAGGCCAGTCAAAAAACGGGGGTACAGGCAGTTCTCATGATTATAAACCTGATTTTAATGGCCGTTCCCTGTTATTTTGCAATTATGAGCATAGTAAAATAAAAATCGTTTTATAATTTTTGCTTATCGACACGGGCTGTTTCAAAAGACGGTTGTTTCAAAAACCGTTTGTTTTCAGACAAGCCCGTGATAATTTTATAGGAGGCCTTATGCCGCAATATGATGTTATTGTTATAGGTGCCGGTAACGGAGGACTTTCGGCCGCAGTTACTTTGGCACAGGCGGGAAAAAAGGTTGCCGTATTCGAGCGGCACAATATTCCCGGCGGATGCGGAACAAGTTTTTGCCGCGGACGGTTCGAATTCGAAGTAGCTTTGCACCAATTAAGTTCAATGGGAACGCCGGAAAAACCCGGTCCGCTTCGCACGCTCTTCGACGAATACGGTATTACCGATAAAATCGATTGGATAGAAATCGAATCGTTGTATAAAATCAATTTACCCGGCGGAAAAGGCGTTGCGCTTCCTGCGGACAGAATGAAGGCCGAAGCGGCTCTTATCAAAGCCTTTCCCGAAGAAAAAGAAGCGATAAAACGCTACTACGAAATGGTATGGAAGTTTAACGAAGAAACCGTCGCCTTTATGGAAAAAAGCGCTAAAAGTTCCGGCGGCGAGCCTCCTGCGTTAAAAAAACTGATTATGAAAGCGGGATTCCCGAAACTGTACCCCACCCTTGCAAAATACGGGGTTAAAAGCACGGACGACGTTTTAAATGAGTTCTTTAAAAGTAAAGAATTACAGCTTTGTCTTTCGGCCTACTGGTGCTTTATGGGTATGCCGCCCGCGCGCTTTCCCTTTACGATTTTGGCACGCTGTACTTATATTTACACCGAAGACAAGCCCTACTACCTCCGCGGCGGTTCTCAGGTTATTTCGCAGGCTTTAACCGAAGCGATAAAAAAAGCGGGAGGCGCGGTATTTTTTAATTTGGGCATTAAAAAAATCGTTTTGGAAAAGGGTAAGGCGGTCGGCGTTATCGATGAAAACGGCGAAAAATACCGCTGCAAAAAAATCATTTCCAACATTTCGCCGACGGCAACCTATGCAAACCTCCTCGACGAAAAAGAAGTTCCTGCCGAAGCGCGCGAATATTTAAAGGCGTACACCGTCGGTATTTCCGCCCTCACCTGCTTTATCGGTTTGGATTGCCCGCCCGAAACAATCGGCTTTACCGATTCGTTCAATTTAACCTACGACAGTTTGGATGCAAACCGCGACTTTATGAACTCTTATGAATTGGATACGAGCATAGACCCGATTGTTTCCACTTGTTACACGGTTGACGACCCTGAAGTATCGCCCAAAGGAACGAGTATCGTAACGGCCGGAACCCTCAAGTACGGTACCGCTTGGGAAAAACTTTCGCCCGAACAATACCACAAAGCAAAGTACGATGCGGCAAACACGATTGTAGAGCGCCTCGAAAAACGCTATCCGGGCTTTAGAAGCCATATCGAAGAAATGGAAATCGCAACGCCGATTACCCACATGCGTTATTTAAATCATCCGGGAGGAGCGATTTACGGTTATGAGCAGGATTTAAAATCTTCCGTGTTTTTCTTTCCGCGCGATACCTTTATCCCCAACCTCGACTTTGCAAGCGGCTGGGTAAACACGTGCGGATTCGGCCCGAATTATATGTACGGCAATACCGTCGCTAAAAAACTTCTAAAGGAGATGGACTGATGCCTACTATCAAAGAAACCCTTATCGGCACTATGGAAAACGGAAAGGAAGTGCTTGAAGAAATAAAATTCGCCCGCAAAAGCGGTATGGATATCTTAGTCCAAAAGGATTCGGTACAAAGCTGTCTTGCAAAACTGCATCCGGGCAAATTGGAATTAACCGTATCGGATATTTACACCGTCGCCAAAGACACAAAGGTATTCCGCTTTGTATCGAAAACGGGCTACCTTCCCCCCTTTGAAGCAGGTCAATACATCAATGTCTATGTCGAAATAGACGGCGTATGTACAAGCAGGCCCTACAGTATTTCGTCTTCGCCCAAACAGCGCTCCTATTACGAAATTACGGTTGCGGGAGTAAAAAAAGGTTTTGTTTCCAATTACTTTTTGAAAAAGGTAAAAAAAGGCGATACCTTTACGGCGACTTCTCCTTCGGGACGCTTTCATTACAACCCCGTGTTCCACTCAAAACGCTCGGTGTTTTTAGCCGGCGGAAGCGGTATTACGCCCTTTTTGAGTATGACGCGCGAAATTCTTGAAAGCGGCCAAGACCGGGAAATCTTTTTGATTTACGGCAACCGCACGGAAGAATATGCGGCCTATCACGAAGAATTGAGCGCTTTTGCCAAAAACTATCCGAATTTTCACTATCAGCTGGTTATATCCGACGACCCCAAATACAAGGGTGAAAAAGGTTTTATCGATGCAAAACGCATAAAAAGCTTTGTAAAAAAGCCGGCGGACGCAACCTACTATTTATGCGGCCCCCACATTATGACCGATTTTTGCACCAAAGCGCTTGAAGAATTAAAGATTAAACCGAAAAATATCCGCCGCGAAATGTTCGGCTCGCGTCAGGATATTCAAAACGAACCCTTTTGGCCCGAAAACCTCAAAGGTAAAGAAGTGTTTAAAATTTCGGTCGGCGGTAAAACGATTGAAGGAAAATCGAGCGAATCGCTTCTTACCAGCCTTGAGCGTGCGGGCGTGCGCGTAAACGTGTGCTGCAGAAGCGGCGAATGCAGTTTATGCCGCGTCAAACTGGAAGACGGCAAGGTTTTTATGCCCCGCGGCGCCCTCTTGCGCTTGGCGGACGAAAAATTCGGCTATATACATTCGTGTAAAGCCTATCCGATATCGGATATAAAAATATCTTTTTAACTGATTTTCGGGGCGGACGGAACTTCGGCTTTCGCCCGCTCCGCATGGAGGAATTATGTTCTTTTTTACAAATTATACATGGCAAAATATTTTAATCGCTTTAGCCGTTCTTGCCGGCCTTATTTTGGTCAATGATCTTACACGGCGCAGTAAATGGCTGTCGATTGCCGTATATATCGTCTTACCCCTTGTGTTAACTTTTACGGTATGGCCTAAAACGGCCGTGCGCGGAAGCGGCGACTGGTTTCCCGTCGTAAAAACCTATTCGGCCCTTGCCGGTGTTATCGGCTTTATGGCAATCCGCTACATAAAGGGTGCCGACACAAAAAAGTGGCTGTTGTTTTTTCCCGCTTTGATTTTATCAATCAATATTGCCGAAGCCGTATACCGCGACTTTGAAGTATATGCCGCATATGCCGGTCAAGCGGTTGTCAATCCCGTAGACGGTTTGTTTATGCAAGGCGGCATATGGAATATTTTAAACGCAATCGCCGGTATCGTATTGATTTTAACTTTAACGGGTATATTCGGCATACGTGTTGCAAAAACAAAGTCAAAGGATATGATTTGGCCCGACCAATTGTGGTTTTGGATTATTGCCTACGATTTGTGGAACCTTTCATACTGTTATAACTGTATATCCACTCGCTCGATGTACGCAGGTCTTTTATTGCTGCTTTCGTGCACAATCAGCGAGTTTTTTCTTAAAAAAGGCGCATGGCTTCAGCACCGCGCCCAAACCCTCGCTTTGTGGGCAATGTTTTCAATAACCTTTTCAAGTTATTCAACTTCGCCCCTGTTTTCGATAACATCAAGCTATAAACCTGCGGCTTTGACGGTTATAAGTATTTTATCGATTGTATCGAACCTTGCGGTATTGGTATATGAAATTATACAGATCAAAAAGACAAAGCGCAATCCCGTTACACAGGATATCTATGTCGATTTGAAATCGTATAAAGCCGTCCTTGCCGATAACAATTTGAACTGATATCCCAAGCGGATTTTACCGTATACATTTTAGGTAAAATCCGCTATACTCATCTTTATGTTGCATACAATAATCGCTTTTTTTAAATTTGCAGTTTATCTTATCGCATCACGCGCCCTTTTAAAAACGGTAAGGCGCCTTGAAGCCGAGGGAAAAATCGCCGAGCGCGATGCAATAGTAAAAGAAAAGATTGCCGAATGGACACAGATGGTTATCGGTTTGAGCGGCAGTACCGTTGAAGTGCGGGGAATGGAAAATATTCCTCAAAGCGAAAGCTTTGTTATGATAGGCAATCATCAAGGCTATATGGATATTCCGCTTCTTTTAGGTTATGTTCCCAAAAGCATCGCCTTTATTTCGAAAATCGAAATATTAAAGGTGCCGCTTTTATCCGCATGGATGAAACAAATGCAGTGCGTGTTTATCAACCGCAAAGACCGACGCCAATCGGTTGAAGCTATGAGCGAAGCGGTAAAAACCGTACAAAGAGGCTACCCCCTTGTTATCTTCCCCGAAGGCACCAGAAGCCGCGGAGGACCGGTGGCCGAATTTAAAGCCGGAAGTTTTAAGCTGGCCTACCGTTCCGAAGCTCCCATAGTTCCCTTTACGATTGACGGAACCTGGCGCTTATGGGAAGAACATAAATCGCTTAAAAAAGGTCATCTTATACTGACCATACATCCTCCCGTTGCGACGGCGGGTTTGACAAAGGAAGAACAGGCCCAAATTCCCGCTCTGATTCAAAAAACGGTCGAGTCCGCACTGCCGAAAGAGCATATACGGGAAATAAAGAAAAAGTAAAAGAAAAAGTTTTTTTTGCCACGGATAATTTGAATTTCAAGATAAAAAACAGACAATCCATGCGTAAATGTATGTTTTTGAATAAAAAATATGAAAAATGTACAAAAATATATTGTTTTTTTTACAGTTAAATATTATAATGCGGATATGGTGCGTATAAAATTACCCGTTGTCGTTCCTTTTATTTTTATGCTGTCCGTATTTACGGCCTGTAAACCCATTCTGCTACCGGCGCCGAATACCGACATTTCATCACAAAACACTGCAGCTGCCGCTCCTTCTCAATTGACTGCGACACACGGACTTAAACGTAAAATCGTGTTAACTTGGGAAAAAAATCCTGAAGCCAAATATTATTGTATTTACGGGGCGTCCTCTG
This sequence comes from Treponema sp. HNW, assembly GCF_050320395.1. GTDB lineage: Bacteria > Spirochaetota > Spirochaetia > Treponematales > Treponemataceae > Treponema_C. Next base: position 1,527,207 of record NZ_CP144459.1, read on the forward strand.
CGCAAGGTCCCTTTATTCAAATAAACGAAACAAGGGGAAACACACCTAAAATTGATTTACGCGTAAATGCAGGTACTGATAACTATTATTATGTGAACAGCGTTTTATATGACGGTACCCGTTCCGAAAATTCCGAGATTGTCCGCGGTACAAGCCTTGCAAAACCTATTATCAGTTCCGTAGAACCTGTGGCCGAATTTCCGGACGAAGCCCTATCCGTTCATTGGTGGATGAATAATGCGGACGCAAAGTCCTATATAAATAATGTACGCTATACGGTAATCTGTTATAACAAGGATAAAGTTGAAGCAACCCGCATTATTGACGGATCCGCCATACATAATACCAAAACCGTATTTGAAAATCTAAAACCTCATACAAATTATTCGTTTACCGTAGAAGCATATACAACGGATTTTCAAAACGATACGGAAAAAAGCGATAAGCTCGATTCCGAGACAGCCCGGCGACTGCGTCCGAATCCTCCTGAAAATACCAGGATAAGTCAAGGGGACAAAACAAACAGCATAGAAATTTCTTTTACCTTACCCGACTTTGTCGATGTAGCGCAGGGAAACAAAATATTTAAATCACATCCGATTTATTTTAAAATTTACAGAAAACAAAAGGGTACAAATGATAATTTTGTTCTCATAAAAGATAAGCTGCGTCCCAAACCGGCCTCCCCCTATGCCGATACCGATAATCCGACCTATGATGAGTTGTACACCGCATACAAGCCGGGAGAAATTCTCCAATGGGTTGACGACGGTAACGGTAGTGAAAATATTGACGCAGACAATACAAAGGATGTCGAAAGGGGGGTACAATATACTTATAAAATACAATCCTTTGCCGACGGAGTGAACCGGGAAATAAGCAGCGACTTGTCTTTTGTTTCAGCCGACGGCTGGGCACGGGCAAAACCTCTATTAAGCTTGCAAAGCGCCGACTATGTCCTGAATTCCGATTCGAACCCGACAGCATTCGTACAGACAAAGATAAACTTACTGCTTAATTGGGAATCATTCGGCAAAGAAAATGATTATTCCTTTATTTTGAGCGAAAAACGATATAAGTTTGATACCGATAACGGAGGCATACCGGATACAACGGGGTTTCCTCCCCTTTTACAAAAATTCAACTCAATCGCTGATTTTAATTCTTTTGTACGTATCATTGACATACCGGAAAATGACGCCGATGTAAGAGGATATTATGCATACAAATTGTATTTTGTCCCTGCAAACTATGATACCGCTTCCGGAGTCCCGGATTCTCCTATAGAAGAACTGAGTTTAGTAAAAAGAATTTTTGTGGTACGTACATATGACATTCCTCGAAAGGAGGATTTTGACTTTAAAGTTAAAAGCGGCTTTAAAAATAAAATACGGCTTTCATGGAAATATAACGAATCCTATACATATAACCTTATATATTATCCTGCAGGTCAATCCGAAACACCGACTGCGATACAAAATCTGAATTCCGTAATTACATCTTCTACACCTAACAATTCCGTCGTAACCTATGATCATACGGTGCCGAGCGGAACGGTATATGAGTACATCTTAAAAGTAAAAAAAGGTATTGAAGTGGATTCGGATCCCCTGATCGGTAAAACCTTGGGTACCCCCGAACCCTTCTTTAATAACACAGCCCCCGAATACGACAGTATACGTGTTTTATGGAAAGAAGTACAAGAAACGGATTCATATGTACTCGAGTTTAAGTCGGGCGATAGCAGTGTTATTGACAACGGGAGCGGGATCGCCGTGCCGAACTTAAAGATAACAAAGACGGCGGACGGTAGTTCCTATACATCGGATACTGCCGCAGCTGAAATAAATTATGATGCGGATAAAAAACTTATTTCATGTACTTTAAAAAAACCGATCGGTTATAACGATGCCGTAAAATCGGGAAAGCCGATAAAGGTCAAAGTAAAAGCAAAAAACGGCGCCACAACCGACGAAACGGAAAACGAAACGGAAGTGCGCACTCTTGGCCCCGCTTTGACGGCTGTTGAAGCTTCGGATGCCTCATATAATGATAAAATAATCGTTGTGTGGACCCCCGTTCAGGGAGCGGCAGGTTATATCGTAAAACGGACAACACAAACAAGTTTTAACGACAGCACACCTGTACATCATCAATATCTCGTAAAAGCGGATGACCTTTCCGTCACAGTCGATTCGCAAGACGTATCAGACAGGATTTTTGTAAAATCGGAATCGAGAAAAATACGTTTATCGGATAAGGCCTTTGCAGCTCCCGAGGAAAATCCTTCTTCATGGCAAAAATATCAGGAAAAAATTTCATGGGGAGCAAAACACACCTATGCCGTTTTCCCGATTAAAAATATGAATGACGAATTTGATCCCGAAACAAATACGCTTACAAATATGACATATACGGACGTGAATACGGTAAGCGAAAGCGGTTCCGCCCTCGGTTACGGGCGTGTCACCGCTTCAAAGGCGGAATATCCTCGCAAAGTAGAAATTACATGGACAAAGCCATATTTGGGAATCCGTGAAGGCCTTGTTCCCGTTCTATGGAAAAAAGAGTCGGGAGCAGACGCTCAGTGGCAAAAAACGGATATTTCACTTGATGCCAGCGGCGATAAATTCGTTTACGTTCCCAAAGATGCCGCAGGCGAGCGTTTCAAAGCCTTTGAGTTTATCGTTTCCTACAAAGAAAGTGAAACAAAACCGCTTGCTTCGTATATATCCGAAATACAAAAAGACAAGGATTCGAACAACGAAACCTTACACAAGGGTTATGTCTTTTCAATAGAATTTAAAGCGGAAAATCAATCATCAGGCGGAACGCTCGGCTTTAATGAATTATTGCGTTGGAAACCCTATGATAAAACCGAACGCTCTCGCGCTCCCGAAAGCGATTATAAGGTATTTATCAAAAATGCCGATTACGGCTCCGACTGGCAGGAAATTGCCGTAATAAATAAGGATACGGGAGCGGTTTCATGGACTGCGGAAAAAGCCGATTGGGCAGTAAACAGAGAACAGCAGGGCAACGCCATTATAGTAAAACCCCGCATGACCTCCGATGCACATTCGGGCCTGCTTCAGGTTTTACGGGATTACCGCCATTATGCAAAAATAGAAACGACACGTACAAATACGGCAGGAGAAGTTATAACAGCTTCTTTTGCGGATAATGATGAAGAAGTATATGCGTATAGGCAAATTACCGATAAGGAACTGGCCCTCATGACCACGATGGCTTTAGCACACGGTATAAAAACGTCTATGAATAAATCCCCTTTAGGTTGGGAAGTATCTACAACTTTGAATGATGTCAATCCGAAGGTAAAAAGTGACGGGTGGGCATATAATTGGACATTTACATATGATAATTATACGCCGTTTTTACTTTCCGTAACGGGAGTATTGCAAGCCGCAACGGAGCGTTCTCATACTTATCCGACTCATTACGGTACAGGTTGGCAGTACATATTCCCGAAATGGCATTTAAAAGGATATAATAATACGCTTACCGTTACAGGCCCCTCTGATGCTCCTATCCAGATTAAAAACGCATATTCGGGAATACTGACTATTTCCGCTTTGGCACAAAACGGCGACGGAAAATTAACACTAACGAGAGGCGGTACGGAATCCGCGCACTTGGGAAATATAAGTCCCTTGGTTTTTGAAAATCATTCAGGATACCCCTCTTATAATGATTGGACTGTAACAGAAGGATGGAAATAGCGATGAAAGCCTGTCACTTAAAAAAATATGCCCTCCGCTTCCTATATTCAGCGTCAGCCCTTTTATACCTTACGAGCTGTGCCAGTTTTTTTCAGGATAAGGTACCGCGCATAAACAGCAATAGAATCAATCTAAGCGATATATTTCATCTTGAAGAAGAAATAAGTATTTTACCGAAACCGAAACAGATATTTGTTTCTCAGGGAGATTACGCCGACACAATCACGATAAGCTGGTCTTCCGTAAAGGAAGCGGCAAGTTATAAACTTGAGTACGCCCGCATACTTACGGAAAATTTGGCTGTAACACCGCTGCCCGAAGAAAGCGATTTTGAAGTGCTGGAAGAAGCCGTATACGGAACCCAATATACGCATAAAGCTGTAACAAATCCTGTATATCTGTCTGAAGAATACGGGTACACGTATTTTTACCGAGTATCGGCGGAAAACAAAAATAAAAAATACGATCCGAGTCCTTTTACAAATCCTGAAAGCGGATATCTTTTTGCTCCACCAAAAAATGTTAAAGCCGATTTGGGACAATCCACGGAGCACATATGCATCACTTGGGAAAAATCAGCGGGAGCCTTTTTTTATGAAATTTATCGTACACAGAATGCAAACGGAACCGGTTCCGAATATATCGGCAGGATATCGGCAAACGAAAATCGATTTGTAAATAAGATATCTTCAAAAGAACAGGGGCAGGATTTTTATTTTACCGTATATGCGGTTAATTCTTCTTCCGAGCGTTCAGTACGGTCGGCATCGGCATACGGTTATGCTTTAATGGCCGGAGCCCCTTCGGAAGCCAAAAACGTTACCGTTACCAAGGGACGCGGTCACAGTATCGATTCCATAAAGCTCGAGTGGACGGCATCGGCAGCTGAAACGGAAGTGAAATACGCTATATATCGCTCCGATTCACAGGACAGTGCATTAAAAATGCTCAAAAGTGATGAGTCGACCTGTACCTATACGGATACAAAGGGATTAAAACCGGGCTTGTACTATTACTATTATGTTCAAGCATGGTCTTTAGACAGTGCAACCGGTGCCAAATTAAAAAGTCCCATGTCGGAATCGGGCCCCGAAGCTCAAACCCCTGCAGAAGGATTCATATTAAGCCCTCCGACCGTCGTTGAAGCGGACAAAACCGATACTACGGAAATTATCTCATGGAAACCGGCAATAGGGAATACTGAAGAGCAAACTTCTTACAGATACAAGCTGCTCGGTTCATCTTCATCGGATTCGGGCTTTAATATATTATATGAGTCGCCCCCGCCTCATAACCTTACTGACGGATATCTGCGGCATCAATTGACTCAAAAAGCATCATACTACCGTATACAGACCGTACGTACGATAGACGGAACGGAGATAAGCAGTACACAGAGCATAACCTTTGCCCCTTCTCCCTTTGCAGCCGTTAACATAAGTGCAACAAAATATGCAAAAACGGAAGGACCTCCCAATTCATTGGGCATATATCCGGTAAAGATAACATGGGAAAAACCGGCAAACGATGAACCTTACTTTTACGAGATTTACCGCTCCGCTAATCCCGATACGGGGTTTAGAAAAATTACCCAAACACCGCTTGAAGCCTCGGCACGGGAATACCTTGATGAAAATGAAACGGCAAAGGCAGGTTTCCGTTATTATTATAAGGTTCTTACTTTAAACAGTCTTTATCAGGGAAAAAACTTCACCTCAGAGGCCGAAGGCTGGGGAGCGCTGACCCATGAACAGTATTTTAAAGAATACAATAAAACCGTACTCAGCGGTCAAAAGCGCCTTACCTATATGCACAAGGGCGGTACGGCGGCATTAGGCAGTGAAACGATAAACGGTCTTATAAGCGGTACCTATTCATACGATGCAGCTGTTGCGGGGTTGGGAGCGCGCATTAAGATGAAATTAACAAATTTTGCAGAATTTAACTGTGCAAATGCTCAGAATAAAGTATATTTTAAATTGACCGGCGATATGAATACAAGTGCAAATATGAATGCAAACGGTACAATGGACGGTACTGTTATATGTGAAGGAATGTATCCCGGACGCATTTCATATGATAATATAGAAATAAAAGGCGGTGCCGCAGGAGGCGGATATTACATCGTTACCCCGGACGGATTTGATCCGGGAAATGTCAGTTATACGGCGGGTATTCAATGAAAAAAAAGATTTACAAAATAACAAAATGCAAACACATAGTAATTTTTTGTATACTTGGTGTGCTTCTATCACTATTGTTTGCATGTACCCTTCCTTCCCCCCTGTATGGTACATGGAAAGATAATATCGGTAATAAGCTTACATTTGTAAACGATGGAAGCTTTATTGTAAAACTGAAAAACCGTGACGGTTTTATTGTCCATGAAGGTTCCTATGTCGTTATCGATAATGTAATCAGTTTTGCACTCAATGACGGACGAAAAATAGTTTCCGAGTGGGATATAGGCGGTACGGTTTTAAAACTGGACTGGCCGAGCGTACAGGGAAACGTAACACTCACCCTCTATAAGACGGCAAATTAAGCGAAATTAAACGTATGAATAGAATCAATACAAAACTTAAAACCGCTATTCTCTTTTTTTGTCTTTTTTCATCGTATATTCTCTTTCCCCAAGAACATACGGAGGATATGACGGGAACCGAAAAAAAGCTTGATAAACGGGACCGCCCCTTTGTTATTTTTAATGAAGGTCTTTCAGCAGCCTCGGTAACACGTATAATAAAAAAAGAAACCGTAAGCAATTTTGTGTGGAATGACATTTTAACCGGTTTATTTTTCAGTATGGAAACAAAGCAAATGCAGCCTATAAACAGTGTATACCGTATAGCCCTGTACTATCCGTACAGCTTTACATTCCGTAAAGTACCGCAAGTGCCAAAAAATGTTATACGCTATGCAACAGACGGATTTGCGGGTATTTTATTTGAACCGACGATGTGGAATTTTTTTAATTTTAATATTTCCCCGGGGATTCACTTTTTATTTCAAAACAGCGACAGCTGGAATTATATTCATCTAGGCATAGGCTCTATGGCGGGAGTTGAATTTCCTATAAGCAGACATTGGACATTGATGGTCAACGGATTTTTATCTCTTGACTACGGCAATCTGGGCACAAATGCTAAAATGCAGCCCTACGACATTGTATATCAATATCAGCTTGATATGGGAGTTCGGTACAGTAAAAAATCACCAAATAACCGTCCGTATATAAAAAGCCGGAATTAGTCGGTACTTTCCCCGTCCGGAAGCCCCATCATCTCCCATGCACAGCGGGCGGCGGCCTGCTCGGCTTCTTTTTTGCTTTTTCCGTCTTTAGGTCCGTACACCTCATCGCCCAAGCGGACGCTCACCGAAAATACCTGTTCATGGTCGGGGCCGGTACGGCTTACCAATTCGTAACGGGGACACTGCTTGTACTTTTTTTGATAAAATTCCTGCAAAAGGGTTTTATAATCCTTTTGGTGGCGGTTTTCTTTTACCTTTTGTATTTGCGGCACCAATAAATCAAGAATAAATTTTTCAGCCGCCTTAAAACCCGAATCCAAATAATAGGCGCCGAATACCGCTTCCATCGCATCCGCCAAAATCGCTTTTTTACCGCGGCCGCCGGAATGCTCTTCGCCCTTACCCAAACACAGGCATTTTTCAACGCCGATACGTAAGGCAATTTCGGATAAGGAGGTTTCCGAAACAATGAAGGATTTTATCTTGGTCAATTCGCCCTCGGGCTTATCATGCAAAATCGTGTACAGGTATGAAGCGGCCGTCATTCCCAAAACGGCATCGCCTAAAAACTCAAGACGCTCGTTATTAACGGCATTGCCTGCCGTTTCGTTTACAAAGGATCGGTGATAAAAAGCATTGTCCAAAAGATGCTGATTTTTAAATTTAATACCGGCTTTTTTTTGAAATTCCGCAAGTAAGGCTTTGCGTTGAGAAGAAAGAGAAGAATCCGGTTTAAATAGACGCCGCACGGCAAAATCCGAAAATAAGCACCGGATAAACGTTTATCCGGGGATAAACACAGAGCTTAACCGGTGCATTTAAATACGGGACAAATCCCGCATCGACAGCAAATTATGCTTGCTGGGACTTTAAAAATTCATAGGCGTCGCGAACCGTTTCAAATTCGCTTGCCTTGTCGTCGGGGACGCTTACGCCCAATTCTTCTTCGATAGCATACACCAATTCATAGGTGTCAAGACTGTCGGCACCGAGATCCTGACGGAAGGAAGCGTCGAGGGTAACCTTCGATTCTTCAATTTCCAATTTGTCGGCAATCAGTTTTTGCATTTTGTTGAACAATTCATCCATCGTTAAAACTCCTGTCAGCCGTTGCTTTCCGGCGTAATTACCTGCCTGCCGCGATAAAATCCGCACTTCGGACATACGCGGTGAAGCATAATTAAATTTCCGCAATTAGCACATTCAATGAGGTGGGGAGCGTTCAAACGCATATTTATTCCCTGCCGTCTTCTTGTACGCGCTTTTGACGTTTTTGCTCTGGGTACTGCCATTATATAACCTCTCTAAAAATATCAATTATTATAACCGAAATGCCATATTATGACAAGACCGTCAAGTGTTAAAACACAGTATAACACTTTTTGATTTTTTGTCAACCAGTATAGGCGGCATTCGACGCTATTTTAAGCCTTCCTGAATGAGGAATTTTTCTTTTAAAGCTTTTTCAACGATCGACGGCACCATATCGGACACATCGCCGCCGAAAGAAGCAAGTTCCTTTATCGCGCTGGATTTTAAAAGAAAAAAACGCGAATCGGTGGGAAAAAACAGTGTTTCCACTTCGGGATTCAATGCACTGTTTAAAAGCGATAAATCCAATTCATACGAAAAATCGGCAGTGTTGCGTATGCCGCGGATAAGCACTTTCGCACCGGTTTTGCGCGCATAGTCCACTACAAGACTGCGGCACACATGTACTTCCACATTATCCCAGGAGGCGGTTAATGTGCGCATAAAAGCCAAGCGCTCTTCTTCCGAAAATAAATACTTTTTATTTTTATTGTCCGCAATAACCACATCTATTTCGGGAAAAATACTGCGTGCTCTTTCGAGAATATTTAAGTGCCCGTAGGTGGGAGGATCGAATGAACCCGGAAACAAAGCTTTGACCATAAATTCACTATAACATATTTGACTATTTGCAACAATACCGTTATTATATGCATATGAAGTATACAAAAACCGCATTTGTTTTATTAATCCTGTGTACGATGGGCCTATGGTTCCAGTCGTGTAAAACTGCCGAAACGGCTGCAAAAGAAAAAACCGCCGAGGTACAGCCGCAGGATAAAAAAGCCGCTGCTCAAAAAACGGAACCTCAAAAGGTTATGGAAAAAAGCCCTGAAGACGAAGAATATTCGCGTTCAACCAGCGCCTTAAGCGGCACGGCCGTTACCTTTGATGAATTTCAACGCGATAAAACGACAATCCTTGCCATCATTCAGGATTTGGACAAAAGCATGAAAAACCGCGATTACGGCTTATGGCGCAGTTATCTTACCCCCGAGTCAATATCCTATTGGAGCAATAAATTCAATTTGCAGGTTATTGCAACAAAGCTTCCTAAAAAAGGTTTGACATTGCGTACCCTCGGCGATTATTTTTCGCACGTTTTTATTCCGTCCCGGATGGACAGAAAGGTAAGCGAAATTCGATATATATCGCCGACCGATGTTAAAGCGGTAGAGGTTGACGGTAATAAAGACATAATTTATTACGAATTTGAAAAAATAAACGGCCGCTGGCTTGTAAAACTGCCGATACTATAAACGGGTTAGGATAAAAAGTCGATTACTTTTTATCCTAATCGACGAGTTTAAAATATTGACTTTTATTCAGTGTTGCCTGTATACTTAATTATATGTATAAACGGTAAAAGCTGAGGTTGTACAGGAGGAACCGCATGAAGTTATCCAAAATCGCATTGTCTATGGCTTGTGTATGCCTTATCGTTTTCAATGCCGCCGCACAAGATAATAAACGTTCGGAAGTTACCGTTGAAGAAGAATATTTCGGTACGAACGAAGATATGATCATCAGTGAAATGAGTCAGGTTGATGATTATGAAACGAAACTGTTGACCCTGCAATACATTAAAAGTGCGTTGGATGAAGGACGTTCTTCTCCTGCAATCGAAGCGGCTTTGCAGAGTATGGCAGGCGAAGGCGTTTTTAACGAGTCGAGAACCGGCGGACGTTTGATGAATAATTATACGGAAGTGCGCCGTCAAGCATGCGTTATGCTCGGTGAAACCGCGGGCCTTTCCAAGGAACAGCTTACGGCCCGTAAAGATACTCTTATGCGTATTATGAAAGCCGAAGACGAACCCATGGTTTTGTCGGCCGCAATTTATGCCCTCGGTAATGTCGGCGTAAACACAAACGATGAAGTCGTCGATCAAATATCGATGATTCATAAGCGCTTTGCGGTTTTGAACCCGACCGACAGCCTCGCCTATTCGGTACTCGACGCATACGGAAAACTCGCTCCGACGGTTAAAAACTCGGGCGCGCTGGTTGAAACCATTGCTTCTATCGCGACAAATTACAATTACGTAATTCCCGTGCGCCAAAAAGCCAAGGAATTGCTCTTTTCTTTAAGAAATAAAGAATAGTTTTTTTGTCAAACCTATTCTCTTTCACGGGACTGTTATTCGCAGTCCCTATTGAGTGATTAGCTCATTCGGATAGAGCGTCGCCCTCCGGAGGCGAAGGTGGCAGGTTCGAATCCTGTATCACTCGTATGCTTACACAAACCTTTTCCGACCTGTTTTTATTGTTTGTCGTGTACAGTACAATCGGCTGGATTTGCGAAGTTATTTATTGCAGCTTTTTTGAGCGCAGATTTATAAACCGAGGTTTTTTACACGGCCCCTGGTGTCCGGTTTACGGGTTCGGCGGCCTGCTCGTCATCGGCCTTTTGACTCCTTTTAAAAACAATATTTTTATCCTCTACCCGGCAGCCCTCATAATCACCGGCGCCTTGGAATATCTTACCGGCTGGATTTTGGAAAGCCTGTTTCATACAAAGTGGTGGGATTATTCGCAGCGCAGGTTTAATATAAAAGGGCGTGTATGTTTGTGGAACCTGCTTTTATTTGCCGCAGGCGGAAGCATTGCAGTTATCTTCGTACACCCGCATATAGCAGGCCTCATAGGTTCTTTTTCCTCCCGTGCAAGGCAGTACGCGGCTATCGGACTTTCCGCGGTGCTTTGTTTCGATTTTGCGCTTACGCTGCGCAGGCTTACGGATTTTACCGAATACCTTACCCGTTTGGAAGATTTTGCGGAATCCTTAAAGGAGCGCTATGAAAGCGAGACATGGTTCAAATCCCAATCTCTTGAGGAAATGTTTGAAACGGTCAAAGAATATGCCCGTATACGCAAGGGAGAAATATCGGAGCGTATTTTGCAAAAAATCGATTCGTTTTCCGAGCGCTATCCTTCTGCGGAACGCTTTTTTGCAAAATTTCCTTCCATGCAAAACAAAAAGCGCATTCTTTCGATTCAGCATATTAAACGGCGCATAAAAGAGCGCTTAAACCCATCTTCAAAATAAGGCCGCCTATGGACTTCCCTATAGAGCATAATGCGCCTAAAAACTTAAAGAGCCGCGAACCGATTATTCTTGCCTCAACTTCGCCGCGGCGGAAAGAAATAGCCGAACAAATGGGCATTCCTTTTTTTTCTCTGTCACCTCCCGTTGATGAAACGCTTCCTGCGTCTATGACGCGCGGCAAAAATACAAAAAAAGCGGCCGAATACCTTGCGGTACTTAAAGCTTTAAGTACCGCAAAAGTTTTAGAAAACCCGCTGCCCGGCGGTGAAATCCCTCAAAACGAACGCAGTATACCGGTTGCGCCTATGCAAAAAGCGCGTTTTATAGCCGCGGCCGACACCCTGATTGTTTTCAGGGGAAAAATTTACGGCAAACCCGAAACGAAAGAAGAGGCGCTCTCTTTTTTAAGTGCCTTTTCGGGAAAAACGCATAAGGTGTATACAGGTCTTGCAGTCTATAATCGGGAAACGGAGACCCGTATTTCGTGTACATCGGTAAGCCGCGTACACTTTGCCCGATTAACGGAAGAAGAAAAAAAAAGCTATATCGAATCGGACGAATGGCGTGATGCGGCAGGAGCCTATAAAATTCAGGGGACGGCACAGCGCTTTATAAAACGCATTGAAGGCTCCTACTCTTCGATTATGGGCTTGCCTATTTTTGAATTTTATGAGATACTGAAAAAGTCGGGTTACCGTTTTTAAAGACCGGTAAACAGCATACGTTTTTTACCCCTTTTAAGCATACCCGCCGTGATTGATTCGCTTCGGTTGAAAGAAAGTCAATCATGAAATCTTCCGCGCCGAATTATCGGTGTCGAGAAACAGAGTTTGGGGAAGAGATTAAAACAGGCGCCGCTTTGAATCGGTCCTGTAAACAAATCTTTTCCGATGAAGGAGTTGTTCATGGCAGTAGTAACCATGAAGAGTTTGCTTGAATCGGGTGTGCATTTCGGCCACCAGGTTAAGCGCTGGGATCCGCGTATGAAAAAATATATCTTCGCGGAAAGAAACGGCATTCACATTATCGACCTGCAAAAAACCATGGCTTCGATTAAAGAAGCGTATGAAGCGGTCCGCAAAGTAACTTCGGCAGGAAAATCCGTCCTGTTCGTCGGTACAAAAAAACAGGCTCAGCAGGCAATCGCCAAAGAAGCCGAACGCTGCGGTATGTACTATGTAAACAACCGCTGGCTCGGCGGTATGCTGACAAACTTCAGTACCATTAAAAAATCGCTTTTACGGTTAAAAAAACTGGAAAAGATGGAAGTTGACGGTACCTTCGACAATCTTACCAAAAAAGAAATCGCAGCCATTCAAAAAGAAAAAGCAAAATTGGAAAAAAACCTCGGCGGTATTAAGGAAATGAAAGAACTGCCCGGTATTTTGTTCATTATCGATACGCATAAAGAGCAAATTGCCGTAGCCGAAGCCTGCCGCATGGGTATTCCGATCGTTGCGGTTGTGGATACAAACTGCAACCCCGAAGGCATCGACTACCCCATTCCCGGAAACGACGATGCAATCCGTGCGATTACCCTCTTTACCCAGGTAATTGCCAATGCCGTTATTGAAGCGGACAACGAAACGGGTCTTAAAATTATCGAAAACCTTCAGGATGACGAAGAAGATATTACCGATACGGCATCAATCCGCACCGACGATGAAGAAATTATCGACTACAGCAATTATACGCCTACCGAACCCAAAGAAGAAGACCGCGAAGATGAAGAAAGCGACGACTCGCTGGTAGACGAAGATAAATTATACGATGAATAAAGACGGGAGAAGTATAGATGGAAATTAAAGCAGCTGATGTCAAAGCCCTGCGCGATGTAACCGGCGCAGGCATGATGGAATGTAAACACGCCCTCGTTGAATGCAACGGAGACGCACAGGCTGCCGCCAAACTTTTAAAGGAAAAAGGTTTGGCTGCGGTCGAAAAACGTGCGGACAGATCCACCAGCGAAGGCCGCATTTTTATAAAGATGAACGATTCGAAGGCCGCGATTGTCGAACTTACCTGCGAAACCGACTTTGTCGCAAAAAATGCCGACTTTTTGGCAGTGGGCGAAAGCATCGTAAGCGAAGTATTGGCTAAGGGTTATACCGATGTAAACGACGCATTGTCGAATATGCTTTTGGACTTGGCAACAAAGATCCGCGAAAACATGAAAATCCGCCGCTTACAGCTGGTGGATATTCCTTCCGGAGCCTTTGCCTCTTCTTATATCCACAGCGACGGAAAAACCGGTGTTATTACGGTGTTCTCCTGCGAGCCTGAGGCAAACGATGCGGTTAAGCAGTTTGCCTATGACTGCTGTCTGCACATTGCAGCCTTTGCACCGCCGTTTATCAAGCGCGAAGACGTAAGCGAAGCTTATATGGCCGAACAAAAAGAGATTTTCACCGCTCAAACGGCCGACTTGGATAAACCCGATAACGTAAAAGCGGGTATCGTTCAGGGAAAATTAAGCAAGCACTTGGCGGAAATCTGTTTTATGGATCAAATATTCGTAAAAGACGATAAGGTATCCGTTGCCAAAAAACTGGAGCAAACCGCTAAAGAAAACAATGTACAGTTAAAATTATTGACGGTTGTAAACTTTCAATTAGGTGCTTGATATATCCGATTTCGGGAGGCATAAGGAATGAATGAAGCAAGTATCCAGAAAATGGAAAAAAGTATTGCGGCCTTAAAAGACGAATTCAATGCTATCAGAACCGGACGCGCATCCGCGTCGCTTTTCGATAAGGTGCGCGTCGATTATTACGGTACTCCGACTCCGCTGAATCAGGTTGCCACGATTTCGGTTCCGGAAGCGCGCTCGGTGGTTATTCAGCCCTTCGACAAAAGCTTGATAGGCGAAATCGAAAAAGCGATTCAAAAATCGGAATTGGGCTTGAATCCGTCAAACGACGGAAAACTTATCCGCATTGCCATTCCGCCTTTGACTGCCGAGCGGCGCAAAGAGCTTGTAAAGCAGGCAAAGGCGACTGCCGAAAACAGCAGGGTTGCAATCCGCAATATCAGGCGCGACGGTAACGATGAGTTGAAAAAAATGCAAAAAGATTCCAAACTGACCGAAGATGAATTAAAGGCGGCCGAAGAAGCTTTGCAAAAGTCAACCGATAAGTTTATCGCCGATATAAACAAGCTCCTTGAAACAAAAGAAAAAGAAATAACGGAAGGCTGATGTCGGAAATTTTCGATTCAATCGACCGTACCGCCGTTCCCGCCCATATAGGAATTATCATGGACGGGAACGGCCGCTGGGCGCAAAAGCGCAATTTGCCGCGTACCGGCGGACACAAGGAAGGGGTAAATACCGCGCGTGAAATAATCAAGGCTGCGGCCGCAATCGGTGTGCGGTATTTAACCCTGTATACCTTTTCAACCGAAAACTGGAAACGTACGGCGGAAGAAGTATCGTTTTTAATGGGCCTTTTAAAAGCCCATTTACGCTCGGAATTCGAGTTTTACAAAAAAGAACGGGTGCGTGTTTTGCACTTGGGCGATAAAACGGGACTTCCGGCCGATGTCATACGCGAAATAGAATCGGTTGAAAAAGAAAGCCGCGATTTTAAAGGCATGAATCTGGTTTTGGCAATCAATTACGGAGCCCGCGATGAAATACAAAGAGCGGTTCACAGAATGTGCGGGGCCGAACCGGGCGGCGAAAAAGGCGATATCGGCCGTTTTTTCGATATTCCCTCTTTACCGGATGCCGACCTTATAATCAGAACCGGCGGCGAAAAACGCTTAAGTAACTTTTTGCTGTGGCATGCGGCCTATGCCGAATTCGATTTTACCGATATACTGTGGCCGGATTACACAAAAGAAGATTTTTACGCTTCCGTTGCGGACTTTCAAAAAAGACACAGGCGTTTCGGAGGAATTGACGGGGAGAAAAAATGAATAAGATAACCCAAAGATTATTGACTTTTTTTATCGGTGTACCGCTTGTAGTTTCCGTTTCCGTCATATCCTTTGCACATCATATTATTTTACATTGTGCGATTGTCGGCGGAGCAATTATAGCCTCTATGGAGCTGCACGGTATTTTAAAACACAAACTGCCCAGTCAGCCCAAATTCATGGTTGTATTCTCTTCAGCCTTTATTCCCTTTATCGCCGCACTCACCTGCCTGTTTGACCGCTCTCCCTCGTGGATTTCACTTGCCCTCATTGTATCTCTTTTGGCAAGTTACAGCTATGAAATATTTTCGCCCGATAATAAAAAATCTTTTGCAGATGCGATTTCGCGTTTATGCTCTTCAACCTTTACGATTGTATACATCGGCTTTTTGCTTACCTATATATCCCGCTTAACGGTACTTGAATACTCTCAAGTATTTATAGCTCTGTTTTTTTTACTTGTTTTTGCCTGCGATTCGGTTGCATGGTTTTTCGGTATGCTGTTCGGCAAGGGCAACCGCGGTCTTATTGCGGTAAGTCCGAATAAAAGCATTGCGGGCTTTTTGGGCGGCATTGCGGGAACTGTTGCCGCCGCCTTGGCCGTATATTATTTTTTCCCGCAAGTCTTTTTATATAAACCCGTTGAAATTGTTATCGCAGCGGCCTGCGTAGCCTTGGCAGCGATAGCAGGCGATTTAACCGAATCGGTTATAAAACGTTCGGCCGAATGTAAGGATTCGGGCGTTGTCATTCCGGGCCGCGGCGGTTTTTTGGATTCAATCGATTCCATTTTGTTTTCCGCACCCGTTTATTTTATAGTCATAAACTTTTTCTTTGTATAAAATCGGTGCCGCTATGAAAAAAAAGGTTCTTGTCTTAGGCTGTACGGGTTCAATCGGTACAAGTACGCTTGATATTATACGCGCTTTTCCCGGCCGCTTTGAAGTATGCGGTTTAAGCGCTCATACAAATCAAAAAAAACTGAACGGCCTTGCAGCCGAATTCGGCTGTACAAATACGGCATTGACGGCAGACGCAGTCTCAGCGGACAAGACGGCGAATACAGCGCGGAATTTGAGTGCAGCGGCACTGTCAAACGAAAAAATTGCACAGCTGATAGAAAAATCGAAGGCCGATATAGCGGTAAACGGAATTGCCGGTGCTGCAGGTCTTATGCCCTCGGTTTTATGCTTGGAAAACGGCATCGATTTGGCCCTTGCCAATAAAGAAACAATCGTTATGGCCGCTCCCCTTATCCGAGCTCTTGCCGAAAAAAAAGGGCGAAAAATCATTCCGGTAGATTCCGAGCACTCGGCCCTGTTCGCACTTATAGAGCGTTTCGGAAAAGAACGTGTCAACAGCCTCATTTTAACGGCATCCGGCGGCCCCTTTCGTACAACGGCGCGTGAAAAGCTGAAAGACGTAAAACCCGAAGACGCATTAAAGCATCCGACATGGAGTATGGGGCAAAAAATAAGCATAGACAGCGCAACGCTTGCAAATAAGGGATTGGAAGTGATTGAAGCTTGCCGCCTTTTTGATATGGAACCTGAAAAAGTTAAGGTTACCGTTCACCCGCAAAGCCTCGTTCATTCCCTTATAGAAACGGTTGACGGCGACTTATATGCGCAAATATCCGAGCCCGATATGAAACGGCCGATTATAAGCGCCCTCACCTACCCGGATATGATCGAAAACAATCTTAAAAAACTCGATTTGTTTTCCGCACTCGGCAATCCGGACGGAAACGCCGAAGGCGTTACAATGAGTTTTTACCCCGCGCGTTTTGATGATTTTCCGCTTTTGGGGGCGGCATACGAGGCACAAAAAAAAGGCGGCTCCTACACAATCGCCTACAATGCGGCAAATGAAAGTGCCGTTTCCATGTTTTTACAAAAAAAAATCGGCTTTACGCAGATTGCCGATATAGTGTCGGAGGTACTGGAAAAAGACCGGACACAGGAGCCGAGAACCTTTAATGATGTATTTGCAATAGATGAGCAGGTGCGCCGAGAGGCGGAAATATGCGGGCAGCGCCTGATACGGGGAAACATATGACGATAGTGTACGGTTTATTGGGTTTAAGTATCATTGTTTTTATACATGAGGCGGGCCATTTTGCCGCCGCACGCATATTCGGCGTAGCGGTTGAAAGTTTTTCAATCGGTATGGGACCCGTTTTGCTGCATAAACGCATAGGCGGTACCGATTACCGGCTTTCTCTTATCCCCTTCGGCGGCTATTGCGGCATGAAGGGTGAAAAAGATTTTCAAAAAGCAATGGAAGAAGGATTGGACAGTATCGCGGCCGAAAAAGATTCGTTTTACGGCATACATCCGTTGAAGCGCTTGTGTATTGCCTTTGCAGGACCTTTTTTTAACTTTGTATCCGCCATAATTGCCCTGTCGGTTATTGCGATGACGGGTTACGATTATTATACCACACCGAATAAAATCGTTTTAGCCGAAGAACTGCCCAATGCCCAAAGCGAATTCGGTATACAGCGTTTTCCGGCTTCGCGTGCCGGCTTACAAACGGGAGACCGCATTATAGGCGTAAACGGTAAGAGTATCGCCTATTTTTCCGATATTGTTGAAACCGTTTCTCTTAACGCCGGAGCGGAACTGCATATCGATGCGGAGCGTAACGGACAAACACTGCATTTTACTCTGATTCCGGAGTTGGACAAATCGAGCGGGGCGGGAAAAATCGGCATTGTAAGCTGGATAGACCCGCTTATAGAAAACGCCGATGAAGGGTCTGCCGCACGGAAAGCGCTTTTGCAAACGGGAGACCGTATTGTCGAATTAAACGGTCAAAGGGTACGCAATACCGTCGATTTATATAAAGCGGCCGAAAACCTGACAAAGGCCGATATCGTGTATGAACGCGGCGGAAACCTGTATACGGCAGAGCTTGTAACGGCCGGCTCTTCCGAAAATAAAGATGTAAACCTTTTAAGCAGTATACAGTGGAAGGTTGAAAAAGTGCATTCAAACACCTTTTCGTTTTTTCCGGCCCTTGTACAGGGCTCAAAAGAAACGCTTAAAATGCTTTCGGTAACGATACGGGGTATAGGGTTGTTATTTAAAGGAGTGGACGTAAAGCAGGCGGTATCGGGCCCCATCGGTATAACCGTCATGCTCGGTCAAAGCGCAAAGGCCGGTTTTTCGGCCGGGTTCCGTGAAGGCCTTGTAACGGTATTGAATTTTTCGGCCGTTATCAGTTTATCGCTGTTTTTAATGAACCTCCTGCCCGTCCCCATACTCGACGGCGGTTTGATTTTATTTGCACTTGTGGAGCTTATACGGGGAAGGGGATTAAAACCGAAAACCCTGTATAAAATTCAATTTATCGGGGTTGCTTTTATCGCCGTTCTTTTTATCTTCGGTATGTTCGCCGATATAAGCGGCATTATACTGGGCAGATACCGATAAAAACGGGGTTTACAAATGAACACTATGTATAAAAAATCGATTAAAAAGCTTTTATTTTTTTACGGCATCCGCTTAATCATCTGTTCGGGAGTTTTGAACTTATCCGCCCAAGTGCACATATCTTCACATCCTCATGCAGGCTCTATTACCGCTGCGGTTTCAAGCGAAAAGCCTGTATCTTCATTTTCGCCCCTCTATACCGCGGCGGAAGACGGCTTTATTATTAAATGGACCGATATTGAAAACGGCGAACATTTTCAGATTTCGGACAATGCAATTCAGCTTATTGCCCTGCATCCGAACGGCGAAGACATAGCCGTCTATGAAACGGACGGTTTTTCTCTTAACCGGATTTCGCTGTGGAATTGGCCGAGCCAAAGCCGCATCTTTGCCAAGCGTTTAAACGGCGCCGCATCTTCCCTGTCGTTTTCGGCAAAGGGTAATTATCTTTTTATCGGCATGTCGAATATGGAAGGAATCATCTGCATGGATGCACAAAACGGCAGCATTCTTTCAAATAAGATTGAAGAGCAAAGGGGTGCCGTTTCTTTTGCCGTAACCAGTGCAAGCGAAAACACCTGTATTATGTATTCGCCCCTGGGCTCTTTAATCTATACGGATTTAAAAAGCGGAACGGAAAAAATGAGTTTTTCCATACAAAGCGCTTTAACCCAACATGCTCTTTTTTATAACAATGTATTGTTTGCAGGCGTTAAAAATAACGGTATCTACGTATTCAGAGCCGATACGGGAGAGCAAAGCGCCTTTATTGCGGAAAAAAAACCTCTGCTGTGTACTGCATCCTCGGATAAAGACCTGTATTATCTGGATATAAGCGGAAAAAATGCGGTTTTGAAGGTATTGGAAACCGAAAACGGTTATATAAAAGCATCGCCGCTTATCGTAAAAAGTATCGCTTTTCCGCAAAGAGAAACCCCGATTTTTGCTTTAAAAACGGGAACAAGGATTTATACCGGTACAAAGTCGGGGCAAGTATATACATTCGATATAGAACCCGACTCGCAAGCCGTGAATGCCCTCCCCGTCTCAAAACGTGTATACGATAAAATATACGATATAGCCGAAGATGAAGGCTCTTTTTATTTTTTAACGGAAAAATCGGTATTTAAAACCTCATACGAAAACGCAACCGTATATTCGGCCGCAAAAAATACCGGCTACACAAACCTGACCCCCTATAAGGGCGGCTTTATTTTGTGGTCTAAAAATTCAAAAAAAGCAGTTGTTTTTATAGGAGAAGATAAAAGAACAAAAACGCTTTTTACCCCCGCCCTTCCCCTGCACGCCCTTCATATTTACTACGACAAAATTGTAATGGTTGAAGGCAATACCCGGGTTAAAATATACGACTTGCAAACGGGAACTTCGAGCCAACCCTATACGGGAACGGGTATTCAGGACGTACTTTTATACAGTCCCGAGCTTTTATTTGCGGCAAAAAGTGCGGCGGGAAACCCCAAAACCGCCCTTGTTCACATAGATACTGCAACAAAAGAAACGGCCGCAGCGGTTTTACCTGCGGATATAGCTTTTTCACTTTCTCCCGGAGAAATGGAAGGCGGCCCCTTTTACGGCGCGGCTTTAACCGCATCAAAGACCCAAACCTCCGGCCGGGGAAAAAGCGGAAGTACGGAAATCTTTGCCTTTTATCCGCAGAATAAACAGTACAGCCCTATTTTTAAATGGGCCGATGAAGACAGCAGTGCTTTTACAATGATTAAAAACGGCGTTTTGTTTACAAATGTGGGCAAAACACATATTCACGCATACGATATTGCAAAGCGTAAAGACAAGCTTTTGGAAAGAACGGCTTCCCTTCCTGCAAAAATTGCGGGAGCCGCTTCGGTTTTAACGGTTTTAAATCGGGACGGAAGCATCTCCTGGTACGATGCATCTTCAATGGCTTTATTAAAAAGCTGGTACATAACCCTTGACGGGGAATGGCTGGAGTTTTAAGCTTTATTTTCGAATTTGGTATATACGGGTAAAAATACGATATCGACGGTACCGGTAGGACCGTTTCGCTGTTTTGCCAAAATCAATTCGGTTTCCATGCCCTGCTGTTCCGCCGCCTGTTCCCTATCTTTATCGCGCCTTTCCCGGTGAATAAACATAACCACGTCGGCATCCTGTTCAATAGAGCCGGATTCACGCAAATCGGCAAGGGTCGGCTGCTTGTTTTCGGCATCACGGCGCACTTGGGATAAAACCACCACGGGAATATTCAATTCACGGGCAAGACTTTTTAAAGAGCGGGATATTTCAGCAATTTGCTCATGGCGAGGTATTAACGAGTTTTCACTTTGAATCAAGGTTATATAGTCGATAAAGATGATTTCAACCTGTTTTTGGGCACGAAGACGGCGCGCCATTGCACGTAAATCCAAGAGCTTCATATTCGGCGTATCGACAATGTACAGGGGAGCTTCATAGATTTTACCGGCAGCCTGCTGTAATTTTGTAAAATCTTCACGGCGTAAATAGCCGGTACGGATACGCTCGGACGAAATGCGAGACTCCTGCGCCAAAAGGCGCATCATAATCTGCATATTCGCCATTTCAAGCGAAAAAAAAGCCGTTTTGATTTTAAGGTCGACCGCTATGTGCTGAACCATTGAAAGGGCAAGGGCCGTTTTTCCGATAGAAGGGCGCGCACCGATAATAATCAATTCGGAAGCATGAAAACCGCTGGTTAACTTATCCAAGCCTTCAAGACCGGAGGGGATTCCGGTAAAGGCTTTTTTATCGTGATAGAGTTTTTCGATAAGCACAATCGCTTCGTTAACCAATTCGCCTGCCGAAGCCGAAGACTGCACGGTATTTAAATCGGTAAGCTCGAAAATACGCTTTTGGGCATCTTCAAGGACTGCACGGCTGTCAACGGTTTCATCGTGGGAATTGGCGACAATTGCGGCCGAAATTTTTATTAAATCGCGGCGGACAGCCTGATCCAAGACTATTTTTGCATAATATTCTATGTTTGCGCTTGTTGCAACCGTATCGGTCAGGGTGCTTATATAGGCGGGGCCTCCTGCCGCATCGAGTTCTCCGTTGGAGCGCAAACGTTCTATAAGGGTAATAATGTCGCCGCGTATACCGTCGTTATATAAACCGAGTATTGCGGCAAAGATTTTTTGATTTTGAAGAGAATAAAAACGTTCGGGCCGTAAAAAACGTATGGCGGTTCCCACGGCATCCCAGTCAAGAAGAAGCGCCCCCAAGGCCGCCTGTTCCGCATCCGCATTGTGGGGCGGAACCTTGTCTTTAAGAGATGCCATGAGAAGCCTGCCTTACTCCGTTTTTTCGCCGGATTCTTCTGCGGGAGTTTCCGCAGCAACGGATTCATCGTTTTCGGCAATGACGGTATCTTCGGCTCCGGTCGCAGACTCGGCTCCGATCGCAGACTCGGCTCCGGTCGCAGACTCGGCTTTATCCGAGCGGCGGTCTTTTTTTTGTCCCTTGGCGGCCTTTGAGGGCTGTTCGGCTTCGCTTTGCGCTTCAACAACAACCGGGAATTCGGCCGTTTGAGCTTCATAGAGACGGACGGTAACGGTGTACTTACCGACGCTCTTAATCGTTAAACCGGGAACATCGATACGCTTACGCTCGATTTCAAAACCGTCTTTTGCCAAAGCTTCGGAAATCGTTTGGGCGGTAACGGCTCCGTAGAGTTTACCGTTTTGCCCGGCTGCCATAACGATGGTAACCGTATGAGCGCTTAATTTTTCTTTTAAGCTCGCAGAATCGGCACGTTTGGCTTCTTTACGTGCTTCTATTTCTTCTTTGCGGCTGTCAAACCATGCAACCGTTACATCGTTGTACGGAAGTGCAAGAGAACGGGGAAACAGATAGTTGCGGGCATAACCGTTTGCAACCGTTTTAACGTCTCCCATTTCACCGAGGTGTTTTACATCTTCGTTAAGAATAACTTTCATTTCAAGCTCCTGTGTTGATATACGGAGTCGTTACCAGGAGTGGGATCGCTCCGCGTAAAATGTATACGGCAAGCCGTAATTACGGCAGGCAGCGCCTGCCGGGGTTGTTGATTATCTTTTAAAACCGGAATAACCGATATCAGTCCGCAACAAAGGGCAAAAGACAAATAGCGCGGGCTCTTTTGATTTCCAAAGCGAGGCGGCGCTGGTGTTTTGCACAGGTACCGGTTATGCGGCGGGGAAGAATCTTTCCGCGTTCGGTTGTATAACGGCGAAGCGCATCCGGCTCTTTGTAATCGATTTTTGACTTGTTTGCACAAAAACGGCATACCTTTTTGCGGAAAAATTGCTTACCCTTTCCGCGTCCTGAGCGGTCATCTCCGTCACGGCCGTCACCGTCGCGAAGACCTGCATTCATCTGCTCTTCGGTCATAACATCGTCTTTCATTTGACTTTGTTCAACCGCATCCTGTGTATTCATTATTTCATCCGACATAGTAATCTCCTAATAAATATAAATTAAAACGGAATATCTTCGGGAAAATCGGAATTATCATAGCCCCCGTCATAAGGGGCATCGTTTTTGGGCTGATAATCCTGAGAAGAACCGGCCCTGTCGTAAGAAGAGCGGTTTCCCGAAGCTTGCCCTGCGGACTGACCGGAAGCCTGGCCGTAGGACTGGAAAGAAGAGGCGCCGCCCGATCCGTAAGAACCGGAAGACGACCCGCCGCCGAGTAACTGCACATTGTTTGCAGCTATAACAACCTTACTGCGCTGCTGACCGTCCTGTTCCCAGCGGTCCTGACGCAATTCGCCGTCAACGGCAATCTGCTTTCCTTTAATCAAATACTGCTTAAGACTTTCCGCCGATTTTCCGTACAATGTGATGTCGAAAAAATTCGCTTCTTCGACCCATTGCTCGCCGTTTTTACGGCGGCGGTTCACAGCTATGGAAAAATTGGATATGGCAAACCCGTTCGGAGTGTATTTTAATTCGGCATCGCGGGTAAGCCTTCCTATCAGCGTAACGTGATTAAGGTCAGTCATAAGCTCCTCTTATTCGTCAACCCGTACAAACATAAACTTTAACAGGTTTGCGTTCAATTTAAACTGGCGGTCGATTTCAAGAATCTTTGCCGGATTTACTTTAATGTTGAACAAAATAAAACGGCCCCTGTTGCGTTTTTTTACCTCATAGGTAAGATCGCGGTCTCCGAAGGGGTCTTCGCTTTGGATTTCCGCACCGAAGGATGCAAGCGTTGTGCGCACAGCTTCAATGCCGTTCTTTGACAAATCTTCTTCAAGGGGAAAGATTGTCATCAATTCGTACTTTCTCATGTATACTCCTTATGGTCTTTGGAAGCGGTGCTAAAAAACGCCGCCCCAAGGGGTTAAAACGCCGATTTACAGCAGTAAACCAACGTTTTATCAGTATACCAAAAAATAAAAAGAAGTGCAATATCGGCATAAAAAATCTTTTGTACCTCTTGACATATTATACATAATATAATATATTAAAATAAATCATATTATAAAAGGAGTACGAGCTTTGGCTTTTAATACCGGCGCGGCACTTTTGGATGCCGTTGTGTTGGCGGTTGTCGCCCGCGACGCTGCAGGTACATACGGGTATAAGATTACTCAGGATGTGCGCAGTATTGTGGACGTATCGGAAAGTACCCTCTATCCCGTTTTAAGGCGGCTGCAAAAAGATAATTGCCTTGAAACCTACGATATGGAATTTGCCGGCAGAAACCGCCGCTATTATAAGATAACGGCAAACGGCATGATACGGCTTGACGGATACAGGCACGAGTGGAAAACGTACCGCAAAAACATAGAACACGTTCTTTTCGGAGAGGAATACTGATGACAAAAGATGAATATCTGAGTTTATTGCGTAAAGAATTGCAGGCTTTGCCGCATGATGAACAAGAGGAAGCGATGAACTATTACCGCAGTTATTTTGAAGATGCCGGAGATGAAAACACCGCTTCGGTTATTGCAGAATTGGGAGCGCCTGAGAAATTGGGCGCATATATAAGGTCCAACTTTGCCTGCGTACCGGGAAAAAGTCCCTATGTAAGAGAAAAAGGCGAAGGCGGAAAAAAACGCGCTGCAGCTGATAAGGCGAACGGCATAAATATGCTGCTTCTTATACTGCTTTTGACGGTTACCTTTCCGGTATGGGGTCCCGTTGTTTTGGGCTTACTGGCAGCGGCGCTCGGTATTATTGTCGCAATTATTGCCGTTATCTTTGCAGGCGTTATTGCAGCGGCGGCCCTCTTTGTTGCGGGCATTGTCGTTGTCGTTACGGGTATTTCGCTTTTTTTCAGCGCACCCCTTATCGCCTTATTGGGGTTGGGAGCGGGCTTGTTTTTAGTCGGCCTTGCATTGCTGTGCGGTATCATTTTTATTCGGATATGTACAAAGATTCTTCCGTCCGTTATGCGCGGCATTGTAAAAGTATGCAGCCTGCCCTTTAGACGAAAAAGCTAAGCTGCGGGCTTATCGACAATATATAGGAGACGGGTTGAAGCTCGCCGCTCAAATAGCGCGCCTTGCTTCAACGTCGAGTTTTGCGCTTTGCGCAAAACATCGCTTATTACGTGCACGTTCTCGCTTCGCTGTGAACGTGATTAAAAAGTCATTCGAAAGTTGACACTTTCTTCATGACTTTTTATGGGAGTAGATATGAAATCGACAACAAAAAAGATACTGATGTGGGCGCTCATTTTAATGGGTATCGGGGCGGTTTTTATGGCCGCAGCCCTTGCAGGCGGTGCGCGCTTTAAAGACTTAAAATATTTTAATTATACAATAAACGGAAACCGCCGTTTTCGGGACAATCTTTTTAACACAATTTATGACTTAAACGCTATTTTATCCGATAGAGATTGGTATGAAGATTTTGATGACATTTTGGACGCCAAAGAAGATTTACGGGCGGCAAGGGAAGAACTGAACGATGAATACGATGAATTAAAAGAAGCTTTTGATGAATTAAACGGCGAATTAAAGGCCTTGCCTCTTTCTTTTACGGACGATTATGCAGGAAAGAGTGTACGTTCAATCGAAATAGATTTGAGCGCGGTGCGCATCGACATAGAACAAGGTGAAACCTTGGGCGTGAGCGTCCGCCAAGGACGGCGGAGAAACCTGTACAGCAGTTTAAAAAACGGCGTACTTGAAATAGACGAAAAAGGCGGCTTTAATTGGAAACGAAACCGTAAAAACAACACAGCATACGTTGTTATTACCCTTCCTGATAATATACGGTTGGAAGAATTGGATATAGCACTGAATGCGGGAGCCCTCTCGTTAAATCACCGTTCTCTGACGGTAAACGAATTGTCCGTCGAGTTAAATGCGGGTTCCGTTTCAATCAAAGATATTACAAGCCTGGCCAGCGACATAAACTGCAATGCGGGAGCGGTACGGATTGACGGGCGCCTCCGCGGTGAAACCGATGCGGACTGCAATGCCGGAAAAATCGACTTGACCATAGAAAGCGGCGGCGAAGAGTATTCATGGGATGCAAGCGCCGCCCTTGGCAGCATACGGGTAAACGATTCGGCATCATCCGGACTTGCCAATATGAACAGTTCGGGAAGAAAAAAAGCAAATCACCTCGATTTATCGGCGGCCGTCGGCAGCATCGATGTGTTGATACGGTAACAAAATAAGACAGGAAAGTTGACACTTTCTTCATGACTTTTTATAGGAGAAGACAATGGCAAAAAGATTGTATAAAAGCGAGAATAAAATGCTTTGCGGCGTATGTGCGGGAATTGCCGAATATTTCGACATCGACCCCACACTTGTGCGCCTTATAACCGTATTTTTACTGTTTGCGGGTGTGGGAAGCGGCTTAATAGCCTACATAGCGGCGGCCGTTATTATACCGGAAAAATTCTCAGACGGGACAAAATCAACAAAAGATATACCGGAAAAAGAGGCAGAACACTGATAAAAAGGGACGGCAGGAGAGAAGCTTTGCTTTGTGCCGGTTTGTCTCCTGCAGCCTCTTCAGCTTCGGGTGCGGAAAAAAATACGCTCAACAATCGTTCATCGGTTTTTTCCATAAGAAGCGAAACGCTTTCGCCGATTGCTTTAAAGGGCCGTATTTTTTTTACGTGCGTTTCCTTTTTTTCGAGCGGAGCACGCAAGGGCGCTTTTTCGTTTAAGGCATCAAAATAACGGAATACCCGGCTTAAAAAACCTCCGGCCCGTCCGGGCAGGTTTACATTGCGGCTTACGGCGTATTGCGAAACAAATACCATAGCCAAAAGTACCCCGCTTTTTTTTAAGCCTTCCTGCAGAGCTCCCGATGTAACGCGAAAAGAAAAAACGGAAAACAAAACATAGCCGTCGGCTTGAAACAAATTAAAAAAGACTATTGAAAAACAAATCACCAGGGGCGGTACAATGCGGAAGCCGCCTTTTTTTAGAGCGGACAGGACGGCAAATAAGGCAAGGTCAATCCATAAGTATATAATATACTGCTGAAACAGGATGCCGGGCAAACACAAAAGCGAAAATATAAACAAAAGCGAAGGATTTAAAGAATCAAAAAACTTTTTCACGGACTTGAAACCTCATAAAAGTTCGGCATAGGCGTTTTTGGGTAAAAGGGCAAACCATTTTGAGCGCGATGCAAAGGCACCTGTTATAAAACCCAGACAAAGACCGGTAACAAAACCCGAAATTAAAAGCACGGGAGCAATGTAGCGCACGGCATCGCCGAAAAGCATAAAATGCGAAAGCAGGATTTGGGCCGCCGTATTTGCAAGGGCTCCTGCCAAACTGATACCCACCGGCCCGATATGTTTTTTACCCGCCCGATGTAAAATCAGCATGGCAAAGGCCGAAGCAAAGGAGCCTGCCGCGGAAAATAAAAAAATATAGGAAAAAAGGGTTCCCGTAATAAAGCCCTGCCCCAGCACTTTAAACAGCACCAAAAGCGACAGCTCTTTGCGGTTAAAGATATACAGGCCCAAAAGAATAGGCATATTCGCCAAACCGAGCCGCATAAACGGCAGGGGCTTCGGGATAACGTATTCAACCGCCGATAAAAAAAGGCACAGAGAAGCAAAAAAAGCTATAAGATTTTGCCGGTCAACCGGCGCGGTATCTTGAACAGTATTCATAAGCCGGATTATATCGAATAAACTAATCGGGCAACCCGGATTTGAACCGGGGACCCCAAGTCCCCCAGACTTGTACGCTAACCAACTGCGCTATTGCCCGTCGCTGCCGTTTTTAAGCGGTAACGGGTAATACTATATCAAAAAGCGGTAAAACAGTCAATACCCGCGCCGGCAGTGTCAGCCGTGTACGCTTATGTAT
Organism: Treponema sp. HNW; assembly: GCF_050320395.1. Lineage (GTDB taxonomy): Bacteria > Spirochaetota > Spirochaetia > Treponematales > Treponemataceae > Treponema_C. The sequence continues at coordinate 1,555,218 of NZ_CP144459.1, forward strand.
TCTTCCGCGAATTTTGAAGCGCAGGCGCCGTCGGCACAAGCATTAACAATTTGACGCAGGGGTTTGGTTCGCACATCGCCTGCGGCAAAAACGCCCGGTATGGACGTTTGCGTCGTTTCATCGGCTGCAATATAGCCGTTTGTATCCGTTTCAAGCGCACCTTTCAGAAAAGCGGTGTTGGGTATGCGTCCTACCGCAACAAAGACACCGTCACAGGCAATGTCGGATGTTTTTCCGCTTACCGTATCTTCAACGGTAATGCCCGTTACGGTACCGCCGTGTAAAATATTTTTTACAACCGAATTCCATACTATTTCTATGTGTTCGGCTTTTTCGAGGGCGGGCTTATACACCGAGGCTGCGCGAAGTTCATTACGGCGGTGAATAAGGTACACCTTTTTACAAAGCTTACTCAGATAAAGGGCATCTTCTACAGCCGAGTTTCCCCCGCCGATAACGGCAACGGTTTTTCCCTTAAAAAACATACCGTCGCAGGTTGCGCAATAGGCGACTCCCCTGCCCCCCAGCGATTCTTCTTCGGGCAATCCCAATTTACGCGGAGAAGCTCCGGTTGCAATGATAACGGTTTTTGCTTCAAAGCCGCCCTCCGAACTTTCAATTTTTTTTATATCGGATTTTAAGTCGACAGAAAACACTTCGCCGAGAAGGGTTTTTGCACCGAAGCGGTCGGCGCAGGCTTTCATTTTTTGCCCCAAATCAAAGCCTTCAATGCCTTCTTCAAAGCCCGGATAGTTGTCTATAACCGAGGTTGCGGCCATTTGTCCGCCCGGCGACAGTTTTTCCAATACAAGAACGCTCAAGCCGGAACGGACGCAGTATAGAGCCGCCGTATAACCGGCGGGACCGCCTCCTATGATTACAACATCATAAATCATGCAAGTTCCCCTTTAAGCCATTGGTCGATTTCGTTTTTGGAAGAAGGCTCGGTAATACGTGAACCGTGCTTTCCGTTTTTAAACACAAGCAGGGTCGGAAGCGCTTTTACCGCATACCGTTCGGCTAAAACGGGGGCCGTATCGGTATTCACCTTTATAATGTCGAATTTGCCGTCTGCGGCTTCGGCAATCGCATCCAAAGCCGGAACGATGCGGCGGCAGTCGCCGCACCAGGGGGCATAAAAATCGACAAGAACGGGTTTTTCCGCCTTGAGCACTTCCTTATCAAACATATTTTCAGCAATTTCTTTAAGAGCCATGATTTCTCCTTAGATGTCTATGTGATGTTGACTATTGAATTATAGTCGAGCCGTATGCAAAAATCAAGTAAGCGAATCGCGCACATATTTCGTTCACTATGATTTTTCCGATAAATCCGCAATTCCGCTCCTTTGATTTATTGCGCAACAGCGATTCCCGTGCTATAATTTTATTAAGGCATATTAAACAAGGGGAAAAGCAATGTTTTTCGGGTTTAAATCAAAGCGCAGCAAAAAAACTGTCGGCTCTGTTCCGTGGTGGAAAACGCGTACGGTATATCAGATTTATCCGCGCAGTTTTTGCGATTCCAACGGCGACGGCATAGGTGATATTAGAGGAATTATTTCAAAGCTCGATTATCTTGCGGATTTGGGAGTCGGTATCATTTGGCTTTCTCCGGTATATAATTCACCGAATGACGACAACGGCTACGATATAAGCGATTACCGCTCAATCCATCCCGACTTCGGTACCCTTTCGGATATGAAGCGTTTAATTGCCGAAGCGGAAAGGCGGGATATAAAAATTATTATGGATTTGGTAATCAATCATACCTCCGATGAGCACGAATGGTTTAAACAAAGCCGATCTTCAAAAGACAATCCCTACCGGGACTATTATATTTGGCACGAAGGCAAAAACGGTAAGGAGCCGAATAACTGGACAAGTTTTTTTGCCGGAAGCGCATGGGAAAAAGATGTTCGCACGGGAGAATACTATCTGCACCTCTTTTCAAAAAAGCAGCCGGATTTAAACTGGAAAAATCCCAAGGTTGCCGAAGAAGTTCGCTCAATATTAAAATATTGGCTCGACATGGGCATTGCGGGGTTCCGCTGCGACGTTATAAACGTTATCTATAAAACCTCTTTGGAGGACGGAAAAAAACGGCTTATTTTAACCGGACGGGAACACTACCTTTCTCAAAAGGGCTGCCACAGTATTTTACGCTCCCTCAAAAGCGACGTATTTTCACAATACGACTGTTTTACCGTCGGCGAAACGGTTATGGTGTCTACAGCCGATGCAAATGAATTGTGCGCACCGGAGCGTAAAGAACTTGATATGGTATTTTCATTCGAACATATGGATGCCGACTGCATAAACAATAAATGGTTTAAAACTTCTTTTAAGCCCGAAAAACTCTTTTCCGTGCTCGAAAAATGGCAAAACGAAGTCGACTGGAACGCAAACTATTTTGAAAACCATGACCAGCCGCGGATTGTCAGCCGCTACGGCTCTTTTACGGGAATTGCGGAAAGCGAAAAAGAAGGGCGCGAGCGTTTTGCAAAACTCTTTGCCGTTTTGCTTTTTACCCTGCGAGGCACTCCTTTTATGTATCAGGGACAGGAACTCGGAATGACAAACGGCGACTTTAAAGATTGGGGCGATTTACGCGATGTGGAATCCTTTAACGTCGCAGGCCTTATGAAAAAACTGCATTTTCCCGCCTCAAAAGTATGGAAGCTTATTTTAAAAGCTTCGCGGGACAATGCGCGAACCCCCATGCAGTGGTCGGCCGAATCCGGAGGAGGCTTTACTGCCGGTACCCCCTGGATAAAGCTCAATGCAAACCGAGCGCACATAAATGCCCGAGAGCAAATATCGCGCGAAGATTCGGTTTATGCCTTTTATAAAAAGCTGATTGCCCTGCGAAATGAAACTCCCGAACTTTCGGAAGGCTCTTTTAAACGCATAAAAAGCCCCAAAAACGTATTCGCTTATCTTCGCAGTTTAAGCGCTCACAACTGCCTTGTTTTATTAAACTTTAACCGCCATGCAATACGGCTCAATCACGACATACAAAAATATCTCGTGCCTGAAAAAAACGGTCATGCAGGTCGGATTTTATGCAGCAACGACTCGCATAATCCTCTGTCGGGCACTCTCGGAGCGCATCAAGCCTGCATTATCAGGTTATAGGCATAATGGTTTGCGAAAATCTCTTTGACCGGCTCGGTTCGGTTCTAAAAGACTATATCGACGACGAGAATTTGCAAAAGCAAAACGATTTGCAAAGGCAAAACCGTGCGGCTGCCGATGAGGGCGGTAACAAACAGGCGGAACCTGAAAGTGCGGGGGCATACACTGCAAATGCTCCGTCCGGCGCGGCGGAAGCCGCGCACGGGAAAAAAAACAAAAGCTCCGCCGAAAAAAAACACAGCGGACAAAGCGGGCAAAAAAGCCGCGCGCGCGGTATTGTATATAAGGCCCTGAGCGCTGCACTTATTGAAGATTTTACTATTCTGGGACTTTCCCCCGACGCCGATTTTCAAACCTGCAAAAAACGCTATAAACAGCTTCTCCACCTGTATCATCCCGATAAGTACGGGAACGGAACACGGAAACAGGAGGAAGCAAGCGCTTTAACGATGAGAATTCACCAAGCTTTTAAAAATGTGGAAAAGTTTAAAACACGCGTCTAAATATTACGGCGGCAAAACTCTCATTATTTTAAACGCTTTCTCACTTGCGTTGTGAAAGCGCATGCTATGTTGCGTTACCGTCTTCTTCGGCGTATTCGTCGAGTTTGCGGTGAAGGGTTTTACGCCCTATGCCGAGGATGTCGGCGGTTTTCGATTTATTTCCCTTATTGATTGCAAGGTTTTGTCTTATGATTATTTTTTCCGCCTCGGCCATTGTAATGCCTGCAGGGACTGCAATCGAATCGGCTTCGGCATTTCCGGCAATCGTCGGCGGCAAATCTTCAAGTTTTATAACGGAACCCGAACACATAACAACCGCACTTTCCAAACAGTTGCGAAGCTGGCGTATATTTCCCGGCCAGTCGAATTTATAAAGAGCGGCGCGGGCGCGGGCATCTATACCTTCGATGTTTTTTCCGTTTTCTTTTGCAAATTCCTGCAAAAAGGCCGTAATAAGCAGGGGAATATCATCGCGCCGCTCGCGGAGGGGCGGTACGTGAATATGGACGACATTCAGCCTGTAGTACAGATCTTCACGGAAGCGGCCTTCGGCAACCTCTTTTTCCAAATCGCGGTTTGTCGCGGTTATAAGCCGCACATCGACTTCAACGGTTTCTTCGCCGCCGACGCGCTCAAAGCGTTTATCCTGCAAAACGCGCAGTATCTTTATCTGCACGTTTTGGTCGATTTCGCCGATTTCGTCCAAAAAAATCGTACCCTTATGTGCAAGTTCAAAACGGCCGCGTTTGCGTGCAAGGGCTCCCGTAAAAGCGCCCTTTTCATGGCCGAACAATTCACTTTCAAGCAAACTTTCAGATAAGGCGGCGCAGTGTACCTTAATCATGGGATTTTCATGCCGGGGCGATAAATTGTGCAGGGCATTCGCAATCAATTCTTTACCGACGCCGCTTTCTCCGGTAATAAGGACGGAGGCCTTTGAACTTGCGGCTTTACGCACCGTTTCAAAGATTCGCTGCATTTCGGCGCTTTTTCCTATAATCGATTCAAAGGATTTACGGCTGTTTAATTCTTCCTGTAATTCTTTATGCTTTAAGGCGAGTTCTCTTCCCTGAAGGGCGCGCTTTACGATAAGAATCAACTGGTCAAGGTTTAAAGGCTTGGTTAAAAAATCGTAGGCGCCGTTTCTCATCGCATCGACTGCACTGTCTATACTGCCGTGTCCGGTAAGAACGATAACGGGGATTCCCGGATTTTCGGCGGCAATCTTTGCAAGAACCTGCTCTCCGCTTATTTTCGGCATGCGTAAATCGGTTATCACAAGGTCTATATCGCCCTTTTGAATGCGCTCCAAGCCGGCCTTACCGTCGGCGGCCAAAGCGACCGTGTAATCTTCAAGTTCGAGAGCGGCTGCAAGACCTTCACGTATGTTTTTTTCATCATCGATAATTAAAATCGTATACTGCATGTTTATTCTCCGTTATATTCCAAAAGCCGCCTTTCTTTTTGCGGTATCGGAAAAGACATGGCAAAGATTGTTCCCTCTCCCGGAAAGGATTTGACATCTATGTCGCCCCCGAATTCTTTAACGATTTTATACACCATAGTCAAGCCCAAACCCGTACCTTGGGCCTTGGTTGTAAAATAGGGTTCAAATATACGGCCGACTGTTTTTTCATCCATGCCCTCTCCCGAATCGGCAACGCTTACGACAAAGCGGTCGTTTTTTGCCGCGGCACTTATCCATAAAACGCCTCCGTCGGGCATTGCCGCAACGGAATTTTGAACCAAATTGTTCAAAATCTGCCGGAAAAGTTTTGAATCGAGCATAATGTGCGGTGCTTTTGCAGGAAATTCGGTTTGTAAGCCGATATGTTTTTGTTCAAGTTCGGCTTTTATAAAATCGGCAAAACTTTGCAAAAGGGGAACGGGATTTAAAGCTTCCAATTCGGCACTGACGGGACGGACGGCGAATAAAAAGTCCACAATTATTTGATTGAGTCTGTCTATTTCTTCGGTAACCGTTTCAAGATATTTTTCGGCATATTTTTCATCGGGCAGTTTTCCGCCGCTTTTACGGGCTTTTTTAAGGGCTTTTTGAATCAACTGTATATGAATGCTGATTGCTCCGAGCGGATTTTTTATTTCGTGCGCGACGCTTGCGGCAAGGTTTGTTAAACTTGCAAGATTTTCCATGCGCCGCATAAGCACTTCACGCCTGTGTTTTTCGGTTATATCGTCAATTTGAATAATATAGCCTGCAATTTTTTTTGAACGCACAAGGGGGAGCACCGCTATATGTACAAAGCGTACGGAGCCTCCGGTACCGCTCAAGGTAAAATCTTCGCTTATAACTTTTTTTTGCGTATCGCTGCTGCTTTTTAAAAAATCGGCAATGCTTTCATCACGGATTTGCTCCCACACGCAAGCCGATGAAGGACACTGCATATGCATGGGAATATACATCTGAGCCGCCTTATTTACGATGACCGGCTGCCAATGAGAATCGCAGACAATGAGACCGGTGCTCAAGGATTCAAAAACGGCATCAAGCAATTCGGCTTCGTCATTTAAAACATCGAAAAGCCGCTGAATCTGCTCGGGAGTCAACTTTGAAATCTTATCGTTTAAGCGTTTAACAAAGCCCCTCATCGGTATTTTTTGTCAGTCCTTTTAAGATGCGCAATCGGAAAAAGACTCTTCCAAAAACGCATAAGCCAAACTTTCCAATGCGGAAACGGGCGATTGGTTATATACGCGTATGTACTCATACGAACGCCGAAGCGCTTCTCCTATACGCGTACGATAGGCAATACTTGCAGCATCCGCGGTTTGCGGGCCTTCGGCAGCTGTGTTGCGCGGCAAAGCCTGAAGCACGCCGTCAAAAAAAAGCGAAAGCATAATGCGCGGTTCAAAATTCTTTAAACGCTTTACCAAAGCATCGATGTCGGGTACGTCGTTATGCCGTAAGGAATCGGTAAAACTGCGGGCTTCCCGCTCTATATCCTCTACGCTTGCAGGCAAAAAGCCGTTCAAATAGGTACCTATCGAATCGAAACCGTCTTCGTGAAAAATACGCCGGACTACTTCCGATTGGCGCTCTGCACTGCGTTCGTTAAAGCTATAGGTGCGGACACGAGACAAAATTGTAGGCAAAACGGCGTTTTTCCGTTCGGCGGTTAAAATAAAAAACGCGTCGGCAGGAGGTTCTTCCAAAATTTTTAAAAGAGCGTTTTTTACGCTGTCCTGCATACGGTCGGCGTGTTCGAAAATGAGTACACGCTTTCCTTCGGATGCGCTAAGGCGCGCCCACGAGGATGCTTTACGTATTTGAGAAACGGGTATAGAATCGTACATAAATGAAGATTCAAGCTTTACGCATTGCGCGCAAAGATTTTCAAGCGTTTTTTCCAAAGCATCGGCTTCCTGCAAGGGGCGAAGGGGATCCAGTTCTTCCAAATATTCATCTATAACCGAAGTGATTGCGGCTATTTTTGAAACTTTTTCATCCCCTCCCCATAAAACCTGATTAAAGCGGGCTGTCAATTTACGAACGCTTCGTACAAAAAGATAGCGGGCAGCCGCAATATATGAGGCATTGTTTTGTGCGGCCGTTTTCAACGTTTTTGCCGCAGCGGCGATTTCCAAGGTACAGTCGCGGCTTCCGGCTAAAAGCAGCTCCGGGCTTACCAAACTTTTATGTTTTAAGCAGGACGGACAGGTACACTGCCACATTCCTTTCGGATTTGCCGAACAGGAAAGAACGCGCGCCGTTTCCAAGGCTGCGGTCAATTTTCCGGACATTGCAGGCCCTGCAAATAAGAGGGCTTGGGGAAGCGTTCCGCCCCTTATATCGTCTCCGATAAGAGAGGCGGCATTTTGGTATAAGAGGTTTTCAAACATGGAATCCTCCTAAAACCTTGTCCCAAAGCCGGAACGGAATCGGCATTTCCCCTGCAAAAAACGGAGATGCGGCAATAAAATCCTGCACCCTGCTTACGGGTTTTGCCAAAAATTTTTCCAAAACGGTGTGAAAAAAACTTGTATCCACAAGGGAGCCGATTTTAAACCAGGGCTGTGCATATAAGATGACGAGTACAAGGAAAATGAGCAATAAACCCTCGGCAGCTCCGAAAAAAAAGCCCAAAGCACGGTCCAAACCCTGTAATATGTCTCCCGAAAAAAAAGTACCCACAAAATGCTGAACCAGGCGGACAATCAAATACACAAATACAAATATCAACAAAAAGGCGAGAATCTGCGATACAAAGGCCGATTTAATATGACGGTTTATATAGGGCATAAGTTTTGCATAAAACATTACCGCAGCCAAAACACCCAAAACAAGGGAGGCCTTGCCGAAAAGCTCTTTTATAAAACCGTTTACCGCACCGTGAATTGCAATAAAAAGAATAATGACGATAAATACTATGTCAAGAAAATTAAATGTCATGTTGTGCTAATACTCCCGTATATAGAATATCGGCAATTTTGCGTGCGGACTTTTCCCCTCCGGCAGCTTTTAAGGCGGATTTTCCCATATCGGAACGGAAACCGGCATCCTTCATTTGTGTAAGATGCGATTTTAAAGCAGCCGACAAAGCATCCGGTTGAAGCCCGCCGGCGGCGCTTGAAGCGGATTGCGCTTCCAAAAGAAGGGCCGCTCCCTGATTTACAAACCAAGCCGCATTTTCAACCTGATCGCCTCTCGTACCCGCCCCGGCAAGGGGCAGTAAAAGCATGGGTTTTGCGCACACGGCGCATTCCCACAAACTGTTTGCTCCCGCTCGCGAAAAGACAATATCGCAGGCGGCTATAAGATGAGGCATCTGGGCATAGATAAAATCGTAGGGAAGATACCGCTTCCGCAAGCGCGCCGCTTCGAATTCGGCGCTCACCGCCCTTTCATAATCGCTTCCCTTCCCCGTTTGATGTACTACGATAAAATGCTCGCACAGCCAATCGAAATTTTTAAAAATCAAATCATTGATTTGCCGGGCCCCGCTTGAACCGCCGAGTACAAGCAAAAGAGGCTTTTCGGATTCCGCATCTTTCAAATCCAAAAAAGCGCGGCCTTGAGCGGCATCGGCATCGTAAAAAACGGGGCGCACGGGATTTCCCGTAACCAAAAGAGATGATTGCAGTTTTTCGGGGAAAAAGCGTTTCGACTGTTCATACGAAAGTAAAATACAGGCGGCAAAGCGGCTGTTTAAGCGTGTTGCAAGGCCGGGGGAAAAATCGCATTCATGGGTATATACGGGAATACCGAGCACCTTTGCCGCCGCACAGGGCGGAACGCTTACAAAGCCCCCCTTCGAAAAAACCGCAAGCGGTTTTATACGTTTTAAATAAAAAAGGGCGGTAAAAAAACCGGCGGCGATTTTAAACAGGTCAAACAGATTTTGCAGTGAAAAATACCGCCTGAGCTTACCTGAGGGAATGCCGACAAAGCCGTCAACGGAAGGAAGTCCCCGTCTATTGCGGTTTGCCTCCACCATATCCCTGTCCCGGCCCGAAGAAGAACCGAACCAGATAATACGCACTGAAGGGTCCCGCTCTTTCAGCTCATCGGCAACCGCCAGCCCCGGATAGATATGACCGCCCGTACCCCCTCCGGTACATACGACTGTTTTTACGATTTTTTTCATGGGCGGCCGGATGAAAATAAATCCATAGGAATCTGATTTTTAAATACCCTTGCATAATCGAGGGCGGATAAACCCATGCGATCTTTCATGCACACATCACCGCCGTTTTCAAAAAGAAGGCGGCAGATTTTTATATTGGAAATACCTGCGGCAAGAACCATAAGGGGCTGACCGTCCTTTGCAACCGTATCCAAACGGGCACCGGCTTTAACGAGAGTTTCGGCTACTTCGTAATTATTTTTCCATACGGCATCCATCAAAGCCGTGTATCCGCGGTCTTCGGAAGCCGCATCTATGTCGGCCCCCTGTTCTATAAGCCAGTTAACCAGCGCCGGCTTGTTACAGCGCACGGCAATACAGAGCATGGGAGTCCCCGCCGAATCGCGGATGCTCACATCCATACCCGCCTTCGGGAAAAGAGATGCGGTATTTTCATCGCCGCGTGCAATGTAGTTTGAAAATGAATCGGGTGTAAGAGGAATCCCGAGTTTAAACAGTTTTTTACGGACTTTTTCCTGTACTTCAAGCTTAACGTATATCGGAAAATCTTTTTTAAGAGTTTCAAGCAAGTCATCGACATCGGAAACAAGAGTGCCCGTTTCGCCGACTATAAAATCGGGAATATTGCCCGCGCCGGGGACTAAAAAAACGGGTATTTTTTTACCCGCAAATAAACCTGCCGCGTACATAAAGAGGGGTGACAGCGGTATATCCGAGGTATCTAAACAAATACAGTGGGTTGCCTCATCGATTTTACCGTGCAGCTCTTTAAAATTTTTGAAGGAACTTTCATGGCAAGCCGTAAATTTTCGGGTATCCGCCTTTAAAATCGTATAATTTACTTTTTTTGTGTCAAAAAAAGAAGTCAGGGCGTCGGTATGCCTTTTATCTTTTTTCCCCGTAATTATCAACCAATTCATAAGATTTCAGCAGCTTGAAGGTTAAATACGGCAAAAAGGCGCGCAGAACAAGGGCCGTATTCTCGGAATTTAAAAGGGGCTGTTCAAAAACCTGAGTTTTTGGCCAGCCCCTTTATGCCGCCGGACAGAATCGAACTGTCGACACATGGATTTTCAGTCCATTGCTCTACCGACTGAGCTACAGCGGCGTAACGTTGTATATAATACATATTTGCACGGTTTGTGTCAAGCGGGTAAACGAGGAAAAAATTGATGTTCTTCAAAATAAAACTTGACAAATTGTATTTTATAAAATAGCGTATAAGCAGGTTATGATAACAAAATGGGATGCTGCCGATTATTTAAATACTCAAAAAGATATAGCTATGTATTTGGATGAAATACTGAAGATAGCACGTGAAGATAATACACCGGAACTTTTTATCCAAGCTCTCGGCGATGTTACCCGTTCTAAAGGCATGAGTGAAGCGGCAAAAGAGATTCAAGTGGGTAGAGAAAGCCTTTATAAATCATTATCGGGAAAAGGCAATCCGTCGTTTTATACAATATTTAAAGTTCTTGATTTTTTAAACTTACAAATATCCATAGGACCGGTAAACAAAGAGAGTGCTGCAGTAATAAACAGCTAAGACGATTTTGATACTTTTGCGGCAGCATGAATGAGTGCCGCAACGGAATTCCTCAGTTCGGGGGAAAGACTGTCTATTTCACGCACAAGCTGCTTATATTTTTTAAATTTTGTCATATCATCGGCATTTTGTATATGTGAGGATTCACATTCCGTTCCGGTAACAAGATATTCTACGGACGTACCCAAGGCCCTTGCAAGCTTTACCGCAACCTCGGCATTCGGAATAACCGCCCTGCCGCTCACATAAGTGTCGATAGTCCGCTTACTTAATGACGGTATTGACTCTTTACAGACACCCAAATATACGTAATTTAAAAAATTTGATTCTTCCGATACAAAAACAAACTGGAATTTACCTGCATTTCTGTTCACAGAAAACTATTTGGCATACCGAAAAGAGTATACAAAAGCCATATTTCTGCTTTTAGGGCAATTAATTCTTTGGGCAATTCCAATCAGTATTCTTTTCATTCTTATTATTATAGATATCCCTCTTATTATATATCGGAATGCGACAAAGAGCCGATTATCAAAACAGTCCGGCGTAAAGGCGGAACCTTGTTTTAATTTTCAGTACTCTCCCCTACTCTCCGAAGGTATCTATAATAAACTGTACCGCGCTTACGGGAAGTTTAAGCCGCTGCGAAATAAGGTCGGCTGAAAGACCCTGCGCGTAAAGGCTCAAAGCCCGATCCCGCAAAGGAATTTCTTTTTCGGCCTCTCCGGGCGCTTCGTTAAGTATTTCAGGACCCGAATCTTGAGGATTTCGGCCCTGAAATCGGATTTCGGGCTCAGAGCCGGTATCCCGGCTGCGGTATGCTTCAAAATCGATGGCAAGCTGAATGCCTTCATCGGCAACGGGAGGAGTATACCCCGTATCGAGCTGCTCCTGACGCGTTTTTTTCCGGGAAGAAAACTTGCTTTGCGGAGCAAGTTTATTAAGCACCTTTTCTTCGCGCAAACGCGAGTTTTCTTCTTTTTGCAGCAGAGATAAGCGCTTATCGGCGATTTGCAAAAGTTCCCGCAAAGATTCGCGGCGACTTTCCATAAGGGTAATGTCTTCATCGACCGTACGGTTTATTTCAATTAAGAGCTTATCAACTTCGTTTTTTATATTTGAAAGCAAAATATCGGGGGAAAAGCTTTTTTTAAAACGGATAAAAAAAACCGCCCATAAAACGAGATTTATAACCGTAAGAAAAATCAATAACAGCGCTTCAGCCATATCTAGCCCGAAATATCTATGTGCCGGCCCAAACGCGGGTCTTTTAAAACTTCAAATACTTTTTCAGGGCTTTCTTCTTCCCGTGCATCCTTCTTTTTTTTGTCTTTTTTTTCTTCTTCCGCCGAAGAACCGCCCTTATTATTTTTTACCGCTCCCGGACCGTCTTCCTTTGCCGAAGCGGCTTCAACCGTTTGATGCAGTTCCTGCAAACGTTTTCCGTGTTCATCCTGCTGAATGGCATTTTGCAATTGAATGCCCTGTTGTTGATGAGCGACCGTTTTGGATACGGTTCCCAATTGAGAATAAAGGGTTTGCAAATCAATTGGTTGAATAGCCATCCGGACTCCGTTTTGTATCTTCTTCCGAAGGAGGCTCGTATTTACCGTAACGGACAAAGCCGTTTTCATAAAAAAAGGTTACGGCCTTGGTTTCGTTGCGTACTTCTTCTTTTACATCGCGGATAAAAATCTTTACTCCGGCATACACCATACCCGAAACCGAAATTTTACCTACAACCTTTAACTCGCGCAAATAAGCCTGCAGTTCCTGAATTTCGACGGTCATTTCATCGGTTTCCGCCTGAATATCGCTTTGCCGTGCAATAAAGGAGTTTAAGCTTTCTTCTTTATCATGCGGCAGGGTTTTACGTACCTTTTTTTGATTTTGCAGGGTTTGAATGTTCAATTCGATTTCATCAAGCTCTTTTGCAAGTTTTTCCTGCAGAGCAATCAATTCGTCGTGGCGTTTTTTCGCCTTCGGGTCAAACCCCACTTCAAGAATCGTTTCGCTTCCGCCGGTGCTGTTACCGATATTTTTGGCATAGATTTCTTCGGTTGCAAAAATATGGCCGCCTATGATGCTCGCCCGCTTTCCCTGGACAATAACCTTTTTGTTTGCCGTAACGGTCGAATTGATAATACCGTCGTGGACGATAATATATTCTCCGGATTCAACGGCGGCATTTTGAATAAATTTAGCCCATAAGGACTTGCCCGCTTTTACGATTCCCTTATCCTTTCCCATTATTCCCTGAGAAACGACTATATCGCCGTTATCGGCTTCAAGATGACTGCTTCCTACACTGCCGTGTACTTCGATATTGCCTGAAGCGTGGACGTCGAATCCGTCTTCAACGTTTCCTTTGATAATAACCGTACCCAAAAAGGTAATATTGCCGGTTTTTATATTGACGCCGTCAAGTTCCATAACCGGCTCGACGGTTATTTTATCGTTTACAAGTAAAACCTGACCGTTGACCGCGGCGAGAACGGTGCGGCCGTCCGTATCGAGGGTAACGTTTTTACCCATGGGAATATGGATATCTTTGCCGTTTTTTGCTTCCAAATAGCGGCCGAACAGGGTTTTTCCCCCTTTCCCGCGCTCGGCGGGAATCTTTTGTGCCAGGGGCTGGCCCTCGATAACGTTTTGAATAAGGTTCAATTCTTTAAAGTCGACCTGCCCCGATTCGGTTTCTTTTATACGAAGCTTGGAACGGTCGGTTTCAAAATTATATGCGATATAGGCATCCCGTCCGTCAACGGGCACCAAGCCTTCTGCCACCAGATAGGGAGTGCCGTACACGGGATTGTCCACAAAGGCCTCTATATATTCTTTGTTTATTCCGGCTACAATCCGCTGCGAATCGAGCATACGCAAAATACGATCCGCGGAAATCTCGGCTCCTCCGGTTGCCGGCGCCGAAGCGACGATATAGCCTTTCATCTCGTCGCCGCTTATATCGACGTAAAAACTTGCATCGCCTGCCTGGTTATGAGAATATAAGCCGACCGGTATATACTCGCCTTCCGAGCCCTGCTCCACCGTTTTTTTAACAATATTTTCTTCGAGGGAAAGCGTATCCGACCTCTTTAAGCGGAGCATTACATCTTCAAAATTAACGGGGACACCCTTGCCTATAGGCGGAACAACTTTAAGATTTATTTGCGAGCCGAAATAGCGGACATAGAAGGTACCGTTGACGTCCTTGGGCTTGCCGCCGTCTTCAAGGTCGTCCGCAAGGATATCCTTACCGCGTTTCTTTTTGGCAGCCTTTTGTAAAGATGCCGCATTTTGATAGGCTCTGATAAACCAGGGCCGCTTCATTAAGCCTGCAAAACCGTTAAAGCCCTGTTCGAGCACTTCGTATTCCAAGAGTATGGGACGGGTTTCCAACTGAGCGGCGGCATCGGCTAACGCTTCTTCGAGGCTGTCCGCACGAACTTCAACAAAACGGAGGTTTTGCTCGACTTCAAGCAGCTGCTCCATCTCGGTTCTGATTGTATCGAGGGTAATCATACAAAACCTCCGCCCTTACATAATCCCCTTGCGAATATTGGTCAGCTTTGTACGCAAATGGCTGTTTGCGCTTTTATGCAGCTGGGATACACGCGATTCGGTAACCTGCAGTACGGCCCCTATTTCTTTAAAGGTTAAATCTTCATGATAGTATAAAACCAATACCATTTTTTCTTTTTCGGGAAGCTCGTTTATAGCCTCCGTAATAATGCGCTTAACCTCTTCGCGCTCGACAATAACGTCGGGATTTAAACTCGCCGGAGATTCAATACTGTCTCCTATGGACATACGGTCGGCATCTTCACCCAAGTACCATACATCGTTTAAAGACAAAATACTGGTGCCGGAGACTTTAAGCACCATGCGGTGATAATCGGCCAAGCTCATATTCATTGCCGAAGCAACTTCTTCATCCGAGGGAGAACGGCCGAGCCGCGACTCAAGTTCTACGACCGTATCGTCTATTTCGCGGGATTTTTGACGTATGGAACGGGGTACCCAGTCCATTTGACGCAATTCGTCGAAAATAGCGCCCCGTATACGGGTGACGGCATAGGTCTGAAATTTAACGTTTTTTTCCGGGTCGTATTTATTGATTGCATCAAGCAAACCGAACTGGCCGAAGCCGACCAAATCGTCGAATTCGACATTGCCGGGCATACCGACGGCGAGTTTTCCGGCAACATATTTAACCAGCGGCATATATTGCCGTATAAAAGCGTCACGAATTTGCATCGAGTTCGTTTTTCGAAACTCAATCCAAAGTTCTTCTTCCGTTTTTTGCTCAAAAAGCGAAACTGCCATCTTCCACACCCTTTCCGTCTACGACTCTTTTTTCAAAGCAGTCCGTATAGCATCAGCTATATTTTTTGCATCGCTTATATCTACGGGATTATCCGCACGCGAAGCAGGCCCCCTCGAAGAAGATACGGGACTGAACGTATCGGTATCGTCTTCTTCATAATACTCTTCACCCGGAGCAAAACCGTCCATATCGGGAAGCTCGTCAATAAGAGCATCGCCGGCTTCCGTATCCGAAACACCTTCCGATAAAACTTCGGCATCCGAAACCTCTTCGACTGTTTCGGCATCATCGATAGCGGCACTTTCTTCGCGAGCATAAGATTCGGAAGAATAAGTTTCCGAAGCATCGGAAGCCTTGGAATCGGATGCCCCATTGCCGGATGCGGGCACAGTCTCTTTTGCAGCCTCCGCATAAGCCGAATCGGCCGTACGCCCGAGAGAAAGAGGCTGGAAACCTTCAGCAGTCCCGGTATCGTTTCCGCTTGAAGCCGAAAAATCCTTTTTCGCCGTTTTATCCGAATCTTCCGCTGCAGGGCCTTCGGTAAAAGCTTTAGACCGAACCGGAGCGGAAGGAGTATCTATAACCCTTGTACCGGGCGACAGTGCAAAATCGGGAGCAACATCGGAATCGGGCAATTCATCGTCGGCAAGGGTTATATCGACCACACTGCCGGAAGGAGAGGTTTTGGCGACTCCCGCAGACACATCCGCATCCGAGGCGCCTCCCAAAAAGATATTGTACAAAACGCCCAAACCGCCGAACAAAGCTCCCGAAAATACGGCCGATAATAAGGCGCGCAATAATATAACGAGAAAATCTACACGACCGATTATGCCTGCAATAAAAGATATAACAAGGCCAGCGGCAGCTCCCTTTATTGCGGTTTTCAGGTTAAACACCGGCTCCCCCTTGTTAGATTATGACAAAATCGCCCTAAGGTCAAGACGTTTTGCCGACAATCACCATTTTCGCCGTATTTTTCTGAAAAAACGGGCAAAACCTTCCTCCGTATCAAGTTTTGTTTTTTCAATACGGCCGACAATATGTTTTATACATACGGAACACTTTGCATTCGGCTGGGCGGCGATAAAGGGTTTTTGCCGCAAAACCGACGAGGATACGGCGGGGTCATCGTAGATAAACCCCAAATAATCTATTTGATAGTTTAAAAACTGTCCGACAATCGTAATAATGCGTTCGGCAACCCGCTTACCCTCGGCTGCCGAATGAGCCCGGTTTACCAAAAGCTTCAGGTTGGGTCTGTTGTCCAGCATTTCCGTTGCGATTATCTTTATAATGCCGTATGCATCGGTAATCGATGTGGGCTCGGGAGTTGTAACGACATACACTTCATCGGCGGCGGCAAGCAGGCCCAAAACGGTTTGCGCAATACCCGCACCCGTATCTATAATGATTATATCGGCACTCGACAGGGTCGTAAACTCCGAAGCAAAATAATCCATCTCTGCAGTGCTCAAATTCGCAATGCGTGAAAATCCGTTTGCCCCCGGAATAAATTGAAAGCCGAATTCGGTATCGGTTATAATCTCGGAGATACGCCTGCGGTTGTTGATTACATCGAGAAGATTTGCCTTCGGTGCAATTCCCAAAAGTACATTGACGTTTGCCATACCCATATCGCCGTCAATCAAAATAACCCTTTTTCCGGCCTGCGTATAAGCAATTGCCATATTTACCGCGATATTTGTTTTACCCACTCCCCCCTTACCGCTGGTGACGGCTATAATACGGGTTTTGTTCCCGTTTACAACCCGGTCTCCATGATAAGGTTCGCCCTTTTCCAAACGGCGCTGCATTATTGCCCGTAATTCGGATGCCTGATCTTCCATAGTCTTCATTCCGCTCCTTCCGGAGAAAATTTTCTGTCAATATGTTCTCTGTCTATTTTAAAATCGGCTAATTGAATAAGCATTCTTACTTGAGTTGCTTTTACAATATCACTGGGAACACGCTGACCGTCGGTGAAATAGGCCGCAGCCTTGTTTTTTTCGTCCATAATGCTGATAATACTGCCCAAACAGTCGGTTTCATCCATTTTTGTTACAATAAGGGATTCATAGCCGAAGATTTCATATTGCTGCATAACGGTACGCAAATCGCTTGCTTTAGTAGAGGCGGAAACGGTTAAAAATACGCGCGTCGGCAGTTTTTTTAAGTCCAATATATTACGCATCTTTGCCAATCCCTCATAGTCTTTAGGGCTGCGTCCGGTCGTATCGACCAAAATAATATCCACATCCTTGGAATACATGGTTAAAAGCTTTTGCATATCGTCGGCGGATTCGGCCAGCGACACGGGAATGTCCATCAATTCGCCGTAAGTTTCCAACTGCTGTTTTGCGCCTATACGATAGGTATCTATCGTAATAATGCGTACCCGCTTTCCTCCGGCGGAACCCTTTGCCGTCAAAGCCGCATATTTGGCCGCAAGCTTTGCAACCGAGGTTGTTTTTCCCACCCCCGTCGGTCCGACCAATACAATAACCTGAGGGTAAGACAGATATTCGGTTTTAACCGTACGAATCGTCTCACCTATCCAATCGACAACGGCTTTTTGCACAAAGTTAAAATCATCCAATTCTTCAAGGGAACAATCTTTGCGGATTTTATCGACAATCTTTTGTATATAAGAGGGGGTAAACTCGTTTTTACGCAGTAATTCGCGTATGCGCACAATAGCTGCCGGCTCTTCCGGACAGAGGGCCGATGTTTTTTCATCCAAACTGCGGTTCAGCTCGTGCAATTCATCCAAGATGAGTTTCATCTGAGGATTGCCGCCCCCGTTTGCTTCAAGAAATTTGCGTTTTTCTTTTTCAAAATCAAAAGCCGCAGGCACAAGGGGATTTTTCCGCGGTTCGGGCTGCAAAAGAGCATAGGTTACTTCATAGTGCTTTTTCTTAAAAAGGCCGAAAAAACCGTCCGGCGCTTTTTCTTCCCGTCGGATAATACGGAAATCGCTGCCGTAAATGCTGCGGAGTTTTTTTATACAGTCTTCAAGCGAATCGCCTCGCATAACCATGGGCGGCAATTCGGGTATATTAAGCGCCAACCTTTATTTCTCCCAAATTTTCAAGTTTTATATCGTTTACGATTTCCGGAACCGAAAGCACGACGATATTCGGCATTTCGCGCTCCGTACTTGCCTTTATTAAAATACGGGTTTCTTCAGGACACAAAATAACCGGCATAAACCCCTTACCTTGAGCGGCGGCGACGGCTGCACTTACCGCGGCTATCCAATTATGCTGATCGGCGGGTTCCAAAGCTGCTATGGGACCGTTGACCGTATTTACACGGCTTGCGGCCAGTTTTTGCAAAAAACCGGGTTCGACGGTGAGTACGTGCATTACGCGGTTTTCATCGGAATACTGTAAACAGATTTGACGTCCCAAAGCTTGACGTACCTTTTCAACCAATACATCGGTTTGTGTCGTTACCGGACCGAAGTCGGCAAGGGTTTCGAAAATAACCACCATATTGCGGATTGAAACCTGTTCCCGAAGCAAGCCTTGAAGCACTTTTTGAATTGCCCCCGTATTGAATATTTTCGTAACTTCTTCGACAACCGCCGGAAATTCTTTTTTAAGCGTATCGACGATGGACTGTACTTCCTGCCGGCCTAAAATTTCGGCCGCATGAGCTTTGATTAATTCGGTTAAATGGGTCGCTATTATCGTCGGCGGGTCAACCACGGCATAACCTGCACGTTCGGCACGTTCGCGCTCGGCTTCGGACACCCAGACAGCCGGAAGACCGAAGGCGGGATCCGAAGTCGGTTCTCCGGTAACTTCTTCGGTTACCGAGCCCGTGTTCATACACATGTACCAGCCCATACGGATAACGCTGGAACCCACGGTTGCACCCTTGATTTTAAAACAGTATTCATTGGGCCCAAGCTGCATATTGTCTATAATGCGGATAGGCGGAACCACAAGCCCCATATCCAGAGCCGATTCCCGCCTGATACGCGTAATGCGCTCCAAAAGCTCGGCTCCCTTTTCTTTATCAACCAGAGGAATAAGAGCAAAGCCCAATTCCAGGGACAGGGGGTCCAGGGGGACTACGGGACTTATATCCGCCGTAGAACCGCCCTGCGTTTGGCGGCGTTCGGTTTCTTTTGCAAGTTTTGCTGCAAATGATTTTTCCTGCTGCAGTTTTAATTTGCGGCCGATATAAAAGAGGATTGCTCCCATCGGAATAAGTACGTACCAGGGAAAGCCGGGTAAAAAGCCTATAAGACCCATCGTAACGCCGGCAACGTAATAAATCCATGCGTTTTGCGAAAACTGCTTTTGTAAATCCTCACCCATCGAAGACTTACCGTCGGAGGCGGATCGGGTAACGATAATACCCGTTGCAACCGAGATAAACAACGAAGGAATCTGGGAAAGCAAACCGTCACCGATGGTAAATTTTGCATAGGTTTGTATGGCCAAACTGAACGGTTCCTTATGCAAAGACATACCGAAAATAATACCGACGATGAGGTTTATAGCCGTTATAAAAATACCGACCTTTACGTTTCCCGATACGAACTTGGTAGCACCGTCCATAGAGCCGTAAAAGCCCGCCTCACGCTGTATTTCAAGCTTTTTAAAGCGCGCTTCTTCTTCGGTGATTGCCCCCTGATTGTATTCTGATTCGACGGCGGCCTGTTTCATCGGCATGGCATCGAGGGTAAAGCGCGCGGCAACTTCGGCAATACGGGTTGCTCCCTTGGTGATGACAAAGGCCTGAACGGCTATCAATACGATAAAGATAACCAAACCTATAACGAGGCCCTCCGTACCGGAGCTTCCGACAACAAAGCTTCCGAAGGCGGTGATCAGCTGTCCTTTAAATTTCGCTCCCTGGGTCAATATAAGGCGGGTAGACGATACATTGAGCGCAAGACTGTATACGGTGGAAATAAGGAGCATGGTCGGAAAAAACGAAAAGTCTATTGCACGCGGCGTATACATAACGATGAGCAAAATAAGCAAGGCAAGCAAAAGATTTACCGCCATCAGTGTATCGAGCAATACGGTCGGAAGCGGTATAATAAGCATAAAGACAACGGCGATGACGGCGACCGCCAATGCTATATCGGAAGATTTTTTTATAGAATTACCATTGTCCGCCATAGTTCCCACCCGTTATATTTTTTTCCCCTTTATAGCATACACTTTTCCGAGTATTGTTGCAAGGACGGTATAATAAGATTCCGGTATTATATCGCCGACTTCAGCTTCTGCATAGAGGGCGCGGGCAAGCGGACGGTTTTCAACCATGGGAACATCGTTTTCCTTTGCAATTTCTTTAATGCGCTGAGCAAGAAGATCCTGCCCCTTGGCCGTTACCATCGGTCCTTGCATAACTTCTTTATCGTACAAAACCGCAACCGCAAAGTGGGTCGGGTTTGTAATAACCACATCGGCCTTTGCCACATTGTCGCGGATATTCGCCTGCATCAGTTCCCTCATAAATTGACGCAGCCTGCTTTTTACCAAAGGGTCTCCTTCCATTGTTTTGAATTCTTCTTTTACTTCCTGTTTGGTCATTTTCATCGATTCGATAAACTGACGGCGCTGTACAAGATAGTCGGGAACCGCAATCGCAAGAAAAATAACGGCTGCCGTAACGAGAATTTTTGCGGCCATAAAGGCTATATGGGTAATACCCTTCCATAAATTGATATTCAATAAAGAAAGCAGATTCGGTAAATCGTCTTTGATTGTTATATAGGCGGCAAAAAAGATAACCGCAACCTTTAAAAGCGATTTGAATACGTTAAAAGCGCCTTCAAAAGAAAAGAGGGTTTTGCGAAAATAATTGCCTAAACGCGGCACTATTTTTGAAAATTTCGGTTCTATGGGTTTAAGCGAAAAAATAAAGCCCCTGTTTTGAATAATATTGGCTGCAATACCTGCCGCAAGGGCCGTCAAAGCAATGGGTGTTACCATTTTAATAAAATAATGAAAAAAAGCGCGCACAAGCAATCCGTTAAGGTCGGCTTCGGTACAGCGCTCAAAATAAAAACGGATGATTTCGACGCTTTGCCTGAAAAGCCGCGGCGCAAGAAAAATCATCGTTAAAACGGGCAAAAGCATCACAAGGGCGCCGTTTAATTCCTGGCTTTTTGCAACACGTCCTTCTTCACGGGCTTTACGCAGCTTATACTCGGAAGGCTGTTCGGTTCTGCCTTCATCTTCGGCGGCAAACCACTGTAAGTCTATGCGGTACAAATCGGTACTCATATACTTTGTCCCGTGTTTGCAAACAAGCGCTCAAGATTTAAAAATCCGGCATCGAATAAACGTATAAAAAAATCGGCCATATAAGGCAGTAAAACCGTCAATAAAAAAAAGGCTGTTAAAATCGTAATGGGAAGACCTTCGGACAAGAGGTTCATCTGCGGGGCGGCCTTTGATAAAATACCCATGGAAACGGCAACTAAAAAAAGGGTGCCGACCATGGGAAGGGCAATCACCATCGCGTCAAAAAACAGTTTGGAAAGACCGCGCAATAAAAAGTTCAAAAAATCCTGACGGTGTGCAAGCAGGGTAAAAGAGTTTAAGCTTTCAAAGCTGTTTAAAATCCCCGTTAAAAAAAGTTTTTGAAAGCCGCCCGTTTGCAAAAAAAGCACGAGGGCGATAAGGTTTAAATACTGGCCCATTAGGGGATTTTCTATTTGCGCCAAAGCATCGTATACTTCCGATGCGCCGAAGCCCATTTGATAGGTAAAAAATTGTCCTGCGGAACTGAAGGCGGCAAAGAGCATTGAAATATAAAAGCCGCTTATAATGCCGAGCATAGCTTCGCCGATTAAAATAAACAGATATTCCAAACTGTAGGGTTCTACGTTCCAGCCTGCGGCATAGGCAAAGGGGAGCACCAAAAAAGAGGCATAACCTGCAAGGGCAACGCGGGCGGCACGGGGAACAGCCGCGGAAGCCAAAAGCGGGAGCGTTAAAAAAAGGGCTGCACAGCGGGCTGCAACAAGCAAAAAAAGCGGAGCGCGTGCAACTATTTCATTTAACATCTTTCAGTTTCCTCCCGAAACACCGATAAAGGACTTCCGATACTCGCTGCCCGCACCG
This sequence comes from Treponema sp. HNW, assembly GCF_050320395.1. Taxonomy (GTDB): domain Bacteria; phylum Spirochaetota; class Spirochaetia; order Treponematales; family Treponemataceae; genus Treponema_C. The sequence goes on from NZ_CP144459.1 coordinate 1,577,440, forward strand.
CTTCCGGCGCTCGGTACAGAAGCCCGGTTTGAGCACCCGGTATCAGCGCCGCTTTAACGCCGGCACTACCGCCGCTTTCAGCGCACGGTGTTACCGCGTTATCCGCCCTATCGCCGAAAAAATATTGATTGTATACTGGCGCATGGAGGTAAACATCCAGCCGCCGAGCAGGGCAAGGACAATCAAAATGGTTACGAGCTTCGGCACAAAGGTAAGCGTTTGCTCCTGAATGGACGTGGTTGCCTGAAAAACGGCTACAATCAAGCCGACAATCAGTGCAGAGCCCAAAACGGGGGCAGCCATCAATAAAATCTGAAAAACACCGTCACGAAGCAGGGTTACCAGCATACCTATAGACATTTACATCCTCCGTCAGGGTATAATCGAACTGAATAATTGCCGGGTTAAAAGCCCCCAGCCGTCAACCAAAATAAACAAAATCAATTTAAAGGGCATCGAAATCTGTACGGGCGGAAGCATTATCATACCCATGGACATGAGGATACTGGCAACCACCATATCGATAACGATAAACGGAATATAAAGTAAAATACCTATGCGGAAGGCAACCGTCAATTCGTGCAAAACAAAGGCCGGAATCAGGGCGTAGGTGGGAACATCGGCGAGGGTTTCAGGCTTGTCGAGTTTTCCCAAAGACATAAAAAGCGAAATATAGTCGGTATTGTTTGCCATCTGCTTGTACATAAAAATCCGAAGCGGAACCTCGGCTTCGCTTAAAGCGCGTTCTATGGGAATCTCCCCCTCGGACAGCGGCTTAAAAGCGTTGTTGTAAATACCCGTAAAGGTGGGCCACATAACAAAGAGGGTTAAAAAAAGGGCGATACCGTTTAACACCGAAGCCGGCGGAACCTGCTGTAAAGAAAGGGCGCGCTTTATAAAATCAAGCACAATCGAAAAACGCAAAAAACAGGTAACCAAAAGAAGGATACTCGGCGCAAGGGTTAAAATCGTCAATAAAAGCAAAAGCTGCACATAAAACGAAATTTCGTTTCCCGTTTGTGCGCGCCGTATCTGCACATCGATTGTCGGAATCTGCACGGGTGTTACCCTTCCGTCCATTTGAGCGGTACCGCGCGTACTTCCCTGCGGAAAAGTTTCGGTTCTTTGCGCCGAAGAGCCGCCCGCCGGGGCACTTTGAGCTTCAAGGGCAGCTGCGAAAAAGAAGCTTACAAAAAGAATGCAGAGTACAAGGGCTGCTTTGTACTTTTTACTCACTTTTGCCTCCAAAACGGCTGCGCTGTTTTTTTAAAAGGGCTTCGGTTTGACTTGCCGTACTGCTGAATGCGGCAAAAATTTGGGCAAAATCTTTGGGCTTTTCGGCAGGCGCTTTTTCGGCTTCCAAAATCAAAGCGTCGATAAGCTCCTTGTCCTTAATTTCGGCAATGAGATTTACTCCCGCCTCCGAAACGCCCACAAGCCAGGCCGCACCGGGCATGGTGAGCGCATGTACGGACTTACCGGGTCCGAGAGAAAGGGATACGGCTTTTTTTAAAAAAGGATTATCGGGCGTTTTCGGATACAAGCCTTTTTTCAAAAAGAACACAAGGGCGTAAATCAAGGCAATTACAAGGGCTAAAACCAAAATCATACGGATAAAAAGCCACAGGGTACTTGAAGCCGTCCCGTCATCCGATCCTGTGCCCGAACCGGTTTTCGCATTAGGCACACCGGACAAATCGGAAAGGGTATCGGAGCTGTCGGAGCCTATAATAAAGCTTTTTTCCGCTTCCGAAGTAAAAGACGCTCCCTGAGCGCGCGCTCGTTGAGCGGGCTCACCTTGTGAATACAAAAAAGAAGGCGCACAAAGAAAAAGCGCGGTCACCGTAAAGAGAAAAAATGTACCGGTTTTTATAGAGATATTCGTAGCTGTCCCCCCACCCGTAAAAACCGGCAGAATTCCCCGAATCGCCGGTCCGTCAATATTTTAGCGCAAATCGCTCACCCTTTCAATCGGTGAAAGAATTTCGGTAACACGGACACCGAAGTTTTCATCGATAACCACGACTTCGCCCTTGGCAATGGGTTTATGGTTTACAAGAATGTCCACCGGCTCACCGGCGAGCTTATCAAGCTCTATAATCGTACCCTCACCCATACCGAGGATTTCTTTTATCTGCTTTTTGGTACGTCCGAGCTCTACGGTCATTTCCATGTATACGTCCATGATAAGACCGATATTGCCCTGCTCCATTGCACTTACCGTTTGCTGCAAAGAAGGATATTGCACCGACTGTACATTCGGTATATTCATACCGGGCATAGCCATACCGCCCATTCCCATTGCACCCATACCCATACCGCCCATAGCCATAGGCTCTCCCATCGGAGCCGCGCCCATCCCCATCGGCGAACCGCCCATAGGAGCGCCCATTGCAGGATTTATGGAACCAAGCCCCGCCAGTTCCGAAGGTGAAAGCATACCCGAAGATCCTGCGGCAGGGGAAGCATCCGGACTTAAGGCTGAAGTAATAGATACGGCGGCTTCCGTAGAAAAAGCTTCCCATATTGTATATGAGTTACCGTCCAAAGTCAAATCATAAGAAACAACCGGAAAACTGTCTTGAGGAAAGCGCACCATAGCCTTCGGAACATGTAAGGATTCGGCCGGCCGGGATGCCAAACCGGGTAATTTTCCGGTACGTCCCAAATGGGTAATTTCGGTTCCCACTTGCTGTGATACGGCTTCGGAGACCACAGATAAGGCCATTTCATCCAGTTCCGGAGCATCTTCCTTGTTTACAAGCGAAGTAATTTTTTTTGCAAGTTCGGGGTCCATCAAAAACAGGTGGTCTCCCGTTAAGCCGGCGGTAAAATCCGTCATAACGGCGACAACCATTTCGGGTAATTTTTTTAAGACATCATCACGCGTTAAAATTTCAATCGAAGGAGGTTCAACTTTGGCATCCGCACCCGTCATCGTCTTTAAAGAACCGGAAAAAGTTTCCACGGTTTCCGAAACAAAGCCGGCTAAGACACCGGTATCAACCGGCGCGGAAGAAAAACCGCCGCCTGAAGAAGAGCCTCCGCCTCCCAAATCCACTCCCGATAACAGAGCATCTATCTCATCTTGAGAAATGGCGCCGTCACTCATACGCTTCATCTCCTTCCACTGATAATTCTTCAAATTCTTCGGCTTCAGCCTGATCTATCTTTCCGATAACCTGAACGGCCATTTTTTTACCGATAACACCGGGTTGACAATAAAACTTTTTTTTGTTCCCGACATTAAGGGTAAGCGGATCGCCTACCCGTATATTTGATAATCGGACAATATCGCCGACTTTTAAAGTCAAAACATCCCGGATAGGCAAATCTATGGAGCCGATTTCGGCAACCACGTCCATATCCACCGAAGACAGTTTTTCTTTTAAGACGCCCAAATACTGGGTAGTGGAACTCCTGCGCACTGACGAAAACCAAAACTGTGAAGACAGTTTGGAAATAATCGGCTCAATCGTAATATAGGGAATACAAAAGTTCATCATTCCTTCTTCTTCACCGATTTTCGTTTCGAGGGTAACCAAAACAACCATTTCCGAAGGCGGAACGATTTGCGCAAACTGCGGGTTTGTTTCGATTTGTCCCAAGCGCGGACGCAAGTCGATAACCTGGGTCCACGCTTCGCGCATATTCGCCAAAATACGAACGATGATTCCTTCCATTACGGACTGCTCTATATCGGTTAAGTCGCGCTGTACCTTTGCGGCGTGTCCCTGTCCGCCGAACAGGCGGTCGATAATCGAAAAGGTGATGGCGGGGTCTATTTCCAAAATGGCGTTTCCCTTTAGGGGGTCCATATTAATAACCGCCAGGGTTGTCGGGGTCGGAATCGAACGGATAAATTCTTCATAGGTCAGCTGGTCAACGGATGCAACGTGAACGTGGGCCATGCTCCGCAATTGGGCGGACAGGGCCGTAGTTGTAAGACGTGCAAAGGTTTCGTGCATGATTGATACGGTACGTATCTGTTCTTTAGAGAATTTATCGGGGCGTTTAAAATCGTATATCTTTATCTTTCGGGTATCATTGACCGGTTTAAACTCCTCACCGTCGGTATCACCCGAACTGATGGCCATGAGTAACTGGTCAATCTCATCCTGCGACAGAACTTCATTCATTCCTTACACCCTTTTCGGCAATCACTGCTCTACCACTTCGAATTTTAAAAACCGAACATCTTTTATGGAAGACGAGGTTAATATATCGTTTATATCGTTTTTGATTTCGAGCTTAAGCATATCTTCGTTTTGCGGTTTTAATTCGATAATCTTTTTACTCGAAAAATATTTACGCAAATAGTCCTGAATTTCTATTTTACGCGCGGTTAATTCGTTTGAGGCAACCTTATCGTCAACTTTGTACCCGAGCACTACGTTTACGATAACGCTTGCGGGAATGGGATCAATCGTTTTTGCGCGCACATCCGGCAGGGATTGATACCATTCATATACGTCGCGCTTGGGCGTATATTCCTGAGAAATGGGAACGGCCGTCGTAGAAGGCGCATTCGAATTGACAATCGACATGGTAATAACGACAACCGTTACGATAAGAATAATGGCTCCAACTCCGATTGCAGCCCATTTTAAGATTGTCGGCAATATACCGCCGAGTTTTCCGCCCTTCGAAGGCGAGGAAGCACCGCCTGCGTCACTGTCTTCAAAATTCAAATCGTCATCAGCCATACACTTATACCTCGCTTACATAGTATCATTAAAAATGACCTTCGTCCAGAATAATTATATCCACACGCCGGTTATAGGCTCTGCCTTCAGGCATATCTTCGGCAAACTGCGGCTGAGTATTACCGTAACCGGCAACGGAAAAACGCCTTTCGTCGGCACCGAAGTCCACCAGATAATGCAGTACGTTTACCGCCCGCGCCGCCGACAGCTCCCAATTGCTCGGCCACAACGCCGGATCGGGGGCAATCGAATCGGTATGTCCCTCTATTCTGAATTTGCGGTCTTTCAAATCGCTTAAATTTAAAAACTGCGCCAATTTTAACAAGGTTTCCCGCGTTTCATCGATGAGCAGTTCGGCGCTGTTTTCCCTGAAAAAAGAATCGGCAGCCAGGGTGACGACAAGACCGCGCTCATCGGCGGTAACCTTTATCTTATTGCTGTTTATTTCCGGCGCAAATATACTGACGGCCTTTTTAACGGCAAGACCCAAAACCTTACCCTTTTCCAGAGCAGGCAAAGAAGTAATCGTATTTCCCAAGTCGGCAAGCCGTCCTGCGGACAGGGACATACCGCCTGAAGTAGGATCTCCCTGCAGGGCGACGGTCAGCTGGGCAAGCTGAATTTCGTCTATTTCAGTCGGATTAAAAAGCATAACGAAAAAGCACAGCATCAGCGTAATCATATCGCCGTATGTTTCCAGCCATGCCTTCGATGCCTTGGGTGCTTCTTTTTTTTCCTTTGCCATGCTCTATCCCTTAGTCTTTGAGAACATCCGCTTCAAGAGCCCGTCTTGTCTGCGGGTCAAGATAGGTGAGCAGCTTCATAGCCAAGATACGCGGGTTGTCTCCGGCTTGGATTGAAAGTACTCCTTCTATAATCATCTCTTTGGTTTGAATTTCCAAGCTGTTTTGATAGGCAAGTTTTGCGGAAATAGGCGTTAAAAACATGTTTGCAAGCAATGAACCGTACAGGGTTGTAACCAGAGCGACAGCCATGTTCGGACCGATAGAGCTTTTATCTTCGAGTTTTCCCAACATACCTATAAGACCGATAACCGTACCCATCATTCCGTATGAAGGACCCAAGCCGGCCCAGTGAACAACCATGGAAATCCAATCCATGTGGCGGCTTTCTATGCGGTTAAGCTCGTTTTCCATAATGGTTCGTATAACGGCTCCGTCGGTACCGTCGACGACAAGGCGCAAGCCCGATTTCATAAAGGCATCGTCCAAATCTTCAAGACCTTCTTCCCAGGCAAGAATACCTTCGCGCCTTGCCTTTTCGGATAAGGCAACCATGTTTTGTACCAGAGATTTGCTTCCGAAATCGGGGATTTTAAAAATACGCGCGATGATTTTGAACATTCCCAAAACCCTGTTCATGGGAAAACTCAAAAACATTGCAAAAAACGAACCTATAATAACGAATATAAGAGAAGCGGCGTCCCAAATACCGCCCAAACCTCCTCCGGAAGAAAGGACGGAGAATACAAGAGACGCAAAACCGCCTGCAATACCGATAATACTTGCTATATCCATTAAGCCCTCCCGTTATAATTCATTTTTAAATGCGCCGATAAGACGGCGGTATGTAATAATTTTTTCCCTCATTTCTTCACCGGTATTACGCACTACCAGCCGTTTGCCGGACAGCATAACCAGCGTTAAATCGGGATTATTTTCCATGTATTCAATATGATGAGGATTTATCCAATATGTACTCCCATCCAAACGCATTACTTCTATCATACTATTTTCTACGCTAACTCCGTTACAGTCAAGTACCAAAAATGATTTTATTGCAATTTTTACAAAAAAATCTTCCGTAATTAAAGCGGTTCCCTCCCGCCCCGTTTATTTTAAACCTTCATTATTAATTATCGGAATTCGAAGGGGTAAGATTAAGAACAAATATTGCATACTCTTGTTTTTTTGCGTACAATAGCCCAATGCGCTTAACGGAATTACAAAAGGAATTAAACAGTGAACAATTAAAGGCGGTTGAAACGATTGACGGGGCCCTGCTTATCATAGCGGGAGCCGGAAGCGGTAAAACCCGCGTTATAACCTACCGCATCGCATGGATGCTTGAACAGGGTATTCCCCAAAGTCAAATACTCGCCCTCACCTTTACCAATAAGGCGGCAAAGGAAATGTCCGGCCGCGTAAAAGAGCAGACGGGAAAAAAGCTGCAAAACCTTACCGTTTCGACCTTCCATGCCTTCGGAGTGCGCATATTGCGAAACGATATAGTCAATTTGGGCTGGAGGGAAAATTTTTCGATTTACGATGAAACGGATAAAACCCAGCTTATAAAAGAAACGGGCCGCGAACTCGGATTTACCGCCGATGCCCTCGATGCCTATAAAATCGGCAATTTATTTTCGAATATAAAAACGGGCCGCTACACATGGCAAAGCGTAAACGATATGTACCGCCCCCTCTACGAAGAATATCAAAGAGGCTTAAAGCTGTACAATGCGGTCGATTTTGACGACTTGATTGTGCTTCCCATTAAACTGTTTACGGAGTACCCCGAAGTATTGGAGCGCTACCGCCAAAGATATAAATACATCATGGTAGACGAGTTTCAGGACACCTCTTTTCAGCAGTACAAGCTTATGAGCATGCTTGCCGATAAAAACGTTGCAGTGGTCGGAGACGACGACCAATCCATATACAGCTGGCGCGGAGCAAACTACGAAAATATCCGCATGTTTGAAAAAGATTTCCCCCACGTAAAAGAAATCCGGCTTGAACAAAACTACCGCTCGACGGAAACGATTTTGGCGGCGGCAAACGGCGTTATATCGCACAATACGAACCGTAAGGACAAGGAATTGTGGTCGGGAAACGGAAGCGGAAAACCGATAGAAATATATTTACCCGAAAACGAAGCCGCCGAAGCCGATTTTATAGCAGAAAGCATTCAGGGGCTGCGCGCAGGAGAAAAGCGCAATTACGGAGATTTCGGCGTTTTAATGCGGGCAAACACCCAAAGCCGCGCCTTGGAAGAAGCGTTTTTAGCCGCGGACATTCCCTATACTATGAGCGGCGGAACCGGCTTTTATCAGCGTAAAGAAATAAAAGACATTATAAGCTATCTTCGCGTATGCTCGAATCACTATGACGATATAAATCTTTTGCGCATTATAAATACGCCCAGGCGCGGTATCGGACGAAAAACAATCGAAAAACTGAATGCGGCCGCAGCGGAAAAGAGCTGCTCTTTATGGGAAGCAATCGAAAACCTGATAAAGAAGGGAAGTACCGAAGCGGCGGTACAGGCTGAAAAAGAACTTTCCGTATTTGAACACGAAGAAACGGAAACAGGGATACGCACCTTTCAAGCGCTCAGCTCTGAAAAAGACAAGGGAGTAAGCGCTTTGGAAGAATTTTACGATTTTATTGTAAAACAAAGAAGCGCTCTTTTAAGCGGCGGAGGCGGCCTTTCAAAAAAAGTACGTACCCTGGTCGAAGACCTGGACTATTGGAGTTACCTCGTAAGCGAGTACCCTAAAAACGAAAAAGCCGCACGTTACAAGCTTTTAAACATCGAATACCTTATCAATTCAATCGAAACATGGGAAAACAATCCCGACAATGCGGACACGGGCCTGTACAGTTGGCTTAACCGCATTACCCTTTTATCGCGCGACGATGCCGAAGAAGAATCGCTTTTAGGCAAGGTTAATTTAATGACAATCCATGCCTCAAAGGGTTTGGAATTTCCGGTTGTATTTATTGCAGGCTGCGAAGACGGCCTTATTCCGCACGCGCGCAGCCTTGAAGACGGAGAAGGCGGTATTGAAGAAGAAAGGCGGCTTTTTTATGTTGCGATTACACGGGCGCGCGATAAACTCTATATTTCTTCGTGCCGCAGACGGCGTAAAATGCAGACAACGGTCGAATGTACACCCTCCCCCTTTTTGGACGAAATCCCCGCCCATCTGGTAGAGTATCACGAACCGCCCGGAGAATTGAGCGACGAAGATGCCGCCGATATCTTTGCGCAAATGAAAAACCGCTTCGGCGGCACGGATTAAAATTACATTTTTTCTCTATTTGACAAAGTACGGAAACTATGATACTATCGGGGTAATACCTATATTTTTATAGATACATCTTTATTTACTCTTGAGGAGGAAAAATGAAAACCGCCAAAAAACTCTTGGTACTTTTCATTGCGGCCGCCTGTGTTTTGTCCCTGTCTTTTGCAAAAAAGCCGGCAAACGTGGCAGCCGCTCCGCGTGCCGTAACCGAAATGAAAGCCGGTACTTACACCGAAACCGTTCACGGTATGCACGAAGGTTTGGTAGTTGAAGTAAAACTTGCCAAAAACAAAATCGAAGCCGTTTCCGTTAAAGCACATAACGAAACACCTGGCATCTCCGATGCGGCCATCAGTGTTGTGCCCGCCGAAATCATCAAGCAGCAAAGCCTTTCGGTAGATACCGTTTCCGGCGCTACGATGACCAGCAAGGGAATCCTGGCTGCGGTTGAAGCGGCTGTCAAAAAAGCCGGCGGAAATCCTGCCGACTTCAAGACGGCATCTTCCGCAAGCGCTGCAGCTGCAAAAAAAGACTACAGCAGCACTCCGCCTAAGAGCTGGGATGAAACCCACGAAATTATCGTCGTAGGCGGCGGTTTCGCAGGTCTTGCCGCGGCTCACAGCGCCAAAGTAAACGGTGCAAAGGACGTTGTTCTTATCGAAAAAATGCCCTTTGTCGGCGGAAACTCGCAGATCAACGGCGGTGTTTATGCAGCTTATACGAGCAAAAAAGCCGCAGCGCTTCAAAAAGAATTGAACCTCGTTCCCGATACGGCCGAAAAGCACATTGCCGACACCCTCAAAGGCGGCGACTATATGGGCGATGAAGCTCTCGTAAAGAACATGGTTTACGGTTCCCCCTTCTACTTGGACATGCTGTTTGACAACGGTTTGGAAGTCCGCAAAACCTTAACCCGTCCGGGCGGACACTACGGTTACAGAACCTATACGACCATCAGCGGTCAGGGTTCCGACATCGTACAGGTTCAAAAGAAAATGGTCGAAAAAGCCGGCGTACCGATTATGGTAAACACGAAAATGGTAACCATTTACCGCGAACATCCCCTTTCGGGAAAAGTTTTAGGTATCGGCGTTGAAACCAAAAACGGTTTCAAAACCATGAAGGCTACCAAGGCCGTTATTCTTGCAAGCGGCGGCTTTGCCGGCGACGTTCCGATGCGTTCCCGCTATGTTCCCATGCTGACCAAAGAATTGCCCACCACAAACCACGTCGGTGCAACCGGTGAAGGTATTGTTCAGGCTCAAGCTATCGGAGCGGCAACTCTTCATATGTCCTACATCCAGCTCTATCCCTTCGCCAACCCGAACGGAGGCGTTTTGGATGCATATGCGGTTATCCCCTTCTCCGGCCCCAGCTCCGGTGTTGTCTATGTCGACTACAAGGGTGAACGCTACGTAAACGAAGGCGAGCGCCGCGACGTATGTTCCAATGCAGCTAAAAACTCCGGCGGTTTCCCCACCTTCTGTATTATGAACGAAGAAATCGTTAAAAAAGGCGGATTCGTAACCCCGGCACAGCTGCAGGGCGGTATGGAAGCGGACAGAATTTTCAAAGCCGACAGCCTTGAAGCATTGGCCGAAGAAATCAACAAGCGCACCTACGAAGGACAAAAAGTGTCCATCCCCGGTGCAAATCTTGCCGCAACCATCAAAAAACACAACGAATACGTAAAAGCCGGTGCCGACCCCGATTTCGGTAAGCGCGTCGACAAGGGTGTTATGATGACCATAGAAAGCGGCCCCTACTATGCAATTCCGCAGTGGCCTTCCGTCCACCACACGATGGGCGGTTTGAACATCACCCCGAACACCGAAGTCCGCGACATTTACGGAAACGTAATTCCCGGCCTCTTTGCTGCAGGTGAAATCACCGGCGGTATCCACGGAACCAACCGTTTGGGCTCCAACGCCGTTGCCGACTGCTGTGCAAACGGTTACATCGCCGGTCAGTATGCCGCAACCGGAACCTTACCCGACTTCATCAAGGGTAAATAAGGCTCCGAAACGTTTACGGGCTTGTTAAAAAGTCCGGTTTAAGCCGGACTTTGAAACAGCCTCGGTAAACTTATAAGGTGCTTGAAGCCTTCGATTTTTAATCGGAGTTTCGGGCACCTTTTTTTATTTAAAAAGATTAAAGCCTGCATCTTATAATTACGGGTAATAGGGGCATTCCCTATTACCCGCTTATAAAAAACCGACGGCTTTTGCTTGCCTTTTTTGCAATATCGGTTTATATTTCAAATATGAAACAATTACAAATTATAAAAAACAGTGCTTGTGTTTTATTAACAATGGCTCTGTTAAGCTGTACAAAGATGCCCGCTCATACCGATTCCGCGGCATCCGAGGAGTTTAAAATGACGGGAAACATGAAGGAAATATACCTTGCAGGCGGCTGCTTTTGGGGTGTTGAAGGATATTTTCGCCGCATTCCGGGAGTGCGCTTTACCGAAACGGGTTATGCAAACGGCAAAACCGATAAAACAAGTTACCGTGAAATAGCGGCCACCGACCATGCGGAAACGGTTCATATCGTATACGATTTTTCCGTTATAAGTTTGGAAGAACTGCTCGCACATTTTTTCAGAATTATCGATCCCGCCTCGGTCAATAAGCAAGGAAACGATGTAGGCCGCCAATACCGCACGGGAGTCTATTATACCGATGAAGCGGATGCCCCGCGCATAAAAGCTTTTTTTGATTTTGTGCAAAAAAAATATACAAAACCCCTTGCCGTTGAAGCCGAAAAACTTGCGCACTTTGTACGGGCCGAAGAATATCATCAGGATTATTTGGAAAAAAATCCCTTCGGTTATTGTCATATCGATTTGAATTTGGCGTCAAAACCCCTGTATGACGAAGAACGCTTCACAGTCCCTGCCGATACCGAACTCAAAAACAGGTTAACGGCCGTCCAATATGAGGTTACGCAAAAAAAGGCAACCGAGCGCCCCTATACGAGCGAGTACGACAAATTCGATAAACCGGGTATCTATGTTGATATCGTAACGGGAAAACCCCTCTTTTCTTCGAGCGATAAATACGATGCGCTCTGCGGCTGGCCGAGTTTTACCAAACCTATCACAACCTCCGCCCTCGATTATGAAGAAGACACAAGCCACGGCATGGTTCGCACCGAAGTGCTATCCAAAACGGGAGGCGCTCACTTGGGACACGTTTTTCCCGACGGCCCGAAATCAAAGGGGGGCTTGCGTTATTGCATCAACGGTGCATCGCTGAGATTTGTTCCTTATGAGGATATGGAAAAAGAAGGCTACGGCGATTATCTTCCCTATGTAAAATTGCGCTGATAGAGTTTGTCCGTAATAAGGTTCACCTCGGTCGATAGAGGTAAGGAGCCCAGCTTGTCGCGTACCGAATCAAGATATGAGTCATCACCGAGCAGGCTGCACACCCTATCGCAAATTTCTTTCGGATTTCTGATAAACCAGCCTACCTTATTACGGACGGCAAACTGCATGTTTCCCAATTCCTGTCCGTGAATATAGGATGAAATAATAACGGGCTTTTTGGAAACCAACACTTCCATAAGCGTTGCGGGCCCCGCCTTTATGACTGCGCAATCGCAAACCTTTACCATTTCATCCATATACGAAATAAAGCCCATCGGACGCAAATCGATTGAAGGATACAGCTGGGCGGTCAAATCAAGGACTTTTTTTGCGGCGGCATCTTTCCCGCAGACAACCAAAATAGTAAAAGTCACTTTACGGCGTATAAAATGCTGTACAATACGGACCGCATTCGGTAAGCCTTCTCCCCCGCCTGCCAATAATACAACCTTTTTATCGGCGGGAATACCGTGTTTTTTGCGTAGAGCAAGTAAATCGCTTTTTACGAGGGGAGTTAAGAACTTCGGACTGAGCAAAAAGGGCACTACGATGACATTCTTTTCAGGCACCGAACATTGTTTAACGGCTATATCCTTCGCACGCTGAGAAAAAACAAAGTATTTTATATCCTTTTCATAAAACCATGCAGTCGGCACGGTAAAAGGGTCGGTCACTATAACAGTAAAGGGAATGTTTCCTCCTAAACGGCGTAACGCGGTAACCGCCGAAGGTGTAAGCGCAAAATGAAAACTGACGACATCCGTTGCCTGAGATTTTTTAATCATTCTTTTTAGATACCATGCGGTATGAGGCGATATAACCATATTTATAAAACGCTGCATCCATTTTAACATCCCCAAATCATAGGTAAGACACCAGGCTCCCCGAACATAATTTGAGGCAAGCTGATAGCATTTTTCAAAGAAAAAACGGGCAAGATGATTTTTGGAATCAATACCGTTCAGCAGTTCAACACGGGCATCGGGATAGTTTTGCTCCATAACCTGTTTTAAAACATTCGCGGATGACCTGTGTCCCCCGCCGGTATTCAGATATAGGCATACAAATTTTCGCATAATGTACATTCTATAGGGAAGAAGACCTCCTGTCAATGTATATGTTTTTTTAAACCCTTGTAATTATTTTGTATCCGTGTTATTACTCATAGTTATGAGAAAACTGAAAAAAAAGCTATGCGCTTTTACGGTATTCGTATTTATAACCCTTACTCCCGTCTTTACTCATACGTTCAGTGCCGGAGCAAAGTTTTTCGGATTAAGTATGCATCCGCGGGGAGCCGCGAATGCACCTCTTATACCTTATAAATTCGATTCAAGAGGTATTTTTGTCCTTCATCCGGGTGTAACGCTTAATTTCGATTATTTTCTATGGAAAGACATCGTTTCGGTAAAAGCCGTACAGGGACTGTATGCCGATTGCGCAATGCAGTTTGCAGGCTTTTCTCACGTGGGATTCCGCATACGCTTGTTTAAAATAGGCCGATTTTCCATGAATACGGGCATAGGCCCCACCTTTTTATACCGCCAAAGCTGGTACAAGCTCCCCGGTTACAAGGATAAGCTTACCTTTTACCGCGGAACAAAGGATGAAGACTGGCAGTACCGTTTTATTCTATACGGAGGAGAAATCGAAAATAATATACAGGTAAACGACAAATTCGACGTTTCGATTTCGGTTATTCCCGGAGGGATCGATTTAATCAATGTCAGTTTCGGTGCAAGATATAATTACAAAGCACCGTAAAACAGTTTCGGCGCCCGGTACAACTACAAGGTTCGGTAAAACTGCCGAAAATAAGGATATGAACGACACAAGGGTACTCATAATTGCCGAAATAGGAACGTCCCACGGCGGTTCTATTGATAAGGCAAAACGTTTAGCCGATGCCGCCGCCCAAGCGGGGGCCGATTGCATAAAATTCCAGTGGGTATACGCCGACGAGATTTTGCACCCGAACACGGGTTATGTCAATCTTCCCGGCGGAAAAATAAGGCTGTATGACCGCTTCAAAGAGCTTGAAATGCCGCCGTCCTTTTTTGAAACGATGCGCGACTATGTACGCTCATTGGGAAAAAGCTTTATGTGTTCCCCCTTCGGCATACGCTCGGCGGAAGAACTGTTTGCCTTAAAACCCGATTATATAAAAATCGCTTCTCCCGAATTGAATCATTTTCCCATGCTGAAAAAACTGTGTACGCTTGAATCGGCTTTACCTGAAACCGGGCGGATTCCTCTGGTACTTTCAAGCGGGGTGTCTCAAATGAGCGATATAAAAAAAGCCCTTGAGGTTTTAAAACCGCTTAAAAAGCTTTTTCTCCTTCATTGCATTACAAGCTACCCCGCCCCGCCCGAAGAATACAATCTTTCACTTATAAATCTGTACACAAAGGAATTCGGCATAGACTCGGGAGTAAGCGATCATTCTTTAGACCCGTGCATTGTTCCGGTTTTATCGGTTGCATCGGGCGGACGTCTTATAGAAAAACACATTACCCTGTCGCGCAAAACCGGCGGCCTCGACGATCCGGTCGCCCTTGATCCCGATTTATTTTCGGACATGGTACAATCGGTACGCCGCTATGAAAAAATGCCGATTGAAAAAGCCCTCGAAGAAGCATATAAAGAATTCGGGGAGGAATTGTGCAAAAAAGTTATCGGAAACGGTGTAAAGGAGCTTGCTCCGTCGGAAAAGGCGAATTACGGGCGCACAAACCGTTCAATACATTTTATGCAGGGCATGAAAAAAGGCGATACGGTACGGGAACAGGATATAGGGGTATTGCGAACCGAAAAAGAATTGTCGGTCGGTATTTCGCCCGAATATTACGAAGCGGTTATAGGACGAAAGCTTGCCCGGGATATAAAAGCGGGTTCCGGCTTGCAATGGGAAGACTTAGCCGGCGCAGCACTTTGAAATGCGGTAAAGCCCCTTTAAGGTTAAATCCTTATCCACGCTTTCCAAGACATCGGTAATGGGCTTTATAACGCTGTTTAAGCCGCCCGTTGCGATAACTCGTATATCTTCGGCTTTACAGCCGGTTTTTGCACACAGGTCCGACTTTATGCGCTCGGTAAGCGATTCGGTTAAGCCCTTGTAACCGAGAACGATACCGGCTTGTATCGAATGAATCGTATTCGTACCCAATGCATCCGGCGGAGATTCGAGCGGCACCGAGGGAAGCTGGGCGGTATTATTGAACAAGGAGCGCACCGCCGTTCCCAAGCCGGGGGCGATGGCAACGCCTTGAACAGAGCCGTCCGCACTTATCGCCGTAAAAGTAAGCGCCGTACCGAAGTCGATTACAATGCAGGGGCAGCGCAAGCGCGCGTAGGCTTCAACCGCATTGCATACGATGTCGCTTCCGATTTGATGAACCGCCGTTTCCGGAATCTTTATCGGCAATTTATCAAAGATGGGCGGCGCGACAATGAGGGGTTTTTTCCCCGTCAAATTGACGACGACGCTTATAAAGGGCCCGATAAGAAGGGGAACGACCGAACTTAACACGGCAGACTCCACATCCGAAACCGAAACACCCGCATCGCGGAATAAAGAGCGCATAACCGACGTGTATTCGTCGGCGGTACGCTTGGTATCGCTGTAAATGCGCCGCTTAAACACAATACGCTCATCATCAAAGAGGGCGGCAACCGTATTCGTATTTCCTATATCCAAAGCTAAAAGCAATTGCAATTTTCTCCCGTTACGGCTATTATAAACGATATGACTGCACTTATACAACCGAAAATACTCAAAGGCTTTAGAGATTTTTTACCCCAAGCCGAAATTAAACGGGCGCTTTTAACCGAAAAATTAACCGCCTCTTTCCGCTCATACGGCTTTGTTCCCATAGATACGCCCGCATTGGAATACTCGGAGATTTTACTGCGCAAAAGCGAGGGCGAAACCGAAAAACAGGTATTCCGCTTTACCGACAACGGCGGGCGCGATGTTGCCCTGCGTTTCGACTTAACGGTGCCCTTTGCACGTTTTATAGCCGAACACAAGGACGAATTGTATTTTCCCTTTAAAAGATACCACATAGCCAAGGTATGGCGCGGCGAAAAGCCGCAGGCAGGACGCTACCGCGAATTCGTGCAATGCGATTTCGACATTGTAGGCTCGGACAGTGCAGCCTCCGACTTTGAAATACTTTCTCTTATAAGGCAGGCTCTTTTTTCGATAGACGTAAAAAACATTACCATACGCATAAACCACCGCGGCCTCTTTAACGTATTTTTGTCAAAACTCGCTTTAAGCGAAAAAAGCGAAGATATTTTGCGGACGGTCGATAAATCGGCAAAAATCGGCAAGGATAAGGTACTGGAAATTTTAAACGAAATAACGGGCGACGCGGAAAAAACCGAAGCGGTGTCAGCGTATATTTCAGGCGCCGGCAGCTTTGATGCAACCCTTGCCCTGATGGAAAAATATACGGGAGAAGAAGGCGGCGAAGGCATAAAGCGTTTAAAAGAGATTCGCTCTTTTATAAAAGAAAGCGGTATGGAAAACCTTGTTGTGCTCGATCCTTCAATTACGCGCGGTTTGGATTATTATACGGGCTTGGTATATGAAACTTTTTTAAATGACCTTCCGTCAATCGGCTCGGTGTGCTCAGGCGGCCGCTACGACAATTTAACCGGCTTGTATATGAAGGAACAAATAAGCGGTGTGGGAGCTTCAATAGGTTTGGACCGCTTAATCGCCGCCCTTGACGAACTTTCCCCCGCGGCCGAAGCGGAAGGCTTTTTGGACGCCGAAATCTTTTGCACCGATGAAAGCTTAATGTCCGTATATCAAAAAACGGCCTTTACACTGCGCAATGCGGACTTGACGGTAGAAGTATTCCCGGAATCAAAAAAAATGAATCAGCAGTATACGGCCGCCGAAAAAAAAGCCGTTCCCTTCGGTATCCTTATCGATAAGGCTCAAGCTGCCGAAAACCTTTTAACGCTTAAACACCTTAAAACACGCACACTATACGAAAACATTAGCGCGCAAAAAGCGGCCGAGATTATTGCAAAACATAAAAACGGTACAAAAGAATTAAAACACTAAGGAATAGGCAATCCGCATGGAACAATCGATTACCTTTAAAATCGGGCAAAAGCACCTTATCGCAACCCTTTCAGCGTTTTTTTTCACACCGAAGATACTGTATACAAATTAAAACTGCGCAAAACCGTCCTGTTGATTTACACGAGTCCTCTGCGCGCAATTGTCATTCCGGCAAGTACGGAATACGACATCAAAAAAATATATTCGGAACTGCACACAAAAACTCGACAGGGTTGACAACGTGCATACAAACCAGTGATAATAAGTTAAGAAAAAGGAGGATGTATGCCGCTTCAAACTACAACCATCAAAATCGATACGGAATTAAAAGAAAACGCCCTCCGTCTTTTTTCCGACCTCGGAATGGACATGGAAACTGCGGTTACCGTTTTTTTACGGCAAGCCGTCCGCGAACAGGCAATTCCGTTCAGGGTCGGAAACCCCATACCGAATCGCGAAACACTTGAAGCAATGCGGGAAGTTGAACTGATGAAAAAAGAGCCGCAGTCATATCGGAGTTATACCGATGTAGACATGATGGTCGAGGAATTGCTTGCATGAAATATACATTGAAACCGACCGGGCGGTTTCAAAAAGACCTCAAGAAGGCTCAACGCCGAGGTTATAATCTTGAACTGCTCAAAACGGTTATAAAGATACTTGCGGAAGGACAGCCTCTCCCAAAACAATACAAAGACCATCAGCTTAGCGGAAATATGAGCAACTGTAGGGAATGTCACATAACACCCGATTGGCTTTTAATCTATGAAATCAATAAAACAGAACTTATTTTATATCTTACCCGCACGGGTACTCACAGCGATTTATTCTAACAATCGCCTGTAAACCCGCAGACAAGGGCGGCGGCGGCTTCGTTAGCCTCTTTAAGGGCTTCTTTAAGACTGTTCCCTTTTTTCAAAGAGGCTATGAGGGTACCCATATGCGCATCCCCCGCCCCGTTTGTATTGCGCACGCATACGGGAGCGGAAGGAACGGTATAGCCGTCGATACCGTCTTCAAGGCAGTAAACGCCGTTTTTTCCGAGTGTAATCACCACCGTATTTTTGGTTGCCCCCGCCAAATTGTGGGCCGCATGTTCTATATCCCGGGCTCCGGTAAAGGAAAGGGCTTCTTCTTCGTTTAAGTGTAAAAAGGGATTAAGGGCAAAAAGACGCTCCATACGCTCCAAGGGAATGCGGCACAGACGCGGCCCCGGGGCAAAATACAAAGTTTTTTCAAAAGAGCGGGCCCCCGAATCATCGGTATGGGAACATTGCTCAAAGGTATCTTCAAGCCAGCGTACCAAAGCATCTCCTGTCGGTTCTTCAACTTCAAGACCGCAAATATAGATACTGTCTGCGGACAAGACATCTCCCTTGTCCATCCAATCGGGATTAAAAACGTATTCGGCCCCGTGCCAGGACATAAAGGTGCGTTCTCCCGTTTTATCGATAAAACAATAGCAGCATCCGTTATCCTTATCTTCCACATCGGTAAAAATCGGGATGCCGTTTTCCTTGAGGGCTTTACGTACAAAATCGCCGTAAGCACCCGTTCCGACAGGAGAACACAGAGTATAGGGCACGCCCGCCTTCCGTATTGCCGAGGCGACATTGTAGGCACAGCCGCCCAGCTGCAACATTTGATCGATTACGTGTACATCTTCCGACCTGCGCGGAAGTTCATCAATATGAATGATAACATCAACAACGGTAGAACCTATAACCAAAACCTGTTTCATTATTGCATCTTTCCCGCAGCAAATTCCGCTTTTAATTTATTTGAATATATTCGCACCGTTTTTTCCGGAAGCCAGCCCGAAGAAAAACGATACCATAGAGAGCCTTGCACCGCATGGACATCGTCAATATCTATAAAGGTTCCGCTGACCTTTTCTATATCCCCCTGCCGGCCGTGAGCGCTTACCGATGCGAAAGATGAAGGTTTTATGCGGTAAGCGGCGTAAGGTTCGATAATGAGAGCCCAACGTTCTCCGGGAACAATGGCTTCGGCCGCCGAAATATCTATTAAGGGCTCATCTTTTTGCTTCAAACAAGATGAAAAACAAAGGCAAAGCAAAAAAAGAGCGGAAAATGTTTTTATATTCACAATAAACCGTTTTACAAAAAAAGTACGCGCGGAAAAATAAAGTGAAGGGCGGCGGCGGCGATACAAAACACACCCACATATTTACGTCCGGCAACAAAAATATTCTCCAAAACACCCGGAAGAGAAACGGGTACAGACGATGCGCCCTTGTAATACTCATACAAAAGACAGGCACCGCCTATGATACCGGCCAAGGCGGGAATCAAATCACCCAAAACGGGAAGGTCTCCCTGTACAACGCTTAAAAGCTTCATAATACCCGTTACTGCGGTTAAAATACCGGCAACAAGGCGGAAATTTTTCGTTTCAAAAAACGATAAACCGGCAGCACCCGTTTCGGCAGCATCGCGGGGATCGCTTTCGGCAAAGACAAGAATTAATCCGGAAGCGGCATTAAAAAGCACCGATAATAAATAAAACTGTAACATATATCCTCCTATCCGGGCGGCACCTACTTTTGTTCAACCCGTGTACGCAGCATGACGGTTTCGCCGCCGACGCGTATTTCAGCATGTACGGACATTATATCATAATCCGTAAATATTGTCCTGCAAAATTGCTCTTTTCCGTCATAAATAAGCACATTTTTCCGTTCGGCAAGCACCGCATTTCCCGCCTCAAAAGCGGAAAAGCGGATATCCGCATGTAAGGGCTCTCCTTCCCAAGTTCCGGACTTATCCGCTTTTAAGCTCACATAGACCGAATCCTCAAAAGAAAAGGCTGAAAGCGTAAAGGTAATTCCGGCTGCCGCCTTAAAATTCGAGCGCTCCGCGAAAAACAACACAACGAGCACAACAAGGAGAGAAAGAACTACCGCACCGAGCATAAACTTTCCGTGGCTTGTATGCACCAGAGCTTTAAACAAACCCTTAGGAGGCTTGGGTGCGGTTCCGTCATAAAATTGCCTGACGCTTTCGGGTGCCCGTTTTAAACGGCCGCTTCTGTCATAGTGAAAATTAAGCTCTTCTTCGGGAATGCTGCGCGGATTTTCTTTTTCTTTTTCTTTCATACCGTCTTGTCCGCACACATTATCTTATGATTGTATCTATAAGCGTATCGGTACGCCACCACACAACCGAAGCCGAATCTTCTTTTGCAAGCAATGCCGAAATAATTCCAGAAGGTGAAAGAGAAAAATGGTGATAGACCGTATTTTCCAAATCGACTTCCAAATGACGGCGGATTATTTTTTGTCCGTTTTGTCTGAGTATCAAAATTGAAAAACCGCTCTCATCCGCCGTTATAAAGAAAAACCATCCGGATTCGGTTAAACCCAAAAAGTCGTAGCCCATGGGAAAAACCTCTTTTGTATAGCCGCGGCTTACCGCCTGCTCAAAATCGGGAACGGCGACGGGCTCCTCATACCGTTCGGTTTCCAGATTATAGGGGAAGACAAGGGTTTGGTCGAAATTCATACCGGATTGTACGCGAGTCGAATTATCTATTTCGGCCGGGAAATAATCCAGCTTTAAGTATAAAACGGGAGCATTGTAGTCGGGAACCACATGGTCAAAGCTGACAAAGACATTATCCGCAAGAGAAGCTTCATAGCCGGGAAGAGATTGCATTGAAATGGGTACCTTATAGCGTAAATACCCGTCACGGGAAAACCAAAATACGATAAATCCGTTTTCGGATAAACAGACAACAACCGGTTCGTTTTGCTTTGTCGTATAGATATTTTTTATATACGGAAAGGGAGTCCCTCCCGGACCTTCCTGTCCCAAATAATCGATAAAAGAACCGTCGGCATTAAAACGTAAAACCGCGGCACGCAATAAAGTCTTTGTTTTTTCGTCATACACATAGCGGTCTCGCGGCAATATATCGGCCGCATATAAGCGCTTTTGAGAATCGACTGCAAGGGGGCCTATTTCGTTAAAGGGATAGACAACGGCCTTTTGTGTCGAAATACCTCCCTGATATTCCAATGCGGACTGAGATTTATTACCGCTTAAATCCACGAAGGACGGAACGGGATTTTTATCCTGATTGTACAGGATGCCTGTTAAATCGCCGTAAGAAGTCAATTGCATGATTTTTCCCGCTTCGCCGTTGGCAAGGTAAAAAAAACCGTCATGCATAATCAGGCGTGTATTGACGGGAGCGCTCTCCCGCAGATTAAAGAGCTTTAATTCGTTTTCAAAATTGCCGTACTGTAAATCAAACAAATCCTGCTTTTTTAAGGCTGAAATCGGCTTGTTTCCGCCGCAGGAAAAAAACGGAAGCAGAATTACAAGCAGCACAAGCGGATACATATAAGACAGCGGCGGGGCGGCACAAAGGCGCGCACATATCAGTCCCGCACGGGATTTTTTTCCTTTTTGAAGCATAAACACAGCATAAAGTGCTTGCCCAAATATGTCAATAAGCGGTACATTATAAGGTATGATTGACGCAATAATGACATTCTTTTTCGGTTCCAAACAGGAACGAGATGTAAAAGCCCTGATGCCTATCGTTGCAAAGGTCAACGAAAAAGAAGCATGGGCAAGCGCCCTTGACAAAGAAGGATTTTTAAAACAAACAACCCTTTTTAAAGAACGGCTTAAAAACGGCGAAAGCCTTGACGATATTTTACCCGAAGCCTTTGCCCTCGCCCGCGAAGCGGCAAAGCGTGTGCTGGGAGAGAGGGCCTACGACGTGCAGGTTATGGGGTCAATAGTGCTTCACTCCGGCCGTATCGTAGAAATGAAAACGGGCGAAGGTAAAACCCTTATGTGCGTCGCCGCAGCCTATTTAAACAGTTTAGCCGGAAAGGGCGTTCACGTTGTAACCGTAAACGATTACCTTGCTCAGCGCGACGCGGACTGGATGCGTCCCGTCTACGAATACTTAGGCGTTACGGTCGGCTCAATCGTATCGAATATGGATAACGCGGCGCGCAAAGCCGCTTACAATTGCGACATTACCTACGGCACAAACAACGAGTTGGGCTTCGATTATTTGCGCGACAATATGCAGTTAAGTCCTTCCGAAAAGGTACAGCGCGGCTTTGCCTTCGGTATCGTTGACGAAATCGACTCCATCTTAATCGACGAAGCGCGTACCCCCCTTATTATTTCGGGACAGGGCGAAGACGACACGGTTAAATTTTTCGAAGTCGATAAATACGTCGGTCAGCTTGAAGAAGTACAAAAAAATCCGGAAACCGGTTTATACCCGGACGAAGTACAGGGCGAAGAGGTTATCGGAGATTATACGCTCGATGAAAAAAGCCGGCGCGTATCCTTTACCGACGCGGGTATGCTTAAAATCGAAGCGATTTTACAAAAACACAATTTAATCCGCGGCTCGGTTTTTGATGAAGAAAACTTTGAATACATCCACTACTTTACACAAGCCGTGCGCGCCCACACCCTCTATAAAATCGATGTCGATTATGTCGTAAAAGACAAGCAAGTACAAATCGTAGACGAATTTACCGGCCGTATTTTGGAGGGGCGGCGCTACGGTGAAGGTTTACATCAGGCTATCGAGGCGAAAGAGCATATCAGAATCGCCCAGCGCAACCGCACTTTAGCGACAATCACGTTTCAGAATTTTTTCCGTATGTACGACAAATTGTCGGGCATGACCGGAACGGCCGATACCGAAGCGGTCGAATTCAGTAAAATATACAATTTGGACGTAACGGTTATTCCGACAAACAAGCCCGTTGCCCGTATCGACGAAAACGACGAGGTCTATTTGAACGAGCATGACAAGTGGGAAGCCATTTGCGCCGAAATCACCGAGGCCCATAAAAAAGGACAGCCGGTTTTGGTCGGTACGGTTTCGATTGAAAAGTCGGAACATTTAAGCGCCCTGCTTACCAAAAAGGGAATCCGCCACGAGGTATTGAACGCAAAAAACCACGCGCGCGAAGCTTTGATTATTGCCGAAGCGGGGGCCAAGGGGGCGGTTACGATTGCAACCAATATGGCAGGCCGCGGTACCGATATTAAGCTCGGCGGCAACCCCGAATTCAGGGCAAAAAAACGTGCCGGAACCGAAGCGAGCCAAGAGCAGTATGAAAGCGCGTATAAAATCGAAAAAGAAAAATGGCTTACCGATTATGAAGAAGTAAAGCAGGCCGGCGGCCTCTACGTTATCGGTACCGAGCGTCATGAAAGCCGCCGTATAGACAACCAGCTTCGAGGGCGCTCCGGCCGTCAAGGAGATCCGGGACGCAGTAAATTCTACATTTCGATGGACGATGATTTAATGCGGCTTTTCGGCGGCGAAAAGATGAAATCCCTTATGTCGCGTATCGGTATGGAACCGGGAGAGCCGATTTATCACCCCTGGCTTACCAAGGGAATCGAAAAAGCGCAGCGCAAGGTTGAAGAGCGTAACTTTGAAATCCGTAAGCACTTGCTCGATTACGATGACGTTTTAAACGAACAGCGTCGCTTTATATACGATCAGCGCGACGCCATTTTAACCGACGAGGATTTAAAACAGCGCATTTTACTGACCGCCCGCGAAACCCTTGAAGAATTTGCCGAAGAGTACGCCGCAGCGGCGCGCAAAAACGCCGAAGGAGCTGCAAGCGAGCTTGCTTCCGAATTAAAGCAAAGCTTTGCCCTCCCGCTTTCTCAGGACTTGCTGCACAGCGCACAGGCGGAACATAAAGCGGATGCCGTACAAGACAAGCTTGTAAGCGGTATTATGAGCGCACTTGAAAACGATTTAAGCGAAAAAGAACTTTTGGCGGGAAAAGAAAACCTGAATATGTTTATCCGCTATCAATACGTACAGGCTATAGACCGCAAATGGCTTGACCACCTCGAAGCCCTTGAGGGCTTACGCGAAGCGGTATACCTTCGCACTTACAGCTCTAAAAACCCCTTAACCGAATATAAAATCGACGGCTTTAACATCTTCGACGAAATGCTCGACAGTATCCGCACCGAAATCGCCTCGCGCGTCTTTAAAGTGAAGATAACGAACGACCGGGGTGAAGATATGCAGCGAAAGGCGCGCACTATGCAAATGAACGCCCAGCACAACGCGATGGCCGCCTTCGATGCAGGAGCCGCACGCTCCGCCGCCGCAGCCTCCCCCTTTGCGTCAAAACGTCAGGGCGAAAACGTGACGGTAGTGCGCACAACGCCGAAAGTAGGCCGCAACGATCCCTGCCCCTGCGGTTCGGGGAAGAAATATAAGCATTGCTGCGGACGATAGGACGCTGCATTGCCGCATGCTGCGGACGCTAACGGTTTTTTCTAAAAAGTCGGTTACTTTTTAGAAAAAACTACGGGGATAAATTTCTTCTTAAATAAATCATATCCGCCAGTTGAATGCCGTTTTCATAAATCGGCCGGTGATAGTTATCCACAAAGAAATTTTTAATGATATGCGAACGGACAAAGCCGCATTTTTCATAAAAGGGAACGGTTAAAGGGCTGTCACCCGTTCCGACTTGCAGCACCGAATATGTACCTTTGTACTTTGCAGCGATACAATCAATTAAGGCTTTGCCGTATCCTTTTCTCTGACAATCCGGCCGAACGGCAATATTTTTAATTTCAAGAATTTTATTCCCCGCATCGATGACAACACATTCCGCCTTAACTCCGTTATCTTCCAAAACATACATTGTGCCGGCAGAAAGATATTTATCTATCATATCTTCCTGCTCGTCCGCCAATAACAAAAGTGATAAAAATTGTTTTTTATTTTCTATAATTTCTCTTATTTTCATATATAAATTATCTTATGGCTGTTAAAGATTTTACCCCAAATGAATAAGCTTAAGTTCTGATACTGTTCTTTCGAACTTCCGATTATCTATCGTTTTACGGCTTTGGCGGCAATATAGGTTTTAATATTTAATTCATGAAGCCTGCCGCTGCCGTTTGTATCCTCATACAAATCGATTAAAGTAAATCCCGCTTTTAATTGTCCGCCGATTTGTTCTTCAAGAGTATGGGAAAATTGCAAGCCGTAATCATTTTCTATCAAGTATTGTTTTGCTTTTTTATTTTGCAAAGGGTCAAACGGCATTTTCCATATAATTTCTTTTTCGTCGTTGTCTACGATGTAATTTATTTCATTATTCAAACCTGACAGCAACATCCCGCCTTTTTTCAAAACCCTATAAGCTTCATTAAAAACATGATACACATCTTTGATATAACAATTTGAAACCGGATGAAAAATAATGTCAAAGGTTTCATCGTCAAAGGGAAGGCACTGCGTCATATCACCTTGTACAGCCCGAATTTCATATTTTTCCCTGTCGGCAACAAACAGTTCCGATTCAATTTGTTTCGATGAATAATCGAGTACCGTACACTCGGCGCCCACGGCTTGAAATATTGGCATTTGCTGTCCGCCGCCCGAAGCAAGTCCTAAAACTTTTTTACCTTTTAAATCACCGAACCACTCGTGAGGGACGGTACGGGTCGGTGTAAGCAAGACATTCCACTTGCCTTTTTTTGCATTTTCGTACACTTCATGTGAAATCGGCTTTCCCCATTCCCATCCCGCTTCAATCCATCTGTCTATACTCGCCTTGTTTATATCCTGATACCTATCCATGATTATCAAGCCTGCCTTTGACGGCTATTAAACCGTATGTTTGATAGAATTTATTGTACCGTGAATCTTTACTTGTGTCGATTGCCGTATGCGGCTTTTTTTCCTATTCCATAGCATTTTTCGGGTTTTTATAAAAATACCTGAGCCTTTTTACAGTGGTTTTGCCGTAGTTAATTGCTTCTTTCGGGCAAAGGTGCAGGCATTTTAAACAATTGTCGCATTGAGGTTTTATCCATTGCGGCTTTCCGTTTACCATTTTTATTGCAGAGGCGGGACAATTTTTTTCGCATTGCGAGCATGAAATACAGGAATCCAAAACATAAAACGGTTTTGTACTTTGATACGCTTTGTAACTGCGGTGAATATAGGGCTGCAACAGCTTCATTATAAAAGGACTGTGATAAGCCTTCTTTTTTCCCTGCATGATCTTTTCCAAGCCGATGTCCGCTTTTTTCAATTTTCGTTTTTGTGCATCTATATTGGGAATACCGTGCAATATTGAATAATTTGTTACCATTCTTAATTCATAAATTGTCGGTTTCGGCAATGATTTTTCGGCACAGATTTCTTCTACCTGTCTGTCCGCCCCGCCTAAAATACCGCCGCATGTTAAAATAAAGAGAAGTTTTTTTATATTTTTAAATTCGGTTTGTTCGATAAAAGATTTTACTTTTTCGGACAACCCCCAAAAACAATTAAATGTAACAATATATAAATCTTCGTGGGCTACATTAATTGTCTTTTCTTTTATCGAACACATATCGACAGGCTTACTGTTTAAAAAATTACCCAGCCTATCGGCAATGTGTTTTGAGTTGCCGGTTGAACTGTAGTATAAAATCATATGAATGCTCCGTAATTATGTTTTGCTTTTTAAAAATCTGATGGAACGGAGGCTTCGGACACCACACCCTTTATAAAATAGAGCGTAAGAATCCTGATTACCTCGCTGCAGCCTTCAAAATCCGAATCCGTTATATGACAATCGATATAGTATAAAAACTCATATACTCTCTTTAATTGAGAAGCCAATCGACGGTTAATTTTTAATTCTTTTATTTTTTTATCGAGCACAGCCGTTAAAAATTGATGAAATTGATTATCCCTTTTTCCTTGTTCCGAAAAATAATATTCATGCAAAACCTTTGAGATTTTAGGATTGCTCCATTCCGCCATTATTTTATTTCCGAACAAATGTTTTGAAGTTACGGAGAACAAGGATTCAACAACTATTTCGATCGGCTCCTGCCAATCGACTTGCTCAATGACCGCTTGTCTGACTCGTATATTTTCACGTTTATACACTTCCAAAAATATATCTTCTTTGGAAGCATAATATTTATAAAACGAACCTGTTGCAATATGAATGGATTTTGTAATATCGGAAATATTTGTTTCCTTATACCCTTTTTTTGCAAAAACGGCATGCGCGCTTGCTAAAAGTTCTTCTTTTTTATCCATACTCGCCTTCTTATGAATGAATATTTTTTATTATTCATTCATAATTTAACACAAAGATTTATTTGAGTCAAGCATTGGAACAAGTATATCAGCTATAAGTAAAATATTCATTTTTTGTACTTAGCAAGCACATCTTTCCGCTAAGCAGCGGATTTTCAGCCCAATGTATCAGCATCTTTAAATTTTATGACAAAACCGTTGAAAATACCTAAAAGGTATGTCACTGCAGCATAAGGATAAATTGTTTTTATCTGATGGAAGCTGAACAGGAAATTATGGGAGTTTTGGCAGTTTCAAATATTAAAGGAAGAGCGATACAGGGAGCAAAAAAAGCAGCTCAAAAATATTTCGGAGCCTTTGTCGGCCGGATTTTATACAATAATTAATTTCAAAGACTTTGAAATTAATTATTGTATATCGAAACTATCTTTTGGATGTGACAGATACAAATTATGCAGCAATTAATTGCTATACTGAATTAGGTTTTATCGAAATAAAACGGGAGAAAGTTATGTTCGGCAAGCAAAAAGGATTTAAAGAAAAAATATTTATGGAGTATAAAAAAGGTTTATTTTAATCGGTACAAATAGTACCGATTAAAATAACGGCGAGTTTCGGTATTGACTATCCGCTTACCGAAATTTTCCATTCTTTGGATTTATTTTGTAAATACCAGAGCCGTGCATACAAGCCTTGCTTCTCCAGCAATTCGGAGTGAGAGCCTTCTTCAACAATCCGCCCCTTATCCAAAACGATGATGTTGTCGGCGTTCTTTATTGTCTTTAACCGATGAGCAATCATAATAACGGTTTTGTCTTTAACCAAATGGGATATGGCTTTTTGAACCGACACTTCATTTTTTGCGTCCAAGCTCGATGTCGGCTCGTCGAGTAATAAAATCGGTGCGTCTTTTAAAATTGCTCTGGCAATCGAAATGCGCTGTTTTTCACCGCCCGACAAAGTGGAGCCTCCTTCTCCGACAAGGGTGTTGTATCCTTCGGGGAGTTTTTCGATAAATTCGTGACAGCCCGCCAGCTTTGAAGCGCGGATCATATCTTCTTCCGTTGCATTTTTGTTTCCGAACATAATGTTTTCTCTTACGGTGTTATGGAAGAGGTACACATCCTGCAGCACCATCGAAATATGTTTAAGCCAGTTGTCGGGATTTATTTCATTGAGCGAAACACCGCCGATTTTTATACTTCCCGCATCTACGTCCCAAAACCGCGCAATAAGTTTTAATATGGTGGACTTTCCTCCTCCGCTCGGCCCCACAATAGCGGTAAGCGTATTTTTCTTAAAAGTGCAGGATATATCATCAATAACCTTTTTCCCCTTTACATACGAAAAGCCTGCATGTTCAAACTCAATGCCGCCTACATCTTTTGGCTCTATTGTTTTTTCTCCGCCTAATTCTTTTTCGCTCATAACGGTGTCGATTCTTGTTGCACTGACATAATACATTCTAAGAGCGGCGATGTATCGAATCCATGTAAGAAGCGGACTTATTATTTTAGTGCCGATGATAAGGATACTTAAAAATTCGGTTAAGCCTATTTCTCCGCCGAAAATAAGATAGGTTCCCGTAAAGCACATAAGCGGAAGTCCTGCACGCGCAAAGGTTAAGGCAAAGCCTAAAAGTGCACCGCCGACAGTTTCACTTTTTATACTGATTTCTTTAAGATGCTTGTATGCGTTTTCAAGTTTGGAAAAACCTTCTCCGATCTGGTTATAACTTCTCAATATTTTCATACCGGAAAGGTATTCGTTTAACGCCTCCGCAGTGTCGTCTTTAGCCGCTCTTGAGCTTACAACAATCTTTCCCGTTATTTTCAACGAAACAAAAATGATACTTGCCGAAATCGGGAGTGTAATATAAAAGGCCAGCGCCATTTTCCAATTAAACCAAAACATAAAAACTGACGTTGCAACACAGGAAAAAACAACACCGAAAAGACCGGTAAGAGCGCCGACCATACTCCGCTCAATCGCCAAAAAGTCTCCGGTAAACGTATTGATAAGTTCCCCTGAACGGGTTTTGGAAAAAAAGCCGAGCGGCAATTTTTTTATTTTTTGAATAAAGTCCTTTTTATTTCGTGCCGAATTGCGCGCACCGGGAAGAAAGGTCCTTAAAAAAGCAGCCGTACTGACCGTCAGCTGTAAAAGAAAAAAGCCTGCCAGACACAGTGCAATAGTCCAATATCCTTTATCAAAGATAACGGCGGGAGTATTAAAATATTCGATAAATAAATTGATTGCAAAATACACCGCCACCGCAGGAAAGGTTATCGCAAAGCCTTCCAAAAAATACCATATCACCGGTTCCGCCATTTGTTCGGGATGCCCCATCGTAAATTTTCTTATCAGTTCTTTCATTTTTCTTCATCTCTCCTTGCCTGCTATTTCCCATGTTTCCGCTTCAAATTGTAAGTCCCACAGCGTTTTATATGCTCCGTCTTTTTCAATTAAACTTCCGTGTGTGCCTTCTTCTATAATTTTCCCCTCTTTCAGTACAATAATCTTATCCGCATCCATAATGCTTTTAAGCCGGTGCGCAATGACAATAACGGTTTTATCTTTAATGAGGTTTCTAATCGCTTCCTGTATTAAGTTTTCATTTTCCGCATCGGTATAAGCCAAAGCCTCGTCTAAAATGACAATGTGAGAATCTTTTAAAAAAGCCCGTGCAATGGAAAGTCTTTGTGCTTCTCCGCCCGATAATTTTATATTTCCCGAACCGATGGGGGTATCGTACCCTTTCGGAAGATTCATAATAAAATCGTGGCAGCGCGCCTTTTTTGCCGCTTCGATAATTTCCGCATCGGAGCGATTTTTGTTCATCGCGATATTGGCCCGCACCGTATCCGAAAAAATATGGGTGTCTTGAAATACAAAGGCGATTTTTTCCATTAAGTCCTTTGTATCAATGTTTTTTATATCTTTACCGCCTATTTTTATGCTGCCGGTCTGTACATCCCAAAACCGTACCAGGAGCTGCCCGATGGTGGATTTTCCGCTTCCCGATTCTCCGACCAGGGCGGTCATTTGATTTTCGTTACAGGTAAAGGAAACGCCGCTCAGTGCCTCTCTCCTAAACGGATCCGCCTCGCTTTGATACGAAAATGAAACCGAATCAAAGACAACCGTATTACCGCTTTCTTTTTCCGCAGTGTTTTTTGTCTCAAAAACGCTCTCATTTAAAATGGTATCAATCCGAGTCAATCCCGCCTTTGTGAAATTAAGCTGCGTTGCATAATCGATACAGGTTAAAAGCGGGTCGTACAGTGCGGGAACGATAATCAATGCCGTGACAACCGCCAAGACCGTATCGCCTGAAGGATTTTGTAAAATCAAAAAACCGCCGGCCGGAATAACAAAGGCAAGGAGGGAGAGGCTTATCGTTTTATACATACTCATAAAGAAAGCGGAATTTCTGTAATTGGTTATCTCCCAATCAAGGCATTTATCAAGACTGTGTTCCAGGTTTTTTGATATGCCGCCTGCCCGTCCGAACAGTTTTACTTCAGCCATTCCTTTTACATACTCGGAAAAATTGCCGGTAATATCGGCTGAGCGCTTCATATAATCCGAATACCTTTCTTTCGCTTTTTCTCCGCCGAAAATCAAAGCCTGAAAGCTAAAGGCAATAACGATCGCAAGGAAAACGGTACATGCCATAATCCAATTAAGATAGACAATTCCCGAAAAGAATAAGATCAGCACAATCAATGAGCCGATTAAATCGGGCAGCATGTGGGCGATGACACCTTCCATGTTTTCGATATTTTCGTCCATGATTTTTTGAATGGAGCCGCTTGTGTTTTTTGAAAAAAAGCCGAGCGGTAATGAGCCCAAATGCTCCATCAGTTTTATTCTATAGGTATACAAAATCTTAAATGCCGCAGTATGACAGCCGACGCTGCCTAAAAACGAAAAAATCAAATTGCATAACACAGCGCATCCTGCGGTAATTATCCAAAAGAAAACACCGGTTTTTTCTCCCGCCGTTAAAAATATCCTCGCTATAAAATATACCGATACATACGGAATAACATTGCACACCATTCCCAGTGTGGACAAAAAAATACTTGCGGTAAGAACAACTTTTCCCTTATTTGAATAATGGAAAATATAGTCCATTATCCCCTTTGATTTTTTATTCACAAAATGCTCCTATAAGTATTTGGATTAGTCTTAGCTAACTTGTCTTATTGTATCCGTACCGGATATTTTTGTCAACACATCAATTCTTCAAATAAGAAAGAAAATATATAAATACTTGCAATTTTAAGTCTAATATGTTACCCTAATCTTCAAATAGAACAGAAAAAACTTTAAAAAGGACAGATATATGAGAACGCTTGAAGACTATTGGAAGGATTTTGAAGATTTCGGTTTTGTCAAACATTTAAAAGACGGAAGAATAGATTATATATTGGGAAAAACAAAGGGCTCAGGCGGTTTTTCCGTTTTGGGAGATACCGGAACGGCTATGGCGGTCATTTCCGATTGCATACTGTATCAGCCTTTTATTATTAAAGAGTATATAGATGAGCGGATTATTGAAGCGGGGCAATACTACACAGGAGCCGCATCTTATTATCAACAGCAGGATGACAGTACCGAATTTGAATATGGATTGAATGCCTATGTCAATTATGATTACTTTTACGGATATAAAAGAATTGAGCCGAATGTACGGCTGGTAAATATAGGCTTTGCTTTTCGTAAAACTTTTTTTTCTTCTTTGCCTATAACATTGGAGGATGATTTTTTTGAAAGAGCGGCAAGTGTACTTAATCCCGAGCCGATTGTCATTCCGAAAATAACCGCAATTTGCGACAGCCTTAAAGAATGTACACTGGAAGGAGCAGCATTAAAGCTTTATATTCAAGGTAAATGCTTGGAGGTTTTTTCACTTCTTTACGATTATGTTTATAAGGCACAACCGAAAACAAATGTGCACCTTTCCCAAAAAGACAAGGCTGTTCTTAAAAATGTAAAAACTTTTATAGAAGAACACTTTGCAGATCATTTTACCATTGCGGAGCTCACTAAAAAATTTTCTATCAATCAGCAAAAATTGGTAACGGGTTTTAAAGATTGTTTTAACACGACAATAAATGAATACACGCAAAAGGTAAGAATGACAAGGGCGCTTGAATTGCTTTATAATGATGAATTATCCATTGTAGAAATAGCACAGGCGGTCGGCTACTACGGGGACGGCTATTTTCAAAAAGCGTTTAAAGAAACCTACGGAATCAGCCCGGCCCGGATGCGGAAAGATTTGTAGGGAAACTGCCGACTGAAAAGTCTTAACCTATAAAAAAGGCTGCCCTCATTTGAGGGCAGCCTCTTATAAACGGACAGCGCCGAGGTCCTCTGTAGTTTTATACCTTATCAGCCGTTGCGGATAACCGCTTGAGCCGCAGCCAAACGGGCGACGGGCACGCGGTAGGGAGAACAGGAAACGTAGTTCAATCCTGCACGGTAGCAGAAGTCGATCGTGTCGGGGTCTCCGCCGTGTTCGCCGCAAATGCCGAGCTTTAAGCCGGGCTTTTTGGAACGGGCTTTAATGCGCGCAATATTGATAAGCTCTCCTACTCCCTCTTCATCAAGGGTTTTGAACGGATCTGTTATAAGCACATCCTTTACCAAATAGGAGGTAAGGAATTTACCCGCATCGTCGCGGCTAAACGCAAAGGTCATCTGCGTTAAGTCGTTGGTACCGAAGCTGAAAAAGTCCGCATGTTCGGCAAGTTTATCGGCGAGGAGCGAGGCGCGCGGCACTTCAATCATCGAACCGATTTGCACGTCGAATTTGACTTTTTCCGTATCGAATACCTTTTGAATAATAGCCTGTGCTTGACCGCGGATAATTTCCAATTCGTCGTTATCGCAGACAATCGGAATCATAATTTCGGGCTTTACGTCGATTTTGCGCTTAATACAATCGGCGGCGGCAAGGGCGATAGCTTCAACCTGCATTTCGTAAATTTCGGGATAGGTAATAGCCAAACGGCAGCCGCGATGGCCGAGCATCGGGTTCATTTCGTGCAGGGCGTCGAGCTTTGCATTCAACTTTTCCAAGTCGATGTGCATAATGTGCGCAAGCTCTTCGCGCTCGGTTTGCGTGTGCGGAATAAACTCGTGAAGCGGCGGATCCAAAAGGCGGATTGTTACCGGCCGGCCGTTCATCGCTTCGAAAATACCGACAAAGTCCTTTTTTTGCAAGGGCAAAATGCTTGCCAAAGCTTCGCGGCGCTGTTCTTCCGTGTCGGAAGCGATCATCGCGCGGAAGTGAATCAATTTATCGCGGTCAAAGAACATGTGTTCGGTGCGGCACAAACCGATACCTTCGGCGCCGAAATCGAATGCATGCTTTGCATCGGCGGGCTGGTCGGCATTGGCGCGGACACTGAAGCCCTTAATTGCGTTTCCGTCGGTATTGGTACGCAGCGAAGCGTTGCGCACTTCATCGCACCAGTCGAGGAAGGTGTGCAGGCGGTCGGAGATTTCAGAGTCGATAAGGGGAAGCTGACCTTCGTATACGCAGCCGGAAGAACCGTCGATGGTGATAAAATCGCCGCGCTGAAAAGCTTTACCGTTTATAAATACTTCTCCGTTTGAAAAAAGCACTTCCGAAGCGCCGCATACGCAGGGGGTACCCATACCGCGGGCAACAACGGCCGCATGGCTGGTCATACCGCCGGTAGACGTTAAAATACCTTCGGACACAACCATTCCGGTAATATCTTCGGGGCTGGTTTCTTTACGTACCAAAATAACCTTGTGGCCCTTTTGTACCCACGAATCCGCTTCGTCGGCCGTATAGACGATTTGACCGCAGGCGGCTCCCGGAGAAGCGTTTAAGCCCTTTGTAAGCGGCTTTGTTTCTTTAACCGCCTTGGGGTCGATTCTCGGGTGCAAAAGCTGGTCAAGCTGATCGGGAGACACGCGCATAACGGCGGTTCTTTTGTCGATAAGCTTTTCTTCAACCATTTCGACCGCACAGCGTACGGCAGCCTGCCCGGTGCGCTTACCGTTACGGGTTTGCAAAATAAAGAGCTTTCCCTGCTGAACGGTAAATTCCATATCCTGCATATCGCGGTAGTGTTTTTCGAGACGGTCGCGGATAGCGATAAGCTCGGCATACACTTCTTTGTTTTCGCTTGCAAGTTTTTCGATGGTTTCGGGAGTGCGGATACCGGCTACAACGTCTTCACCCTGAGCGTTCATCAGGTATTCGCCGTAAAATTTGTTTTCTCCGGTTGAGGGGTCGCGGCTGAAACATACGCCCGTTCCCGAATCGTCGCCGAAGTTTCCGAATACCATGGACTGAATATTAACCGCCGTTCCCGCAAGGCCGCGGATACTGTTCAATGCGCGGTACTTGATGGCGCGTTCATTCATCCACGAACCGAATACGGCATTGATGGCACCCCACATTTGCTCGACGGGGTTTTGGGGGAAGTCCTTTCCCGTGTGTTTTTTATAAATCTCTTTGTAGCGTTCTACCAGTTTTTTTAAGTCGTCGGCATCAAGGTCGGTGTCGAGCTTTACGCCCTTGGAAACCTTAATGTCGTCCAAAGCGTTTTCAAAACCTTCGGAAGGAACGCCCATAGCAACATCGCCGAACATTTGAATAAAGCGGCGGTATGCGTCCCATGCGAAACGCGGATTTCCCGTTTTCGCCGATAAACCTTCGACTGCCTTGTCGTTCATACCCAGGTTTAAGATGGTATCCATCATACCGGGCATGGACAGGGCGGCACCGGAGCGGACCGACACCAAAAGAGGGTCGTTTGCATCTCCGAGTTTTTTACCCATAAGTTTTTCAAGGCGCTCAAGATGTTCCGCAACTTCGCTTTCAAGTCCGTCGGGATATTTTTTTCCGTTTTCGTAGTATAATTTACAAACCTCAGTTGAAATGGTAAACCCGGGCGGAACGGGAATTCCCAAATTAGTCATTTCGGCCAAATTTGCACCCTTTCCGCCGAGACCTTCTTTCATGGATGCATCGCCTTCGGCTTTACCGTTGCCGAAAAAATAGACAAACTTTGTCTTTGTCATGAAATTGTTTTCTCCTTATCAGAATTATTTTCACATTGTACATTGAAAAAATAACGCTGTCAATGTATATTCTGTATATGGCAAAACTTTTGTACCTTATATCCGTTTTATGCAGCTTTTTAATCTTTTCATGTGCATCCGTACACGAAAATCTTCAAAACGAACCGGCAGCGAATACGCAAACAACGGTGAGTACAAAAGCGGAACGGAAAAATCCGCCCAAACAGGAACCTTTGAAACTTTGTTTTGCAGGCGATATTATGGCGCATAATGTCAACTTCCGTATGAAAGACTACAGCCTTATATACCGCGATGTTAAAACACTGTTGAACAGTAAGGATCTGGCCTTCGCAAACCTCGAAACGCCGATTTGCGATGAACTTCCCTATCAAACTTTTCCGAACTTCAATATTCACGGCGAATACGCCCAAGCAGCCATCGATGCGGGGTTTAACGTATTTTCGCTCGCAAACAACCATACAAATGACCAGGGAACGGAGGGCATCCGCGGAAGCGCCGATTTTTTTGCAAAAGCGCGTTCACAAGGAGTCTACAGTGCGGGGATAAAAAAACCGGGAAGCGATGAGCTCACTTACGAATTGATTGAAGTTCAGGGCTGGAAAATCCTCTTTGCCGCGGTAACCGAAATTGTCAATTTTAACCGCCACAACGATTTATTCGATTTTTACCCCTTTACCGAAAAGGGAAAACTCACATTAAAGAACGAACTGATACGTTTACAAAAAGAAAACCCATGCGATGTTTTTATTTTAAGCGTTCATTCGGCCGATCCGGAATATGTTTTGGAGGTTACAAGCGAAAGGCGCGAATATTTTTATTCGTTATTGGACTTGGGAGTCGATATCATCTGGGCAAACCATTCCCATGTTTCAAAGCCGTGGGAACGGGTAAGCTGCAAGGTAACGGAAGACGGCACAAACCGAAAAACGGAAAAACTCATTATGTACGGGATGGGAAACACAATTTCCGGACAAAACATTCCCATAAATTTTGAAAATCCCGCCCATCCCTACGAGTACACGGGCACCGGCATCCTCCTTCAAGTAGATTTAAAGCAGGAGGAAAACACGGCGGAAAGCGGGTTTGGCGGGCGGCCGCTTTTAAAAATCGCCGATATAGAACCCGAGATTATTGTAACTCATGTCGATAAGGGGTATAATTTTGTTATAAGGCGGTTGAATGAGAACCTGATAGCACAGCAGGATAAAAGATTGGCCGCATATTATAAAAAGCGTTTGGAATTGATGAAAAACATACGGGAAATTACTACATGCCGATAGATTACCGGGCCTTGCCCGTTTACGAGCAAAAAGAACTTATACTCGATGCGATTAAAAAAAATCAGGCAATAGTCGTACAAAGCCCCACCGGTTCGGGGAAAACCACCCAGCTGCCCGTAATCCTCTATGAGGCGGGCTTTGCCGATGCGGGAATGATTGCCGTAACTCAGCCGCGCCGTATTGCCGCCCTGTCGGTAAGTGAATTTATCGCAAAACAGCTGGGCTGCACTTATCCGGGAACGGTCGGCTATAAAATGCGCTTTGAAGACAAAACCGATTTTTCAACCAAAATAAAGATTATGACCGACGGCATTTTGCTTCAGGAAATGAAGCTTGACCCCATGCTGTCGCGCTATTCGGTTATCATGGTCGACGAAGCACACGAGCGCAGTTTAAACATCGATTTTGTACTCGGCCTTTTAAAGCGTGTTTTAAAAGAGCGGCCCGATTTTAAAGTGATTGTATCGTCGGCAACGATGAACGCCGAAGCTTTTTCCGCCTATTTTAACGATTGTCCTATTGTAACAATCAATACAATCACCTACCCCGTTACGATTGTCTACGACCCGCCTTCAATTCCCGCAAGTACGGCTTCTTTAAGCGCCTCGGAAGCCCTTTTGGCAAAAATCGAAGATACGATAAGCCGCGTGTTGGACAGTAAATACGAGGGCGGAATTTTATGCTTTTTACCCGGAGAAAAAATCATCAAAGACTGTATCCGTCGTCTCGGCCGCGCACCTTTTTCGCGGCGCATTTTTCTTATTCCGCTGTACGGACGGCTTGCAAAAGAAGAACAGGAGCGCGTTTTTATAAATCCTCCCTTCGGCCGCAAAAAGGTTATCGTTTCGACAAACATCGCCGAAACAAGCGTAACCATTCCCGGCATTACAACCGTTATAGACAGCGGCTTGGCAAAACTGAACTATTACAATCCGCGCAGTTTTACCTCAAGCTTGACCGAAACCCTCGTGTCGAAAGCGTCGTGCAATCAGCGTAAGGGGCGCGCCGGGCGTACCCACAGCGGCGTATGTTACCGCCTCTATCCGCGAAAGGATTTTGAAAACCGCAGCCTCTACACAATGGAAGAAATATACCGTACCGACTTATGCGAAGTGGTGCTCCGCATGGCGGAACTCGGTATACGCGATTTTGAGCAGTTTGAATTTATTTCGCCGCCCGGCCGTGAAGGGCTTATAGGCGGTGTGGAAACGCTTAATATGCTCGGCGCCTTGGAAAAGGACAACAGTCTTTCCAAAATCGGAGAGCTTATGGCGGCTTTTCCCCTTATGCCGCGCCAAAGCCGCATTATCGTTGAAGCGATTTTGCGTTATCCCGATGTTATAGAAGAAGTGCTTATCGCCGCCGCCTTTTTGTCGGCGCACTCGCCCTTTATGCTTCCGCCCGGCGAAGAAAGCGATGCCCGGCGCGCCCATCACGAGTTCCGAGATATGAGGGGCGATTTTGTATCCTATGTAAACATATTCAAACGGTACGGCGAAGCAAAAAACAAATTGCGGTTTTGCCAAAAAAGCTATCTTGACGAGCGCGTTATGGCCGAAATAGTCAATATAAAAGAGCAGTTGGAACAAATAGTCGGCTCTTTAGGCCTTCCCGTTGTCGGAGGCGGTCATCCGGACGATTATTTAACCTGTATAGCCGCAGGTATGATTCAGTTTGTGTGCATACGCGAAAAAAAAGAAAGCTATCAAAGTTTAACCGCCGAACACATTCAAATACATCCGGGTTCCTGCATGTTCCGCGCAGACCCCCTCTATATTGTTGCAGGAGAAATCGTTCGTACCTCGCGCATGTTCGCCATGTCGGTTTCTCCGCTTACAAGGGCGGTGTTATCGCGCCTCGACGAGGGGATGGCAGAGCGCCTTGCGGCAATGACGGGGAAAAGTACCCGATCCGGCATAAAAAACAAAGCCGGGGCCGGCGGCGATGAAAGGGCGGCAAGAGAAAACCTCGGGCGCAACAAAAAAGAGACGGGCGGCAAACAGGGCAGGCTTTGCAAAAAAGAACGATTATCCGACAGCGCACATATTGCAAGAGCAAACGTTGAAAATGTAAACGCGGAAAACGTCATCATAGGCGGCATAGTCTTTGCCGTCGAAAAAATCAAGGGTAAAAAGCACCTTATTATGCCCTACTCTCTTTTACAAAAAGCCGCCCAAGCCGACGAAGATCCGGGACGTCTTGCACAGGCGGGAAAACTGCGCGTAAAAGTCGAATACGGAAAGCACGCCCTCTTAACCGGGGAGCGATTAAGCCTTGCCCTGCGGGTTGTAAAAGAAACGGATTTACGGCCCCTCACCGAGAGCGGATGGGAGCGCACGCTGAACCTGTCATTTGCAGAAGAAGCGGAAAAACTGTTTAACGCCCTGCCGGTTATCCTTCGCACGGCCCCCGTAAAAAAGGGCGGAAAAGAAATCGGTTTTATCGGCCTGTGTACCGACGGCAGGGGAACCTATTGGCTTAAAGTATCGAAAAGCTTTACTACGGCACTCAATGCAAGCCTTTCAAGTTTGGAGGTGCTTATAGACGAAGCGCCCGATTCTATGAGCGAAGCGGATAAAGGGCGGCTTAACAGACTCTACCGAAAACTCAACGATTTATATGAATAACTTATACGAATAACCTAATGCAGGGTAACCGCGGCCGTGTATTGTTCCGTCTATTGACTGTTTTAAGTACATGGGATAATATTAAAGAGGAGTTTGGATTATCCCATGAAACTAAGGACAAGAAAAAACGCATTTTTACAGCGTCATGCGGACAAAACAATACAAAGACTCGCCTCTTCATATCCGGCCGTGCTGCTGACGGGAGCCAGGCAAACGGGAAAAACAACCCTCTTAAAAAAAATTACGAATGCCGAAACTATTCCGTATCTTACCTTTGACGACCCGACGGAAGAACTGTTTGCGGCAACCGATCCTAAATCATTTTTGGCATTTCATCCTCATCCCGTTATATTTGATGAGATTCAATATGTCCCGCATTTGTTCCGCTACTTGAAAATTGAAATCGATAAAAACCGCCGTAACGGAATGTATTACCTTACCGGCAGCCAGCAATTTAAACTCATGGAAACGGCAACGGAAAGTCTTTCGGGAAGAATAGGCATTGTGCAGCTCTATCCCCTTTCCGCCCGTGAAATCAGGCAGGACATATTTTCGGACAGCTTTATTCCTACAAAAAAATATTTTCTTGAAAGAAGCAAGGCTTTTTCGGCTTATACATTTTCAATTCATAAAACATGGCAGGCTATTTATGCCGGAGGTTATCCTGAAGTCATTAAGGGAAAAGTTGCGCCCGCCGATTTTTATGCAAACTATCTTAAAACCTATATTGAACGTGATATTAAAAAACTGACACAGGTTGCCGATGAAATGCAGTTTTTGCAATTTATCACGGTTGCGGCCTCCCGTACAAGTCAACTGGTCAATTACGGCGATATGGCGCGGGAGTGCGGCATAAGCGAAGTTACCGCAAAAAAATGGCTTTCTCTTTTGGTTACCTCCGGTCTTGTGTATTTATTGAAGCCCTATTCGTCGAATGTCGAAAAACGGGTTGTTAAAACTCCGAAAATGTATTTTATCGATACGGGACTTGCAGCTTATTTAACGCGCTGGACAAATCCTGAAGTTATGCAAACCGGCGCAATGGCGGGTTCCTTTTTTGAAACCTATGTTATCGCTGAAATTATAAAATCTTTTGCCAACAACGGAGAAGAAGCTCCGCTTTATTTTTACCGTGATAAAGATAAAATCGAAATAGATGTGCTTATCGAACGCAATAACACAATTTACCCTGTTGAAATAAAAAAAACGGCAACTCCGAATACCGAAGATGCAAAAAATTTTTTCATCATGAACAGACTAAAAAACGTGCGCATAGGTCAGGGAACAATTATCTGCAACTGTAGTCAGGTTGCAGCGGTTACAAAAAATAAAATAAGCGTTCTCGCCGTTCCCCTTGAGTTTATATAGCGATTATTTCCGCAAGAAATTCGTTTAAGAACAAGAGGCCTTCTTTTGTAAGGCGGTAGGTTTTGCCGTCGGTTTCGGCTAAAGCCCGTTTTTGCCAGCGGGTAAAAACCGGTTCGATAAAATCCGTAAGCTCAAGGCCGAAGCGTTTTTTGAATTCGGCATCGCTTACGCCCTCAAGCATACGGAAGCCCATCATCAAAAATTCGGTTATTGCCTCATCTTGACTTATGTGTTCGAGCGCACTGACCGATTCGGGGACAACAAGGTTTTGTGCAGCCTGCCCGGAGACGGCCGCACTTGTACCGTTTTTTAAGCCCGTCCAAAAGTCCGTGTATGCTTTAATGTCGCGCGTGCCCGTATAGCGGACGGAACCGACCGTTCCGACGGCGGCGGTACCTAAGCCGATATAATCTTTCATCTGCCAGTAGGCGCGGTTGTGGACGCTTTCAAAGCCCCTTTTGGCAAAATTGGACACTTCGTATTGGCTGTAGCCCGCTTTTTCGAGTATACCGCGGCCTAAAAGCCACTGCTCGTCGGCGGTATCTTCATCCCGGGCAATAAGGCCTTCAGCTATGTGCTTTTCAAGAGGTGTTCCCGTTTCTACCATAAGGCTGTAAAGCGATATGTGGTCAGGCTCATAACTCAGCAATTCACGTAGCCCTGAACAAAAATCATCGGTGCTTAACCGGGGAAGCCCCGCAATAAGATCGCAGGAAAAGCGCCTGCCCAAAGACGCTAAGGAAGCCCCGCTTCGGAAATCCGGTGACGTACCGGCAAGGGACCGGGAAGTTTTTTGTCCGTTTTTGCGCCATTGTTGTAAATTTTCGAGGGCACCTTTGATTTGCTCAGGAGAGGAGCGACGTCCTATAAGGCGCAAAACATCATCGTTAAAGGTTTGAATGCCGGCTGAAATGCGGTTTATGCCCGCTTCGGAAGCTCTTTCAAGATAGGAACAAACACCGTCCGGGCCTTGTTCGGCAATGTCGGCGCAGTTGACTTCAAGGGTAATTTCGGCTTCCGCTTTAGGCGGACAGAGTTTGTACAAGCCTTCTAAAAGACGCTTCAGCTGTACGGGAGACAAAAGCCCCGGAGTACCGCCTCCGACATAGATACTCGACCATTCGCTTATACCGTGCAGATGTTTACGGTATGCCGCTTCGTTAAGCAGTGCATCCATATAGGAGTCGGGAATCGGGCAATCGGCAAGCGGGACCGAAAAAAAATCACAGTATAAACATTTCGATTTACAAAAAGGGATATGGACGTATAAATACATTAATAGAGTTTTTTTATGTCCGTAAAAGGATAATACTGTACAAGCGCTTTTCCGCTGATATTTGAGGCGTTAACGGGACCGAACAGGCGTGAGTCAAAGGCCGAAACGCGGTTATCGCAAAGGACAAAGTACTCGTCCGGGCCCAATGTAAGCGGTTCGGTTTTTCCCTGAGCGCCCATACTTGTATCCCACATAGCCGGAAGGGTGTCGATGAGAATCTTGTAATCCGTTGAAGAAAGTTCAAACTCGGTTAAAAAATGGGCGGAATCGGCTTTTTTGATATAAGCGATATAGTCATCGATATAAACGGTATCGCCGGGAAAAGCGGCCAAACGGAAAAGAGATGCGGAAGAACAGTTCGAGTCCGAATCGGAAAAAAGCGCGAAGCGCCCGAAAGTCAACATTGAGGCGGTAAAGGAAACGGCCCTTTGAAAGAAATTCAATTCGACTTTTTCGGAAGATTCGACTCGGACAATATCGCCGCGTTCCAACTTTTCGGTTCCTAAAAATTCGGGTCTGCCGGGTGCAACAGGCAGTACAAAGAGAGCCGCATTTTTGGAAAGAGACGGTTTCATGGACGACGATAAAATCAATACGGGGCATAAAAGAAATCCGAAAATCACTTGCAGACAAATCAGGGTCAATAAAAAAATGCCTATAATCAAAAGGATTTTATGCTTTAATTCTTTTTTACGCGCAAAGGCGAAATCGTATGAATTTACGGTCATAAGATAAACATATCATATACGGCTTGAAATTACAAGCAAGCCGAAACGCCGAAAAATCCGGATACAATGCAGTCCCTTGCCTTTATCGTAATATCATATTAGTATCACGGTATGAAAATGAAAAATACCTTAATTTCAGTATGGATAGCGGTACTCACCTTTCTTTCAGGTCTTTTAAACGGTGCGGCTTTTTCTTTATATGCAAGCGCCTTCAGTCATCATACGGGAAATCTTACGAAGGCGGCGGCGG
Organism: Treponema sp. HNW; assembly: GCF_050320395.1. GTDB lineage: Bacteria > Spirochaetota > Spirochaetia > Treponematales > Treponemataceae > Treponema_C. The sequence continues at coordinate 1,620,374 of NZ_CP144459.1, forward strand.
CAATTTCTCACTTTGACTTTTTATCCGCGGCGAAGATTCTCTTACTCCCCCTTTCCTTTTTTGCAGGCTCTTTTATTTCAGGCGTACTTTTTTACGACAAGGACTTTAAGCTTGCAAAACGCTACGGCGTTCTTCTTATGAGTTTTTCCGTTGTCTTTGCCTGCCTCGGTTTTATCGAAGCCCCTATACTTATACATTCCGTTTTTATATGCCTGATTTTAGGAATACAAAACGGAATGTTTATCTTTTACAAGGGAGTCTTAATCAGAACCGCGCATTTTACCGGTTACCTTACCGAAGCCGGCTTTTGTTTGGGCGCTTATTTTCGCACAAAGGCGGATAAAACAAAGCACGCAAGTGAATTAAAACGGAGTTTGTTTTATCTTGTAAGTATTCTGTGTTTTATGTTCGGAGCCTTTTGCTCGATCCGTATCGGCAGGTCCTTTTTCTTTGCAGCGGCCTTCATATATTTTATCTGCGGTCTGTGTTATTTTACACTGAGAAAATTAAGGCATAAAATCAGGGCCTAAAAGATGCAGAATATTTCAGCTTTGGCGGCAGGAATCTATTTTTTCTTTTTACTTGAATCACATTTTATAACCGCGCTCAGTGCGCTTATTTATTTTAAATGTGCAAAACCTTTTCCGCGCAAAATCGATGTGCGGAATAAACAATTCAATTTAAAAGACAACTATATAATCTGCATTCTTATTTCGGTTATCGGTATTGTTATTGCCTTTTACTCTCTTAGGGCGGCGGCAGTATACACAGGATTTCAGACGCTGCTTATCGGCGCAGTCCGTATCTTTATGCCGAAATATTTTACCCGAATACGCAGCGTAAAAGACGCAGAGGATAGAAAATGCGTCCGTCTTGTTTTTTCTGTACAAAAACCGAATATTTTGTTTTCCGCCTGCGCCCTTAAATCCTACGATGCCGTCGCCCGTGCAGGTTTTTGGCTGATCATCCTTTGTGCCGCACTGGAAAAACTGTTGATAAGGCAGTAAACAATAAGCTGTCTGCTCACTGCCTCATCTTAGATATTTTTCAAAGCTTCAACAACACGCTTTCCCATAGCCTTTGTACCGACGAGTTTGCCGGCAGCTTTTAGAGAAGCGGCATCGCTTCCCGCTATATCGGCGGTACGCCAGCCGTCGTCCAAGACGCGTTCTACGGCCCGTTCTATTGCGCAAGCTTCGGTTTCGGCGTTAAAACTGTATCTCATCATAAGGGCGCAGGATAAAATCGTCGCCAAGGGGTTGGCAAGGTCTTTTCCGGCTATATCGGGGGCGGAACCGTGAATCGGCTCGTATAAGCCCGGCCCCGTACCGTCACCCAGGGAGGCGGAGGCGAGCATACCGATTGAGCCTGTTATCTGGCTTGCTTCGTCGGATAAAATATCGCCGAACATATTGCTTGTAACGATAACGTCGAATTGGCGCGGATTACGGACAAGCTGCATAGCCGCATTGTCGACGTATAAATACGAAAGCTCAACCGAAGGATAATCGGTCTTTATGCGCTCGGCAACTTCACGCCACAAGCGGCTCGATTCCAAAATATTCGCCTTATCCACGAGGCACAACCTTTTTTGCCGTTTTTCGGCTGCTTTAAAGCCGAGCCGGACAATGCGCTCTATTTCCGCAGCGCTGTATTTTTCCGTATCCCATGCTTCGTTTCCGCTTCGGCCGCGCTCGCCGAAATAAATACCGCCGGTTAATTCGCGCACGATAAGGATATCCAAACCGCCTTCGGTAATTTCATCTTTTAAGGGGCAGGCGTTTTTGAGCTGCTTAAAAATAAGGGCGGGGCGCAAATTGGCAAACACCTTCATGCCGCTTCGTAAGCCGAGTAAGGCCTGTTCGGGGCGTATGCCGGGAATGTTATCCCATTTGGGCCCGCCGACCGCGCCCAACAGCACCGCATCCGATGCAAGACAGGCGTCAAGCGAAGCTTGGGGAAGGGGTACGCCCTGTGCGTCTATAGCCGCCCCGCCGGCCAAAACGCTTGTGTATTCAAAGCGGTGATTGTATTTTTGAGCAAGCGCGTCCAATACCGAAACCGCCTGCTCTATAATATCGGGACCGATTCCGTCGCCGGGAATAAGCGTAATTTTTTTATTCATTTTCTATCCTCACAGAATGTAAAATTATAAAAAGGGTTTAAAGCGTTTTTCCATATCGCGGATAAACTTATATTCAAACGAATCGACCAGGGCAAGCCAGGAAGCTTCCATAATGTCCGACGAAACGCCGACGGTTATCCACGAATCGGTACTGTCGGAGCTTTCGATTAAAACGCGCACCTTTGCGGCGGTTGCGCTTTTCGAATCCAACACACGCACCTTATAGTCAATCAAGCGTATGGACATAACTTCAGGATAAAAGCGCTCCAAAGCTTTACGCAGTGCCGTATCGAGGGCATGAACGGGACCGTCGCCCTCGCCCGCCGTTATTTCAAGCTGGTTTTCAACTTCGATTTTAAGCTGGGCGTAAGCGCACATCGTATCGTCTATTTTGGGTAATTCGCCGAGTGTTTTATAATAGTGCAGCTTAAAAAAGGGCTTGTATTTTCCGATGATTTTGCGCACCAAAAGTTCAAAACTGCCGTCGGCACCTTCAAACTGGTAGCCCTCATGTTCAAGCTCTTTAACGCGCCGCGTAATTTCGGTAACAATGGGGCTGTCTTTTTGTATAGACGGTTCAAACTTGCGTATTTTTTCCAGTATCATTGCGCGGCCGGCAACTTCGCTCATTAAAAACACGCGCTCGTTTCCGACATTTTCGGGGTTTGTATGCTCATACGCAAAGGGATTTTTTGTAACCGCGTCTATATGCATACCGGCCTTATGGGCAAAGGCGCTTGAGCCGATATAGGGAGCCGATGAGGGCAGCGATATATTGGCTATTTCGGCAACCTTGCGGCACAGAGGAGTCAGGTTTTTCAAATTGCCTTCGGGAAGGCATTTTTTATCCATTTTAAGTTCAAGATTTGCGATAATCGAAGCAAGGTCGGCATTGCCCGTGCGCTCTCCGAAGCCGAGCAGGGTTCCCTGTACATGGCAGGCGCCCGAGGCCACGGCTAAAAGGGAATTGGCGGCGGCAAGGCCGCAATCGTTATGGGTGTGAATACCGATTTTAACCGGCACCCCTTCGGCGGTTTTTGTGTTTTTAAATTCTTCATATACGCTTTTTACTCCCTGCTCAAGCCCGGCAAGCATGGAAGCGCCCTTGGTATCGCAGAGTACCAATACCGAAGCGCCGCCTTTAACCGCCGCATGAAGGGTTTTTATGGCATAAGAAGGATTTGCCGTATAGCCGTCAAAAAAATGCTCGGCATCGTAGATAACGGTACGGCCGGCTTCGCGTAAATATGCGCAGGTTTCTTCTATCATCGAAAGATTTTCTTCAAGCGATGCTTTTAATATATCGGTTACCTGAAAATCCCATGTTTTCCCGAAAATGACGACGGTTTCGGTTCCTGCCGACAAGAGGCTTTGCAGATTCATATCTTCGGCACAGCTTATGTCTTTGCGCCGAGTCGCCCCGAACGCGCATACTTGAGAATTGTTCAGTTTGATTTTTTTTACCTGCGCAAAAAACTCCAAATCTTTAGGGTTTGAACCGGGGTTTCCCGCTTCGATATAGGCAACTCCCAATTCATCGAGGGCCGACACAATATGCAGTTTATCCTGTACGGAAAAGCTGATACCTTCGCCCTGTGCGCCGTCGCGCAGTGTCGAATCGAGGATTTCCACATAATTGCTCATAATACGTTCTCCCCCCTGCTCATCGCCGTAAGGCCGGTACGCACCAACTCCATAATACCGAAGGAATCGAGCAGGGTAATTAAGCTTTCTATTTTTTCTTCGCTTCCCGTAGCTTCTATAACTACCGAATCGACGGCGACGTCTACAATATGCGCCCTGAAAATGTTTGCGGTTTCTATAACGCCTGCGCGTTTATCCGCAGGGGCGGCGACTTTAATTAAGGCCATTTCCCGCATAACGGTTTGAGAAGGAGTACAGTGGCGGATTGCAATAACTTCCAAAAGTTTGGCAAGCTGTTTTTCGATTTGCTCCAAAATATATTCGTCGCCGCGGACAACAATGGTCATACGCGATTGGCCGGGTGTGTGCGTTTCTCCGACGGTAAGGCTGTCGATGTTATAACCTCGCCTGCTGAATAAGCCGGCAACACGGCTTAAAACGCCTGCATGATTTTCAACCAAAACCGATAATACAAAACGTTTTTCAAAATTGGAATCCATAATTTTCTCCTTAGATTAAGGGTGCCGCATAAAAAGGAAGTTCAGTTTACTTCCGTATATATACCTAAAAGATGTACTTCGTCGCAGGCGGCTTTTAAGCCCTCTACCGCTTGTCCAACAAGAAGGTACGCCGCGTCTTCCGCCGAAGCCGAAACGCCGGTACCGTCCGATGCGGAGAAGCTGTCCGGCAGTTCCGCATCGGTATAAAACATATAGCGCCAGGGTTGTCCCTGCACGGGGCGCGATTCCAAGCGTGTAAGGTTTACGTGAAGCTCTTCAAACACGCTTAAACAGCGCCTGAGTGCGCCGCTTTCGTTTTTTGCAACAAAGGCGAAACTTGCCGTTAAAGCGCCCCTATTTTGTTCGGCGAGGCGGCGAACGAATGTACAACCGGCAAGCGGCTGTGCGGACGGTTGTTCGGGCCGTTCATTTAAAGCGATAATTAAAAAGCGCGTATAATTGCGCGGATTGTTTTCGATGCCCGTTTTAAGCACTTCCGGCTTTACGCCGCCTTTAAAACACAGGGCTGCATGCTGTGAAGCGATTGCGGCGCAATGTATATCGTTTTTTTTGGCAACCGAAGAGGCGGCATAAGAGGTGGACGGGCATTCAACCTGTTCCCATTCGGGATGTAAGGCTAAAAAGTCGGAACATTGAGCGAGGGCTTGCGGATGAGAGTAGACGGTTTTTACCGTATCGAGCGAAGCGCCTTCGCATGCAATAAGCGCATGTTCTATACGCATTTTTATGCTTCCGGCAATCGAAATATCGGAAAAGCGGATAAGGTTATCGTAATTTTCGTAGACGGAGCCGGCAAGGCTGTTTTCTATCGGAATAATTGCACAAGACGCGCGGCCTTCGCTTACGGTACGGAACACGTCCCTAAAATTGGAACAAGGCAGGGTTTCGAGCGCCCCGTCAAAATACAGGCGGGCGGCCTGTTCGGCGTAAGCGCCGCGCGAACCTGCAAAGGCACAGCAAAGAGAATCGAAAGCTTTGTTTTCCTGCCGGTTTGCGTTTTTGCCCGCATCCGTATCAGCGGCGGCCGGCCGTATGCGCACGGTTTCTTTTCCCGTAAGGGGCGCAAGCACATCTATATCGCGCATAAGTTTTTCGAACTGTTCCGGATACAAAGACTGAGCACCGTCAGAAAGGGCGGTGTCGGGCGTACAGTGAACTTCAACGATAATACCGTCGGCTCCGGCTGCGGCGGCGGCAAGAGCCATGGGCGGCACCTTGTCGCGGATACCGACTGCATGGCTGGGGTCTACTATAACCGGTAAATGGGTAAGCGATTTTAAAACGGGGATTGCCGATAAATCCAAGGTATTGCGGGTTGCCTTTTCATAGGTGCGGATACCGCGCTCGCACAGGATAACGTCGTCGGTTCCCGATGAAAGCAGGTATTCGGCCGCCATAAGCCATTCTTCAATTGTTGCCGACAAACCGCGTTTAAGGATAACGGGTTTTCCCAAAGCGCCGACCTTTTTAAGCAGTTCGAAGTTTTGCATATTGCGCGCGCCGATTTGATACACATCGACATAATCAATCATATCGGGAATATGGTCGGCCGACACTATTTCCGTAACTATCGGAAGACCGAACGCATTTCCCGCTTCTTTGAGGATTTTTATTCCTTCGGCTCCCAAGCCTTGAAAGGCATAGGGACTGGTGCGCGGTTTAAAAGCCCCTCCTCTGAGCATAACAGCCCCGGCCGCGGCGACACGGCGCGCAACGTCGAACATCTGTTCTTTATGTTCGACGGCGCAGGGGCCGGCGATACTGATAAAACGGCTGCCGCCGATGCGTATGGTTTGACCGCGGTTATTTGTAACTTCGACAAGGGTATTGTCTTTTTTGAATTCGCGGCTTGCCATCTTATAGGGCTTGGAGATGGGAATAACGCGCTCAACGCCGCTTAAAATCTCTACTTCGCGCGGGTCTATCGAAAGCTTTCCGACCGCTCCGAAAATCGTATCTTCTTCACCCCGTATTTCGTTTACGCGGAAGCCCTTTGCTTCAAGAAAAGAACGCACCTCGTCTTTTCGGCGCTCGTCAATTTCTTTTTTAAGAACGATAACCATGGCTGAACCTCATTTTTCCGTAGTTAAAGCTTTTACACTTCGGGATTCCACGACACCGTGCGCAAAATATCGCCGAACACGCCCGCAGCGGTAACTTCCGCCCCCGCTCCGTAACCGTGGACGGTTAAGGGAATGGGGGTATAGCGTTCGGTTAAAAATACAAAGGCGTTTTCCCCGTCGCGTATGTTATAGAGGGGGTTTGTACTGTCGGCTTCGACCAATCCCACCCTGCACTCGCCGTTTTCGATTGAACCGCCCATACGCAGTACCTTGCCCTCTTTTTTAAGCGCTGCACGTTTTTCCGCAAAAAAAGCGTCCAACTCCGGCAATTTTTGCAAAAACTCTTCTACGGTACCGCTTTCGTCAAAATCGGCGGGAAAAATGCGGTCGGTTTTAATATCGCTCAATTCACAGGCGATTCCCGCTTCACGGGCGATAATAAGCACTTTGCGCGCGGCATCGGCTCCGGCCAAATCGTCGCGGGGGTCGGGTTCGGTAAAGCCTTTCTTTTTTGCTTCGAGTACGGCCTTGCTGAAGGGCACTCCTTCGTCCAGCCGCCCGAAAATATAGGAAAGAGAACCCGACATAATGCCGGAAAAGCGCACGAGTTTGTCGCCGCTTTTAATGAGGTTTTGCAGGGTATCCATAACGGGAAGGCCCGCTCCCACGTTGGTTTCGTATAAAAAGCGGCGGTGCATAAGGTTTGCAACGCTGCGCAAATTTTTATAAAAGGCCATATCCATCGAATTGGCGCGCTTATTCGGTGTTGCGATATGCATGCCCGCTTTAAAAATATCGGTATACCGAAGCGGAAGGTCTGCGGATGCCGTACAATCGACAAAAACGGGATTAAGCGGCTTTATGCGGGAGGCAAAGCTCAACATTTCGTCAACCGAAGTCGGCTGTGCATTTTTTGCAAACACGCGCTTCCATGAATGCAGGTCTATACCCTTTTCGCCCAAAATCATTCCGTCGGCCGAGGCGATTCCCATAACCCGTATGTCGATATGCTGTTCTGCAAGGCTTTTTTGGCGTGCTTTGATTTGTTCGAGCAGACAGCCGCCGATGGTTCCCGTGCCGAACAAAAACACTTCAACCGTTTGCGCCGTGTTAAAGAAAAAGCGGTGGGCAACGCGGACTGCCGTATCTCCGTCGCTTCCGTTTATAACCGTACTGATCGAACGCTCGGAAGAGCCCTGGGCAATCGCCAAAATATTTATATCGTGGGATGCAAGGGCGTTAAAAAAGGTACCGGCAACGCCGCGCTTTTCTTTCATACCGTCGCCGACAATAGAAACGATGGCGCAGTTGTCGGTAATTTCAACCGTGTTTACATCGCCCGTGCGGATTTCGTATTCAAACTCGCCGTTCAAAGCATTGACCACTTTGGACGCATAGATTTGTTTGACGCAAAAGCTGATGGTATATTCGGAGCTTGACTGGGTAATTAAAAGCATTGAAATACCGGAGCGCGCAACGGCGGCAAAAATACGGGCGGCGATACCGTGTTTGTCTTTTAAGCCGGAACCCGAAACGCTTATCATTGCCGTATTTTTTAGGCAGGTAATGCCGCGCACCGCGCCGCTTGACGGAAAGGGACCCACGCCGATTCTTGTTCCGCGTGATGAGGGATTGTGGCTGTTTAAGCTCCACGCTTCTATACCGCGGGCGGAAAGGGGGGCAAGGGTTTTAGGGTATAAAACCTTTGAGCCGAAAAAAGAAAGCTCCATCGCTTCTTCGTAGCTCATATCGTCAACCAAAATCGCATCGCTTACAATGCGCGGGTCGGCGGTAAAAATGCCGTCAACATCGGTCCAAAACTCAACCCTCGAAGCCCTCAAGCCGACCGCTACGATGGCCGCCGAAAAGTCCGAGCCGTTTCTTCCCAAAAGACCCGTTTGACCGTTTTCCCAGGTACAGACAAAACCGGGAAACAGCAAAATGCGCGCATGGGCGGCTTCTTCTCCGTCCAAATAGGGAGCAAAGGCTTCCATCGTTTTTTTATAGTCGGGATCTCCTTCTTGCTGTAAGCCGGTTGTAAAAATCAGTTTGCGCGAATCGAGTAAGGTTACCTTTTGTTTTTTTGCTTTTAAAACGGCTTCCATAATCGGAGAACTGAGCAGTTCGCCCAATCCCATAATGCGGCAGTGTACCGAAAGCGGGCATTCGCCGAAGGCCGAAACGGCGTTCAGCATTTTTTCGTAATCGTCAAAAAGGCACTGTAGGGACTTTAATACAGCGGCGGCATCGAAGTTTTCGCAGGATTTTCCGATGTCGCTGCATACGGCCGCATGTATTTTTTTTACCGAAGCAACATAGGTTTTTGCGTCCGCTCCGGAACAACAGTCGTTGATACTGTCGGCAAGCATATTGGATACGCCGGCAACCGCGGAAACCACAACGCTTACGCGGTCTTTGCCTGCACGGTCTATAATAATATCCGCGGAATTAAGTATACGTTTGGCGCTTCCCATCGAAGTACCGCCGAATTTAAGTGTCAGCATAGATTCTCCGTTTGTTTCGGCCTGTCCTGCGCCCTCTTTGACGCGCGGGATAAGCTGTGTATGGAATGGATAATAGTAGCACAAAAGCGGATTTGCTTCAATCGGAAAGAAAAATAAAAAGAGGGAAACCGCAAAGGGACAAGGGCAACCGCAAGGGGCGCAAAGAACGCAAGGGACGCAGAGAAAAATAAGGAGAAGCGCAAGTCAATTTCTAAAAACCTTTGCGCTCTCGGCGGATTCTGCGGTAATTCCATTCAACCGCAAGGAGCGCAGAGTACGCAAAGGGGAAGAAAGCGGGGGTATCTAAAAAACCTTTGCGCTCTTCGCGGGCTCTGCGGTAATTCCATTCAACCGCAAGGAGCGCAGAAACCGCAAAGAACGCAAGGGACGCAGAGAAAAATAAGGAGAAGCGCAAGTCAATTTCTAAAAAACCTTTGCGCTCTCGGCGGACTCTGCGGTTAAATCCTACAGGCGGTTCCGCTATTTCAGCTTTGTGTCCAGGTCGGCATTCAGTTTTAAGAATTCGGGGTCGGCGGGATTCAGAGCGATAACCTGCTTAAGATAGTATTGGGCTTTGCGGTAATCTTTTTGGCGGTAATAGTACAGATATAAGTCGTACAGGGCTTCCTCGTTCCGGGGGTTTGAAGTCAGGCTTGAACGTAAATCGGCAAGAACCTGAGAGTCGTTGAGTGCCAAACGGCTTCGCTCATAATATAAAATACTTTTCATTTTGCCCGATGATTTGGGTAGAAAAGAATCGATTAAAGAAGCTGCTTCGTTTTTTTTGCCTTCGGAAATCAAAAGCCGTATATACCACTGCAAAATATGTTCGTCGCTTGTATCGGGACTGTACACCTGCTCCAATAAAGAACGCGCCTCCTGATTTTTTTTAAGGGCAAGGCAGATTTGTACGGACAAAAGCGTGTGTTCAAGAGAAAGGCTTTGCAATCCCGCCAATGACGAAACGGCATCATATGCCCTTTGCCAATCCTTTTTTTTAACCGCATCTTTTGCAAAGACGGCAAGGGCGCGTACATTTTTCGGATTTTTTTCCAGGACGAGCGAGGCAAAATCAAAGGCGGTTAGAGAATTGATACTTTGTCCCGATAAGGATGCAAGTTCCGCCGCAAGCAATAAAACGTCGGTATCATCGCTATAGCCGTTGAGAGCTTCCTGAACGGAACCGAGTGCCGCATTGATATTTTTATTCCATTCGGCTTGGAGCCGTGCGCGTAAAAGCAAATATTCTTTTGCCGTTTTATCGGTACGGGCATACAAATCAAGAAGGGTTGCGGCGCTTAAATACTCTTTAAGCTCGAAAAGAACGCGCGCACGAAAAAGTAAAAATTCCCTGTTATCGGGTTCACGCTGTAAAATACGGCCGGCAAGGGATTCGGCTTCTTTGTAGCGGCCCGACATCAAAGCGGTTTTTGCATTCAACTTCAACAGGGCCGGATTCATCGGGTCCGAAGCCAAAAACCTCTGCAAAAGGGTATACGCTTCTTCGATACTGCCGGTTTCGCTCAGGGCTTGCGCATAGGCACTGCCTGCATAGGGATTTATGGGCTCCGCTTCAAGGGCAGCCTTTAAATACTCCAGAGCGCTTTGATAATCTTTTGTGCGCAGGCCCGTTATTCCTGCAAGATAAAGAGCCAAAACGGAACGCGGATACATTTTTAAAGCTTTTTTTAAAAAACCGGCGGACTGTTCATAGACGCCGTGAGACGCTGAAGGCGATAATACGGCAAGGCAGGGAATCGTCAGCATAAATACATCATCGTCAACCGAAGAAAAGGCGGGAATACCGTTATCGATTGAACGAAGCGTTGCCGTATATAAATTATCCGGTAAATCCCCGGGAACGTTCCATGAGATTCGCTCATTCGGCCATGCGTATTTAAAAACGGAGGCACAGAGGGCAAGCAAAACTCCGCTCTGCTCCGAATATGCACCGGTTTTTTGCAAACGGGAAACCGCTTCGGCAATGGAAGAGGGGCTGCCGTTTTGAATAAGAAAAAGAATATCGGAGGGAATCCCCTTAAAATAAGGCGAAAATATATCGGGAGGAAATTGCGTCTTAACCGCAGGAAGTTCCCTTGCTTCAATCGGAACCGCGTCAACGGCAGGGTTTGTATCATCGTTTTGTTTCGGAAGCGATTTACAGGACACAAGGGCCGAAATCAAAAGCAAAGAAGCAAAAAACTTCGCCATTTTTATTATATATCCTCGTCTTCATCCTCATCGGAATCTTCGGATAAAACGGGACTTTTACGGCTTTGCGTATATGCAAACAGAATAATAAGCCCCAAACCGAACATAATAAAAATAAGCGGCCACCAGTGCGAAGCGAATTCGGCAAAGGATTGTTTGATTATATCAAGAGAAAAGCACAAAAACAAAAGCCCCAATCCGGTAAGCATAATACCGGGGACGATATAAAAAGCCTGCAATTTACGAAAACGTATATAGCCCGAGGGAAAAAGCAGGAGTCCCGATAAGACAACCGCAGCCGGCCATATTTGATGCAGGGTATAGGGAATAAGGCGCGCATCGGTAATCAGTAAAAGCAAGCTCGTACAGCATAAAAACAAACCGGTAAAAACAAAAAAAGCTCTTTTAGTACCCGTTAATGCAAAATACAGCATTACGGTTCCGGGAACGGATAAAAATAAAAAGCGGAAAATATAGACAACCGATAAAACCCTTACGGAAACATGTACCAAAAGCAGGATTCCGCACAGGATAAAAGCGAGTCCCGTTATAAGCAAGGTATTGTTTTTATTAAACTTCATAGACACAGCATACATCAAGAAGGCAGTCTTGCCAATAACCCCCCCCGCATGTTAGAATAAAAAAATGCCGGGATTCATGAAAAAAAAGGTATTTTTAAAAGCTCTTGTGCTGTTTTTGGCCGCCCTTTTTATCTGTATAATGCAGGCTGCCTGTCATATACGCGCACGCTCAGAAGACAATGGAGAATTCAAAGAAACCCAAAAAGAATTATTCCGTCTTTTGGAAAAAACGGCGGAAGATACCGAGCGTCGTTTTTCCGTTATCAATCAAATTGCCGCAAATTACCGGAATGAAAATAAAGAAAACGAACTTATCCTCTTTTTAACCGACTATGTAAAAAAATATCCGAACGATAAATACAATGCCTATTGGCTGCTTTTAACCGCATATATTTATCAAAAAAAAGGGGCCGATCCCATTGCGGAATTGTATTTTGAGCGGATTATAAAAAACTACGACGATTTAAGCATTCAGGATAAATCGATTCATATTTTATGCCTGCAAAATCTTGTGCAAATCAGTACAAGTCCGGAAAACCGCATAGATTATTTTAATCAGCTTATATCGCATTTTCCGGATAAAATCAATAAAACCGAATTATATATGCGCCTTGCCCTCGAATACGAAAAAATGGGAGAATGGAATCAAGCCTTGCAGTCCTATTCCCTTTTTTTGGCTCAGGAAGATGCGTCAAAGATTCAGATTCCGAACGTTCCCGATGCATACGGAAGGGCGCGCAAACTGGTCGATTTTAACAATTCTCCGAAAGATTGGACCTTTGAAAATCTGGCCGCCTTGGAAAAAAAGGTAAAAGATGCCATTTCCGCCCAAAATTTCAGAGCACTGGACAAATACCGCTCGAAGGTAAACTTTTTTGCAATGTCGTGGAAGCAGGATGCGGGGGACCCGAACTCGCAGGTAACCTTTTCGATGCGGGACTTCGGTTACGGTTCGCGTATCCGTTATGCAACGCATTTGGATGCGGCATCAAACCCGAATGAAGCGTACTTACGTACATCCGGCTGGAGATCATGGATAAAGGTATGGTATCTCTATTTCAGAAAGGTAAACTTTCCTCTTAATCCCGAAATCCACGGACGCTGGGAATGGGCGGGTATCTATTACGGGGAAAAACTGTGAAAAGAATATCCGTGTTTGCGCTGCTTACGCTCCTTTACGCATGCAGTATCTTTGCATCGGCGGAAAAAGAACCCCTGCCTGAAAAAGCGGAAACAAGCCCCAAGCAACAGCTGCAGACAACCCGCCAGATACAAACAGTGCAGCAGCCGCAGACAGCGCAGCTGTCTGAAAAAAAAGCCGCTTATATTCCTCTCGATATACCCTACAGCGAGCACAAGCTTATCGACAAATACCGCAAAGAATTTATGTCCGACTTCGGACGCAAATGGCTTGCAGGAGTTATGCAAAATGCGGCCGTCTATCGTCCCCATATCCGGCGTACCCTTGCGGAATACGGCCTTCCCCAATGTCTGGAGTTTTTACCCGTTATAGAATCAAGCTATAATGTTTACGCCGTATCCAAATCGGGGGCAACGGGCTTATGGCAGTTTATGGAAAACAGTATTGCAGGCCTTTTGCAAAAAAACGAATGGCTTGACGAGCGAAAAGACCCATGGCTCAGTACAAAGGCGGCGGTAAAAAAATTAAAAACCAATTACGAGTATTTTTCCAATTGGGAACTTGCACTTGCCGCTTACAATATGGGTTTGGGCGGTATGAACCGTATTGTGCAAAAAGCGGGCAAAAAAGACTTTTGGTATGCTGCGGATAAGGGACTGTTACGCAGCGAAACGAAACACTATGTTCCCAAATTTTTAGCGATTGCCGACCTTGTTACGAATGCCGAATACTACGGCTTGGAAATTCCGCCCTATAATCCGGATGCGGCAATTGCATTCAGCGAATACATACTGCCGCGCCAAATAAACCTTGAAGTCCTTGCCGAAGATACCGGTATAGAATACGAGATTTATAAATTCTTAAACCCGGCTCTACGCTATCCGATAACGCCGCCGTCCGCTTTTTATCGGCTCAGAATCCCCGTAAACTGTGAAGAAGCGGTACGAAACGCCGTATCAAATCAGGAAAAAAACGCCTTTACCCATACCTATACGGTAAAACAGGGCGACACCCTTTGGGGTATTTCGCAAAAATACGGTATAAGCGTGGAAACCCTGTGTACAATCAATAAGCGTAAAAGCGATTCAATTTTGAGTATAGGAACGGTATTGTTTGTGCCGATACTTAAATGAGGTGAACCGCGGTGCAAACGATATGGCAAAGATATAAAAAAAACCTTTACGGTGCTGTGTTTTGTATAATTCAGGTAAGTTTTTTTATTGCAGGCTTAAGTCCCCTGCACAGGCTTTTTGCCCAAGAGGCGGATACAAAGGCCTTTTTTTCCGTTTATTCAAGTCCCGTACAAGCGGACATAAAAGATGCAAGCATCGTTTCCGAAAGCTTTATCGATTGGAAAACAAACAGATTTATATCGAAAATAACCCTTGACACTAATAAGGCCGGCTTTGTCTTACCTGCAGGAAGGAGCGCCGCCGTTAAACGCATTCATCATCAATTACCCCTGTTGATAAAATCCCCGCTTTTAACGGTTACCGTAGATTCTTCCACAAGACTGGGAGACCTTATAAGCCTCAATTCCTTTACGTTGGAAGAGTTAACCGACATTATCGACAGAGGCACAAAAACACCGGGCGTGTACGCAAGAGAAAACGAAACGATTTTTATGGAACACAATATTACGCTGCACAAGATATCTTCACGTCAGGTTTTTCATAAAATACCCTACACTCCGAAAATTCCGATAGAACAAACCACATCCCGTCCCTATACCGGCATTATTATCGATGCGCGCGGAAGCCTCCCCGTACACGGTGAATTTATTGCCGAAAAGGCAAGCCCCTGTCTTTTTCCGAAAATTTGGGACGGCAATATGGCGCTTTTGTACGAGCGCAATATGGCGGAACCGGAGATTGTACGCGAAAAAGGTTTGGTAAGCTACGGCTCTTTTCCCTCCGCAGAAGCATATGCGGCCCGTATCGGGAAAGACCCTCTGTACATTGCGGCAAAAGAAGTATTCGGTATGTACCGTACCGACCCGGTTATATCGCGCAAGGACGCCTTAAAGATTTTATCGGTTGAAGAAAACCGGGAGCTGCTTAAACAGGGTAAAATCGTCATACTCTTGGATGAAGATAAGCTTGCACACGCGGTTTCTTCGCCGCTTAAAGATAAGAACTACTATTTTGAATACAGACAGCTTGAAAAATTCGTTTTTGAAAATAAGATTCCCGATGTAGAAATAAACGATTCGATAGAGGGTATGCTCATTTCGATACGGGATTTAAAGTTTAAGGCGGACTCGGCCGTATTGCTGAGTGAAGAAACAAAACGCCTCGATTTACTTGCCGAATCTTTAAAACTTGCGACACGGGGCAATGAAAACACGATTTTGGTTGAAGGCCACACGGCAAGCGTCGGAAAAGAAGAGGGCGAAAAAGTCCTTTCGGTTCAGCGTGCCCAAGCCATTATAGCCGAAATGATAAAACGCGGCGTAAACGAAAAACTGTTCAGCTACCGCGGTTACGGCGGAACCCGTCCCGTCGGCGACAATACCACCGATGAAGGACGGGCAAAAAACCGCCGCGTAGAAATTACGGTTATCCCCAAAGCAACCTATATTCAGCGTTTACACTGAGCTATCGGCCGCACAAGAGAAGCCGCTACACGTAAAACTTATAAACCTTTTTCTTTTATAAGGGCTTTTACTTTGTTTATTGCGGCCTGCCGGTCGGCGTCGACCTTTGCATCCGCTGCGGTTTTATCGATAACGGCAAGCACTTGGCGGTCAAGCAAATCGCGTTCAATCGTATAAAAAACATAGACACGGTATTCGTCCTTGTACTTGTTTTTTACGTTTTGATCGTAGCGGCGCACCAATACCCACCAGTCGTTTATTTTTCGCACGCCCGAATACTCGATATTTGACGAGGTTTTTACAACGTTTTCAAAATAGGTACCGTAGGTTCCGTCCGTTCCGCCGCTTGAAGCTCCGCTGAAAAGAGCGTCCACGCGTGTCGATACGTTGCGTGCAATCGTCTGCGGCATATTAAACCCGTTTACCCACGCTTGGCCCGCATCGAGGTTTGAAGCGGTCGTTTCGGCGACAAAGCAGTACACATCTTTATAATCGTTTAATTTTTCCAAACCGGTAATACCCGTTTGAATATAGGTTTGCACCCACACGGGAAGTTCGTTTATCCCGAGAGAAGAACCCTTGTGTTCAAGCACTTCCGATTTTACCGTTCCCTGCAGTTCTTTAGCTTCAGGTTCGGCGTTTTTGTTTGTTTTACATCCTGCAAAAAGTACAAGTAAGGCCGCAATAAAAGCGGCGGCTGTTTTAATACGCATAGATTTACCTCCGTTACGGTAAAAAGTATAACACAAATAAAAATATCGCACAAGACAACGCCTTGCCCACATTGTGTTATTGCGCTATAATTATGCCCATATTGAGTTGTTTAAAAAGTAACCGGCTTTTTGGACATCCTTAATCCTTAAATTAAAAGCCCCGAGGTTAATATGGCAAACTATCCTTTTGAAACGATTGAACCCAAGTGGCAGCGCTATTGGGAAGAACATAAAACATTCCGCGTAACCGAAGACCCCTCTTTTCCCGCAGATAAAAGGGTCTACGTCCTCGACATGTTCCCCTACCCGTCGGCTCAAGGGCTGCATGTGGGGCACCCGGAAGGCTATACGGCAACCGATATTTACTGCCGCTATTTGCGCATGAACGGTTACAATGTGCTTCACCCGATGGGCTTCGACGCTTTCGGGCTTCCTGCCGAAAACTATGCGATAAAAACGGGTACTCACCCGAGCATTACAACAAACGCCAATATCGAGCATTTTACGCGGCAAATAAAGTCCTTCGGCTTTTGCTACGATTGGGAGCGTTGTATTACCACCTGCACGCCCGACTACTATAAATGGACGCAGTGGATATTTTTACAGCTGTACAAACAGGGCCTTGCATACGAAGCCGAAGCGCCGATAAACTGGTGCCCGGCCTGTTTAACCGGTCTTGCCAACGAAGAAGTAAAGGACGGAAAATGCGAGCGCTGCGGTACCCCCGTTACGCGCAAAACAATCCGCCAATGGATTCTTAAAATTACCGCCTATGCCGAGCGGCTTTTGCAGGATTTGGACGAACTGGATTGGCCGGAATCGGTTAAGGCTATGCAAAAAAACTGGATAGGAAAAAGCGAGGGCGCCGAAGTTACCTTTAAAATCGCCGATACGGACGGCAAAGGCGCCGCCGCTCAAGGCACCGCTGACGGGGCAGCCGCAAGCGAAGAAGGGATTACCGTGTATACGACCCGGCCGGATACCCTCTTCGGAGCCACTTACATGGTTATAGCGCCCGAGCACAAGCTGGTGAACCGTCTTACAACCGCCGAACAAAAAAAAGCCGTCGACGCTTACGTTGAGCAGGCCGCAAAAAAAAGCGATTTGGAGCGCACGGACTTGGCAAAAACCAAAACCGGCGTTTTTACCGGCTCCTATGCCGTAAATCCCGTAAACGGAGCGAAAATCCCCGTATGGATTTCCGACTATATTTTGATTTCCTACGGAACCGGAGCCGTTATGGCCGTTCCCGCCCACGACGAGCGCGACTGGGATTTTGCAAAAGCCTTCGATTTACCCGTTATTAAAACGGTTGCCTCAAAAGAAGAAATTGCAGCTTTAGGAGGCGGGGACGAAGCAAAAGGCGCGGCGCTTTTACGCGAAGCCGGACAAAAAGCCTTAGCCGGCGATTCTTCAGCCTATGATGAACTCGTGCGCCGCTTTCCCGACATTTTTACAAAGGCCGAAAACTGCACGGCAGCCGACGGCTACAGTATAAACAGCGGCTTGTGTATCGGCTTAAGTACCGAAAAAAGCAAAAAGGCGATGACCGAAGACTTGAGCAACAAGGGAATCGGTAAAAAAGCCGTCAACTATAAACTGCGCGACTGGATATTCAGCCGCCAGCGGTACTGGGGAGAGCCTATTCCCCTCGTACACTGCGAAAAGTGCGGCTGCGTTCCTTTAGACGAAAAGGATTTACCCCTTATGCCGCCTGAAGTGCAGTCGTACCAGCCGACGGGAACGGGAGAAAGCCCCCTCGCCCATGTGGAAAGCTGGGTACACTGTACCTGTCCCAAATGCGGCGGAAAAGCTAAGCGCGAAACGAACACCATGCCCCAATGGGCAGGTTCCTGCTGGTACTATTTACGCTATTTGGATCCGCATAACGATAAAGAGTTTGCTTCAAAAGAAAAAATCGAGTATTGGATGCCCGTAGACCTCTATGTAGGAGGTGCGGAACACGCGGTACTCCACTTGCTGTACGCGCGCTTTTGGCACAAGGTACTCTACGATTTGAATTTGGTTAACACAAAAGAACCCTTTCAGCGCCTCGTCAATCAGGGTATGATAACATCTTTTGCATTCCAGCGCAAAAACAAAACCCTCGTTCCGACGGACGAAGTACGCGAAGTTCAGGGTAAGCCGGGCGTATTTGAAGAAATTGCCACGGGCGAAGTGCTTGAGCGCGTTATCGCCAAAATGTCCAAGTCGCTTAAAAACGTTATCAATCCGGACGACGTAATACGCGAATACGGGGCCGATTCGGTGCGCATGTACGAAATGTTTATGGGTCCGCTTGAAGTGTCGAAGCCGTGGAGTACCCAGGGCTTGGTCGGCATACACCGCTTTTTGGAAAAGGTATGGACGGTAAGTGAAAAACCCTTAAGCGATGAAAAAGCGTCGGGCGAATTGACCAAGCTTTTGCACAAAACAATCAAAAAGGTAAGCACCGATACGGCAAGCCTTAATTTCAACACGGCGATAAGCCAAATGATGATTTTTATCAACGAAACGTCAAAGGCGGAAAAATTGGCGAAAGAAGTATGGGAAAACTTTGTGATTATGCTTTCCGTGTATGCGCCCCACTTGGGCGAAGAGTTATGGCAAAAACTCGGCAAAACCGAAACCGTTTCCCGCGCCGTCTGGCCTTCTTGGGACGAACAATTATGCAAAGACGACAATTGTACGATTGTCGTACAGGTAAACGGCAAAATCCGCGATAAATTCGAAGCCGCCTTAAACGAAGGGAAAGAAACTTTGGAAAAACTGGCCCTGCAAACCGAAGGCGCCAAACGCTTTACGGACGGCAAAGAAATTGTAAAAGTAATTACGGTACCGAATAAACTGGTAAATATCGTTGTCCGCTGATTGAGGAAAAAGCATGCATACATCTTATGAAATGCTTATATAGATGTGAGAAGCGATACGGTAACATGGCCGACGAGCGCCATGCGTAAAGCCGTAAGCGAAGCCCGTGTCGGCGACGGCGTATACGGTGAAGACCCGACGGTAAAAGAATTGGAGCAGTACGGCGCTTCCCTTGCCGGAAAAGAAGCGGCGCTGTTTGTTCCTTCGGGAACCTTTGCAAACCAGTTGGCACTGTTTACACATTGTCCGCGCGGGAGCGAAGTTGTGTTGGACGACGGCTGCCACATAGTCCGTTATGAAGCCGGAGCGTCGGCCGTTATATTGGATAAAGCGCAAACATATAGAAAAAATCGTCGGTGCGGTTAAAGACTTCCTTGCCTAAGCGTTTTTCCACGCATGGATAAATTCAATCATATGCTGCTGAACGTTGTTAAACCATTTTTCCTGAAAGCGCACGGCTAAGGGGCCGACATAGCGGTAATGCCAGCATTCCCAGCGGTAGCCGGTAATGTACTCGTAACCGTCGGGAAAAGACAGCGACCAGCCGTATTTTCCCGCATTTTCATACAGCCACTTACCGGCAGGCGTTTTCGCATATTCGTCGGTAATCGAACCGAAGTCGATAACCGTTCCCAATTGGTGCTGACTCGCCCCGGGCCGTGCCGATTCGCGGTCGGCCGCTTCTTTTCCCATTTGGACAACATTGCGCTCGTACACTTTTTTTTGATACGCATAGGAACGGTAGGTCGAGCTTACCACAAGCGTTATGCCTTCTTCCCGCGCGGCCTTTGCCATACGTGAAAGCTCTTTTTCAACCGGAGCGCGAAGTGAAAGGTCTGCGCGGTGTATTACGTAAGAGCCGGCCTGTGCGGTTTCGGGCGTAAGGGCAACGAGGGAGGCGGGTACATAGTTTTCATCCAAATAGACGTTTTTATCGACGCGGATTAACAAGTCTTCCGTGTCGGAAGCAAGCACTTCTTCCAAATCGGCTAAAAACGCTTTTTTATTTTCAAGGATGTTTTGTGCAAGACTCTCTGCTTCTCCTTTCGCATCGGAAAACGGCAGAGCATTGCCTTCAAGCAGTGTCGCAAGTTTTTTTTCATTCGGACTTAAAGAAGGACCCGATGCTTTGTCCCGGGGCGAAGCCGGGGCTGCGAAAAGGGGAGCCGCCCCGCCAAAACTTCCGTCTTGATTTTTCACTTCGGCTTTTGAAGGCGAACAGGAAAGCATAAGAAGGCCGGCACCCAAAAGGGCATAGATAGGAATTTTTTTAAAAAAAGCAAAGAACATCAGGCAATCTCCGTTACCGAATAAATGCGGCGGAACATAGATTCAAAGCCGGTCGAAGCAAGGGCCTCCATGACGATGGCGGAAGGGCGCATTAAAAAGAGCGTAAAATCCTTTTCTTTACCGTCGTTAAAGCAGCCCATCAATACGCTTAAACCGGATGAATCGAGGGCACTGACCTTTGACATATCCAAAACCAGATGTGACTGCTGAATAACATCGTAAGCTTTTTTTTCGAATTCCGAAAAGGTATAGGAGGTTATAGGCCCGGTCAATTCAAGTAATATATAGTTCGGAGCTCTTTTTTCCTGAATAATCAATTGTTCCATACATTCCCCTTTATAACACTTTTAAAATCGAAATACTGACGTCTTCTTCCGCATCTTTTTCGGCAAAGTCTCTCAAAACACCGTCGAGGGTTTCGCATATTTTTGCGGCAGGCTGCT
The DNA here is from genome assembly GCF_050320395.1 of Treponema sp. HNW. Taxonomy (GTDB): domain Bacteria; phylum Spirochaetota; class Spirochaetia; order Treponematales; family Treponemataceae; genus Treponema_C. The sequence goes on from NZ_CP144459.1 coordinate 1,641,077, forward strand.
TTAAATTTTGCAAAAGAACCGTTTGAATACGATTTTTACCGAAACGTTCTCCGCGAAGAGATTTTGTCTCGATACATCCGCCCGTTACGGCAGCCAGCACGTCGCCGGAAGAAAGCTGAATCTTTTTGATTTTAATGAGAGAAGAAATATCCGGCACAAAGCCAAGGATTTTTCCGTCTCCCTGAATTTCTATCATATTGTTATATGTTTTGTTATACATAAACAATGCCGCCAAGGCACAGTTTGCATAGTACAACATCCTTGACTTCATATCGATAAGACAAAACATACCGGCAAAATAAGTACCGCGCGGCATATTTTCCCGTATAAAGGCATTTACCTTTTGAATCAATTCTTTAAAATCGCGGGTTTCCGCCAAAAAAACAGGAATCATTGATTTCAAAATGGACATAAGCATACTGGCATTCAAGCCCTTGCCGCTTAAGTCGCCTATAACGCCTATATAACGGTGAGCATCGAGCCTTATAAAATCCGTAAAGCCGCTTCCCAAAGAACGTGAGCTTAAGGAAACCGCAGAGGCATCAAAGCCCGGATAAACCGGCATATCCGTTTTTTTATGCAGGGATTGAATAACCTGCGACGAAAAGCGGATTTCACGGCCGACAAGAGCTATCAATTCTTCGTTTGCAATATTTTTAAGATAATAGCCGGTTAAAAAAAAGCGCGAATACAGTTTGTTGAAAATTTCATAATCGTAATCCGTATAAGGCTGTTCGGTTTTACGCGCGCCTAAAAGTATAAGCGCAAAAAGACGGGCTCCCTCATTCAATAAAATCATAACCGAGCTGTCGGTTTGCTCAAACATAGCATTCAGCTTTGATGAAATGGGGGAAAGCTCGTGAACGGTATCGCAGTGGGTTTTAAATACGATACGGCGCTGCATATTCAAAAGCGAAGAAAACACCGGATCATCCAAATCGAATTCGGATTTGTCGCCTTTAAGAGAATAACGGGTAGTCAGTTTTCCCGCATTGTTATCGGTTAAAATAACAACGTTGAGGGTGTGAATATTATTTTGCAAAATCTGGGCAAAGCGTACATCGATTTGCATATCGATGTCGCCGAAATTCAAGGCCGCAAAATCGGCTTCCAGCCTGTCGGCATAAAACTCTTCCGCCTGACGCCCCATATCAAATAAATATCGCTGTAAAGCATAGGTAAATAAAAACAATGCGGCCGTCGAAACGCCGACAATCAAAAAAAAGACGGGACTGTCCATACCGACAAAGACACGGAAAAGAGAAAATACAACGGCCGAAAGAGCGGCAGGAATAATATAGGTTAACCCGAAACCGGCCGCTGTGCGGAAAAACGAATTAAGGCTGAACAGGGATTGGATACGCCCGATAAGATAAAACAAAAACAGCACAAAACCGTATACATAGGGCAAAAGAAAGAGAAAAAAAGGCTGCGACGGTATGCGTGAGGCCGATATAATCAGGGTAAACAAAACGGCTCCTGCAGCGATAGCGGCAATACACAGCAGTATATGCCGGCGTATGAGGCGCTTTGACAGCAATTCATACTTAAAGAAAAGCACAAGAACCGATAAACCCGGAAACACGTATATAAGCAGTATTTTATACAGGCCAAAACGGTCCAAAGATGATGAACCTATCAATTTGCTTAATACCGTTAAACGGCCGTCCGTATCGAAGTATACCGAATCAAAAAGAAAAAAGACGGTATAAAATGAAAACGCTATTGCCGCTATTTTCAATATACGTACAAAAAGATTATTACGGAAATCCGGATAGAGGGCGCACCAGCTTAACATTAAAATCGATTGTACCGCAGGAAGCCAAATAAAAAAACGCAGAGAAGTCGCGCTCAAGCCCCATTGATTTATTAAAACAAAGAGTACGCAAAGAGCGGAAATCACAGCCCACAAAGCTTGAAGTAAGAGCATATTGATAAAGGCTTTGTTTTTCCCGTCCGAAGAACGAAAGTCGATAACAAACGAGAGTCCGAATAAAGCGGCGGCGCACATCAGGTTCAATATAAAAAATATCATACGGATTCTCCCACTTTAAGGGCAAGCATCGTTATATCATCGCGGATTTGACCTCCGCTGTATGCGAATATCAAATCCGATATATCGTTGATAAAACTGCGTGCCGATTTTACAAAGGACTTTTTCAACAGGCGTTCGTATTGCTCGGTTTCTCCCAATTCAATACCCGTTTCATTCATGGTTTCCGAAACACCGTCGGATGCGATTAACAAAACATCTCCGGTATAGAGCTTTTGCTCCGCAGGTTCAACATCTTCCATAGCGATAATACCGACCAAACTTGCATTCGACTTTAAATACCGCAAGCGGCCGCCTTCAAGCGAACGCGAAATGATAACGGGATCCGACATTGAAGCGTTTATATATTTTACGGTCATTTTCTTTGTATCTATAAGACCGATAAACATAACGGTGTACTTATCGTCAAGGTTCATACTTTTAATCGCCTTGTCTACCGATGTAATAATACCGCGCAAATTTTCTTTATCTTTAAGAATCTTTACCGTATTCATAACCAGGCCCATAATAAGAGCGGCCGCCAATCCCTTACCCGATACGTCTCCGAGCATTACAAGGGTTTTTTCGGGACTGATGGGTAACACCGTATAATAGTCGCCGGATACGTTTACGAGGGGACGATAATAGGCCGCTATATCGAGCTTGGGGATTTTCGGCATGGTTTTCGGCAAAAAGGATTTTTGCGTATCGGCCAAAAGAGCCCATTCCTTCGAGAGGGAACTGATTTCGGACATTTTTGTAATCGTCTTTTCACACAGCTGAAAACGCTTAAACTCGTCAAAGAGTTTTTCAAAAATAACCTCGTCAAATAAGCGCGTATAACGGCAAAAAAAGTATACGTGCCGTTTTTCCGATACGAGAAAAAATCCGTGAGCTCCGGAGGTTTCGGATACAAGGCCCAAATTCCGCTCAAAAAAGTACCATCCGTCTTTCCAATCGGCATTGAAATTCAGATTCAGCTTTTGTAAGGTTTCTTCCTGAGAGGCAATATGAGAGGGACTGCTGTATAAAACACGGCTGTCCGCCTTATCCACATATAAAACGGAAATTCCTCCCTCATCTTCACAAACGTCGCAGACCGATTTGATAAAGTCATCAAGAGTATAGGAAAAACGCAAGCGCTCGATAAAACGCGCCAAGAGGCCCGTGTCTCCCTCATAGAGGATTTTTTGTTCAACCCGTTTCGATAAAAATCGGTTAAGGTGATAGCGGATAATAAACAGAATACATAAAATAATAAAAGCCGTTACCCATGAAAAAACAAAGCCCGCATTTTCGGTTAAAGAAAAGGTAATCAGGGTAAAAAGAATACATGCAATAATAAATGAAAGCACCGTTATAAGGGCTTGTTTTTGCTTAAGCATACTGTCTCCCTAAAGCACACATATTTACATAGCGGAACAGCCGCACCCCGACAGTATAGCATTACGAAGACAAAATAACAATAAGGATTTTCGGAAAGTTTTCTTATTTTTGCGACAACTGCATATACACTTGATCGGCTAAACCGAAGCCGGCATTTTTAGTCATCGTAACTGCAAGTTCGTCGTAAAACATATCTTCGTACATTTTATGCGCATAGCTCGCCTTTTCGCCGGTAACCGATGCTCCCGTTAAAGAGCCGCGCATCGATGAAAGCATTATTTTGATGATATAGGATTCCAGCTCCATCGATTTTTCGTACAAAAGACTTGTTTTATCTATCTTTTTTTGAGCTGAAGAAGCGGAAGCCGAATTAGCGGCGGCTCCCGCCGGCAGGGCGGCTTTATCGGCGGCATTTGTAAAGCTGTTTTTAAAATCGGAAACATAATCGCCGTTTATTTTATAGTCAAGGCGTTTTTGTATGTTTTGAGCCGCCTCTATATCGCGCGCGCCGCCGTAACGCATCATAGCACCGTTTATTATGTCCATTCCCCTACCCCTTTACGGTTATTTATCGTTTGACGGTATTTACCGCTTTAAGCCGGCGGCCGTTGCAAGCATGGAATCGCTTGTTTGAATAGCCTTGGAGTTAAACTCGTAGGCGCGCTGTGCGACAATCATTTGCACCAATTCGTTTACAACCGAAACGTTCGACATTTCCAAAAACTTGTGGATGGTTTTTCCGAATCCGTCAAATCCGGGGCGGCCGGGAATCGCCTCTCCGGAAGCGTTTGTAACGATAAAGAGGTTGTCCCCTTCGGCTTGCAAACCCACAGGGTTCGGAAAGCGGTATAATTCAAGCTGGCCTATATCGAGCGGATCGTCGTTTCCGGCAACCTTAACGCTAACCCTGCCCGTTTTGGTAACGTTGAGCGTTTCGATAATAAAATTTTCGGGCATAATGATTTCGGGCATTACGCGAAGCCCGTTATTCGTTACCAGCTGTCCGGTCGAATCGACTTTAAAAGAGCCGTCTCTTGTGTAAGCGTAGCTTCCGTCATACTGCTGAACGCGGAAAAAACCTTCGCCCATAATGGCCACATCGCTTATGTTTTCGGTATTTTGCAAAGAACCCTGATTAAACATGCGCTGGGTTGCGCCCAAACGTACACCGTTTCCCATTTGAATACCGACAGGCGTTACCGTATCTTCGGTTGCAGGCGTTCCTGCAAGCTTTAAGTTTTGATATACCAAATCTTCAAACTCGGCGCGTTTCTTTTTAAAGCCTGTCGTATTGACGTTTGCCAGGTTGTTTGAAATCGTGTCTATCTGTAATTGCTGACCGTTCATGCCGGTCGCCGCACTCCATAAACTTCGTACCATATCAGCCTCTTTTATCCTTTAACTGTCCTTTAGTGTCCGCTTGTTATCCGCGAAGTGAAGCGGTTTTGCTCCATAAGACACTCATCATACTGTCTTGCGCCTGAACGGTTTTTTGATTCGCTTCATAAGCGCGGTTGACTTCTATCATGCGTACCATTTCGTTTACAACATTGACATTCGAAGTTTCGACAAAGCCCTGCAAAAAGACGGGCCGCTGTTCGCCTTCGGCAATATAGGCGGGGCCGGAAATATCGGTTTCATAGTACAAACTTGAGCCCTGTTTTTTTAAGTAGCGCTCGTTTTCAAAACGGACGGTTTTAAAGCGCTCTATTTCGCGCATGTCTTCGGAATCGTATATAATACCGTCTTTGTCTACAAAAAAGCGGGTATCTGCAACGTAGATGGTGCCCTTTTCGCCTAAAACCGGATAACCTTCTTTGGTTTCAAGCAAGCCCTCTTTTCCGATCATAAAGTTGCCGTTGCGCGTATAGCGCTCCCCCTGAGGAGTCAACACGGTAAAAAAACCCTTGCCCGAAAGCGCCATATCGGTCGTACTCGTCGTTTCCTTATAGGAACCTTGAGAAAAGTCGGTAAAGGCTTCGTTTGTTTCGACACCCAAACCCAATTTTCCGATAATCGGAGCCGCATCGGCCGAACCGAAGGGAGTTTTATACACCCCGTCGTTACGCGTGCGGCGAATCAGAAGTTCGGAAAAGTTTTTACTTACCGCAGTATCGCGCTTAAAGCCGGTTGTATCGACATTAGCCAAGTTATTTGAAATAACGTCCAAGCGGTTTTGCTGTGCGGTCATACCGCTCGCTCCGGTGTACCATCCTCTAATCATAATACCTCACGTATTGATTATCGGCGTTTTATTTTTTCACTTGAGATTCTTCTACTTAAAGAATGAAGCAGCGGATTCGCGTATAAGCATGGCAACCGTTTCCGTAATCTGGCGCGGTTTAACTTCGATATTTCCCTGCACATAGCCCAAATAAACCGAAATAAGACCGCCTGCAAACAATTCAAGGGCAATGCGGAACTGAGCCTTTGTTCTCAGTTTTTCGGGAACGGTTTTATCGGCGGAAATGTATTCAATCAGGATTTTTTTTATTTGGTCGGTAAAGCCGATTGAAGCCGTATGCAGGTTTATACGGCGGTAAAAGTCGAAGTTATCCGACAGAAGCTTTTCGACACGCAATAAAAGCGGCATAGGGTCGCGTAAAAAGTTCGTAAAATTGAATTCGGATAAAAAACCCTGAACATCGCCGAAAATTCCGTCGGCTATTTCCATCAAAACGTCCATAGGATTGGAATAATGGGCATAAAATGTTCCGCGGTTTAAATCGGCTTCCCGCACAATATCGGACACCGAAATCTTATCTATGGGCTTGGTTTGCATGAGCGTAACGTATGCATCGCGTATTAATTTGCGCGAACGAAGAGCACTGCGGTATTCGGCTTTTTTGTTTGCGCCTTTTTTTTCAATGTCGGACATATTCGCCCCCTTTTATTCATTTTTGATAAATTCGTCATTCTTTTGTCGTTGCCATACAGAGGATTACTTGTTATACTATGATTGAAATAAAAAATCAACAAATGATTGATTTTGAATTTCAGAGTGATTTTGTTTTTTAGCCCGATTTTATCGATTATATCGATTTTGTCATAGTGTCGATTTACGGGCGGCAAAGAACCGGAGAAGAGTTTATGGGAAGAATAAAAAAAATAAAGCTCATTGTCCGGGCTGTGTTGATTACGGCGGCGGCGGGAGGGGCTTTCGGTATTTTTAATGCACAAAGAAAAAAAGTTTCCTACACTCCCCCGTCCCCTCCGATAAAAATCATACGGCCGCAAAAAACGACCATCGAACAAAGCTTAACATTCAGCTCCTATGTCGAAGCGCTGTCGGTTATTCCGGTTATACCCCTTGTAAGCGGAAGAATTGTCGAATATCCGGCCAAAACGGGTATGGAAGTGCATGAAGGCGATATCCTTGCACAAATAGACAAAGAACCCTTTACACAGGGAATGCTGCAGGCAAAGGCGGCTTATGAAAGTGCCGAAAACGCATATAACCGGATAAGCGCATTGTATAAATCGAACGGAGTCAGTTTACAGGATGTTGAAACCGCAGGAGCGCGAAGAGACAGCAGTAAGGCGGCCTATGAATTATCTCTGCTCCAATTAAATCATGCGGACGTGCGTTCTCCCGTTTCCGGCACGATTTTAAAAGCGCCCTTGGCAAAGGGCGGTACCGCCAATCCGCAGCAGCCGGCCGCTCTTATAGCCGATTTAAACACATTGATTGTACGCGTTCATATACCGGAAAAATATGTTCCTGTATTCGCCGAAAAAGCCGAAACCCTTTCGGTTTATGTCGAAAGGCGCCTTTCGACCGAACGGCCCGAAAACGCAGAGCTTTCAAAACCTGTACGCGCAAAGGCCGTAATCGATACAATAAGCCCTTATATACAAGCCGATACAAAAACCTTTGAAGCGGTATTTAAATTGAATGAGCATATAGAACTTTTTAAACCGGGAATGTTTACCGAAGTTCATATAGTGTACGGCGCATATAAGGATGTTCCGTCTTTACCCCTCGCGGTTTTAAAAAACGACGGCAGCTGTTATACTTACAATCCGGTAAAAAAAAATGTAACCGTACGTAATTTTCCCGTACCCGTTAAAGATAATCTTAATTTTATGGTTCCGGAAGAATTTTCGCAGGAATGGTTCGTTCTTTCCGGAAGCTATCGGGTATTTGACGGCCAAAGCGTGGAAGTTATAGAAGAAAACGGTCTTAAAAAAACGGAGCACCTATGAAGCTTCCGCATTATGCGGTCAAACATCCGGCCGTTATCGGCATGGTTTTATGCGCCGCAATTGTATTCGGCTTTGTTTCTCTAAGCGGTATGAATGTCGCCTTTATGGGAGAACTGTCTCTTCCGTCGGTGGCGGTCATAACCGTCTATCCGGGAGCGGGTGCCGAAGATGTGGAACGCGAAGTAACCGATGTTTTGGAAGAAGATTTTGTAACCCTAAGCGGCTTAAAAAATATAACAAGTTCTTCAAAAGATTCGGTCAGTCTTATAACGCTATTTTTTCAGGACGGTACAGACCCCTATGAGCGCTTGGCGGAAGTAAGAAACCGTATCAACAAAAAAACGGAAGATTTACCCGAAGGAATCCGCGGTATTCCCGACGCCCTTGTAGGAGGAGATGAAATGCTGCCCGTTATAAGCTTTTCCGTATCGGGCGGAAGAGATACGGGACAACTTGCAGAGTACATAGCGGAAACGCTCAAACCGCGCTTAAGCGCTATAGCGGGCGTTTCACAAGTGCAGACCGTAGGCGGCGAAAAGCTCAGGCTGAATATAAAACTGCGTACCGACGATGCCAATGCAAAAAACATTCCCGTAAGCCGCGTCTACGAAGCGATTCGCCGCTCAAACGTACAGCTTCCGGCAGGAAAAGCGGATTACGAAACGCGCAATATAGATTTACGCTATGACGGCTCTTTTGAATCGATACGGGACATGGAAAACCTGATTGTCGGAGCCGGAGACAACAATGTCCCGATACGCTTAAAGGATATAGCGGATATTTTTCTCGGTTATCCCGAAAGCGACGTAAAGGTTTCCGACGGGGCAAGGGATATTATCGTTATCGATGTAAAAAAACGCAGCAATGCAAACGTTATGCGGATTGCAAAAAAAGTAAAACAAATTATCCGCGAAGCCGAAGCCGATACGGGAGACGCGGTCGGTTACGATATTATAAGCGACGACAGCCGCACGGTAAAAGCGTCGATAAAAACCGTCATTTACTCGGGTATTACGGGTATTGTTATGGCGGTTGTTATGCTTGTGCTTTTTTTACAGGATGCGCGCTCCACCCTCATTATAGGCTTATCGATACCCCTTTCTTTGGTTATGACCCTCATCGGTATGAAACTTGCGGGAATCGGCATAAATCTTATGAGTCTTTCGGGAATGGTGGTGTCGCTCGGCATGACAGTCGACGCTTCAATCGTTATGATTGAACAAATATACCGTTATTACACATCCGGTTATACAATTGAAGATGCCGTATGTAAGGGCGCGGACGAAGTGGGAGCTTCCGTATTTGCCGGCGCGGCCACAACCCTTGTTGTTTTTTTACCCATAGCCCTTTTAAAAGGTCTTATAGGTATGATGTTACGGGATGTGGCGCTTACACTCATCTTTGCAATCAGCGCATCTTTATGTACCGCTCTTGTTGCCGTTCCTTTTTTTATGAAGGTTCTTTTAAACAAAACGGCCGTAAAAGAAAAAAAACTTTCACGCTTTAACCGGACAATCACCCTGTTTGAGCGATTGTATGCCCGTGCGCTCAAAAAAGCTTTAAATAAATCCCGCCTTGTTGTTTCGGCAGCGGCCCTTATCCTTGTACTTACCTTTTTTTTAATAAAACTTCTCGGTATAACCTTTATACCGGTTACGGATAATTCCGATTATTATGCCTCCTTTACCTTTCCGGCCGGACAAAACCTTGAAACCACCCGAAAAGAACTGGAAAAGGCGCAGCGGATTATTGCCGAAAATATTCCCCATGTGGAAAAAGTTGTGCTTTACGCGGGGCAAACCGATAACTTTATTTCGGCTTCCGCTGCGGAAAACGAAGGCTATGCCCGTATTATCCTCAAACCCGCCTCAAAACGCAAAGAAAAAATACCGAGCCTGATTTTAAAAACACAGCACCTTCTTTCGTCCTTAATTCCCGATGCGCAAATCAGGGTAACAAACGGAGGCTTTGACCGCTTATTGGGCTTTGTTGCAGGCGGAGGCGGCTTCGGTATAAGTTTGCAAGGAAGCAATACGAATGAACTTTATGCCGAAGCTTTACGCTTACGGAATTTTTTGGAAAAAGACCCGGAAACACTGAGCGTATCAATCGATATGAACTTCGACGCCGCCACCCTTGTATTGGATATGAACCGCGACTATTTGAACGCTTTGGGCGTAAGCAGTTATGAGGCCGGCCTTACCGCGGCGATTTTATTCCGCGGAACCGATGCGGGACAATTCCGCGACCGAACAAGCGGAAAAACGTACGATATCCGCCTTTTTTCGGATATAAAGGACAATCCCCTTGACGAAAAAACTTTATCGAATGTCCGCGTACAAAGCCGAAACGGCGGGCTTGTTTCCTTTGCCGCCCTTGCCGATAAAAGAATCGAGCAAAATATTTCGTCCGTCAACCGAAAAAACCGCATAAAAACGGTAACCGTATCGGCGGTTTTGGTAAACGAAGATACCTCGGGCGTAAATAAGCGCTTGCGTGCATACCTGAATAAAAACCCGCTAAAAAAGGGCATCCGTGCCGATTCAAGCGGTATTATGGAACTTTTGGAAGATTCGATTCCGCGCATGATTAAGGCCCTGCTTATCGCATGTTTTGCGGTATATGCGGTTATGGTTATTCAATTCGAACGGTTCAGGCAGCCGCTTTTGGTTATGGTATCGATTCCCTTTTCGCTTATCGGCGTTACCTTCGGTCTTTTGTCCTTCGGCTCAAGCATCAGTTTAATGGCCCTCATGGGTATCGTTTCTCTTTCCGGCATTGTCGTAAACAACGGCATTATACTCATCGATTATATCAACCTGCTGCGTAAAACCGACAATACCGCGGCTGCGAAAGTACAGGGGACAAAAAAAGACGCCCTGCTGCACGAAAATGCTCTGCAGCTTAAAGAAATTATTATACGTGCATCCTCAAGCCGCCTTCGCCCCATCCTTATGACAACCCTTACCACCGTTTTCGGAGTTATTCCTATGGCCTTTTCCCGCGGTGAAGGCTCGGAAGTATATGCATCCCTTGCCCAAGCTATTGCAGGCGGCTTATGCGCCTCAACCCTTATAACCCTTTTTATAATACCGGTACTGTATTACATGACGGAAAAAAATGCGGCTAATCCCAATTGACCGGGTGCTTTATAATTTTTCTATCTCCGCTTCCGAAAGACCGGTAACCTGCACTATTTTTTGACTTGAATCGCCGAGCTGCTTTAATATGCGTGCAGTTTCCAGAGCTTTTTGCCGGGCACCTTCGGCACGGCCGATTGCTTTGCCTTCTTCTCTGCCTTCGGCACGTTCATCGGCAAGGATATCGTAATAGTGCTGTGTGGATAATTCCCGGGCAATACGCCGCTCTTCTTCGGTTACTCTGCATAATGTCGCTTCCGCCATTTCCAAGCCCTCCTCCAGTGTACACAGTTTTTTAAGCATACCGCTTTGTTTGTCTTTCGCGTAGTTGCTCAAAAACCGTATCCAAAAATCCTTTGCCGTGTAATCCGCGATATCCTTACTCATAGTATAGCCGATAAGTTCGTTTAACGCAACAAAAGGAAGAGAGGAGATATCGTTCATAAAGATGCATTTTGCCGATGCGCTCGGACACACGCTCAAAAAGGCTTCCGCGCTTCGCTTGTGCAGATTTTTTTGCGCGCGCTGTCCACGCTTCGGCACCTGCTTCATCTAATATCTAAACGTATACCTCGTTTCTTTTTTTGCATACCGCCATGGAGGGCGACAAAGGCTATATATCCCCAAGTTTCGCTTGCGAAACTTGAAGCTAAAAATCGTACAGGACGTACGATTTTTAGCAACGGTACGTGCAAGGTAGAGCTGATTTCTGCGCGGAATGAAAGATTTCCAAAACTGCTGCATTTCAATGTTCACGATAAGGCCGTTGTCGGTTTTCTGAAATGTACAGAAGGTGTGCGGCATGAACCCGACCCGCAAAAAGGCTTCCGCGCTTCGCTTGTGCAGAATTTTTTGCGGGCACGGAACCACAGCCGCACACCTTGTATGTATATTTCATAAGCAACATAGTATTATTTATGTCCGTGCCTTCTACTTTACCGACCGTACAGGGATGTACGATAAAACAGTATTTAAGCCGGTTTCGTATGCGAAACCGGAGTTGAAAATCGGGCAGGGAGGCACGATTTTCAAACTTTAAACACCCAGTCGGTTTTGGGGTTTAAGATTTCCGGTTTATTCTCTGTCTGTTTGGTCTTTGTCATGCTTAACCTCCATATATATTATTAGGTTTGGTTGACAAAAAAAAACACTATTTACGAGAAAAAATGCACCTTTTTAATTAACCGCAAAGAACGTACAAAATCAAGCCCATATATATAAAAAAAAGCGCCCCGTGCGGGAAACCGCAGGAGCGCTTTAAGGGTGCCGGCCGGTCATTTCTTTGAGCTTATCGAGAGGCGGCAATCGGCTGCAAACTGTATCCCAGTTCACGAAGTACGGATAAAAGTGTTTTTACCTTCACATTTTCGGCATTACCGGTACGAAGATTTTGGACAGTCGTGGGAGAAACTTGAGCACGTGCGGCAAGCTCGCGAACAGTTAAATCCGAACGCTGCATTTGCTCACATAAGAATTCCGATATAAGAAATTCCTCGTATCCTCGTTCAAAATCCGCTTTCCATTTGGAATCTTTCATCATACGGTCAAATGTAGTCTGAGTCATAATAGCTTCCCTCCTTGATGCGCTTCAGATAATTTACAAGATGAAAGAATTTTTGCTGTTCCGCAGCCGAACAGTTATTAAAAAATGAGAGAGCTTGGCTTTCACCATTGGCGGCAAAATACCACTCGATTGTGAATTTTTGCCCCGTATAAGCCGCATATTCTTTCATAGACTTATTGTAACACTACAACGGTACAAAATCAAGCCCATATATATAAAAAAAAGCGCCCCGTGCGGGAAACCGCAGGAGCGCTTTAAGGGTGCCGGCCGAAAACTTCAAAATTCAGCTTCGGGACGGCAGTAACCGGTTTTTACAACTTACGGAGTTTGACTTACACGCTCAAAACACCGGACGGAGCTTTTTTTTCTTCGTCGGAAGGCTTCCAATTACGCCGCACAAGGGCAATAAAGGCGCCGGCAATCATAATGGTCGAATAGACGCCGGAAACCATACCTACCATTAAGGCAAGGGCGAATTCCTTCATAGCACCCGAAGTAAAAATATAGAGGGCCGCAACCGCCAAAAGCGTGGTAACGGTTGTTATAACGGTACGCCCCAAAATTTCGGTTTGTGAAATATCCAAAATTTCGGTAAATTCGGTAACCTTAACCGTTTTAATGTTTTCGCGCACGCGGTCCAATACAACGATGGTATCGTTGATTGAATAACCGATAATCGTCAGGATTGCCGCAATCATCGTAGAGTTCATTTCAAGCCCCGTCCAGGCAACAAAGGCAAGCATAATAAGGGCGTCATGCGTAATAGCCAACACCGCGCCGAGGGCAAAATCCCAGCGGAAGCGGACGGTCGAATAAAGCCAAATCAACAAAAGGGTTGCGGCGACCAACAGTACGGATTGAACGACAAGGCTCGAAGAAAACTGAGAGCCGATAAAGTCCGTTTTGATAACGGCAAAATTATCCGCGCCGAAAGCCGAAGTTAAAGCTGCGGCAATTGAAGCTTGAATCTTTTTACTCGCTTCCGGATCCGAGCCGTCATCTCCCGCACGGATTTGAAAGAGATTTTCTTTTTCATCGCCTATCATCTTGACCGATACGTCTTTCATTGAAGAAAGGGCGGCGCGTACTTCGTCCACCGTATAGTTGCGCGTATTTTCGCCTATATAGTGCAGGCGGTAAGGCGTATCTCCCAAAAGCGAAGAAGCTTCCGAATCGCCGAAAATACCGACCGCGGATTGCGAAGGCGAAGAGCGGACTACGGCCGTAATACCTTCAACCCGATTCAAAACGGCGGCAACTTCACCTACGGTGCGGTTGTCTACATAGCGTATTTCGTGAGCGGTGTTTTCGGCACCCGCGCCGCTTACAACCAGGGTTAAGCCTATACTCGAGGCTTTAACGGTTACATTTGCCGGCCCCTTATAGCTTAATTCCAATGCGGCGGGGGCAATTGCAACGTCTTCAATTAAACCGGCTTTAAACTCGATACCGAGATTTAAGCCCTTGGTAACCAGGGCGTAGACACCGGATAAAATAAGAGCGGCGCTTATAATAACGCAGGGAACAAAGCCCTTGCTGAAACGAATGATTTTTTTGCTCATTTTTTAATCCCCCAACCGATATAAATCTTCTCCCGATGCAAGGCTTGCGTGCCGAAGTCGAATATAAGGCGGGAAACAAAGAGAGCGGTAAATACCGACGAAAAGACGCCGATTGCCAAACTGACGGCAAAGCCCTGTATGGGCCCCGTACCCAGCTGCGACAAAAACAGAGCTGCAATAAAGGTGGTTATATTCGAGTCCATAACCGCCCAAAAGGCACGGTCAAAACCCGCATTGACGGCGGCCGCACGGGTTTTACCCAAGCGCAGTTCATCACGGATACGCTCAAAGATAACGACATTCGCGTCTACCGCCATACCGATGGTTAAAATCATACCCGCAATACCGGGAAGGGTTATCGTAAGACCGAAGGCCGACAAAATACTGAACATCATAAAAAGGTTTAATATTTGTGCAACAACGGCGTTAATACCGGCCCCCGTGTACCACACAAGCATAAAGACCAGCACGAGCGATAAGCCGAACAACACGGCCTTAACGCCCTGACGGATTAATTGTTCACCCAAAGAAGCGCCGACAACCTGCTGGCTTTCCACCGTAAGGGGAACGCTCAGCCATGCGGTTTGCAGTACTTTTTGTAAATTCTGCGCTTCTTCCACGCCGAAACCCGAAATCGCAACGTTTCCGCCGGGAATGGCTTCATTTATGCGCGCATAGGATTTAACCTTATCGTCGGACACGATGGCCAAAAAGTCGTCCACGTGGCTTGCCGTAAACTCGCCGAATATAACCGCACCTTCGGTATCGAGGGTTAAGTGTACTTCCGGTTTTCCGAGCTGACCCGCCCCTACCGTGGCGGCTTTAATATGCTTTCCGTCGAGGACGGCCTCTTTTTTGACAACCAAATATCCCTCGCGTTCGTCCAAGCCGTAATCGTCTTTTGAATAGAGGCCCAGTACTTCCGTATCGGAAGGAATAATTGAAGGATTCAAAAGCTTTCCCGAAGCGGTAAAGGTATCGGCCATGTGGGCGGCGTGATACTCGTTAAAGGCCGCAGTCGCCTGCATATCGACGAGGCGGATGTTTAAAATACCCTTTCCGAGTATAATCGTATTGATACGGTCGGCTTCGGCCGAACCGGGAAGTTCGATATAGACGCGGTCTTCACCCTGCTTGCGGATAACCGGCTCGGACAAACCGAAGCGGTCTATACGGCTTCTGAGGGTATCGATAGCCTGCACCATGGCCTGCTCTCTAAAACCGGCCTCATCGTCGGAGGCAACCGTTCCTTTTTGCGCTTCAAGGGCCGCGTCCAAGTCGGCTTTTACGATAACGCTCATACCGCCGGATAAGTCCAAGCCCAATTTTACCGCGCGGTTATAGCGGCTTTTTGCCTTTAAAATTTCTTTGCGGTAGCGGTTTTCAAACACCGCGCGTACTTCCGCTTCGGCCTTTACGGCGTCGTCGGTTTCGTCGGTAAAAATCATCAAAGCTTCGCGGACGGTCATCGGAGAAGAATAGGTTAAGCCGCTTTTTTTATACAGCTTTTTTGCTTCCTTTTCGAGCCATGCATACTCGCTTCCCAATACGGCGGCGCGGTCGGCACGCTGTATGTCTTTAAGAGTGCTTACATCTTTTGCCGCCATAACACTCGAATAATCTTTAATTTTTTCAAGCGAACTTAAAGCCAAAGCCTGTACTTCCTGCGGCGTCCTTACATACCATGCAAGGGAGGGCCACAAAAAGACAAAACAAAGGGCAATAACCGCAAGAATCAGTAAAAAGCGGCTTCTTTTATTCATCATCTTTTTAAGCTCCGCAGTTTTTATTTTTCGGAAGAATTTTCTTCCGCTTTTTTATCTTCTTTTTTTAACTTCCCGAATAAGGACTTTTTTTCGCCCTTTTCTTCGGATGCCGCACCGGACGAAGTCCCGGCTCCGGCTCCGCTTGCGGTTCCCTTATCGGCAGCCTTATCCGTTATAACCGAAGCGACAGCCGAACGGCTGAATTCGATTTTTGTATTTTCATCGACTTTTACGATAACGGTTTGTTCCTTTGTGGAACTGACGGTACCGTGAATACCGCCGATGGTAACGATTTTATCGCCTTTTTTTAAGGCATCAATCATTTTTTGGGTTTCTTTTTGCTTTTTATTTTGGGGCCTGATAATAAAAACGTAAAAAATAACAAAAATGAGGGCAATGGGTAAAAACATGCTGAGCATGGAACCCTGAGGAGAAGCCGCGGCCTGCAGCAACGACATAACGTACATAGGGGAAACCTTCCTTATAGATTTAAAAATATGTGTAGTACAGAATACCATAAAACGGCACCGCGGTCAAGCACGCGCAAGCGCACAGTTGTAAACTTTCCGCGGCAGTATCGGAAACGATACTTGACAAAACCCCGATGTATGGGGGTATAATTACTATAATATTTACCGCATAAAGGTCCTGCTTATTTTACACTGCATTAATAAGGAGATGCACATGCAAACAACAAAAAAACTTGTTTTAATCGTGCTTGTATTGAGCACGGTTTTCGCTACGGTTTTCGCTCAAACGTCCATGACCTCTTTAAGCACACAGTCGCTGTTTACAACCGATGTCGACGATTTTATGGATGTAAACGAATGGCACAACGTAATGCCTAAAAAGTTTTTCGGCTTTTTGGGGTACGGAGAGACCGGGAAAGGTTTTATTCAATTGGGCTTTGCAAAACAGCTTACCAAGGTATACATGGGCGCTTATTTTGAAGGCTTACCTATTTTATGGGAGTCCAAAACCGAAAAAGACAATAACGGCAACAAAAAGGTTACGGTAAAAACGCTCGGAAGGAATCCCACCAATGCATCGGTATTGGCCGGTTTTAAAAACATCGGTATAAAGGGCGCTTTTTCCTTCCAGCCGCAGCGCAGACAAATAACCGTCAACGGTGTACCCGGCAACTACGATAACCAGCACATAACGGATGGAATCGCTAAAACAACGGCGATTTCCAACGTATTCGATATGGAGCTGGGTGTAACCGCCGGTATGAATATCAACGGGCCCAAAGACAGGCTCTATAAAACCTCTGCGGAAATTGCTCTTGAATCGAAGGTGAGCAAGGTAAATAAGAGCAATGATACCGCAAAAACAGTAGATATGGCCGATGAGAGCGTATATACGCTTAAAATAAACGGCGGAGTCGGTTTTGACTTTTGGCAAAAACGGGATATAACGCAAAGCCTTGCATTGGCCCTTGACACCGATTGGGATATCTTTCCCAAAAAAACGGAGTATAGAAAAGCGCCAGGAACGGAAAGAACCGTAAATACCGTAGGACGTTTAAACGATGTGCTTACACTGACCCCCGTGTGGACACTTGCCTATGAGCCGGAAGGCAAGTTTGCATTCAAAGCCGAAGCAGGCATGCCCGTCAGATTTCATTTTGAAAATGACTATAACTATAAGGAATCCGTTGCAGCCTCTACAACCACGACATATAACACGTCAAGAAACTATAATTTTAACTTGGGATTTGAGCCGACTTTAAAAGGCGCCGTAACGTGGAAACCTTTTTCCAAACTGCGCTTTAACGCGGGAGCCTCTTTTATCGTTCCCGAATTCGGTTGGGAAACCGAAAAAACCGAAACGAGAGCCGCAGACGGCACTGTTACGAATACAACAAAGGACGTTACATGGTTCTTTAACGACTCCGCTATCGGCACTTCGGGTAAGTTTTACGCCAATTCGGGCTTTACCTGGTTTGTAACGGATAAGGTAACCGTAGATACCCAATGGGATATACTGCAAAACCTGTTCAACAATGAGTTTGTAACACAGCTTACCGAAGGCAACTACAACTTTTGGAATACGGTAAACAAGCTGCTTATACACAAGATCAGATTTGCCGTATCGGTTAAGATGTAAGGTAATAAACGCTTAATCGGGGTTGTCCGATTCTTCACGTTTTGCGGCAGCCCCGCAGCTTATCTTAGAACGGCAAGCCCGCCCCCTTGCGGGGGCGGGCTTTTTTTTGGGGGTGACATTGTTTTTCGCCCCTTCACTATTTACCTTTTTTGCTTTATACTTAAAGGGATGGAATACGGATTTTTCAGGGTTGCATGAAAATATATCCGTTAAGCATAAGGACAGCCTCAAAATAAGCATAGAAATCATCTTTAAGGATAAAAAAATGCTTGAAAAAAACGGGAAAACGTCGTATTATAAGGTAGAGGATTTTATCAAAGCTTGTGCAAAAAAGACATCTACCGTTGTTGTTCTTAAACATGCCCTACAGCGGGCGTGTGATATTTTTGATTTATGCACAAGAACCGATTTATTAGCTTTTATCGGAAACGGAGGTTGTGAAAATCCGGAATTTATCAGCACGAAATCATGGGATAATAATCCGGACAAATCTGTCGAACTAAAGGTTGATAGTTATGAGTTTACGACAAACAATAAAAAAGGGTATTTAGCCTTTATGCATAATAATAAAACAAAAAAATGGATTATAAAGTCTTTTCATGAAGCCTTTTCGGAAGGTAAAGCTGATAGGATGTATAATCCGTTTAGAAATTTACTGGGAGAGTCATATGACTAAAAAACAATGTCCGGTGTGCGGAGGGGTACATTTAAAGTGCAGCTTCGTTAAAAAGGCAATTGGAGATAATGAATTTTCTTTAGTAAATTATGTTTGTGATGATTGCGGGGAAGAAGGTGATTTTTTTAATGAAAACGACAAAGAACTTTCTAAAGCCCTTGTGCAAAAACACCTTGAGGAATCTTTAGAAATACTTTCACGTTTAGAACGGCAAAAGAGAAATTTTGCCGGTATTGAAAGAGCTTTAAATATTCCGCAGCGTACATTTTCAAAATGGAAAAACAAAAAAACTAAACCTTCAGCTCCGGCAATTGCTCTTTTAAAATTTTTAGATGTTTTTCCTTGGCTGATTGATGTTGCAGATAATAAATTTGACAAAATAGCAGCTGATAATATTCTATTAAAACATGTGTGCAGCTTGGTTAAAAAGCCCGGCATTGATAGACGTATCATCTACTATAATGATGAAAGTCAAAAGGGCATAGCTGTTTCATTTTTTCATACAACAACACGGCCCGGAGCACAAAGGTATATTAATGAAAAATAATTTAGTAATTACTGATATATTATTGATAGAGTCTCATTTTTCGTTAAAAAGACTGCCTGCGGAGACTATGTCTATTTATGAGATAATTGATACCGGTATAGAACATACTGAAGATAATTCACTTGTAGTAATACATACTATTCAATTCACCATAGAAGAAATAGAGAGCAAAGAGCCGGTTGCGGAAACTTTTTTTAAATACGGAATAAACATATCAAATACGGAAAAATACACCGAGGATGAAATTAAAGACTTTGCAATCAATCAAATGAATCAATTATATCTAAGCAAAGCAAATGAGTTTTTTACAGCAAGCTCTCTTCCTGCTGCTAAAGCAGGGGATATTATAATAAAACAATAGTGAAGCCGATGGAATACGGATTTTTCAGGGTTGCCTGTGCAAGCCCGCGCCTTAAAATTGCGGATTGTAAGCACAATGCGGATGAAATTGTCAAGCTGCTCAAAAGGGCCGAAAAAGACGGCGCTGAATGTACGGTATTCCCGGAATTGTCGATTACGGGAGCAACCTGCGGCAATTTGTTTTTTCAAACAAACTTAATACACAGTGTTTGCCGTACCCTGACGGAACTTGCGGAGCGCACAAAGGACTGTCCGATTCTCTATGCGGTAGGCGCTCCTCTTCTTTCAGGCGGTGCGCTTTTTAATTGTGCGGTTTTTATATACCGGGGGCGCATTTTAGCGGCGGTGCCTAAAACGCATATCGGCGGCCGAAGCTTTTACAACGAACGGCGGTATTTTACCTGCGGTTCGGCGGCCGCCCCCGGTTTTCCCGCCGGGCACGGCCAAGTTATCAGTATCGGCTCCCATACCGGCATTCCCTTCGGAACGGATATCCTTATACGGATAGGCAACAGCCGCTATGCAAACTCTTGTGAAGATATTTATACCGAAGCGCAGGACATATATATCGGAGTCCTAATCGGAGAAGACGTGTATGGAGCAGGTATCAGCGCCCTTCAAAGCCGCGTGTACGCACATGCCGGTTTAACGGCTGCGCACATTATACTGAACCCGGCGGCCGAGCCCTTTATTGTAGGAAGCGCAAAGCGGAAAACATGTGCCCTGTGCGCCCTGTCCGAACGGTGTGCCTCTGTGTGCGTTTGTGCCAATGCGGGAAGCGGAGAATCGGCAACCGATTTTGTGTTCCGCTCCCACAATGGTATTTTTGAAAACGGCACGGTTCTTGCACAAAGCGATTTTCGAGCCGATTTCCGGGCAAACGGGAATGGGCGCAATAACGACAAAACGGGCGCACTCGGCGAAGCGGACGGCTATCTTGTGCAGGATGTCGACATAGAACTTCTTGAAAACGAACGGCTTCGCCGCTCTGCCGAATACGGGCGCCTTTCGGCTTCACAAATACCGAACCTGCGCATTATCGAAGCCGCTGCGCCCGACCCCGTAAAACAGGGACTGAAGCGGCACATTTCGAGGCTTCCCTTTGTTCCCGAAAATCCTGCGGAACGAAAAGAGCGCTGCGAAGAAGTGTTGTCCATTCAAGCTTCGGGTTTGGCCGAGCGGCTTAAAAACACAGGTATAAAGAAGGCGGTTATAGGTCTTTCGGGCGGTTTGGATTCAACCCTTGCACTCCTTGTCGCAGTCGATGCATTTAAAATCTGCGGCCTTTCCCCCTCGGCAATACACGCTTTTTCGATGCCCTGCTTCGGCACAAGCTCTCGGACAAAAAACAATGCCGAAAAGCTTGCTTCCCTTTTAGGTGTAAGCTTTAAAGAAATCGATATACAAAATGCAGTAAGGGCGCACCTAAACGATATAGGCGCATGCGAGGACGTGCACGACAGCGTGTACGAAAATGCTCAAGCGCGCGAACGCACGCAAATACTTATGGACAGCGCAAACAAGACAGGCGGCCTTGTTATCGGTACGGGAGACCTTTCCGAATCGGCGCTCGGCTGGTCAACCTATAACGGAGATCATATGTCGATGTACAATGTAAACGCTTCGATTCCCAAAACACTTGCGCGGGAACTTGTGCTGTATGCGGCCGAACTTGCAGCAGCGGAGACTGTAGAGTCCGCGGCGCAGCTGGCGGCAATCCTTACAGACATTGTGCAAACGCCCGTAAGCCCCGAACTTTTGCCCGCAAAAAACGGCGATATTGCGCAAAAAACCGAAGATATTCTGGGCCCCTATGAGCTGCACGATTTCTTTTTGTACTACGTTGTTCGCCGGGGTTTTTCGCCGCGCAAAATACTGTTTTTAGCCGAATGCGCTTTTCAAGGTGAATACAAAGCCGGCTATATAAAAGAAAAACTTGCACTTTTTTACCGGCGTTTTTTTACAAACCAATTTAAACGCTCGTGCATGAGCGACGGTATATCGGTCGGAATGGTATCGCTTTCGCCGCGCACAAGTTTTTCCATGCCCAGCGACGCACAGGCTTCGTTGTGGCTTAAAGAACTTGAAAATCCGACTTGACAAAAGTCGGACACCATTTATTTCGGCGGTAAAAAAACAATCGCCCGATAGGAGGAATATAATGAACAATTTTAATTATTGGACACCCACAAAGGTAATTTTCGGAAAAGATGCCGAAAAACAAACGGGTGCATTGGTTAAAGCGCAAAACTGTAAAAAAGTGCTCGTACACTTCGGAGGCGGAAGTGCAAAGCGTTCGGGCCTTTTGGACAGAATATGCGATTCTTTAAAAGCCGAACACATCGACTATGTACTTCTCGGCGGCGTTGTGCCGAACCCCCGCCTTTCTTTGGTGCGCGAAGGTATAGCCTTATGCAAAAAAGAAGGGGTTGACTTTATTTTGGCCGTCGGAGGCGGAAGCGTTTTGGACTCGGCAAAGGCTATCGGCTACGGAGTTGTAACAGAAGGAGACGTGTGGGACATTTTCCTCAAAAAAGTAGAGCCTGCGGGCTGCCTGCCCGTCGGTTCGGTACTCACGATTGCCGCTGCAGGAAGCGAAATGAGCGATTCTTCGGTTATTACAAACGAAGACGGCTGGCTTAAGCGCGGTTACAGCTCCGACTACGGACGCTGCCGTTTTGCCGTTATGAATCCCGAATTGACGGCAACCCTCGACGAATGGCAAACGATGAGCGGCTGTACCGACATCATTATGCACACCCTTGAGCGCTATTTTTATCCTGCACATGAAGTATCCGGCGAAAATATGATTACCGACAGCATTGCCGAAGGTTTAATCAAAACCGTTATAAAAAATGCCCTGATTTTAAAAGACAAACCGAAGGATTATAACGCGCGCGCTCAAATTATGTGGGCGGGAAGCCTTTCTCACAACGGATTAACCGGCTGCGGCAACGGAACCGGCGACTGGGCAACCCATCAAATCGAACACGAATTGGGCGGTATGTTCGACATTACCCACGGTGCGGGTCTTGCCGCAGTATGGGGAAGCTGGGCACGCTATGTATACAAAGAAAACCCCGAGCGCTTTGCGCAGCTTGCACGCAATGTCTTCGGCATAAGCGACACCGACAGCGAAAAAGCGGCCTTAAAAGGTATCGAAGCTATGGAAAACTTTTTCCGTTCAATCAATATGCCCGTTTCGGTAAAGGAAATGAACATCGATTTAACGGAAGAACAAATCGAAACCCTCGCTTTCAAATGCTGTTTTGAAAAAAAGCGGCTTGTCGGTTCCTTTAGAAAGCTCGGATACGAAGACCTCATAGCGATTTATAAGGCTGCGGCAAAATAATGCATATTTTGGTTATTGACGGACAGGGCGGCGGCATCGGAAGACAGCTTGTAGAAGAAATCCGTAAAGCCCTGCCCGAAGTATCTATAACGGCGGTAGGAACAAACAGTATTGCAACCTCGGCAATGATTAAGGCGGGAGCCGATAACGGGGCGACCGGAGAAAACGCGGTTATAGTCGGCTGCCGCAGTGCGGACATTATTGCAGGGCCGATGGGAATCGTTATAGCCGATTCTTTGCTCGGTGAGATAACGCCTGCAATGGCGGCTGCCGTCGGACAAAGTCCTGCCCTGCGCATTTTACTGCCGGTCAACCGCTGTAAAAATTCGATTATCGGTATTGCCGATATGGACATTGCAACAATGATAAAAAAAGCGGTTGAGGAAATCAAAAAAACCGCACAAGGCTGATATGCCGTATTTCGGCTCAAAACACAGGGCTCTGCTTGATTTTTTCCGTATGTACCCGAAAGCCGCCCTCGCCTTTTCAGGCGGTACGGATTCGGCCTATCTTTTATATGCGGCTTCAAAAAGCGGTGCGGACATTCAGCCTTATTTTATAAAAAGCCCTTTTCAGCCGCAGTTTGAATTGGAGGATGCACAGCGTTTGTGTACGCTGTGCGGCATAGGCTTAAAAATAATCGAAGCGGACACTTTATCCGATGCTTCCGTTGCCGAAAATACGGAAAAGCGCTGTTATTATTGCAAAAAGCTGTTGTTTTCGCTTCTCAAAAAACGGGCGGGCGAAGACGGTTATACCTTGGTTATCGACGGTACAAATGCTTCGGATCTGGCATCCGACAGGCCGGGTATGAAAGCTTTGCAAGAGCTGGGTATACGTTCCCCCTTACGCGAATGCGGCATCACAAAGGCGGACGTGCGCGTACTGTCAAAAAAAGCGCATTTGTTTACATGGAACAAAAGTTCCTATGCCTGTTTGGCAACACGCATTCCCTGTGGAACGCCCATACAACAAGAAAAACTGCGCCTTATGGAAAAATCGGAAAATGCCTTCGCCCGTTTGGGCTTTACCGATTTCAGAATCCGCCTTGACGGAAATACTGCCCGAATAGAAGTTCCGGCACGGTACATGAAAAAGGTGGTGCGCAAAAGGGAAACCATACGGGAGCTTTTGGCGGACGATTTTTCCGCCATCGTGTTGGATTTAAAAGAGCGGTAAAGGAATTTATATGGCAGCACAGGATATTTTGGCGATTTTGGAACAGGTCGAATCGGGAAAGCTTTCGGCCCGGGATGCTCATCTTTTATTAAAGAAAAAACCCTTTGACGATTTGGGATTTGCAAAACCCGATCATCACCGTGCAGTAAGGCAGGGAGAAGCCGAAGTTATCTACGGCGAAGGAAAGACTGCGGAACAAATCGCTTCGATAGCCGACTCTCTTTGTGCAAACGGAGCTACATCTTTGCTTATAACCCGCTTATCCGAAGAAAAGGCCGCAGTACTGCAAAAAACGTATAAAATGCACTACGATACAATCAGCCGGCTGGGTATTATCGGTACCATGCCCGAAGCCGAGGGAAAAGGCAATATCGTAGTAGCTTCGGCCGGGACGAGCGATATGAGCGTTGCCGAAGAAGCCGCCCGTACCGCCGAATTTTTTGGCAACAGGGTTGTGCGCCTCTACGATGTCGGAGTTGCCGGCTTACACCGCCTGCTTTCCAACCTCGACTGCATTATGAGTGCGCGCGTTATTATCGCCGTTGCCGGTATGGAAGGAGCCCTTGCAAGCGTTATAGGAGGTTTGGCCGATTGCCCGGTTATCGCGGTTCCGACAAGTGTCGGCTACGGCGCTTCGTTTAACGGTTTGGCAGCCCTTTTGGCCATGCTCAACTCCTGCGCAAGCGGAGTCGGCGTAGTAAATATAGACAACGGATTCGGTGCCGGTTATCTTGCCGGTATGATAAACCGTATGAGTCAATAGGAGAAATCGATGAAAACCTTATACCTTGAATGTGCAATGGGAGCTTCGGGCGATATGCTTGCGGGCGCCCTTTCGGAATTGATTCCGGACAGTGCCGATTTTTGTAAAAAACTGAACGACATCGGTTTGGAAGAAGTCCGTTTTTCGGCCGAAAAAAACATAAAATGCGGCATAACCGGAACAAAATTCAAGGTGCTTGTAAACGGCGAAGAAGAAAAAAGTATCGATGCCCCCGGCCATACACACACACATGAACACACACACAACCACGAGTACTCTCACAATCATGAGCATCCGCACGGCCATTCGTCCTTTGCCGATATAAAAAAACGCATTGCCGCCTTACAAGTAAGCAATAAAGTTAAAGCCGATATTGAAGCGGTATACGCTTTAATTGCCGAAGCCGAAAGTTATGTTCATAATACAAGTATCGACAACATTCATTTTCACGAAGTGGGAAGCGCCGACGCCTTGGCCGATATAACCGCCGTTTGTATGCTTATCGAGGCACTTTCCCCCGATACAATAATCGCTTCTCCGGTAAACGTCGGAAGCGGACATGTGCACTGCGCACACGGCATCCTGCCCGTCCCGGCCCCCGCTACAGCCCGCATTTTACGCGGTATTCCCGTATATGCCGGAGCGGTTCAAGGCGAATTATGTACGCCGACGGGAGCCGCCCTGCTCGCTCATTTTGCGGCAAGTTTTGAGAGGCTTCCCGGAATGAAGATTTCGGCAATCGGCTACGGCATGGGGACAAAGGATTTTCCGCAGGCAAACTGCCTTCGAGCCTTTTGGGGAACGGTTTGCAAAGACGCAGCCCCGCAAAATACGGAAGCGGCCGAACATACCGAAAATGCCGAAAACACGGAACGGATAATAGAGCTTTCCTGTAATATAGACGATATGACGGGCGAAGCCCTTGCTTTTGCCGCGGAAATCTTATTTGAAAACGGTGCCTTGGACGTATTTACAACTCCGATCGGTATGAAAAAGTCGCGGCCTGCAGTAATGCTTACCTGTCTTTGTCTGCCTGCCGAAAGCTCGCGCATGGCGGATCTCATCCTCCGCCATACAAGTACACTCGGTGTGCGCGAAAAATCATGCCTGCGACGTATGCTTCCCCGAAGCGAAAAAACGGTACAAACGCCCTACGGCAGTGTGCGCATAAAAATCGCTCAAAGCGGCAGCATACAAAAAAACAAGATCGAATATGAGGATGCAGCCCGTATTGCGCGAAGTCAAAACATTCCCCTAGGCAATGTATATCAAGCAATAGAAAAAACTGCACAAAATGATTAAAAAAGTATCGAAATTGCGATTTTTTCCCTTTACAAACATGAATTCACGCCGTATTATAATGTCAGGATAACTTTTTTTAAGAAAAATGCATTTTTTTCTTAAAAAGTTGTATTTTTTTGCACATAAAATCCAATAATACCTGTAGAGGGTAATACGGGATAACCGATTAAATCCCAAACGAATCGGCGGTTCCCTGCCCTCGCAGGAGGACATTATGTCAAGGAAAAAACGGACTCACAACACAAAACACATGCCGTCCGATGAACAAATGAAGGCGTCGGGAATCCGTGAATTGACTGCTGAAGAGCTGCTCAAAGTCAACGGCGGAGGTCAGGTGGAAGGAGCCGGCCCTGTTTGCGGCCCCGCTCCGGACATTCCGGATGATCCGCCGAGTTCGGGAAGCTCATCTTCAGGCGGAAGTTTGTCGGGAGGTTCGGAAAGTTCATCAGGCAGCTCGTCGAGCGGAAATTCGTCCGGCGGTTCGTCGAGTAATTCAGGTTCTTCCGGCGGCGGCAACGGTTCATCGGGAGGAAGCAGCGGCACAAATGATTCATCCCCCCCGCCTTCTTCAACTCCTTCCGAACCCGTAACCGGCGGTAATTCCGACGATACCGGAGGAGGATACACGGATTATCCTGAAGCCGGATATATCGACTATCAGGAAAGCGGCGGCTCATCGGGAGGCGGTTCGTCAAACGGCAGCTCCGGAAGTTCGGATAACCATTCTTCCGACAGCGGCAATGCAGACAGCGGTTATTCGGATGACAGTTGGGGCGGCTCGTCCGATAACGACAGTTCGGACAGCGGCGGTTCGTATACAGGAGGCTCATACACGGGCGGCGGGTTCACTTATACACCGCCCGTACACAATCAGGAGCCGTCAGCACCGTCTCCGATAGAAGAAACGGTTGAAGAAACGCAAAATGTACAGGAAAATACGGGCGTAACATCATCGCTGCCGCAAAAGCCGACAAGTGAGCAAGATACACGGCCGCCCGAAAGATTGAAAGACCGCTTTAACACTGCAAATGAAGGGCGGGAGGGGATTCACGGTATTTTCAAAAATATGAAAGATAATGCCGTTGAAACATGGAATAGGTTGAAAAAAAAAGAACAACCTAAGGCAATCGGTGTTGATGACGATCAATATAAGATTCCGGAGCAATTAAACAGACAAAAGGGAGTGATAGTATCCTTTGATAAAAGCGAGGAAAAATTGAAAGTCAATTCCTATCGAAAATTGGAAAATGGAGACTGGCAGTTAACAAGAACATATACTATCGATGCTCACAATAATGTACGTAATGAATTGAATCAAAGAAGAGAAGCACCTGATGTAACAACCTGTCCTAAGGACGGATCTGAGGCACAGTGGTACTTTCCTAGACAATTTCCGAACGGTACATGGGAACTCGGCTTAAGCAGAAAAAGCAACAGCTCAAATGTGGAAGGTGTTTTCATTCCTACAACAGCCTATCAGGATGTACCTGTGTATGGTCCCAAAAGCAGTTCTAAACCTATTCCTGATGCTAACGGAAATTATATAGCAACAGGTGTACAATCGGATACCGGATACGGAATCCATTTTGCAAAAGGAACAACATGGGGTTGTATAGGCTTGAAAAGCATATCTGATGCCATGTGGCTGGCTAAAATAACAGACAGTGCACTACTTTCCACAAACGGTTTTGCACGGCTGAGAGTACAGGAGTAACTATGAAAAATTATCGATTGCAATCATGGATGAGTATCATCGGATTTTTGCTTATTGTATCGGGAATACGGGGAATCGCACAGGAGGCGACCGGAGGAAAAGGAGCAAAAACAGCCGAAAACTCAAATTTTCCCCGAGACATCTTTGCCTCATATATTTTCCAAGGCATACCCGAAAACCCCGAATTAATTACGGAAGAACACAAGGTGGAAAAACTGAATGAAAATGAAGCACAACAAGAACATTGGCGATTTGCAGGAGAATGGGATACTGTTATTATATGTTCTTCAGAAAATTTTAATATTGTTTACACGCAGTACAAAGATGAATATAAGATTCAATATGTTAAATTGACGGGAAAAACACCATGTGCAACCGAATGGAGTTCCTACATAGGGAAAAACACAGACTATCTTTTGCGAGTCTTCGGAGAACCGAAAAGCCTAAATACTTCAACGGTACTCTACAGCACTGATGAATACTATATACTCTTCAACTATGATAAAAAAATTATAAGCAGTATTCTTTTGGCACGAGAGCAGTAAACTATTAAAACGGGGTAAACTATGAAATATATACAGAAGATCATGATACTGATATTGGCTATGTGTGTGTCGTGTTCAAAAAACACAGGGAAGTCCGATACAATCGATATACCGAAAGAGCCGGAAAAGACGGAAGTACAAATCGCAGCCGAAGCACAACAGGTACCGGAAGTACAAGATATATTTGAAGCCGATATTTTTATGAATCTCCCCGATTCTCCGCTTGCGATAACCGAAGAATGTACCGTTAAGGAGCTGTCGGATGTTGAAGTATTTTCTTTGGATGAAAAAAGCGGTATGAAGGCTTCCGTTTCGGGAATCTATGATTCCGTTGTCGCAGCTGAATCGGAGAAATTTACAATACTCTATACTGTGTACCGGGGTACCTATAAGCTTTGCTATGCCGCTTTTTATGCTCAAACGCCTCTGAATGAAAAATGGAGCGGTTATATCGATACCCCGTCTTACGATATTTTAGCTGCATTCGGTACTCCATACGAGATACAAGACAATTCTCCCATCGTCATGTCGTATAAAAAAGACATATGGCTGACCGGAGAGGGTCTTACGAGTATCTGTATTCAATTTTATTATGAGAACAAGAGGATTCAGAAGGTCGCACTATGGAAACAGCGTTAAGAGTTCTTATAGCCGCAGTTAAAGGGAAGCCAAATTCAAGCATCTTATGAAAAAGAGAGTGCCGTATTCAATGTGTTAAAAATTAAAAAAGGGCCCTGTAAAAATATTTGTGTAAATGGCTGAAAATATGATACTCTAGGAGGAGTATATGACAGCCAGAAAAAACAAGAAAGAGAAGGACGCAATCGATCAGATGCTCGATCGGATTGATTTCCACGGAATGACCAAGGATGAGCTTACCGGTCAGGACGGACTATTACGTCAAATTACAAAGCGCTTTTATGAGCGGGCGTTGCAGGCAGAGCTGGATGAGCACCTCGGCTATGCAAAGCATGACAATGCAGGGGACAACTCGGGCAACAGTAGAAACGGCTACACGGACAAGTCCGTAATCATGAACGACAACAGCACGGTAGAAATCGAGGTACCGCGCGACCGTAATAGCACATTCGAGCCGCTGATAATCCCTAAACACGACAGACGTGCCCCCTTGTTCAACGACCAGATTATCTCGATGTACTCATTCGGGATGAGCTGCCGCGACATACAACGGCACCTGCAGAATATCTATGGGGTGGAAGTTTCACCGGAATTAATTTCTCGAGTGACCGAATCAGTCATTGAGGATGTTCGCCAGTGGCGCAATCGCCCGCTTGAGAAGTCTTACCCGATACTTTTCCTCGATGCCTTACGAGTAAACTCAAGACAGGACGGCAAGAACGTCAACAAAGCCCTGTATGTTGCTCTGGCAATAAACTGGGAAGGCAAAAAAGAGGTTTTGGGGCTGTGGCTTGCTGACACGGAAGGAGCGAAGTTCTGGATGAGTGTGCTGACTGACATAAAGAACCGGGGTACAAATGACATTCTCATAGCCTGCATGGACGGGCTTACCGGGTTCCCCGACGCGCTCAGAGCAATTTTTCCGGACACTCACATCCAGCATTGCATAGTGCACATGATCCGAAGCTCGACGAAGTTTGTTTCTTACAAGGATTTGAAGCAAGTCTGCCGCGACTTGAAGGAAATCTACTGTGCAGTGAACGCAGACAGCGGACGTGAAGCGCTTGAAGATTTTGGAAAAAAATGGGACGGCAAGTACCCGATGATTTCGGCCTCATGGCAGCGTAACTGGAACGAGCTGACGGAGTTCTTCTCGTACCCGGACAGCATCCGCCGTGTCATCTACACGACAAATGCAATTGAGAGCCTGAACTTTTCCCTGCGCAAAGTCACGCGCAATAAATCAAGTTTTCCCGATGACGATTCGATATATAAGGTGATGTACCTTGCGATTAAGAATGCGAGCGCAAAGTGGACTATGCCGATTAAGGAATGGGGACCGGCGGTCAACCAGTTCGCTATCCTTTTTGAGGGACGCTTTCCACTTTGTTAGGAAATGCCATTTACACAGATTTTGTGACAGGCTCTAAAAAAGATCATATCTTCCTCCTTGGGTGTTTTGGACGCAAAAGCTTCTAAAACACCCTTTTTTTTATTTTTTTCTTAATTTTTTTATTTTTATTCTTTAAAAAGTATATTTTTTTTTCAATCGATCCCTATATATATAATGAGGAGGTTTTAAACGGGCGGCTCAAATAGCGTTGCCCGCCTTAACTTAGAGTTTTTCCCCTTGATATTGCAGAGGACAAAACTCCCGCTATCTACAGTGCTTTCTTACGTGCATGAGGAACCGCTTTTATAAGGAGGACGCTATGAAAGAAAGGGTTATGCTTATCCCCTTGGAAGATTTGGAATATGGTCAGGAAATTGTATTACACAGGGAGCCCAAGATACTTTCAGTTACGGTATGGCTTATCGTCGCTTTGATAAGTTCTGCCCTTCTATGGATTGTATTCGGTAAAACCGAAGAAACGGTACGCGCGCGCGGCACGGTGCGTCCGGTATCGAACGTTTCATCGGTAAAAAATGCGGTTGCAGGAGAAATTACCGCCTTGTATTACCGGAACGGAAAAGCGGTAGAAAAGGGAGAACTTTTACTGCATATCGATTCAAAGGCTTTGGAGGCAAAGGCCGAAGCGTTGCAAACTGCGGCCCGAAAATTCCTTTTGACAGCCGAGGGACTCAAAGAAACCGAAAAAAGTTTTTACAAAAAGAAAAACCTTATAAATAAAAATAACAGTGCCGCCTATACACGCTTTCAATCCTATATGTATCGCCAGCGTTTATTTGAAGAGCGTTTTTCTCTTGCCGAAAAAACCTGGAAAGAAGCAAAGGCTCTTCCGAAAGAAGCTATGACCGCCGTACGTTTGCGGGAACTTGAATACGAAAAAAACATTGCTTTTTTAAATGCCGAAACGCATAAAACGGATTTTATCACTACGATAAACACCGAATATATTCAAACTTCGGTGGAAATTGAAAATATAAAAAGCCAAATGGAACAGATAAGACAAAGTTTAAGAAACTGTTGTGTGTATGCGCCCATAAGCGGAAATATACAGGAAATATCTTCGCTGAATACGGGAGACTATCTTTTTGCCGATCAAAGGATTTTGAATATTATTCCTTTCGAAAACGGCGCATATAAAGCCGAATTAAAAATTCCTGCAAAAATGCGCGGACGCTTGGAGCCGGGCATGAAAATCAAAATGCGGTTTCCCGCCTTCCCCTTTTATGAATTCGGCGGCGCGGAAAGTATTATCAACACGATAGATCCGGATGCTTCAACCGAGCCGAACGGAGCCTTGTATTTTACGGTTTCTTCCGATATCGGTAAAGCATTTCTGCAGGACAAAAAGCGCAATATCTACCCTCTTAAAAGCGGATTGGAAATTGAAGGGAGGATTATACTCAAGGAACAAACAATCTTGAGATATATATTACGTAAACTCGATATGGTGTGGTAAGTATGGCAAAAAGATTCTGTGTATTCATTATACTTTGTGTCCCGATATTGCTTTTCGGAGCCGATGACAAAACGGATAGGGACCATAGCGGTCTTGCCTCTGAAGACTACGAAAAACTCATTGAAAAGGTTTTTAGACAAAGTCCGCTGTATAAAAATACGGTTTTGGAATACGGCAGTGAAGAGCTTTCCAGAAACGCCTATAAGTTCCGTTGGGTTACGCGCCCTCTGATTGATTCAGGCTATGCGGGAACCCTGCATACGGGAAAAAATCACGTACATAATCATGCGTTTAAAAATGCTTTGGTATTTTCTCAATCTCTTCCCGGAGGCATTTCCCTCCGGGCACAGGCGGAACAATTTTTCGCAGTCAATGTAAGCGGGAATAAAACCGGAGCCTCATCGGCACAGTCAAAATACGGCTATGACTTCGACACTTCGGTTTCGCTCGCCATTCCCCTATATGCCGCCGCCCCTTCTTTGTATGTTCGGGCTGTAGAAAGTGAAATCCATACATACAGGCTTTTATCGGAAGCGGCGGCAGCCGGTTTCGAGGCGGCAAAAAAGCGTATTAAAAGTCAAGCCGTAAATCACATAAGTTCTTATCTGCTTTTAAAAGAGCGTATCGCCATTGAAGGGCATCTTCAAAACGTAAGAGACAAAGAAGCTTTTGCGGACAACAGCCTTTGGGAAACGGGTAAAATCTCGTCCTTTGAATTATCGGAACGCAGGACAAAACGCTATGAACGCTTTCTTGCATTTTCGGAACTTCAACAAACACTTTCCGAATTAAAGCGCAATTTATACAATTTCGGCTTAACGGAAGATGACATGCCCTCATCCATAGATTTATGGATTACCTATTGGGAAAACTTTATAAGTACCGCTACAATCAAAAACGGGTTGGACGCGGATGCGGAAGAAAAACGCCTGAAACTGAATTTTCTGAATAAAGCCGAACAGGGGCTCTTATCGCTTCCTTCGATCAATATATCCGCTCAGTTTACTCCGGTTTCCGCTTCAGCTTCGGCTCAAGGCGCGGCTTTATCCGGCTTTGCATCTTCAATCAATAACTACTGGAAGAGCATACAAAAGTGGGATTGCACTTTCAGGGCAAGTATAAAACTGTCCCTTTTTCCTTTTGACCGCGAATATGTTGCAAACGAAGAATTTGCGCTTTCCCGTAAGCAGTACAACAATGCTCTTGAATCGCTTGCCAGGTACCGCACAAACCGAAAAGCGCAGTATGAGGAAAGGCTTTTGCTTATACACAAGCTCCGTGATAAAGCCCTAATGGAAAAAAACGATGCTTTCAATAAAATTCCTACGGCATCTTCTCTTCAATCTCAGGGCTATATAAGCGAAACTTCTTTAGAATATCAAAAATTACATGCGCTTTTAGCGGAAAATAAACACAAAGAACTCAAGCTGCGCTTAATACAGACGGTATTGGAAGGGTACTGACCGATACACAAAAGCGCCGCTCCAATCGAAACGGAGGTTTATATGAACATAACATTAAAACGGAACGGATTTATTTTACAGCATGACGAATCGGATTGCGCTCCCGCCTGTCTTGCGTCTTTATGTAAATATTACGGAAAGCGGATTCCGATTTCGTTTATCAGAAGACTTGCGGGAACAGACCGTGAAGGAACATCCGGAAACGGCATTATACGAGGAGCCGAAGAATTGGGCTTTTCCTGCAAGGGAGCCTTTTCGGAAACCAAAGAATTGGACGATAGGCTTATCTATCCTCTCATTGCACACGTCCTGTATAATCGGCGCGAGCATTATGTTATCGTATACGGTTCCAAAAAAAACAAAGTAAAAATAGGAGATCCGGCAGAAGGCATAAAATGGCTTAAAAAAACGGACTTTCAAAATATTTGGACGGGTGTATTTTTTATAGCCGTACCGCTTGAAACGTTTCAAAAAAATACGGATACCGATACAAGTCTTACCCGCTTTATCCGCATTTTAAAACCGCATAAAAAAATATGCGCCGAAGTATGTATTGCAAGCATCATTTTAAGTTTTCTCGGCATTGCAAGCGCCTTTTACTTCCGTTTTTTAATTGACGAAATCTTATATACGGGCATAAAAATCGGCTTAACGCTTTTTTCACTCGGTTATGCGCTGGTTATTTTTTTTCAAACCCTGCTTTCTTTTTCACGCAGTCAGCTTATGCTGCATATGAGCAACAAAATCGATACCGTGATGATGACCGGCTATTTCAGGCATATATTAAAGCTTCCGATGGATTTTTTTACATCCCGAAAAACAGGAGAACTTCTTTCGCGCATCAATGACACATCTACAATACGCTATGCTATTTCATCCGCATCCTTATCCGTCCTGCTCGATTCTTTAATGCTCATTATAGGCGGTGTCTTTTTATGTATTTTCGGCGGGAACCTCATTATCGCAGCCGCTATTCCCGTAATCCTTTGTGCAATTTTGGCATGGCTGTTTTTTAAGCCCTATAAACGTCTTTTAAGAATAAAGGCTGTAGTCGACGCGGATAAACAGTCGTCGATGGTAGAAAACATTAACGGAATTGCAACGATTAAGGCACTTTCAAGCGAACAAACGGCCTATGAACATACCGAAATGAAAATCGTCGATTCGATTAAACGCGGTATTTCCTTGGGAACTATGGGCAATACCGAAAACGCCCTTCACTTTTTTTTAGTACAAAGCGGAACGCTGGCGGTTTATTGGCTGGGAAGTTTACGGATTTTGGCAGGAACAATGAGTTTAGGGCAATTGATTTCTTTTGTACTTTTATCGGGATATTTTTTGGGACCGCTGGGGCGTCTTTTAACCCTGCAGCCGACTTTACAGGAAGCCCTTGTTGCCGCCTCACGCTTGGCCGAAATTTTGGACATACCCGAAGAAAAAAGACACAGCGGTTCTTTCAAAAAAAACGAACTTAAAGGCGATATCGATATTACGGGCTTGAGTTTTGCTTACGGCACGCGGGGAAATACCCTCGAAAATATAGAACTTCATATAGAAGCCGGAGAAAAAGCTGCCTTTGTAGGCTCTTCGGGGTCGGGTAAAACCACCCTTACAAAGCTGTTAATGAAATTTCATAATTATACGCAAGGAGAGATTCTCGTTGACGGGATACACTTAAGAGAATACGATACCGAATCTTACCGCTCTTTAATCGGATACGTACCTCAGGATATTCTTCTTTTTTCCGGTACAATTAAAGAAAATATCCGCTTCGGTATGCCGTATGCGGATGATGAACAGGTATACAAGGCGGCACAGGCAGCACATGCGGATGAGTTTATTGCAAAACTTCCGGAAGGCTACGATACCCTTGTCGGGGAACGCGGCACAACCCTTTCAGGAGGAGAAAGACAAAGATTGGCCCTTGCCCGTATTTTACTGCGGCGCCCGAAACTTATGATTTTGGATGAAGCGACATCGAGCCTCGACTCCGTAAGCGAAAAGGCCGTTATGAGTACAATCAACGAAATGGCAAAAAGCATCACCGCAATTATTGTTGCCCACCGGCTGTCATCGATTATCCATTGCGATAAAATCTTTGTCTTTGAACACGGACGTGTGGTCGAATCGGGAACTCACAAAAGTTTGCTTCGAAAAAACGGGGTGTATACAAAGCTGTGGCTTTCACAGCAGCCGGTAAACGCGTACCCCAAAAATCCGCGGCTCAAATCACGCATCGATGTACCGGCGGTACAAAAAAAACACAGCCGGAGTAAAATTATTTTGCAGGGTTAAGGATAAAATCACCGTATTCATCATGTATAACGGTTTTTATACCCTGCAGGGGTTTCCACTGTACCGAGAGGGTAAAATACGGCTTGTAATCATATTTTCGGTTTGTCCCCGAACCGATAATTCTCGGTTCGACTTTAAACTCCGAATTTAAAATCCAGTCGTGTAAGTCGTGTTCAAGTTTTACGCTCAAACGTTTGATTTTAAAGCCCGATGCGTTTCTTTTTTGTTCATCCCAAAACGCAAAGGAATTAAACAGGTCGATAAAAATATTGCGTTCGCCGGGAATCTCAGGTTCAAAACCGACGGCCTTTTGCACGTAGCGCAGCAATTCCTTATTACGACTTTCGGCACTGAATGTGAGATTAAGAAATTTATTAAT
This sequence comes from Treponema sp. HNW, assembly GCF_050320395.1. Lineage (GTDB taxonomy): Bacteria > Spirochaetota > Spirochaetia > Treponematales > Treponemataceae > Treponema_C. Next base: position 1,676,923 of record NZ_CP144459.1, read on the forward strand.
TTTAAAAGTAAAGGAGGGAGTAAAGGTAAAATAACTGTCTGTGGGTTTTGCTATATTCCAAGATAAAACGGTTGAAAGAGAGGGATTAAAGCCGATATTCCCGCTTTTATTTTTAAATTCAAGATTGGGGATATTGGCATGAAAGGTCAATAAGTACGGCAAAAAACTTTTTTTCTCAGATGTAACCCAGCCGCGGCTTATATCCAAAACATAGCTATAGCCGTACATCATTTCATAGGCAAAGCGCATATTACGCCACCCCAGTCCCACAGTTAAGCGCTCGGCATGCTTATCGTTTATATTGTAATCAAAACGCTGGGCAAGCGTTAATTTATTTTTGTTATCTTTTCCGTCCTTTGTGTATTTAAAGAAGGTCCAAGATGAAATTTGTACAAGGGGCAAAAAATACCAGTCGCTTTTCAACGAATTTTCGCGCTTTACATAGGCGCTTTCCAATGATGCATTGACAAGAGGAAAGGTGAATTCCGCTTTTGCAGTGTATGAGTCCGTGAGCGGGGGAAGATTTGCGCGAAAACTCAAAGATTGAGAAAAAGCGCCCTCTTTTGCCGAGAGGACAAAATGCAGGTTATGATTCGTAAACGTTTTTTTATTCCATTCGGGGGTATGATAGGTCCATGCCGGTTTATCTATACTGCCGGAAAAAGAGGTATGCAAAAACTTCATACCCGTATTCCAGCTTAACGCCGAATCTTTAAAAACGGGAAAAGATATAAGCGGTTTAAGGGTAAATGCATTGGTATTTGCAATATTCAATTTACGTGCGTTATAATCGTTCAGTATGATTCTATTGCGCTCGGCAAGCGTATAAGCCGATGAAAGAATGGGGTGCGTCTGATATTGATATAAAAGCGATACGGTATTCGATACGGACAGCAAACTGCCGTACCAAAGTAAATTGCTGTTAAGATCAAGAGGCAGCTTTAGTCCCACTTCCGACGAATTCGGATTTTGTATAAAAAACTGCGGCAAAGAATAAGTTTCGTTGCTAACCGTCATCTTTTGAGGACTGTACATAAAAAGAGAAGAAAAATCGGGTTTAAATGAATAGCCCAGCTTATAAGACAGAATATCCTTTTTTTCTCCGGCAGGAACGCTTACGGGAATATCCGGCAGGCTTTCGATTTTGAACAATAAATCGTCTTTTTGATTTTTATCCGTATCATTGCTATTGCCGCTGTCCGAAATCAGGTTTTCCGGAACAGCCGTTTTATCGCGCATAAGATCCGTATTTTTTATTTGTACGGATTTCAGCTCTTTTTCAGGCAGGGGCTTTTTTTGTACCGGCCAATTGACGAGGGTACCTGAAAGGGTCAAACCGAATGAAAGCGGCTTTATTTGCACGGGATAAAAAAAATCGCGGTTGGGGCTGTTGGTATACCAGTCGCTGTCGTCGTTGAATTCTCTTTTGGCCGCACGCTGTTGAGAAAATACAACTGAAGAACCGAATGAAGAAACGGAAACCGATTCAATCAGGGGACGCACAGCGGGAATGGACGGAGTATAAGAGCCTGAGATATTCCATGTATATGAAGATACCGCTCCTTTGAGCGCGGATGAAGAAACCGTACCGACTTCGTTTGTTTTCCCCGCCCCGCTGAATGCTCCTTTAAGAAAAAAATCGATCCAGTCCATCGATTCTTTACGGTCACCGAAATCGCCTGCAAAATAGGGGTCGGAATATAAGGGAAGGGCCGCATTTAGAGAAAAGCCGTTTTTTTGTACGGAGGTTTTCAAAGATACCCTATACCTGAACGGCATCTTTACTCCGAAAAACCATCCGTAATCCGTATTTTTCCGTTTTTGAGAACCGTATGATATGTATTGGTTATAGCCCTGAATCGGATACACCGTATTTGAAAAGCCGAGGCGGACATCAAAGGAAAGAGACTTAACCGCTCCGGCAGGTTTAAAATCTCCGGCAATTCCGGCCATACCGCCCAGGGTACTGTAATAATCAGCCATAAATTTAAGAAAATAGGGGGGGGCCGAGGCTTCCTTATTCAAATTATGCAGGATAAGACCCTCAAGTTCCTGTTCATAAAGGGATGTCGGCTGCATAAAGTTAAACCCCTTTGCAGCCTTATCATCGCTTTGAAGAGCTTTTCGTCCTATAAAATAAGTTGTGGTTTGCACAAAATAGCCTTCTCTGGGGCGGTAGCCGAAGGAGGGGTTAAAGAACAATTCGTCTTTCGGATAATAAAAAAACGGAAAATACATGAGAGGAACCGAGCCCACATATAAAAGCGCATTTGCAAAGGCAAACTCGTTTCCGGGTAAAAGCCAAATCCTGCTTGCTTTGATTTTCCAATGCGGATTTTCATCATCGCAAAAGGTAAGCTCACCGTTTTTAAAGGTAACCGTTTCGGAACCGTCACGGGAAAGCAGTTCCGAAGAAACAATTAAACGCGCCCCGTCGGGAAGCTTTACCGATTTTTGTTCTTCATGAGATACCCTTCCTTCGATAAAGATACCTTCAAGGGTATCCGTATTCAGTAAGACCGATTCGGAACTGATTGACTCGGATATTTTATTGCTGCTGATTTTTTCCATACGCACATTGCCGGAAGCGTACAAGACATTGCGCTTGCGGTCAACATTGACGGTTTCGGCACGGATAACAACCTTTTTACCGTCTTTTTCAACGGAGATTATAACATCGCCTGAAAATTTAATGATTTCGGTATCTTTTTCTTTATCTTTTATATACGAGGTTTTGAGCGCCTTCTCTATCGTTACAACCGAAGGGCTCTCTTGTTCCTGAGAAAATCCCGCACTGCATATACAAAAGGCAAAAATTATAATGACGGCAAACCGAAACCCTTTCATGCACGTTTATCCCCGTTTTTTTGCCGATGCCGGAACCTGTGTTTTTTTGCGCTCAAGCATCTCTTTTATGTAGTACCCGGTGTAGGATTTTTCGCACAAGGCAACTTCTTCGGGCCTTCCCGTTACCAACACCCGGCCGCCGCCCTCGCCTCCTTCCGGCCCCAAATCGATAATATTGTCGGCTTGTAAAATCACGTCCAAATTGTGTTCAATCATCACCACAGTGTTGCCCTGATTGACAAGCAAGTGAATAACTTCCATCAGCTGTTTTACGTCGGCAAAGTGAAGCCCGGTTGTCGGCTCGTCGAGTATGTACAGGGTTTTTCCGGTTGACGGACGGGAAAGCTCGTTGGCAAGTTTTACGCGCTGGGCTTCTCCTCCGCTGAGGGTAAGGGCGGACTGTCCCAGTTTTATGTAGCCCAAGCCGACGCTCAAAAGGGTTTGCATTTTGCGCGCGACGTGGGGAATGTGGGCAAAAAAATCGGCGGCTTCTTCGATGGTCATATCCAAAACGTCGGCTATATTTTTACCCTTGTAGCGCACTTCAAGCGTTTCTTTATTAAAGCGCTTTCCGCCGCACACATCGCAGGTGATATAAACGTCGGATAAAAAGTTCATTTCTATCGTAATCGTTCCGGCCCCCTGACAGTTTTCGCAGCGGCCGCCCTTGACGTTAAAACTGAAGCGGCCGGGCTTATAGCCCTTTGCCTTCGCTTCCGGAAGGGAGGCGTATAAATCGCGTATGCCGTTAAACACGCCGACATAGGTTGCAGGGTTTGAACGCGGCGTGCGTCCTATGGGGCTTTGGTCTATGTGAATCACTTTATCGATGTGCTTTAAGCCGTCCACCGATTTATATGCGCCTACGGAAAGGGAGGTGCGCATCAGTTTATTGGACAAAAGCGGAAAAAGCACATCGCTTATCAGGGTAGATTTTCCGGAACCGGAGACGCCCGTAATGCAGGTAAACATTCCCAAGGGGATTTCTATTGAAATATTTTTTAAGTTGTGCTCGCTTACCCCTTCAAGCTTAAGAATATGCGAATTGCCTTCCCTGCGCTTTTCGGGGATATCCATTGTAAGCGTTCCTGCCAAATACTGCCCGGTGAGGCTTTTTTTACACAGGGCGACTTTTTCGGGCGGCCCCTCTGCAGTAACATAACCCCCGTGCACACCGGCTCCCGGCCCCAAGTCGATAATCCAATCGGCGGTGCGCAGGGTTTGCTCGTCATGCTCGACGACAATCAGCGTATTGCCCAAGTCGCGAAGATAAACGAGGGTGTCGATAAGTTTTTGGTTATCGCGCTGGTGAAGCCCGATTGAGGGCTCGTCCAAAATATATAAAACGCCTACCAAACTCGAACCGATTTGCGTTGCAAGCCGTATACGCTGGGCTTCGCCTCCGCTTAAGGTCGCCGCTTGACGGTCGAGGGTTAAATAATCGAGGCCGACGTTTTTTAAAAAGGTAAGGCGGTTTTTAATTTCCTTTTCTATTTGAGAAGCGATAAACTTTTCGGTTTCGCTAAGCTTTAAGGCATTAAAAAATTTTAAAGAATCGCCGACGGAAAGCAAACAAAGCTCGTGTATGTTTTTGCCGCCGACGGTTACCGCAAGGGCTTCGGGTTTCAACCTTCTTCCCTTACAGCTTTGACATTCGCGGTGCGCCATCAGTTTTTCCAAGCTCGCCCGCTGCGCTTCCGAATAGGATTCGCGGTAACGGCGGCGTAAATCGGCATAGAGGCCCTGCCACCTTTGGTCGTAAGAGGAATAGCCCGAACCGTCCTGTTTTTCGTAGACAAACTGAATCGAATCCTTTGAGCCGTTGAATAAAATATCCCACTGTTTTTTCGTTAAGCTTTCCAAGGGTGCTTCGAGGGAAAAGCCCGCATAGGCGGCCAGGGCTTCAAAGCGGGTGCGGTTCCATGCCGAATCGGGATTATAGCACATAATGCCGCCCTCGTTAAAAGAGCGCGACTTATCGGGAATAATCAAGTCCGCATCGAATTCCATCTTTTCGCCCAAGCCCGTACATTCGGGGCAGGCGCCGAAGGGATTGTTAAACGAAAAAAGGCGCGGCTGCATTTCGGGAAAGGACACGGCACAGTCCGGACAGGCGTTTTTTTGCGAAAAAAAGTGTTCGGTTTCGGTGTTAGGCGCCGCACTTCCCTCCCCTGCCGCCGATTTTTCAGCGGCATCGGACGGCTTTTCAGCGGCGGCTTCGGTTTTAGGCACTTGGCGCGTAACGATTAAAATACCGTTTGCGCTCGTAAGGGCGGTTTCAACCGAATCGGCTAAGCGGCGGCGCACATCCGGCCCGAGTATAATGCGGTCTACAACCAGTTCTATCGTATGTTTTTTTTGTTTATCAAGCTTTATCGGATCATCGAGGCTGCACATAATGCCGTCGATACGGGCGCGAACAAAGCCGGCGGCCTTTGCATCGTCGATGATTTTTTGGTGCTCGCCTTTTTTACCGCGCACAACGGGGGCTAAAATCTGAATACGGGTTCCCTCCCCCCAGCCGGTAATCGCATCTATAATTTGGTCTACGGACTGCTCACGTATTTCGCGCCCGCACAGCGGACAGTGGGGTACGCCTATGCGCGCAAAAAGCAGGCGGTAATAGTCGTAAATTTCGGTTACCGTTCCGACGGTGGAACGCGGGTTTCGGTGGGTGGTTTTTTGTTCAATTGAAATAGCGGGCGACAGCCCTTCTATATAGTCGATATCGGGCTTGTCCATGCGTCCCAAAAACTGGCGCGCATAAGCCGAAAGACTTTCCACATAGCGCCTTTGCCCTTCGGCAAAGATAGTATCGAAGGCTAAAGAGCTTTTTCCCGAACCCGACAAGCCGGAAATAACAACCAGCTTATCGCGCGGAAGCTCGACATCTATATTTTTTAAGTTGTGCTCGCGCGCACCTTTGACAATCAATGTATTGCTTGCAGACATACATTCAGTATAGCCCAAAAAAGGCTCAAATTCAATCGGGACAGTCTTAAAACTCGGCAATTCAATATAATCAGCATAGGCGGAAATCGGCAAAAAAGCGGTCTTGAATTTCAGTCCGTCTAATGAAGATAGCCTAATCTGCCTGTTGTTGTTCTACCTACTATATATTATGGTAGAAAGGTTTGCTATTTTGTTTTAAAGCAGTTTAGATTGAAAATTGCCGTTCTCCGTGATATGATATAGAAGATTATAAGCAAGAATATTCTCTAAATTTCTTTTATAGGATTTTTAGAGGATATTTGCAGACCAAAATAAGGAGTGTTTGTGTGCAGAATAAAACTAAAAAATGTATTAGTACATTTATCACTTTTTTGATTTTCGTTATCGTTACAGGTTGTGCGTCGGTACGTTACATAACTCCACAGGTTATAAAAAATGATATTACTTTAAGTAATTTGTCAGCAAGTAGCACCAAAGTCATCGTAACCGATTACAGACTTGCAGTCTATCCCGATGATGTATGCAACAGTATACAAAAACAATTAACTCAATCTTTATCGAAAGCTGCTCCGTTATCTGATGTAGAATCTACTCTAACAGTTGATGTCATTGAATACAAAAGTTTCTTTACGCGCAATGAATGGCATGGTGAAATCAAATTAAAAGTAATACTCAAAAATGCTGATAATAAGCTTCTTGGAAGCTGGGACATTTATGAAACAACCAAACGGGCGAATATATGGGGATATACTACTGCTAAACAAGTCTCTCAAGAGGTATATGAGAAAGCGATGTCTTATTTGATTTCCGTACTCAATAATGAAGTTACATTGGAGGTACACCAATGAAAAAAATGATAGTGTCTTTTTTATGTATTATAGGCTGTGCGGTACATAGTTTTGCTGCAGAAATAGTTTTTTCTCCGGGTATCGGATTTTCAGCGTATACCGTTCGGAGTCATGAACTTATTATCACCGGAGAAAAACTTGAGCTTTCAGATAAAGCTGTAACATATACCATTTCCGCTCCTTCGATGGGGCTTGATATGCATTTTATTCATGAAAAAAACGGTTTTACATTCAGTCTCATTAATAACGCAGCGTTTCCTATTACCATGTATAAAAAAGGCGGATTCGGTAATGAAACAATCAAAACAAAAGGGTTTATATGGGACGGTCAAATGCTGTTCGGTTATACGTATGGAATTCAACAGCCTTTCAGTATTCATGCCGGTATCGGTCCCGGTTTTGCATTAGGTAGGTTTTGGACACACCTAAATAAACAGCGGCTTGAGAATTTTTATCATGCATGGACACCGGTTGCTTTGCATCTCGGCTTTCAATATATTTTTACAAAGCATTTCGGCATTACTGTAGGCTTGCATGATATGATAAGCTTTTCAGGGCTTTTACTTAGCAAGGAAAAACCGAATATTGCAGATGATAATAATAAAGTCGGCGGGACAGTCGGCTTCGGTAATGTTTTTACCTTAAGGGTAGCCGCAACTTTTAGACTTTAACTTTGGTGCTTTTTTTAAATACCGCTGAAAGTACAATCATTTATAGTGCAACTTTGTAATAAGAATATTGAAAAAAAATTACCTAACACCCGCTTCAAAGCCGACATTGCGGAGGAGCCGCAAATGCAGGTTAAGCGGAAGTTAGGTTGATGCCGCTCTGCGGCACTAGTTACTGAATAAGAAAATAATCCGATACATATTTATATATATATTAATTTATCGAATGATTAAAATAAAATCGTAAGAATATTTTCTTGTGATATTAGTTTTACCAGTTTCATTGATATTTTTAGTAGTATGTATCATACTTATTTTCGCAAGAAAAAAGTTCTGCATAAATTGAAAAGACCCAAAAAAATCATGAAAATTTCTTAAATAATATAAAAATAACATTGATTGATACTAATTTGTAGATGAAAAATCTAAATAAGTCAAACGTGTATGTATTTTTATTTATTGACATTTGTTGTATATACAAAATATAATACATACAGGAAGCATAAATGACATTTGAATGGGATGAAAATAAAAATACCAAGAACAAAAGAATTCATGACGGAATTTCTTTTGAATATGCAGCAAGAGTTTTTCTTGATGCAAAACGAATTGAAACTTTGGATACAAAACATTCGAATGAATCAGAAGAAAGATATAATGTAATTGGATGTGTAGAAAGAGTTCTTTTTGTTGTATATACAGAACGAGGTGAAAGAAATATAAGAATAATTTCTGCACGAAGAGCAACGCCCAAAGAGGAGGCTGAATATTATGAAAACTATGACATTAGATGATTTAGTAAAAAGTCCACTTACAGAAGAAGATAAAAAAATTATTAATTCAGCAAAACCTGTAATTACAGAAGATTGTCCGGAAATGACAGACTTGCAATTAAAGAATTTCAAACCATGGTATGAAGTTCATCCAAATGGAAATGATATTTATAAAGTTTCTGTAAAAAAGACCGCAATAAATTTAAGAATAGACAACGATGTTCTTGCGGCTCTAAAAGCGACCGGAAAAGGTTATCAGACAAGAATTAATAATATTCTAAGAAAAGCCGTTTTAGGCTAAATAAACCTGACACCCGCTTCAACGCTGACAAACGGGACTGAGCCCGTTTGCAGGTTAAGCGAGAAGTTATACGGACGGCCGACGGAGCGACCGCAAAATGGAAAATATAAAAGAAATAAATGTTAATTATAATTTTACAACCGATACACCTGGTTTTTGGGATGATATTGGTTAAGCAGAAAAGGGCTTGGAATGTTTAATAATGGTTGTGATCCTGATTCAAAAAGTAAAACATTACAAAACTATAATAAAATACTTTATAGCAGAGAGCTACCAAACAAAGAAATCATGAAACTCGATATTGGTAAATCTTCATATTACTACTTAACATGGAAAAACTTTAGATTTGGAAGTGATATAATTTTTAATAATTTTTGTTATGAGCAATATCCTGTTATCTGGGAAATAAAGAAACATAATTCAAAATATAAACAAACAAATGAAGAATTTATAAATAAAACATATACAATTGGTGGAAGTATTATTTTTCCCAAAAGAATTAATAGTATAAATGTTCAGCGTGGAAGGAATCGACTAATAAGAGATAGATTTGATTTAACCCTTGAATGTATAAGGAGATTTTATAAGTCAAAAGAAAACCCATTGCAAGCACAAGATAGTCCTTTATCAAAAACGCTTGAAGAAGATGAAGCTTTTTTTGATTTATTTGTGGATTTTGAGGGTTATGTAAATTTCTTTTTTCTGCAAGATTTTGTTTCAGCTAATTATAGTGAGGTTGACTTTTGGTGTAATGAAAAAGAGATATTTAATGGTGATCCATTGCCAAATAATATAGAACAATATTATTATATGGTAAAAGTTGAATTAGAGAAACTTTCAAAGCGGAATGAAAGAATTTCTACATTTATAAGAAATAACGCCTAACACCCGCTTCAAAGCCGACATTGCGGAGGAGCCGCAAATGCAGGTTAAGCGGAAATTAGGTTGACAAGCTAACCGCTAATATTATTAAGTGGAATGCAGAAAATGATATTTGAGAAGCTTTGACCAAGATACGAAGATGTTAAAATGAGAAAAGATGTAGATTCATTGGAAAAAATAAGAGAAAATGAAACAAATAATACACGGAAAGCTGTATATCTTGACATTGGAAGCAAAAATCCTTTTAGCGCAAAACAATTTTACAAAAATAGCCGAGCCTCATATAATACCGCTTTTAATAATTTGAGAAGTTATCAAAAATTTTCTCAAGTTATTGATAGATTTATGCGTGCATGCACATAATTTAGCAGATATGAATATTGACTTTTGTATATTGTTAGTAACTAATACATAAAAATAACATAACATATGCAAAAGTCTTTACGATTAATATAAATAATATAAAGCAACAAAATATGCAATGTTACGAAAAATTATAGAGATAACAGATGTAAACTTAAATAGGACTTATGTTTTTCCAATTAAAAAATATAGAAAATATTTAATAAAACTTATTGACAGCAAGTACCTAATTGCGGCATAGTATAAGTAAGGAAAGTAAGGAGGTGTTTTATGGAACTTGCAAAAGTAACTTCAAAAGGTCAGATTACAATTCCGCTTACGATAAGAAATCTGCTTGGATTAAAAACCGGCGATAAAGTTTTTTTTGAAGAAAGTAGAGGAAAAATTTATATTACAAACGCTTCTCAAATAACTTTATCAAATATTCAAGCTCAAATGCAAGGAGAAGCAAAAAAAGCAGACTTTCAAACAGAAGATGATGTTATTAATTATATCAAGGAATTACGGAAAGCACGTTGAGAGTTTTTGTAGATACAAATATCGTTATTTCTGCAATACTTTTTCCTAATGGTAAAACGGCTAGAGTTTTTTCCCATTTGCTTGCAAAGCATACGGTGATAATTTCTTCATACACAAGGGAAGAATGCGAAGAGGTTTTTGAAAAGAAATTTCCGTTGAAAAAAGAACTGTTGAGTGTTTTTTTTGATGGAATTAGTTTTGAAGAATTTAAAAGTCCGCAGGAAATTGATGAAAATCAATATCCAAAAATTCGGGACACAAAAGATTTACCTGTTCTTGCATCTGCAATTTTATCTGATTCCGATATTTTGATTACCGGAGACAAAGATTTTGAAGATATAAAAATTGATAAACCATTAATTTTTACGCCGACAAAATATTTTGACTTGATTGAAGAAACAACCTAACACCCGCTTCAAAGCCGACATTGCGGAGGAGCCGCAAATGCAGGTTAAGCGAGTGTTGGACAAATGCCTTACGGCACAATTAACTGCAATTTTGAAAAAATGGTGCATGTTTTTTGTAAATTAAAGTGTAAAACCCAAATTAATGGCTTATTTTGCTAAAAACGCTGTATTTTACTATAATAACTATTTGACAATTATGCGCATAATGCGTATAATATAATTAGACGTAAAATGACGGTAAAAGAGATAGAAAAAAAATACCAAAGGCTGATGGTTGGTATTTTGCGGCATCAAAAGGTTCTCATAATCAATATAAACATGCTGTAAAATCGGGAAAAGTTACGGTACCGAATCATAGGGGAGATATACCGATAGGAACAGTGAAAGCAATTTTAAAGCAGGCTGATCTGAAATAAGGATAATGGAGGAATATAAAATGAAATTAGCATATCCGGCAATAATAACATATTGTGAAGAAGATAATAGTTATAGCGTAGAATTTCCCGACTTGAAAGGCTGTGTTTCCGGAGGTTTTTCTCTTATAGAAGCGATAGAAATGGGAATAGATGCGGCATCAGGTTGGATATTAACGGAAATCGAGGAAGGGAATGCTGTGCCTAAAGCAAGTGAGCCTACAAAAATAAAATTGCCTGATAATAAAAGTTTTATAAATATGCTTATTATAGATATGGATTCGTATAGTGAAAAATATTCAAGTAAATGCGTAAGAAAAAATATAACGCTTCCGAAATGGGTAAATACGCTTGCAGAAAAAAATAATGTAAATTTTTCACAATTATTACAGAATACGATAGTAGAAAAATATGCAGGAGCGATGTAAAATCTTCTAATACCCGCTTTAATGCTGATATTACAGGCAAGCCGCCGGCCGGCTTTGTAAGGAGTGAAAAATGAAAAGAAGAACAGTTTTATATGTTTTATTAATTTCCGTATTACCGATCTTCTTGTTTGCGCAGGAAAAACTTGCCGGCGGAATTTTATACGGATAAAATAATTCTATGATTTTAAAGAATTTAATAATTCCGCTTACATTAGCAAATAAAAGAAAACAAAATTCATTAAAAATATCTGATTATCCGGTGTTTTATTATAAAAATAAGAATGCACAGCAAGAAAATATAAAATTTGGCGTACGAATTCTCTTTTGGACCGGAATGGTTGGACACGGTAAAAATTTCAAAGAAGCATTTGTAAAGCTTTGTGAAAATTTCGATTTATACAAAAAAAATAATGAATATGTACCAAAACCATGGGAAAAAAAAGAATTAGAATTTGCATCAGCTAAAAAAATTTTGGAAAATGAGAATTTTGCAGTAGAATTTTTTGATAAAATTCTTGGTACGGATTTTTACAAAGGATTTTATTCTGATGAAACATATCTGGAGCACTTTTATTGTGATGTTGATGCTGACAAGAAAAAAAGAATAAAAAAAGGAATCATAGATAAGGTAAAATCATATTATAATATTGATATAAGCGATGTCTATGATTTTGCTTTGCCGGATGTATTTCAATTTATAATAGATAAAAAACCGCCTAACATAAGTTCATAGCCCATATCCTGTCAAGCCGCTCTGCGGTTTAAAACAATATTATGAGAACGGTGCAGGAAACCTCTAAATCGGAGAAAAGGTGAAAATACAGAGAACTTTAAAACAGACTATTTTTTTTGGAATTGTTCTCGGTTTTATAAGAAGTTTATTATTTATTTTAATTATAAAATAAAATTACATAACAAAGGGTATTTAAATGAAGTTGCATATATGATGCCTGACGGCACAATTGTTATCAGTGATAAAGACTATCAGTGCTTTATCCGAGCCTCATACGGTTTAAGGCCTTAACCCCTCGTAAAAAGGAATATAAGAAGTTTTGATTATCTTTTTCCACGAAAAGCGGATTTGCACGCTGAGGGCGGCTTGGACTGCAAGCTGTTCAAAATGTGCGGGATTTTTTCGCCTTTGCTCCGCCAAATCCAAAAGAAGCTCGGCAAGGACATGGGGACTGTTGTCTTGATACAAAAAGCCGGTTTTTCCGTCCTCGATTTTTTGCAAGCCTCCGCAGGCATGGGCGACCGGAAGTGTTCCGTAGATTTGAGCGATAAGGTCTTCCAGACCGCAGGGCTCAAAAATACTGGGAAGCACGATAAAATCGCTTACCGCAACGCACAGGCGCGCCGAAGGACGATTATAACCGCGAAGATAAAGATAGCGGCCGGGAAAACGCAGGGCAAGAGAAGCCTGCTGTTTTTCGAGTTCGGTGGCCCCCTGTCCCGTTACGATAAAACGCGTATCCTTATTCCGCTCCATAACGATTTGAGCCGCTTCCGCTAAAATATTCGTCCCCTTTTGATGGACGATTCTTCCGTGATACGAAAAAAAGACCGCATTTTCCGCGCACTCTATAAAACCGTATTGGTACAAACCGCTTTCGGAACAGAGATTGCCGTAGCGTTCTAAAGCATAGCGGTTCAACAGTTCAGTACGGCATGCGTATTTACCTTTAAAGTCTCCCGCAGCCGGATTAAAGGGAACGGGCAGCATCGAAACGGCGGTATCTCGCGGGTCGTACTTTTCGTATTCAATGCCGTTTGTAATACCGGTAATCCGTATACCGCGCCCGGCAAATTCCTTTGAAAGAGCGCCGGCATCTTCATTTTCGGGGTCGCAAAGTTCTTTTGCATACCAGGGAGAGACGGTGGTTAAAGCCGCATATTTTTCCGCCAACAGATAGGGTTCGGCATGGCCTGCGATAAGAGCTCCGTTAAAAAGGGTTTCGTCCATGTTTAAAAGAGAGGCGGCTTGCGAAAGACCGGGCATTTCGTGCCGGTACCCGTTTCCCGCATTGTGAATCGTTACCGCAAACGCCGTATCCTTATAACAAGAGCGGTATGCATCATCGTTTCTTGCTATAAAGGGAACCAAAGCCGCAGTCGCATCCTGACAATGAATAATATCGGGAAGGGCATTTCCTCCGTTTTTTACACAAAAGAGGCCGTATTCAAGCACGCCTTTTTGAAAGAGTACATTCAATAAAAGAGAATCTTCATGACCGCTTCCCTGCACATGACGGGGATTTATCCGCTCTTCTTCTTCGGTGTAGGTATACACAGCCGCTTTTTCGGAAAACCCCGAATGCATAATAAAAACAAAGCGGACTCCTTTAAAATTTCCCCGTGCAAACCGTACCGTGTATTCCCTGTGTTCCGATCGTATCACGGAACTTTCTCCTACAGGGGTAAAATCCGTGACTTCATCCAAAACGGTACACCCGTACAGGGGAATAAAAACGCTTACATCGAAACCTTCGTTGTGCAAACCTTCGGCCAATGATGCGGTAACGTTTTTAACACCCCCCGCTTCGGCAATCCCCGCATACTCGCGGCTTACAATCCAAATACTTTTTTTTCCAAACATATACTTCATTACTTTTGTTCGGTACACAAGTCCGGACGCAGCTTTTGCGCTTCGCCGAGATAGAGATGAACGGGCTTTTTATCCGCATCACAAACCGCAAGATAAGCGGTGATTAAAACGCGTACGGTTTTAGGCAGCGCTCCTTTTATTCGAGGCTCCGCAGCACAAAAAAGAGGAGTACGGGCACACAGACCTTCCCTGCGTAAAGCCGCAGCGGGATTAAGGCAGTCCAAGTCATCGGTAACCGTAAATTGAACCGATACGATGTCGTCTTCGTCGCTGATACCGTTTTTTTCAAAAAGTCCGCGAATTAAAGTACAAACGGCATCTTTTACAGCATCGGGCCTGTTTTCCGTACAAACCGCACCCCGTATTCCGTATAAACGCTTTGTGTGCATAAAAACTATTGTACCCCCTACCCGCCCAAAAAGTCAACGCCGATTTTTATGTGCGCATTTTTTGTATCTAAAAACACCGCAAAGACTGTCAAGAATACAAAAAAAGCCCGAATATGTTCCCGTCCGAAGTCGATACAGCTGCTTCTGTTCTTTGCGTTCTCCGCGCTCCCTGCTGTTTAATCCGGATTCGCTGTGCCCACGGAAGTCATGGCCTCCCTCTTGAGAGTTTCGCTCACATAGCGTATACTGTCCGTATGAATACCGCAGGCGTCAAAATGATTGCACAAAACAGAAAAGCGCGTTTTAATTATACGATAACCGAATCCTTGGAATGCGGTATTGAATTAAAAGGGACGGAAGTAAAATCGGTTAAAGCCGGAAACATTTCATTTCCCGATGCTTTTGCCGAAATTATAGACGGAGAAGTATGGTTAAAGCAGATGCATATATCGGAATATTTTTATTCATCGGTTTTTAACCATGAACCCGACCGTCCGAAAAAGCTGCTTTTGCACCGCGACGAAATAAAAAGACTGAACCGAAAGGTTGAAGAAAAGGGTGTAACTTTGATTCCCCTTGATTTTTATCTTAAAAACGGGAGGGTAAAAGTCAATTTGGGCCTATGCCGCGGTAAAAAACAGTATGATAAGAGAGCGGATATACGCGAACGTGATGTACAGCGCGATATGCAGCGGGACTTCCGCAAGGGGTTAAACGGGTAATGACCAGCATTATACAATGCCGTTTAAAAAAACTTCTATCGGTTTTCAGCGTATTTTTCGTATGCTTATCGGGATATACCCAAGCCGAAAAACCGGCATTGTATTTTTATGCAGCTCCCGCTTCCTCAACATCGGCCGGAGACCCTGCGGCAATCAAGATGACTCAGGATTTGCTTTTTTCGCAGTTAAGCGCTTTGGGGCTGTTCAATATCCGCGATAAACGCGGCACAGAATATTCGGCGGCCCTTGTTAAAGAACATTCTCCGAACGATTTTTTGTTTTATGCCGAAATACACGAAAAAAACGGCGAGTGGCTTTCAAAAATGCATTTAGTGGAAGCCGCAAGCGGTAAAGAATCGGTACAGGAAAATACCTACGAGGGATACTATAAAATCCTCATGGAAGCGAAAAACTCTTTAACCTCCCTTATAAAACAGTTCAATACCGGCAATACAACAGGCTCTCCCGCCCCTCATCCGAAAGACAGGGCTTCGGCGGATTCATCCAATGAAAGCGGAACAGCGGGAGCGGGTAATATATCGGGCACCTGGTTCGGAGAAAATCATATCGATAAAATCGTCCTTCTGCGCGGCGGAAGAGGTTTTGTCATTTTTAAAAACGGAGCTTCAATGAATATAAGCGTCAGCATAAACGGCAATACCCTGACGGCAATTCAGCAAAGCAAGCCCGATGCTTCTTTTTTCCCGGAGATCCCGCGCGAAACGGCTTTAATCAAGGCCCCCGAAGCCGAACCGATACGCTGGGAGTTGACAATCAAAAACGGTTCTCTTATGCAGGGGATAAAATCAAGCCTTGTTGCGGAATACGATGCCTCAGGTGTGCTGTCAATAAAGCAGGGAAGCATCCCCGTAGAATGGCGCCGCTAAAAAGCCGGCAGCTGCCAAAAAGTAAGCCGCTTTTTATACAATCCGCCCTACTTATAGATCAATACGGACAGCCCCCTGACGGATAACCTTCGGTTCTTTTCCGCTTAAATCCACAATCGTTGAAGGAAGCTCTTCTTTTTGCTTTCCGCCGTCCACGATATAAAATACGTCTTTTGCGAATTCTTTTTCCATTATTGTTACGTCGCTCAATACGGGAAAACCGCTTCTGTTAACGCTCGTCGAATACAGAGGCTTTCCGCACAGCCGTATTAATGAGCGAAGCCAATCATCGTCGGGACAGCGAAAAGCGGTGGTTTCGAGAGCATTTATCGAGGTCCCGGCCGAAAAACCCGGGGCACTTTTTACAATCAGCGTTAAAGCTCCGGGAAGTAAAGCCGCAATTTCAGGAGGAATAGGAGAACTTCCGTACAAGGCAAAGTCTGCGGGATCGGCTATAAGCTGAATAAAGGGCTTTGCTTCGTCGCGTCCCTTTATGCTTCGTATACGCTCTTCACTTTCGGGCACAATCCCCGAAAAACCGTATACCGTGTCGGTCGGAATAATAATCACTTCCGAGCGCATAAGGGCCGCAGCGCATAACTCAATACTGTTCGGATCCGACTTTTGTAAAACCATGGCGGCGTACCAGAAGCAGAACGGAAGCTATAAAATTATAAAAAAAGAACACGGCCAAGCCTATTCCCTTAGCGAGCCATTCCGGAATAAAAATAATCTCGGTTCGGGAAACCTTTGTTCCCGGATCATATACCGTAAGCGGTTTTTCTTCCAAACCGGTAATTTTTACCAAACGCTCTCCTGAAGATACATAACCCAATTTTTTTGCATACGAGGCGATAACATCGGCATCTTTTTGCAGGGCCGTCCGTTCGGCTTGAAGACGGGAATTTATATCCTGCAAGTGTTCGGCCGCTATACTCATAATAATTTTTTGCTTTTGTAATTGATTATATGCCCAAATGCCTTCACGGCCCCATAAAACACCGATACAGACATACACCGCAACGGAAACCGCTATCGACAATAAAAAATGAAACCTGTTCATATTTTTAAATTTCGGCCTTTTTCCCCTTTTACTGAATGTAAAAAATGTGATATAATCTTATAAAAGGCGTATCGGGTACTTAATAAAAGAGAGGAATTTGCCGATACTGAAAGTGTCTATAATTTGTATTCATGGAGCGGTTATGTCTATAGAACATGAAAACCTTGATATTACTCGGCATCAGGATGAAAACGGACTTGAACAATACGGTGTATGGGTAAAACGAAACCCGGAAGAAGAACTTGCCGAAGAAGTGCGGGAACATCAAGACGACACGAATTCTTCGGATATCTTTCTTGACGACATCGATTTTGAAAATATACCTCATGCGGATATGTCGGACTCGACAATTGCAGAATCGGTTATCGATACCGATTTGAACGATAAGATTGAAGAAGCTTTGGATGCGGAAGAACAGTCCGCTCAAGCCGATACGGCCGAAGATTTTATGCCGGACAGTGCCGCCCTTGAAGATTTTGCCGCGGATCTTGAAGATTTTCAGCTGCCCGAAGAGGAAGGTGACGAACCGCAACACATTCCCTCGGTAGAAGACGCCTTGGAAGAAAAAGACATAGAAACCTTCACTGATACTTCCACGGTGGATATAGACTTGGATGAATACATGGCCGATTCGCAAAATCCCGAAGACAGCCTCTTGGACGAAAAACCCATAGACATGGATCTCTCTTTTGAAGATAATTTTGAAACCATTACGCCCGACTTCCCCAAAGAAGAAGCTCCCGATGAAGCGGGCTTTGAAATTGAAGACGTATCGGATATGTTTTCCGGCGATTCGGACGGAGAAATCCAAACCGAAGAAGTTGCATTGGAAGATTTTGAACAAAGCGATACGGCCGTACCGGAAAACGCTTTTTCCGAAGAAAAAGATGAAATACCCGATATTGCGGAAATACCGGAAATGGCCGAACTCGGCGAAATGGAAGAGTTTGCCCAAGACTCCGCTTATGATTTTCCCGTCGACTTCAGTTCACGTCCCCGGCCTGTTGAAAAACAGGAGCCCGAGGTAAAAGACGGTTCCGCCGATTCCGTTATCGAAAGTATCGATATAAGCGAATTCAATACCGACATCTTTCCGGCCGTTGAAGCTTCCGACCAAACCGAAAAAAGCGCGTCCGAAACGGTATACAACATAGCAGTACAGGCCGACGACGACTCGGATAAGGCCGAAGAAGACGGCGAAACCGAAGTTCCTGCAGCAAATCCGGCAATGCAGGCTATGAGCACCGCCTTATTTGAAAAAATTATCGGCGAATTGTCCTTACTGCGCCGCGACATAACCGACTTAAAAGCCGATTTGGGAGCTTTAAAAAATGCCGAACCCGAATGCGACCGTGCGGAAGAAAAAGTTTCATCCAAGACCGGAGGCGGTTTTTTTGCCGATGATGAAGAAGACGAAACAATTGCTCTTTCCGGCGATGAATTAAACAATATATTGACAAGTGCCGATTTTACCGCAGACGGCAGCGGCGAAGAAGAATCTGAACCCGAATATCTTAATGAAGAAACCGCCGAAGAAAAACCTTCAATGCCTGTATTGAATCTGGAAGAAAAGGAATTGACGGAACCCGCATTGGATGACATCAGGTTCGACCTTCCCGAAAGCGAAAACGAAGAGCATCTGCCCGATGAAATTGCGCTTCCGGTAAGCGAAGACCTTATCGTCGATTCTTCGAATGATGATTTTTTTGCCGAGGACGATACGCCCAAAGATATAGACGATACGGCAATGCACTTTTTATCCGAAGAACCGGCCGAAGCCATTGCGGAAACCGAAATAAACGAGACCGAAAAAGAAGAAACCGATGAAATCGAAAGCATTGACGCCGTCGAAGAAGAGGGTGAAAATGTATTTGAAGACACCGATATAGCCCTTGACGCGGAAGATATCTTCGGCACTGCCGATACGCAAGAGGCCGAAGAAATAATCGAATCGGATGAAGTAATCGAATCGATTGAAAGCGAAGAGGCAATTGAAGAGCCGGCTTTGGAAGCTTACGAAGCCGATAATGAAATCCTTGATGCGCAAGAGACGGAAGTCTTTGCCGCCGAAGAAAATCAAGTCGAAGAAGCGGAAACCGAAACCGAACTTCCCTCCGCCTTCGATATGGATTTTGAAGAAGAACACGAAGAACCCGAGGATTTAACCCAGTTTTCCCCTGTCGGAGAAGTTTTCAACAGCAAACAGTGGCTCAGTGAAGAAGAAGCGGCGGCGGAAGCTGCCGAACAATCGGCCGAAAAAGCGGATGCAAAGGCGTATGAAAAGGCACAAACTTCCGATACGGAAACGCTGCCCTCAACTCCTTCTCCGTCACCGGCCGGCATTCCTCACAATATGCGTGAAGAAATCAAATCCGTACTTGCATACATGGATCAGCTTTTGGAAAATCTTCCCGAAGAGAAAATCGTAGAGTTCGCACGATCGGAACACTTTCCGGTTTACAAAAAACTCTTTACCGAACTCGGATTATCCTGATCGGGTGTACCATGGGCTTATACAGTTTAGCATGTGCCGCTTTAAATACGGGAGCACAAGAATATATCGACACCCTGTTTACGGATTTTCACCGTACGGCCGAAGAAAGCCGCTTGGCACATTTTGCCCTCTTTTTTAAAACGGAAGCCGGGTTTAAAATCCTCTTAAATAAAGGATTTAATGCCGAAACGGTGCGTAAATCCTTGTCAACCGGCGATTTTTGGCAGGGAACGATTCGAGACAGCCGCTGGCATTTTGTACGAGGAGACGCGCTCAGTCCATTTTATCAGCTTTTTTCCGCACAAGACCTTGCATTCGACTGTTTAAGTATCAAAAAAGCTTCACAAGCCGATAAGCCCTTTATCTTTGCCGCTTCGGGGGAATTTTCCGAAACGTATCTGGAAAAACAATTGGATACCCTCCTGCCCTTTATTTCGCGCTCATATAGGGTTTTGGACTCGTTCGGGAAACCCGGTTCCCTTATTTCACACACCGATCCGCTTTTTTTGCAGCGGGCAAAGACATATTTTTCATCGGAAGCGGCCGCCGTGTATATCCTTAAGCTCAATAAACTTTTTGAATCCCTTTTTGCCCTGCTCGGCCCCTCCGACTTTGATTTTATTTCAAGCTGCATAGCGGGAGCGGCATCTTCTTTCGGTACCGGAAAAACCCTCTGCTCGACCGTAGACGAAGAATCCGCCCTCTATATTTTGATACGGGAATCCGAAAGCGCCGATTTTTGCGCACATATGCAAAACGCCTTTTCAAAGATGTTTTCACAAAAACGGGCCGCTCTTATGCATACCGAACCCTCCCGTACCGATTCTCCCCTGTATAAACGGCTTTCACAAGAAATTGCTCTTACAAACGAGTGCTCTTAGCGAAACTCTTAATCGATGATTTATCTTGAAGAGGCAAAAAACGGTTCTCTTACCTGCAGAAAAGAGGGACAATACCTTCATTCAAAATACAATCCGGAAGAAGAAGCCGATAAATTTGCAGCTTCTTTAAAGCCCGATTTTACCCCCTTTTGCATTATAGCGGCAGGCCCCTGTCTTTCCCACTGTCTTATCCCCTTACGCAGGCGTTTTCCTTCCGTTCCCGTCTATGCCGTACACTATGCATCTTTTTTTATTGATAAGACGGCTTGCAGCCGTGATGTCTGGGACGGTATTTTTTGTACCGAACAAAAAAACGAATACGAACTGTCCGAAGAGCTTTTTGAATCGCTTGGAGAAGAACTGATATTCGGGGCCTTGTTTACCCCCTGGCTGCCTGCAGAACGCATATTTCCCGATCAAAGCAGGATTTTTTGGGCAGCGGTAAAACTCATGCTCCGAAAAAGCCGGGATGTATTGGCAACACGTGCTTTTTTTTCGCGTTCCTGGCTGAAAAATACCGTCCGTTTTTTTATACGTACCCGGCATATATGCGGCATCGAAAAAGGCGGTCAAGCCGTTCTTGCCGCCGCTTCGGGGCCGTCTTTGGCAGCTTCAATTCCTTATATAAAAAAGTACCGCAGCTCGTTTTTTCTTATAGGCCTTTCGTCGGCCTTATCGGCCCTCATAGAGCACAATATTTATCCCGATCTTTGTATCAGTACCGACGGCGGTTTTTATGCCGAATATCATTTAAGGGTTTTACAAAAGCTTATCCCGGAAGGCATTGCCCCGCCCCTCGCCGTAAGCGCCGAAAGCCGTATCGCCTCCGCAGTATCCGAGCGGCTTCCCCTTGTTCCCCTGCGTTACAACGACGGCATAGAAAGCCTCTTATTCGATTATTGCGCTATACCCGCCCTTAAGGCCGCAAGAAACGGAAGCGTAAGCGGAACGGCAGCCGAATTGGCTTTAAGTCTTACAAGCGGTCCCGTCTATTTTTGCGGCCTTGATCTTGAAAACGGAAAAGGCTATAAACACGTACAGCCGAATATACTCGAGAAAAACGATGCCCTCGCCGATAACCGCCTTAAGCCCCTGTTAACCCGCCTATCCGTTCCGGCCGACGGAGCGCTTGACATTTACCGGCAGTGGTTTGCCTCCCGCGGCGAAGCCTTTTCCAATCGCTTATGCAGATTATCGGTTCAAGCCTATAAAAAGCGGCTCGGGCCTATACGCGATGTAAGCTGGGACGATATAAAAAGCGATTTGGCCTCATATAAAAAAGAAAAGCCGATACGCATTTATACGGTTAAAAACATATCGGCGGCCGAAAATAAACAAAAGGTGCGTGATTTTTTATATGCCGAAAAAGAGGGGCTTGAGCGGCGAAAGGACAAAGAGCATAGCGTGCAGTGGTATAAAAACTGCGCCCCCCTTGCCTATCTTTCATCCGTAAAGTATCCCGAATCGGCCGAATTTAAAGCCGAACTGGATAAAAAAGTCTTGCACATATTTGAAGAACTGTTTAAGCTGTGTACATGACGGAACGCTCGCACAGCTGCTATGTATCATGGACAAAATCAAAAACGGGGCTTCCCCTCCCCCTTTACGCAGACGGCAAACCCGCGGCATCCGTCTACGACCCGGAAAAAGAAGCTCTGCGTTTTGCCTCTTTGGATGTATTCAAAAATGCGGGCTTTATTTTAATTGCGGGTTTGGGTGCGCGGCTTCATATAAACGAATTGGCTAAATGCCGCCCCGGCTGCCGTATAGTCGTGGTAGAAGCTAATAAGGAATCCGCCGACTTTATCGTAAAAAACGAAATCAAGAGGCCGGACCATGCCGATGTGGATATATGTACCGCCAGTGAAGTCTACGATTTTTTACTGCAAAACTATTTTCCGCCCGTGCACGGCAATTTTTGTCTTTATCCCCTTCGTTCATGGTTACAAGCGCAGCCTGGCCTTTTTGAGTTTATCAAAGCGGAAACCGAGCGAGCGTTGGAGCATATCGCTTCCGATGTTTCAACCCAGGCACGCTTCGGAAAAATATGGCATAAAAACATTATAGACAATTTATCCCTTTATGCCGATATGCAAAGCGAATCAAGGATTGATTTTTTTAATAGCCGTTTTCCCGTGCATAAAACCGCTTTTATCGCCGCGGCGGGCCCCTCACTGGAATCGTGTTTCGAGCCTCTGAAAAAAAAACGGAACTCCTATTACATCATTGCAACCGACACGGCCTTTCCGGCCTTACATGCCCAAGGTATTCGAGCCGACGCCTTTGTATGCATAGACCCCCAGCTTTTTTCGCTCCGGCATCTGTATACCTCTATAGACGATAAAACCCTCTTTGTCTGCGATTCGGCATGCAGTCCCCTTGTGCCGCGTAAAGCTCTGAAAGCCGGAGCCGGCATTCTTTTTTTTAACGGCAATCATCCCCTGTGTATGCTTGCGCACATGTATTACGCCGCCGAAAACCGGGACGAACCTCCGCTTTTTCCCTTTTTCGGCAGTCCCGAAGGAACGGTTACAATAGCGGCTGTCAATTTCGCCTTAAAAGCGGGATTTATGCGAATCGCAACCGGAGGTGCCGATTTTTGTTATACGGACGGCAAAGCCTATACACGGGGCTCCTATTTCGATGCGGCATTCGGTTCTCTGTCCACGCGCCTAAACACGGGCGAACACTTATTTTGTTCCCTCATGTATGCAAAACCCCTTGAAGAGGCCGCTCTTGCAAACAAAAAGCGGTGTTTTACCACAGCCTTACTCAAAGCCTATAGGGAAGCGTTCAACCGCATATCGGATAACCATCCGGGTATGATCTTTCCCCTGGAACAGGAAGGTTTTTACTCCTGCAAGCAGTCTGTAGAGACAAAAACGGCCTTGTATACACATAAACGCGGTTTCGACATACAGGGCTTTGTACACTTTTACGCCGAAGAACTGTACAAGCTTCAAAAGGGCATAAAAACCGATTTTTCTCCGGCCGTATACGCATCGATTTTACCTTACGGAGCCCGCTTTGCCGCTCAAAACGGCTTTTTCGACCTCGATAAAATTATCGATGAAATATTCTTAAAATTTCCGCATTCGCCATAAAAGATCTGTACAATACGCGTCTAACTTGCTATAATATGTAATACTATTTATAGAGCGGGGATTCTATGGGGGAAGGCACAAAGAGCGTACGGATACTTGCAGTTGTTGTTTTATCTTTATTTATGCTGACGATGGTTTATTTTACCGCTTCGGTCATCAAAGGCTTTAAAAACGGCTCATTGCGGGCTGAACGCGATTTTATGCACATTACGGAAACGGCATCTTCGGCTGTCTTTTTTGACACCGATTCCGCCGCATTAAATGAACTTCGAAATATCCTTATAAACAATGAATATGTTGCCGCAGCCCTCGTTTGTTCCGAAAAAAATATCTTTTTTGTCTATCCTGCTTCATCACCCCTTATCGGTATGAATATACAGGGTAAACCCTCGCTTCAAACTTCCTCTCCCATGATACGGATATTCAGTACCCGCCTTGCAGCAGCGCCGGAAGAAGATACAATGCTTACCGTTGCCCTCTATGCCGTTCGCTCGGCCGATATTTACAATCCGGCAAGAATCTCTTTTTTGGTTATATTGGCCGGCTTGGCTGCCCTCTTTGTTATGCTTTTGTTTATTTCAAAAAGCGCTCCCGTAAATCAAGGTGCCGAAAAAGCAGAGACGGCACAAGATTCCGTTTTTCGGATGCAGGAACGGAGCATTCCTTCGGCGCAAGCTCCCGGCGATATTTTCGATAAAAAAGCCGAGCCGGAAGCCGAGCATGCTTTCGAGCCTGCAAAACAGGAAGCCGAACCGGAGCCTTTTTCTCCCCCCGCCGACGTTTCTTCCGGAGAGCCGAGCTTATTCCCTGCCGAATACCATGAAGCCGAAGAACTGAGTACCTACGATGAGCATGAAGCAAAGCTGATAAGGGAAAACATGACAGACCCTTCCGGTCTGTTTTCTCCTGCAACGGGAATGGGTTGGGAACAGTATTTGGAAACCAGACTCGATGCGGAACTTATGCGCTCGGCATCTTCCGAACAGGATTTGGCCCTTGTACTGCTGCGCATACCGGGTATTGAAGGCAACAGACTCATGATGAAAAAAATCGCGGCCGTCCTCCTTGATTTTTTCAAATTCAGGGATTTCGTATTCGAATATAAAAACGACGGCTTTGCCGGCATTTTACTCAACATAAACCTCGATCAAACAATGGTTTTGGCGGAAACCGTTTATACCCAGTTTAAAGAATTGTTACAATCCGAAAATATTCCGTCGAAACTCGCCCTCGGTATTTCCATGCGCAGTTTGCGGCTTCTTCCGGGAAGCAGACTTATAGATGAGGCCGATAAAGCCTTACAAAAGGCCTTTAACGAAACGGGTCTGCCGATTGTCGCCTTCCGTGTAAACCCCGATAAATACCGTCAATTTGTAGCCGATTCGGCACGGGAATCCCGCTGAAAGTCTTTCTGCGGAAATTATGTTTCCGTAAAACGCCGGACTTCAGAACACACATCCTCGGCCGCAGCAAAACAGCGGCGGCTTTCGGGTACGCTGTTTAAAAACAAGGTCCCGTAGGGCATTGAAATAAGACGCTTATCCAAAACACTCACGGCACCCCGGTCGCACGAATGCCTAATGAGGCGGCCGAAGCCCTGCCTAAAACGTATAATCGCTTCGGGTAAACTTAAATCAAAAAAAGAAGATAAGCCGCGAGCATCCATATCTTCGCAGCGCGCTTGAAAAACGGGATCCGAAGGAACCCTGAACGGCAATTTTACGATAATGACCTGAGAAAGGCTTTCTCCCGGTACATCAACCCCTTCCCAAAAAGAATCGGTTGCAAAAAGCACGCTTTCCGTATCTTTTTTAAAGGTTTCCAAAAGACGGAAGCGGTCGTCATCGCCCTGCTTTAAAACCCTAATGCCCTCTTGTGCCAAAATAAGCCGTGCATGGGCACAGGCGGACTGCAGCGATTCATACGAGGTAAAAAGAACAAGTGCGCGGCCTGCAGATGAACGTATAAGACGAACCAGCACCTGCTCAAGCATCTGCTGAAAGCCTTCCTGATTCGGAAGCGGCATATCCGAAACAACGCTCAACAATACATCCTGCTTATAATTAAACGGAGATTCAAAAACGGCGCAGAGTAAACGCTCTTTATCGGAAAAACGGGCTCCGGTCCTCCTAAGCCAATAAGAAAATCCATCACCGGTCTTTGCATTTGACAGGGTTAAGGTTGCCGACGTACATACGACGGTATGTATGGGTTCAAAAAGATTTTCGTATATTCGGGATGACGTATCCAGCGGCGTTTCGTACAAAACCGGATAAAAGCCGCCTTTTTCAAGCGAATGTTTTTCCGCCCAAAACACCGAAGCGGGTTTTTCCTGCCATTGTGCAAAATTCGTACATACGGCAGCGGCATTTTCAAGCCGGTGTAAAATCAGCTTGGTTTCCCATACGCATTGCTGAGACTGTTCTTCATCGTTTATGCCGTCAATCAGATTTCTTACCGAAGCGCAAAGACCGTCCACATCTTTTGCAAGAAGCCGGGCCTTACCGATAAAGTCCGATGCGCGCGCAGCCGTTGCTTCGCAGAGCCTGCATGAAAAGGCCCCGTCAAAAAAAGTCAAAGCCGCATCTTCCATATCGCCGAGGCGCGCCCTTATAAGCTGAATAGCGGCGACCGCTTCCTGAAAAGAATCTTCGGCAGCCGACAATCCCTGCAAATTGCATAAAAGGCCGGCCGCACTTTTTCGCAGCCGGTATAATTTATTTAATTGTTTTATAAAGGTAAAACGGTTTACCGAACTTGAAAAAAAACTTGTCGCCGCGGCCTCAATACCGTGTGCTTCATCCAAAACAAGGCGTTTATAGGGCGGCAAAACGGCGGTATCTGAAAAACCGGCTCCGCTTGAGCGCATTGCAATATCGGCAAACAATAAATGATGGTTTACAATCAAAATGGAAGCTTCCGCCGCTTTTTTACGCATCTTCATAACAAAGCAGGACTCATAAAAAGGACAGCGGTTTGCCAAACAGGCATCGCTTTCCGAATTGACACGCTGCCAAAGTGAAGAAGACGGCATAAAACTCAAATCGGATATACTTCCCGTATCCGAGATTTTAGCCCATTCGGCTATTTCGAGTAAAACTTCCTTTTCTTCATCGAATAAATCCGCTTCATCAAGGCTGTCGCGCAAACGGCGTAAGCAAAGATAATTTTGCCTCCCCTTCATAATGGCTGCTTTAAAATCGATACCGAGTAAACGCCTCAGGGCGGGAATATCTTTTTCGAATAATTGCTGCTGTAAATTGATTGTACCGGTGGAAATAACGGCACGTTCTTTATTTTTTTCCGCCCATAACACGGCGGGAATCAAATATGCAAAAGACTTGCCGACACCCGTGCCTGCCTCAAAAACGCCTATCTTATCTTCATTAAAGGCGGTACAGACATGCCGCAATAAATCGAGCTGTCCTTCTCTTTCTTCAAAACCGGGGAAAATCCTCCGTGCAGGACCGCCTTCAGACAGCCAAGCCGATACTTCAAGAGGATCCAAGGGTATAATATTTTCGGTTTCAACTTCCATAGCCGTATACAAAAAAAGGGTTGTCCGAACCTTTGTTTCGGAACAACCCTCTGCCATCTCCTAGGGGAATTGAACCCCTGTTGTCGGGATGAAAACCCGATGTCCTAACCACTAGACGAAGGAGACATACCGCAATAAGCGACTTGTACATAGTATCAAAATTAAAACTTTATGTCAATAGGCACATATAAAAAAGCGGACGCTTATCGGCATAAAACGATAAACGTCCGCCTGTATTCGGATTGTTTTCTATTCGGAAAACTGTCCCACCAATTCCGGAAAATCAAAGTTTTTTTCAATAAAATAACGCAAGTCGAAATCTTCGTGCGTAACGATTACCAAAATCGTAGCGTGTTCGGCAAGGTATTCGGAAATGGTTTTCATAACCTGCAAGCGGGTTTCAAAGTCTATATGGGCAAAGGGCTCGTCAAGGAGTAAAATATCGGGTTGGGCGGTAAGAGCCCGTGCAATGTCCATACGCTTCATTTCACCCGAAGACAGGGCTTGAGGATGCTTATCCAAGTGTGCAGAGGTAAGCCCCACCTTTTTAAGGTTTTCGGTCAACTCTTCAAGGGTTCCGCCCTGCCCCGCTGCCGAAATCTGTTTAAATGAATCCCGAATGCTCAAGTCGGGGAAAAACGAAAAACGCGAATCCTGCTGTACAACCGTCATACGGCGGCGAAAGGGCTTAAACGCTTTCGGATCCCTTCCCGTTTCTTTCGGTTTGAGGGCAACCAAATCGGAATTTTCCATAAGAATTTTTCCCTTTGTACCGTCAAGAAGCCTCAATATCGCCTTCATTGCACTGGATTTTCCGCAGCCTGAAGGACCGGTAATGCCGTAGACCGTCGAGCGCTCAAACACAAGGCTGAGTCCTTTAAAAGCCGTAAACAAACGCTCACCGAAAATACCGCGTTTCAAATATGTTTGCAGTACGTCCTTTAGCTCGATTGCCGTTCCCGAAGCGCCTTTTTTTGCCTCGGGCTTTTCGTAGCCTTCCATTTCGGGCAGCGTTTCCAAAGCTTCGATTATACCGTTGTCCAATCTAAAAGCCTTGTCCAGCCTAAGCCGTTTAATAAAGTCAAGGTCGTGGCTTACCATAAGGAAGGTTTTATCTTGAGCCGGAAGAATTTCATTATTCAAAAACTCGACAAAATGCTTACGCAGGTTGCGGTCAAGGTTGACCGTCGGCTCATCCAAAAGAATGAGGTTTCCTCTGCGCGACAGCAAAATCATCAAGGTGATGCGCTGCATTTCGCCGCCGGAAATTTCATCCGGATACAGGCGGGCAAAGGCTTCAAAATCGAGTGAAAAATACTTTTTAAGCCTTTCCTGAATAACGGGTCTGCATCCGGGTGCAAGAAGGGCAAGGTTTTGATCCAGGGTTAAAGCCGGATTCATAACCTGAGCGGTTTCCGCCGGCACAAACATGAGGCCGGACTGCGCAATCTGCGTCCACAAGGCGAAATTTCCCTTATGGCCGTCAACATAGGCATCAAAACCGTTAATTTTCATACCGCCTTCAAAGGTAAAAATCTTTGTAGAAAGAATTCCCGCAACGGACTGCAAAAACACCGATTTACCGGTACCCGTAGGGCCCATAATAACGGCCGAAGAATTCCGCTCTATTGAAAAATCGGAATCTTTAAGGAGTACGCGCGTACCGAGTTTAATAGAGAATTTATTAAGCAAAATGGGTATCATGCATTTTCCTCCCTGGCTTCATTCAGCACCATTAAAAAGGCAACGCTGATGGCAACAAGCATAAGCGACGGAATCCAAAACAAAACGGGGTTTCCGCCTTCAAACAAGGCATCGCGGTGCGCGGCTATTAAGGCTCCCGGACTTAAGTGGGCAGGCGTTCCGTAGCTTCCGAAACCGAGCTGAATAATAAAGCCGAATGAGCAGTCCAGTACAAGGGTTTTAAGCAAGATACCCGCCGCAACGCGTCTGAACGTACTTCTCATCATTGCCGTGTTCATAAGAACCGCAAGAATACGCATTTTCGTAAAACCGTAGGAGCGGAAAGACAAGCTGTATTTTCGGTTATACAAATCGATAAGCGGAATGGTGATACTGCGCACCGCTTCCGGCAGGGTTGTCACCGTTGCCGCAAGAACGAATACGATAAGAGACATAACCGCCGAAGCGGCATTCGTATGGCGGGCAAGATAACCGGATACCGGAGCATAACAAAAAAGAGCTACAAGAATTGCCGGTATGGACTGCACCGCATTGAGTATGTTTGCAAAGACTGCGCCCAAACGCATCCATAAAACGCTTAGATAGCCGAGGATAAGGCTTATAAGCATTGCAAAAAGCATTGTGGCAAAAAGCGTAATCGACAGTTCACGGAACGACGAATACAGGGATGTAAAAAAAACGGAGTTCACAATCTCACCCGGCAAAATATGCAAAAAAGATTCAACCGGCAGCCAGGAGATTGCGAGCGGCGACAGCAAAATAACAATACAGATAATTTTCAAGATATTATATAGCTTTTTCATACCATCTCGGATAAATCAAAAATAAAATAGTTTTTACAAAAAAGGCGACTACCGCATTTACACATAACAGAATAAAAACGGAAGCGACAAGCAAGTCAGTATTGGTTGCCAACAGCGCATCAAGCAGGGTACTGCCGAGACCGGGAAAAGAGAACACGATTTCCGCAATGGTAACCGCACCTATAATAGCCGGTACCTTGCCTGCCAGATAGGGAATAAAACGCGGAAGACTTGAAGAAAAAAGATATCCCGAATACGTTTCCGGCAGGGGGAAAAAGCGCCCCAAAGAATGTCCGAGCGTCGAAAAGACAACCGCATGCGTACTTCCGACTTGGCTGAGCATATCGGCTTTCAAAAAGTTTGTCGCATCCCATGACAAACCTCCGAGCACTACGGTAATAAAGGCGATAATGATAAAGGGCGCATCGCTTCCGAATGCATTCGCTAAAACCCAAAAGCCTACAAACAGGGGAACCGCCGCCAAAACCGACGACAAGAGGCTTACAACGCTCCCGAAACGCTCAGTGCTGCGGTTTTTATGATGTTCGGCCACATAGCGCCCCGTTACGGCATAAGCCGAACCGGACAGGGCGATAAGGGTTAAAATCACAAGCGAAAGCATGGTCAACGGCAGCGACACCGCCGCCGCCGAAGCTATAATTTGACCGGAACTGAATCCCGGGTGTGCGGCGGAAAAATCTTCCGAACCCGTAATCAGGAGAAAAAAAGATTTTGCCGCCTCTCCGTAGCTTTCAATCGGCGCACCGATTGAAAGCAAATAAGATGCCGATAAAAGCAGGGTCCCGGCCACGGCAAATACAATGCCGTGGATTATGAATTCTTTAAGTAAAAAACGTAAAAAACGCATATGCAGGCCTATTTAAATTTCCAATGTTCCGCAGATAAAAAGGGGTTATCCGTTGCAATAGCTACATTTGCCAAACCGCGCGAATATACGTCTTTTTCCAACGAACACAGATACAGGGCGGGAGAAAGCTCTCCGATTCTTCGGTCGATATCGAGTGTAAGCTCTATCCAATTTGCCGTAACAACTTCTTTTTCCCATGCATCAAAGAGTCCGTTCAACTTACTGTCTGCCAAACCCGTAATATTGTGCGAGCCCTTGGAGCGGTACCAGTCGCCTAAAGCGGAATAAAGGTTGTCAAAGCCGTCGCAGTACATGAGTGCCAGTTCATAGGACTTTTCGGTATATACCATACGGTTAAAAACTTTATCTCCGGTACGTTTTGCTTCAACATTCAAACCGATTGCCGCAAGCTGTTTTACAATACCTTCAGCCATCTTCGTACCGAATTCTCCCATAGAGTCCGGATATAAGAGTATCGCATTTTGACCTGCAACACCGCCGGATTCGGCAAGACTTTTTGCTTTTTTTACGTCATAGGGCAAAAAATTCGGCATGGGCTCGTTGATATATTCGGGAATATTGACCGAAAAAAGATTTGACGGGAACGGACCGTGGTTTAAAATAACCCCCTCATCCTTATCGGTAATCGAAGGAATAAGTTTTTTTTTGTCGAGAGCCATGGCCATGGCACGGCGGCCTTCGGCGTTCGGGAACAGTTTTGTGTTAATCGCCACCTGATAAAAGGCGTAGGGCATATAGGAATTTATATCGACATTCGGAATCTTTGCAACATCGGCGCGGTCAAGAGGATTCGTTTCAAGAATCAAATTGATACGGCCCTTGCGCATTTCATTCATACGAATAATGGGGTCGATAACGCGCTTCATTACCAGATTGTCGGCTTGAGGTCTGTCCTTAAAGTAAACGCCGTTTGCATCGAAAGTTACCCACTTACCGATTTCCCAGCTTGCAAATTTAAACGGACCGGTTCCGATCGGAGCGGTAGCGAATTTGCGCTCGTTTTCTCCTGCACGCATATTAACCTGCATTTTTTGACCGTTATATTTTGACGGTACGATTTTAAATGTAAGAACCGGATATGCGCGGAATTCGGGAATAGGATTAATGAATTCGACCGTTACGGTTTTATCATCCGCGGCGGTAACGCTTTCAATAAACGACATTAAATAATCGCGCTTGGGAGAATCGTTTGATTCGTCGATATAGGCCGCAAAGGAATATTCAACGTCGTGGGCCGTAACCGGAGAACCGTCGTGCCATGTTACATCACGGAGCAATACCGTGTATGTTTTTTTATTGCGAGGATCCTGCACAATGCTTTCGGCAAGCGCAAGCTCCGAATACAGAGAACCGCTTGTTTCATCGACTTCAAAATTGACCAAGCCGTCAAACAAAAGCTCATTGGCATTCAAACCCGAGGTATTTTGCTCCAACACGGGATTCAAAGAGTCGGGTAAGGTGGAAACGGCAACCATAACACCCTTGGGCTGAGCTTTCCAAACCAAAAATGCGCCGGCAGAGCCCAAAACAATAAGGGCAACTGCGGCAATAACTATTATACTCTTTTTACTCATCTTCATTAACGCATCCTCACAATGAAAGAACTGTATACAACTACTTCTCCCGAATAATCCGGAGTTTTGCCTTTTTGTACTTCAAAGAAATATTTATTGCTTGTCAGCTGACTTCCCGCATTTAAAATCGGCCATGAATTACCGACCTTATAGCCGCGGTTAATCAAGTCTTTCATTTTATTTTTTTCAATCAATTTACCGCTTTTTGTATTTTCGGCAAAAGCGCGAACATTGCGGTTATCGTTTAAGGTAATAACAAGGTCGTTCATCTGTCCCTTGGGTATCGAAACCATACCCCACCAGTATTCGTCCTTTTTTACGTTTGACGCACTGAATTTTGCAGGACGGCTGCGTTTGCTCTCTGCAGTAGAGCGCGGGTCGGGATTGAACAAACCTACCATAAGCGGTATAACCACTTTTCCGCGGCTGGCAATTTCCTGAGCCGTACGAATTTCCGCATTTACCTGAGCAATCTTAGCTTCAAGATCCGTCTTTTGTGCGTTTATATCTTCGATAATATCGGAACCGATATCGTTCGGATATTTTGCCGCAAAATCCAGAAGTTCGTTATAGATGGCGCCTATGTTCGTTTCGACCGATTTATAGTGGGCAAGAATATCTTCAAGAGAAAGCTTTCCCTCTTTTCCGCCTTCGGGACTGCGGGCAAATTCTTCGTTTATGCGGTTTTTATATTCATAGGCGCGTTCACGGATAAGGCCTTCCCGGGCAATCGCAATATCCTGGCGGGCCTTTTTCAAAACACGCATATTTGAAGCAATGTTTGCACTCTTTGCAAGCCCCGCATTGGAGGCGGCCGCATTCACTTCTTTTTCCGCAGACGCATAAGAGGCTATTACCTTATCATAGGCTGCAACCTTTTCTTCAAAGGACTCAATCGAAGCAATTTTTTCGGCTTGCGCATCTATGCCCGACTTTTTTTTGTATAAAGAACTTACAACGTCTATTTCCTTATGTGCAGAGGCAAGAGCGTCGGCGTTTCCGTAAACCTTTACCGCAGACTCATGCATTTTGCGGGCGGCTGTCAATTTACCTACAGCGGTCAAACTGCCGATGCATTTTGCCGAAAGAGCGGCTCCCTTTTCGGAAACTTCCGCAGGAAGTTTTAATGCCGGATCAATGGCTGAAAATTTTTCAATTGCCGTATTGCAGGCATCGCGTAACTTTGCTTCCTGGGAAGCTTTCATGGAATCGGTTTTGTCAAGAGCGTCGACACCGGCTTTATACAAATCGATATACTGTAAATACTCTTTTTTCAGTTTTTCATCCTGAATTTCATTCCAATAAGCCGCCGCATCGGCAGGTTCACGTTCATGCCATGCCTCTATACCGGCTGCAAGAGCCCTTTCATCCTGTGTTCTCTCATCCACCGTAGCACAGGATATAAGGACTGCGGCGGCTAAAACCGCCGAAATTATAATTCCGTATTTTTTCATTCAGAAGCCTCCTTCACTAAGCGTACCAAACGGAATCCTACATCGGCATATCCGTTTTGAGAATCTATATTGCGGAAATTTGAAATACGCAGTTCCATGGGGCCGTCCATCCAGGAGCCGCCCTTAACGGTGCGCAAATTTGTTTCGCCTTCAATGCCGTGAACGGATGATGTCCACTCCCATACGTTACCCGACATATCGGCAAGGCCCCAGGCATTGATACCGTTTTCAAAGGCACCTACGGGCGAGGGAGCGCCGAACATACCGTTGCCCTTGTAATTAGCCTTTTTTTGTTCGGCAGGATTATCGTCTCCCCAGGGATAAACGGTTTCATTACCGGCGCGGGCCGCCTTTTCCCATTCTTCTTCAGTGGGCAAGCGGTATTCAAAACCGGTTTGCTCGGAAAGCCATGCCGCATAGGCTTCGGCTTCCGCAGCGGTTAAACCGACAACGGGCTGTTTTCCCTGATTGTAATCGCTATTGCCGAAATATTCGGGTATAGTCTCGGAACCCGTTAAATGTATAAATGCGGCATACTGTGCGTTTGTAACGGGAAACGGATCAATCTCATAGGCTTCCGTTGTAACAAGCCGGGACGCCTCTTTTTTCCCGGCACGGGTATCCTGAGCAACAGCTCCCGCTTTAAATTCTCCTGCAGGAACGCTGACGGAAGCAAAGGCCGCCTTCATATCATCGATATGAACATAACGGACTTCGGAGCCCGGCTTGGCATCCAGCTTTTTCAGAGCCGCCGATGAGGGAACCGACTGCGTAAAAGCCGTTGCGACGCTCAGGGTCACCGGACGATTGCTATAGGCTTGCGAAGCCGGATAATCCACAACCGCAACTCCCGATGCATCGGTTTTTATAAAATTGCGTACTTCGCTCGTATCGGTTTCTTCCGAAACGGACGGAAGAGACGCGGCCTCCCAAACGGCGGCAAGCGGAAAACCGGATACGGGTTTACCGGAAGAGTCGGTAAGCCGAACCGAAAATCGTGCCGAAGAATCGACAAAGCCCTGTTTCACCGAAAACTCGAAAACAAGGCTCTTGCTTACTTCGGCACAGAGGGCTTCGGCTTTAAGTGAAATCAATTCCGAACCCGAGGGCTGAGCCGTCAAAAGCTCGGTTTCTCCTTCGGCAATGAGCCTTGCAAGAACATCGAGGGCCGCAGAGGCTTTATCGGCCGCATTACCCGTGTTTTTACCCGCGTTCAGGCGGTTATTCAAATCGGCGCGCAGGCTGTCTTGATAGGCGGCCTCTCTTTTATTCCAATCGGCGATTTTAATTCTGAACGTTGCCGAAGGGGCCTGTTTGGGTTTTGATTGAGCATGGGGTTTAAGATTTCCGATGCGGGCTTGTACGGATTCATCGCTGACCGTAACTTTGGAAGCTTTCGGATTTACGGCCCGTACGGCTGCAGTTAAAGCGCTTTGCACGAGGTCGCGTCTTCCTTCAAGAAGGGCTTCTTCAAGGGTTGCACCCTTACCGTAGCCGTAATAGTATCCTTCTTCCTGTTTTACACGTTCGGAGCCGGTTTTTTTAGCAAAAACCGCGCTTCCTCCGAATACAAAAAAAATTGAAAGCACCAGAATCAAAAAACGATTCCGTTTCATTGCGGTGTTCATTTTACCTCCTGTAAAATTTTAGGCAGTAATGCATATTCCAAACGGCAGAACAGCATAAGTTTCGGTATAACAAACCTATACTAACAGTATAACATAAAATGTAAACATATAACCATAAAAAACGGAAAAGCTGCAAAAAATTTGCAGATTATGAGCGGTGTATTTTCGGTATATCCATTATATCCAATTTTTCTTCGAGTAAAAGCCGTAATTGCCGGCCTTCGTCATCCTTTAACCCCAGATCGCAGGCAGTATTCAAATTTTCAAGGGCTTCTTTAAAGCGGTTTAAGCGGAATAAAGCAAAGGCTTTGCGGTAATAGGCATGATAATTATAGGCATTTTTTTCCAAAGCGCGGTCAAAATATACCAGGGCGTTTTTTTCATCGTTTAAAACGCTGTACATAATACCGATATAATACAGCGCCATGTGATTATTTTCATCTTTTTCGACACTCAGCAAAAAGTCCTGTTTTGCTTTTTCATATTCGTTTTTGGCAAAATAAGCCATGCCGCGGTGTTTATAAATAACCGAAAGCACCACCGGATGCGAAGCATCGGTTAGCTGCAAAATACGGCTGTATATATCGATCGCCGTATCAAGATTACCGACATTATGCGCATGGAGGGCTTCCAAAAGCATATCGTCCACGGTACCCTGGGCATAGGGCGAACCGTTTCCCATATTCTTTAAGAATAAAGAAGCGTTATCGATTTCGCCGCCTGCATCCAGCTTGCCTGCGGATAAAATGTCGGCGCGCTCATAAAAGGCTTCACGGCGCCGGTCGAGTTCGCAGTTCAGTTTATTTTGGTAATCCCGTATTTCCTGAAACACAACATCGGCCAAGCCGAGCATAGCGTTAAGGGATGCAAGTTTACGCTTTAAAGGGTCGCTGAACGGAGAAAATTCGGCCTTATAGACCAATTCGTGCTCCACTTCCGCCCACGCGTCCTGCAATATGGTGCGTATTTGAATCTCACATAACAGGGGTTCGGAAAAAATATGCTGCACATCCCGGGTAAGTATTTCATTGTGAATATCCCGCGGAATATAAATAAGCATATGAATCGATTCATAGCCGAATTCGCCGAACGCGCGCCCCTCCCCCTTGCGCTCTATCTCATAGACTTGAAAATGCTCACGGATTTGTTTTTCAACAAGGGCTATGTCTTCAAGAAAAGCGCAGATAATCCGTATACCCAGCATATCCGTTACCAAAGGCAAAGAGGCCTTATTGCAGGGCTGTTGTTTTAAAAGTTTGACATAATAGCTTTTAAAACTTTTTATACGGTATTTAAAGGCGGGGGTTGAAGTACAGGACAGTTTTTTTTTCAATTCATGCTGTAAAGCATCGAGGACGCGGGTAAAAAAAGGTTTACAAGTCTCATATGCGCGCTTTAACGCTTCTTTTGAGTAAAACGGACGATGTTCGGCGGCACTCATATGTTTTTCTTAAAAAAAAAGGGGTGTCTTGAAAAGCTATCCTTTCCCGACAACCCCTTCCGCTAAGACACCGAACACCCTTAAAGTTTATCCGGCGCCTTATCCGTGTTTATTGACCTTCAGCAGGCGTTACAACCGAACTGAAACCTTCTTCCTGTGCAAGGTTGCTCTTTTCGATAAAGCGGTTAACCTGCTGTGCACCGAAGCGGCGCATTTCCAGAGATTGGCGATATTGTTCTTTTTCGGTTACAATACCCCACAAATCTTCGTCGGCAATGTCACGCTCGGTTTGAGCAACGGCCTTGTCGTAGATAACGTCGATTTGCTTAAAGTATGCAACGAAGTCGCCGCCGTCATGCGCGGCATCACGGGTAACGAGAAGGCCGGACAATTTGGCATAGGGCAGTCCGCGCGGATACAAGGGATAAATCTTGATTTCGCGGTTACGGATATCGTTTACATAATGAGGATTGTTCCAAATAAGGTTTTTCCATCCGTCGAAGTTGAGCGTACCCATGTAGAAGCGGCGCTCTACACCGTCGTTATCCTTTAACAAAACGTAAACGGCGTGAGGATAGTTGTATCCGTAGGTTGTCAAAGAAACGGATTTAAGGGTTCCCACATTGTCAAGCACGCCGAAACCGGCAGGATCATCACCGTTCTTTCTGAAGCGGTAGGTATTGACTTTTTGAGAACCTTCAACAACCTGGCCGTTTTCATCGATGTCGGCCATGGGCTCAAAAGCGGGAATATCAAAAGGAGGCATGATGCGTGCATTGGCATTTACGGGAGCCGTCGGGAATACGATACGTACACCCATAACGTTCTTTCCCGAAAAGGGTCCGCCGATAACCGGAGCGGATTTTACAACGGAACGCTGCATGTTGGCTACAATACGAGCCGATGAGTTAAGCTGAACTTCCCAATCGGGTAAAACCAAAGAAGTACGCATTAACGCCTTTTGGGTATCATCAAACGGAATTGATGAAATTTTCGAAAAATCCATAACAGTTCTGCTGTTCACGGTCGGCTTGCCGTTTTCATCGGCAACAATATCCGGTTCCAAATTCGAAAAGTCAATAAGAACTGCTTTTTCACCAAAAGCAAAGCTTCCGATCAACAGGAAAGCCATTGCTACTAAAACGAAAGACCTCTTCATTCAAAGCTCCTTTTTAACAGTATGATTGTAGCCTTGTATATATAGAATATACTTTATAGCCGATTTTGTCAACGGTTTTTTTTGACCTGCGGCATTTAATCGGTATATCCGTATATTTCACGGCCCATCATAGTAATTACTATATTATCGACCGAATTATAATTTTTCCGTATGTTTTGTTCAAGAAGGCGGCAGCCCGTTTTCGGCTCGGAAGATATGCCGCTTTGAAACAGGGCTTTTTCATTTAAATCGATATACAGGGTTCCGCCGCGTTTTTTTAAAAAAGCACGCATTCCGGTTCCGCGTGCAAAAAGGGGGCGGTACCGATCGCTAAGGGGACCGAGCAGCAATTCATCGCAAAAATATTCAAGAGAAGACCCGGTACGATTACGGGGAATAAAACGGCTTTCCGCATAGAGGTCCGTATTATCCAGGGATTCGAATAAAAAAAGCTTTTTAGTTCCCGGATAAAAAACCAGATAAAAAACAAAGGAAAACACAAATGCCGCAATCGTGATTGCAAGAAAAAGCCCCTTGGCGTCTCGGGGAATAAAGGGTTTTATTTTATTGAATACGTCTTTTACTTCCGTCATCTTCCGCCGGTAAATCCTCTCGATTCTTCAAAATGCGTTACAAACGCGGTTAAGCCATTATATATCCCAACGGATAATTTACGCAAGTAGTCTTTATCGAAAAGAAGCATTGCTTCTTCTTCGTTTGTTACAAAACCCAGTTCAACCAACACGCTGGGCATATTCGCATTGCGTACGACAAACCACTCCTCTTCTTTTATGCCGCGGTCAATCGTCAAGTTTCCTACTTGCGCCCTGATTCCGTCCTGAATATATTTTGCAATGAGGATGCTTTCGGTGGTAAACTCTTCTTCCATCATCGAGTTTAAAATAGGCAGTACATCCTTGTCTTTGTCGCTGCCGGTTGATTTAATCAGGGTTCGCCGATACCCCGGCGATAGATACCACACTTCAAACCCCTTTGCCTTTGCATAAAAGGCGGAGTTTGCGTGCAGCGATACGTAAAGGATGGCCTCGTGTTCTGCAAGCTTTACCGTATTGGCTATATCGGTACGCTGATTGAGGGTTAAAAAAACGTCGGTACTGCGCGTAAGCATGATTTTTTTATCCGGATACTTTTCTTTTAAACGTTTGTATAAATCCTTGGCGGTAAAAAGAACTATATCTTTTTCCCGCAGGGTTTGTTTTTTACCCTTGACGGTATAGTCGGCAACGGCTCCCGGATCCCGGCCTCCGTGCCCCGGGTCTATTAAAATGGCGCCGATACGGAAATGGACTTCCGGAGGAAGATTGTCGAAGATATTTTTTACCGTATCGAAAAAATCGCCAGAGGCATAGAGGGTGGCGCCCTGCTTTACCGGAAGGCTGCACGGAGTCATTTCAAGACAGTCGAGCATTACAAAGGGATGATGGGCCGAAAAACTTAAAAAATGCCCGTTTTTTTCGAGTAAACCGTTTGCGGCCACAGCGTCCCAATGGAGGACGGAATCCGTTTGTTTTGCAATATCGGGAAAGGAAATCAAGCCTCCTGAAACCTGCTTGACTGTTCCCCCGGAGGGGAACCGAGTTTCCTGCCCTCCCGGAGAAGAGGCATCGGGAGTTCCGGCCCGGAGTAACACGGAACCGCATAAAACGATACACCGGAACAAGACCGTGTATGTTCGAAAAAAGCCGGCTGCCTTACTTTTTTTTATAAGCATTCGCTCCTCCGTGAATCAAAGTAAAAAACGGCCCCCTGAAGTCCGCCGCGGATGAGGCAGTGCCAAAACTCCCTGTCCGAAAACGAAGAAGAATACAAGACTTCGCCCGATTTAGGAAGAGCGCTTTGTTTTTTATACAGTTCATTATACAAATCGACCGTTTCACGCAAACTGCGGCCGTTCCAATCGGTAAGGTCTGCACAGTCTTCCAAAACGGGCGGAAGCCGTATATGCATTTTTTCCGTAAGACATACGGGTGATTTTTGAGAATACTCAAGGGTTTCCAGCTTCCGTAAAACATCGGGCGGAAGCTGAAAGGCTGAAGGAGGATAAGCGGTATCGAGGGCTTGAAATAAAAAATGGCCGCTTGTAATATTGCGCTCTTCCAGACGCAAAAAGACGGTTTTAACCGCTGCTGCGGCACAATCCGATGCTTTTTCGTAACCCGGAGCGCAAGCCAGTACGTTCCCCGCTTTTTCCACATTGTTTTGCGGAAAATCGACCGTATCGTTTACATGGGCGCGGGGAAAAAAATCACATACGCCGTTACGCTTTTCGGCTTTTTCGAAAAAAAGCGTTTCCTTTATTTTTCCGGGAATCGAAATCCAGGCACGCTCTGCACAGTGGCGTACACAGGGTACTTCAAAAATCTCGAAAGGAGAATCGGCAATACCGGTTTTTACCCGCCTTGCCGACAGCGCCTCCGGAGGTTCTCCGAGGGCAATCGATAAGGCTTCGCGCGTCAGATTTAAGTCCGAGGCATAGGGAAAGGTCCAGCCGGACATATATCCTCCCGAAAGACGGGCCGCAATTTCGCCTACCATGG
Source organism: Treponema sp. HNW (assembly GCF_050320395.1). GTDB lineage: Bacteria > Spirochaetota > Spirochaetia > Treponematales > Treponemataceae > Treponema_C. The sequence continues at coordinate 1,717,217 of NZ_CP144459.1, forward strand.
GGCCGCGGGAAGTCAGTTTGATGTCGGCCTTGGCGGCACCGCAGCTTAAACCGAGCGCCCGGACCCCTTCGGCAAAGGTTTTAAATAATTGAAAGCGCGGGCCGGAGGCGAGATTTGAGGGAATCGTATGCCCCATTTCCACAAAATACGGGGGGAAAAAAATATGGCGGTCGGCAAAACCAGTAACGGTAAGCTCGCCCTGACAAACAATGGCGTCTATTGAAAATTCGGGGCCGTCCATATACTCTTCGACAACGGCACGGGCGGTTTTTGAATAACGGACGGCATCGCTCAGTGCGCTTGAAAATTCATCGGCGGAGTGTACAAGACGGCAGCCTCGCGCTCCCATATTGTCGCAGGGCTTTACGACCAGGGGAAAGTCAAGGGCATTTTTTTTAAGCCAGGAGAGTAATCCTTTTTTATCCAAAGATACCGTCCGCCCATCGGCTTCGACAAAACGGGGAGAAGGAACGCCCGCTTTTTCAAAGCAGGAGCGCATCAGCACTTTGTCGCTTGCCCTCAAAGCGGCTTCACTGTTGTGTCCGGGAAGAGCACATGCTTCGGCCGCCCGTGCAACCGCATAGGAAAAATCGGTTCCTGCCGTAAAAACGCCGTGTAAACCCTCGTGTTGCCGTAAACAGAGGGCAAAATCGACTATTTTTTCGGTATCCTTTAAATCGATTTGTTCAAAGCTGTCCGCATAGGAGCGGCTCAGGGCATTGGGATTACCGTCAACAAGGGTTATACGGCAGCCTAAATCCCGCGCAGCTTCAACGGCCGGTTTTTGCATAAGGCTTGCGCCCAATATCAACACGTGTTTTTTCATATGGTACCTCGTATACTGCCTTCGGTTTTTTTACAATACACTTCAAATGTATCGCCCAGTAAAAAAAGTTTACTTAGAAAAAGAGCAAAGCGGTTATGAGAGTCGATTTTAAAAAAAGGAAAACGCTCCGGATGATGACCTGTCGAAACGATTTTACACACTTTAAAACCGTATGTACGTAATATGCGGCGGCAGCGCTTTATTTCCCACAGGGTAAAATGATCGGCGGGACTTTGGCGGAAAAAGCGTTTTTTTGAAAAACGTGCGGAAACTCCCGATGCAGAAGGGGTTGAAAAAGCGAAAATGCCGCCCGGTTTTGTCAATTCCGATACCTTGCGCAAAACGGCATCGAGATTGGAAAAGTGCTCGATAACGAACCACATGGTAACGGCGTCAAAGGCCGTTTTGCTTGAAAAGTCGGGAAAGACGGAAGTTTGAGCTTGAAATCCCAAAGTGTTTTGTACATAGGAAACCGCATCGGAACAGATATCGGTTCCCGAAGCCGCCCAACGAGAATCCGAGGCGGCGGATAAAAAGGCTCCGTATGCACAGCCTATATCCAAAAGCCGTTTTTGCCCATCCGTTTTTTTACCCGTAATTTTATCTATGAGGGCGATACGCCGCAGCCCTTGTGCTTTTATCGATTCAAAGTCTTCAAGATAGGTTTTGCCGTATTGTTTTTTATATTCTTCAAAAAAGTACGATGCTTCGTATTTTTTTTCGGTATCGGACAAAAAGCCGATATAGGGCATGCCGCAGCGTTTGCATCTTCTGATTGTTTTTATCGGATCGCGGGCAATGACCTTATCCGGCCGACAGGATTTTACACCGCTATGTGAAACAGAGCCGCTATGTAAAACAGCGCCGCTGCACAGAGGGCAGCCGTATCTTTCAGCCGAAACCAGATTTTCGACAAGAGAAAGGGGAGCTGCCCGTTTTTCTTTTACCGATAAGGCTGTGCGCAGTTTTTCGGGAATCAGGCGGTCCGGCTTCGAGCACAGGCGGTCTATAACTGAAGCTTTTAAATCTTTTTTTGAAAGGCAGGGGCTGCCGTATTTTTGGGCAAGCTTTTTATGAAGGGATGTGGTTGCAAGCAACAAAAGAGCGCATCCTGAAACGGCGGCTTCAAAGGCGGTAAAACCGTAATGGGTAATCACCAGATCGTATGTATGTATTTCGGAAAAAAGATTCGGTACGGATGCACACAGGGAAAAAGACGAGGGAAACGGGATGTTTTGTACCGCCTCCCGTACCTGCGGGGGAAGAACCGCACAAACACGTAATGTAAAGCCCCTTTTTTCACACAAAGGCGCATAATCGGCAAGAGCTTTAAGGGCGGGACGGCTCAATGAGGCCGGGTCCTCCCCTCCTATACACAGTAATACGGATTGTATATTATTATGCTCTTTTCCGTCTTGCCCTTTTTCGATTTTAAAACGCGCAAAGCGATCGGGGGGAAGCGGAATTAAACACGGGGCATTCAAATTGAGCAAGCGCTTTTTATAAAGCGGCGGAATAATATCGACAAGGTAGTCGCTCCAATCTATATCGGCAGGATAGGGACCCTCGTCAAAAGAGACAACCGGCGCAAGAGAAAAAAGGCGTTCTCCCTTTTTCTTTTCGAGGCGGAAGCTGTCGGTAAGAATTAAAGCATATTCTCCGGCTTCGGGAATTTCATTGAGGATGTGCACGGGCTGAATCTTTTTAAGAGAGAGCGCTTCGTCTATAAGGGAGCGGGCGGCGTCGGAGGCTTTTTCGTCGATAAGGAGATCGACGGAGAGGCCGCCCTGCGAGAAAGCACTTTGACACAAAGAGAGGCATCTTCTCAAATGCCCCGTACCCCGCCCCTCGCCAACGGCAGGAACGGCAAGGACGGGAGAATGCACTCTTTTATCCTCCAAAGCGCGCAGAATATGCGAAAACGCAAAGGGCGGAACGGCAGCCGACGCAGACTCTGCGGAATCTTCCAAAAAGCGGCATATGCGCTGTGCACGCCGGTAATCCGCAGGCGTATCGACGGTAGTACGCAGATGAGGCATATTCCACTGTGCGGGCGCCTGTTCAAAGATGCAGGTATAAACATCTTTATGATTATAGAGGGCAGGACCTACGTGTTCGCGCTCAAAGGCGTCCGTTGTCCGTGCGTGTGCGTGAAGGAGGGCGCGGGCGCTAAGCACTTCAACCCCGCTTCCGTGAGGAAGACCGCTGAAGGTAAAATAATCGCAGCCGCGCTTTTTATATCCGTCGATTGAAGCCCGAGCTGCCTCGTAACACAAAAAGGGATTATCGGCCGTTGCCCGGATAATACGGGAAGCGCCCGTTTTTTCGATAATGCCGCAAAAACGGCTTAACACATCGTTTTCACTTCCGCCGAAACAGTTCCAGCCGTTTTGCTCACACAGGGGGGCAAGAACATCGTAAGAAGCCGCATCGCAGGCGAGCCAATATGTGTCGGCTTTTACCTTTTTCATCGCATCGAGGGTGCATAAAAAAAGCGGCTTTCCGGTACTGCCCAAAGGAAGAAGGGCCTTTTTCGGCAAGCGGGAAGAGGCAAGACGGCACTGCACGATAACCGCTGTCATAGGGGCTCCTCAAGGGGTGTATCCCAATTCTCTATAAGACGGCCGATGTCGGTTTTATAGCGGAATCGGTTTGTACGCACCCATGAGCGGGCGGCGGAAAACAATCCGTGCGCTCTGAAAGGACTTCCCGGATAACGGCGGCAAAAATCGAAAAAGCGTATAAGGGGTATATAGGCATAATCCGAGCGGACAACCGGAGCGCAGTTTTTAAGGAAAAAGGTAAGCTGCGCATAATCGGCACTGCTGTCTTCAAGCGGGGCTTCTCCCTCGTATGAGAGGCGAAAAAAACGGTTTATGCATATCCGTTCTCCCCACAGCCAAGCGCGCAGTGCAAAGTCCAAATTTTGCCAATAGGGAATATCGAAGGTATAGTCGAAGCCTCCCAGCCTCATAAATTTTTCTTTGTTATAGATACCGATAAAGTCAAAGGGATAAAGGGTTTTCAGGGTATCGCAGCCGGAAGGAAATTGTACGGCAGTGCAGCGAGCCGAAAAAACGGTGTTTTTTATATCGGGCTTTATGCATACGGGAAGCGTATGTAAAGAATCGGATGCCAAAAGCGGGGCCGTACACAAGGGAGCGGATTTTTTTATGTGTTCGGCAAGAGAAGGGGATACTACCGGCTCACGGATTTTCATATTGTCCCAGATAACCAGGGCAAAGGGAGAAACGATTTCACCTATCGCCATATTAATCATATCGCCGCAGTTTACATCTTCCAAGGGAATAATGAATTTCGCATAGGGAAAGCGCTGAGACAATTCTTCCAAGCCGTAACTTTTGCCGGAATTTTCAACAACAACTATTTCTTTAAAACCGCAGGCGGCCAGGCTTTCCAAACTTTGCGAGCAATAATGATTACCGCCGCGATTTAAAAGCACAACGGCAAAAGAATCAAGCGGAGAACCGGCGGAAGAAGACGAAGTCGCCTTTCCCGAAGCGTTTTTACGCATTTCGGTCGGTTCCCCGATAAAAGAATCGCCCGATAAGCCGAAGGCCGCACTTGTACCCAAAACGGTTCTTTTGATTTTACGTTCGTCAAAAATTAAAGGTATAGTATTCATCGCTTTTTTCGCATGTTCCGGTATAAAGACCTTGTAACTGTTCTTTAAGTTTTTCGGCACCCCTGGCCCACACCGTTTCCAATTCTTCGGTAAAAACGTTTCCGTATGAAGGTTCGGAAAAAAAGACGGCCGTTTTACAACGCGGAACGCTTCCGTCGGCTAAAATGCACATATCGCGCTTAATATGCCAACAGGGGGTACGGACTGCAGGAGATAAGTCGGCCGGACGTAAATCTTCCAAGAGGCCGCTTATATAATCGTATTTTTGAATAATGAGCTCCCCCTCGGCTTTCCAGCGCCTGAAAAACGCTTCCAACTGATGTTCATTCGCTTTCATGCGTACCATTTGCGGATACACCGCACCCGGAAACAGCGTTTTTAAAAGGGCTGCAGTTTTTTCGGCAGCTTCCAAACTGCCTTTTTTGCGGACTGTTTTATAAGTTTGCTCATCGCATGCATCGAGTTTTACAATCCAGTTTACAGGCGCATCGACTCCCGAACCCGGTCTATGAGCGGAAAAGGCTTTTTGTATGCGCACAGCCGTTTGTTCGTCAAGATTTTGTCCGTCGGTTTCTATTAAAAGGGAAAGATTTTTATAAGATGCAACCGCTTCGGCAAACAACACAAAGTCCGGATGCCTCAGGGGTTCTCCCAAAAAAGATAGGCTTATAACCGCGTCGTCTGAAAAATCGCTTATTTTTTTTAAAAGGGTGTTAAATGAGGCAAGCTCCATGGAAGCCGGCAGCGCGGAGGTTGTAACTGCCGGCTCGTACATGCTTTCGCCGCCTTCGGACGAACATATTTGTATATTGTAAAATGCCGGCAGGGTTCTTTGGATTTCGGCCGTAGAGCGCGCCTTTTCGCATAACAGGGCGGCCTCTGTACAATCGGGTAAAAGATTAAAAAGGCGGCGGCATGCGAGGGTATCGCGTTTTGAAGAACAGCTGAAATTAAGGCGCAAATAGCGGTAATCCCGAGGCGCAATAAGGGTTTCGATTTCAAAGGAATTGATATCGGTTTTTATAAGAGAAAAGAGGCTGTCCGGTTTAACGTCGCCTTGGGTAAAGTCTTCTTTTGATTCGGCAAGCTTCAAGAGGATTTTAAGCGTTCCCGCATCGATTATTTCAGGCGTAAAGCCGTAGGGATAGCCGTCGGCAAAGGTATATTCGGCCCTGTATTTTTTATGTAAATCAAGCATTTCGGCGGTAAGAGCCGCGTTTAAAAAGGGACAGTCGGCAAAGGCAAGAACTGCGGTGTCGGCATTGCGGGCGGACAGCTGCCCGCACATGTGTTTAAGCAGGGACGGAAGGCTTACAGGCGTTTTTATGCAATCGGTTCCGCAGGAATCCTGCGTTTCGGCAGCCCATAATTCGGCTTTTTCGCGCGCGCTTTTACCTGCAAACAATTTTTCATCTGCAAAGGACCTTAAACCGGCCTCAATTAAAAATACAAAGGGTTTCATCTTCTTAAATATCGGCAATTAAAAGTTCTTTATAAAGGTGAACAACATAAGGGAGAACAATCGACTTTAAAACCGCCGGGGTTTCGGCTGTCCGTACGCTTTGCCGCCTTTGTTAATCCTGCTTTTGCTCCAAAAGGGTATCCAAAAAGGCATGACTTGTCTGCACAACGTCCAAAATAGCTTTGGTATCGTGCAGGGAATCGTTTACCTTTTCCAATGAGCGCAAGCCCTCCTGCATAGCCAAAGCCTGTTCTTTTACCGAAGCGGTTATCTCGGTTAAGGAATTGCCCGCCTCATTCAGGGTTTCGGCATTTTGGTTAAAATTATTTAAAACCCCCGTAAACGACTGCTGGAATCGGGAAAAAAGCTCGATAAAAAGCGTCATGCTTTTATTTATTTCGTCAACGCTTGCTCGGAATTCGTTCAGTTTTGCTTCGATTTTTTGGGTAAAATCACCCGTTTGAGTTGCCAAAGAGCGCACTTCGTTTGCAATAATACGGAAACCGCTTCCTACCTTTCCGGCACGGGCAGCTTCTATCGAAGCGTTTATCGCCAAAATACCCGTTTTTACGGATACATCTTCGATACCGGCAAGCATATCGGCAACATCGGAGGTTCTTTCTTTGAGCACTTCAAAAGAGGCGGCAGCATTGCGCGCATTGACTGAAGCGGCTTCAAGCTCCCCTACCCGTTCGTTTATTTCGGCATGCAATTTTTTATTGCTGTTCAAAATATCGGACATCATACCGTTTACGCGGCCGGTATTTGCCGAAGAAGCTTCACCGCTTGCCTGAATCTGCTCGAAAGAAGAAACAATCGTGTCGAAACCTTTTTGCAGTTCGCCCATGGATTCGTTAATGATTGAAAAAGAATGGCTGGTTAAAAAATCCAATACAATGCTTTTATTATAATGAACAACGGTTCGATTTATAACATCGGAAAAATTTTCAATAACGGCACTTTCACTCATTGCACACATCCGTTAAAACAAGGCATCGATATAATCGATACCGCACTGTAAATTCGACATCCAATTCAAAAATTTATCCACGTTTTCGCCCTTGTATACGGCTCCGTGCTGGGGGGCAATCATAACGGGATTCAAACGGCGTACCGTCTCGGCCCAGCGGCGTACGATTTTGTTTGATGCCATATAGCGCGTATGAAAGTCCTTTATAAAGCTCATGTGGGCGTCAAAATCTTCTACAAAGAGAGTTTCTTCGCCTTCCGCGAAAACCGCCGCCCCTATGTCGCCCGTAAACAGAATGCGGGATCTTTCATCGAATAAACCGAACTGCCCCGGTGAATGCATAAAGTGGGAAGGAATACAGCACATACGCGAACCGGATGCAAGCATAATATCCATACCTTTATCGGGAATACCGACCATACGCTTTGTATCGACTATGCCGAAGTGGGGCAAAAAACGCACCCACAATTCGGAAATATAGACCTTTGCATTTGTAATGCCGAGCCACAATGCTATACCCGAAGAAACATCGGGGTCCTGGTGCGAAAAGAAAATGGTATCGATTTTATCGACCGATATAAAGCGGCTTACTGCGGTTACAACACGGGAAAAAAGGTGAACTCCGCCCGGATCAAGTAAAACGCCGCGGCCGTTGTTGATAATAAGGTACTGCATGGTTTGCACGGCACCCTTTCGGTATTTATTTTCCGATCCGAGCCAAATAAATTTATGCGCATCGTCCTCGTACAGAATTTTGCCGTGTATGTCGTCGTTTTGAATCATCCTGAGAGCCTCCTAGCTGTAAAATTATACTCCTAAAAGCCCTGATGTGCAAGTATTGTATAAGTACTTGTTTTTTATGGGAGTTTAATCGCAGGGGAACAAAAACGTACCGGATTAATTACACAGTAATTTACAGCTTTTTGATTTCTTCACGGGTTAAACCCGTTCCGGCTGCTATTGTATCGAGTTCAACCCCGAGCCGCTTAAGGGCAGCCGCTGTTTCCAAAGCTTTTTGCCGGGCACCCTTTTCAAGGCCGACAGCTTCGCCTTCTTCTCTGCCTTCGGCACGTTCGTCGGCAAGGATATCGTAATAGTGCTGTGTGGATAATTTCCACGCGATACGCCGCTCTTCTTCGGTTACTCTGCATAATGTCGCTTCCGCCATTTCCAAGCCCTCCTCCAATGCACACAGTTTTTTAAGCATACCGCTTTGTTTGTCTTCCGCGTAGTTGCTCAAAAACCGTATCCAAAAATCCTTTGCCGTGTAATCCGCGATATCCTTACTCATAGTATAGCCGATAAGTTCATTTAAGGCAACAAAAGGAAGAGAGGAGATATCGTTCATAAAGATGCATTTTGCCGATGCGCTCGGACACACGCGCAAAAAGGCTTCCGCGCTTCGCTTGTGCAGATTTTTTTGCGCGCACTGTCCACGCTTCGGCACCTGCTTCATCTAATATCTAAACGTATACCTCGCTTCTTTTTTTGCATACCGCCATGGAGGGCGACAAATGCTATATATCCCCAAGTTTCGCTTGCGAAACTTGAAGCTAAAAATCGTACAGGACGTACGATTTTTAGCAACGGTACGTGCAAGGTAGAGCTGATTTCTGCGCGGAATGGAACTTTTCCAAAACTGCTGCATTTCGATGTTCACGATAAGGCCGTTGTCGGTTTTGACGAGCAAGTCCAGGTGATAGGTTTCACCTTTAGGGCTTTCACGAATAAGCTCGGTGTTGAGAATATCTGCCGTATGTATGGCACCGTAGGTTTCTTTCAAAAAGGCGTTGAGAAAACTGATCAGCGCTTTGTTTCCTTCCTCGCCCTTCGAAAACATCAATTTGAACACCCAGTCGGTTTTGGGGTTTAAGATTTCCGCTTTGTTTTCTGTCTGTTTGGTCTTTCCCATAATTAACCTCCACTTATATTAGTGGTGCTGATATGAAAAAAAAGACACATTTTCAGAAAAAAAAGTGCGGATATTAAAAAAAACGTACTGTTACTTATGTAAAGCTTTTTCCACCTGCTTTACATAGTCTTCGCCCCAGTAGCCGCAAAGCATTGCGTAGGCTTCTTCGCGCAAAGAAGGGGTAACGCGCTCCAAGTGGCGGATGTTTGACACAAGGTGGGAAGTACAGCGTTCGGCGATTGCCTTACGGTATTCGGCGGCACGGGGAGAGTCGAGGGGATGTTCTTCCAAATACAAAAAAATCACGGTAAAAACGGAAGCGGCTGAACAGGCTTTTTCCCAGCGTTCGAGGTTTGAGATTTCGGCTTTGGAGGTAATACCCGCATCGTTGTAATAATTGTAAATGATTGTATCGATCCCGTAATAAGAAGGATTTTGCAGGGCAATAAAAAAATACAGCAAAAAATCTTCGGCCATGGTACAAAAGGTATGGGGTATTTTCTCGTAGGCTTTACGGACAAGGGAGGTTTTAATCAATTTACCGCAGATAAGGCTGTTATGTCCTTCTTCAATAAGAAGATTTTTAAGGACGGCATTCCCTTCAAGCCTTCCTGTATGTACTTTTCGTACCTTGTGTACCAGAGCCTCGTATTTTTCCTTAAAAATCGGATCGTCGGGATTCGGATTATTCACAAACACATCCATTGAACCGTGAATTATATCGGCACCGCAATTCCCCATTGTGCCTGAGTGCTCTCCGTCTGAAGATTCCGAAAGGGCACGGATAAGAAGCGGAAGGGTATCGGGCGGAAGGGTATCGTCGGGGTCGACAAAAAAAATGTATTCGCCTCGTGCATTTTCGGCAAGGGTGCGGCGGGCTTCAAGGGTACCGAGGTTTGCCCCGTGTTTGAAAAGTTCAAGATGTACGCCGAGCTTTTTTAAAGCCTTTGTATACGATTTGAGGATTTGAGGCAGGGCTTTACCGCCGGGACTTCCGTCGTCCGCGATGAGGATTTCGATGGGAGGAAACCGCAAAGAGCGCAGAGAAGCTTCTTTAGTTAAAAAGGAAGCCCCCTCCTGAACCGAACTTTCGGGGAGGGGCTGCTGTTCCAAGATACTGTCCAACAGAACAGGCAAAGTGCTTTCCGTTCCGTACACCGGAACGGAAAGACTTATAAGAATCTTATTCACTTACTACCATGAATATTCACATTCCCCAAATGCTTTATAAAATATTGTTGTATCCTGAGCGGTTCCGGCCGGCATAGCGGCGGCTTCAAGGTCAAACTCATATATCTTTCGCTTGTATGAGGATTCCGCATACCCCTCAGGCGGCTTACGATATAGATATCCGGTGGATGCAATAACAAGCTTTTTGGGCTTAATAGCGATAAAGCGGACGGGAGCAAAATCTCCTGAAGTTTCGGGTGTTATGTCTTTAAGGTTATAGCCGTACAGCTGTTTTACGCTTCGGCCCGCCGAAATTTCATCGAAGGAACTTGTATCCTTACCGATTTGCAAGAGCTTTCCCGTAATATAACTGAACGAGGGCCCCTTATATCCTTCCGTATCAATAGACCTCCTTACGGTTCTTTCGGTGGTAAGAGCATATAAAACCCCGTTTTTAATGTGCAGGGCGGTAACTGTTTCGTCTACATATTTTTTATGGTTGTTATTGTCGGGATCGGTTCCTTGGATAGCTTGATACAGGGGGTTAGCGGAAACAATCGGTATCGTTTTTTCAGCAACAGAGGCATTGTCATGGGAATATTTATACACTTCTATACTGTACGTGTCATTGACCGAATTACCGGACTTTGTCTTTACCGCAGCGAATACACCGTCTTTGTTTGCGGCAAGGGCTGACACGGTTCCCGAGGAAGCGGGTATACTTAAAAATTCCGAAGCCGTACCGGCATTTCCGAAATTACCGGTCCATGTCCTTTTCTTAACCCTATATGAAGCAGGAGTACCGGAATTATATACGGCATAGTACAAGCTTTTTGTAGACAAATCGACCGCAAAACCTATCATTGATTCATTAGGACTAAGCCCCATGGGAAGATCTTCCGAAGTTGTATCATACGAACCGTCGTCTTTTAATTTGAATTTCTGTATTTTATCGACAGTCTTATAGATATACAGACTTCCCGCTTGATCATAGGTAAACATATCGGTCATACCGGGTGCAAGCGAAGTTGAAGGAAGCGGGGAACCCGCATTTTCCAGCTGATAATAGTTCAAGGGAGCATGCTCATTAGCTTTTTTCCACACAATCGTCTTTGTGCCCTTCCATTCGCTCCATTCTTTATTCCATTTTGCGGGATAGGCATCGATAAAGCTGAGCGCATTTGTTTTCATGTTAAGTACGCCGATGCGGTTGCGGTTTTTAACGATACGGGGATAATCATCCGTATAAGCTGCATCAAAGCCGTCGTCGGCAATGTAGAGGTTTTCATCGTCAAAGCCGATTACCTTTACCGCCCCGTAAAAGTTTTCGGAATAATCGTAATCTTCCAATACACCGTTTTCAAAGTCGGGATCATTGTCAAAACCTATTTTTACCGGGTCTTCAGCCAAATTATTTATATTATAGCGGACAACACCGCCTAAAGAGCAGAGCGCTTTATTATTTCCGGTTATGGTTTCATTCACCGTTTTAAAAAGGACATAGGTATACCCGCCCCGGATAAAAATATCGGTTACCCCGGAAGGCAAACAGTCTTTAATTTTAATATCATTTCCGATTTCTCTTGCAAAAAGAGGGACAAGCGAATGAGGGGAAGGGGAAATAGTCGGAATCGGGGCAATCTTGAGCCGGTTAGGTAATTCGACCCATGCAATGCGGCCGTTATCGACGGCAAAAATACGTCCGGTAAGTCCGGTTGCAACCACCGATTCGGACAGGTTGTCTTTTATCTGCACTAACCTGCCGGGAATATGAGCGTACATCTTCCCCGCTGTATAATCGTTTGCAAGAAAGTCAAGAGATAGGTTTTTTGTTTTATCCTCAACTCCCTCGCTTGTATATCGGAGAATTTCAGGAATGCCCTTGTCATATCCGACATACACTCTTCCCAAACTGTCGCGGGCAAAGATATAGGGAACGAAAGATGCTTTCAAGTCAACTTTTTTTCCGCCAAGGTAGAAGGTTAAATTGTAATCACGGGAACCTTTATTCTCTTGCGTAAACAACAGCTTGTTTAAACCGGCTATCTTTTTACTCAACTTGACGCTGACGGCATTCGTACCCGGTTCAACCGTATGCGTAACCGAGCCCGACCATATACCCGACGCATTATAGGCGGAAAGCTTTATAACAACCCGCTCGCCCACCGGAAGACTAAGGCTTATATTACCTTCCCGGCCAGGATTATACTCTTGTACCGTTCTGCCGGCGGAGCTTGTAACTTCGGCTTTTATACGCACGGTCGAAAGTATGGGCAATGCGTTTGAATCCAAGGCACGCGCCGAGCCGCCGAAATCGAGGACTACGGTACCCAGTTCATCCTTTACTGCGGAATTACAGGAAACGGCCAATAAACCGGCAATCACTATAGCGAGCGTAATTAAAAAGACAACAACGATTTTTTTCATACATACCTCCGGGCGGGAAGAAGACTGATATTTTATTCTAATGAGGTACAATATCCCACACTGTACATTATACACGAAAACTCACAAAAAAAACAGACTTTTTTAGAAAAAAATGCACATTTTTAATTAACCGCGGAGAGCGCAGGGAACGCAGGGGTTTAAGAGAGTATAGTTGGTATCCTTCTTTATTTTTGTTGGCGAACTCTGCGGTGATTGAGTTTAACCGCGGAGAGCGCAAGGAACGCAGGGGTTTTAGAGGGTATAGTTGGTATCCTTTTTTATTTTTCTTTGCGCTGTTGGCGAACTCTGCGGTGATTGAGTTTAACCGCGGAGAGCGCAGGGGACGCAGGGGATTCAAAGGGTTTGTAAAATATCCTTTGTTATGCCCGTTATGCTGCAAATTTCATCGGGGTCATACCCTCTGTTTTTCATTACAGCTGCGGTTTCAAGTTTGTTTTGATAGGCTCCTTGATGCAAGCCTTTTTCAAGCCCTATGGCTTCACCTTCTTCTCTGCCGGCTCTGCGTAAATCATATTCACGGATATTCAATGACATATAGGTACTCCTGAAGTGTTCGTTTAACTTTACCGTTTCAACAAGCTCATCGATATTTTTGGGAAAATTGCTTGTTGCCCGCTTTTTACACAGGTACTCTAAAAATGCATGCAGTTCCGTGTTTGCTTCCCTGTTGTATGCACTTGCATTATAAAACACTTTGTAGGATTTGTCATCAAGAAAAAGAGCATTATTCTCGCTACAAACATTGTGGAAGGTGTATACGCTTAAGCCCTGTTTAAACGGGTCCGTAAGACAGATAAACATCACATAGCTTTCTTTAAGCTCATCATAGCCGTGTCCTGCCAGAAGATTATCGACATCCATAAGGCTTTGATAATAGCGAGTACGTTTGGCAAGGGCGGGCGGCATTGAAGTTTGCATTTCAATGTCAAAGGTGCGTTCATCGTCGGCCGCATAGACATCCAGACGGATTCCCTTACTTTCATAAAAGGGCGCGATTGTTTTTTGTAAAGACGGGTATTCGATTTTTCCGACCTTAATGTGTAACAGGCGTTCGATAACACCTTTGCAGATTTCGGGGTTTTTCATAATCGTGCCGAACATAAAATCATCGGTGAATGTGAGTTCATCCACACTTTTAAAAGCATAGGACATATCTTTCACCTCGCTCATACAGTTTCACCGGTGAGCACATTTGAAAACGTGCTCACCTAAAGCCGATTATCCCCGATGTTTTGGACGGTAAAATACCGCACGTAAAACATCCTGTTTCAACTCCTGCACACGGATGTGCAGGAAAGCCGTTAGTAATCAGTTTTGAGCTATGCTCAAAACTGGAGTTCAAAGCCGCACAGGACGTGCGGTTTTGAAACAAACTCGAGTTAAAGAGAGCGGCGATATCTTAGCCGCTTTCTTTAAACGCATAGTCGTTGCGCAGAGTGATTTTGAACACATCATCGGAATCAGTCTTTTTCATATATTACCCCGCATAAAACCGAGCAGGAAGCACGGTTTTATGCCATGTTCGGTGTTGAAACAATTCCTCCTTGCGTTTTCCCTTAAATTAACCTATACTGCTTACAAGGGAGGGACGATGGAATCCAAAATATTCAGCGTCAGTGAAATAACCGATATTCTTAAAGACTTAATAGAAGGTTCTTTTCCCTTTTTAACGATTGAAGGCGAGATTTCAAACTACCGCCCTTCGAGTACCGGCCATATTTATTTTACGCTTAAAGACGAAAAAGCCGCTATTGCCGCCGTCCTGTTTAAAGGAAAGGCAAAAGCCCTTTCGTTTACTCCCTATGACGGACTGAAGGTTAAGGCAAGCGGTTCTTTATCGGTTTACGGAGCCCGCGGAAGTTATCAAATTGTCGTAGAAAAAATGGAAGAATCGGGTTCGGGCGAAATCCTTAAAATGCTCGAAGAGCGTAAACGGCGTCTTGCCGCGGAAGGCTTATTCGATGCCGAAAAAAAACGGACTTTGCCCTTTTTCCCGCGCAGGGTGGGTGTCGTAACCAGTCCTACAGGGGCGGCTCTACGCGATATTTTACAAATTACCCGAAGGCGCAATCCCAAGATATCGGTTATTGTCCTTCCCTGTGCCGTGCAGGGAGCCGAGGCTGCGGAGCAAATCGCTTCTCAAATCAAAAGGGCAAATACCTTTTCGCTTGCCGATGTGCTCATTGTCGGAAGGGGCGGAGGCTCGCTTGAAGATTTACTCCCCTTTTCCGAAGAATGTGTGGTGCGCGCCGTCTATGAATCGGCTATTCCGGTTATTTCGGCGGTGGGACACGAAATAGACTGGGCTTTAAGCGATTTTGCCTCGGATGTGAGGGCTCCTACCCCCTCGGCGGCGGCCGAACTTGCCGTTCCCCTTTTGGACGGCATCCTCTTTCAAATATCGTCTGCGGCCGAAAACCTGCGTGCGGTTATGCAAAACCGTGTACAAAATATGAAGCTTTTGGTAAAATCCTTTTCGGCGGAAAATCTTGAACTTCGCTTGCGCACGATAGAACAGCCGCTTTTGCAGCGTTTTGACGACGCAAAAGAAGATTTGCTTTTTTCGCTTCAAAAACGCGTCGACGAAGCTGAAAACCGTATCGCCTTTGCCCGGCGGATTTTGGAAGATGCAAATCCCAAAAGTATTTTGGCACGCGGCTATTCGGTGGTAAGCGATGCGCAGACGGGCGAAATAATACGAAAAGCTGCTCAGACACAAAGCGGTCAAAGACTCTGCATTACCCTTTCGGAAGGGAAAATCGGAGCGGATGTAATTGAAACGGGAAATAAAACGGGAGAAAGTATATGAAAAATTTTGAACAGCGATTGCAGCGTTTGGAAGAGCTGGGAAGCGAAATAAAAAAAAGCGATATCAAACTTGAAGATGCTTTAAAAATGTTTGAAGAAGGCATTACCCTAGCCAAGGGTATGGAAAAAGAATTGGATAAAATCGAAGGTAAAATTCAACAGCTTATGAATCAGCCGGCCTTGCCGCAGGACAAGGTTGAACTCGATTTATTCAGTTCCCTGAACGACTGACGGAACACCCTGTTTATGAACGCGATAAATACTGCGGCACTGCTTCGCCCCGTAAAACAGCTTGAGCCGGATGTTGCGCGTAAAATAGCGGCAGGAGAGGTTATAGACCGCCCCGCCGCGGTTTTGCGCGAATTTTTGGACAATGCAGTCGATGCGGGTGCGGATAAAATCAGCGCGGAACTAGAAGAAGGCGGTATAAGTCTTATCCGTGTTGCCGATAACGGCTGCGGCATGACAAAAGCGGATTTGGAAGAGTGCGCCAGAGCCCATGCGACAAGTAAAATCGTTTCGGATACCGACCTTGAATCGCTTTCGACCCTCGGTTTCCGCGGCGAAGCCCTTGCTTCCGTTTCGGCCGTCAGCCGTTTGGAAATAACTTCAAGCAGAAACGGCGAAGCATGGAAGATGAGTACGGAGGGAGCCGAGCGCCGTATAGAACCTGCATCCCTTCCGTTGGGAACAACGGTTGTATGCCGGACCTTATTCGACAATTTTCCCGCACGCCGCCGCTTTTTAAAACGGCCGCAAGCGGAAAACCTTTTGTGTAAGCAAACCTTTATCGAAAAAAGTCTTCCCTTCCCCGACAGGGCTTTTCGCCTTATAAGCGACGGAAAAATCCGTTTGGACCTGCCGGCAGGGCAAAGCTTGAGCCGGCGCTTTTGTGCCGCCTTGGACATGGGCGAAAAAGAAGCCCTGTTTTACGAGATACACTCACAACCCGATGAGGACACGGACATCCTAAATACCGAAAACAAAAAAGAAGCCTTTTCTTTTGCGATTGTATTGGGCGAAACTTCGGTGTACCGAAGCGACCGCAAACTCATGTACGTTTTTGTAAACGGAAGGCGCGTACAGGAATACGCCCTTTTACAGGCGATGGATTACGGTGCCGAAGCGTATTTTCCGAACGGAACCCATCCGGCCGCCTGCCTTTTTTTAACGATAGATTCTTCTCTGGTGGACTTTAATATTCATCCCGCAAAAAAAGAAGTGCGATTTAAAGATATAGGGCCCGTTCACCGCAGCATAAGTTCCGCAGTACGCAATTTTTACAAAAATCTTGCCGTTTCCTCTCTGGTAAAGGAAGCCGAAAACGGAACTTCAAAAACATCAGGTTCGGAGCCGATATATTCGGGAGAGGTACCCCAAAAGGCCGAAAACCGGAGCGGGGAACTGTTCGCAGATTACGCTGCGGACAAAGCGGTTTATACAGAAGGCGGACAAAGCGGCTCTTACAATGATCTGTATAAGTCGGCCTTTTACAAGGCGGAAAAAAGACTCTACGAAAAACAGGCTTGTGCATATGCGGAAACGGGATCGGGTATTGCAGCGGCCCCCGCGGACAATGCCCTGAACGGTAAAGAAAACGCGGAGGAAGCCGATAAAAAAGATGAAAGTGCAGTACGCTATGTGGGAACGGCTTTAGGCGTTTTTTTAATTGCCGAAAAAAACGACGATTTATATCTGGTAGACCAGCACGCGGGCCATGAGCGTATCCTGTTCGAGCGCTTTATGGAAAGCGCAGGGCAAAAGCAAGCGCTTTTAATTCCCCTTGTTATGGAAACTCCCTCGGACGATGACGACTCCTACCTTGAAAGCCTCCTTCCCGAACTGGAAAAGGCGGGCTTTACCATGCATAACTGCGGAAGCGGCAGGTGGGAGGTTGAAACCGTTCCCATAAAATGGCATGGCGGTGAACGCGATTTACAAAGCGATTTATTGGATAAGCGTACAAGCCCCGAAGAAATTATCCGCAGTCTTGCCGCAACAAGCGCGTGCAGGGCCGCCGTAAAAGACGGCCACATCCTTGACCCCGAAACGGCGCAAAAGCTTTTAGACGATATATTTGCACTCAAAGACCCGCACTGTCCTCACGGGCGGCCGGTATGGACAAGGCTTTCCAAAGAAGATCTGTTCCGTGCCGTGCGGCGTACCCGCTGAAATGAAGGTCCGGCCCCTATTTAATCTTTGTTAAAAGGGCGCTCACCTCTTCTTTGCGGAATGAGGGGTCTTTTTCCCGAACCGCAATCAAATATTTTTCGGCATTTGTATTATCCTGCAGGGCAATACATACCTTTGCCAATTCGACATAGGCTTCAAGATTATTTTGATTGCGCTGCAAAACCTCAAGATAAACCGTTTTTGCGGCATCGAAATTCTTTGAAGACGCATAGGCGGAAGCCAAATTCATCTTTGCCGTTTGATTTTTCGGTTCAATCTTTAATGCCGCAACAAAATATTTTATCGCATTATCGTAATCTTTTTTTGCCGAATAAGCGCCGGCAAGATTGTTTACGGCTTCAAAGCTGTTTTTATCAAGATCAACAGCCTTTGTTAAATGCGCTAAGGCACTTTCGGTATCGCCGCTGTCCGAATAGAGTTTTCCCAAATTGATATTCGCTTTTACATGATTCGCATCGATTTTAAGAGCGGCGACATAGGCTGCAACCGCCGTATCAAAGCGTCCGGAAAGCTCACTCATAAGACCGTAATTATATTGGTATACGGCGTTTTTCGGCTCGGAGCCTACCGCTTTTTGCGCATAGGACAGGGCTTCTTCAAGTTTATTTTGAGCAAACAAGGTTGTGGACAGATTATAGTTTGTAAGCGGATCGGTGTCGGCATAGCTTAGGGCGCGTTTGAAATATTTTTCGGCTTCGCTATAATTTTCCTGCGTGCCGTACACGGAACCGAGTTCTCTGAGCGCGTTTTTATTTGTCGAATCTATTTCAAGCACTTTTTTATACGAAGCGATCGCACCGGTATTATCGTTTTTTTGTACTTGAAGCCGGGCAAGCTGAAGCCATGCCGTATCGTATTGAGGATTTACCGATACGGCTTTTCGTAAAGCGGACACCGCATCCTCGGTACGGCCCAAGCGATTATAGGCTAAGGCGGCGTTAAACCATGCCTGATAAAAAGAGGCATCGAATTTTGCCGCCGATTCAAACGATGAACGGGCTTCCGCATATTTTTTCAAAGTATATTGAACCTTACCCAATTCGTAAAAATAGAGGGAATTTGACGCATCTTTTTTTACGGCCGCGGCAAATTCCTTTAAGGCCGTTGCATAATCCTTCTCATCGGCGGCCGCCTTTCCCAATACATAGCGGGAAACGGGATTATCAGGAGTAAATTGTAAGCTCTTTTGCGCATAATCGACCGCTTCATTTTTTAAAGCCTTTTTCTTTTCTTTGTCCGGTTCGTTTTGTGCCGACGAAGACAAAAGACCTGCGATTTCGGCAAGTTTTGCCCCCGACAAATCCTTTTGGTTTGCCGGCAAAAGGGATTCGGCTTTTTTAAAATGTGCGGAAGCTTCATCATAGCGGCCCGAAAGCAGCCCCGCCTTACCCGAAGCCACTTCATCGTTTATGCGCGTAATAAGTTTTTGTAAATCGGCATTTTTTTGGGCAAGCTCTTTTTCATAGGCTTTGCGCTTGGCTTCTTCGGCAGCAGCCTGTTCCTGCCGTTTTTTTTGCGCGGCACGCTCTTCTTCTTCGGCGCGCGAAAGCTCTTCCTGTTTTTTCATAACTTCAGCCAAGGCGGCCGCGTTTTTTGCATTTTCACGGGCGGCCCGTGCATTTTCTTCCGCCAAACGGTCAACGGCTTTTTCGATCTCTCTTGCATTCAAGGTCGGATTCGCGGAATCGGGAAAAGCGGCTGCCCGTTGTCCCGCAGCTTGAGCCGCTTTTAAGGCGAGAATATCGTCGCTTATTTTCAGGATTTCGGCATCATCGGCATTTTGAATAAGCAGTTGGTCGAGTAAATCCATAGCGCGCTCATACTCTCCCCTATCCGCATAGCGTTTTGCAAGGGCAAGGGTATTTGCCCGTTCCGTTTCGCTGACAGCCGACGGCGTTCCCTTTCCCCCCGGAACGGAAAATAAAGCGCAGCCGCGAATCGAAGACACAATAATAAAAAGGATTAAAAAAAAGAGGACAATCGCTCCTATAATCGACAAAACGGTTAAAAGCTGCTTTTTATTGTCTTTTTTACGCGCAGGCTCCGGGTTATCGTAAAAAAAGGCGGGAACGGCACTTTTCTTTTTTTCGCTTTCCGTAAAAACGGGACGCTTATCGGCCGACGATGTCGTACCTGTGGTAAGAGGACGGGACGAAGAGGCCCGACGGGGCTCTCTTAATGGGGATGAAACCTTGCGCTCCGGCTCTTTTAAAGTAACAGAAGATGTTCGAGGCTTCGAAGCCTCTTTTTCTTCACTTTTATCGAGTTTATAGCGAGGCGGTTCTTTATCCCATTTTTGATTCCATTGCTCTTTATTCAAGTTCAATTTCTTCGTACTCATAATCCAATACTCCTTCGGTTCCGGCGCTTACATTGGTTGTCGAACCGGTTTGCAGGGAGGCCGATACTTCTTCAAGAATTCTGCGCCTCCTTTCGGCTTCCGCAGCGGCTTTTTCGGCTGCAAGACGTTCCTGTTCCGCGGCAATACGCGCTTTTTCGGATTCCAGACGCTCACGCTCGGCACGCAAGCGTTCTTCTTCAAGTCTTATACGCTCCGCTTCTTCGGCTTTTCGGCGTTTTTCCCGTTCGCGTAAAGCCAATTCATCATTCAAGGCTCCTATCATGCGCTTGATTTCGCCGCCCTGCGGAGCATCCGGTGCCAAAGCAAGATATTGTGTATAATCATCGATAGCTTCGGCGTATTTTTGTAAATACACTTGAGTATTTGCGCGGTTCAAATATGAAGAAGCCCATAAAGAATCGGCCGCAAGGGAAAAAGAAAAATATTCATAGGCTTTTGCATAATCGCCGAGTAAAAAAGCGGTATTGCCTGCGTTATAATAGAGGCTTTTTTTATCGGTTCCGGCAGCCTCGGTTCCGCGCAAAAACACTTCGAGGGCTTTTTTGAGGTTTCCCGTTTGTATACAGGCTGTTCCCAAATAGTTATAGATAACCGGCGGAGTTCCCTTTTCGGCCAAAGCTTTTTCCAAAAAAGGCAGGGCCTGGTCGGGCCGATTACTGCGGAACAGCCGCTCTCCCTCATTAAACGGATTTTCGAAGGCCGTGTCGGACGGACTTTTTCCCGTCTCCTGTGCATGCACGGAAGGAAAAATCAAAAAAAGCAGTATACAAAGACTGCATAAAATTGTTATACTGTAGGCATGGGATTTTCTATCCATAGGGTTGCACTCCCGTGTATATTGTCTTATAATATCATAAAAAAGACAGTCTTTCAATAACAGTATCGGAGGATTGATGAGTACTCTTCAAATAATTCTTATTTGCGTCCTTGCCGTCGTAGCCGCCTTTCTTGCAGTTTTTCTTATAAAATCTTTCGCCCTGCCGAAAAAAATAGACGGTATACAGCGTCTTTTAAAACAGGGTAAAAATGCGGCGGCCATTAAGGCGGCAAAGGCTATAATCGCAAGCGATAACCGCGATTACGAAGCGCATTATTACCTGGGGAAAGCCTATCTTGCGGATAATAAACCCGAATTGGCATTGATGGAATTCAGGGTTGTCGGTCAAAATGCGATTTTCAATACCATGAAGATTCCCGAAAAAGAATTCCGCAAATTAAGTTCGGAATTATACGAGCGGTACAACCACGATGACGAAGCATTGCAGGAATACCTCTTACTTACCAAACTGGAGCCGAACAATGCGGATAACTACTACCATGCGGGAACTCTGTTTGAAAAGAAAAATAAAACGGAGCAGGCAGTCGGTTATTACAATCTTGCAATAAAGCATAATAAGCGTTTCGGAAAGGCTCACGCGGCCCTGGGTATGATTTTATACCGCTCAAAACAATACGCGGATGCAAAGCGGGCGATACAACTTGCCCTTTCTTTAAATCCGGATATGTTTTCTTTTTACTATTATCTTGGAAAAATCCTCAAAGATTCAAAAGATTATGCAGGAGCTGTCAACGCCTTTGAAAAAGCCCTGCGCGACCCCGAATTCCGTCAGCGCTCCCTTATCGAGCGCGGCTCATGTTTTATGGCGGCAAACAATGTGGAAAAAGCCGTCGATGAATTCGACCGCGCGGTTAAAACGGCAAAAGACGATTCGGCTCAGGAAACCCTGTACGCACGCTATTTTTTGGCCGGCTGTTACGAAATGCAGCGTAAAATCGACCTGGCCCTTGTTCAATGGCAAAAAATTGCGGAAAAAAATAAAAATTTCCGCGATGTAAGCGCCAAACTGGTTGAGTACCGTGATTTACAGGGTAATGACGGCATGAAAGAATATTTAACATCCTCGGATCAGATTTTCGCCGATATATGCAAGTCTATTGCACAAAAGGGCTTACACTGTTCCCCAAAAGATGTAAACATGACAAAGTCGCTGTGTAAAATCATTGCCGTCGATGCAAAAAATGAAAACTGGCGCAATGTACGCCAACAGCTGGTATTACTGGTGTTTCACCGCGAATCCGATATGCTCGAAGATTCGGATTTACGCAGCCTCGTAGAAGAGATTCAAAAACAAAACTATGTAAAAGGTATCGTATGCACCAGTGCGGGCTTTACCCGTACCGCAATCACCTTTGCCGAAACCCGCCCGCTTGAATTGGTCGGTAAAGAAAAACTGCAGCAGCTTTTAAATAAGGCGGAAGTGTAAATTAATGAAAATACTCTGTGTTTCCGACCTGCTGGACCCCCTTGTGTATTCTTCCGCGGCAAAGGAGTATTTTAAAGACATAGACCTTGTCTTATGTGCCGGAGACTTACCGATGGAGTATGTCGATTACATAGTATCGGTCTTAAATAAACCGACTTATTTTGTATTCGGCAATCATAATTTGGAAGAATTCGGATTTTATCATACGCATGAAACATCGGGAGCTCCCGCGGGGATAGACGAATCCTTAACCCACGCCCACGGAGCTTCCTATGCGGGCTTTAAAGTGCTAAAAGAAGGCAATATTCTTATCGCAGGTACGTCGGGTTCCATCAGGTATAACAAGGGATTGTGCCAATACAGCAACGGCGAAATGTTTTTTAATCTTTTAAAAATGGTCCCCAAGCTTATATACAATAAATTGCGTTACGGCCGGTATGTGGATATTTTTTTAACGCACGCTCCTCCGCGCGGCATTCACGACAGAGAAGACCGCTGTCACATGGGCTTTGAATGCTATTTATGGTTTTTGCGTACATTTAAACCGGCGTACATGGTACACGGTCATATTCACCTGTACGACCTCCAGGAAAAACGGGTAACCCGCTGGGAACATACAACCGTTATAAATGCATACAGCCACTACGTAATTGAATTCGGAGGCGATACGTGAATGTGAACGAAAACTCCATCCAAACCGAAAATGATTTTACAAAAGCGCGCAATAAGGCCCTGTTCAACGACTTGCAGCATCTTTTAAATTTGGAAGAAACCGAACTGCTGTCTTTCGGCGACGTAAAAAAATGGCTTAAGCCGAAAAATGAAGTGTATTTGGGCATGCAGGTTGTTCCGGTCGACTTAATTGCCGGCAGCGAAGGCCGTTATAAGGACTTCGACAATCACTTTTTTCCCCGGAACCTGCACTTAAAAAGCCGCTGGCAGCGCATAGATGAGGCGCATTTACGGGATATAATACTTCCTCCGATACAATTATACGAAATCGGCGGCTTGTATTTTGTGCGCGACGGCAATCACCGCGTATCGGTTGCAAAGGCCCAGGGCATTGAAAGTATAGATGCCGAAGTAATCAGTTTGCAAAGCGAAATAAAACTGCGTGCCGGCATGACCCGTAAGCAGATATTAAAGCGGGTACTTGACTATGAAAAGCGGCTTTTTTATGCGGAAACGGCATTCGGCGATATAACCGATTATTGGGATTTGGACTTTACGGCAGTCGGCGAATACGATGTTATTTACAATCAAATAGAAGTTCATAAGCAATATATGAGTGAAAATGAGGGAACGCGGATCGGTACTCCCGAAGCGGTTTTATCGTGGTATAAAGATACCTATCTGCCGGTTGTTCGGCTTATAAAAGAGCGCCGCATTTTAAGAAAATTCCGCGGCAGAACCGCTGCCGATATGTATGTGTGGATTATTACCTATTGGAACGAGCTGAAAAAGAAATTCGGAGACAACGTAACTCTGGATACCGCGACGGAAGAATTGCGCAGTACCTACGGGCAGGGATTTTTTAAACGTTTTTTAGCCTCTATAAAATATAGACTTGACCTTAGAAAATAACAGTGGTAATATTGACCGAAGGCGGATTGACCGTCTTAATTATATCGGGAGCCTTTGATGGGGATTGAAAATTCGTTAGCCTATATACCTCTTTTACTGACACTTGTTGCGGATGTAATCCTCTTTGTATTATTTATTATATTAAAAATCAGAGGGGTATACCTCAGCGTTTTTCAAATTTTGTCGGTACTTGCGGCATTCGCCGGTACTTTTTTTTCCATACGTACGGGTAATATTCTTTTTTTAACTTCAACCGTTTTAGCCCAAAGCCTTTTATTAATTCCCTATTGTCTTGTTTTTCTATACGGTAAGGAAAATCCGGGCGGACAAAGAAGAGAATCAAAAAAACGTGAAGGCCGCTCATACCCCTTTTCAAAAAACGCGGGAAAAGAAGCATCGCAATTTGTCGATATGCGCTTTGCCCATATCGGTAAAGATATTATGGAATTGTCCGCAGACGCCATTTCCGCCAATGCCGAAATTCCTCAGCTGCTTGACCGTATAAACGATTTGATTATGCAAATAACCGAAGCCGACGGTGCCGCCATTCTCCTTGTCGATGAATTTGAAGATTTGGTCAGCGTGAGGTCTTTGGTCGGTAATTTTCCTCCGCCTTTTAAACTTCCGGCTGCCCTGCCCCATCAGGAAACGGCCGTAAAAAGTCATTTTAGAAATGCGCAATTTCCTTTTGATGCGAATATCTTCGGTCATATAGTTAAAACGGGTACAAAAGAGCTTATTCTTTCACCGAAAAGCGATTCACGAATTTTTCAAAACGGTCCTGAAGATTTTTTGGAAGCCGCTTCCTACATCTTCATGCCGATGAAGCTGCGCGATACGGTTATCGGTATTATGGCCCTTGCCCGGGGAAAAAACAGCGAAAAGTTTTCGACCGAAGACTTATCGGCTATTCAAACCCTGGCCGAATTTACCGGAGTTGCGGTTAAAAACGTCTATTCGTTTCAGGAAACTAGCGAGCATGCACAAATTGCACGCGAAGCGCAAATCGCGGGAAAACTTCAGGATATGCTGTATTTGAAAAAAATCCCTCCCCTGCCCGCCGTTTCAGTCGGCAGCTTTTTTAAAAGCGCTCAGGGCATATGCAGCGATTATTTTGATATAATTCCTTCGCGTAAGGACCGCATTTCTTTTATATTGACCGACGTTACCGGTAAATCGATGGTATCTTTAACCGTTATGACGATGATACGCGCTATTATACGGGTTATAATCAATACCCCGCAGTCGGCGGCAACGGTTTTAAGCTGGACGAACCGCGGTATTGCCCAGGAAAAAGCCATAGACCACTACGCAAGCGCCTCATTACTCAATTACGATGCCCTGACCAAGAGGATTCAATTTGCAACGGCCGGAACCACGCCGGTATTGCATTTTTCGGCAAAAGAAAAAACATGGAGAAAGCTGTCAAAAGAATCCGAACCTCTGGGCGTTGAAAAAACTACCGAATATGCCGATTTCGAAATACAGCTGTATACGGGTGATTTGGTTATTTTGTATACGGACGGCCTGATAGAAGCCGTAGATGATAACGGTACCCAGTATTCGGTACAGCGATTAACGGCCCTTATTGAAAAAAATGCGGATGCCGACGGGAAAAAGATTGCCGACGAGGTACGGGCGGATATGGGAGAATTTATAGGGAAATCGGCTGCACATGACGATCAAAGTCTTGTGGTGTTGAAGATTCAATAAAAAACGGTCTTAACCGGTTATGCCGGATTATATAGGAGTGACTATGGAACTGAAAATAAGAAAAAGTGGAGAGATTTACATCATCGATGTAAACGGAGAAATGGATTTGTATAATTCATACAAATTAAAAGAACTTGTAATGAAAATGCTTGAAAAAAAAGTTCAGAATTTCATTATAAACCTTGAACATGTGGACTATATCGATTCGTCCGGAATCGGAGCTTTGATTTATATTTGTTCAACAATAAAAAAGATGAATTTAAAACTGTCAATAACCAATATACACGGTTCCGTAAAAAAGGTTATAGAGTTAACAAAGCTTATGGGGTATTTTCCCATTGCAAACACGGTTGAAGAAGCCATTTCAATATTTAACGCAAACTAAAATGTTTAGGCAGCATGCAGTTTTTTATCCGCAAAATCCGAACAAAAAACCTGTAATATGCGCCGGGAGGAAAAAATGACAAAAATGAACGAAATAAAAGAATTACGGTGTGACGATAACGACGTTTTATTTGATAAAACGGATATGCTTTATAAAGAATTTCCGTCCGATTTTCGTCAAATACGTTACTTTACCCTTTTAATCGTACAATCGGCACCGATGGAAATAAAAGAAATCAACCTGCTTGAACAGCAAATCAGCGAAGTAATTAAAAATGCCGTTAAACACGGTAATAAATGCGATACGAAAAAAAAGGTAAAGGTATGGTACTCGTTCAGTCCCAGCCATGCACACTTAATTGTTGAAGATGAAGGCAGCGGTTTTAAGGATTTGGAAAAATGGAACGAATTTAACCGCAAGCGCCTTGAATATTTGCACACGCAGAATTTTGAAAAACTGGCAGACTACGTATCGTTTAGAACCAAGCACAGCGACGATCAGGACGGGGGAAACGCTCTTTTTGCCGCGTTGGAGTATTGGAACGGAGGCTTTGTCTATAACGGCAAGAGAAACGGCGTTGCCATGTTGAAAAAATTCCCCAAAAAGCGCCACGGGGTTAATATAGACGGCTGATAAAATCGATGTACTTGCAGGCGGCTTATCTTATCTCCATATAAAATCGTTTTATATAGGTAATACGCCGCTGCGCTTCCTGCCATAAACCGCTTTCCGGAAAGAAGGCGGTTATTTTTTTGTATTCAGCCAAGGCGGTGCGTATATTGCGGTAGGCGGACGGAGATTCATAAATACGGGCTTTTAAAAAAACAGCCTTGTCAAAGCAGTTTTCCGAGGATGTACGGGTTTGAAAAAACTCATCCAAAAGAGAAAGAGAGTCTGCGTAGCGTTTTTCATTAAAAGCCGTTTCCGCCCGCTCGTAAAGCTCCTGCGCCGAACCGGAGCTTTCACTCTTTTCTCCGTCAAAGCCGGAAAAAACGCTTTCTCCGTCCCGTTCCCTTTCCAAAGAGATATCGGAAACGGTATTTTCAAAAGCCTTTGATTCAGCTGTCTGCTTGTCAATCACGCGGACCAGTACATACTCATCCCTGGGTACATTTTCAAGTACATCATGTTTATAAAAGTGTAATATCGTTTCTCCGGGCGAAGCGGCGCGCAAAGAAAACAGGGTGCGCTCATCCGCAAATATCCGTTTGGAAAAGGTAACGACGGGAGGCTGAGCAGGCTTTGTTTCTCCCAAAAAAATCCAATTTTTACCCTCACAGGAAATATCAAAGGCTGTGTAAAGAAGCACTTCTTCTACACGGCTCGGGACAATCTCTTGTGTCTCTGCGCTTTCCTCCGTTTCTTCCGCGCTTGTATCTTCACTGTCAAGCAAAGAAGGGGTATCATCGGCTTGAAGCAATACTTCCGGCTCTTCAAATACGGCCGAAGAAAAAGCCCCCTGTCCTGCCGCCCCCCGTGAAGACGGCGCTTGAAGCGGAGGACGGTTTTCCGATTTTTTAACCGTTTGAGAAACTGCGGAAGGTTTTACGGTGCGATCGGCCTCCATAGGAGGGCTCAGGGCCGAAACGGAAATATCAACCCGTTCCTTTTCCCCTTCTCCTCCGATCCGGACGGATTTTTCCGCCTTGGCGTCGGGTACGGAAGTTTCCGTTGAAACCGTACCGCTTGGTGCCGATGTAACCGGCGCCGAAACGGCAGGGAAGAGCGGTTTTTCGCTCATTGAGACGGCAGGCTGTATATTTTCGGCATTTTCTTCTCTCTCCGAAGGAAGGGGCTCCGAAAGCGGTTTTTCTACGGAGGATTTTCGGCTTTGAACGGCGGATTTGGGTTTTAAAGATATGGACGGTGTAATCCTGCTTACACTTTTTCTTTCGGCTTCGGCCGTCTTTTCAGGTTTTACATCGGATTCGGCTTGCTTTTCGGCCTCCGCAGTCTTTTGAGGAAGTTTCGATTTTTGCGGCGTTTTCGGTTTCAAAGTCATCGGCCGTTTTTCGCCGCCTTTACCGTCTGTTTTCGGCTGTTCGGAGGGCTTTGACGGATTGGACAACTTGGGCTGCACCTTTGTCAAAAGAGGATCGCTGCCCGTCGCACCGGCTTGAGCGTCATCCGCAGTTCCGGTTTGACGAACCTCTGTCTCCAGGGAAACCGACGCTCCTTCGGGGGGCGACGTTTCTTGAGAAACAGGTGTTCCTGCGGGGGATTCTTTTGCAGGGGCCTGAGGAATACTTTTACAGGAAATAAATAAAACCGCCGAATACAGCAACCAGAGGAATAGGTATTTGATTTTCACGGGGCGCTCTCCAAAATGCGTTTAATCAATACATCGTTTGAATCTTTAAGCTGCTCAAGCTGTTTTGCATCGGGAAATGTAAAATAAGGCTCACAGTCTTCGCGGCTCCAGCGGGGTTTGAGTTCATTTGCGTATATATACTCATCCTTTAATTCGGGTTCGGGCGGCAAAAAAGGCTCTTCATTGATCGAATACTCTCTCGGAGGAGCGGAAAAATCCTTTTTTTTACCGAAAGAAATCAAAAACGAAACGGAAGCAAGGATGATAAAAATCAATATACCTATGATAAATAAGCGCCTCGGTTCCATAACGCCGTCTCCTTATGAAGGATCGCCCCCATCCTGCTCCCCGGCGGATTCAGGCGGCACTTGAGCCGAATCTTCGGCCGGTACCTGCTTTCGGCGCTTCGGAGGATGAGGCGGAATAAAAACGTCTTTTTCAGGCTCGACATCTTCTTCTTCAAAGGGCTCGGGTTCGGGCAGGCGGATATTGCCTTCTTTATCGTTTTCGAGTTTTATCGTAATCAATTTACTGACGCCCGACTCTTCCATGGTAACACCCAGGAGGGTACTTGCTCCGGCAACCGTTTTTTTATTATGCGTAATGACGATATACTGACTTACGCTGCCAAACTCGCGCAGAGTTTGAACAAAGCGGATAACGTTCGCCTCATCGAGGGCGGCATCGATTTCGTCCAAGAGACAAAAGGGAGAAGGACGCACCATATAGGTTGCAAACAAAAGCGAAACCGCAGTCATCGTCTTTTCGCCGCCGGACAAAAGCGCAATATTTTCAAGCTTTTTTCCCGGAGGCTGGGCAAAAATATCGATACCCGAAGCGAGCACGTTTTGCGGGTCTACAAGGCGCAATTCCGCACGCCCTCCTCCGAAAAGGCGGCGGAACATATTGTGAAAATTCTTTTTGATTTTATTATAGGTTGCCAAAAACAATTCGGTTGATTCGGCCCTGATTTCTTCGGTAATACGCTTGAGGTCGTCTTTTGCCTTTTGCAAGTCCGCAATTTGAGCCGTTAAAAAATCGAAGCGCTCCTTTGTTTCGGCAAATTCTTCCGGCGCCATAAGATTTACATTCCCCAAATCGCGCACAGCCTGCCGGGAAGCGGCCAACTGCTCACGAAGCTGTGCGGAGGATGAGGTAATCGTAAGCATACGCTCTTCGAATTCCATCAAATCGCGCGAATGCGTGTCGCGAAAGTTATCCTGAATGCTGCGGATTTCGGTTTCCGCCGTTGCCAAATCGAGGTTCGCTTTTTCAAACTGCTGCTGGAATTTTGCTATTTCTGAAGTTAAATTTTTTAATACTTCTTTTTTCCCCGTAACGTCGCTGTTGCGTGAATCGATCGTTTTTTCCAAGTCTTCAAGCTGACCGGTCAAACGGATGCCTTCGCGCTGAATGCCTGCAACTTCTTCCTGCATATCGGCAATACGCGAGGCGATTTCTTCAAAACGTTTTGTTTCGCCGAACAATTCGTTTTCCAAATCGCGCAAAACAGCTTCCTGTCCGGTCAGTTCGCGGCGCAGTAAACGCAGCTGGTCTTCGGCCGCCTGAATCTGGGTTTTCATTTGCGCCTGATTGATACGGAGGTTTTCCAAGGTAACACGGTATTCTTCCATCTTAAGCGCAAGGTCGGAGTTTTGAGACTTTAATGACGCGATTTTTTCACGTTTTTCTTCAACGGCAGCCGTATTTTGCTGTATCGATACATCTATCGAGCGCTTTTGCGTAATAATGCCTTCCGGAGATAAAAACTCTTCTATAAAGCCCGGCGTAACCGAGGCATAGGTACGGACGGCTTCTTCCAAAGAAAGGGTAAGCTTTTCCATATCCGTGAACGCGCTTACGGCAGAGGAGGCAAAGCGCGCAATATCGGCTTTAGAAGGTTCGGCCGCCGCGGCAAAGTCGGAAAAAAGTTTTTTACGGCCGCCTGCAAGGACCTTTAACTGGCTTATAAGCGTATCCACCCTTTCCTTTGCCTGTTTAGCCGACTGTACCGAATAACCGGCCTCTTTTAACTTTGCGTCAAGCTGGGTAACGATATTTTCGGTAATCGCTTCAAGCTGTTTTTGCAACCCTGCACGCTTTTCCGCAAGCGCCGCTATTTCTTTTTCGGCTTCGGCTGCAAGCCTATCGTTTTCGGTAATGCGGCTTCCGGCAAGACTGATATTTTCTTCAAAGGATTGAATATTTTTTGCAATTTCTTCAAGACGTTTATTCAGATTATGAAGCGTGCCTTCCTGTTCATCGGCATCCTCGGTCAACACTTCGATTTTTTCTTCAACGGCCTTCTTTTTTATCTCAAGCTGGGCGACCTTTTCTTTTGCTTCCTGTTTACTTTGCTCAAGCAGGCGGCATTGCTCGTTTTTTGCGCGCTCTTCAATGGCAAGACCGTATATCTTTTGCTGAATTTCAACCAAACGGCCTTCCATCGTGTTTACCTCATCCATGTGCTCGGACAGGGCGGCGTTTACGGCATCCATTTCGGCTTGTACGCGCGCACGGTTTTCTCGGGCCTTTTCCATATCGCCTTCACGGTTATGTCTGTCGTGGATAAAGCCTTTAAGACGCAAAAGCTGAATATCGAGTTCAAAATTGAAAATATCGTCTTTTAATTTGCGGAAGGTAACGGTTTTATCGGCCTGTATTTTTAAAGAATCATAAGAGCGCTTTACTTCGTTTAAGATGGAGTCCACCTGACGCATATTTTCTTCGGTGCGCTCAAGTTTGCGCTCTGCTTCGGCACGTTTTACCTTAAAACGCGTAATACCGGCGGCTTCTTCAAAAAGGTAGCGGCGGTCTTCGGGTTTGCTCGATAAAATCTGGTCGATTTTACCCTGCTCCATAACCGAGTAGGCGGCCTTACCCACCCCGGTATCCCAAAAAAGCTCCCGCACATCGCGCAGTTTACACTGTTGATTGTTTATCCAATACTCGCCTTCACCGGAACGGTAGAGACGGCGCTTTATCGTAATTTCACTCGTATCTATGGGTAAAAGACCCGCGTCGTTGGAAAGAGTAAGGGTAACTTCGGCAAGGTTTAAAGGTTTTCGGTTTTCGGTACCGTTAAAAATAACGTCTTCCATTTTTTCGGCGCGCATTGTCTTTGCCGCCTGTTCTCCGAGTACCCATTTAACGGCATCTACGACATTGCTTTTGCCGCAGCCGTTGGGTCCCAAAAGAGCGGTAATCCCATCGGAAAATTCTATACGCGTTTTATCCGCAAATGATTTGAAACCGAATACTTCAAGACTTTTAAGAAACACAGGTACCCCTCTGAGCTTATTCTACCCTGAATTGCCCTTGTAGTCAATTCTTGAATGAAGATTTTTCCCGTAGATGGAAGAATTCTACCACTGGACAACAAAGAGGGCTTTGTGATATAATAATCAATATGCTTTAGACTAATCTTGTTTTTTGGTGCTCAATCGGGGAGCATAAGAAAAAACGGGAAGGAGGATCGTTGGCGGAAATAAAAGAAAAAGGGTTGCGAATCAACACACAGATTCGTGTACGGGAAGTACGGCTTATAGACAGCGAGGGCGGACAGCAGGGAATCGTTCCCACTATTCAAGCCCTTGAAATGGCGAAAGAACAAAACCTTGATTTGGTTGAAGTTGCGCCGACTGCAAACCCGCCGGTATGTAAAATACTGGACTACGGCAAGTATCGTTTTGAAATGGAAAAAAAGCTCCGTGATTCCAAGAAAAAACAAAAATTGCTGAAGATGAAAGAAATCCGCATGCAGCCGAAAATCGGCTCCGGCGATTTGGACTTTAAGTCAAAGCATGTGCAGGAATTCCTGAATGAAGGAAACAAGGTAAAGGTTACCGTCCGCTTCAAGGGACGCGAACTTGCCCATACGGAACTGGGTCTTGTTGTATTACAGGAAGTACTTAAAAGACTTGACGATTATGCAGTGGAAAAGCAGCCGGCTATGGAAGG
Source organism: Treponema sp. HNW (assembly GCF_050320395.1). Taxonomy (GTDB): domain Bacteria; phylum Spirochaetota; class Spirochaetia; order Treponematales; family Treponemataceae; genus Treponema_C. The sequence goes on from NZ_CP144459.1 coordinate 1,749,231, forward strand.
CCGCTTTATGTCCATGACCTTGAATCCGAAAGCTAAAAAATAACGAGGTAGAACATTATGCCAAAGATGAAATCGAAACGCAGCGCGGCAAAGCGTTTGTCTTTTACCGGAAGCGGCAAAGTAAAGTACAAAAAAATGAACCTTCGCCACATTTTGACCAAAAAAGCTCAAAAGCGCAAGCGCCAGCTGCGCAGCGCGGGTATTTTAAGCAGTGCCGATTCGGCAAAGGTCCGCAAACAGCTTTTACCCTACGGCTGAACATAAACACAGGAGATTGAAATGTCGAGAGCAATAGACGGAAGTAAGCGGCTCAATCGCCGTAAAAAGATTTTAAAACTTGCAAAAGGTTTCCGCGGAAGACGCAGTACGAACTTTAAAGCGGCTAAGGATGCGGTAACCCAGGCTTTAAGCGATTCTTACGTAGGACGCAGAGATAAAAAGGGCACCATGCGCTCGTTGTGGATAAGCAGACTTAATGCGGCCGTCAGAAACGAGGGTATGAGCTATTCACGCTTTATCGACGGATTGACAAAGGCAAATGTAATCATCAACCGCAAAGCACTTTCCAACATGGCGATTGAAGATCCTGCAGCCTTTAAAGCGGTCGTTGAAACCGCAAAAAAAGCCGTCGGAGCTTAAACAATGATTTCCCTGGAGCAAGTGCGCATTCTTGAGCAAAGGGTTGAAAGGATGCTTGCATTGTTTTCACAGCTTAAACGTGAAAAATCGGTTCTTGAAAAAGAAAATACCGATCTTAAATCGGAGCTTGAAGCTTTGCGGGCAAAATGCAGCCGTTTTGAACAGGACGAGGCGAAACTTGAACAGGGAATCTTAAACGTTTTGAACCGCTTAAACGATATGGAAGACGCGGTTCAAAATGCGCTGGAACCGGCGGAGCCTGTTACCGAAAAAGCGGAACAAGCCGCCGAAAAGACTTCAGAGTTTGCCGAAGAATCTTCCGGCGCACAGCTTGATATATTCTGATGGGTACCCTTAATATAAATATATTGGGAACCTCATTCAGTATTCAGGCAAAAGAAGATGATACATATCTTAAAGAACTTCTGTTACATTATAAAAAAATCATATCTTCAATAGAATCTTCGACAAACCTCAAAGATAATTTAAAAATTGCAATTATGGCCGGTTTAAGCCTCTGCGACGAGCTTAAACAATCGGAACAAAACCGCAGTTTATCCGTAAACAAACAACGGCATACAAGCAGCGAATTATTTGAAGCCGAGCGCATTACGCTCAAATTGATTGAAAACATAGATAAGGCTATGCGCTGATGTCTTCGTTTACGATTCGCGTCGATGCGGATTCCTGTCCGGTAAGCGTAAGAGACATGATTATAAGATTCGCCGAACGCTTAAAAATCAAAGCCGTGTTTACCGCAAACCGTATTATTCCCCTTAAGCCTTCAAGCTATGTACGCATGGAAGTTTCCGAAAATCTTCCGGATGCGGCCGATAATCAAATTGTCGCTCAGTGCGGAAATGACGATATAGTTATAACACGGGATATTCCGCTTGCACAGCGGCTCGTCGATAAGGGAATTACCGTATTAAACGACCGCGGCACAGTTTATACGGCGGAAAACATACGTGAGCGTCTTTCCATTCGGAACTTTAACTTGGAACTGTATGAACAGGGAATAGCGGCGGATAAAACCGACCGCTTCGGAAAAAAAGAGCTGAACCTTTTTGCAAACAGCCTTGACAGAGAACTGCAAAAAAAACTAAAAAATACGGCAAATAAAATCCGCCGATAAGCTCCGAGCGTATCCTATTCTTCGGGTAGTGAAAGCTTTATTGAGCGGATAATAGGCTGGATTTCAAAAAAAGCTTTTACCACTTCAGGATCGAACTGCTTGCCCGATTGTGAGGATATTTCTTTAAGTACCGAATCATCTTCCCATGCATCCTTATATACGCGCTTTGAAGAAAGGGCATCAAAAACATCGGCTAAAGAAACGATACGCGCACAAAGAGGTATTTCCTCACCGAATAGGGGTTCGCGGTTTATAAAAGAAGGAATGGTATCGATAGTAACTTTTTGCATATCTATCTTTCCCGGGTAACCCGTACCGTCCCAGCGGTCATGGTGATGCAGGGCAACTTCCAAAGACATTGCATCAAGGGGAGATTCTATCGATGAAAAAAACATTGCGCCGATAATCGTGTGCGCTTTTATCATATTGTATTCTTCGGGTGTAAAAATACGGGGCAATTTTAAAATAGAATCGGAAATACCGACCTTGCCGACGTCATGGAGCATAGCCGTAATTTTTAAGTTGTCGCGGAACTTATGGCGCTCTTCATACGGCACGGCATGGTTAAAGGCCCATCGGTCGTAAATCTCAACGGCATAACTTGAAACGCGGTTTACGTGAGCGCCGGTTTCCTTAGGGTCGCGAAGTCCGGCCATTGTAATCATGCGCATAACCATCGCGCGTGTAAGCTTTGCCCGTTCCAAGGCTTGGGCCGCCGCTCCGGCAAAGTGGCGCATATACAGCTCATCATCTTCCGAAAAGGGAATGACGGCTCCCGAATCGTCCAAACGATTGATTACCTGTAAAACGCCGAGCGCTTCCTTATTGCGCGTAATAAGGGGTACGGTAAGCATAGACTTGCTTCTGTAACCGGTAATTAAATCGGGCTGCCTGTTAAAACGATAAGACTTTGTTTCGTCGATACGGTAGACATCGGGAATATTCAACAATTCTCCGGTTAATACCGTATAGCCCGAAATGGATTTTTCATTTACGGGGAAAGAAAAAAAGGAAAAAGGAACTTTTTGGCCTTCTTCAAGCATTCTTTGCAGAGAATCGTTTTGCGCACATTTAATCGATAAAATATTCTTTTCATTGATATATATGGAACCGGCATCGGCACTTGTCACACGGCGGACTTCGGATAAAAGCCTCTCAAGCAAAATATCCATATCCTGTATTTCATTTAAAAAGCGTTCCGATTCTATAATACTTTCAAGTTTTTCTTCGTGTGTTTTTACTTTTTCCATGTTGCTGTATCCTGTAGGCGCCGTCCCTGTGCATATACGACTACCTTATACTATACCCCAAAAAGACAAACGTGTCCATATTGATTTACGCAAGCTTATTGATAAGAGAAAAGTACATCGGACCGGCCCCTTCGGCCGTATCGGGTAAAATATGCATGCCGAAAGCGGAAGCTTCGGCACGGGGAAGCCGATATGAACCGAACAGCTCGGGAGCTTCCATAGATACGCCGCGCGCATTTTGGAATTTTTTAAAAAGTTTTTGTACAACCTCATCATTTTCGGCCGGCGACAGTGCGCAAGTAGCATAGAGAAGATACCCGCCGCTTTTTAAAAGGCGGAATGCCGAAGAAAGGAGGGCCCATTGGGTGTGAGCAAGATGCTTTATACGCGCAGGAGACCACTGTGCAAGGTATTTTGCATCTTGTAAAACATGGCGCTCGGATGAACAGGGGGCATCCAATAAAATGCGGTCAAAACATTCGGTTTCACGGCGGCACCAGCGGGCGGCATCATAGCCGGTAATGCTTATTTTTTCGCGCTCTAAGGAAGACACATAGGTATTTAAAACCGAAACAAGGCGGTTTCTCCGGGAACCGGATACTTCATTGCACACAAGGCTTGAACCGCTCATTGAGGCTATGCGCGAAGCAAGTATCAAGCTTTTGCCGCCCGGAGCGGCGCACATATCCAAAATACGGCAATCATCTTCAATCGGTAAGGAAAGGGCTGCCGATATGCTCCCCGCATCGAGAAAATAGTCTTCAGCCGGAGCCGAATTTCGTGCGGGTAAAGCAATGTATCGGGGCGAAGTAAAGAGGGCTTCACGCAGACGGGGCCATCGCTCCTTATACAGCTCGGAATAATAGGCGTCAAAACCTTCGGAGCCCTTAAGCATTTTTTGCGTTTGCCTAGCCATCGGTGTTCCCTTCCCCGGCCGTTTTTAAATCGATGCGATCAAAAACCGCATCCCAAAGCGCATCCGTTTTTAAAAGCGGAGCATGAATATCGATCAGCGATCCGGTGACAGGATGACGGAACCGTAATCCGGATGCGTGGAGACGGATACCTCCCAGGATATCATTTCTCCGGGCACCGTATTTGACATCGCCTTTTATGTGAAACCCGCAAAAAGAAAGCTGTGCGCGTATTTGATGGGTGCGCCCCGTTAAAAGCCGTATTTCCGCAAGGGTATAACGCTCGGTACAAAAAACCGGACGCCATAAAAGGCGGGCGGTTTTCGTTTTTCGCTTTTCCGTATCGTAAACAGAGGCCCTTTGTTTTTTTGCATCAAACCGTATATGGTGTTCCAAAAGAGAAAACTCGTCGGAGAGAGGAATGCGGCCTTCCAAAAGCGCATAATAGGTTTTTTGCACGCAGGAGTTTTTTTTATGTTCATCCGTAAATTGTTTTTGCAGCAGGGGTATAAGAGAGCGGTTAAACACAAGTAAAACGCAGCCCGAAACCGGACGGTCGAGACGGTTAAAACAGTGAATAAAGGGAGGAAAGGTTCCGTTGAAAAAAGAAGATTTTTCCAAGCAGCCGCAAAATACATCCGGAAGATAGGGGTTTTCTTCAACTAAAACATTTTCCGGAGTTTCGCAAGCGCTCTCGAAGCCGGTTTTACAGCGCTCTGCGCAGCGCTCCTCGCAGAATGCGGCGCAGATATCTCCTGCAGCCTTATTAAAGACGGCAATATGCTCATCGATATATAAAATACGGCTTTCGGCGCTTTTACTTTGCCCAATGTGCATAATACAAAGCTTCTCCTTTTTGTTTTGCATCGTTAAAACGCCGTATTTGATTTTGGGGATTGTATAATTCATTCGCGGATGCGGGCCGAAGAGTCGGATAGAACTCGGTATCCGCAGCGTCATGTTCGGTAAGCTTTAGAAGTCCCATAAGGAGCTTTGCCTTCAATATTTTTGTAAGTGCACTATCAATTAAAACCTGTAAATCGGGGTTGCAAGCGGCTTTTTCCGCAAGAGAGGGAATAAAATCACGGTAGACGGAACGCGAAAGCATAAAGATATGAATACCCGCCCGCAAAGCTTTTTCCGCCGAGTCCGCAGGCGAAAACTCCGAAGAAGCAAGGGCGCCCATATATAAGTCATCGGAAAAAATCAAACCGCTAAAATCGAGCTTATTTTGCAAAATCTCCCGTATAAGAACCGGCGAAAAGCAGGCGGGATTTTTTTCGTCAAAGGCAGGTACGCAGGCATGGCTCATAAGAACTCCCGAGGGAGGAAAATTGTGCAAGGATTTAAAAACCGGGAAGGTTCCCGCAAAAAGCGGAGGGGACAGTGAAGAGAGCAAAAAAGCAAAGGGAGAAAAATACAGATTTTCAATCTCGGATGCCGAACCGCTTAAAACCGGAAGAACGGCATGGGGGTCGTCATTCGTATTGCCGGGAAAATGCTTTAAAACGCAAAAAACTCCGCTTTGTGAAAAAGCGCGCATAAAGGCGGCGGCATAGGTTTCGGTTTGTTCCAAGGAGCCGAAACTGCGCAGTCCCACAAATTCGCTGTTGTGGGGCCCTGAGGTTTCGGCAAGGGGTGCAAAATTTACATGAATGCCGAGGGCGGCGATTTGTTCGGCCGCATAAGAATAGAGTTTTTCCGCTTCTTCCGGCTTTAAAAAGCGTGCAACCGATTGAGCCGAAGGAAGGGGGCTCGCAATGCCTCTGAGGCGGTTTACCTCCCCTCCTTCATGGTCTATTGCAAAAAAGGGCGGAATACGGAGGGGGCAACATGGCAGCCGCCATAGCTGCAATATAAAGACGGTTCACCGGCGGCCGAACGCAGGTCCGCATAAAAGGTTTGTACATCGCCGGTCAGTTTTATAATCTGCTCTGCAGAACCTGTAAAATTGCGGTTAAATAATATATAGCCGCCCGGAGGAATATCGTATACGATTGCCGAAGAAGCGGCCTCGGTTCCGTCAACCGAAACGATAAAAAGCTGACAGATTTTTTCTTCAAGAGTCATTGAGGCTATAAAGTCGGCAACAGGATCGCAGTCGCGCTTTTCAAGCCGTACGGAATTCTTTTTCTCCCGGGAACAGCCCGTAAGGCAGGGGATAAAGATTCCGAATGCCGTACACACAAAAAAAAGCACGGATATACGGGCAAAAAAAGAACGGCCGTGCATAAAAGAAAATGTATGCAGTTTCGGAAGCGGTTTCATACAATCAAATTAAAGCCATCGTGAAAAAAGGAATATAGGTAACGAGCATCAGCACGATAAACTGCACCAGTAAAAAGGGCAGTATTCCCTTAATAACACGTATCATAGGCGTATCGAAAGCATAGGAGGCAATAAACAAATCCATACCTACAGGGGGCGTTAAAAAACCGAGCTGCATATTCATAAGAAAGATAACGCCGGTGTGCACGGGATGAATACCGAAGGTTTCGGCGATCGGGATAATCAGCGGAGAAACAATCAAAATGGCCGAATAAACGTCCATAAGACAGCCTACTATAAGCAATACGCAGTTTAACAAAAACAAAAACAGGTATTTGGAACTTACAAAAGAAAGCACAAAATCGGACAAAACAGCCGGAACGTTTGCATCAAGCAGATAATATGAAAGGCCGCGGGCGGCTCCGAAGATAGCCAAAACACCGCCGGTAACCGGCAAAGATTCGACAATAATATTCAATGCACCTTTAAACGAATAATCTTTTCTTACCCAAACGCCTATACAAAAACTGTATAAAACGGCAAAGGCCGCCGCCTGAAAAAGAGAAAAAAAGCCGCTAAAATAACCGGTCATAATAAAAAAAGGCAATAAAAGTTCAAAAGCGGCGTGTTTTAAAGCCTTTAGGGCGTTTATCGGCGAAAAAGGAATGCGGTGTGTATCCTTGTCAAAGAAAATACCGAGAACAATCATTGAAACGGCTAAAATAGAGCCGGGAATAAGGGCTCCCTTAAACAGCTCAAATACATCTACCGAAAAATAATTCGTCGTGCCGTACATGATGATGGCAAGACTCGGCGGAAATAAAAGACCCAAAGCACCGGAAGCCGTGATTAAAGATTCGGCACGGTTTTTCGAATAACCGGAACCCGTTAAAACAATGGTCAAGAGGGAGCCGAGCGCCAAAATAGTGACACCTGAAACACCGGTAAAGGTTGTAAAAAAAGTAGTTACAACAACGGCGGCAACAAGAAAACCGCCCTTAAACCAGCCGAAGCAGGATTTAAATACGTCTACCAAACGGCTTCCCGCACTTCCCTTTGATAAAATATAACCGGCCATCGTAAAAAGAGGAATTGCCGCTATACTTTTATCCGTCAAAATGCCGTATGCTTCCAAAGAAAGCATTTCAACATAGCCGCCTCCCTGGGAAAAAGCGACATATGAAACCGCACTGATAACGATAAACAGGGGAACGCCCAAAAAAGCGAATACAATAATCAATAAAACGATATACGGAAATGCCTTTGCCGAAAAATCAAGCCAAAACATATCGAGAGCGGATAAAAAAGCGGGGCTTTCGCTGTTAAAAATATAATAAAAAAGCCCTCCTATGGGTCCTGCGGAAATAAGACAACCGAGTACAATACCCGAAATCGAAAAAACAATATTTTTCTTTTGTACGGTTGCCAAAACCAGCATGACGCCATAACTCAGAGGTAAAACGCCGAAAACGAATTGCAGCGGTATACCCCATACTTTTTCCTCGGGACCGAAAACGGCAAAAAATTCGGAAAAAGCCGAAAAAAACAGAGCCGTAAGAACGAGGGGAATAACGGCGGATTTTAAAGCATTGACAACCTTTTTTACGGGCAGGGGGGCAAACTCGTCAACGGCCGCAATACAAATATGTTTTTGCGTACGCCACGTTATAATAGAGGTAAAACAGGCAAACAAAAAAGCCGTATTAACCATCGCCCCTTCAATACCCAAAAGGGGGATGCGGAACAAGCGCTGTGAAATAAGTTCCGCAAAGGGTAATAGAGACAGGAGGGCAACCAAAAAGACGGACAGTATATTTTCCGTCTTTTCAAAAAGGTTCGTGGCTTTACCGTCCATTTTTTGCCCTGTATGCTTCCAACAGTGAGCTTATTTTGCGGTAAAAAGGACCGTTTATAACCGAATCCGGAATATTCGCCATTTTTTCGGCATCGACCCTAAAAGCAGCTTCCCATACGCGAAGCTCAGCCTGCGTAAGTTTTACCAAGGTACTGCCTTCGGCCCGCATTTTATCAAGATATTCGCGATCCGACTGCTGTTGTACGGCGCTGAATTTACCCTCGGCTTTGCGAACGGCTTCTTTTAAAGCCGCCCGGTATTCTTGCGGAACAGCCTCCCAAGTCGGTGTGGATACGATAAAAGCCGACATAATCGGGTTTAAAGGCACGTCTATAGCATAAGGCAATCCCGTATGATAAGTTGTCGCATAGGCATACATCGGAATGGAATAGGCAACCTTGATTCCGTTTGCACTTTTAATGCTCTGAAGCATTTTTTCGCCGGGAATATCTTCCATCGTAAAACCTGCGGACTTAAAAGCCGCCATCAACCCCGGAGAAGCAATGCCGGAAAAGCCCATTTTTGCCCTTTTTAATTCATCCGGCGTACGTATTTCGGTTTTTGTAAAAAAGTTTGCCCAACCGACATTAAACCAGCCTAAAAGCTCAAAACCTGCAGCGTTTACGGCTTTTTCAATGTCGGGATTTAAAACATCGAGAACATATGAAACTTCATCCTGATTTCTGAATAAAAAGGGAACGGTAAGCGTTAAAGCGTGGGAATCGGGAGTTAATTCATATACACCGATATTCGTAAAGATGGCGCCGTCTATGGGGCTTTTTTGCCCGGGACGCAGGGCTTTCATTTTTTTTATCACACCGCCTTCACCGCCTAAAGAGCCGGCATTGTAAAATTTAAGCTCTACCCGGCCGTTTGTTATGCGCGACCATTCCTGAGCCAACGCTTTTTGTTCTATATCCCAAGGAGAACGGGGAGGCGCCACCGAAGCGATTTTTACCGAAATCGGCTGCGCGCTTAAAATCGATAAAAGAAAACCGAAGATAAAAATAAGGGTAAAATGTTTTGTCTGCATACTACAATCCTTATCCCGCATTATTCCCATTCAATAAAAAAGTCGTCGCCGTGCGCCAAAAGCCATGAAGCTTTTTTTTGAGCGATAACAAGCGCAAGCCTGTTTGCGGGATCCGATTCAATATCAAAGGCAAGCGCTTTTTTAAGATTTTCTTTAAATCCGTCTACGTCCTGATTCGGCACGCAAAAGGAAGTCGCATAGGTAATGTAGGGAGACGGACTTTTTCCGCCCGATGCACGGAAAGACTCGGCGCTGGTAAATTCGGCACGTTCGATATTTCCGCCGAATTCGGCCGGTGCGAGGGCATAAAATGCGGTAAGGGCATCCCAAACCGCACCTCCGTTATAGTCACCGTCAAGAGAGGCCGCTTTTTCCAAAAGGGAAACAACGGCAGGAAGCGTTTTTAAACGCTCGGTATCCAGAGGGTCGGCGGAAAAAGCTCCGAGGCGGCCCGCTCCTGCCCAATACGCGGCACTTATATCCGATTTTTTCAAACGTTCCGTATAGGGCAAAAAAGCTTCGAGATTCCCGCCGTCAAGGGCTGCGGTAAATCCGGGATAACGCAGTTCCAATGAGCGAAGAGCATAGGAGGCGCCCCGCAAATAGTGAATTTTGGCCCTTTTTTGTTCTTCCGCCTGTAAAACATATTGCGATGCATCAAGACGTTCGGCGGGAGATTGCACAAAAGCATTTGCATACATTACATATAAAGAGCCGGTCATCACGTTCAATCCCTGATGACGGGGATTTCGGGCTGTAACTATTTCATACAGTTTTAACACGGTGGGAAAAAAGTCACCCATAAGAACGGTATCTTCTTCCCCGGTTAAAACAGGCATTAAGGAATTTCCCGGCTGCTTTACCTTTGCAGCCCTGCCCTTTTTATCCGCTCCGGCAAGGGTATCGGAAAGGCTGTCCAGAGCAATATGCTTTGTAAGAGTACAGCCTGTAATAAGTCCTATAAGGGCGGCAAAGAGACAAAACCTGCACAAGGCGGAAAACGCCGGGAAATTCTTTTTCATATTATCTTCCGTATGTTGCGATAAATACGCCAGCCGCAATAGCGGTTCCGATAACGCCTGAAACGTTCGGTCCCATTGCGTGCATAAGCAAAAAATTTGACGGATCGTATTCCAAACCGACCTTGTTCGATACGCGGGCAGCCATGGGAACGGCGGAAACGCCTGCCGAACCGATAAGCGGATTGATTTTTTCCTTTAAGAAAAGGTTCATCAACTTTGCCATAAGCAAACCGCCGGCAGTTGCAATCGTAAAGGCGAGCAGTCCCAAAATAATAATACCGACCGAGTTGGGGTTCATGATTTTTTCGGGAGTCATTTGCGAACCGACACCGAGCGACAAGAGAATCGAAACAATGTTCATCAGTTCGTTTTCGGCCGTTTTGGAAAGACGTTCCACTACGCCGCACTGCTTGATAAAGTTACCGAAGGCAAGCATACCGATAAGGGGTGCCGCCGAAGGCAAAAGCAGGATGGCGAGAATCAAAATCAAAATAGGGAACAAGACTTTTTCCGTTTTGGAAACGGTACGAAGCTGTTTCATCTTGATTTTGCGCTCGTGTTCGGTCGTTAAAAGCTTCATAATCGGCGGCTGAATCATCGGTACGAGGGCCATGTACGAATAAGCGGCAACGGCGATAACCGCCATCATGTGGGGGGCAAGTTTTCCCGACACATAGATGGAAGTCGGGCCGTCGGCACCGCCGATAATGGCGATTGCGCAGGCTTCAAGCATATTGTAGTCTACACCCGGTACGAGGTTCATCAGCGCAACCCCGAAAAGGGTAAAAAATACGCCGAGCTGGGCCGCCCCGCCGAGAAGAGCGGTTTTGGGGTTTGCAATAAGCGGCCCGAAGTCCGTCATCGCACCGATACCCATAAAGATGAGCATCGGGAAAAACTCGTTACCGACTCCCATATCGTAGATGATTTTAAGCATACCCGAATGTTCGGCGTACATACCGCCGCCGGGAATGTTTACGAATACGGTTCCGAATCCGATCGGAATAAGCAGGAGGGGTTCAAAGCCCTTTGCCGCACCCAAATAGATGATTAAAAATCCGACCGCCATCATTATAAGACGCTGCCAGCCGTATACATCATCCGATTTTGACGCATCCGTTAAATCGGGTACGTTTTCAACCCCGTTTATAATGGAATTGATACCCGTATTTTCAACGGTATTGCGAAGAAATTTGGACACGGAAATATCGGGTACGTTTTCCGAACCCTTTATTATAGCCGTACTCATTGTACGGAAAGAGGCAACCTCCCCCTCGCTGCCGCCGGCAAAAACCGGTATCACAAATGCGAACACGGCCGCGATTGCCATAATAAGCAGGGTCAGGCTCAGTACCTTTTTTTTATAATCGTTTTGACCAAGCATAAGATAAACTCCTACGGTTATTTAATTTCGGCAAGGGCCTGTCCTGCATTGATTGCAGTCCCCGGGGAAACCAAAAAGTGTACGCTTCCGGCAGCGGTTGCTTTAACTTCCAATTCCATCTTCATGGATTCAATCATAATGATTGTTTGACCGGGTGTAACCGAAGCGCCTTCGGCAACGGTTCCCTTTAAGTAGGTTCCCGCAACGGGTGCGTTGATAACCGTACCGCCTGAAGGGGCGGCGGGAGCGGGAGCTGCCGCCGGTGCGGCTTGCACGGGAGCCTGTACGGGAGCGCCGCTTCCGATGGTTGCCAATACCTGACCTGCGGTGATAGCCGTTCCCGCAGCTACACTGAAGTGAATGGGGCCGTTTCCGGTTGCCTTTACTTCAAGCTCCATTTTCATGGATTCAATCATAATAACCGTTTGACCTTCGGTAACGTTTGCACCGTCGGCAACAAGCTGCTTTAAAAGGGTTCCGGCAACGGGAGCCTTTAATTCAACCGAACCGGATGCAGGGGCCGAAGGAGCTGCCTGAACGGCACCGGCGGCACCGAATGATACGTTGTAAGCCGTGCCGTTTACGTTGATGCTCATCGTGTCTCCTGCAGGGCCTGCGGTTACATTGTAGGGAGTGCCGTTTACGTTTACCGTATAGCTTCCGCCTGAGGTATTGCCGTTGGATGAAGCCTTGGCAACAACGAAAGAATCCGAATTAACCGGGCCGTTTGCTCTTTCTTTAAAGAATTTGGGAGCAACCTTCGGGAACATGGCATAGGTTAAAGTGTCTTCAACGGAACCGTCTCCGCCGTGTTCTTTTGCTTCGGCTTCCATTTTATCCCATTCGTTCGGAATAAGATCGGCCGGGCGGCAGGTAACGGCTTCTTCCATTTGATTTTGTTTAAGCGCTTCTTTTACCAAATCCGCATTCGGAGCGGCGGGCGTTTTTCCGTAGCGGCCGGTTAAAAGGTCGCGGGTTTCCTGTGTCAGTTTTGTGTAGCGGCCGAACAAGACGTTAAAGACGGCCTGAGTTCCGACAATTTGACTTGTCGGCGTTACGAGCGGAATATAACCGCAGTCTTTTTGTACAATCTGAATTTCTTTTAATACTTCATCGATTTTATCGGCGGCACCCTGTTCTTTTAACTGGTTTTCCATATTGGAAAGCATTCCGCCGGGAACCTGCGAAGCCAAAATACGGGTATCGGCACCTAGAAAACTCGATTCGAATTTTTCGTATTTTTTGCGGATTTCGCGGAAATAAGCCGCAATTTCCAAAAGGGGTTTGATTTCCAAACCGGTATCCATATCGGTACCCTTGAAGATTTCGACAAGGGTTTCGGTCGGACTGTGGGAAGTTCCCATCGACATGGAAGAGATAACCGTATCCAAAATTTCGGCACCGGCTTCGGCCGCCTTCGTTAAAGAAGCAACGGACATTCCCGTTGTCGAGTGAGAGTGAATTTCTATCGGAATGTCGACCTTGCTCTTTATGGCCTTTACCAAATCGTAGGCTTCAAAGGGTTTAAGCAAGCCCGACATATCCTTAATACAAATCGAATCCGCACCGAAATCGGCATAGGATTTTGCCAAATCGGCATACACTTCCTTTGTGTGATAGGGAGTGGTCGCATAGGAAATAGCCATTTGAACGTGTTTTCCGGTTTTTTTCGCCGCATCGGCTGCACGTTTTAAGTTGCGCGGATCGTTACACGCATCGAAAATACGGAAAATACCGACACCGTTTTTAGCGGCTGCATCGACGAATTTATCGACCACATCGTCGGCATAGTGGCGGTAACCTAAAAGGTTTTGGCCGCGCAAAAGCATCATAATGGGCGTATTGGGAAGCTTTGCGTGCAGTTGACGCAGGCGCTCCCAGGGATCTTCATTTAAAAAGCGAATACATGAGTCGAAGGTTGCTCCTCCCCACGCTTCCAAAGAAAAATAACCGATTTTATCCAGTTTATCGCAAACAGGCAGCATATCCGCAGTTGTCATGCGGGTAGCATGCAGTGACTGGTGGGCATCGCGCAGCACCAAGTCCGTAAGTTGAACCTTTTTAGCCATAAGTCTCTCCTAAGTTTAGAAATCGTTTTTCAGCTGTTTTGTTTTTCACGCACGGCTGCCGCAATTGCCGCAATAACTGCCGTATTCGTTCCGTTTACACCTTGCGCAGGAGCCGCAGTATTTGCCGTGTTTTCTTCCCGATCGAGTTTCAACAGTTTGATCAGCTTTGAATTCAAACTGATGAAAATAATCATAATAATGAGGAAGGAAAATACAACGCCCATACCGAGTAAAGTCAAAATCAAACTTTGGCTCAGCATTTCCGTTATTGTCATAAAGCCTCCGGATCACGGTTGTCCGAAAACACCTTCTTTTCGGACAACCTTATAGTTATTTTAATTGTAACGGAAATATAAATCTTGTTCAAGAAGCGAAAATACATTATAATACCGATATGATTGAATATTCGTTTCTATGGTGCTGTGCGCCCTTTTTTGCCGCTGCAGCCTTTCACCTGATATCCTGCCTTGCGGGTAAAGAACGGTATGCCGACCTTTCAAAAGTTATCCTTATGCCCCTTCTTATAGCGGGTATCGCCGCCTTTTACATTATCCGTTTTAAAGCGGGACAGCCGGCGGAAGGTTCAATCATTCCGGTTATACTTGTCTGTACGGCTTTGGCGGCCGGAAATGCGGGCGATATTTTTTTATTGGGAGATGTTAAACCCTCGACAATGATAAAGGGCTTGTGTGCTTTTTTAGCCGGACACTTTCTTTACATTGCGGTACTGTCGATTTTTGTTCCCTTCCGTGCCCCCTCTTTTTTATTCATCCTGATTGCCGTAGTCTTGTACTCAGCGGCTTTATACCTGAGCTGGCTGGCGGTCAAAAAACCCCGCGGCCTCATAGGAGCCGGAGTGCTGTTGTACGGGGGCATACTGGCGGCATTCAGTATCCTCGTGTTACTGCGCATTGCCGGTTTTACATATGCTCAAGATGCTCAACACCTTATCGTCCCCCTCGTTAAACTGTATACGGGAACCCTTTTGTTTCTTGTATCGGACAGCGTTTTATCGCACACTATTTTTATAAAACCCTTTTTTCAATCGCGCTTTGTAGTAATGTCTACATATATAGGCGCACAGTTTTGTATTGCATGGGGCTTTTGCTCTTTATTCTAATATATTACGGAGGTTATTGTGACAACGGAAGAAATTAAAAAACGGGCCGAGGCCTATATTCGCGAAGAAAAGGATGCCGATTTCCGTACGGAAGTTGAAGAATTGCTGAAAAAAGGCGATATGGCCGAACTGACCGAACGCTTTTATCAAAATCTTGAATTCGGAACGGGAGGCTTACGCGGTATTATCGGAGGCGGCACAAACCGCATGAACACCCTGATGATTCATAAAGCTACCCAGGGCCTTGCCAATTACTGTATCAAAGCTATGAGCGAAAAAGCCGCCAAGGGAGAACTTAAAGCCGCAATCGCCTACGATTCTCGCCGTTATTCGGACGTTTTTGCCGAAGCCGCCGCCTGTATATTCGCCGCAAACGGCTTTACCGTCTATTTGTTTACCGGTCTTCGCCCCACTCCGGAACTTTCATACATCGTGCGCGAATACGGCTGTACAACGGGCGTTGTCGTAACCGCATCGCACAACCCGCCCCAATACAACGGCTACAAGGCGTATTGGGCGGACGGAGCTCAGGTAACGCCTCCGCACGACAAGGGCATTATCGACGAAGTAAACAAGGTAGAGTCGGTACGCATGATTTCAAAAGACGAAGCCGTTAAACAGGGAAAGATAATCCTTGTGGACAACGAAGTCGATGAAAAATACTGGACTATGTGTAAAAATCAACTATTCCGCCCCGCCCTGATTAAAGAAAAAGCAAAGGAAGTTCGGGTTGTCTACACGCCCCTTCACGGAACGGGCGCCATGCACGTTGAAAAGGTTTTGGGCGATTTGGGCTTAACGGTCATCACCGTTCCCGAACAGCGCAGCCCCGACGGAAACTTTCCGACAGTCGAAAAGCCCAATCCCGAAGAAGCGCCCGCCCTTAAGATGGCGATTGACTTGGCAAAAAAAGAAAAAGCCGACGCGGTTATGGCAACCGACCCCGATTCCGACCGCTTCGGAAGCGCCGTTCCCGACTCGAAGGGAAATTGGACTTTGATAAGCGGCAACCAAATGGGTGTTTTATTTGCCGACTACATAATCTTATCGCGCAAAGAATTGAACAAAATGCCGCAAAACCCCTCAATCATCCGCTCAATCGTTACCTCTCCGATGGTCGATTATATCGCCAAAGCAAACGGCGTTCATGTAGACGAATGCTTAACCGGTTTTAAGTGGATCGCCTCGGTTATGAACGGATACGACGAAAAGAAAAACCGTAATTACATCTTCGGCTTTGAAGAAAGCTACGGCTACAACGTTGAAACGGAAGTCCGCGATAAAGACGGGGTTTCCGCCTCTGCAATGTATGCGGAGATGACCCTCTATTGGAGCTCGCAAGGGAAAAGCCTTTTAGAGAGATTGGAGGAATTATACAAAACACACGGCTATTTTGAAGACCGCTCGATATCAAAAAACTTTTTAGGCGCTTCAGGCGGTGAAACCATGAAAAAAATCATGGCAAAACTGCGCGCCGAAGGCTTAAAAACGCTCGGCGGAAAAAAGGTGGTTAAAATTCGCGATATCGGAGACGGAGTTGCATACAATCCGGAAAACCCGGGTACACGCGAAAAACTGGACTTACCCTCAAGCAATGTATTGCAATTTTTCCTTGAAGACGGAACGATTGTAAGCGCGCGGCCGAGCGGAACCGAACCGAAAATCAAATTCTATATAAATGCCGTTATATTGAACGCTCCTTCTTTGGACGAAGCAAAAAAAACCGCGGAAAAGCTGTGTTCGGCCATAGAAAAAGAAATTCAGGCAGTGTTGGATGCGGCATAAAATAAAACCTGCCGACCTCGTGAAAATGTTTGAATCGGGGGCGGTGTTTACCGCCTTCGATACCGAAACGACCGGCTTGCATCCGTCAAGCGACCGCGTTATAGAAATAGGCGCGGTTAAATTCGATAAAAACGGCCTTCGGGACACGTTCAATATTTTGATAAATCCCGAGCGGGCTATGCCTGCGGGGTCGTTTAAAGTACACGGCATAGATGATGAGATGCTTAAAACCGCCCCCCTTTTTGCGGATGCCGCAGGCGGTTTTTTGAGCTTCATTGAAGGAACGCGCCTTGCAGCCCATAATGCGGGCTTTGATGTGGATTTTGTAAATACCGAACTTGCCCGCGCAGGCTTGAAACTTATAGGAGAGCCCTTTATACCCGCAGCCGATACGGTCTACCTTGCACGAAAACTGTTTCCTCAGCTTGAAAAGCACAATTTGCAGTTTTTAGCCCAAAGCTTTTCGATTCCCGCAGGACAGGCTCACCGCGCATTGGACGACGCCCTTGTGTGCCGCGAAGTATTTTTGCGCTGTATCGCCGAATACCGCACAAAACATCCCGCGGAAAATATGTTGTTTTAATTAAAACAATCCCCTATCCCCGCGGGGCCTTGGCGGGGTCTATGGGGGTTCCGTTTTTAAAGACCATCAAATTGATGAGGTTTTTGCCCGATATGGGGTCGCTTCCGATAACGCCGAGCTGCTGGCCGTAATTGACCTGCTGTCCCTTTGCAACCGAAAGGGTATCGAGGCCGGTATATACGTAGATAAGGCCGTTCGGCGCCTGTACAAAAACCACTTGACCGAAGCCGCGGTATACCCCGCTGAACATAACGGTACCGGAGCGGATTGCGGTAACATGCTCGTTTTTTCCGCCGGTTAAGGCAACGCCCGAAATTTTACCGGAAACATAGAGAACTTCACTTGCCTTTACGGGCCATACCAGATTCGCATCCCCCGTTTTTTTTGTGTAAGAGCGCAATCCCTTGTCCGAATCGATGAGGGCAGGAGGTGCGGAAACGGAAGCGTTTGATCCGGAAGCTGCATTTGCAAGGGCCGCTTCCGTTGAAGCGGATGAAGAGGAAGAACCGGAGACTGCAGGATATACAGCGCCTTGAGCGAGGCTGCCGGTTTTTGACGGCACCTTTAATTTTTGAGAAGTTTTTAACACCGAGTTTGATGAAAGGCCGTTTATTTCGCGCAGTTCTTCGATACTTATATCATAGCGCCGGGCAATACCGTAAAGGGTATCGCCGGCTTCGACCGTATAGCTTTCATAGGTTATTTGACGCGGTACTTTTTTTGCGGGAATAGTCAGTTTTTGTCCGGCATATAAATCGTTTGCGTTCATGGCATTGGCGGTTTTGATTTCATCAACCGTCACACCGTATTTTTTTGCAAGCGAATACAGGGTATCTCCCTTGACAACGGTATGCCGTATATTTTCGCCGTATAAAGCGGCGGTACACATACATAAAACAATAGCTATGCGGGTAAAAACTCTCATATCCATATATTCGGCATTTTTAAAACGGATATTTACAGAAAAAAGGAGAAAAAAGAAGCGGGTTCAAAACCGTTGATGATTTTTCCTTTAGGATACAAGTCCAAAAGGTTTTTTCTGCCGTTTTCCAACTGCATCGAAGTGATACCGTAACGTATTGAACTGTCGGCTTCCACAAAGGCGGCTATATGATCGGCAATGCGTACCAAACGCCCGTCAACCGGTGAAAACCTGTCTTCATTATAGAGAGTGTTTAAGTCTTCAAACGAAACCTCACGAGATTCTCCGTCAACAAGCACTCTGTTTTCAAACTCATCACCGGTAAAATACATAAGCTCATCCGCATAAATATCTTCCATAAGCGGCTTTAATTCATTTTCGACGGTTTCGGCTTCTATAAGCTTTACAATCGACGGCAGGGTGTCGGTTGCCTGCTTTACCGGCGATATAATGTCGCGCGTTACCGCTTCGGGAAGGTCGTGAAAAAGTCCTGAAAAAAAATTGTTAAAACGCCGCTTCGGGCAGAGGCTGAAAGAAATGCCCATGTCGGCACAGGATTTTTCGTAGCGCCGAGCCAATAAAAGGGTAACCAAAGCGACAAAAAAAGAATGCCCGAGAACGGTTGTTTTAGGTACGCGCGGGGTTTGGTTCCATCTCACTTGAAAACGGAGCTGTTCAAGTACCATTAAAAACTCATAGGGCCTCTGCTTTGCAACCAAAAGCTGCAAGCCTTCCAAATCCAAAAAAGAACGTATATCCGCATTTAATTCTTTTTCGATGTTTTTTAAACGGTATCTTTCGTTTACGCCGGCAATCATTTCGAATTCGCGCAATGCCGAAAATTTATGCGCCGCGTTAAAAATACGCGCACTTATATGAGTTTCTTTTTCACTTTCGGTTAAATAGGCATAAAAACGATTATATAATTCATCGTCTTTTATTATATCCTTATATTGAGAAGCAACCCATTCATTTAAGCGCCGATACTCGT
Organism: Treponema sp. HNW; assembly: GCF_050320395.1. Lineage (GTDB taxonomy): Bacteria > Spirochaetota > Spirochaetia > Treponematales > Treponemataceae > Treponema_C. Next base: position 1,768,201 of record NZ_CP144459.1, read on the forward strand.
CGGGATATTCGGTGCGTATGCGGCGCTGCAGGGGTGATTTGATGTCGCATAAAGCTATTTTTCTGAAAAGCTCGAATAAGGAGGCGTAAATCATCCAATCCCAATCGACGGCGTGCCCCTTTTCTTCTTCGAATTTACCGATAATATAGGCCAGCACCATTTTTTCGGCACTTTTATCCATTTCGATCAATTCAAAGGGGCGCACCAAATCGGTCCAGCGCTCTATCGAAAATCCTTCAAACAGCTTTAAAATCAAATCCTTTGTAATCATTTTCTAACTTGACCCCTGCTCGTAGGGTTTACCGTCCGCGGCGGGCGCGTAGTTTTTACCGCTGAATACCACAAGGGCAAGCAGGGTAATTACATAGGGCAGTAAACTGAAAAATTCGGACGGAAAGAGGGTCCTCAATGCCGGAATATTTACAACGTAAATCGCAAAGGCAACTGCAGAGCCGAACAGCAAAGAAGAGCCGGTAATACCTGCGGGCCGCCATCGCCCGAAAGAAACGGCGGCAAGAGCTATAAAACCTGCACCGTTTATCGTTGTTGACGTATATTGAATGGTTTGCGTTAAAACAAGACAGCCTCCGGCCAAACCCGCCAAAAAACCGGATGCCAAAACGGCAATATAACGCATACGGCGTACATTGATACCGACCGAAGCGGCCGCATGGGGATGTTCTCCGCATGCGCGTAAGTGTAAACCGAAGGGCAGCTTATATAAAATAAACCACACGATAAGAATCACGGTAAGGGCGACCAGGGCGGTCGGATAGATACCTCCCCAGCCGGGAAGCATACCCATTTTATAGGGACGGGTGCGGTCGGCATTAAACAAAATCTGCGAAAAGAAAATCGTCAAACCGCTTGCAAGCAGATTTATACCCGTACCCGAAATAGTTTGGTCCGCATTAAGAGAAACCGCCGCATAGGCGTGAATAAGCGACATAAGGGTTCCCATACAGGCGCCTAAAAACAGCGCAAGCCAAACGGAACCGGGAAAGTTTGACTCCAAAAGCACGTGAGATGCCGCCGCGGTAAAGGCGCCGATCCCCATAAGACCTTCGAGGGCTATATTTACAACACCGGAACGCTCGCAAATCATACCGCCTGCAGCCGTAATTAAAATCGGAGATACAATCATCAATATTGAAGGAAGAAGTCCGCGTATAATGTCCATTATTTATCCTCCTTGGGGGCTTCGGTATGTGCCGCCCCGGCAGTATCGGCACCGACGCCGGAGGCGGATTTTTGTACGGTTTTTCCAAGGTCTTTTTTTAAGCGCCACTGTAAATAGATTTTTAAGCCTGCGCGCAATGCGATAAAGACTACGATTAAGCCTTGAATGATAAAGGTAATTTCTTTAGGGATTCCGTTATCCTGCATAATACCCTGGGCACGCGCAAGCATACCGAATAAAAGACCTGCAAGCAGGGTTCCGCCTGCGGTATTATTTCCGACAAGGGCAACCGCGATACCCGTAAATCCGTATCCTTCCAGTACAACGGGAACGCGCCCGAAATTAAAAGAACCGAGGGCGACAACGCCTCCTGCAAGACCTGCAAAAGCCCCGGAAATCGCCATCGACAGCACAATGCTCTTAACAACCGGAATTCCGGCATAACGGGCGGCATCCTTATTAAAGCCGGTTGCCCGAAGGCCGAAGCCCAAATTCGTTTTTTCCATTAAAAACCAATACACGATAACGGAAATAACGGCAAAGAAAAATCCCAAATTCAATTTTGAACCGTTGGTAAGGGCATCCAAAAAAGCGACACGTATCAAAGCCGTTTTCGGAAATGCTACGGTTTGATAGGTGTTTGATCCGGGAATCCCCAAAATAATAATGCGCGATATATATAAGGCTATATAGTTGAGCATAATCGTCGCAACGACTTCCGACACTTCAAATTTTGCCTTTAAAAAGCCGACGATCCCTCCCCATACCGCACCGAAAAGAATCGCGGCAAGAATAGCGATAAACCAATGCAGAACGGGAATTTGCGGAAGATAGATTGCCAAAACGGTTGCAATAGTCAAACCCGATAAATACTGCCCTTCTCCTCCGATATTGAACAAACCGGCACGCGCGGCAAAACCCATCGTAAGGCCGCATAAAATATAAGGAACCGAAATATTCAGCCATTCGCCGATATAGCGCACTTCCCATTTCATAACACCCTTATTGTTCCAAAAAATACCCGTAAGCACTTGGAAAAAGGATTTATACATACCGACGGGATTGCGTCCGACAAGCCGTATAAGCAGGGCGCCGAATAAAAATCCCAAAATAACGACCAAAACCGAAACGGCGCCGTCGGAATGCAGTAAAAAGTTTACTATGCCGCCCTTATGAGGGGTGTTTTTTAAAACCTGTTGCTTCATGCCGGCACCTCTTTTGTATTTTTATTTTTTGAACCCGCCATCATAACGCCGATTTCCCGCTCGGTAACCTCACCGGCTTTAAAAATACCGGCAATACTGCCCTTGGAAATGGTTGCGATGCGGTCGCAAAGGTTCATGATTTCATCAAGTTCAAAAGAAACCAATAATATCGCCCTGCCCTTATCCCGCTCGTCTACAATGCGTTTTCTGATATACTCGATTGCACCGACATCCAAGCCGCGCGTCGGCTGGGCGACAACGAGAACTTCCGGCGACAATTCGATCTCACGGGCAATAATCAGCTTTTGTTTATTACCGCCGGACATGCTGCCTGCAAGGGTTGCAACGCCTTCGGCCGCGCGGACGTCAAAGTCCTTTATAAGAGAAGCCGTTTTGTCGCGGATTGCCTGATAATTCAATAAGCCGCCTTTGGAACTGTAGGGCGCCTTATAATAATTTTTTAACACGATATTTTCCGAAACGGTAAAGTCGGATACAAGCCCGTGTTTTTGCCGGTCTTCGGGAATGTGCCCGATCCCCGCTTCTATACGCTCGCGGATACCGTACTTTGTAATATCCTTTCCGTTAAGCAAAACGGAACCGCTTTCAACCGGAGTCATACCCGTAATCGCATATATCAATTCGCTTTGACCGTTGCCGTCAACGCCCGCAATACCGACTATTTCTCCCGCATGTACGTCAAGCGACAAATCCTTTACGGCAAGGCGGCCGCGGCTGTTTTTTACCGAAATATTTTTAAGTTCCAAAACGGCTTTTCCCGGATTGGCCGGAGCCTTATCTATTTGAAATTTAACCGCGCGGCCTACCATCATTTCGGCAAGGTCCTGCTCGGTTACATCGGCAACGGTAACCGTTCCGATGAGTTTTCCGCGGCGCAGTACCGTACAGCGCTCGGCAACCGCTTTTATTTCTTCCAATTTATGGGTAATAATGATGATGGTTTTACCTTCGGCCTTTAGGCGCCGAATAATGTTCATCAATTCATCGATTTCCTGAGGGGTTAAAACGGCGGTCGGTTCGTCGAAAATAAGGATATCGGCATTGCGGTACAACGTTTTTAAAATTTCAACCCGCTGCTGCATACCTACGGTAATATCTTCGATTTTATCGTCCGGATTTACCATAAGACCGTAACGCTCGGATAATTCCGCAACACGTTTTGCCGCGTTCTTTAAATCGAGCATTCCGAAACGGCCCACGGGCTCCATACCGAGTACGATATTTTCGGTAACCGTGTAATTGTGTACCAATTTAAAATGCTGGTGTACCATACCGATGCCCAATGCGGTCGCCGCATTCGGGTCCTTAATTTTTACTTCTTTTCCCCTGATACGGATTACACCGCGGTCGGCTTCGTAGGCTCCGAATAAAACCGACATAAGGGTCGATTTTCCCGCCCCGTTTTCTCCCAATAGGGCAAGAACTTCGTTTTCACGCACCGAAATCGTTACATCATCGTTTGCGATAATACCGGGAAAGGTTTTTGTGATGCCGATCATCTCTATTGCATTGTGTTCCATTTTCCGCCTGCTAAAAACAACCGCAGACAAAGCCCTTAAGCATCCGTCTGCGGTATAAAACTTTTTAATGAGGAAGACCGGTTAAATTCGCCGAATAAAACAGGTTTCCTAAAGCTGTTTTACAACCGAATTAAATCAGTCGTCTTTTGCGCCCAAACCGGCAGGAACAAGACCTGCGGCCAAAGCTTCTTTATAGGTTCCGATAACCTTGATTTTTCCGGAAATAATATCGGCTTTCATCGCATTGACTTTTTTTACGACTTCGCTCTTTAATTCTTTGTTTGTCGTTGAATAATCGACACCCTTACCGGCCAAATCAAGCTTGTACACGCCGCCCTTAAAGGACTTATCGGCAACGGCTTTCAAAGAAAGGAAGGTGGACGTTTCAACTTTTTTAATCATTGAGGTTAAAACAGCCGATTTTCCGTCGGCATAGATACCGTCGGTATACTGGTCCGAGTCTACACCGATTGCCCATACCTTTTTACCCTGCGAGCGGTATTCTTTTGCCTGTGCGATGGTTCCGTTTCCGGTTCCGCCCGCTGCGGAGAAAATGGTCGTTACGCCGGAATCGTACCAGTTTTTAGCCTGTGCCTTGGCTTTTTCGGGAGCACCCCAGTCGTTTGCATAGTAGTCTACGATTTCGGCCTTGGGCAATACCGCGCGGATACCCTGAACATAACCCATTTCGAATTTGGTAATGGTTGCACCGGGAACACCGCCGATAAAACCGAATTTCGGGTTTTTAACACCTTCGGCTTGGGCCTGCAAAGCGGCAGCCGCACCGACGAGGAAGGAGCCCTGTTCTTCCGAATATACGTATTCGGCGAGATTGGGCTTGCTTACCCAGTCTACGTCTACAATCATAAAATTCTGATCGGGATACAGGGGGGCAACTTCACCGACCGCATCGGCAAAGGTAAAGCCCGTTACAATGATAAGGTCATAGCCCTTGTCCGCCGCCTGCTTTAAGTTCGGAACATACATATCCCGTGTTTCGCAGGTAACCACTTCATATAACTTTCCGCGGTTTTTTTGATTTTCCCAGGTATCACCGTAGAATTCCAAAATACCGCGCCAAGCTGCCGCATTAAAGGATTTATCGTCAATACCCGTCGCATCGGTGATAAGACGAACCGTAGGCTGCGTACTTGCAGCGGCATCCTTATTGCCGCCTGCAAACAACATTCCGGCAGTCAATAAAACGGCTGCCGATACAAGAATAAGCTTTTTCACTGTTTATTACCTCCAAAGGACATTTGTCCTTATTTACGATACCATCATACCGCACTTTCGGAAAAAACACAAGATAAAAAATTTACGATATTGATTAAAATAAAAAACAGGAAGCCGTAGAACCGAAAAAAGCGCGTATTCTCTTTCAAACCGATGCGGGCGGGATAAGGGCGGCGCAGTGAATCAGGCAGCCGACGTTTTTTACGGCACCGAGACAATCCGCAAAAGAACTTCGCGGCGCATTGTTCCGGAAACGCCGGTAATCAAAACCGTCTTTTGCATTAAGTTTTAATTGCTGCGGCCTTTTTTTTGGTCGGCATCCATTTTAGCTTTCCACACAACCGCCTTTTTTTTGGTTTCTTCGGCATCTTCGGTTTCGCTCAAGGCGATTTGAATACGGCGCAAAGCTATCAAGAAGTTTATGCCGAGCCGTATATCATCCAAGCGGCGGGTTGAAAGCTCATAGCGGTCGCGGTACCCGTCCGCAGATTCGCCCAAGAGTTTTTTTACCAAACGAAAATAATATACGGCGGTATCGTAATCGGGATTGCGCGGATCAAAATAAATCTTTGCGGCAGCCTTCATGTCCATCATATTTTTTGAAACGGCGGCAAACCGGGCATTCAATTCAATAAAGGTCCATCTCCACTTTGTATTATCGCCGTAGGCATCGATAACAAGGCGGATGGCAAGCCCCAGTTTACGGCTTAACTCGTACCGTTTTGTAAGCGGAATATTGGCAATTTCGGCAACCTTATCTTCGTAATCGGAAAAAGGAGCATCAATTAAATCGGTAACGGTTTCTTCCAAATAGATAATCGCCTTATACAGGGTTTTACGTCCCTCGTTTAAGGCATCCATATTTTTAAGCGAAAGGATTTCCACCGACAGATTGTTAATAAGAACATAGAGGGTCGTAACATAAATCATATCTTCGGCTAAAAGCACACGTTTATACGAAAGTCCCGCCTTATCTTTTGCCATAAGCGCAAGCATATTTTTTTCTTTTTCGAAAATCTTATCTATAATATCTTTATAAGGCTGCATTTTTGCCGAAAATAATTCTCTGTTTTCATCTTTAACTTTAGCCATATCATCCTCCGTAGGTACTGAGCAGGCTGCGGGCATGTTCGAGAGAAACGGCACTGACCGCATCTCCGGACAACATACGGGCTATTTCTTCAACACGTTCCTCTCCGCTTACCGGATACACCCTCGTGGAAGCGCTTCCCTGCACAACCGCTTTTTCGATCTTTATTTGATTATCGGCATAAACGGCAATACTTGCAAGATGCGTTATACATAAAATTTGCCGCGATGAGGCGAGCTGTTTAAGGTGTGCTCCGACGGCAACGGAAACTTCGCCTCCGATACCCGTATCGATTTCATCAAAGATAAGGGTACCGGTTGTATCCGAGCGGTTTAAAACGGTTTTAAGGGCAAGCATAACGCGGGACAATTCTCCGCCCGATGCGATTTTTGCAAGAGGTTTGGGCGGATTTCCCGGATTGGCCGAAATAAGAAACTCTATATTATCTATACCGTAGGGGCCGCATTTTTGATCGTCGGATACGGCTTCTTTTTGTTCGATGCGGACGCAAAAGCGCGTATTTTTCATGCCCAAATCGGCGAGTACTTTTTCAACGGCAAGGGCCATTGCATCGGCGGCGGAATGCCGTTTTTGCGAAATAGCAAGGGCATCCTTATATGCCCGCTTTTCCAAAGCGGCAACTTCATCGGCGAGTACTTGCCTGTTCGTATCGGCATACGAGAGGGCTTCAAGCTGCTGTGAAGCGCTTTGCGCATAGGCGATAACATCGCTCAGAGGACTTTGAACCGAAGACGCGTACTTTTTTTTCAGTTTAAAAAAGAGAGCCAAACGTTCCTGTACTTCTTCCAAACGCGCAGGGTCAAAAACAAGGGCCTGCGCATAAGAGCGCACTTCTTCCGCTATATCGTCAAGCTCGTAAAAAACCGTTTCAAGACGTCCGCTCAGAGCTTCCAAAGACTCATCCATACCGGCGGCATGTTCAAGGTGGGTTTTCGCCTTTTTTAAAGCCGAAAGAAGGTTATCGTGTTCTCCGCTTACAATGCCGGAAAAACCTTCTATATCCTGATAGAGTTTTTCGTATTGGGAAAGGCGGTTTTCTTCCTGAGACAGCTCGGCATCCTCTCCTTCACGTAAGCGGGCGGCATTTATTTCGTCAATTGCAAAACGCAAAAGCTCGATTTTTTCTTCGCGCTTACCGTCGCTTTCATCACAAGCCGCCAAAAGAGAGCGCTTTTCCACAAGGCGGGCATAAAGTGAAGTAAAAGCGTCAACTTCGGCTTCTATGCCGGCATATGAATCCAAAAAGCGGCGGTGTTCGGCAGTACGCATTAAGGACTGGTGCTCGTGCTGACCGTGAATATCGATAAACCAGGCCGTCAATTCGGCTAAATCCTGACGGGTAACGGGGACATTTTGTATCCATGCGGCGCTTTTTCCGTTTGACCTGATAAGGCGGCGTATAAGAAGGCGTTCTTCATCCGGTTGAATGCCGCGGTCTTCAAGCCAGTTGCAAACGGGGGCAAAATCTTTTTTTACCTGTAAGGTTCCGCTTACCTGAGCTTCGGCGGCTCCGGCTCGTATAAGTTCGACACCGCCCTTGCCTCCGAGCAAAAAAGAAATAGCCCCTATTAAAATGGATTTACCGGCTCCGGTTTCACCGCTTAAAACGGTAAAGCCCTTGTTAAATTCCAAAGAAGCGCTGTCTATAAGGGCAAAATCTTTTATGTGAATATCTTCAAGCACGCGGACCTCCCGACCAGCCTAATTTCGAGCGCAAAGCCGTATAAAATACCGACGAATCGCAGCCTGCAAGCAAAACCTTGCGTTCGGCCTTTTTAATACGGATTTTATACCCGGGTTCAACGGGTGCATGCACTTGACCGTCAAAGCTGAGTATAAAAGCTTCGCTTCGTGAAGGCAAAAGCGTAATAAACAGTTCGGCATCGCAGGGAAGCACCAAGGGGCGGTTTGAAAGCGAAAAGGCCGAAACGGTATTCAAAATGAGGGCATCCAGAGCAGGATCGACAATGGGACCGCCGGCCGCAGCCGAATACGCCGTTGAGCCGGTTGAAGTTGAAACGATAACGGCATCGGCTTTAAATTTACCGAAGGCGGCCGAAGCCGTCCCCGCTTCAACTTCGACGATTTTGGCGGCTTGCGAAGCCGAAAGGACAATATCGTTTAAAGCGGTTCCCGAATACACCGTTTCTTCGGAACCGGGGCGCAAAACTTCGGCCTTAACCAGGGAACGCTCGACAAGGGGCATGCGGCCCGCAAAAAAATCTTCCAAAGCGGTTTTCCAGTTTTCGGGCCGGATGCCCGCAATAAAACCGAATTCTCCCAAATTAACGGGTACAACGGGTTTTCCGCTTTCGGCACACCGGCGAGAGGCATATAAAACGGTACCGTCGCCGCCGAGAGTTATAACACAATCGTACTCGCTTACGGGAAAAGGAACGTCGGCGCCTGAAAAATCGGCAGGTATACAACGGTGTCCCTTTTTATGCAAAAAATCGCTTATCCGTGTACAAAGATGTGAAGCTTCTTTTTTATATGTATTGACCACCGTTATACACGTCATCTTTACCTTCCGCTACACAGGTCTTAGGGCAGCGTAGCCAGCACCTTTGCGATTTTTTGCGCCTTGGAAGAACCCAAACGCGGGTACAGCGGAAAAAGAGCGCAGCGCAAAGCCAAAGAATTCGCCTGCGGACAATGAGCGCAGATATCCGGAAAAACCGAAATAACCGAGTTTTCATAAGCTTGAGCTACAGCTATGTCTTTTTTTGCCGCATACTGTTTGACATCTTTAAAAGAACCCGAAAGTATAACCGGAAAGGAATAGACGGCAGGTACCGCATATTCTATTTGGCAGGAAAAGGTTTTATGACGGCCCTGCATAAGAGAACGTATATATACTTCGTATATTTCTTTACGGATCTGCTCGTTGCGGGCGGCTTCTTTAAGCTGAATATAGGCAAGAGCCGCATTTATATCGGGTAAAAGGTCGGTAGAAGGCGCCCGGTCCGCCATTTTACGCAGAGGCGACCAGTTTCTGCTTTGTGCTGCGGCAAGAACCGCCCCCCCCCCGGCCGTTAAGATATCGTTTTCTTCAAGACCGAGTATGGCAAAGGTTCCGAAGGTTCCCGTACATTTATCGCCTATAACCGCTCCCGCATTTTGTGAAATATCTTCAATAACGGGAATACCGAGTTCAAGAAGAGCCGTACAATCGGGTATTTGTCCGAGACCCTCGTATAATAAGAGGACACGGCCGCCGGCTTTCACCGCTTCTTCGACGGTTTCCGGAATCACAAGACCGGTTTCGGCGGATACGTCGGCGATAATACACGTATAACCGAGTTCCGTTACGGCGGTATACTGCCACGCGGGAGCAAGGGCCGATATGATAACGGCACTGCCCGCTTCCGAATCCAAAGCCCGCAAAGCATATTTTAAAGCAATGGCGGGACTGCGCACGGCAAAGGCGCCGTTAAAACCGAAATTTTCTTTTACCTGTTGAATAAGCCGTCCGTTGAGCTCACCCGGACCCAGTTTTTCTTCCACCATGCAGGTTAAAACCGCGTCCATTTCTTTTCTGCGGATTGTCGGACTGAACGTTCGTATGTTCATCAGTTTTGCGTACTGATCAGCTTTTGCAGTTCTTTGGGATCAAAGAGTTTGCGTATATCGAGGACAATCAAATAAGCATTAGCCTGCTGAACAACGCCGAGAATGTACTCGGAACCGATACCCGTCAGCATTTGAGGCGGGGGTTTTACATCCGAAGAATTAATCATAACAACGCGTGAAATTCTGTCTATGATAATACTGATTTTGATACCGTCAAGATTCAAAATAATCAAACCGCTCATCTCACCGTCAAACTCATCGCTGGCAGGCTTTTCCAAGCGGAAACGTTTATGCAGATTAATTACGGGTATAATTTCACCGCGTAAGTTGAATATTCCTTCAACATAATGCGGCGCATGAGGAATAGGACGAACGCTTTGAGTTTTTACAATCTCTTTGACGTCCATAATATTTACACCGTAGAGTTCCGCACCTAATTGGAATGTTACAAGTTGAAATTGTGTATCGCCGGCTGCCATAATACCTCCTACTACAGGTTAACACAGAATATAAAAAAAAACAAGTAAGAATCGGCATATAAGATTGATCGATATCTCGTAAAAGTATGCAAAAGCTCTTGACATTATAGAAAAGTATCAGTATACTAAAATTGTAATTAGTACAAATATGATACTAATCTAAAATATACCAAAGGAGTATTTTATGGAAAACGGAATGCCCTTACTCGGCGCAAAGATTCCCTCAATGACGGTTAAAACAACCCACGGAATGATGAACATCCCCGAAGATTACAAGGGAAAATGGTTTGTATTATTTTCGCACCCGGCGGACTTTACCCCCGTATGTACCACCGAATTCGTATCGTTTCAAAAGCACTACGATGATTTTAGAGCTTTAAACTGCGAATTAATCGGACTTTCTATAGATCAAGTACAGTCGCATATTAAGTGGACCGAATTTATCAACGATAAATTGAACACCAAAATCGAATTTCCCGTTATCGCCGACGATATGGGAAAGGTTGCCTCAAATCTCGGCATGATTCACCCCGGTAAGGGTACCAACACGGTTCGCGCCGTATTTGTTGTAGACCCGAACGGTTTACTTCGCCTCATGATTTACTATCCTCAGGAAATCGGCCGCAATATGGACGAAATCGTGCGTGCGGTTAAAGCGCTGCAGGTAAGCGATAAAAACGGTGTCGCCTGCCCCGCAAACTGGCCGAACAACGAATTGATTCAAGACCAGGTTATTATTCCTCCTGCAGGCGATGAAAAAACAGCCGAAGAGCGCCGCGGTATGGCAAACTCCTTCGATTGGTGGTTTGCATATAAAAAGCTGTAAAAATTTAAAAGCGGGCTTATTTATTTTGTCCGCCTTTAATATAAAAAAGTTTTACATGTAAAAATCAAAATGCCCGAAGTCGCATGATTTCGGGCATTTTTTTATCCCGGAGCGGGAACGGAAGGAGCCGCCAAAGGAGCAAAGGTAAAACCGTTTGAATTGCGTCTTGCCGTTTTACATAATTCGATATAAAATAGTATATATGAAACCTCAGTCAGTCGATGTATAAAATTCGCGTTCGTCATTTTCTTTTCGTTTTTACTTATCTCATGCATTGACTATGTTCAGGCAATATCCTATAAGGACGGAAATTATCATATTTATTATAAAATAACGCTTTCAAAAGTATTTTTTGCTCTGGGCAATGAGGAGCCGGAAGAATTCTTCGCCCGGATATAGAAAGCGCGTATTTTGAAGGGCTCGGCGGTCAAAATTATTCGGTACCGGTTTTTGATTACGGAGATGTATTTTGCATGGAAATCCCCTTGAGCGTTCTTTTTGAAGGCGGGATGTATAATTTAAATAAATCAAAATCGAGTAATTTATTTTGTTTAATTTGTTGAATGCCTATAGCAAGATTTTTTGGAAGCTCTCTATCCGATAATATTTCCAAGGTTTCGCGAATACTCTCATATGTATCCCACTTCATAAGAGCAAAGATTTCTCTGCCGTGATTGGTAATGGAGATGGTATCAGCATAATCCATTGTATTTTCAAGGGATGCAATTTTCTTTTTTGCTTCCGAAATTGTCATTTCCGTAATCATAGGAATCTCCCTAAAATCATACAGCGCTGTAAAGATTAACCTTCGTCTATTATACCCTAATTGTACATATTTTTGCACAAAAACAAGACGGGATTCATTGACTTGATTATATAAAGCAATACTCTTTGAGCGCGGCTTTCCATATATGGTTGATGTTTGCCGTTATGCTTTTTTTACAAGAGATTCGAATGCGGTTTGTTCTATAAGTTCACAATTTAATACGTGTTCACATTCACTTGTATTCATGTTTGCTTTCCTGTTCCGCATTCGATTTAAAGCAGTTGCCAGAATGCCGTTATTTTATCAAGCCGCCGTGGAATCGGCATTCATAGATTTTTCCGCCCTTAAAGCTGATTGTTTCTTTGCCCTGAAACCAATTAAAGTCCCCGTCCGCGGAACACTTATATTCATAATCGCCGTTTATATATGTTTCAGGTCCTCTAAAAGGTTTTTCGAACGGTACATTCAGCAAAGCTTCTTTCAAAAAGTCGCCGCTGAAATGTTCGCCCGTTACGCGTCCGATATAATTCATTGCCCAATACGGATTATTCGAAATCCACAGGGCTTCTTGGCCTGCAAAGCGCTCGGCGCCCAAATAGGTGTCGTAATACATCAAATCTTTTTCGCGGTATATTAAATCATGCGACTTTATTCTTGAAGAAGCCGTTTCCGAGCCTTTTCCGGCATATGTTTTCTTTTTTGCCCTAATTAAAAAATCAATCAGCTGTGTGTCCATGGATTCCTTCTTCTTTTTTACCGTGTTTTAAAATCGGCTATTCATCTATAAAGTTGCCGTTTTCGTCTTTTTCCATAAATCGAAATGTATGGTAATTTGTAAATAAAGGACTTTCAGCCGATATACTGCCGTCTTCATTAATTCCTGCAAAATCAATACCATTGAATAAGAATACTCTCATGACAAGCCCTTGTTTTTCTTTATAGAAAAACTCAACCATCATATACTTATAACCTTCCGAATATTCCGATTTGGGATCTTGTAAAAAAGCCGTGCATCCGAAATTGCCGTTAAATTCATTTTTTACATCATTATCATTAAATGAACTTATTATATTTGAGGGAACTTCAAAGCCTGCAATATTATTGATACACATAAAAACCCACATAGCATATTGCATCTTTATGTCGGAATCGTCTTCTCCCATATCCGTAAATAATGAATATCTTAGTTCGCCTTTTTGTCCGTTTTTTTCAATTTTAAACGTTTGTGTAATATTTACATCATTATTTTGTTTATTTTGCTCTACTTTCATATCTTCCGTAAGGTAATAGATAACGTCGAATTCTTTTTCGGATTCGGTTATTTTAAATCTGCTTCCGATTATTTTTGCAAAACAGGTTACATCAACAATAAAAAGAATCGATAAGACTATAAGCATCTTTTTATTTAATTTCATTTTTTACTCCTTTGCTGCCCACCCGACAGCCCGCATCATTCGCTCAACCTGTAACAAGGTTTGTCCGCAATGTCTGGTTAAGCGGGGGTTAGGTTAATTTTTATAATTATCAAATCGTATAACTATATCTTTCAGCATATTTGCTTAATATTTCATTTATCATTGTTTGATATTTTACATTATTTTTCTTTGCGGAAGCTTTAAAAAATGCAACACTTGCACTATCGAGCGTTATCGTAATTTTTACTTTTTCAGATTTTCTTATTAATCTGTCAGGAGGCGGCAAGAAATCATCAATTCTTTCCGATAATGATATTGACTCAGCTACTTGTTTAGGAACATCGCTATATTCCGTTTTCTTCTTCATATTTTCTTTTTCCTTCTCTCCAATATCCGGCACCTATTATCCTAATATTCCCATTACGTAAGGTAAAACCTACCGTCAATATTTTATCTTCAACTTTACCAAGACAAAAATACCTTTTCTCTTTATCCGAATGTCTTTCATCATACAATATAATTCTATTTTTTATCAAAGAAAGCTTACTGAGCTTCTTTAAATGAAACATTATGTTTCCTTATATTTATTTCATTTTTATCATTATCCCATTCAAATGTCATAATATATTATACATACTTTTTGCAATATTTTCAATACATACACTTTTATTTTAGCGAAAAACAAATTATTTTATACAGTCATACTGCCACTTTATAATTTTAATATATCTAAAATCAAAAAAATTGTATAATCTAAAATTAATCACGAAACTTAAAAAATGGACTCAAATCTTTCCCAAATTTCTCTTTAGTAGCTTTGGAGATATCAAAAACTGTGGGTTTAAGATCTCCTTTGGTGGTAAATTCAATTTTTCACCCTTATTCCGCCATTTTTTTCCATCATAAAAATTTTGAGTTGCAAACATTTCCCAAAATGCCATACTTGCCTACTATAATATTTATTTTCAGATCGAAATAAATGTTATAGGTCGGTTCCGCACCTGCCTGCCTTTAGGCAGGTCAACCTAACATTGTTTTAAACCGCAGGCAGCTTAACTGCCTGTCGGCTTTGAAAACTGTGTTATGTTTTATTTACGGGTAAATCTATTCCGAAATATGGAATTTCTTCGTGGATTTCTAATATTTCTTTTAATGGTTTATCCGAATACTTAATAATTTTTTCACAATATTCATATCGTGTTTTTAAATCATTTATTTCTTCACGCCGTTTTTTAGAAATTTCTAAAAAATCTTCTTCTTTATCTAATCCTAAAAACCGGCGATTTAATAAATTTGCTGCAATTCCAGTAGTACTTGAACCAGTAAATGGATCTAAAATCCAATCATTTTCTCTTGTTGAAGCTAAAATAATTCTTGCTAAAAGCGGTAAGGGTTTTTGAGTTGGATGTTTACCACAAGACTTTTCCCACTTAGCGATTGCAGGTAAACTCCATAAATCTCTCATCTGTGTACCACCATTTATTTCTTTCATAAGTTCATAATTATAATAATGAGTAACTTTTTTATTTTTGCGAGCCCAAAGAATAAACTCTGTAGAATGAGTAAAAAATTTACAAGAAAGATTTGGAGGGGGATTTGTTTTTGCCCAGGTAATGCAATTTAGAATTCTAAAATCTAATTCATTTAACATTTGAGCAACGCTAAAAATATTATGATAAGTTCCAGAAATCCAAATTGTTCCATTTTGTTTTAATTTTTCTCGACAAATAGAAAGCCATTGCCAATTAAACTCATTATCTTTTTCAAAACCTTGTGATTTATCCCAGTCACCTTTGTTAACAGAAACTTGTTTACCACTTTGTACAGAAAAGCCTCCATTAGATAAAAAATATGGAGGATCAGCGAATATCATATCAAATTCAAAATTAATATTTGGAAGTAATTCTAAACAATTGCCTTTTGCGAGAGTAAAATCTAGATTGTTTGAACGATAATATGATTTTATTGAAATAAATAACTCCTATTAACCGCTACCATTAAATGTTGCAGCTGAAACTAAAAAAAATATTTCAGAATGTTTTTTTAGTTTATCTAATACCTTTTTGAACATATATGCATCTTCTCTATTTGTTTTTTCTTGAAGCATAAGGAGCTTTGCAAGCAAAATAATAAATTTTATACTATATTCCCCTTTGTTTGCTAATTCGGAATAGTTTTTTGATTCTTTTTCAGTTTCTTCCATTAGGGTATCAAAATCCAAGGCCTTTTTTCTATCTTCTTTTGATTTCATAGGAGTGATAGAAGTCATTGTGCAATTAAAAAATCTAAAAACTTATCAGTTGCTTCTGGTACTTCATGTTGTTTAATTAAAATATCTACAGCCCAATGAATATGTTTAGGAGTTCTATGTTGAGTCCATTTCCCATTAATTAATTGTTTATATCTTACTAAAATATCAAATTCTGATAATTCTCCTTGAAATATACCAATTTGAAAGTGGTCATTTACAGGAAATTGAATTAATAATTTTTTTCCTCTGACAATAGTAGGAATTTCTCTTTTATTCATTTATTTAAATATTTCCTCCATTATTCCATTTTGTAAATCATTTATATTATAAATGTCATCAAGAACATCAAATGTTTCTTCAAGATTTCTTGATGCTGATTTCCAACCAGCTCCATCAGTAAACCAAACAAATTTTGCACCTTTTACATTTTTCATTTCTATTGCAATTGTTTTATAACTGCGTGCTGTTTCATTTAATTTTGAACCGCCGCTACCATAAAAATTTGTTTCAATAAGATAAATACAATTATCTGTTTTTACAACAAAATCCCATCGTTTTTCCATTTTCCCTTGATTTGAAACAGCCGATAAATCTATATTCCATCTTTTTGAAATTTCAGAAATATACATTTCTTTAAAATAATTTAAATCACGTTTGAATCCAGCTTTTTGGATGTAATTTTCTACAAGGTCTTCCATTTGATGACCGCCACGATTTTTACGCCCGTTAGAATCAAGTCCTGTTTCAACACCTGTTACATAATCATATAAATTGTTTATGATGTGATTTGATAAAAGATCAAAAAGTCCTGTTTTTTTCATAAAGGATTTATAATCATCAATGGTGTTAATTTGTTTATTGAATGTATAAAGTTTTACATCTCCATTTTCACCTGCGAAAATTTCATATTCACGAACAGCAAGTAAAATTGGAATACATTTTAAGATTTCTGGATATTTGCTCACTAAATTTTCAAAATCTGATTCGATATTATTTGAACCAATTAATGAATTCAAGATATTCAACTCAATTTTTATAGCATCTACATTTTTATAAACTTTTTTGAAATCAATGTAATAATTAAAATCAGCAATACTATATCTAAAATGTGAAAGCCAAATTTGAAAATTTCTCTCCGTCATTTTTTTACTCCTAAAACGCGGATGCAATATTACTAATTAAAAGTTCATTAACTGCACCGCGTTTTTTTGCATTTGAATTTATCATTCGGGAAGCACTTACACGTTCTACTTCAAAGGCTGAATACAAATCATCAAAGAAATTATCATTTATATCTGCATTTTTAGGGTCAGAATTACTTGCAAGAATCATCGCACCTTTTTTAGAAATTTCTGTAATAAATTTTCCGAGTTCAATTTGTTCTTTATCTGTAAATCCATTTTCTGAATATGAAGTAAAAGAAGCTGTTTGCGTTAATGGACGATAAGGCGGATCCATATAAACAAAAGTTTTTTTATCAATAAAACTTTCACATTCTTTATAATCTCCAACTTTCATTTCTACATTTTGTAATAGTTTTGAACAGGCACGAAGATTTTCTTCATCACATACAAGTGGATTTTTTGCATTATTAAAAGGAACATTAAAAAGTCCTTTTGAATTTACTCGATATAGTCCATTAAAACATGTTTTATTCAAAAAAATAAATAAAGCGGCTTTTTCAAGGTTTTCTGAATTATTTCCGTTTACTATTAATTCATTATACCAAGTTCTTTTTTCATAATAGAACTCTTTATTTTTTTCAATAGATTGATTTTTATAAATGTATTGCAAATTAGAAAGTTGTGAAATTATTTTTTCACAATTATTTTTTATTTGAGTATAAGTATTTATGAGTTCTTTATTTATATCGTTGATTAATATTTCTTTTGGTTGAAATTTACTTAAAATATCAAAAAGCACAGCTCCACCACCAACAAATGGTTCACAATACTTTTCTATTTTCAAGGGGTATTTTTCTCTAATTTCTTCAAGTAATTGGCTTTTCCCGCCAACCCATTTTACAAACGGCTTTGCCAACATATTATTTAAATTATACTACTTTTTAACGAAAATTTCTATATTTTTCTTAAACACCGCCCCAGTGGTGTGTCCGCATAACACCCTTTTGATCCTTCCTCATTATATCACGGAGAACGGCAATTTGCAATCTAAACTGCCTAAAAACAAAACAGCAAATCTCTCTACTAATAATATATAATAAGGCGAACAACAACAGGCAGATTAGGCCTATCTTCATTAAACGGCCAACGAAACAAACTCACATTCTGTCTATAGGACTTTGCACACCTAAACCTCCGCGGTTTAGAACCTGTGTGTAAACCATAGTAGTCTTAACATCGCTGTGACCGAGAAGTTCTTGAATTGTACGGATATCATAACAGGCTCAGTCCCGTTTGTCAGGTTGAAGCGGGTGCTACGTTTTATATTGCTCTATCTTATGGGCAAATTGTGTCAGTAATTCTTTTGTAAATACTTTTTCTTTTGTTGAATTACGCACTTCATTCCACAATATTGAGGCGACTTTCAGTTTATTTTTAAATTCGATGCTTGCTTTATCTTTGCAAAAATCTTTTACAAATTTATTCCATTGCAAACACGACTTGTCATATTTTACATATACTTTTTTGCCGTAATAAACTTCAAGCATGTCGCCGAGCGTAAAAGCAATATCATTGTCTTCTTTTACTTTTTTCGCCGTTGCTGCCATATCGGCATTGAATTTAAAATTCCGCACCCCTGTCTGCTCTGCAAAAAAAGTTCTGAACCTCCGATTAAAACAAAATCCGCATTCTATTAAACCTGTTTTTAAAGTCAATTCACCGTCTTCTTTTTTAGTTTTGCGGGCAGCCTTCTTTTTCCGAATTATATTACCCTTAAAATATTCCTCGATATTATAATTTAACTCTAACTTGGTTCCCGCATAGTCTATATCTAAGCTCTTACATATCCGTTTCAATTCTTCCCGGTACCAATAATATTGAGCAAAATCCTGATATGATTTTATTTGATTAAAGTCGGGACGTTCCTTCATAATTTATTTGACCTTATGGGCTGAAATTATTGTATAACTGTAGGAATTTATCGTGATTTTAATTCCGTCAATCTCACAATACAGGTTTTTCCCCTGCTTATAGATACTGCATTCCTTATCCGATATTTTTTCTTACAAAACTCAACGACATCAACGGCACCCAACTTTAAGTTTTTCCTTATTCTGTCTATTCCCATTTCCGTCGTATGAATTGTTTCAATATTCTGCAAAAGTATCTGTTTGTTTTCCATTTTAATTTTCCTTTACTATGCTAACGGTGTATGAGGATAACAGCGGGTTCCACAATAATTACGCCTTCATATTTTTCGGCCCGAATCAGCAATAATTCGTAAAGCACGACCGTGGCGACAGGATTTTATTCAATCATCAATTTTATATTTTCGATAACGGAATCGATTTCTTCCGGGAAGGCTTTTTCTATAAAACTGCAATTACGATGCCGCCAATCAAGATTTTTTACTTGGTCGCTTAGAATGCAGCCCCGTATCGAATGTTTTTGAAGAACAATTTCAAAAGGATACCCTTTTATATGACTTGTTATCGGACAAAAAAGAGCAAGTCCTGTTTTCAGATTATATTTTTTTTGAGAAATGCACACAGCGGGGCGAAAACCTTTTTGCTCATGTCCTGCTTGCGGACTGAACTCCAGCCAAACCAAATCACCTTTTTCGGGAATATAGCCGGAGCTCACCATGCCTCATTTCCTGTTGCATTACCTGTTTCAATTTCCGCATGCAGATTTTCATCGGTTATCATAACCAGCATATCATCGAGTGATTTCTTTTGTGGGAGAATTATCATTTTTCCTTTTTCCGCAATAACTTCTACCTTGCTTCCGTTTTTTACCGCATTATCTTTTGCCCACAAAGACGGGATTCGTACACCGAGACTGTTTCCCCATTTTTGAACTACAGCTTCCATAATCACCTCCGCAAGTTCAAGTATATACATCATATATACATACTGTCAAGAATTAACGCCCCCCGACGCGGAACATCGTAACAAGGGTATTAAAGCCCCCGCACGAATAAAAATAAAATCGCAAAGAGCTACCAAAATAGGGATATTTATAAATCCCCTATAAACACCGGTTAATACCAACCCAAATCAAAATCAATCATGTGTTCCGGAATATAGTATTTGGGGCCGCCGCGTTCCGCCGAAGCATAGCCGCCGAAAATCCAATCATCCCAACAGCATGCGGTCGTTCAGGGTTCCGTCGGCGCCTTCGAACTTTTTAAGAAGGTCGGCAACTTGGATATTCTTTTTTTCTTCTCCGCTTACGTCGTAGATAATGCGCCCTTCATGCATCATAATGAGGCGGTTGCCGTAGCGGATGGCGTTTTTCATATTGTGGGTTACCATAAAAGCGGTAAGTCCGTCGCGGTTGATAATTTCTTCGGTAAGGTCCAAAACCTTTTGGGCGGTTTTGGGGTCGAGGGCGGCGGTATGTTCGTCCAAAAGCAAAAGCTTCGGCTTTTCCAATGTCGCCATAAGAAGGGTTAAAGCTTGGCGCTGGCCGCCGGATAAAAGGCCGACCTTTGCACTCATGCGCTTTTCAAGTCCCAAATCCAAAAGGGCAAGTTTTTCGCGGTAGAGGCTTCGCTCGGCTTGGGTGATGCCCCAGCGAAGACCGCGCCTTTTTCCCCTGCGGTATGCAAGGGCAAGGTTTTCTTCTATCTGCATAGTGGCGGCCGTTCCGCGCATGGGATCCTGGAATACGCGGCCGAAAAAAGCGGCTCTTTCGTGCTCTTTTAAAGCGCTTATATCAAGACCGTCCAAAACAATACGGCCCGAATCGGCGGTATAGACGCCCGCAATCAAATTTAAAAGGGTGGATTTTCCCGCCCCGTTTCCGCCGATAACGGTTACAAAGTCGCCGGGCGCCAAATCGAGGCTGATGTCGTGCAGGGCTTTTTTTTCGGTTATGGTTCCCGGATTAAAGGTTTTCGATACGTTTTGTAAGCTCAGCATAAAGTACCGCCTTTTTGCCGCATTTTAAACTGTTTTTTTTGCATATAGTTCGCTTTGACAACGGGAATCGCAAGGGAAAGGGCGACAAGGCAGGCGGTTAAAAGTTTTAAGTCGGTTGACTTCATACCCAGCTGAAGCACCAAGGCGATGATGATACGGTAGGTAATCGAGCCGAGAACGACGCCTGCAAGGGTGTACCAAAAGGCTATGCGGTGGCCGAATATAACTTCTCCTATAATAATGGAAGCAAGGCCGATAACGATTGCCCCTACCCCCATACCGACGTCGGCATAGCCTTGACTTTGGGCGACAAGGGCGCCGGAAAGAGCGGTTAAGCCGTTCGAAAGGGCAAGGCCGATAAGCTTCATGTTTTCGGTATTCACGCCCTGAGCGCGTATCATGTGCTCGTTTGTACCGGTCGCGCGGATTGCAGAGCCAAGTTCGGTACCGAAAAACCAATACAAAAGCGCGATGATGGCAGCGGAAAAAACAATGCCGCTTATCAGGGAACTGAGGGTTTTGCCCGCCCCCGTAAGGTCTGCGACACGGCTCATAAGCGTTGTAACGCCGAGAAGCGGTATATTGGCCTTGCCCATAATGCGGATATTTACCGAGTACAGGGCAATCATCGTTAAAATACCGGCCAAAATTCCCGGAATTTTAAGTTTTGTGTGCAGTAAGGCGGTTACGGCGCCCGCAAAAGAACCGGCGATAAAGGCCGCTGCAAGCGAAACGAGGGGATCCGCATTATGGGAAACCAACACAGCCCCTACCGCACCGCCGAGGGCAAAGCTTCCGTCAACGGTTAAGTCGGGGAAGTCGAGAACTTTAAAAGTGATAAAAACGCCCAAAGCCATAATGCCCCACAGAATTCCCTGCGAGGCGGCTCCCTGTACTGCGAGTAAAAATCCCATTTATAAATCCGAGGGAATCGTAATACCGATGGCTTCGGCCATATCCTTGTTTACGGTTAAATCGAAGGATTGTACATATTCAATCGGCATTTCGGCAGGCTTTTTGCCGTCGCGTAAAATCAGCACCGCCTGCTTGCCGGTCAATTTACCCAATTCGTAATAGTTGATGCCGTAGGTTGCAAGACCGCCTTTCATCACCGGGCCTTCTTCGCCGCAAATAACCGGCAGTTTCGCTTCGCGGGCAATCATTCCGACTGTGGTAATGCCTGCTGCAATCATATTGTCGGTGGGAACGTAAATCGCGTCGACCTTGCCGACAAGGTTTTGTACAACTTGCTGAATTTCATTTGAGTTTGAAACGGTCGCATCAACATAGGAAAGACCGATTTCACCGCAGGCTTTTTTTGCGATTGCAACCTGAAAGGCCGAATTTTGCTCGCTGGAATTATACAAAAGGGCGATTTTTTTTGCACCGGGAACAATTTTCTTTAAAAGCTTGATTTGCGCTTCAACGGGGGTTAAATCGGAAGTACCGCTTACATTGGTTCCCGGCATCGCATTCGATTTTACGAGTTTTGCCGATTCGGGATCGGTTACCGCCGTTACGAGGATGGGAATCGTATCGGTTAAGTTGGCGGCGGCTTGAGCGGCCGGAGTTGCAATGGCTAAAATAAGGTCGCAGCGGTCGTTTACAAACTTTTGCGCGATGGTTTGGCAGTTTGCCTGTTCGCCCTGAGCGTTTTGATAATCGATGGAGATATTCGTTCCGTCAACGTAGCCGGCTTCGGCTAAAGAGTCGACAAAGCCCTTATACGAAGCATCGAGGGCGTCGTGTTCGACAAGCTGCAAAATGCCGATTTTAAACGATTTTTTTTCTTTCGTTTTTACCCCGCCCTGTTCCTTTGAACAGCCCGAAAATGCGAACAGCGAGAGTACACATAAAACCGAAGCACACAGAACTTTAATAAGAGCTTTTTTTTGAACCATCTTCCTCTCCTAATAAAAAGTCAAGAAGAAAGTATCAACTTTCGATTGACTTTTTACGCACGTTCGCAACACAGTGAGAACGTGCATATAATATAATGTTTTGCGTACAAGCGCAAAACACAAGTTGAAGCGGGCGGCGCTATTTGAGCCGTACGCTTCAACACTTCTCCTATAAAAAGTCAAGAAGAAAGTGTCAACTTTCGATTGACTTTTTACGCACGTTCGCAACGCAGTGAGAACGTGCATATAATATAATGTTTTGCGTACAAGCGCAAAACACAAGTTGAAGCGGGCGGCGCTATTTGAGCCGTACGCTTCAACACTTCTCCTATAAAAAGTCAAGAAGAAAGTGTCAACTTTCGATTGACTTTTTACGCACGTTCGCAACGCAGTGAGAACGTGCATATAATATATTCCTTACTATATATAAAAAGCGGGATGACCGTCAAGGGAAGGAAAAGGAGATTGAAAAGATTTCAAAATGACTAAAAAAATATTTTACTTCTTTAATAAAATATTTTTTTTCATTCCAATAAAACCTATACTAAGTGGCAGAATAATTGCAATGATAACAAATAAAGTTCCTACGGATCTTTGTACAAAGCAATTAACAAAATTACCGTAGTAACCGATTGCCCTTCGTAAATTTTCTTCAACAGTCGGTCCCAAAACAACTCCCATAATAAACGGAGCCATAGGATAATCATTTTTATCCAAAATATATCCTAAGATAATAAAACCCAATGTAAAATAAACGTCATATATATTTGAATTAATACAAAAAATCCCGGTAATACAAAAAATAATAATTAAAGGTAAAAGATACATACGAGGAACTCGAACTACTTTAGACATAAAACGAAGAGTTGTTCCTTGATACAGATACATAAAAAAATTGGCAATAAAAACTACAAGCAAAATTGTCTTAAATAATATAGGTTCCGAGAATGTCAAATTGGGACCAATTGGAATACCTTGAATCGATAATATTCCAATCATAACAGCTGTTGCGGTATCCCCGGGAACAGAAAGTGCCAATAGCGGAATCAATGCACCGCCTGTTGTAGCATTATTGGCACTCTCTGAAGCTGCGATACCTTCATCACATCCTGTACCGAATTCTTCAGAACGAGTAGATGTTTTCTTTGCTATTGCATAAGCCATCATTCCTGCAGGACCACCGCCAAGACCGGGTAAAATACCAACAACCGTACCAATAATACTTGAACGCAGCATAATACCGTGCAGCCGAAAAAAATCTTTCCCGGGTAGATAGTGAAACCAACGCTTATCTATTTCCGGAACGGGAATGTGTTCTTTAAGTTTTGTAATTGAACTAATAACTTCAGGCAGAGCAAAAGCACCAATTAAAACAGCTATTAAGTTGAAACCGTTTTCTAAATACATATTACCAAGGCTGAAACGTTGTACGACTCCATCGACAGGACTTGTTCCTACTGTCTTCACAAGAAGCCCCAAACCAAGAGCAATAAATCCTTTTATCATTCTGCCCTGAATAATTATAGATACCAAAGTAAGAGCAAGTATTGTTGCCCCAAAATATTCCCAAGGACCAAACCCTACAGCAAACTTTGCCAATAAAGGAGATAAAAGCAAAAGCATAAAAGAACTGAATATACCTCCATAAAACGAAGCGAACGCCCCTACAGTAAGAGCATACGTTCCGTATCCTTTTAAAGTCATGGGATACCCTTCGAAAGTCGTTGCAATAGAGGCAGCAGTCCCGGGTATCCTTAAAAGTGTAGCCGGCACCAAGCCGCCTGATACACAACCCATATAAGTGCCCATAATAAGACAAATCGACGGAACCCTTCCCATTACCATTGTAAAAGGCAGTTCCAGCGCCAATGCAATAGGAGTGTTCAATCCGGGAATACAGCCGAATATATTCCCTATAACGACCCCTAATAGAATGAATAAGAGGCTACTGGGATTAAAGACATTCAAAAATGCATAAGACAAATCCATAAGATATTTCCTTTATCTCCAAAAAGGTTTCGGAAGCATAATATTGAGAATATTTGAAAAAAAATAATGCATAAAAAATACAAATAATGTTATGCAAATATTTCTTATCAGAATTTGCTTTTTACTGCCTGAAGAACCGGTTGTGTAATAAAAGAAACCGTTTACAGTTCCATAGGCAAATAATAGCGTCGCGATAATATATCCCAGCTTATTTAATAACAGGATATAAGCCGCTATACTTAAAAAAAATTTTAATTGGGTTCCTTGAAACAGCTCAAATAATATAAAATGCTTTTTTTCTTTATCCTTTAAAATAATAAAAATCCGGGTAACGATAGAGACAGCTAAGAATATAAGAACAACTCTAGGAAATACACCTGCACCTCCAGACTTATCAAGAATACTAACAGGAAAATTAAAAGTCATGAAAAAAAATAAAATACAAATTATCAGAATAATACCTAAAAAAAATAATTCTCCCATACAACCTCTCGAAAAAGGACGTACTGTTTATATGATTTTGTACAGTACGTCCCGAATAAAACTATTTTTTAAGGATTTCCGTAACTGCTATTTTTGTTTGAGAAAGTACTTTTTCGCAAATTATCGTATAATCAGAAGCCTCTTCGTAACGAGCGCCGTATCCAAGTTTGTTCAATTCAGCAATACAATCTTTATCTACAGAACATTTTCTAATTAAATCAACATAATAGTCAATAACTTCTTTTGAAGTTCCCTTTGGAGCCCATAAACCAAAAGACTGCAATAAGTAATCAAAATTACTATATCCCAAAGATTCTGCAGTCGGAACATTTTCATATCCGGGAACCTTTGTTTTTTCATATGCAAAAGTCATAAGACAATTAAATTGATTTGCTTTTACATATTGTTGCAAAACACCTACTGCATCGATATACGCATCTATTCTTCCGCCAAGCAACTCTGTAGCTTTATTGTTTAACCCGATATCAACTAAATTGAATTGAACTCCTTCTTTATGCATAATTGCAAGAACAGCTAGTTGAGGAAGCGTTCCAGCAACAGCTCCAACACGAATTTTACCGGGATTAGCTTTTGCACTCGCAATGAACTCTTTATATGATGAATATGAATCTTTGCGCACAGCTAGTCCTACCCATGAATCACACCACATAGTTATCGGTTCAAAATCCATATAAGTAAAATCCGCATTTCCTAACGCTGCCTGAAGATAATAACCTACCGGAACATGTAAGAGTGTATAGCCGTCCGGTTTTGTGTTTTTCACCTGCTTTGCTGCAATTCGGCCCCCTGAACCGACAATATTTGCTACCGTCACATTTACACCCGCGTATTTTGTCATATATTTAGTCACAATTCGGGCCGGAATATCTGCAGCTCCACCGGCATCAAATCCGACAATAAAATTAATGTCTTTTGCAGGAGTAAATCCGTTTATTGAACCGGAAGAAGCTATTTGTACTTTTTCTTCTTGTTTCCCGGCGGCATAAAGAAATAACGAACAAATAAACATCATCAAAACCATTATTTTTTTCATAATTCAACCTCCAAAACAATTTATACTTTTATTATATGATTGAATTACGATTAAGTCAAGAAAAAAAATACATAACTATCATCAACAAATCAGTTTATCCTGGATAATTTATTGAGAAAATAAAACAATTTTCCTTCATCCGTAGAATAAATCTTTTTTCCGATAGTCTCAAAGTGCTTTCTTGTTACCGTTTTATCCGAGACATTCTCCATTACTTCATCAATTAAATGGAAATATTCATCGACTTGTTTTTCCGTAAGTAATGAAAGCATTCCTATAAATATATGTTTTGCATCTTGTGTCCAAAAATATTTTTTAGTAATAGGAAAACTTTCAAATGTTATAGAATTGTGTTTGTCTTCTATAACACGATCGGCCGTATAAGTATAATTAAAATCAAGACCGAGTCGTTGATATTGTTCTATAGGGGCATCATTTTTTTTCATCTCAGCAATCAAGGCATTAATCATGTCTGCTTCCCGCATCGGATCATTAAGAGGATACAGTTGTTCAGGATCCAAACGAAGATCAAATAATTTATGCCCGTATTGAAAAGAGTTACAAAATGTGGGGTTTGCTAAACGGCTCTTTACCGGGATTTTCATTACTTTGCACCCCTTTCCGAAGGGTAAATCCACCATTACAGTCTCTGACAATTCCTCGGGAGAAAAGATTTTATCTTGATGCATCGGCATCAAGGTATATTCATAAAGCGGTTGGTTACTTATGGAAGCCGCAGCACGCATATAAAGCATTTCTCCATCCGTAATATTGACAAAAGAACCGTGGTAGCCGAAAAGCGCATACTTTCTAACTGATTTATTTTCTTTAAGAACACGTGAAAGAGGATGCCCTTTCATCTCTGGCGGTCTATCAACACCAAAATACTCCAATATAGTAGCCGGAATATCAATAGTTTGACAAAGAGCATTTATTCTCTCATTTTTTTTCCCGATACGCGGATCCCATAAAAAAAAGGGGATATTTGCCAATTCATTATAGCATGGCATAACCGATTTCGCCCACCAATCTTTTTCCCCAAGCATAAAACCATGATCAGTGTTTACAATAAAGAGCGTATCCTGCCACATATTATTTGCATCCATAAAATCAAGAATTCGCCCAAGATTTCTATCACACATAGAAAGTAAGGCAGCATATTTATTGCGTATATGTCGGACTTCTTCCGTAGTTTCAGTAACAGGAGCATAAGAGGGCCAATCAAAATGATCACCTGTATAATTTTCAGGATACATATCTTGGAATTCCTTTGGTGAATCAAAAGGCTCGTGCGGATCAAAAGTTTCAATTTGAATAAACCAATTATCTTTATCTTTATTTTTTTCTAAAAATTGAAGACCTTTATCAAAAACAAGATTTTGAGGCCACTCATTTGAAGAATGTATTAATTCTTTATTGCACCAATTATGACGCCACCAAGAAGGATGGGTAAATTCACGCATAGTAGGGACATGCTTAGGAATGTCAGGCATATCCACCCTATATTCCCAAGGATCCGCTTCTTGTCCCCGCACCGCTTCCCAACTGGAATACATAGTATGATATGTACATCCGCCGTCTTCCCAATAATGATCATGATCACTTACAAGACGAGTATATATACCATGTTCTTGAAGGATCTTTGGCATAGAATTATCAAAAGGCTCTATGGGGCCCCACGATCTATGTAAAAAATTATATCTACCGCTATGTATATCACGACGAGCCGGCATACAAGGAAGAGAAGCTGCATAAAAATTATCGAATATAACGGTTTTTTCCGCAAGACGGTTAAAATTCGGTGTTTTTGTCCATTCGCAACCATAAGATTCAAGCAATCTTTTATTCAATGAATCATACATAACCATAATAGCTTTCATTATTTTATACCCTTATATAAATTTAAACGAACATTTAAAGACCATAAATATATCTTAAAACATATAATAATCATATAAATAATTATAAAGCATTATTATAATATGTCAAGAAAATTTACAAAACTAATTAATCAGAGAAAGGAAAAAGGCTTTTGGCAGCGGCAATAAAACTTTGATAAAAAGCGGGATGACCGTCAAGGGAAGGAAAAGGAGATTGAAAAGATTTCAAAACCTGCCGCTTCGGTACACATGTTTTGCCAAAATACAGGCGCCGTGCACGGGTTCGTATAAGCGCTCGCGGACGGTAACGCAGGGTAACAACTTATGCACAAAGGCGGCGGTACGGCGCGAAAAATCGACTTCATGCTCGAAAATGCCGCCTGAAAAAACGGCATGGACAGGCTTATCATCGCCGGAAAAAAGCCGCACGTATACGCTTTGAGCAAGCAGACTCAGCTCCTTTGAAGCTTCATCTATGATACGAAGCGCTTCGGCATCGCCTGAACGCCAGGCATCGAAGACGCAGGGGCAAAAAGAAGCAACACGGGCCTTACTAAAATCGGTATATAAAAAGGAAAATAAATCGCGTATATCGGCAGCTTTGTAATGCTCAAAAAGCATATCGGTTAAACGCGTTGTTTCGGCACGGCCTTCAAGGGCGCGGGAGGCGCTTCTAATACCGGCTAAAGCAATTGCAAAGCCGGAGCCTTCATCGCTTATAAGATGCCCCAAACCGCCGGCTCTTGCCGTTTTTCCGTCGGGACGTAACCCTGCGGCAATGGAACCGGTACCGCTTATAAGGATCAAACCTTCGGCCTTCCCCGTACCGCCGGCAAGGGCTGCAAAGGCATCCGCACACATATGGAGCGGACAGCTGAAGCCCTCTTCGATAAAAAACTCGCGGAATTTTTTTTGTTCGATTTCGGTACTGACACCTGCCGAAGCAAAGCAGCCGGCCGATAAATCGGAAACATGTATACCGTAATCGCTTTGCAGACTCTTAAAGATGCTGCGGATATTGAAACAGGCGGTTTCAAAGCCGACCGCATACATATTCGTCGATGAGCCGGTAACCGTGTGCAAAAGCGTACCCTCGGCATTCATAATACCCAAACGCGATTTTGTACCGCCGCCGTCTATTCCGAAAAAAAGCTTTTCCATACTCTAATACCTGTACATATATCCCGGCCGATATCAGGCGGGATCCGATTTTGCATGGGCGTCAAGGGCAAAATTGATGTTTCCCCCGCCCTCTTTGAGCAGAGCTTCCGCTTCTTCTTTATCGACATTCAGTGAAGCCATAATAATGGCCGTGCGTATTTTTTTTCCGGAAGCGGTAAAAACTTCGGCGGCTTTTTGCTCGCCGCAGCCGGTTATCTCGTTTATAAGGCGTTTTGAGCGTTCCACCAGTTTTGCATTCACCGGCATTAAGTCAATCATAAAATTGTTGTACACCTTGCCCAATCTTATCATTGACGTTGTGGTAATCATATTAAGAGCAAGCTTTTGTGCGGTGCCGGACTTCATACGCGTAGAACCGGTTACGATTTCGGGGCCTACGGGTAAAAAAACCGCAAAATCGGCAAGATTAAAAGTAGCCGAATCTTTATTACAGCTGATCGCTCCGGTAGGACATCCAAGAGAACGGGCATATTTGAGAGCTCCGAGTACATAGGGGGCTGAACCCGAAGCGGTAATGCCGATGAGCATATCGGAAGAAGAAAAGCCGGCATTTTTAAGCTGGTCTACTCCGTGATTTTCATCGTCTTCGGCACCTTCAATCGAAC
This sequence comes from Treponema sp. HNW, assembly GCF_050320395.1. Classification (GTDB taxonomy): domain Bacteria; phylum Spirochaetota; class Spirochaetia; order Treponematales; family Treponemataceae; genus Treponema_C. The sequence continues at coordinate 1,797,928 of NZ_CP144459.1, forward strand.
GGCGAAGTGCGGTATCTCCTCCGGCAATAAGACCTTGAACCATGTCGGGAGAAACGCCGTATGTCGGCGGACACTCGGAAGCATCCAACACACCCAGTCTGCCGGATGTTCCCGCCCCTACATAAAACAGGCGGCCGCCTTTTTTAAAAATATCGACCAGCCGGTCAATCAAGTCCGTTAATACGGGAAGAGCGGTTTCTACCGCGGCGGCAATTTTTTTATCTTCATTATTGATAATGTGTAAAATTTCTGCGGTGCTTTTCGTATCGATTTGATACGAAGCGGGGTTACGCTGTTCCGTTGCGGGAATAGGATTCATAGTATCTCCAAGTTAAGTAAAAATTAAAAAAGCCTTGTGCCTGTCTCTTTTTATTATATCCGAATAGGCGGCCTTTGTGTATAGAAAAGCAAAAGAAAATTTCACTTTTTTACAAAAAAAATGAAAAAAAAGTGCATTTATGGGATAAAAATAAGAGCAACAAAGGAAATCACTATTGAATAATTGCAATTGATGAATTACAATATTTTCAACAGTTAATTTTACGGAGGAAAAATTATGAAAAATAAGTTAATTGTATTTTTCTCGGTGTGTTTGCTCCTTATCCCGTTAACACTGACGGCTAAGGGATCGGGTGATCAAGGCAATGTTTCCGGTGAAGAAGTAACGCTGGAATTCTGGACATGGCGGACCGAAGACGTCGAATTTTATGACAAAGTTATCGACGCCTTTCAAAAAAAACATCCCAAAATAAAGGTAAAACAAACCGCAATAAAAAATACGGAATACAACACAATCCTCAGCGCATCGCTTCAGGGCGGCGGAGGTCCGGACGTATTCATGGGACGCGCCTACGGCGGATTAAAACCCCTGGCGGACAGCGGCTATGTTCTCGCATTGGATGATTTGGTACCCGAATTAAAATCTTATTCGGAACCCGCCAAAAGCGGTGCCCGCAGCGTTACCGACGGTAAAATCTACGGACTGCCCGCATTAAGCCAGGCTATTTTTTGCTATTACAACAAAGACGTATATAACAAGCTCGGTTTAAAGGTTCCCACGACATGGGCGGAATTTATTTCCAACCTCGAAACGTGCAAAAAAAGCGGTATTGTCCCCCTGGCCAACGGTTCAAAGGACGGCTGGACGGTTGAAACCCTTATGGGCGGCATCGGACCCAACTTTTACGGTGCAAACGATTTCTTTAATGCGGTTACAACGGGTAAAACAACCTTTGAAGACCCGCGCTTTGTGGAAGCCGTCAAAAAAATCGGTGAACTTCGCCCCTACATGCCCGAATTATTTACGGGTGTAGGCTATACCGACATACAGGGTTCCTTTATCAACGAAATGTCCGCACACATGATCGGCGGTTCTTATGAAGCCGGAACCTTTAAAGCTCAAAATCCCTCGTTGGCTTTTGACGTATTCCCCGTTCCGGGTGAAAAGGCCGGTACTCAGTATGTAACCTTTTATGCCGATATGAACTGGGCGGTAAATGCTGCAACCAAACAAAAAGACGCCGCACTGACCTTTTTAAAATTCCTCGGCTCCAAAGAAGTAGGCAACATGATTGTTTCCGAACTGAAAATGGTCAGTTCCGTTCCCGGAGTGGATACAAAGCTTGATCCCTTTGTCGGAAAGGTTATTACCCTTTTGAAAAACAGCACAAGCTATATCTTCCTCGTTCCCTTCCGCTACGAACAGCCGACAGGCTCTTCATTGTGGCAGGCTGCAGGTCAGGGCTTTTTGTCCGGCTCTTTGACCGCGGAAGAAGCCTGTAAAAAAGTTCAGGACGGTATAGCATCGTATTATAAACCCTTCCAAAAGTAAAAAGAGTAATGTGACTTACCGTAAAAATGCCGTTTTTACGGTAAGTTCTTTTTTCCAAAAGTAGACTAAACGACATCCTTATGATAAATAAAAACACAAGAAAATCTTTATGGATTGCCCTCTTCGTAACGCCGGCTTTGGTAATTGTTACGGTATTTATTTTATTGCCGCTTTTTATGAGCCTTTTTAACAGCTTTTTTGAGTGGAACCAGCTTTTGCGCGGCAAATTTATCGGCTTAGGTAATTTTCAAAAACTGTTCTTTACCTTCCCGTATAATGCACGTTTTTTTAACGCATTACAGCATAACGGCATTTGGTTTATATGTACTATGCTGTTTCAGAATTCTTTAGGCTTGCTGTTCGGCTATGCCCTGAGCCGCCGTATTGCGGGACACGGCTTTTTTAAGAGAATCTTTTTTATCCCCGTACTTTTTTCGATCGTTGCCGTCGGATTTTTATGGGGCATGTATTTAAAAAGCGACGGATTGGTCAATAGCTTTTTAAACCTCTTGGATCTGTCTTCATGGCGCAGAGCATGGCTCGGAGATGAAAAAACGGCGACCTTTGCCATTATCGCGACAAATATTTGGCGGTGGACGGGATTCCCTTCACTGGTATTTCTTGCAGCCATCGATTCGGTTGACCAAAGCTGCCTGGAAGCCGCACACTTGGACGGTGTAAGCGAAACGGGTTTATTTTGGCGTATTATTTTTCCGCTGATTATTCCTTCGGTAACCGTCATTGTTGTACTGACTATAATAGGAAGCTTAAATGTTTTTGAACAAATATACACAATGACCGACTTGGGCGGCGGGCCGAACTACAGCACCGACACAATCGGAACGCTTTTTTATCGTACCGCCTTCGGCTCCGTAGATACGGGTAACCCCGAAATAGGAATCGGAAGCGCCATTGCCGTTATTATTTATATATTGACTTTTTTTATTTCTCTCGCCTCCGTTGCAATCGGAAAAAGCAAGGAAACTGAACTATGACCACGGATTTCAAATTTTCAAACGCGCAGCTTTTAAAGCGCCTGGGGATTATATGTATTTTAAGCTTGATGGTTATATACGTTGTATTGATTGTATATCCTCTGTTTAATATGGTTATCTCATCGGTAAAACCTACACGGGAAATTCTAAAACATCCGTTTTCGCTTCCCGAAAAACCCGATTTTTCATCCTACAAAAAAGTATGGATAGATATGGGGTTCAGTACCTTTTTTGTCAACAGTATTATCGTAACTGCCGTTTCGATGGGCTTGGTGCTTTTATTCGGCTCTATGGCCTCCTACGGAATAAGCCGTTATTCATTTAAGGGCAATACCCTTCTCTATATGATTTTTTTGAGCGGTATTATGCTTCCTTTAAAAGCGGCGATTATTCCCCTTTTTATGCTGATAAAAAAACTCGGTCTTATGGATAACTTTTTGTCGGTTATTTTGATTTTTACGGCAATGGGTATTCCTTCAACCATATTTATCTTATCCGGCTTTTTTAAATCGATTCCCCTCGACCTTGAATATGCGGCCCGCATAGACGGATGCAGCGATTTCGGCATTTACGCCAGAATTATGATGCCCGTTATCGCACCGGGGATAGCCCTGGTAACGATTTATAACTCGGTTCCTATTTGGAACGACTTCTTTTTTCCGCTGGTCTTTTTACACAGCAGAAAATTAAAAACCCTGCCGGTCGGCTTAAGTACCTTTTTCGGCCAGCACAGCACAAACTGGACGCTTTTATTTACCGGTTTGACTGTCGCAATTTTGCCGATGCTCATTATGTATATTTTTATGAGTAAGTATTTTATAAAGGGTATGACGGCCGGAGCCGTAAAATAAAATTTACAGGTACAATACGGGACCGGGCTGCCGAAAAAGTGAGGCTTCGGCAGCCCGGTTGTTTTTAAATTAAAATGCCGCCGCACACGGACAAATCAGCGTATAAAACCTAAAAGCAGCAAAACCGCAGCCCCAAAAGCGATACGGTAAAAACCGAAGAGTTTAAAGTCGTGCTTTTTTATATAGGACATTAAAAACTTGACGGCGGCAAGGGAAACGATAAAGGCGGTTATACAGCCGACAGCTAAAACGGCAGATTCGGCACCGCCTAAGCTTCCCTCGTATTTTAAAAGCTTTAACAAACTTGAGCCTATCATAACGGGAACGGCAAGAAAAAAGGTAAACTCGGCGGCGGCGGTGCGCGATACGCCGATAAGAAGCGCTCCTATAATCGTCGCACCCGATCGCGAAGTTCCGGGAATTATCGAAAGCACTTGAAACAAGCCGATGATGAGGGCGGTTTTATAATCGATATCCCGTACATCGTTTATGCGGGCATCGCGCTTTTTATTGATGTTTTCAATAACGATAAAGACAATGCCGTAAAAAATCAGCGCAAAAGAAATAACCGCGGGGCCGTATAAATGTTCTTCGATAAAATCATCCGCTGCAAATACGGCAACGGCTCCGGGAATGCAGGCAGCGACGGTTTTAAACCAGAGAGAAAAAATATCCTTGTGTACGACTATTTTAGGCAAGCCGTTTGACGCACCGCTTAAGCCGCTTTCGGCGGATTTTTCAAAACCGAAGGGAAACATACGATTCCAAAATAAGATAATTACCGCACAAACCGCGGCAAGCTGAATGACAATAAAAAAGAGGGATTTAAACTCGGCACTCATATTCATCGGTAAAAAGGCATCGACTATGAGCATGTGCCCCGTACTGCTTACCGGAAGCCATTCGGTAATACCTTCAACAATACCGATAATAAGCGCTTTAAACATTTCAAAAAAAGGAAGATTTTGCATAAGAGGAGTGTAACACAAAAGCGCATTCGGGGAAAGGAGTTTTAACCGCGAAGTACGCAAAAGACTGAACGGCTTCCCTCTCGGCGGTTTTTCGGCTATACTGTAAATATGAAAGAAGCACGGGAATTACTCGATTTTATAGATAAAAGTCCTTCCATGTTTCATGCCGTACACAATGCGGCGGTTCTTTTGGAAGAGGCGGGCTTTACACGCCTAAAAAGAAGCGACGACTTTATCCTTGAAGACGGAAAAGGTTATTACACGGAACACAACGGAAGCGCTCTTATAGCCTGGCGCATGGGACGCACCGGAGGACTTAAAAACGGCTTTAGAATTATCGCAAGCCACGGCGATTCTCCGGGCTTTAAGATAAAACCTCAGCCGGAAATATGCATACATAATCATTATGTAACGGTGAATACCGAAGTATACGGCGCCCCGATTTTATCGACATGGTTCGACCGTCCCCTTTCGGCAGCAGGGCGTGTTGTCCTTAAGGGAGGCGATTTACTCAATCCCGATATACGGCTCATCGATTTTGAAAAGCCGCTTTTTACGATTGCGAACCTTGCAATCCACATGAACCGCGAAGTAAACGAAGGTGTTGCTATCAATAAACAAAAGGATATCCTTCCCCTTTTAGCAGTTTTGAACGGGGACTGCAAAGCCGAAAATTTTTTAACCGAACTTATTGCGGATACACTGCATGTAAAAGCCGAAGACATTGCGGACTTTGACCTCTATCTGTATTGTACGCAAAAAGGCTGTTTTACGGGTGCGCAGGATGAGTTTTTTTCGGCGGGGAAAATAGACAACCTCGGCATGGCCTACCCTTCAATAAAGGCACTCGCTCTGGCACAGCCTGCCGATTTTATACAAACTGCGGTTATCTTCGATAACGAAGAAGTGGGGTCTGCAAGCGCACAGGGGGCGGGAAGTCCCTTTTTTGCCGACACCCTGCACAGAATAGCCGCGGCGGTATATAAAGAAGGTGCCTTTGAACGCTTACAGCAAGCCCTCTCTCGGTCTTTTTTAATTTCGGCCGATCAGGCACACGCCTTTCACCCGAACTATCCCGAAAAAAACGATATTACGAATTTTCCGCTTATAAACGGCGGGCCCGTTATCAAAAATGCGGCATCGATGAGTTATACCTCGGATGCGGTTTCTTCGTCCGTTTTTAAGGAATTGTGCCGCCGTGCGAGTGTTCCCTTTCAAACCTTTGTAAACCGCTCGGATATACGGGGCGGCTCGACCATAGGGCCGGTTTCAAGCGCCCAAGTGCATATAAAAAGCGTGGATATCGGGAACCCCGTTTTGGCGATGCATTCGATACGTGAACTTGCAGGCACCCGAGATCAGGAAGCGATTTTTAAAGTATTTGCAGAATTGTACCGCGGGTGAAGGCCGTCGAGATATTTTCACAGCGGGAATAAGTACAAAGACTTGGAAACCTTCTGAATAATTTGCTATGAGTTTTTCTTTGACTGTTTAGCAGTATTTTTATAATTCACAGTAGAAAAATTATCGGAATATAGTATAATCATAGGCGGTAAGGAGGTCGTTGATAATGGAAACGGCTCTTAAAGAAAAAGCGATGGATTATTTTGCCCTGCTTGATAATGAGCAGGCACGGATGGTTATTTCATACATGGAAGCAATTGAATTACCCACTGAAAAAAAACAGCGCAGTCTTGCCGACCTGAAGGGTAAAATTCAGTTTGCTGACGGATATGATTATAAAGCAATGCGGAGTTCCCAATGATTTTAGTAGATACGTCCGTGCTGGTCAATTTTTTTCGCGGCAGGGAAACTATCGGAACCGCATATTTCGAAAAATTGATTGATGAACAAAAATATTTTTGTATCAATGAATTTATTTATCAGGAAATTCTGCAAGGTGCAAAAGACGAAAAAGAATTTGCCCTTTTGAAATCTTATTTAAGCGATGTACCGTTATATTCGCTAAAACTGGGGATTCAATCCTTTGAAAATGCCGCTCTCTTGAACTTTCGTTGTCGTAGAAGAGGTGTTACAATTCGTAGTACGGTAGATTTGCTGATTGCAGAGACTGCGATTGAGAATAATATTCCGCTTCTATACGATGATGATGATTTTGTAAATATGGCGCAAATTATTACGGAATTAAAGCTTGCGATGTAGATAAATAAGTGCCCAAGTGCATATAAAAAGCGTGGATATAGGGAACCCCGTTTTGGCGATGCATTCGATACGTGAACTTGCAGGCACCCGAGACCAGGAAGCGATTTTTAAAGTATTTGCAGAATTGTACCGCGGATGAAGGCCGGGGCTGACACAAACCCTATGCTTGCGACAGCCCCGATTAACAGAACGGGAATTGATAAAGTTAATATGATTGCGGTTTTATCTTAACGGTTTCAGTATCATTTCCGCCCATAAACTGCACCCTTATCGTAAGTTCTTCTTCGCCGACATTTTTTGATATCTGTAGATGTTTAATCAATATCTTGACATTCTCGTCGCCATTTGTCGGCACAAGAAAATTATCTTGATGATTAGGCATTCGGCTGGTATAATCTTGTCCGTTCAGTATAAGATAAAATCCGGAAGTGTCTCCTGTAATCTTAAGATCATCATTGAGTGAAAACCAATTATCATAAGTACTATTTATACCCGTGTATTTCATTGAAATTAAAGCAGTGTTGTTAATGCGTCTTTTTTTCCATGTATCTTGCGTACCGTTTCCGTCTGTAATTTTCCCCAGACTGAATTCAAGAACCGAACGTACATTGGAAGATATATCGGAAGGCAGTTTTTTAAATCCGGAACGCACTACAGTATAACTGCCGGATTTTTCCTTATCGTCGGGAGTATTACCATCGGCAATATATTCTGCTTTTGAAATATAGAAATTTACGGTCAGCTTTCCTTCATAGTCATCTGCTGTAATTCCTCCGCCTCTCACATTATCCATAGCCGGTGTAATATTTTTGATTTCACGATGATTATCTGCTCCTTTTGTATTATAAACATTTACATATTGCGCAATCTTACCGGTATTAAATAACGTACCTCCGTTGTTCAATACCATTGCAAAAGCATATTTAGAGGAAGCATAGCTTCCGGCATCCGCCACTATAAGTTCGGGATCATCTTTTACTTTGTTAAAGATATGCTCGAAAACATCTTTTTCCGTGAAATAGTCTTTTTTTTGGCCGGTAAAGACAGGCATTGCAGACGTATATGCTGTCGAAACAGACGTTTCATCCTCACCTCTAAGCTTTTTTTTGTATTTAAGTTTATATTCAGGACTTATTTTTAATTCTCCGTTCGAATTAGAAACTTGTGCAGTCAATTCATAATAGTCGTTATCATAACCTAGTGTGATGGCTTTTCCGTTTTGTAAAGAAAAAGAAAAGGTTAAATGAGCTTTAAGGTTGGGAGTTATTTTTTCTATATATTTATCAATCGAAAGATTTTCTTCAATACCTGCATCAAACTTGAATTCAACCTGTATTGCCGATTGGGGCGGACTTGCATACGGATGCGTAAAACCCGTTACGTTAAAAGTTTTATCGAAATTTTTCCCGTTCTTTTTGCCTACAACTTTTACCTTAAATGTTCCCGCCTCATCATCATAGGCAAGGGACTTCGCTTCGGTAAAACTAAGGCGGCCGACGTTTTTACCTGTTTGTGCCGCGATTTTCTTTGCGGCTTCCGAGGCTGACTGACTTCCGCGTGTTAAGTTGAGAGCCGTAAGCAATTCCGTTTCGGAAATATCTATCTTTTCTCCGTGTATCGTAGTGCCAGACTGAGTCGAACCCGGTTTGGAAATCTTATCGGAAGACTGCGGACAGCCGGCAAAGAGTAAAATCAAAAGCGTAATAATCGGCAATATAATGTTTTTATCTTTTGATATTGTCATGAAAATTTCATCCATGATATTAACGGGACGGGCGGGCGGTTAAAACTATCGGCTTTCCGTCAACACCATCATTAATACCTTCAAATGTTATACTCACGGTAAGAGGACGTGTACCGGCAGCTTTAGATATTTTTACGGTTTTAATAAGAATGGATTTTCCGTTCAGTCCTTTCGAAAGAAAGGCGTCCTCTTTATCGGCCAACATTTTGTCCCCGACAAAATCCGCACTGCCGTTTGCGGCAAGTACATATCCCAATGAAATATTGTTATTTGCGCTAAGCCAATCAGCGGCTCCGACATCACCCGTTTCTCTTACCAAAAAAGTTTCCTGAACGGTTCCCGCATCCCAAACGGAGAGATTACCTGAGGATTTTGTAAGACCGAAAAAGAACAAATTATTTGCAGCAGTTTCATCTACTTTAAGAAAACCGGTCTTGGTTGTTGTAAAAGTTGCGGGAATAAAACCGTTGGAGCCGATATTCTCTATTAAATTCTTTGTCGCAATATAGTAGGTTACATCAAGCTTACCTGCAAAATCGTCGGCTTTTATGCCGTTACTGCGCGGATTCAATATCGCAGCATCGATATCGGGCAGCGCAAGATGCTCACCGTCCTCTTTGGTTTGGTATATATCCCGGTATTTTTGCAGTTTTGACGTATTAAACAAACCTGCCGGTGTTTTATTAGAGGTTACGGCACGGGCATAAAACTCGGAAGCGAACTTATTTTGCGTTTGAATAAAACCCTCGTCTTTTTTTACCTCTTCCAAAATATATTTAAATACATCTTCTTTTGTAAAATACGGTTCAGCAGCCGATACGGTTTTACGCGAAAGGGGATCAAGCTCAACGCTTTCATCACCGCTGCCGTTATATTTTTTATATTTTACGGCATATTCGGCATCTATTTTTATCTTGCCGGCTTTTTCACTCAAAACAGCGGCAAGCTCATAGGCTGAATGGTCGCCGATAGAAACCGTTTTATCGCTTCCGACCAGCGTGTAGGAAAAGGAAGTATATCCTATCCCCTTAGCCGTATTTGCTTCGGCAATAAAGTCGGCAAGGGCCGTATTTTTTTCAATTACATTATTGAATATGAGTTTATTACCTGTTTGACTCTCAATAGAAGCGAGTAGTGTATTCTCATACGGATGGGTAAAACCGCTTACAGTCAAAGTTTTGTCAAAAGATTTTCCGCCCTTTGTACCTTTTACTTTTACGGTAAAGGTTCCCGCCTTGTCGTCATAAGAGAGGGCCTCGTTTTCGCCGAAGGTAAACATACCGATTTTTTTACCGGACCCGGCTGCAACTTTTTTTGCGGCATCGGAGGCGGTTATTTTTGTTTTTTCCAAACCGAAAAGCATACGCAGTTCACGTTCGGATAAATCTGAAACCTGAGCGCCAGATGACAAAGCAAGAAAACGAGAGTCTCCGGCCGGAGCTCCTGCAGGAGGGCTTTGTTTGATACCTGCCTGTTCACAGGAAAGCAGTATAACCGAAAAAAGGCACACTACTGTCCCAAATCTTAACAGTTTATTCATAGTCTTGTACTCCCAATATTTAAAATAAATATTTTGTTATGGCTATATTATAACATAAAATATATAAAAAAACAATGTAAGTGTGAAAGTAAGGGAGATTTTAACCTACAAAACAAAAAAAAATTACCGCCTCTTTGTATTGACAACAAAACAAAAATACACCTATTTTATACCCTGTTCGGCTGGCGTCTTACATCGCACGACCTTATGGACAGCGATACCGGATACACTAAAAACTCCCAGCTCACATTTGCACGCTGCGAAATAAAGCTGCGTCCCTTTGCCGACACCCCCTTTGCAATACACAGGCTGGACTTATTCGATATCGTTTCACTGCCGGTAAGCGATGTGTATTTTTTGAATCCCTGTTTTACCGCTCTTACAGGCCTTGAAGCAAATACGGATAAAAACGGAATAGAAAAGCCTGCGTGGCGTATTAAATTTATGTACGGCTTAAGCGCCCTTCCTCTATCTTGGATACAGCCCTACTGTATATGCGGTTTTGATTCTTATTTTTCACCGGCATATAAATACAAAACCGATTTATTGCTCGGAGCCGAAGCGGGCTTTATTACAACGGCGGGTATATGGAAAAATAAAATCACCGCTTCGGTCATGCAGTCTCCAATTGATATAAACCATTTACGCTATGCGGTAAGTGCCGAAGAATACATTTCTCTTTCCCAAAACAGTGCCGTTTCGGCGGTATACACCTTTAAAGGAGATTACGGGGCATACGCTCACGAATACGGATTTTCATTTTATGTGTATTTTTGAGTTTTTTTTCCGACATTCCGTAAAATCACAAATAAAATATGTGCAAGAGATGAAGCGATTGCGAGCCCCAAAACAATGGCGCCTGCGGCACTCAAGGTGGTAAAACCGATACGGGCTGCAGTATCCATATCGCCTTGCACAAAGGCACGCATAGTTTGAAACATACCGCCTCCCGGTACAAGGGGAATCAAGCCCGGAATTAAAAATACCGTGGCCGGACATTTAACCGCAACCGCGAAAACTTCGGAAAGGGCCGAAACGGCAAAAGAGGCCGCAAAATACGCAAAGCTTTCCATACCTGCGGATGAAGATAAAAGCGTATACAATCCCCAGCCCAAAGAACCTATAAAGGGAGTCCACAACAACCCCTTATAATCGGCATTAAAAATAAGGGCATAGCAAAAAGAAGCGCCGAATCCCCATACAAAAGACAAAATAAGTACGGCCGCACTCATAACAACGCCCCCGTGATACCTGAAAAAACAAAGATACCCAAAACCGAACCGGCGGACAATCCGGCGGCAATCATAAAAGCTTCCAAAACCCGTGCAGCTCCGGAAACCAAATCTCCTGCTATAATATCGCGTATTGCATTTACAATCGCAAGACCGGGTACTACCTGCATCAATACCGCCGATGTTACAATCAACGGGGAATCTATACAGCCTAACACGGAAACAAGTTCGGTCAGGACGGAAATAAGGCCGCCGTAACTGAGGGATAAAATAAAACCGTTTAAAGACAATTTTTCAAGCCGTATAACAATAAAGCGCAAAATAAAGCCTATAACCGCGGCGGCAAGGGCGTCTTTAAAAGAACCTGCAAACATAAAGGCGAAAAACAAAGAACTGCATGAAGCGGCGGCAAGAACGGCCGAGTCGGTATACCGTTTGGAAGCTTGAATGCGTTCAAGGACATATGAGGTTTGCAAAAAATCGGCGGTTTTTCCGGCTCTTTTACGGCTTTCAAGGCGTCGTGACAGAGAATTTATCAAAGCAACTTTACGTAAATTCAAGCCTCTTTTTTTAATGCGCCGCATTGAACTGTGGTGCCGTCCCTGCATATCGGTAAAAGACAACATTACCACCGTCGGTGTTACAAATGATGACGGAGAAAGAGCGCCTAAAGAAGAAGCTATACGCATAATGGTATCCTCGGTACGATAGGTTTCGCCTCCGTTTTCCAAAACAATGCTTCCGGCATTTAAAGCGATATCCGTTATCGCATCGGCTGAATTCGTAGTCATAGGCGGCAGTATAGCATAACTGCAAAGAAAAATACAGCAGTCGCAGCAGACTGTCGTATCTAAAATTTGACAGATAAGAAAATCAAACGTATAATAGAGTTTTATGGAGAAAATAATATGATTGAAGAATTTATCGATGAGCAGTTTTTTTTAGATGACTCCGAGAATAAGAGCGAAGCGGAGAACAAAAGCGCCGAAGCGAATTTTTCCGATATGTTTTCATTCAGACAAATCGGTTCTGCGGCAAAATACGTCGAACCCGTAAACAGTTCCACCCCCTTGGAAACGCTTGCGCAAATGTTTAAAAATGACCCGAATCTTGAGGCGGTTCCCGTTGAAGAATATGACAGGGTTATCGGCGTTATAGACAGAAATACCGTTGTCGAAAATACGAATACGGCATTTAAACGCTTTATGGGAAAAGATGCCGGTTCTTATGTTAAACGAAGTTCGCACATACTCTACGCGCGAGACTTTATTGAAAAAAAACTTACCGCAATCAGTCGGATAAGCCGTGAAGCAGGTATTATTTATTTTCCCGTTTTTAATAACCGCAGTTTTTTCGGCATTATTTCGATAGACAATTTTTTGGAGCGCATTGCACAAATGCGCGAACAGGATATGGAAAAAGCGCGGACGGTTCAGCAAAATCTTTTACCCGACTTGGGAATGCTCGGAACCCATCCTTTTAAAATCGGTATTTGGAACAGAATGTCGAACATTGTCGGCGGAGACTTTTACGCGGCGGAAAAAATCTCCGATTCTTTTTATATATGTGCATGCTTTGATGTGGCGGGGAAAAACTATTCTGCAGCCCTCTTAACGGTTGCCTTGGGCAGTTTTTTCAGTGCAATAAAACAGGGCTTATTAAGTGCAAAAACACCGGCAGAATTAACCGGTACACTCGATTTATATCTTAAAGAAGTGATTCCGGTAGGTAACTTTATTACCGGAGCCCTCTGCTTTATCGATACGGAACATAAATCCGTTACGATTCATAACTGCGGTCATACCACTGTCTATGTATTTGCACCGAAACAGTCAAATGCCGGAGAAGCAAAAAAAACGATTTTGGCCTCAATAGAGCCCGCTTTGCCTCCCTTCGGCGTGGGCCGGGTAAGCGATTTATTGCATAAGGGAACTCCCGAGCAGGGAGACGGCAAAACCGTCTATATATTCGCATACACGCCGGGTATGCACATCAATATGTACAGCGACGGTATTACGGATATGCAAAACCCCGACGGCATACGTTACGACGAACAGCAGACAAAGCGCTTTTTTACGGAATTATATAAAAAAGACGCATCCGAATTAAGTTCTTTTGCGGAAAAAACCGTCGACAATTGGCTTCAGGAAGCCATGCAGGGTGACGATATTACGCTTATGGACATACGTTTTTAATAAAGGGCATCTCTAAAAATCCGATCGGCTTTTTGGAAGTTCCCTCAATTTAAGGAAAATCACATGAATAAAATAACGATGAAAAATGCCCTTGCCGAACTCGACGGCGATGAAATGACCCGTGTACTCTGGGCGGTACTGAAAGAAAAATTGCTGGAACCCTTTGTGGACTTAAAAACCGAATACTACGATTTGGGCTTAAAACACAGGGACGATACAAACGACGAAGTTACCTATGAGGCTGCCCGTGCGATAAAACGGCTCGGCGTCGGGGTAAAATGTGCGACGATTACCTCAAATAAAGCGCGCATGGAAGAATACAATTTAAAGCAGTTAACCCCCAGCCCCAACGCGGTTATCCGTGCCGAATTGGACGGAACGGTATTCCGAAAGCCGATTCTTTTAAAAAACATAAAAGGAACGGTGAGCTGTTGGGAAAAACCGCTTATTTTGGGACGGCACGCATACGGCGATATTTATAAAAACTGCGAACTGTACGCTTCGGGGCCGGGAAAGGCGGAATTGGTGTTTACCGATGCGGCAGGTAAAGAAACGCGCAAAACAATCGCCGAATTACAGGGGCCGGGGATTTTGCAGGGCGTTCACAATACCGACGCTTCCGTCACCGCTTTTGCGCGCACCTGTTTTTTGTACGCGCTGGACGAAAAAATCGATGTATGGTTTGCCGCAAAAGACACGATAAGCAAAACCTATGACGGGCGTTTTAAAGAAATCTTTCAAAACGTATTCGATACCGAATTCAAACAGCGTTTTGCCGATAAGGGCATAGAATATTTTTACACCCTGATTGACGATGCGGTTGCGCGCATTATGCAGTCGAAGGGCGGCTTTTTGTGGGCATGCAAAAACTACGACGGCGATGTTATGAGCGATATGGTCGCTTCCGCCTGCGGAAGCCTTGCGATGATGACCAGCGTCTTGGTATCCCCTTCGGGCGTGTACGAATACGAAGCCGCACACGGAACCGTACAAAAGCACTACTACCGTTATTTAAAGGGTGAAGAAACGTCCACAAACCCCTGTGCCCTCATCTTTGCGTGGACGGGGGCTTTGGCAAAAAGAGCCGAACTTGACGGTACAATAGAACTCGCGGACTTTGCCCGAAAACTCGAACATGCCTGCCTTAAAACGATAGAAGACGGCCTTATGACAGGCGACCTTGCGCGTATAGCTTTTCCTGCGGCAAAAAAGATTTTAAACTCCCGGGAGTTTATAGATGCGGTGCGCGGTAATTTGACGGCGGCTTTATAAAGACTCTATGACGCCGACCGTCCGCCCCCGCTTCGATTTTGCCCTCTACCCTTCTCCCTTCGGTTATATCCGCATAGCCTATGATAAAACGTATATACGCGCCGTGCAAAACATAGCGCGCGCTCATCCTGCATACGGGGCCGAAACACAAAACAAAGGTAAGCCCTCCGCCCTATCCGACAAAGCATACGAACAGTTAAGAGAATACTTTGAGGGTAAACGTGCGGTTTTTGATTTTCCCTTTTATGCGGAAGGCACGGCTTTTCAAATGCGCGTATGGAAAGCCTTATGTACGATTCCCTACGGTGAAGTATGCACGTATAAGGATATAGCCGTAAAAATCGGTAATCCCGCCTCCTGCCGCGCGGTCGGCGGGGCAAATAATAAAAATCCTATTGCAATCGTTATTCCCTGCCACCGTGTTATCGGTGCGGACGGAAGCCTTACCGGTTACGCATCCGGCCTTGATTTAAAAAAAGCGTTATTGGAAACGGAGCAAAGATATAAAACAGGATTTACTCATCTTTGAGGATGCCCCCGTAGGGAATATTCAGTTTTTTTGACAAAATCTTATAAGGCTCTTCGTTTATCCCCTCGGGGCCCGTAATAAAAAAGGTTGAGTCGGCATAAGCAGGATAAAGCGGCTCTGCCGGCGGCAGGACCGGCCTTACCGAACCCTCGAAGCGCTCCAAGCCGACCCGCAAAGCCTGATTGACAACCCCCTCTTTTGAATCGACCACGCATACTCCGGCGCCCGCAGCCTCGGCTATGGTATCGGCCATGTGGAGAAAATGCGTACAGCCCAATATGATTGTATCGACTCCCTGTTCGGCAAAAAAATCTACGGCGGGCAGCACTGCAGCTTTTTTGGCGGCTTCGGAGGCGGTAAAAAAATCGTGTTCTATAAAGCGAATAAGAGTCGGATCCGCCCGCGTGATGAGGGTGCAGTCGGGGGCAAAGCGGTTTGCAAGTTCCGCAGTATAGGGTTCATCAACCGTGCGCCGCGTAGCCAACAAACCGATACGGCCGTTTTTTGTTACAGAGGCGGCCTGCTTTATTGCCGGAACGGTTCCTACAAAGTGAAGGGACGGAAAAGAGGCTCGAAGCTGTTCGAGAGCCGTAACCGATATGGTATTACAGCCGATGACCACCGCCCGAGGTTTAAAGTACCGTAAAATCAAACGCACGGCAGCTTCCGCACAGGATGTTATTTGCGAACCGCTTTTTAGACCGTAGGGAAAGTTCCGCGTATCGGCCACATATATACACAGGGTATTCGGGCTTTTTTCTTTTAAATGCAGCATATAGGGAAGTCCGCCGGTTCCGGAATCAAAAAAAACATAGTCAACAATTTGAGGAGCGTGTCGGAGATCGGATATATCGCTCACAACTAATCTCCGAATAAGGCGTTAAAGGCATTTTTTGCGCTTTGCGCCTTTGAGCAGTCGGAAACTGCAGCAGGATGTAAAGAACCGCTTTCAAAGGCTGAGACGTTCGGATTAAGCGAAAACCAATCGCAAAAAGAGGAGCGTTCTTTATCCCGCACGGGTTTATCAATCGTCTCGCGGCAATCGTAATGGGCACCGATTTCGTAAAAATTACAATTACGGCAGCAGCGCACATCGGCACCGCATTCGGGGCAGAGGGCAGAACGGCTTACCGGAGAAGAAATTTCAAGTTTTTTTCCGCATTTCCAACACATATGTATATCATACTCATTTGACATAATGAATGCAATAACTTAATATAAGCTATGTTCGGATTTGATCTTTGTACGGCCAAGCACTGCACAAAACCCGTTATGTGCTGGTCGCCCGACCCCGGCTTTTATACGGAACAAAAAGGCAGTCCCTGCCCCGATTATTGCTGCGATCACTGCGAAAATAAAGAGGAAGTATGCTCCTTTATTGCGAATTACATTTTAAGCCGTGACGTAATTGTCGGCCTGTCCGCGTCGGGAATTCACATAAGCGGCTGCACTTTTGCCGGCAAACGTTTTTACGGTTGTAATTTTCAAAACTGTACGTTTACGGATATTCAAGCCGAAGGCTGCAAAATACATATGTCCGTCTTTGATTTTTCGATTTTTACCGATTGCAATATGACAAACTCCAACATTCAATTTTCATCGTTTGCAGGTTCGGCCTTTTCGCATGCGCTGTTTACAAACTCGGAGCTTATACACAATAACTTTAACGGCATCACCGCAATACAGTCGTCATTCGACGATTCGGACTTATACAATTCACGCTTTATACGTTCAAATCTTTTACAAACCTCGTTTCGAAACTGCAATATAAAAAAGGCTTGCTTTTATGAAAGCAAACAAACCGACATTTCTTTTAAACTGTCAAATACGCGGGAAGCCTTATTCAGCCCCGACCAAAAAGATGAGGCTTTATTTTAGCGGAGGTTCGGGAATGAAGATTTACTTTCACTTAAACATAGAAGGGTTTTCAAACGCATATTTAATTTTAAATTCCGCGGAAAAATCGGCTCTTATCATAGATCCCGGAAAAATTACGACAAAGATGATTGAGCAGATTGAGCAAAATAAGTACAAACTGGACGCCGTTTTAATTACACATAATCATGCAAGCCATACAAGGGGGTTAAGCACTCTCACAAAAATCTATGCCCCCAGGATTTATGCGGCCGACTATGAGGTTGCAAAAAACGATACGGTTGTTTTAAAAGGAGACGGCATGATAAAAGCGGCAGGATTGAATGTCTCTTATATGTCGGTTCCCGGCCATACGGCCGATTCTATGGTCTATAAAATCGGCCTTTGTTTATTTACCGGGGACGTACTTCTTGCAGGGCAGGCAGGAAACACAAACAGCAGTTATGCAAAAAAAACCCTTATAACGAATATCCATGCCAAGATTTTATCTCAACATGAAAATACGGTTATTATGCCCGGCCACGGACCGCCGACAACAATAGGGGCGGAAAAACAATTCAATTTGGATTTTTCATAAGTCAATCCGGTTGTATCATAGGTCAATCCATAAGTATCGAAAAAAGATTGCCCCCTTCAATCCCCCAGGAATCATACAAAAAAGCGCTCATAGCTTCACCGGCCCGTACAAAGGAGCGCGCTTCGCTTTTTCGGACATATTCGCATAACCGGGGTTCCGCAGCGGAGATATATCTTCGCACTGAAAGTACATCGGTAAAATAGCGCTTTACGTCCGAGGGCTTTTGCTGCAGGATATAGGCCATAAATTCGTTTTTAAGCAGGTAAGTGTCGGCCGTATTGTAATTCAAAGACGGGGTTACTTCAAAATAGCGGCGTAAAAAAGCGGCTGCCTTAGGATCCGATTCTTTGAGGTTGTAAAAAACAGTGTCAACAAAGGCTCTAAAGTTTTTTTCGGTAAAATAAATCCCGTGTAAGCCCTCGTGAGTTATAAAAAGATGACGTAAATAACGCGGCGATTCGCGGCTGATTGAAATTATTGCACCCTCTCCCGGTACAATACCGTCGGCACGGCGGATAATTACCTTGTTGACAAATAAAATATCGCGCAAAAGCAATTCGCTTTGATTAAGCGGAAAGCCTTCTTTTTCCGCTTGATTAAAAAAGGAGGCAAGACTTTCGGCTCGGTAATCGTGGGCATTAAAACCGTGCAGTGCCTGCATCTTTTCATCGCTTAAAAGCCTTCCGGCATATTCCTTTTTTTCAACATAAAAAGCAAGACGCTTTAAAAAGGCGTCCTGCACGGCATAATCGGCAAAATCCAGTATGAGTACAGAGGGAAACCGCTGCCATGAAAAAAGCTCAAAACGGGAATTACGCCAGTTTTTACGGGGCCAATTCATAATGAGCCCCGGATCCGCGCTTAAAGGTGAAAACGGAGCTTCTTTTCCGGATTTTACAACGATGCCCCGGACCAGGGAAGCTCCGGAGAGTATTTTAACCGTATCGAAATTGCCCTTAAAGGCGCGCATATCGATACGGGCGGACTGCATCGAAGGATGATGAAAAATCCTGAGTGTTTCGGAACCGCATAAAAGTTCAACGGCATTTTGTACAGGCGATGTTTGCCCGGCCGCTTTTTGTTCCGAGGGATTTACCGGAGCGAACATAATATGCAATTCGCGGCACTCGTGAACAGGGGCGGGAAGATTTTGAAAAAAGACGGTATCGGGAACCGCCGTTTTTAACACAGAGGACGATATTGCGCCTCCTGAAGCGGAAAAAGCGAAACGGGCACGCCCTTCGGTGAGGTTCCAACCGTAGTCCGCTCTTATTATCTTTGCAGCCCTTAACGCAAGCGGAAGCTCCGAATAAAGCATAAAACCTGAAATATCGGCCTGAATCCCTGTTTCGGAACTGTCAAAGCCCAAGGAAAGCTTAAAATGAGAGCCCCGTACCACAGAGGCTTTTATTCCCGCCCTATCTTCGATGCGTTTCGTATGTTTTGCAGACGAATGCACCGGATTTGAAACAATATCGTCTTCATATAAAAAACCGAAAAAAAGGAATCCTTCCTGTGCATCCTGCTCTCCGCTGCTCAAACCGGCTTGAGTACTTCCGTCGCGCTCGGCAGGAATTTCAACTTCAATTTCAAGAGCATAACCGCCCGATGCGATAAGGCTTTGTACGCTGCCCTTTCCGGCAAGGGAATTGCCTTCAAAAGAAAAAAACAAAAAGGGGGTCTTATCGGGTTCCGTAATCAGGGCGCTTCGGGCATTTTTATTCAAAGCCTTAAGTACGGCGGTTTTCGCCGAATTTGAAGACAGGGAAGGACTTTCAAGCTGAAGCGTCAAAGAAGATGAAGAGCCTCGAGTACAGGAAAAAAGCATCCAAAGTCCGCATATAAAACAAGGGTAAAAGACTTTATGCCTTTTAAAACGGGATTTTCGATTCATAAAATCATTTTAGCACATTAAAAATAAAAAATACAGGCACCCGCTTCAATCAGGGCCTCGGGGGTAAAACAGGGGTCTTCAAAGCCTATAAAGGCCGCCATAGGAGTAAAGAGCCGCTGCCTTTCTTCCAAGTTCATAGAAGCGGGCAATGAGGCCGTTTCCCGGCGAAAAGAGCCGTATTTATAATTTCCGCAAGCGTTTTTTGTACAACAGGTACACTCCCCTGCGGAAACAATGTGTTCTCTTTTTATACCCGCCTTTTTCAAAAGGGCAAGATTCGCCTTTTCCAAAGACAGGCGGTAAAAAGCGCCGCTGTCATCGCAGGGAAATACACAATCGGGAGAAAATTCATTTTGAAAAAAGCGGGCACGCTCCCCGTCCACGGTATAACAGCAGCTTCCGATATGAGGCCCTAAAATCACGCGGAAATTTGAAATATCCGCACCGTATTCTTTTTCGGCTTTTTCAAAAGCCTTGAGTACGATACCCGTCCCCTTCCAGCCCGAATGCAATACGCCGATACAGGAAGACAGAGGCTCATAGATAAAGATAGGCATGCAGTCGGCAACGGTAATCACGGGCAAAACAGAAGGGGAACGGGTAATAATACCGTCGAGGTTTTCACTAATGGAGCAAGGGCGGGACGGAGAATCGGTATCCGCAGAACACACGTTATGCGAATGAATAAGTTCGGTTTCGGCAATTCTTTTTTGCAAAAAAGCGGGCTGTGAAAAAAAAGCGGCACGGTTTTGATTGTATTCATCCCTGCGGAAACGCATGGAACCTGCATTCAATACAGTCAAGGCGGCAAATACGGGAGGCGTCACGGTATATCGTTTTCCATTTCTTCAATATCTTTTAAAAGCTGAAATGCCGTATCAAGTTTTTGAGAAATCTCGACCAATTTTGAGCGTATAGGCATTCCGTCTTTATCCGTAAGCGAGGCGAGATTTGAAAGGCTGTCGTATTTAATGTTACGTACGTCAACGAGCATACCGTCAAAAAGCATTTTAAAAGAACGGCAGCTTCCGCTGAATACGGTGATAAAGAGGTTTATTTCCGATTCAATCGAGCGCATCAGATTTTTTGCTGTTTCCTGCTCCTGAACCGTTTGGACGGTACCGACGGAATTAAAAGCCTGTCCGTAAATTCCTGTAGGAGAAAGTTTTTCGTTAAAGGCTATGAGAAGTTCGCCCAAATGTTTCATCTCATTATAGGTATCGGTAAACTCTATACGATTTTCCGGAACAATAAATTTTCCGTCTACAATCACTATATCCAAAAAAGGGATAAAATCGTTGTACATTGAAGGGAAAAAGGCGTATAAAAAACCGGCACAATAATCCCTCTTGCATATTAAACGCACCTTGGAGGTTTGCCAGGGGCGGTGGGGCAAAAAGGGATAATCGCTTATATTAAACAATGCGGCCGCCAGCTGTTTTGTTTGAGAAATTTTACGGCTATGTATCCACAAAGCCCATTGTTCGTCGAATATTTTACGCCATTGATTTTTACAGCGCGTAAACCAGCTGTCCGAAAATTCCTGCACTTCGGGAGTCCACAATGCCGAATTAAAAGCGATACAGCCGAGCTGACGCATCGGAACGGACTGTATAAAATATTTTATATACGTGATATGACGCATACTGTCCTGCAAAAAGCCGCTTAAACCGGTTTCAACATCAACCTTTTCTCCGGCACCGATTTTTTCTTCAACCGAAAACATATATAGGGATTCCAAAACTTCAGGAAGAATTTTTTTTGCATTGTAAAGAACCTTTGAAAACTGCGCTATTTCGGTTTGGGCTGCACTTATTGCACAACTCATTCCCTTTTCGGGAATCGAGCGAAACAGGGAAATAAAATGAGAAAAGGGCAAGGCGACAAAACGCCTCAGCCAATCGAGGCATGCAAAGCAGTCATGAAGAGACGCCTTATCGTCGCTTCCTATATCGGCCAAAATATTTTCCATGTTGCGGATTAAAGAGGTTCGCAGTTCCGGACTCGGCTCCGATGTAGGGGGAAGAGAATGAGGACTCACCTCCTTTTCCATACGCTCACCGAAATCGGGCATAACCAGGGTTGTCAAAAAAATACAAAAGCCGCCCTCGTCATGTTCATATGCGGCAATACCGTTTTTAAAAAATTTTGCAGCGTCCTGTAGTTTTAAAAGTTTTTCATAAAATGAATTTTCAAGAGCAAGGTAGCGCGGTTCAATAAGATTCGGGCTGTCCGCAACTATCTTTTTAACCGTAAGACCGATACGATAATCGTTATAGGCTCCTTCTATTCCCGTATTGGAAAACAAACCCCTCAAAAAAATCCATAAGCGCACTAAAACGGATTCTTTTTGAAACGCTTTTTCCAAATTGACGGCCGGAGCCTTGCTTTCCGAAGAATGAATCGCCAAGGTTTCTTTATCTACATCAAGCCCGGCTTCAAGTTTTCGTAAAAGCGAAAAACGTTCCTCCGACGAAAGACCTGCAACAAGCCGATCAAATGAACTGTTATCGGTAGCCATAAAAACATATTAAGACATTGTACGCTTTTCAGTCAATATGGGATACTATAAATCCGCCGCCCGCTTATGCAATACTTTCCTTCTATGTGTGCGATATGTTGACGTCTTTTTCTTTAAGAACTATATTTTAAGTTAGAAGAAGTAAACACCGGCAGCACCATACAACGGAGGATTGCATAGATGGAAAAGATGGAAAAAGAATTTATTATAGAAGGAATGTCCTGTGCCGCATGCTCGGCCGCAGTCGAACGCGTAACCCGTAAAATAGAAGGCGTTACGGAAAGCGATGTGAACCTCGCTACGAATAAAATGCGCATTGTATTCGACAGCGAAAAAGTTTCGGATGACCTGATTATTTCAAAAGTGCAAAAGGCGGGCTTCGGCTGTGTTCCGCAAAACAAAGAAACACAAGGCGCGGACGGCAAACAAACGGCCGCCGGTACGGACGGAAGCCGAAGTACGGCCGTAAACTCAAGCCGCTCATCCTCCGCGGCAAACGAAAATCCGTTATCCTCACAAAAAAAAGCCCTTACGGCGGCCTGGATTTTTGCCGCTCTTTTAATGTACGCCGCTATGGGGCATATGATGCATTTACCGGTTCCGAAAATCTTCGATATAACAGCCTATCCGTCGAATTTCGCCCTGCTGAACTTACTCTGTGCGGTTCCGATTATGTTTATCGGACGGGGCTTTTATATCCGCGGTTTTAAATCCCTTTTTCACGGCAATCCGAATATGGACACTTTAGTCGCATTGGGAAGTACCGCCGCCTTTATATACAGCACGGTCCTCACATTTTTAATACCCCTTCACCCGCATCTTGCCCACAGCCTATATTTTGAAGCGGCTGCGGTTGTACTTGTCTTTGTGATGACGGGTAAATACCTTGAGCAGCGCAGTAAAGAAAAAACCAAAAGCGCCATAAAGGCCCTGACCGCCCTCGTTCCCGATACCGCGGTTCGTGTATCGAATTTCGGCATTTCGAATTCCAAAACGGACAACGACGGCACGACCGAAACGCTTGAAGAAATCCGGGTCGAAGATATAAGAATCGGAGACATCCTGCTTGTGCGGGCGGGACAGCGCATTCCCGTTGACGGTACGGTGCTCAAGGGTACGAGCGGGGTTGACGAATCGATGCTTACGGGCGAAAGTTTACCCGTCGAAAAAAGCGAGGGCGCTTCGGTTACCGGCGGCACCATGAACGGCAACGGTCTTTTATACATGCAGGTTACTAAAATCGGAAAGGACACGGTACTTTCAAAAATCATTATGTTTGTCGAAGAAGCGCAGGGTAAAAAAGCGCCTATTTCCAAAATAGCCGACAAGGTTTCGGGAATCTTTGTGCCGGTCGTTATAGGTATCGGTATTGCCGCCGCAATCGGCTGGGCAATAGCGGGAGCGGATGCTTCATTTATTTTGCGCGTCTGTACCTCCGTCCTCGTTATAGCCTGCCCCTGCGCCCTCGGTCTTGCAACGCCGGCCGCCATTATGACCGGAACGGGGCTGGGAGCTGCAAACGGTATTCTTATACGTTCGGGCGAAGCCTTGGAAACGGCAAAACACGTAGACACGGTTGTACTCGATAAAACGGGTACCGTTACGGAAGGAAAACCGAGCGTAAACGGCGTTTTTTGCGCTGAGGGAAAAGAGCGCTCCCTTGTTCTTGCCCTCGCCGCCGCGGTGGAAAACGCATCCGCCCATCCGCTTGCAAAGGCGGTAACGGAGGCGGCACTTATACAAGCCGAAGCCGACGCAAAAAAAGGGCTTTCTCCCTTGCGGTTTGAAGTCGTCTCATTTGAAAACGTGAGCGGCAAGGGTATTGCATCTCAAGTAAAGGGCGACTTTTCAAATCCTTCCGAAACGGACGCAAAAAAGAAGCCTGCGTCACAGACGGCGGCAAAAACCGCACCGAAAAAAGATAAAACCCTGCGCGTCTTGGCGGGAAGCCGTCTTTTTATCGAAGAAAACGGCATAGACTGCAGCCTTTTTGACGAAGAGGCACAAAAAGCTTCAAGCGCGGGAGCCGCCCTCGTCTACCTTGCGGCCGATAAAGAAGCCTATGCCTTAATTACAATTACGGATACTATAAAACCCCACAGCATTGAAGCCGTCGCCCTTATGAAGGAACAAAAATTGCGTGTTATTCTTTTAACGGGCGACAATAAGGCGGCCGCCGACTATATGGGCAATCTGATTAAAGCCGACGAGGTTATAGCGGAAGTGCTTCCCCAAGACAAGGCCGAAGTGATACGCGGCTTACAGGAAAAGGGAGCCGTCGTTATGATGGCCGGAGACGGTATAAACGATGCCCCCGCCCTTGTGCAAGCGGACGTGGGAGCCGCAATCGGAAACGGAAGCGACATTGCCGTCGAATCGGGCGACATAGTGCTTGTAAAAGGCGATTTACGCGATGCTGCAAAGGCGGTAAAGCTGAGCCGTATGACCATACGCAACATTAAACAAAACCTGTTTTGGGCATTTTTTTACAACAGTATCGGCATTCCCCTTGCCGCAGGACTTTTATACCCCGCCTACGGTCTTTTGTTATCGCCGATGGTCGGAAGTTTTGCCATGTCGCTCAGTTCGGTCTTTGTCGTTACCAACGCGCTGAGACTGCGGGGGAAAAAGCTGTAGGGGCGGAAAGCGAAAAAATCTGCACTGTGCTTGATGAATCTTTGGAAAAAGTCCTGAGCCATGACTTCGGCGATTAAAAAACAGTCCCTACGGGAATCGAACCCGTCTTTAAAGATTGAGAATCTTTTGTCCTAACCGATAGACGAAGGGACCAATCAAGGCACGTTAAAAAAAGAGGGTGTCTTAAAACCTCGTTTTTCAGACACCCCTTTTGTTCCCCAAGGAGGACTCGAACCCCCACAAGCAGAACCAGAATCTGCCGTGCTACCATTACACAATCGGGGAATGATTATAAAATTATATCGGAAAAAACTCCTCCGTGTCAATACCCGTTTTTGCTGTTAAAAGAAAAAAACGCAGGGATGGATAATTCAAATAAGTTTATATAGCTCTTTTTCTTCCCGTGCAATACGCTCACGCAGTGAAGATGCAAGAGCGGTAAAATAGGTTATAAATTCGTTCTTTTGGGTAAGAAGACTCTCTTTTGTCGCAAACATATCGACAAACATTCTGAAATTATCCGAAATTTGGAGCATTTCGTCTTTATACAGTGCGGCAATTCTTCGTGTTTCCGGCACCAAACTGTTGAACAATTCGGGATACAGATAGGTATCTTCGGATACAAGATGAGTGTTTACCGTTGATGAAAGTTTTGTTAAAACCGTAAAAACGGCAGTAACGTTTTTTTCGGAAAGTCCTTCTCCGATACTGCGTTCAATTGCCGATAAAAGCTGTTCAATCAGCGCGTGTTTTGACGTATAAAAATCGATGTTCATAAAACTCCTTATATCGTTCGCTGCTATTTTACTTATCCAAAATGGTAATTTCAACCCGCCTGTTGCGCGCCTTACCTTCTTCCGTGGTATTGGGAGCAATCGGTATTTGGGCTCCGAAACCCTTGGTAAAAAGCCGTTCGTGATTTTTTACGCCCAGCTCTGCAAGATAATCGGCAACGGCCCAAGCGCGTTCTTCCGAAAGCCTGAGCCTTCCGGCCTGAGTCCCTGCAAGGGCGGTATGCCCGCTTATAAGCAAATCGTAGTCGGGAAAATCTTTGAGAATTTCTCCGATTTTCCGCAGTTTAAGCAATTCGCTTTCGGTCAATACGGCGGACTCGGCTTCAAATTGAATGTTTTCCAAACTGATGGTAATACCCTTTTCGTCCGCGCTGGCAGTCGTATTTTCTATGCCCATTTCACGAATTTGATTTTGTACCCGCTCCAGCACATTACCCTCTTTTAATTTTTCAAGTTCGCTTACCGCAGCCTGTGCATTCCCCCTAAACTCAAGCTTAGTGCCCGCAGTCGTTTCGATAATGATGCGGAAACGCTCGTGATAATGGTCTAAAAAGCCGCGCTCGTTATCCCAATAAAGGGTTTGGTCGGAATAGCCCATTGTCGTAAGCGGAAGGTTTTTCGTATTGCCTGCGGGAACGGGCGACTCGAAAAACAGGTTGTATTTTACCGAAATAACGTGCAGTTTTTTACCGTCCGCATGTTCCGTACCCTTATACGTGTAAGAAGCGGTAAAGGGCACTTTAAAAGGTTTTTGCAAACCGAAGTTTATGCGTAAGTCGTGGGCTTCTTCGCCCGAAGCCGTCCACGTGTCTCCGACACGCACATCCTTACCCGTAAAAACAGGCACATTGCGTACAACGGGCATAAAGGCTTCTTCTCCGATTGTATAATGTCCCAGCTTACTTCTGGTAAAAAAGCTTTCGTATTCTTCTCCCCACACAAAATGAGGCGTTTCTCCTTCGCGGGAAGCATTTTCGCTTGTCATAAAGCGCGCTTCAATATCCGCAGAACCGTCGCCGTGCACTTTTTTTTCTTTTACCGATATGCGGTTTACGATAATCGAATTAAAGGATTTTTTTCCGTTTATAAAGACTTCTTCGTTCACCGTAGACAAGATACGGTATGAATTTCCCGTTTTATATTTGAACATAAAGTTTTCGGCCCGGCAGGGAACCGTAAAACTCAAAAAAATCAGGCTTAAAATCGGTAAAATGACATATTTCACTCTTTTGTGCATTGAATAAACCTCCGGAACCTGTTATACTCCTTATATGATTATCGACAACAAATACACGATACCTTATACAATCCCGTCCGTATACATTGACGGAAAATGCCGCTGTACCGCCCTTGCCTTTGTAAGCTTGGCACAGGAAATGGCCGCTTTGCACTACAGCTCGGCCGGGCTTTCGATTCCTCACTTACAGCAAATGGATTTAACTTGGGTAATCAGCAAACAGCATTTTGAAATATACGAGTACCCCCTGTGGCTCGACGAAATGATTTTAAAAACATGGGCACAGCCGTCCAAAGGCCTTATGTGCTTGCGCGATTTTGAATATACCTATGCCAAGGGCGGAAAAAAAACGTCGATAGATGCGGCCTTTGCCGAAAAAAAAGAAGATTCTCAAAGCTGTGCACCGCCCCGCCTTGAAAGCGAAAGCGGCGCAAAGCCCTGTATGAGAGCAACTTCATGCTGGCTTATACTGAACAGCAAAACCGGCCGCCTGGTTAAACCCGATGAAAAAACAATGGGCGGTTTGACTTTTAACGACGAACATATGGAAGGCGATGTGCTCATCAAAATAGAATTGTGCGAAAACTGGGATATCGAAGAGCATTTTTCACCGACATTGCTCGACATTGATTTAAACTCGCACGTAAACAATTTAAACTATGTGCGCTGGATTCTTTCGTTTATGAGCGCATCCTTTTGCCGCGGAAAACTGTTGCGCGTACTGGACACCAACTTTATGTCGTCGGCCGTATACGGCGAAAAACTTATCTGCCGCTGCAAGCAAATAGATGAAGCAACCTGTATCCATTCAATCGTCCGCGAAGCCGACGGAAGCGACGTATTCCGCGCCCGAACCGAATGGGCCGACGAAAAAGAGCTGTCGAGGGAACTGCAAGTAATGGCATAAAATCGGACATCGTGTCCGATTTTATGCCATGTTCGGTTTTGAAACATTTTCAAACATTAAAATGCACTGAACTTCTTTTTTTGCTCGGCGGTATTGCCGATAGGAGGAACCGCCATATCATCAAGAGCTGCCGGGGCGGTGTAATTATTGTAGAATGCGGCGGGTACCTTTATGCCGCCTGCTTCCAAAGAGGTGCAGTTTTCAAAAAGCCCTTTAAAGGCTTTTTCACTGCCGATATCTGCCGGATTATAATCGCAGTGAAGTTGTACCCTTTTAAGAGCGGTGCAGTCTAAAAAGCACCCGCGTATATCGGTAACGCTTGCAGGAATGGCGGGGCTTTCAGTTAAACTTGTGCAGTCCGTAAAACAGTATGCCGTATTCGTAACGTTTGCAGGAATGGCGGGAGCTTTAGTTAAACTTTTGCAGTAGGCAAAGCAGCTTGCCATATTTGTAACGCTTGCAGGAATGGCGGGAGCTTGAGTTAAACTTTTGCAGCCCTCAAAACAGGCTAGCATATACGTAACGTTTGCAGGAATGGCGGGAGCTTTAGTTAAACTTGTGCAGTTTTTAAAACAGCTTGCCATATTCTTAACGCTTGCAGGGATATTGGCAAGCGACACAAGATTGGTACAGCCGGAAAAGCACCAGCTCATACTGTAAAGACCTGCAACTTCGCCGGGCAGTTTAAGGGCAACTTTTTTGGCAGGGTGAGCCTTTATCGTTTGTCCTAAGGCCGAGGAGTTACTGATACCTCCTTGAAAGTCGGCAATGGGGATATCGCCGGTTATTTCGATGAAGTTTACCTTATCGGCAAAGGCGGTGTTTGTAAGGTAGGCGTCAAGCTCGGCGTAGGCTACCTTTACGTATTCGATAGGGGGTTCTCCTCCTATGGTTGCAAACTTCGCCGCTTGTTCCGCAGGAGTGCCGCCGGGAACTGCCATTACATCAAGGGCTTCGTCAGCGGTGTAGTTATTGTAGAATGCGGCGGGTACTTTTACCCCGCCTTCTTCCAAAGCGGTGCAGTTTTTAAAGACTCCCTTAAACCTGTTCCCCGTACCGTTATAATTACAGAGAAGCTTTACCCCTTTTAAAGCGGTACAGCCGTAAAAACAGTTTTTCATACCTATAACACTTGAAGGAATGTCGGGAGCTTGAGTTAAACTTGTGCAGCCGGCAAAACAGCCTACCATATTCTTAACGTTTAAAGGAATAACGGGGCTTTCAGTTAAACTTGTGCAGCCGTAAAAACAGCTTTGCATATCCTTAACGCTTGCAGGGATAACCGGGCCTTGAGTTAAACTTGTGCAGTCCTTAAAACAGCCTGCCATATTCGTAACGCCCTCGGGTATGTTTGCAAACGACACAAGATTGGTACAGCCGTAAAAGCACCAGCTCATATCGTCAAGATCTGCAACTTCGCCGGGCAGTTTAAGGGCAACTTTTTTAGAAGCGGCAGCCTTTATCTTTTTGCTCAGTTCTCCCGCTTCAGTATTGGTGCCTACGACTTTGTACGCAAGGTCGTCTTTAGATACGCCCGTTACTTCGATGTAGTTTACCTTATCGGCAGACGCGGTGTTTGCAAGGTAGGTTTCAAGCTCGCTATAGGCTACCTGTACATAGACGGAGCCGCTTCCGCCGTCGGACGAACCGCCGCCCGTGTTCCCTCCGGAACTTGTTCCGCCGCCTCCTGCGGCGTTGGGGCAGGCGGTAAAGAGCAGTGCTAAAAGTGCGGCTGTGATGAGCGCCGCGGCTCCCTTAAAGGCGTGTGCCTTGTGCTTGTTGATTGTTTTCATAAAAAATCTCCTTATAATTCAATTTGTAATTGATAATTACCTAAATTAACCATTTAACAGCCCTCCGCCGTGAGGGAGAGCGTTCCTCCGCCCGAAGGAAGTATGTTCCTCCGCCCGAAGGAAGTATGTTCCCCCGCCCGAGGGAAGTATGTTCCCCCGCCCGAAGGAAGCGTCTTCCTTAGACCTTTGCCGTACACGGATAGCCGTATACTATTGTCCGCATTTCTTTCAAAGTACCTTTTCCTTTTAAAAACTTTGTTTTCACCACCACTTCCACTTTCCCCGCAGGAACCGCAGCGGGTACGCGGGCGATAATTTGACTCGGCTGGTTTACCGAAAGGCGGCGGGTTACCTTGTGCTCCGTGCCGTCCGCAAGGCGGAAAAAGACGCCTTGAGCCGCGTCGGTTTCGTCGATTTTAAGCTTGTTGCCTTCGATGATGATGTCGTCGCCTATTGTTAAGGTGCCGTCGTTTAAGCCCGTTGCGGTGTCGGTGATTGCCGTAATGCGGGCGCTTTCTTCTTTTGCTCCCATTACCTTTACGCCGATTGCGTCAAGCACCGTGCGAAGGTCGGCGGTGGGGATGAGGTCTACCGTACGTTTGTGAATCTTTTCGTCGTAGGGGGCGTTTTCGGTTGCCCACACACCCGACACGCGCGGGCTTATTTGCACCAAGCCGTCCATAAAGCTGATGCCCTCTTGGATAAGGTCTTTTACCGCCTTGTCGCGCATGTTGAGGATATTGATGATGGTTTCTTTTCGGAACTCGCTTCTCTCCTTGGTGATGAGTTCCGCGATGTCCTCGTTACGCTGAGTTGCGGCGTGAGCGTGAACGTCCGCAATACAGTCGCGGTCGTTTTCCTTGGTTAAGGTGTTGGGACGAAGATAGACTTCCCAAACGCTTTTCTTTTTTGCCATAGATTCCTCCTTTTTCTTAGGGAAGGAAAGACACTTTTTCGGACAAAAGTTTCTTTCCTTCCCTAAAACCCATCCTATCTTCCAAATACCGCTTAGGGCTTAGCCAGCCCTAAGAACCCGGCCTATACAGCTGACAGCTGTACGTTCGATATTATCTTTAAGTGTGAGCAATTCTTAAGAATTGCGAACCTAAAGCTATTTTTATGCGAGTTTTGCTTCGCAAAACTCGCCGTGCAAGCGTGCGGCGCTATGTGAGCCGCACGCTTGCACCCGTACACGGAGGTACGGAAAAGCCGTTAGTAATCGGTTTTGAGCTATGCTCAAAACCGGAGTTCAAAACCGCACAGGACGTGCGGTTTTGAAACTGTGTATACAAAAAACGCACAGAGCGGAAAAATCCGCTTTGCGCGTTTGGGTATGAGAAAATTATGCTGAGTGTGTGATTTTTCGAAAGTGTAAATTTACAGCGCGAGTTTGCAGTAAGAAAGTTAAAAGCTATATGTCCGCGAGTTTCGGCGGCCGCCGAAACTCGTTGCATAAAAGCGAGCTGCCGCAGCGCGCTTTTATGCCGGTGCTGAGTGCTGAGTGCTGAGTGCTGAGTGCTGAGTGCTGAGTGCTGAGTGCTGAGTGCTGAGTGCTGAGTAATTATGGGGGCGCGTTCGGCTTTGTCAAGTACCCGGTGCGCTTTCTCAAACTAATATGATTACAATACCCCCTGTAAAGTTCAAATGATTACAACACCCCCTTATACGGGAAAATTCATTTTAACTTTACTCTATTTTTCTTAGAAAGGGGAAGCTTCTAATGAAATTCAAATCTTTTACTCTTCACAAAAGAATTCTATTACTCACACACAGGTCTCTTGGCGGGAGAGACGGGCGGGCTCCCGGAGTCATCCGGCAGTTCCCATGCCCGTCCGGCAGGTTCGATTCCTGCCCTGTGTATAGCTGCTGTTAGCAGCATTACATCGATCATTTCTTAGAAAGGGGAACTTCTATGAAAAAAAATGAAAATCAGAAGTACATTCTGAAACTTACTCCTTATGGACGCTTAGACCTGCAAGGTTATTACACAGGATTAAGCGAATCGGAAAATGGCATTATCGCGTCTGTAATACAAGATGACGAAGACGCGCGCGTTCAAATTTTTGACGGACTTCAAAGTATAACAGAAGAATACCTGTATATTTTGCATCGGGCTACGAATGTATCCAAGAATGATGTCTATTTCGTAAAAATTTAAGGAGAGTTTCTGATGAAAAAAACAATATCTTTTGTAGCAAATAAAGGCGGGGTCGGAAAAACCCGCCAATCAATTTTACTTGCCAATTATCTGGGTAAAATAGGATTAAAATCCTGCCTTATTGACATGGATTTTAATAACTCATCAACGGGATATTACGCACAAGAACAAGATGCCGTTATTATTCGCAAAAAAAACATTGCAACCGCGATGGCGGATCCTGAAAACAATCTTGCCGACTTTGCCCTTAAAAGCACACATGAGAACGTTGATTTTGTAGCATCCAGCCGCTACCTCTGTGATTTGCGATCGGTATCGGTATACAGATTACGGGAAATCATTAATCATACCGACAATTATGATTACATCATAATTGACTGCCAACCTAATTATGATAATTTGACACTCAATGCAATCAATGCCTCGGCTTGGATTTTAACATAGGCATCTACGATACACAAGAAGGTCTTTTAAATAGACTTCACTCATTTTTACAGGAATACGAAACAATGTACGGAAGTACGGGACTTGATATGCCTGACCGCTTTCAAAATGTAATCAAAAGCGCACACAAAAAAACCGGAAAACAGGTTGTTATCCTCATCGACGAATACGACAAACCCCTTTTACAAACCATGTGGAAAGACGAAAACCTCAACGAAATATACCGCACCGTCCTTAAAGGTTTTTTCGGCGTTATAAAGAGTGCCGACCAATATATCCGCTTTGCCTTTTTAACCGGAGTTACCAAATTCAGCAAGGTAAGCATATTCAGCGATTTGAATAACTTACGCGATTTAAGCCTTCTTTCGGATTATTCGGGTATCTGCGGCATTTCGCAGGAAGAACTTGAAAAAGGCTTTGTGCCCGAAATTCAAAACCTTGCCGAAAAAAACAGCTTGAGCTATGAAGAAGCCCTTGCAAAACTAAAGCAGCGCTATGACGGCTACAAATTTTCCGAAAACGGGAAAAATATGTACAATCCTTTCAGCTTATTAAATGTCTTTGCAGACGGCAAAATGCGCAATTATTGGTTTGCAACGGGAACGCCCACCTTTTTGGTCGACTATCTTAAAAAAGCCTATTACAATATTCCCGACCTTGACGGAAACGTCAAAATCAACGAAGCGGGTTTGGAAACCTACCGGGCCGATGCCGTAAATCCCCTGCCCATACTGTTCCAAGCGGGCTATGTAACGATTAAAGACTATAACGATTTTGCAGGCCTGTACCGTTTAGGCTTCCCCAACGATGAAGTGCGTTACGGTTTTTTGGATAATTTACTGCCCGCATACACTTCCGTGCGAAGCGATAAAACGGGGCTTTCGATTTGGGAGTTTTACGAGCAGATAGAGGCTGCCGATGTAGACGGCTTTATGGAAAAAATGAAGGGCATTATTTCAGGCATTCCCTACGATAGCTTAACCGAAAAAGACTTGGCTTTGCGCGAGCAAAATTACCAAACCGCCGTGTATCTTGTCTTTGCCCTTATGAACCAATTTGTACACACGGAAGTTCACTGCGCCGCAGGCAGGGCCGACTGCACTGTGGAATTTCCGGACAAGGTGTACATCTTCGAGTTTAAGCTCACATCCAACGGCACGGCCGAAGATGCCCTGAAGCAAATACGCGAAAAGGGCTATGCCGACAGGTTTTCCGGAAGCGGCAAAAAAGTTATAGCTGTCGGCGCAAGCTTTGATGAAAAAAAACGGACTATAAAAGATTGGAAGATATCTAGTCCGTAAACCGTATGCGCTGCCAAATGTCGTTGTACTTTGCAAGGCCTTCGGCAAGGTCGGTTTTAAGCTGACAGTGCATCATGTCTTCGCTTTTGTACATCGGGGTTGACTGCATAAACTCGGCAGCCTTCATGTTGACGGTTGGCGGAAAACGGAAAGTGTCCAAAAACTGCGCATATATTTCCGGGCGGTGGATAAAGTTTATAAACTCCATAGCCAAATCGTAGTTTTTTGCACTCTTAAGTACGCACATCGAATCGAGGTACATGGGGCCGCCTTCTTCGGGAATAAAAAAGTCAACCGTGTCCCATTTTGCTTCGGGAACTTCGCCGTATACAA
Organism: Treponema sp. HNW; assembly: GCF_050320395.1. GTDB lineage: Bacteria > Spirochaetota > Spirochaetia > Treponematales > Treponemataceae > Treponema_C. Next base: position 1,831,722 of record NZ_CP144459.1, read on the forward strand.
CCTCGGCATAGCCTTGCACAACCCAAAAATCGCCCGCGGCAAAGGATTTTCCGAAGCCCTCGGCATCGAATTTTACCAAATTGGGTTTCCATTCGTCGATAATGAGGCGTTCGGCATCGCGCAATTCGGCATCGTCCAGGCTGTTTACGGACTTTCCGCGGAAGGCCAAGGCATCTCCGATAACTTCTCTCATATCGTCCATCATGCACATTCTGCCCTTTAAGTCTTTACGCGCAAAAATGCTCCAGCTTTTTTCGTAGTCCGAAAGCTTTGTTTTATTTACGGCAACGCCTGCGGCTCCCATATAATAGGGAACGCTGTATTCCATCTTCGAATCGTATACGGCTTTTTCGAGAACTGCAGGATTTATGTACTGCGCATTCGGAATTTTGCTTAAATCGATTTTTTGCAGCATACCCTGCTGTATCATAATCGAAGTGTAATCCTGCGAGGGAAATACGATATCGTAGTTGGAAGCTCCGGCCATCAGTTTTGCAAACATTTCTTCGTTCGAAGCATAGCTGTCCACCCATACATCGACGCCGAATTCTTTTTCAAACTGCTCGATAACGCTGTCGGGGGTATAGTAGGTCCAGTTAAAAAGATAGAGGGTTTTACCCCTGCCTTTGCCGCCGCAGCCTGCCATAATCGGCACAAGGGCCGCACTTACAATCGCAATAATCGCTTTTTTCATGTCATTCCTCCTAAAAGGGAACTGTGTTTATTTTGCCGCGGCAAAACTTTTTAAGAATTTACGCATTGAAAAGGCAATCAATACCGTACCTAAAATCATCACAAAGGACAATGCGTTTATAACGGGTGAAACTCCGAAGCGTATCATCGAATACACGTAGAGAGGAAGCGTTGTGGAGCCGGGGCCGGAAACGAAAAAGGTAATCACAAAGTCTTCGAGCGACATTGTAACCGCCATTAAAAAGCCGGAGAGAATACCGGGCAAAATTGCAGGTACAATCACTTTAAACATTGTCTGCCTTTCGGTTGCACCCAAATCGTAGGAAGCTTCCACAATCGAAAAATCGAACTCGTCTATGCGGGCTAAAATCATCAAAAACACAAAGGGAAGACAAAAGGTGGTGTGCGCCGTAAAAATCGAAAAAAGTCCCAAGGGAAGTTTTATGCCCGAAAAGAAAATGAGCATGGAAATACCGATAATCACTTCGGGCAATACCATGGGTAAAAAGCTGATGGTTTGAATATAGGTTTTTCCTTTGAACTTATACCAGCTTACCCCTAAAGCCGCCGCGGTTCCCAAAACGGTTGACAAAGCCGCCGATGAAAGGGCGACAATGAGGCTGTTTAAAAGGGAGCGCCACAAGTCTTTTGAGTCGAACAACAGTTTTTTATACCAAATAAGAGAAAGAGCCGTAAAATCGCTTCCCTTGCTTTCGTTAAACGAATAGACGATGATGACGATAAGCGGCAAAAACAAAAACAGGAGGGTTAAAACCAGTACAATAAGAGAAAACGAAAATCTGTTGCGTTTTTGAAAAGCGCGCCGTGCATGCCGCGCAGGTTCGGATAAGGGGCGTTTTTTGTTTACGCGCGTTATCAGTGTCCGAAAAGGATTTAAGTTCATATTTTTTTAACCTCCCCTTTTGAACCGTTTTTAAGCGATGCGTCTTTTTTAACCGAGCTTATCATCCACAGTACCGCAAGGGTACTGATAACCGTAATAATCATCGAAAAAGCCGCCGCAAGGGGCCAGTTGCGCGTTTTATTCACCTGGTCTACGATAATGTTTCCTATCATATACGAATCTTTACCGCCGACCAAAAGGGGAACGGTGTACGCGCCGAAAATCGGAATAAAGGTAAAGATAATTGCCGTAATAATGCCGCTTTTTATATTCGGCAGTAAAACCCTGAGCATGGAGCCCGGTTTTGTCGCACCCAAATCGCGGGCGGCTTCCAAAAGCGAAAAGTCAAAGCGGTCTACCGAGGTAAAAATCGGCAAAATGGCATACGGAAGGTACATATACACCGATACAATGACGACGGCGTTTTGATTGTACAAAAATTTAACAAAATCCTTTGTAATATTCAGCTGCATAAGAACAGTGTTTAAAAGGCCGTCGTTTCCGAGTATGGACATCCATGCGAATATGCGGATAAGCGAGTTTGTCCAAAAGGGAACGATAACCAAAAGCAAAAAAACCGTTTGCTTGCCGCTTTTGGCCATAGCGTAGCCGCAGGGAAGGGCGATAAGAATCGTAATCACTGTGGAAATAACGGAAATCCATACGGTTCTTATCAATACAATTCCGTATGCGGGGTTTAAAAGCTGACGGTATGCTTCAAGCGAAAATTCGCGCACAACGCCGCCGTACAAGCCTTTTTTGAGAAAACTGTATAAGATAATAATGGCAAGCGGGGCGACAAAAAAAACGGTAAACCATACACCCATCGGCCATGCATAGAGCATTCCGAGCTTTGTACCCTTTTGCCTCATGCCGAGTGAAGATGCAGAGGATGTATTTTTCATTTTTCTATGTCCTCAACAATGTAGCCGTCGTTGGCGCTCCACGAAATGTATACGCGGTCCTTCCATTCGATTTCGGGTCCGTCGTCCAAATAATTGGTATGCTGTTTGAACACTTTTACGACGGTGCCGTTGTCCAGCCGTACATAGAATTTGGATTGAAAGCCCGAATACACGGGTTCTTCGACAATGCCGGTAAACACATTGATGTTCGGCTTTTGCGGCGGAGGGTCAAGCGAAATGCGGATTTTTTCCGGGCGGACGGTAAAGCATACCTTTTGTCCTTCTTCGGTACGCTCGTAATCGGTAACCTTAATATCGGCCGACAGTTCGGGAATATCGAGGGTACACATAAACTCGCTCTCCTTTCCCTCTTCTACCGGCCAATCCTTACATTCTTCAACACGGGCGGCAAAGATATTCGTTTCGCCGATAAACTGAGCGGTAAACTCGGTCGCCGGGCTTTCGTAAATTTCGAAGGGACTGCCCACTTGCAAAACCTTTCCCTGATTCATAACCGCAATACGGTCGGAAACGGATAAGGCTTCGGATTGGTCGTGGGTAACGTATATAAAGGTAATGCCGATTTTATCGTGGAGTTTGTCCAGCTCAACCAGCAAATTGGAGCGCAGCTTGGCGTCCAGGGCGGACAGGGGTTCGTCCAATAAGAGGATGTTCGGCTCGTTTATCAAAGCGCGCGCAATCGCAACACGCTGACGCTGGCCGCCTGAAAGCTGGTTGGGTTTTTTATCTATGTGAGCGTCGAGCTGCACCATGCGCAGGTATTCGCGCACACGCTCGTCTATCGTCGATTTATTCAGCTTTTTTAATTTAAGCGGAAAGGCGACATTATCGTACACCGATAAATGCGGAAACAGCGCGTAGTTTTGAAAAACGGTATTCGACTCGCGCTTATTGGGCGGCAAAGAGCTGACGTTTTTGTCGTCAAACAAAACCGCGCCGTCATCGGGAAATTCGAATCCCGCAATAATTCTTAACAAGGCGGTTTTACCGCAGCCGGAAGGCCCCAAAAGAGAAAAAAATTCCCCCTTATTAATCGTCAAACTCACATTGTCCAACGCGCAAAAAGTACCGAAATGTTTCGATACGCCGTTAATTGATACCGTGCTGCCCTTCAATGTTTTTCCTGTTCCCCCATGTTTTTATAAAATACAGTACCTTGTACAATGCTGAAAATAAGCGGTATTGTCAATAGGTTATGCGAAAAAAATCAAAGCTTGCATAAGAGATTAAAAATCGATACAATGGTTGATTATGGAAGTACGAGTTCGTTATGCCCCGTCGCCGACGGGAATGCAGCACATAGGCGGGGTAAGAACCGCTTTATTCAATTATTTGTTTGCCCGCTCCAAGGGCGGAAAATTTATCCTGCGGCTGGAAGACACCGACCGCACCCGCTACGGTGAAGAGTTTGTACAAAACCTCTACGACACCCTCGATTGGTTAAATATTTGCTGGGACGAAGGCGGAGCCAAGGGCGGAGAATACGGGCCCTACGTACAGTCCGAGCGCTTTGACTTATATAAAAAATATGCCGAAGAATTGGTGCAAAAGGGCGAAGCTTACTATTGCTTTTGCGATGAAGAGCGCTTAAACCGTATCCGCGCAATTCAAACAAAAAACAAAATGCCCCCCGGCTACGACCGCAACTGCCGCCACCTTACACCCGAAGAAGTGCAGGCAAATTTGAATGATAAAAAACCCTACGTTATCCGCTTAAAAGTTCCCCTTGAAGGCGTTACCCGCTTTCACGATGCGCTTTTAGGCGATATCGAATGGAAAAACGAAGATATCAGCCCCGACCCCGTGCTTTTAAAAACCGACGGCTTCCCCACCTATCACTTGGCAAATATCGTGGACGACCATTTTATGAAAATCACCCACGTTATGCGCGCCCAGGAGTGGATTCCTTCAACCCCCCTTCACGTGCAAATGTACCGCGCATTCGGCTGGCAGCACCCGGAGTTTTGCCACCTTCCTATGGTAAACGGTTCGGACGGACAAAAACTTTCAAAGCGGCACGGGGCAACCAGCGTCAACGAATTCCGCGCCCGCGGCTACATCCCCGAAGCCCTGGTCAATTATGTTGCCATGCTCGGCTGTTCTTATGAAGAAGGCCGCGATATTTTCCCCCTTGCGGACTTGGAAAAACTCTTTCAAATGAGCCGGTTAAACAAGGCGGGCGCCGTTTTCGATTATAAAAAGCTTGAATGGTTTAACGGCCAGTATATGAGAATGATGAGCGATGAAGAATTATTCGGCCGCGTGCTTCCCTTTATTACGGGAACCGGCGATGCGGCAATCCCCATTCAATCTTCCGAAGAATTTCCTGCCCCCAAGGTCGGAAGCGAGTATTCCGGTCTTGTTTTAAAAGAGGACGGAAGCCTTGCGGTTTCGCAAAAAGAACTGGATGCGGGAGCGGATAATTTAAGCGATGCGGCTATCCGCACAAAGCTCATGGATTTAATGCCGCTTATAAAAGAAAGGCTGCACTTTTTAACGGATGCTGCCGAGATGACGGGCTTTTTGTTTAAAAACGTCATGCCGCCGAGCGCAGACCTGCTCGTACCTAAAAGGCTCGATGCCGCCAAAACAAAAGAAGTGCTTGCGGAAGCGTTAAACTTTATTCAAGCGCTGGATAAAGGCGTTAAAGACGGTTCTTTGGATCATGAGGCTCAGGAAAACCTTGCAAAAGCTTGTGCGGAAAAACTCGGTGTAAAACTCGGCGATTTTATGATGCCCATACGCATGGCGGTAACCGGCTCCAAGGTTTCCCCTCCCCTTATGGGCTCCATATTGATTTTAGGCGCTGAAAAAGCCGCCGGGCGTATCAAGAACGCAATGAGCAATCTGTAAAGCGGGCTGTCGGTAAAATTGAAGCATATCTACGGCATTGAACATACAGCAGCTTCTCCCCTCTGTGCCGCTTTCGGACGCTTTGACGGTATGCACAAAAAACACGCGGCTGCAATCGAAGAGCTTATAACAAAGGCGCGTTCGCAAAACCTTCCTTCGGCCCTCATCAGTTTTTCGGGAACGGAAGGTACGGCCGTATATACAACCGAAGAAGAAAAAGAAGAGCTGCTTCAAACAAGCGGCTTGGACTTTTTAATTTCTCTTGAAGGCGGCAATACCGAAAAAAACCGCGCCGACGCCGAACGCCGCTTACAGATTGCATCTTTTACGGATATTTGCGCTGTTGACGGTACCGAAGAGCTTGACCGCAGTTTTGAAGCGCGGGATTTTCCTTCTTTTTCGAAGCTGTGCGGCCGGCCCTACCGTATGACCGGAGACGTTATGCACGGTAAGGGACGCGGTAAAACGGTCGGAATGCCGACAATCAATTTACACATTCCGCCGCGCAAAAAACGCCCTCCCGAAGGGGTGTATGCAACAATTACACACATAGACGGTAGGGCGTATGAAGGCGTAACAAACATAGGACGGCGTCCTTCGGTAGATACGGATGATACGGTTACCATTGAAACTTTTTTATTCGATTTCCGGCAGGACATTTACGGTCAAAAAATCGGCCTCGACATTTATACCCTTATCCGCAACATAATCAAGTTTGACGGGCTTGAGGCGGTAAAACGGCAGGTTGAAAAAGACATTATAAGCGCCCGGGACTTTTTCGGTGCTTTAAGGGTATAAGACGGCGAACCTATGTGCCGCCTTGACCGTAATAAGCATGTGCGCCGTGCTTTCTTTCATAGTGTTTTTGAATAATGTGATCGGCAAGCGGATTCCACGCGGGATTGATTGATATGCTTATCCATGCCATACGGGCTATTTCTTCAAGGACTGCGGCATTGTATACCGATTTTTCGGCACTGCTTCCCCATGTAAAAGGCCCGTGGCCTCCTGCCAAAACCATTTGACACTCATCCGCTTTCATTTTACCGCTAAAACATACCCCCTGAGCCCCGGCCGCTGCGGAGTTTTGCATCTTCGGACAGGGACAGGCAATATCGGGGTTTTCAAGCGTGTTAATAATTAACAAACCCGTTTCTTTTTCATAAGCGGTTTCGACAGCTTCTTTTGAAAGTATCGGCGTACAGGGAACCGGACGAAAACCGTGATCCGCATGGGTTGTACCTAAAACGGGAATGGAACGGCAGGACTGCGCCCATGCCGTTGCATAGGGGGAATGGGTATGAGTTATACCGTAAATCTTATTGCCGCATTCGGAAAAATATCGGTACAATTCGGCATGTGTCGGCGTATCCGATGAAGGATTCAATTTTCCGTAAACTTTGTTTCCTTCCAAATCGACTACAACCATATCTTCCGGTTTTAATACATCATAGGGTACGCCCGAAGGTTTTATGGCAAATACCGCTTTATCGGGATCGAATGCGGATACATTACCCCATGTATAAATAGCCAAATTCCTTGACGGAATTTCCAGATTGGCGCGCCACGCCTGTTCCTGTAAAAGTGTATACATACCCCGCCTCCGATTTATAAAAATCACGCCTGTATGTCAGACGTTTAAATGACCTAAAGAAAAAATCATTTTCATATGTCCCATTAAACTGATATTGTTCAGCCCGCAAAGGGTATTGAAGTATTATTCTATATCGTTTTCTTGATACCATATTAATTTAATATCCGCGTATTTTATATAATAACCTATTTTAACACTTCCTCAATCAATTTAATATTACCTGTTATATGTTCATTTTTGAACGTTTTACAGCTTTTTCCCGTTAACTTTTTAAATATTTTACTGAAATAATACGGACTGTAAAACCCTACTGCATCGGCTATTTCATATATTCGCATATTTGTATGCATTAATAAATCTTTCGCCTTTTCGATACGATAACGTGTTACATAGGTTATAAAATTCACTCCGATTTCTTTTTTAAAGATGGTGGAGAGATAGCTTGGTGTTATCTCAAGATGCTGCGCAACCATATCTTCTGAAATATTTCTTTGATAATTTTGAGATATATACTCCGTGCATTTTTGAATAATAGCATTCGGATATTTTTTTGATCCCCACCCGTTTTGTTTTAATACTTCGTCATATATATCAATAATATGCTGTTCAATTTCTTTTACGGATAAAAAAGAAAAAATAAAAGCCTCATCCTTATTACAAAAAAACTGCGGTAATTTTTTTGTGGTCATTTGAGCAATATCTATAAAGCCGAAAAATGCTGTTTTAAGATAACTATAATTTCCTGATTGACGAAGCAAATCGAAAAAAGTGTGTATAAATTCGCTAAGTTGGTTATAATCGCCTTTGACGACAAGACGAATAAGCTCAATACCGTCAAGTATAGGCTGTGCTGCTTGACATACTGCCGGAGCATAAAAAATAAATTTTTCAGAAAAAAAGCTTTGTTGGCGTGCAGATTCGGCTTCCTTTAATAATTCATAAATATTGGAAGCGGATTCCAATCTGCTGAAACCTCCATACAGTTTAAGTGTAAAATATAAATTGATTTTCTGTTCAAAAACAGTCGTTTTTTTTAAAATATCCTGCATTACGGATTTATCTTTTTGAACAGGAAACAGGATAGTAATTGCATAGAAATATTTAAAGTATTTTATATTTATAACTGATTGGGGAAAAACTATTTCTGCAACAGATGTTATAATACCGCATATCATATCCGTGTTTTCCGCTATATTATCATTCGGTATTCCGGAATATTTTATGGCAATATATAAATCATCATCAAAAAAATGATTTTTCTCTTTTTGGTCTTTATTTGACGCATCGTTACAATTAATGCAGTAATTATGGATATCCGTATGGTTTGTATATAATGCATCTTGCAACCATTTTTTTAATAAATCACTTTTATCACACGAAGTAATAATCTCCGCTGTTTCGGGTAATAAATCGGAGCGCAGTTTTTCAAAAAAAGGAAGTATACTATTCGTATTCAAATCCGATTTTAATAAATAGTGGGAAACGCCCAGTTCAATGGCATTTTGGGCATATTTGAAATTTTCATAATTAGTTAAAATGACACATGTTATACGCGGATATTTTTCGCGTATTTTAGCAATCAACTCTAAGCCGCTCATCCCCGGCATTGATATGTCGGTAATAACTACATCAGGTTGTAACGCCGCCACTTTATTCAAGGCTTCAAGTGCATTTGCAGCTTCACCTATTACTGTAAAACCCGCTCTTTCCCATGAAATACTTGTTTTTACACCAAGACGAACTAAAAATTCATCATCAACAATAAGTATGCGGCACAACCTGTCAAACTTTTTTGACATTTTATGTCTCCAAGTGACTGATTCTTTCCATATCACTCTTTAAATTATTGTAAATCGATTGATATAATTCATAGTATTTTGTATATACCTCATGTGCTTTTTGATTGGGCAGTATCTCTTTATCTAATATTTGCCACTTTTTTATATCCTCATAATTTAAAATACCCGTACCTAAACCCGCAAGCATAGCATCTCCCATATTTGCCTCGACATCACTAAGGGGACATACAACCGGAAAGCCGGTAACATCGGCAAATATTTGTCTCCATAGTTTTGATTTCGTCACCCCTCCGGCAATTAATATGCGCTTTCCTATGTCCGTATTCATACTTTCTATTACATTTCGGAGAGAGTAAGCTACCGCTTCCAAAAAAGCTCTATAAATATCAATTTTAGTATGTGTTAAAGACAAACCGAAAATGACTCCCTTTGCATCGGAGTTCCATACAGGACTACGTTCCCCCATAAAATAGGGGAGAACAATTATCCCATTACTGCCAACCGGTATACTTGCCGCTTGATCATCTAAAATTTTATAAGCGTTCACGCCGCCGTTTTTTTCTTGAGAGAATTCCCACTCGGCAAAAGTGTTTCGAAACCACTTAATCAGCGCTCCGGCAGTAGCAGCTCCGCCAAAACAGTAGGAAAATTGCTTTGCGTTGTATAAATAAGGCCATATAATCAAGCCGTTCCCGTCTATTTGTTTACTTGAAATCAGCGCAGCACACATAGAGGTTCCGATTGCTGCAGCGAAGCATCCCTGTTCAAATATTCCTAATCCTATATTCGCCGCTCCGCAGTCTATACCGCCGGCACACACAGGCATGCCTTCTTCCAAACCCAGTTCCGCCGCCGCTTCTTTTGTCAAGCCTCCGACAATGTCTGTCGATTCAACTATAGTTTCGGGCATCATAGATAGCGGAATGCCCATTAAATCCATCAGTTCTTTCGACCAGGTATGAGTGTTCATGTCAAAAATACCGCCTATATTTCCGGCTGAAGAAAAGTCAGTTGCAACTTTGTTTGTCATTTTATAAATAGCGTAGTCTTTGGGGCTGAGAAAAAGCTCAATTTTCTTCCAATTTTCAGGTTCATGGTTTTTTATCCACAAAATTTTTGTGTAGCCATAGTAGGGGTCGGCACTGTTGTGAGTAATTTCGAGCAGTTTTTTACTCCCGATTTTTTTTAAGACCCAATCGGTTTCTTCTTGCGCTCGGCGATCCATCCATATCAGACAGGGCCTTACCGGGTTCATGTTTTTATCAAGAGGGATTCCCGAACCGCCATATAAACCGCTTATGGCAATCCCCTTAATATTACAAGCAGCAATTTGTGATTTTTTTACTGTTTTCTTTATAGATTCTTTTAGAGCATTAACCCACACATCGGGCCATTGCTCCGCCCATAAAGGTTTGGGGGTTAAAACATCATATTCCTGCAAATCTTGTGCGATTATATTCCCTTTGGTATCCACCAATATTGTTTTAGTGCCGGATGTCCCGATATCGCTTCCCAATAAATAATCCATAATTTCCTCCTAATGAACAATCATATACTATTTTTTATCACATGACTACTGCTTTATGCGGGACACCCTTCTCTTATCAGAATGTCAGAGCAACTTTAAAATCTCCGTATTTTCCCGAGGCATATTCAAATGCCGTTTCCCATTCTTCAATGGGGAACATCTTTGAGACAACCCCCGCAGTTTTCAGTTTACCGCTTATAATATTTTCAATAACAAAGGGATACGCATACGGACTTAAATGCGAGCCTAAGATATCAAGTTCTTTTCTGTCGCCTATAATAGACCAATCAACTGTTGTACTTGCACTGAATACACTAAATTCCACAAAACGTCCGAGTTTGCGTATTATACTTAAACCTTGGATAACACTGTCCGGATGTCCCGTAGCTTCAATATAAATATCACACCCGTATCCGTCCGTCAGATTCATAATCTCTTTCATGATATCCGTATTTTTGGGATTCATTACCAAATCTGCACCGAATTCCCTAGCCTTTTCCAATCTTTTTTCAATCATATCAAGTACAATCAACTTTTTTGGATTCTTCATACGTGCGTAGGTTATCATTCCCAATCCTAGAGTTCCTGCTCCGGCGATAACGACAACATCTTCATTGGTTATCTGTGCGCGATCAACAGCATGTTTTGCACACCCATAGGGTTCAATGAGCAGAGCCTGGTCTACCGTCATATTATCGGGAATTCTTGAAATAACACTAGTTTTGGGATAGCGGACATATTCAGCCATTCCACCGTTGTTTTCCATTTGAAAACCGAAGATATTATGAGGCTGACACATCCAATAATGTCCATCCTTACAAAATCTACATTTACCGCACGGAACAATTTGATCGGCAATAATTCTATCTCCAAGAGCATATTCCGTCACGTTTTTACCGATTTGAACAATATGGCCCGAGAATTCATGGCCGGGTATAAAAGGAGGCTTAACCCATGCAGGTTGTACTTCATCTCCCCAAAACATACCAGCGCCGCTTTTACATTTGATATCTCCGGCACAAACACCGCATGCTTCGGTTTTTATTATTATATCATCATCCCCGCAAACTGGAGTCGGATATGCATTTTCAAATACATACTTATCTTTACTGTATGCAACCAATGCTTTCATTGTTTTGGGAATACTTCCAAGTTTTTCCATAATATACCTTCCTTATAAAATTTATATTGTATGTATAATTAACACATACACATTACAAAGTTCTATTCAGATTCTTACCTGTCTTGTTATCAAATAAATGGACTTTTTCTGCACTGAAACTCAAATAAATTATATCTTTGGGCCGATACAGAATATTATCGGTCGTAGTCATACATAGCACCGTGTTGCCTATAGAAACAGATACACGTCTTTCATCCCCCAGATTTTCATAAACGGAAACAACCGCATCTGCACGCAATGATTTTTCTTTATCAATATGTACATCGGTAGGTCGAATCCCGATTGTCACCTCCATATCATTATGTAATATCTTATTATATTTATCGGGAACCTGTAATTCCAAGCTGCTGTTTTCAAAAGTAAAAATAAAAGAATTGTCTCTTTGTTTTATTTTTGTCTGCAATAGATTCATGGGCGGTTCTCCGATAAAATCGGCTACAAACTTATTCGCAGGATTATCATATATTTCAAGAGGGGTACCTATTTGTTGAATTTCTCCTTCATTCATAATAATAATCCGGTCTGCAAGCGACATTGCTTCCATTTGATCATGGGTAACTATAATGGTTGTACATTTGATTTCATGATGCATGCGTTTTATTTCCTGACGTAATTGCTGGCGCATTTTACCGTCCAAGTGACTTAGGGGTTCGTCCAGAAGCAGTATGTCAGGCTTCCGGACAATTGCACGGGCAATATTAACACGCTGCTTTTGCCCCCCTGACAACGAGGCCGGCATTTTATCCAATAATTTTTCTATTTTTAATAACGGTGCAATATATTCAATTCGCTCTTTAATATCTTTGTCGGAAATCTTTTTTGCGCGCATATTGAATGCCAGATTTTCATATACGGTTAAAGGCGGGTATAATGCATAATCTTCAAATGCCAAGCCTATACCTCTATCTTTCGGATGTAAATCATTAATTCTCTGATCATTAATATACATATCACCGCTTGTTATTTCTTCAAGTCCGGCAATCATTCTCAGTGTAGTTGATTTACCGCAACCGGAGGGCCCTAAAATACCGATAAATTCGCCATCAGCACATTCATAAGAAATATTATTTACAGCATAAGCCAGCTTCGACTCTTTTTTTCCAAAAAAAGTTTTTTTTATATCGTAGTTCTTATAAATATTCTTTAAAACAAGATTTGCCATATTTCCTTTACTCCCGTTATAGTTAATACTCTTAACGCATATACAATGATTGTTCACTTCGAGTTATAAACGCGAATGTGTTCGGATCAAAATATATGGCATTCTTCATATTCAACTTAAAATATATAGTTTGATCAATGTCCGCATGAGTATCGTTCGGACAACTCAACGCAAACTTTTCCATTCCAACTAAAACAGTAATAATGACCTTATTTCCGATGGGTTCAATTGCATATACACTTCCTTGCATCCAATCTTCTGAGAGCTTAGTAAATGCAAACTGAATATCATGGCTTCTAAAGCCTATATGAATACGGGAAGCTTTTCTAGCGAATAACGCTTCAACTACATCTTTTTCCGGATATAATTTCACCTTTTGATCAAAGACATGAAAACATAATTCATTTTGTTCCGATATACATTCAGCTTCAATGATATTAAGTTCAGGTTCTCCAAAGAGGCGGCCTATAAATTCATTCTGAGGTAAATAATACATTTCAATTGCACTGCCTATCTGTATAATTTTACCTTCATTTAAAACCGCAATCCTATCTGCAAGCGACATTGCTTCCATATAGTCATGAGTTACATATAGTGTTGTTGAATTGATAGAGCTTTGCATTTCTTTTAACTCGGCACGCATCAGGTTCCGCAAACGTGCATCAAGATGTGCCAAAGGTTCATCCAATAAAAAAACATCCGGTTTTCTGACAAGACTGCGTCCCAATGCAACACGTTGTCTTTGTCCATTAGATAACTGCGTCGGTTTTCGATCAAGCAAAGTATCTATTTTCAATTTTTTTGCAATATTAACAACGGCATGTTCTATGTCATTTTTATTTTGTCTATATAAACGGCTTCTGAGAGGAGAGGCGATATTGTTATATACCGACAGATTCGGATACAGCGCATAATTTTCGAACACCATAGATACATTGCGCTCTCTGGATTCCGTTTGGTTGATAACTTTCCCGCCGATTTTTACGGTTCCTGATTCAGGAAATTCCGCACCTGCAATTATCTTCAACAGTGTTGTTTTTCCCGCTCCGGCAGGACCGAAAAGCACAAAAAATTCATTATCTTCTATTGTTAAATTTATATTGTCCAAAGCGATAGTATTCTTAAATTCTTTGGTTACATTATGCAGTTCGACTTTAGCCATAGTTCACTCCTTTTATCCTTTTACAGCACCGAAGCTCAATCCCCTGACTAAGTGTTTTTGAATAAATAGAGCAACTATTATTTCCGGTAAAACAGCTATGCAGGAAGCTACCGCTACTTGTCCGTAGTGTACAGTATCCGAGGCTATATAACGGAGAGCAGTAATTGTTATGGGCTGGATATTAAAACCGCTGAGAATCATAGGAAACGTAAAGCTGTTCCATGCAAAAATAAAGGCAAGAAGAGCCGATGCAACTAAACCGGGCTTTATCAGAGGTAATAGATATTTAAGAAAGACCTCGTACCATGTATACCCGTCTAATTGTGCGGCCTGTTCAATCTCAATACTTATTTCTTCAAAATAACCTCGGACAACCCATATAACCAAAGGCATAGTTATAAGCTGATACACCCAAATAAGTCCTCTATAAGTATCGTACAGACCTATTTTTTGGAAAATCAGAAAGATCGGTAACACAACCATGATTTCAGGAGCAAATTTAAATGACAGGATTTGAAATGCAATATCTTCCTTATTTTTAAACTGATATCGTGCAAGTGCATATGCGCAAGGTACACCGGCTAATATTGTTATAAGCACCGCACCTCCTGCAATAATAAGATTCTGAACAAAAATTTTAAAATAATTTGTACCTATAAGAACTTTTTGATAATTTTCAAGTGTCGGTGTAAATCTGAATACAGTATTATACATTTCAGTATCGGACTTAAATGAACATAATACCATCCAGAACAACGGAAATAAGGAAAAAAAAGCGAATGCAGTAAGACACAAATTACGCATAACGGCTTCTGCTATTGATAACAGGGAATATTTTTTATAATTTATCATTACCACCTCCTTAAATTGATAATCCTGCTGCTTGCTTTGCCAACAGTCTCTGTCGCTTAACAAGAAATCGTGCTGTAAAATATATAAAAACCCATAGCACTAATAAATACGGCATAGAAGCAGCAAGTTTCTGATATATAAACCCGTTTATATAGCTTGTCAAAGATATATTCATCAAACTATCTCCGGGGCCGCCTTTCGATAAGGCAAAAATAATACCGAACTCCTGCAAGGATGCCATCAGACGAAATAATAATGCAATATACATAAAGGGTTTTAATAAAGGCAAAGTCAATGTTTTAAAGACAAACCAACTGTTTGCACCGTCAACAGCAGCTGCTTCAAACGGTGACTTAGGCAGCGATTGTATACCGGCAAGAACAAGCAAAAGTACAAATGGGGTATTAACCCATGTATCGATTAAAAGAGCTGTAAAAAGCGCCGTTTTATGTGATGCAGCCCAAGGGAAGCCATATATATTAAACAGGTTTAGGAATTTTTCCAAAACTCCTACGGAATTGGATGTCATTAACTGCCAGATAAGTACTGCAATAGCTGGAGCTACCATTAATGGAAAAGTAAACAAAACTTTGAGTATTCTGCCGTATAAGGTATCTTTTTTTAAAAGAAGCGCGATAGCCGTTCCCAATAACATCTGTATAGTTGTCGCACCGATACCGTATAACAATGTTATAAAAAGAGCGTGCCAAAAAACTTTACTAGAAAACATTCTTATCCAGTTCTTGAATCCCACAAGAGAAAATTTAGGATTACGGAATGAAAAATTGGTAAATGACAAAAAAATTGCAACTGCAAACGGAATCATAATTCCTATAAGAATAATCAATCCCGGAGCAATAATATAATATGGGCGTCTCCTTATATAACCGGGTACTTCGGATGCATATCCTTTCGGCATAGCACAACCTCCTATATATTTTGAAAGGGATGGCAAAAACGTTCCCGTTTTAAACACCCCTTTCAAATGCTGATTTATGATTGACGTATTTTTACAGTTGAATATCTTCGACTGCGTTGTCCATTTTTTTCTTTAGACTGTCCAATCCTTGCTGAACACTCTTGTATTTTCCGGCAACTATATCTTGCAATGTTGCAGCCCATTCCGTTGTCGTTTCAAAGAAATACGGCTGAGGTGTAAACAAAATACTGGTATTTTCGATTGTTTTATTAAATGTATCGATATAGCCCGGCTGAACTTTCATTTTTTCAACAAATTCAGGCAACTTCCATATTGAGGAACGTACGGGATCCATACTGTTACCTTGCAGTGTTGCGTAAGTCAGGAAATCTTTACTTGTAAAATACATCAAATAATACCATGCAGCCCCTTTATTCTTTGAAGCAGAATTAATTGCCATTGCCCATGTCCAGTAATTTGAAATAACCGGATCGCCTACTTTCGCTGTCGGTAAAGGAGCAAAAGCGATATTACCAGCCTCCGCAGATGAACCGGGCCAATTTTGATGGATAGGATTGTTGTCTGCATCAATTTCGATTGCCGCCATACCGGAACCGAGATCAACGGCACAATCATACCATGTGTACTTTGACCATGAAGAACTTCCTCCGCGTTTTATCATATCTACAAAAAACTCGGTCATTGCAACAGCTTCTTTTGAATTTACCTTTGAAACAAGCTTACCTTTTTCAACGACAAAATCTTTTGCGCCCCATGCAGTATAGAAGCTCATATAACCCGGGTGAATTGTTCCCCAATCGCGCGCACCGCGAACCGCAACCGCATAAGAATTCGGTCCGTTCCAACCTTGCAAAGCATCACACACACGCAATAATTCTTCATAAGTCTTAGGAACTTCCAGATTTTTTTGTTTAAAGGCTCGTTTATTATAAGCCATCATATATACTTCAAACGCAAGCGGAAGCCCCAGGCGTTTTCCGCTGCCGACCGCAGCACCCGGTACACCGGTCCATCGTAATGCATTTACACCACTCGGAACAAAATCGGCAAAGTCATAATCCGGTGTAACCATTGCAGGGTTGTTTAAGAAAGTATCAATATCTTCTACATATCCCGCACTTGAATAATCCCATAATTGATAGGCACCGGACATAAACACATCGGGACTACCCGAACCGCTGGAAAGAGATGTGGAAACTTTATCAAAATAACTGGATTCGGGAGTAATAGAATATTTTACATGAATGCCCGTTAACTCTTCGAAATCTTTGATTTTTGAAATCATAGCTTCCGCAGCGGTATGCTGAACCATGTGAATTTCAATTGTAGTACCGCTAAATGCTTTCCAATCAAATTGACCGTTTGATACCGATTTTGCAGTTACTTTTTTTTGTGTGCATCCTAATTGCAGGAATGCAAGCAAAATCAAAACTGCAACCAAGTAAATCTTCTTCCTCATAACACAATACCTCCAATCCCATGTATATCACATGGTATGATAAATTATATGTGAGTTTTATCAATATTGGTAGTATTGTTTTTTGCTATAAGTTTATCGTTTTTTATATTATGCAATAGCAGGAATTATAAATATTTTTAACTATTTGAAACTTTTTTTCAATTTATATCAGAAAAAGATAACGCGGGAGAACTACTCTTCAATTTTGTACGGTAAAGTAATCTGTACAGTTGTGCCCGAAAAAGAGTTATTGTAGAATCGCAAGCCGTATTTTTTCCCGAAATATAATTGTATGCGGCTCTGGACATTTCGGATTCCTATATTGTGCAATGATTTTGTTGATTGATTCGGAACAGATTTCATTTTATTCAATTTATTTTTTATATCTTCTTGTATACCTTCTCCATTATCGATAACTTCAATAATTAATGCATCGTCCTTTATTGATGATACAATTTGAAAAAAATAATTATCTCTCTTGTAATCCGT
The DNA here is from genome assembly GCF_050320395.1 of Treponema sp. HNW. GTDB lineage: Bacteria > Spirochaetota > Spirochaetia > Treponematales > Treponemataceae > Treponema_C. The sequence goes on from NZ_CP144459.1 coordinate 1,849,266, forward strand.
AAAACCGTGGTATATTGTATTTTCAATGAGGGGCTGCAACATAAATCGTAATACCATGCACTGTTTAGTATCTTTAGCAATTTTCATTTTGTTTTTGAAGAGAACAGATGTGCGGTATTTTTGAACAGTTAAATAGTTCTGAACATTTTTTATCTCTTCTTCCAAGGTAGTATTGTATTTAGTATTCATATTATAGCGTAATACGCTTATAAGAGCCGAACTACACTCGGCAATATTTACCGTCCCCTGCAGAAGAGCCAACTGTTTTATATTTTCCAGCGAATTATACAAAAAATGAGGATTTATTTGACTTTGTAGTACCTGCAACTCCATTCTGAGCTTTTCCTGTTGATTCTCTTGCTCTTTTGTAAATAGATTTCTGATTTGTTCAAGCATGGTATTAATAGTTTCCGATAAGTTACCCAGTTCATCATTTCGTTTTAAATTACTTGAAATATATAAATTACCTGCAGCTACTTTATCACATACGCTACTTAAATAGGCAATGGGCTTTGTTATGGTTTTAGTCAGAATAAGAGTGTAAAAACCGATTATGAAAATAAGAAGAAGTATAAAATATTTTGCATTAAGAAAAATGGAATTAAATTCTTCTAAAGCCGATGCAATAGGTATAAATCGTATAAGCTTCCAATTTGTTTTATATAATTTTGATGATACTATTAAAGCCGGTTTTGAATATAAAGTACTTTCTATGTAACCATTTTCAGGCATTGATAAAACAGTTTGATTTAACAACGTTTTATAATCGGTTAAAACAGGATAATATAAAACTATGTTATTATTTTCGTCAATAATAAGAGCCTTGTCATTTAACTTGATAGAAGACTCGATGAATATCCTATAAATTTCTGGATACGATATTTCAAAAATAATAAGGCCGAAAAAACGGCGATTTGCAGTATCAAATAAGGGGGAACAAAACAATAACTCTTTTTGCATATATAACCATGTATTTTGATAACTACCGGAGAGTTCATAATTATGAAAAATACTGTAATATGGCTCTATATTTATAGTTTTACAGCGAGGAATACTACAGAAGTAATCATCTTTGTATATGAAGTGAATACGACTTATTGCAACATTTGTATCAACAATGTGCTCAAATAGTTTTTCAATTTCATACTGCTCATTTTTTTTCTGTACCCCGGAATTTGTATAAGATAAAATCGCATTATTGTTTTTTGTTAGATACATAGTGTCATCAAGAGATTCCAAAATTATATTCAATTTTTCTTTTGTTGTATCCGTTATTTCAAGATGATGACGAATATTTTGTTTTTTAAGCTTTTTCCAATATATATTACCTATAATTAAAAATAAGGCACAGATAATGAGAACAAGTGAAGATAAAAATAAAAAAATACGAATACTGATTGAGTGAAACTTTTTCATATAATTATTATACACTATAACAAGCCGTATGTGTAAGAATAATTTCCCTCCCCCCTATTATACCTTCGCGAATATTTTAAGCAGTTGAGTTTTATCCACCAAATCTATCGGGCGGCCTTCAACGTATTTTCTTGCTTCTTCCGAATAAGTTCCCGCGGTGATACAAATACCGCGGCCGGCTTTCAAATCACGAATACGTCCGTGAAAATCGCGTACATACAATTCACCCGTGGAGCCGGTACTGCGGTAAAACCGAAATACAACCGAATCTTCCCACTTTGCCGTTTCTATTTCCGTTTGAATCTCGGTAACATCCGGCTTTGCATCGATGGATAAAATCTTTACGCTTGCGCGCGAATAAAAAACCGAAACTATTTTACGGCACAGAGCAATAAAATCGCTTTGAGCCGACATAAGATAGGTTTTTAAGGTATTGTTTTGGCTCAACTCCTGATAGCGGCTGATAAGAATGCGCACGTCTTTATAGCCCGGAACGGTTATTTGAATCGTTTGCAGTAGATTCAATGCCTTGGTCATATCGTTTTCCTGCAAATAAATCTGTGCCAGATTATAGCGGATTTGAGTCAATATATCCAAGGGAGCTTCGGTATGCTTTAACCCGATTTCATAATCCTGAACAGCTTGAGCCGGCTGATTATAAAACGAGTGAATTGTTCCCGCCAAAAGACAGGAGCGGGCCCCGTACTCGGGATCGGGCCGTAAATGCATAAAAACTTTTAAGGCCTTATCTCCCATTCCGACCGAATTCATGGAATCGGCCATGGAAAACAAAAGCTCACGGTTATCGGGTTTAACGTCGAGAGCGCGCTTTAAATACGGAAGAGCATCCCTGAACAAACGTCCCCGGTACAAAGACAGCCCCATAAATTCAAACAATTCGGGAACTTCTTTACCCGAAGACAGGGCTTTTTTCAAAAAAGGAACCGCCTTTTCATATTCTTTATTTTTATAAAAGCTTTGTCCCAAATAGTAATTGACTTCAAAACTGTCGGGATCTTTACGGCGTGCAACCGACAAAGCTTTGACGGCCTCGGGCAGTTTTCCCAGCTTAACCGAGCAGATTCCTAAACGAAGCGTCGCTTGAAACACATCCAAATCCGGATATACGGGAAGAATCTCGACAAGCGTATTCAAAAGCGGAAAGGCTTTTTCCCATTGCTGTTCTTTATAATACAAGTCGCTCAGGGGAAGCAGGGCTGCAGGGTCACGGGAATCCTGAGCCAATCTTTTTTCCGCGGTTCGTATGATTGAAGACCGGCTTTTCGGTTTTTGCGTCGTTTGCCGGGCATTTTTTGAAGACATAAAAAGAAATATCAGCGCAACTGCGGCACAGGTTGCCGCAATACCCACTAATATGGGAAATACCGAAGTCATACCATATATTATGCCCATGATTCGGTATAATGTCAATAAAGAGAATTTCCGTTTTATATCATTTTATACCATTGACAAGATTAGGTAAGCATACTACGATATTATTGAGGTGTATATGAGTAATACATTTATCGGATTTAAGCAAGCGGACGGTTCATTCTATCCTGTTTTAAAAGACGGAATTGCCGAAAGCAAACAGCTCGATGTAACAACGGTACGTGACGATCAAACCGCCGTTAAAATCAATTTGTACAAAAAAAATACGGACAGCCTCGATGAGCCGGAATATGTCGATACCCTGCTTATTGAAAACCTTATACCCCACCCCAAACAGGAACCGACAATACATTTAAAAATAAATCTCGATGAAGACAATGTGTTAGCCGCCGAGATATCGGATCCGGAAACGGGTAATAAATCCGATATACGCGTGTCGATGGTAACCCTGCCTGCGGATCAACTCGATGCCGAACCCGATTTTGAAGTGTCCTCATTTCCGCAAAACGATTTTTCGATAGATGAAAACACTGCAAAAGACACACCCGCAGACCTGTCCTTCGATATGCCCGACAACATCGGGTTCGATATGCCCGAAGACTTGAACTTTGATATGGAGGCCCCTGAAGAAGAAAAAAGTGATGACTCCTTCGCCGATAACGCGGGCGAGGCAGACGATTCTTCTGAAATGTCGTTCGATATGCCGGAGTTCGAAGAAGAAGATGCCTTTGCTTCTTCCGATTCGGAAGAACTGAGTTTAAATGACGATGCCCCGATTGTCGATGACGATTTTCCCACGCCGCACAGTGAAGAAAGCGGCGACTTTTCTTTCGGTGATACCTCAAAAGCTTCGTCGATGAGTTTCGATATGGATGAACCGGATGATTTTTCTCCGGCCGCCGGCGGCTCCGACGATTCAACAATGGCAGAAATGTCCTTTGACATGCCCGATGATATGTCGTTTGATATGCCGGATAATACCTCTTTTGAGACATCCGATAATACTTCCGATGACAGTTCATTCGATATGCATGATGATAAACCTTTTGATACGCCTCCGGTTGAACCCGACTTTGAAGAGGTGCAAAACGAATCGTCAAAGAAAAAATTCGGTTTCGGCCGAAAAAAACAGGCTTCTTTTGTAAGAGAGACGCCGCCCCTTTATGACCAGAACTTACCCGACGATATAGACGATTCATGCAGCAAAAAGAAATGCCGTATTGCGGTGATTATCTGCATTATATGCGCAATACTCTGTATTCTTGCGGTTATAGGCATCTTTTTGCTTTTCCCTTGGAAAAAAAGCAGTCCTCCGCAAACCGGCAACATTGTCACGGTAGAACCTCCTTCGCATATGCAAATGCAGACTCCGCCAGAAGAGCCTGCAAAACCCGAAGAGAATACGATTGTCGTCGTGGAAAAAGAAACGGTTGAAAACCGGGAAGTTGTTCCCGAAAAATTTGAAAGCGCCGCCGAAACCAAACCTTCGGCCGTACGGTACCTCATCAAATGGGGCGACACGCTTTGGGATCTTTCGGATACCTATTACCGCAACCCTTGGCTTTATCCGATTATCGCACGGGAAAATAAAATCAAAAATCCCGATTTAATCATTGCGGGAACCTATATTGTAATTCCGCCCCGATAACGACATGCCGCATAAAAAAGTTTTTTTCCCCCTCCTTTTTATGATTTCGCTCATGGCGTGCGGTTCAAGTAAACCCGAGTTTTCCGCCGATTATTATTTTGACGGTTTAAAGGCTGCAGCCGCCGAAAAAAAGGGAGAGGCGGAAAAAGCGTTTCGTAAAAGTATTGCAAAAGACAGCATCCTCGCCGCCTCGCTCGCACAGGAAGAATTGTTAAAACTCCTATATGAGAAAAAAGATTTTAAAAGCCTGATAAGTTTAACCGAATCCCTTGCTCCTGAAAAAGATATTCCTGATACAAACCTTGCCGAACGCTTTCAACTGGCGGCCTTGCTGCAAAGCGGCGATAAAAAAAGCGAAAAACTCGCCGAAAAGCGCTTTTTTTCCGCAGCCTTTACCTCCGCAGACCGCAGGCTGTTTGAAAAACCCGAGTTATCCGAAGCGATAAGCGGCTTACCGAAACACATTCAAAACGCTCTGCAATTCAGAACCGCATTCAATAAGCGCAATTACGTACAAGCGTTGAATATTCTAAAAGAACAAACGGAAAATGAAGCCGGTTCGCACAGCGCAAACGCCGGCGATTCTCCCATTGAAACTTCGATTATGCTTTTTTTTGATTTGTACCCGGCCTTTCCCGCCTTTTCCGAAGTCTGTGCGGTTTTGCTCTACGGAAGCCGGGACACTGCCGAACGCTCGGAATATGCCCGGCAGCTCGGTACTGCAGCCGTCTTTTACGCCGAGCAGACCTCTCAAAACAACCTGTTCGCGGACAGCGCCCAAAAAGCCTTTTACTGTGCCCTTTATGCCGCACGTTTGTTTGCACGCTGCGCAGAGCCGTACCGCAGACAGGCATTTGACTGGTTTGAAAAAGCAATTGCTTATGCCGGCGGCAATGCCTTGCAAAGCGAAAACTTTGACAAAGCTCTGTGGTATTATCTTGACAGCGCCCTAAAGGTATCGGACCGTACGGCTGTCGGTCTTTTACAAACCTATGCTTCGCAATGGCATGATCCCTCTTATTTTGACGATATATTATCGCTTTTATCTTATAATCTGCTCAGCGCCCGAAACTTTAAAGGCTGTTACGCCGTATACGAAAGTTTATCGCCTTATATGTCGGCGGATATGCTTTCAAAATATGCCTTTATTTCCGCACGGCTGGGAGAAACGGGCTTACTGGGAGCCGATTTTTCCAAAGAAAAAATAAAAACCGCATTAAAAAAAGCCTATGAAGCTCCCGACGGAAGCCTATACTATAGGCTTTTGGCCGCCGAGCGATTGGACATTCCCTTTGACAACATACGAAAATCGCTTTTACGCCGTAAAAAAAAGCAGGGAGCGGAAGCGGATATACAAGCCGAACTTTTGTTAAAAGAGTACGCCGCACAGGGTTTGGAACAACAGCTGTATCCGCTTTTTTTACGACTGAAAGATAAAATCGGGCAGGATACCTCTGTCGAACTGAGCGGAGCTTTAGCACAAAAAGAACTTTATCCTCAAGCTTTACGGACAGCCGTACATTCGTTCGGCAAAAGCGACGACCCGATAAAACAGTCGCAGCTTGAAATGCTGTATCCGCGTTTTTACAAAGAGACGGTCGAACAGCTTTGCACCCGATACAATGTTCCGGAATACCTTGCATACGCCCTTATACGAAGCGAAAGTTTTTTCGATAAGGATATACGCTCAAGCGCGGGAGCCGTCGGCTTAACCCAGCTTATGGAAAGTACGGCCTCCGACATTGCACGCAAATTAAAAATCCGCACCTACGATATAGCCGACCCGGCTGTAAACGCCGAATTCGGTATTTTTTATCTTAAAGAATTGATCGGCCGCTTGGATAATTCGGTGCTTCTTGCCCTTTTTTCGTACAATGCGGGCATTACCAAGGTTCGCCGCTGGAATGCGGCCCACAACGACTTGAGTAAAGACTTATTACTGGAAGTGCTCCCGTATAAAGAGACGCGCGAATACGGACAAAAAATCCTCACGGCAGCGGCCCTTTATGCCTGTCTTTATTACAATAAAACAACCCACGATATCGTACGCGAAATTATGCAGTAAAAATAAAACCCGTTTTCATCCGGCAGTTTATTTCTGTACATTTTCCCGAAAAACCGCTACAATAAAAATATGCGCTATTTTTTATCCTTTTTCAAACCGCACCGTAAACTTTTTATTGCAGACCTTATATGCGCCGCCTTTATAGCCGCCGTAGACTTGATTTTTCCGATGTTTACCCGCCGTGTATTAACCGATTTTCTCGGCTCCGGCGCGTTCAAAACTTTTTATCTGTTTATAGGCGTATCGCTGTTTTTATATCTTATACGCACGGGAGCCGTCTATTTTGTCAATTACTTCGGCCACCTGTTCGGAGCCCGCGTTGAAGCCGATATGAGGCGCGCCATATTCAGCCACATGGAAAAGCAGTCCTTTGCCTTTTTTGACCGCAACCGTACCGGACAGCTTATGTCGCGCATCACCACCGATTTATTTGAAGTAACCGAACTTGCCCATCACGGCCCTGAAGACGTATTGATTTCCGCCCTCACCATATCCGGAGCCCTAATCCTTATGGCTTCAATACAATGGAAACTTGCCCTTATCCTTGCCGTTTTTATGCCCCTTCTCGTACTGCAAACCGTTTTATCGCGTAAGCACATTATACGCGCATCAAAAAGCGTTAAAGAAAAAACGGCCGAAATCAATACCGCCATAGAATCCGCAGTTTCCGGTATTCGGGTTACTCAAATTTTTACAAATGAAGCATACGAGCAAAAGCGCTTTAATGCCAACACCCAAGCCTATTATAATGCGCGTAAGCTCTTTTACCGCGCAGTTGCATCCTTTGCCTCCCGCATGGATTTTTTTACTTCGATTCTAAATCTGATTATCCTCGCCGCAGGCGGATTTTTTATTATGCACGGCAAAATGCACATAGCCGATCTTATTACCGCCCTGTTGTTTTCCGCAGCATTTTTACAGCCCGTTCGCAGGATTACCGCCTTTGTCGAGCAATACGCAAGCGGTATGGCCGGCTTCCGCCGCTTTGCCGAGATAATGAACACCTGCGACGAAATACGCCCAAATCCCGGCGCAATCGATATAAAAACGGTACGCGGAGACATAGCCTATGAAAACATCGGCTTTGCATACAATAACGGTATCACGGTTTTGCAAAATGTAAACCTGAACATAAAAGCCGGACAAAAGGCTGCCTTTGTAGGCCCTTCGGGAAGCGGCAAAACCACATTGTGCAGCCTGCTGCCGCGCTTTTACGACGTACAAAGCGGCTCTATCAAGCTTGACGGGCACGATGTACGTGATATAAGCCTTGAAAGTTTGCGCCGTAATATCGGAGTCGTACAGCAGGACGTGTTTTTATTCGCAGGTACCGTAAAAGAAAACATCGCATACGGTAATACAAAAGCAAGCGATGAAGAAATCATCGAAGCGGCACGCCGCGCCGAAATTCACGACGACATTATAAAAATGGCTCAAGGCTACGATACCCTTGTAGGAGAGCGCGGCGTACGTTTATCCGGCGGACAAAAACAGCGCATTTCGATAGCGCGTACCTTTTTAAAAAATCCGCCCATCCTTATTTTGGACGAGGCAACCTCCGCCCTGGACACGGCAACCGAGATTAAAATTCAAAAATCATTTGACGAATTGGCAAAGGGACGTACAACCCTCATTATAGCCCACCGCCTTTCCACTATCCGCAATGCCGACCTCATCGTTGTGGTAAACGATGAAGGAATCTGCGAACGGGGCACACACCGCAGCCTTTTGGCACAAAAAGGTTTATATGCTTCATTATATCAGGCGCAAAACGGATTGGTTTAAAACAATTCACCTTATTGAATACACATAAATACAAACTGTAAAGAGGTATATATGAAAATACTGGGAAATATTTTGTGGTTTATTTTCGGCGGCTTTTTGGCCGGACTCGGCTGGCTTTTAACCGGGTTATTGTGGTGCTGCACAATTATCGGCATACCGGTCGGAAAACAGTGCTTCAAACTGTCGGCTGTCGCCTTTTTCCCTTTCGGAAAAGAAATTATACCGGGCGGAAAAGCGGGCTCTCTTGTTTTAAACATCCTCTGGCTCATATTCGGGGGATTTGAAATCGCTTTGACAAGTGCCCTCGCCGGCCTTTTGTTGTGCTGTACCCTCGTGGGCATTCCTTTCGGCATACAGCATTTTAAACTTGCACAATTGGCCCTTGGCCCCTTCGGAGCACGTATAAAATAAAAAAAAGATGCGGCGCTGCCGGACGAGAGCAGCGCCGCATGGAGACTCAGTATTTTTACATAATAGAAAACACACACCCTCGTATCAACGATACAGAGGAAAAATTATGGCCGAAAATCAAAGCGGTACACAATCGGTATCACACCGATAAAACCGCATAAGAAGAAGCCGCTTCCAATTAAAGAAACGATTTCTAAAAAGAAGCAACTTCTTTTCCGAAGTCCTTACATAATTGAACGTCATCGCCTTCGGGCAAAAGATGAACAATTAAACCTGCATCTTTGAACAATTTACCGCCGGCGGCACGAACGCGGTCTTCCCACTGGCGCATCCATTCGCCGTCACCCCAATCGTAAGAGCCGAACAAGGCGACTTTTTTACCGGACAGAGAACCTTCAAGAGATGTAAAAAAGGGCTCCATTTCGGCTTCTTCCAAAACCTCGGCTCCCATAGCGGGACTTCCCAAAACCAGTACATCATAGGCAAGGGCATCGGAGGCCGAAACATCACCGGCTTTTACCATAACGGCCTCCGCACCGCCGGTACGGATTCCTTCACAAATAAGCTGTGCCATCGCTTCGGTATTTCCGGTTGTACTTGCATAAATTACGCCTGCTTTCATATACACTCCTGATATTTTATCCCGCACGGCGGTATCTTTATACACCCGCAACGGTTTGTTTTATATGTTAATTATAACTAACTTTAAAAAAATGTCAATAGGTTTTGAAAAGAAATTCACACAATAATAAAAAAACGGCTGCCTTGGAAGCTTTCCAAGACAGCCGCACTTAATCGAAAACAGACCGTTTTTGAGTCAGCCCCTTTTTTTAGTGTTTTTGATTAAAGGTTTTTACGCCCGGATAGCGTGCGGCGGCACCCAAATCTTCTTCGATACGTACCAATTGATTGTATTTTGCAACACGTTCGCTGCGGTTCGGAGCACCGGTTTTAATTTGACCGGCATTCAATGCAACCGCCAAATCGGCAATAGTGGTATCTTCGGTTTCACCTGAGCGGTGAGATACGACGGCGGTAAAGCCCGCTTTGTGGGCCATTTTGATAGCTTCCAGGGTTTCACTGATTGTACCGATTTGATTCAATTTGATTAAGATTGAATTGGCGCAGTCACGTTCAATACCCTTTGCAAGACGCTCGGTGTTGGTTACGAATAAATCGTCTCCTACGAGCTGAACCTTATCGCCGATTTCTTTGCGCAGCAAGGCCCAGCCTTCCCAGTCTTCTTCGTCCAAACCGTCTTCAATCGAATAAATCGGATACTTTTCAACCAGAGCTTTCCAGTGGGCCACGAGTTCGGCGGAAGTAAGTTTGCGGCCGCTCTTGGGCAGCTTGTATTCGCCTTTTTTTGCCCCCTTCCACTCGCTTGATGCGGGGTCCATGGCAAGTACAAAATCTTTACCGGGCTTGTAACCGGCTTTTTTTACCGCCTCTAAAATAAGCTCAATAGCTTCTTCATCGCTTGCAACGTCGGGTGCAAAACCGCCTTCATCACCTACGGAGGTTGCAAGACCCTTTGACTTTAAAATCGCGGCCAAAGCGTGAAATACTTCCGTACACTGGCGGAGTCCCTCGCTGAAGGATTTTGCACCTACGGGCATAATCATAAATTCCTGGGAATCGACGGTGTTTGCGGCATGGGCGCCGCCGTTTAATATGTTCATCATCGGAACGGGCAATACGTTTGCATTGGAACCGCCGAGGAATTTGTATAGAGGAATATCCAAAGAAGCGGCTGCGGCACGGGCTGCGGCAATGGAAACGGCGAGCATTGCGTTTGCACCCAATTTCGATTTATTGGGAGTTCCGTCCGCTTCAATCATCAATTTATCGATTTCATAGGTATTAAGAGCGTCGGCTCCTTCCAAAGCATCGTTTATCGGGCCGTTGATATTGGCAACAGCCTTGGATACGCCCTTACCTCCGTAGCGCTTTTTATCGCCGTCGCGCAATTCCACCGCTTCATAAGTACCGGTTGAAGCACCTGAAGGAGCAGCCCCGCGGCCGATGGTTCCGTCGGCCAATAAAACCTCCGCTTCTACGGTAGGATTTCCGCGGGAATCGACTATTTCCCGGCCCTTTACCGAAATAATTTCAGCATAATTCATAATATCACCTCTTTGATAAAATCACTATCCCCAAAGGGACAGGTTTTTGCATATAAAAACCGAACGCTTATAAAACCCGTATACGGGTAACTTCAAAGCCCCTATCGGAAACGGCGGCTTCAAGCTTTTCCGCCGATATCTCTTTTGAAAGCTTTACCGACGCACTGTTGTTTTTTAAATCGACCTCGGCGGATACACCGTCAAGAGCATTAAGGGCTTCGGTTACACTGCCGCTGCACTTTTCACAGTGCATACCCGTAATATCCAAAACCAAAGAAGAGGATGCGGGATACAGAGTATCTTTATCCGAATTGCCTTTTCCGGCCGACGAACAGCCGCCCGAACATGAAGAACAGCCGCAACAGCCGCCGGCGCCTTTACGGATACGCATAACGGCTAATACAACAGCCGCAGCGACGATAATCAAAATAATAATATTAATCATAAAAACTCCTATTACACAGTATAAAATAAATCATAAATCGCGATAGCTCTAATACAATATTTTATTACTTATATTAAGGTACTACAAAAATCATAAATATACAAGTATTTGCAGTATTAAAAAAGGGCTGCCTCAAAGGTTTTTCCTTTTTCGGCAGCCCCGTATTTTTTAATTAAATAAGCCAAACCTGAACGTACAGGTCATCGTATTACACAAATAAAAAACCTGCCCAGTATACAACGAGCGCAACGATATAGGCGGTAAGCATTTGGATACCGACGCCGCCCCAGGTTTTTTTCCATGTTTTTAATTCGCGTTTCATCGAACCGACGGCCGCAAAACAGGGCATACACAAGAGGTTGAACAGCATATAAGCCAAAGCCGCGTTCGGGGTACGGATATCTTTTTTCATTGTCGGAAGAGCGTTTTCGTCGGCGCCTTCAAAGAGAATTCCCTCCGAATAAATATCGGGAGCGGCTTCGGGGTCGTATTCACCGTTTTCAAATCCGAGTTCTTCCAATTCTTCCGCACTCATTTTACCGAAGAATTCGGCAAGATATTCTTCGGAGGTATCGTCGCTGTACAGTTGAGCGAAGGTAACGACGACGTTTTCTTTTGCAATCCATCCGGTAACAATACCGACGGCCGGCCTCCATTCGCCGAATCCGAGGGGTTTGAAAACGGGAGCAACAAAATTACCGATACTTGCCATAAAGCTGTCGTCCATTTCGCACATAACCGACGCTTCTTCGCCCGCGCTTTCTTTAAGGTTTTTGCCGGTAAGAGAGCCGACATTAAAGTTCGAAAGCACCCAAATTAAAATCGTAGACAATAAAATAACCGTACCGGCTTTAACGCCGAAGCCCTTCACCTTTTCCCAGCCGAGCATAAGAACGCTTTTTAAAGTAGGCCAACGGTACTGGGGCAGTTCCATAATAAAGTTGGAAACGGCCGATTTAAACATCAATTTGTTCATTAAAAGAGAAACGATGACGGCAACGACAATACTGGTCATATAGATGGAAAACATAACCAGGGTTGTGTTTTCGGGGAAAAAGATTGCACAAAACATTGCGAAAATCGGCAGTTTTGCACCGCAGGGAACCATACCGGTAATAATAGCGGTAATGCGCCTGTCTTTTTCGCTTTCCAGGGTACGGGTTGCCATAATAGCCGGAACGCTGCATCCGAAGCCCATCAAAATCGGGATAAAGGAGCGGCCGGAAAGACCGAATTTGCGGAAAATGCGGTCCATAACAAAGGCGACGCGCGCCATATAGCCGCTGTCTTCAAGGAAGGCCATCAATACGTACAACACCAAAACGAGGGGCATAAAGCCCAAGATGGCGCCGATACCGCCGAAAATACCGTCGATAACCAGGCCCATCGCCCAGTCGGCAGCCCCTGCGGCTTCAAGACCTCCTGCAACCAAGCCGGTAAGATATTCCCAGACGGTTCCGACAAAGCCTTCAAGCCAGCGGCCGGGACCGTTTATGCCTAAAAAGAGGAAGTTTTCGCTCAATGCACAGGCAAACATCAGGTACATAATAACGGCAAACAGGGGTAAGGCCAAAAATCTGCTTGTCAAAACTTTATCGATTTTATCGCTTGCCGTTTCCTGACGGACAGCGTCCGCTTTGGAAGCCTTTACAACGGCCTGCTTTACAATGCCTGCAATGTATTTATAGCGCTTGTCGGCAATCACTTCTTCCGAATCGCCTGCATCGTATATTTTTTCGAGCTTTGAAGCCGTTCCCTTTTTTGCCGCTTCGATTGCAGCCTGCATCAATTCATCGGTACCCTTTCCGTTGCGTCCGCAGGTGGGAATAACCGGAACGCCGAGCAGTTCCGACAGTTTTTTTGCATCGATTTTATCGCCGCGTTTTTCAACTTCGTCAATCATGTTAAGGGCAATGACAACGGGAACGCCGGTTTCCAAAATCTGCAAAGTTAAGTACAGGTTGCGCTCGATACTCGTTCCGTCGACGATATCGATAACCGCAGCAGGGCGTTCTTTTACGATATAATCGCGGGCGATTTTTTCTTCTTCCGAATACGGTGAAAGCGAATAAGTTCCCGGAAGGTCCAAGACGGTTACGGTACGGTCTTTTTTATATTCGCCTTCTTTTTTATCGACGGTAACGCCGGGCCAGTTTCCTACATGTTGGCGGGAACCGGTAAGAGCATTAAAAACGGATGTTTTTCCGCAGTTGGGATTTCCCGCAAGGGCAATTGTATAACTCATATATACCTCCTGATTATTATCAATTTAAGTTTTATGTAACTAAGATTTGATGAAAAAAAATCAGCCGACTTCAATTTGCCGAGCTTCGTTTTTACGTAAACTCAATTGATAACCGCGGAGCATTACCTCCAAGGGATCTCCGAGGGGAGCTTCTTTTACCATTGTGATTTCCACACCGGGAGTAATTCCCATGTCCAAAATTCTGCGCCTAAGCAGATCATCTTTTGTACTGACGGATACAACCGCAGCTTTTTGCCCCGGCTTTAAATCAAGTACTGTCATATAACCTCCATATACTGAACGGATTTAAAATCCGATTAAATGAACAAGCATGTATATTGAGACGGCATAAAAAATAATCAGTATACAATAATACCGTGAGCAAGGCCTCGATTTAAAGCCAAGCGCACACCCTTAACTTTGAGAATAAAACCGGAGGAATTTTCTCCGAGCACTTCAACTTTTTCCCCGGGAATTAATCCCATATCGAATAAATGCTGTCGAATTTCTTCACTGCCGTGAAAACTTTGTATCGTCCGTATTTCACCGCAGTTTACCATTGACAAGGGCATATCTCCCCCTTTATACATATATTAGTATACCCTAACTATAACCGGATTGTCAACAGAACGGAAAGAAGTTTACAGGACTTTAACATGAAAAAAGGATTTTAGCTCTAAAGCAATCATCATACATACACCTTCCCATACTGAAGGGTATCCATTCCGGTTTTTCACAAATACAAATCGTTGTTTATATCGTCGCCTTTTATAACGCTTTCAATTATTTCCGTCATGTCCTGTTTTGAAATTTGCGGGCGGTAATATACGTCCGGCACTTCTTTCCGTAATTTTTCAAACAGTTTTCTTGCAGCAGTGATTTTTCGTCTTTCTTCCGGATCAATATGGTCTTTTGTTTTATCCTTTGTTTCAACTACAAGATTTAATTGTTGTTTACCGTTTTGCCTATTAATTACGTACATAAAATCCGGGCTGTACGTGCCGTCTGCATAAGTCGGAATTCGTACTGTCCTGCGCGGAATCTTCCCGTACACTTCAACCGATGCAATGCGTGATTTTATATCGTGAGTAATATTGCTTCGCTCCAAATCGGAATCATAGGCGCACGAATCATACAGATAATTTTCAAGCGGAGTTTCTTTGCAGTTCAAAACGCCTATGTCATTGCGGACAACGTATTCTTTTACGGAATTATTTTCGTCACACAGCGGGTCTGCTACGGGCGCATTTACTTTTTCATAAGAATATTTTTCGGCAAAGGTCTTTATGTACCAGTCCCGATAATCTTCGATTAAACGCCGTAAAGTCTGTTTGCTGAAGAATTTTTCAGGCAGCGGATGTTCCTTAAAATATTCGCAAAAAACTTCATGCAGGAGCGTGATCGGAATATTCGTCTCGTTTTGCGCTTTTTTTAAGAAATCCGAATACGGCATCTCTTTTTTTAGTGAGAATGCCGAACCTGTTTCGCTCGTGAATTTTACGCTGCCGTCATCACTTTTTGTTGTTTGCCGTATTGAAGTTGAAACATTTGAAGATGCGTCGATTCCTTTTTTGAGCATCGTAAAAAGCATTTCCTTTAAGTCTTCTTCTTTTGTAGAATCTATATGAAGATAAAATTTTTGATTTATGCTGCGCCAAAGAGAGGCAAGTTTATCGTAATTTTTCTTGCGGATTTTTACTTTTTCGCTGAATTTCCCGCCTGCCGCATTTACGTTGACGATTTTGCCTTCATTCAATGAAGTGAACAAATCAGGATAATTTTCCTTGAACGCAGAAAGATTGTCCGAAATCGGCTCGTGAGTTTCCGGGTCAATATAATCTTTTACAATCAAATCCTTAAAAAAAGCCTTAATATCAATCTGTTTTTTCTTTGCGTATTCTTCAAGGAATGATTTTGTAATTTTAAATTCCACCTCTGCCCCGAAGTTGATTTCCGAAAGCAATTTTTCCGCAAAATCTTTTTCCGAATAATCGATTATATACCGCAGATAAAATTGCCTTTCGCTCTGCCGCTCGCCGAGTTCGTCAACAGGCAGGCGCAAACCTCGCCCGACCTCCTGCAGCTTGCTCGTTTCGCTGCCGCTTGAGCGCAGCTTTGCAATGACAAAAATATTGGGATTATCCCAGCCTTCTTTAAGCGTCCATTTTGAAAAAATAAACCGCGTCGGCTCCCATTCGCCGTTTTCCGTTTTGATTTTGATGATTTCATCTTTTTGCCGAAGAACTTTATCAACCTCTTGTCGAACTTCGTCGCTGTCGGTGTTGTTGTCTTCCGCAAAATAACCTGCAATCGTTTTTTTTAGATTTTTAAGAGAAAACAAAAGATAATCCGCATATTCTTTTTCTTCCCGTCGTGCCGATTTTTGATATTTTTTAATCAAATCGTGAAATTTTTCCTTTAAAAGACGCTCAAACTCCTGCCTTAAAAATCCATCATCCCTAAAAGATTGAATCGAATCGATAAAAAAGAGCGAAAGTGTTTTTATTTTTTTCACATCTGCGCAAAAATTATCGTATTCCTTTTCAAAATGACGATCAATGGCAAGGTTCAGCATTGTCGTCTGGAAAGTCTCGCCGAAAATATCCGGATAAAGGGAATCGCTTTTGTGCAAAATCATTCCGTTGTTCAGCTGCACTTCCGCTTTTGAAATTACGGCAACGTGAATATTTTGAAAACTTACATCGATTTCCGAAAGGGAAGCGTTTTCCTGTAAATCAAACGTCTTTTTTGTCTGCTCGTTTTGAAAACGCACGGATTTTGCTTCGCCTTTTGCCGCGTTTATTTCAAGCACTTTGATTTTTACACGGTCTTTTATCTTGTCCTCGTCCGCGATGTATTCAACCTGCACGCCTTTTACAAGATTGTCGTTAAACGCCCGGCACGAGTTCAATGAATACACGACATTTTCATAGTCGATTTTGTCCTTTCCCATTTCGGGGAAGGTCGCACCGTACCGGATAATCACCTGCGGCTTGATTTTTTCAACAAGTGTTTTGAACGTTCCCTTTGTCCGGTTGAATTTGTGCGGCTCGTCGATAATCACAAACGGATTTATATTCCGCAACACTTGGTACGGATTGGTAAAAGTTCCGAGCAAAGTCTGGTCGTATTCCGCGTCCATTGTTTTTGCGGAATTCAACATTCCGCTGTTCGTCAAAAGCACGTCGATTTTGTTACCGTTCAAATCGGTGTTTTCCGCAAAGGCTTGAATTGCGGCAGGAAAAGGTTTGCGTCCCCGTGTGTGTTGCTTTTGAGCGTCAAGCACGTGAAGGCGCAGTTCCGTTCCGCCGTAGAGTGACTGCAAATCGCTTTTCATATATGCGGACTTCAAAAAAGATTTTGCGCCTTCCTTAATCGGAACAGTCGGCACAAGCACGATGAATTTGTTTACGCCGTATTTTTGATGAAGCTCGAACATCGTCCGCGTGTAAACGTAGGTTTTTCCGGTTCCGGTTTCCATTTTTATATCGATATTCAGATAGTGCGCACTTGAATCCGTGTAATTTTGCCGGAGCGTTTCCGGCACGGAATAATCGTCCGAAAAACAGCCGGACTTTTCGCCGTTTTGAATTTGCACGATATTGGTTTTTATTGTTTCTAAATCGCTTGTCATAAAAGGGCATTTTGTGCGGTCGGCGGAAAACCGCCCCTCGATATTGTCAAAGACGCGGAGCACGGCATTGATTGCGTTTATTTGATGCGGTAAGTTTTGTTCAAGCTTCATTTTAGTACCTTATGATCGGCTCAATGGGGTTGCGGTTTTTGAGCGTCTTTAGATTTGTTGAAAGCGAATTAAGCGCATCAAAATCGAATGAATAGCCGTAAACGAAAATTTTATCCGCGATCAGTTCAAAACTTTCGATTTTACGAATCAGCTCTTTGACGGATTTTTCTTCCATCCCCATAAGCAAATACAGATATTTTCCGATTTTTTCATCTTCCAAAAGATAGGCGGCGCAGCCTGCAATATCGATTTTCTTGCGATTGCAGTTAAAACCGAATCCGTCTTTTATCTGCCACGTTTGAAGCAGCGTAGTTTCGCCGAGCGATTTTACAATGTCGCCGTCGCTTGTAAAAAGGTCTTTCGGATTAAACGTTTTGATTTTATCAAGCGTGTTTTGCGGCATTGATTTTAAGTAGAACGTTTGAAAGCCCAAGTCCGCTTTTGTCTCCGGATTTTCAGCTTTGATTTTTTCGGCGGCGCGGCGGATGCGTTCTCGCCCGATTTCGTCGATTGTCTTGTAGCCGGCTTTTTCCGCTTCACTGCCTTTTTTTACAGGCTCGTCAAGCTGAACCATGATGAATTTACGGCTGCCGCCGTCTTGGGCGTTGAGCTGCATTACGGCATGGGCGGTTGTAGCACTGCCGGAGAAAAAGTCGAGGATGATGTCGGAAGAATCAACATAGCTCCCCATTTCGCATACCCGCATTACCATTTCTATTGGTTTAGGATAATCAAAAATCTTACCTTCAAATAATTCTTTGACAAGCAATGTTCCGTTTTCTGTGTTTGAAACTTTATCCCACCACACTGAGCGAGCCATCATTCTTGATTCACGATATTTTTCAACAATCATAAAACTTCCATTTTTCATAGGTTTAGCTTTTATTTCCGTATTTAAATTCTTTAAAGATTTTTCTTTTCCCCAACGCCATACTACATTTATACCTTGGGATTCAAGAGGAAATAATTCAATCCAACCATCATGCGCTGTTAAGTCAATTGTACATAATCCATACTCATCCAGCTCTTTTGGGTTTATGTAAAATGGATAATACAGGTTAGGTCGATTTTCTTTGTTAAATTTTACATTTCTATTACGGAGTTCTCTTAATTCAAATCCACCTCTTTCATCAAACATTTTAAATTCATTATTTTCATCTTTTATCAAATTAAGCTCACATAAATCACTTTTTTTGTAGCACAAAATATAATCATGCATTCGTGCAACTCC
The DNA here is from genome assembly GCF_050320395.1 of Treponema sp. HNW. GTDB lineage: Bacteria > Spirochaetota > Spirochaetia > Treponematales > Treponemataceae > Treponema_C. The sequence goes on from NZ_CP144459.1 coordinate 1,867,775, forward strand.
GCCATAATCTCTCCCTCTTGGATTTGCAACAACAGTAATTTCTCCGACAAAATTCCCTTCCCCGAAAACTTCGTCGCAAAGCCGCTTTAAATTCGCCTGCTCGTTGTCGTCAATGCTGATAAAAATCACGCCGTCGTCGCGCAACAGTTCTCGCGCAAGGGCAAGGCGCGGATACATAAAAGTCAGCCATGCGGAATGGGTGCATTTTCCGTTCATGCTGCAAATACGCTCCGCTTCATCTTCCGTTACGTCGAGTTTTTCGACAAGCTCTTTTGCCGTAAAACCGAACTTGTCGTTGTAAACAAAATCATCTTTTCCCGTGTTGTAGGGCGGGTCAATGTAAATGCACTTGATTTTTTCGGCATAGGAATATTTCAGGTGCTGCAGGGCATCCAAATTGTCGCCGACAATGTAGACATTTTCACTGCTTGTTTCGGCGTTCTGTTCGTCCGGTACAATCACCGTTTCGCTGTCCAGATTTGCCTGATAACGGGCATAGCTTTTCCCGAGAAAGTTCAGCGTAAAACCTTCTTTTTTTATATCGACTTCGTCTTTGTTTATAAGTTCTGCAAGTTTTTCCGTGTCAAAATGTTCTTTTATGACAGTGCCGTTTTCGTCGGTCTCCGGCTTTGAAAAACACTGCGGAAAATATTTTTTCAATATTTCAATTTCTTTGCTGTTCGGTTTTATTGATTCGTTGTATTTTTGTGTATCGTTTTGCATTGAAAACTCCGCCTTATAAATGAAAGTCTAATATTTCGTCTTTTACTGCAATAAAGTTTATAATTTAGACTTTATTATAAAATCGGTCTATTTTTTAGAATTATTTAGACAAAAAGTCGATTATTATGGAGTGGTGAGTAACATAAAATCGGACTTTGCGGAAAATTTAATCTTCTATAGAAATCGGAACTCTCTTTCACAGTTGGAGTTATCAGGTATTTGCGATTGCGGCAAAAGCACAATAAGCGGAATTGAAGCGGGAAAAACAACACCTTCTTTTGACTTGATCCGCAGACTGGCAGATGCCCTTGAGATCCATCCTGCAGACCTGTTCTTACGCAACGCCAGCAAAAACCGTAAAGATATGCGGAAATTTTTTGATGAAGAGTTGTTGCCTAAAGTCCAGGAGATGATAGAAAATAAATTTCCCGTTGCAGACTGAATATTCTCTCATACTGAAGTCCTGCCGAACGGTTAATACCTTGTATGAATCGGTCAAACCGCAGTATAATTCAATAGGCTTAAAAAAACAATTCGGCTGTTTTGAACGATTTGCGGCATACCGCATGAGCCGTTAAATTCACAATTTATGAAAACATAACGGATGTAACATTAATGGAACTATGACGACAAAAGATCTGTTGCAACGGCAAAAAGGTATCATACGCTTTATGCGGCTCCCTTTACCGGGTATTATTTCCGCACTCCTGCTTATGTATGCCTGCCTGAATTTTGCACACATCCATCCGAACCCGATTGAGGCATCCGTATCGTTGTCCACTAGAAACACCTTAAACCGGCAATCTTTTTTTGTAACGTTTTATGTTTTTACCGGGCTTTGTGCGGTATGTTTATTTTCAGCATATATACTGCGGCGGCAAACGCAGCGCATTTTAATAATTGTACCGTCTTTTGTTTTTATTGTACTCGGTGTGTATGCCGTACCTGATTTTTTTACAATAAAAATATATCTATATGCGGCATGGATAATTACGGCGGTTATGCTGCCGGAGGTTCCTTTAAATATGATTATCGGATTTGCGGGAACATGTACGGCTGCATTTTTTTTGTTGTTTCCGAATGTATTGGGTATCGATATAATATCACATATCATAAAAACGGACACCAAAATAGAAAGATATACATATCCGGTCTATTTATTCGGTATCCTTATCTTGATGGCAAGCTTACGTTATGCAATGGAAAAATGGAACGAAAGCGTTGATACCGTATTGCACCTTAATACAATTATGACCAAAATGAGCATACTGAATCATAAATTACAAAAAGCCGCAAAAAAATGGCGCGAAGATGCAGCCGAAGAAGAACGTTTGCGAATTTCCCGCGATATGCACGACAGCCTCGGCTATCTGTTTACCAATATTATAGCTTTGATGGACGGTGCGGTCAGTTCAAACGGAGAAAACTGGAAACAGCTGCAGGAGATTTGCCAAATTGTAAGAGATCAGGCGAAAAACGGTTTAACGGAAACACGTAAAACACTGCACGCAATCAGAAATATTAAAGAACCGCTTTTCCGAAGTATAGATACGATTTATCAACTCAAAAAAATATTTGAAGAAGTAACAGGTATACATATCGTCATTGAAATCGGCAATATAAAACAAAATTACGGACTGACTGTCAATACCGTTCTTGTGCGGGCACTTCAGGAAGCCTTTACCAATTCAGTTCGACACGGCCGAGCTACCTATATCGAAATACAATTTTGGGAATTTCCGGATTATCTTTCAATGACCATTACCGATAACGGTATAGGTTCAAAAAAAATAGTCAAAGGAATAGGACTTGCCGGTATGGAGGAGCGCTTAATGAAAGTAGGAGGTAGTCTTGAAACACTGTCGCCTGTGGAAGGAGGCTTCCGGCTTGTCATAACAATTCCTCTCTCCCAAACGGAGGATATATATGCAGACAACACATAAAAAACAAAAGATATTGCTTGTAGAAGATCAGTTTTGCTTTGCCGTCGGTTTAAAAACATTTTTAACGAATTATGCACAGGATTTGGAAGTTATCGGTATCGCCGATAACGGTCAAAAAGGCGTGGAAATGACAAAAGAACTTGAACCGGATATCATTCTGATGGATGTACGTATGCCGGTTATGGACGGTATCAGTGCGGTAAAAATCATAAAAAAAGATTTTCCGAATATAAGAATCGTTATGCTTTCAACATACGACGAAGACGAATTTGTACGCGAAGCCATTCTTTCCGGAGCTTCGGGATATTTGCTCAAAGATACGTCTCCGACCGAACTGATTATATCAATCCGTGCGTTGAATACGGGCATCACGCTTATTTCTCCCGACATAGCAAAAGATCTGGTGCGCCAAAAATATATTGAACGAAGCCCTTATGACAAACGGCAGACCGAATGGCTCAGTGTTTTGACGCGGCGGGAACGTGAAATATTCGCTTTACTGGCAACCGGTCATGACAATGAACAAATTGCCGAAACATTGCATATAAGCTTGAGGACGGTACGCAATCAGGTAAGTATTATCTATGCAAAACTGGAAGTTAAAGACCGTTTTGAAATTATTCAGCTGGCAAACCGCTTACGCCCGGTATAATACATCTTTAAAACAGCGTCCCGCATAAAATCGAAAATTCGGTACTTTTGTCCCTTGCGTCCTCTTTCAAGCGGATTTAATATATAAGCGTCAGAATATATATGACAAGGAGGAAAAAATGAAAAAAGCGTTTTCAGTATGTGTCCTTGCTTTACTCACCGCCGCCCTTTTTGCCGGTGGAGCAAAAGACTCGAATGAATTGGTCATCAATTCGTATTATTCCGATGAGGCGGCAAAAAAAGCCTTTACCGCTTTGGTTTCGGAGTTTCAAAAAGAAAATCCGGATATAAAGGTAACGGTTAATGCAAGCGCTCATGAGCAATTTAAAACTCTGCTCCCCTCATGGCTGACATCGAATCAAGCCCCCGATGTTGCCACCTGGTTTGCAGGATATCGAATGCAAACCTTTGCCGAGCGCGGATTATTGGAGCCAGTAAACGACGTTTTCCCCGGCGGCAGCTTCGAAAAAGAATTCCCCAAATCATTTAAGTTTGCCGCTTCATCAAAGGGAAATATATATTTTGTACCGCAGGCTTGGTATTGGTGGGCAATCTATTACAATAAAGATACGTTTGCAAAATACGGCTTAACACCGCCGAAAACGTGGAACGATTTTTTACAAGTTTGTGCCGTTTTAAAAAAGAACGGAGTCAGTCCTATTGCCATTGGTACAAAAGAAACCTGGACAACGGGAAGCTGGTTCGATTACATCGACAGTGCGGTAAACGGAGGAAACTTTCACCGCGAATTGACACTCGGCAATGTCGCCTATACGGATCCGAAAGTAAAAGAAAGCTTTAAGGTTATTGCGGATTTGGCTGAAAAAGATTATTTTTTACCCAATGCCTCCAGCTATTCATGGCAGGAAGCCGCAAACTTTATGATCCGCGGAGAAGCGGGAATGTTCCTTATGGGACAATTTATCATGGATGCAACCCCGAAAAATATGCAGGACAAAATCGACTTTTTCCCCTTCCCGCTTTACGGGAAAAATACCGATTACGCAGTCGATACCCCCACTGACGGATTTATTCTGCCGGCAAAAGCAAAAAACAAAGCAAATGCAAAAAAATTCTTAGCCTTTGCCGCAACAAAAAAGGGGCAGGAACTCTTTTGTAAACCCATCGGCCGTTTAGCAGCAAACGTTAATGTTCCGCCGGTAAGTCCCGAAGCCAAAAAAGGCTTGGAAATGGTATTGGGTGCATCAAGCGCAGCCCAATTCTACGACAGGGATGCTCCCGAAGAAATGGCCGCAAAAGGCATGAATGCAATTGTCGACATTATGCACGAACCCGCAAAACTCGACAGCATATTGGAAGCATTGGATAAAGAACGCATACGTATTTATAATAAATAACATAAGATGCGGCGGGGCTTTCACAAAATCAAACGGTTTTGAGGCTGCCCCGTACACTTACGGAGTCAATAATGCATAAGTTTAAAACAGCTCTTATACCTTGGCTTTTTTTGGCACTCCCGCTTACGATGTATTTTACCTGGGTTATTTTACCCGTATTCCAAACCTTACTGTTCAGTTTAACGGATAGAGAAAGTATTCTTATACAAACAAAATATATCGGCCTTGCCAATTTCATGCGCCTATTTCGCGATCCGCAATTTTATTTGGCTTTAAAAAATAACTTTATTTGGCTTATTTCCTTTGTTGCCGTTCCGATCCCTCTCGGCTTGGCGATAGCGATGCTTTTTAATACCGATTATCGCGGTAATAAACTATATAAAACTCTTTTTTATATTCCGATGACGCTCTCTTTTACCGTCATCGGTACTATTTGGGCGTGGATCTACCAGCCCGAATATGGAGTTTTAAACGTTTTTTTACGCAGTATAGGATTACACGGGGCGGCCCATCCTTGGCTCGGCGATAAACGTTATATGACCTATGCCCTAGTTGCAGTCGGTATATGGCGCCAAGTTCCCTATGTTATGATTTTATATCTTGCAGGATTAAAAAACATTCCTTCGGAACTCATTGAAGCGGCTATGATAGACGGTGCGAATTTCAGACAGCGCTTTATCCGCATCATTATTCCCATGCTCTCGCCGGCGACAATTATGGCGGTAACCATATCAATCATCGATTCATTGCGTTCGTTTGATGCCATCTATGTATTGACCAATACAAAAGCACGTGCAGCGGAAGTATTATCAACTTATATGTACACCGCCGCTTTCCATTATCAGGATCACGGATACGGCTCGGCTATAGCCGTTATTCAATTTATTATCACACTGACTTTTATTTTGATTTACGTAAACAATAGTATGAATAAAGAAATACAACAGTGAAATACGCCGACTATTTGGAGGAAAATATCATGTCTGAAAAAAAACAACGCGGATATATGCGGCCCGTTCTGTTTTACGGATTCAGTACTTTGTTGGTTTTGCTGTGGCTTATTCCCATAATCATAGCCGTATTCACGGCGTTTAAGCCTATGGATGAAATTATGAGCAGCCCCTACATGTGGACGATGCCTAAACAATGGGTTTTTGAGAATTTTGTACATGTATGGAAACAAGCCGGTATGTCACGATACGTATATAATACTTTTGTTATAACCGTAGTTTCTTTGATCGGCACACTTCTTATCTCCAGCCTGGGAGCCTTTGCCCTTGCTTTTTATACATTCAAGTTAAACAGAACAGTACTCATTATTTTTATTTCGGGAATGCTTATCCCGTTTCAAATGCTTTTGATTCCCGTATACCGTTTTTCCGATACGGTCGGCTTGATTAACACAATGCACGGAGTAATGCTTTTCCATATAGCCTTTCAATCGGGATTTTGTACCTTTTTTCTACGCAATTTTATGAAACAGATTCCGTTCAGCCTTATAGAGGCATCGCGTATCGACGGCACCCGTGAATTTACCATCTATTGTAAAATTATTCTTCCGCTGTGCGTTTCCAGCTTTGCAGCTTTGAGCGTCCTTGAGTTTACCTGGATTTGGAATGATTTATTGTGGAGTTTGATAATGCTGCAATCCGATAATATAAAAACCGTTACGCAGGGACTTGCAAATATGCAGGGACAATACGTTACAAATTACAATATGACGGCAGCAGGCTCTCTCATCGCCGCCGCCGTTCCGTTGACAATGTTCTTGATATTTCAGAGGTATTTTATAGACGGCATGACGGTAGGCTCCGTAAAGGGATAAAACTATGAACGAATTCAAAAAACTGCACGAAGATCCTCGGCTTCTCCATATCGGAACCTGTCCGCCGCGAAGCTACTACATTCCGGCGGAAACGGCAAAAGCGGCGCAGGATGCACTGCGCACGGGAAGTTCAGGCAGGGTACTGTCTCTTAACGGTACATGGCGCTTTATGTATTACGAGTCTTTCGACAAAGCCGTCGATGCGGATTCCGGTATCGAGGCCCTCCGGAGCCTCAGAGATGAGTGCATGGATATCGTTCCGGTGCCTTCCTGCATACAAAATCACGGATATGACCGGCACATGTACACGAATTTTCGTTATCCTTTTCCCTATGACCCGCCCTACATCCCCGACGAAAATCCCTGCGCATGGTACCGCCGCGATTTTTCAGTGCCCGAAACGGCAGGTCTTGAGCGCAGTTTTTTGAACTTTGAAGGCGTCGATTCATGCTTTTACGTATGGATCAACAAAAAATTTGCCGGCTACAGTACGGTATCTCATTCATCTTCGGAATTCGAAATTACCGATTTTCTGTGCGCCGGTATAAACACGATTGAAGTCCTTATATTCAAGTGGTCGGCGGGTTCTTATTTGGAAGATCAGGACAAGCTGCGCATGAGCGGTATTTTCCGCGATGTCTATATTCTATGCAGACCGCGCGAATATATGGAAGACGTTTTTGTTAAAACCGATTTGAATGCCGATTTTACCGAATGCGTTTTATCCGCCGATATAAGACTTGCAGGAAGTCCCGCGGTAGAGTTGAGTTTATATGCTCCGGACGGTATCCTCTGCGCACAAAAAACACCGAGTACAGGCGGAAAAACCGAATTCGTTTTAAAAAATCCCCTGTTATGGAATGCCGAAACTCCGCACCAATACAGACTTGATATATGTACCCGTGCAGCCTGCGGTACCGAAGAACATACCGCCTTTGACATAGGCATACGCAAAATAGAAATACAAAACGCATGCGTCCTTTTGAACGGCAAAAAAGTAAAATTTTTCGGTGTAAACCGCCACGACAGCGATCCGGTAACCGGCTATACGATAAGCAGGGAACAAGCTATGAAAGATTTGATATTGATGAAACGCCACAATATCAATGCCATCCGTACCAGCCATTATCCGAGTACACCGTGGTTTTTACAATTATGTTCCGCATACGGATTCTATGTTATAGCGGAGGCCGACATTGAAGCTCACGGTACCGTTTCGCAGCGCGGCGGATATGAAATCGAATTTTTTTCGGAAATTGCCGAAAACCCGCTGTTTAAAGATGCGATTTTGGACCGTGTTCAGCGCTGTGTTATCCGTGACCAAAACCGCGCCGCTGTTTTAATGTGGTCGCTCGGTAATGAAAGCGGCTACGGAACGAATTTTGAAAACGCCGGGCGTTGGGTAAAATCCTACGATAACTCGCGCTTACTGCATTATGAAGGCGCCTTTTGGGCGGATAAAAACCGTACAAACGATTTTTCAATGCTGGACGTATTCAGCAGAATGTATGCACCGACGGAATGGGTGGACGATTATTTTGCCGAAAACAAGCACAAAAAACCGCTTGTACAATGTGAATTTATCCATGCAATGGGTAACGGTCCCGGCGATATAGAGGAAAACATTCTTCAGATTCTAAAGTATGAAGGTTTTTGCGGCGGTTTTGCATGGGAATGGTGCGATCATGCCGTGTACGGCGGCACAACCGCAAAGGGAAAATCGGTATACCGCTACGGCGGAGATTTCGGCGACTTTCCGAACGACGGCAACTTTTGCGTCGACGGTTTGGTATATCCCGACCGCACGGCGCACACCGGCTTACTCGAATACAAAAACTGCCTACGTCCGATACGCTCATACCGAAAAGACGGCAGCACCTTTGAGTTTGTATCGAATCTTGTCTTTACCGATGCCCGCAGCCTTATAGACATTGAATACCGTATTGAACAGGACGGTAAAACCGTACAAAGCGGTATACTAACGGAGGCAATATTTACCCGAAACGGAAAAGGCGAATCCTGTGCCGAAGTACGCCTGCCCCTTCCCGAAGCGAGCGGCGGCATACAGGTTTTGTTATTCAACTACCGTGCAAAGTGCGATACGCCCTTTTATTCGGCCGGCTACAGTCTCGGCTTCGATGAATACATATTAACTGAAAAAAAGACCGTCCTTTGCGAAGCGGAAAAAGGCAGGATTGACTGTATAAAAAAAGGCCGCTGTATCAGCCTCTCTTCACGCGATTTCAGTTACGACTTCGATACATACACCGGTCTTTTTTCGCGCATGACATACAAAAACACCGTACTCATTGAAAAAAGCTGCGAATGGAATATATGGCGCGCTCCGGCCGATAACGACCGCAGTATCCGTGAAAAATGGGAAGAAGCCGGCTATGACCGTATCCGAACAAAGGTCTACGCGGTTCGCACCGAAGAACTTCCCCAAGGCGGTATCCGTATAGAAGCGGATCTGTCCGTATCGGCCGCATTTATCCGCCCGATATTGCGGATTACGGAACAATGGACAATAGATGCGGCGGGAAAACTGTATTTTAATATAAAAGCCGAACGCGATACCGCACTGCCCTTCCTGCCCCGCTTCGGACTGCGTTTTTTTATGCCCCGTGACTTTGAAAACTGTACCTATTTCGGTTACGGCCCCTATGAAAGTTACTGCGATAAACACCGCGCATCCTCGCTCGGATTATATACGACAACCGTATCCGAACAGCATGAGCCCTATATTAAACCGCAGGAAAATTCCTCCCATTGGGGCTGCCGTTACGTCAAGCTCGGCAATTCCCGCATAACGCTGCTTACCGAAAGCACGGGGCCGTTTTCGTTCAATGTATCCCGCTACACCCAGAAAGAACTGACTTCAAAAGGCCATGAGCATGAATTGGAAAAAAGCCCCTACACGGTTTTTTGTTTGGATGCCCGCATGAGCGGTTTGGGTTCGGCAAGCTGCGGCCCCGACTTAAAGGAAATATATCAGGTACATGAAAAACACATCAAATTTGAAGGAGTTCTAACACCGCACATAAACCGAAAATAAGCATATCTAAAACCGGCTGTTTATATGAATAAGCCAAAATGTTTTTCTTCTCTATACAAAATATTCGTATTCTTTTACAATATCCTCTATGAATACAATTACCTTAACCTTTTCAAACGGAAAAGTCCTGCAAACCGCAGCAGGCTGTAAGGCTGCCGACGTCATCGATATGTTCGAAAAAGCGGACCAACCGGTTATTGCGGTGCGTTTTAACAATGAAATATGCTCTTTAGCACAGCCGCTTAACAACAGCGGCGATTTGGAAGCCGTGCGCATCGGTTCTTCCGAAGGTTCTACAATATACCGGCGCTCATTGTGCTTTTTACTTGCCGCGGCAGCCGCGGAGATTTTTCCCGGAAAAAGGCTGGTTGTGGGACACAGCCTCGGATACGGCTATTATTACACAATGGATACGCCCTCCCCTCTCGGTGAAGCCGATGTAGCTCTTTTAAAAGATAAAATGAATGAGCTTATCAAAGAAAATCACACTATACGCCAAAGTTTTATTTCGTACGGCGAAGCTGTTGAACTGTTCGAAAAACTGAATATGACCGAAACCCGCAAACAGCTGAATTTTATATGCCCCCCGCAATTTAAAATCAATACGCTTAACGGATTTTCCGATTTATATTTCGGCCCTCTTTTGCCGGCAACGGGCTATGTAACGCATTTTGACCTTATGCCCTACAAAGAAGGTTTTTTACTGCGCTACCCGTCCACTGCAAGCCCCGACCGTATAGGCGATTTTGAAGACATTCCGCAGTTATTCAACGTATACAAACGTTATAAGGATTGGGGCAAAGCCCTCGGCGTTACCTGTGCCGCCGACTTAAATGAACTTATCAGTAAGCGGAAAGTCCGCGACTTTGTAAACATAACCGAAACCCTGCAAAATAAGTGTATCGCCGAAATTGCCGACCAAATACATGAACGGGACAACGTAAAAACGGTTCTCATAGCCGGCCCTTCCAGTTCCGGAAAAACAACAACCTCAAAAAAATTGTCCATGCAGCTGCAAGTACTCGGCTTTACGCCCAAGGTAATCGAATTGGACACCTATTATGTCGGCCGTGAATTGACACCGCGGGACGAAAACGGCGATTATGACTACGAAACTTTGAACGCCCTCGATGTTGCCCAATTAAACCGCGATTTACAGGACTTATTTTCCGGACAGGAAATAAAGCTTCCCTCCTATGATTTTGTGGAAGGAAAACGCTATTACAGCGGAAAAACAATGCACTTAAAAGAGCACGATATTTTAATTATCGAAGGCATCCACGGCTTAAACGATAAATTGACACCTTCGGTTCCCAAAGAAAATAAGTTCAAAATATATCTTTCGGCTCTTACCCAATTGAATTTGGACGACCATAACCGCATCGCAACAAGCGATAACCGGCTTATCAGGCGTATTGTCCGCGATTTGCAGTTCAGGGGTAAGTCCGCCGCCGACACGATAAAGATGTGGCCGAATGTACAAAAGGGAGAACGTCTTCACATCTTCCCCTTTCAGGACAACGCCGATGCCATGCTGAACACCGCCCTCGACTACGAATTGGCGGTATTAAAGGTATATGCCGAACCTCTTTTGCGCTCGGTTACCCCGCTTGAGCGGGAATACGCGGAAGCCGGCCGCTTATTGAGGTTTTTGAATAACTTTTCGCCCATACCGGCAAATTTTGTCCCCGGCCAATCGCTTATCCGCGAATTCATAGGCGACAGTGAATTCAAATACTGAGCCCCTCTAAAAAACCGCTTATGTTTTAGAGATTTTCCTTGGTATTTGTTGCGCCGTAGGCCGCATCTTCCACGGCTTTTTCTTCGGCGCTCATGCTCTCTTTACGCCAAAGTGCAAATTGTTTTTCTTTTAATTTATCCAACACACTGCGTTTTTGCATGGCGGCGGTAAAGAGTGTGCGTTTTTCTTCCACACACAGTTCCGCCGCCGCAAGCTGCTCCAAAAGCTCTTCTTTGCGCAAATCAAGACGGCGCACATAGTTTTCCAGAGCCATAAGGCCGCGTATATCGATATTTTCGTTGCGGTTTTTATTTACCCTGACACGCTCGGAAGCGGTATCCCGTAAATCAAGGCGAATACGGTCGGCTGCGGAAATTGCTGCTGCCAATTCGGTTTTTGCATTTTTTTCTTCAAATTCGCGAAGCTGAAGCAGTTTTTCAAGGTTAAAAGAAAAGCGCTTCATAGCCTCTGTTCATCCGGGTCATAGTCGTCGAAAGAAACGGCCGTGTTAAAGGCCGCATCTTCGGCAGGAGGTACCCTCTTTTCCTCATAATCCCATTCTTCCTGAGGAATATCGATACCGGCCAGCTTTCCGAAAGCCGCCAAGGTTTCCCCTATCGAGGTTTTTTCGGTTTCTTCCTGCATTAAAAACCGCCGGATTTCAGAATGCAAATCGATGGCCTTATCCAATTCGGGATTGCTTCCTTTTTGATAGGCACCGACGGTTATCATATCTTCGGATTCGGCATAAAGGGCCATCATACGCCGTATAACGGCAACGGCTTTTTGCGTTTGCGGCCCCGACACCCGTTTGGAAAGGCGGCTGATACTGGCTAAAATATCGATTGCCGGAAAATGATAAGCTTGAGCCAGCTTTCGATTTAAAACAATATGACCGTCCAAAATACCGCGCACCGTATCGGATACGGGTTCGTCCATATCGTCCCCGTCTACGAGTACGGTGTAAAAACCCGTGATGCTGCCCTTTTGAGATGTACCGCTTCTTTCAAGCAGTTTGGGCATAATTTCAAACACGCTGGGTGTATAGCCCCGCTGGGCGGGAGGTTCCCCGATTGCAAGTCCTATCTCTCTTTGAGCCCGGGCAAAACGCGTAACCGAATCGAACATGAGCATAACGTCCTTACCCTGGTCTCTGAAATATTCGGCAACGGCGGTCGCCGTATAGGCCCCGCGCAAACGTGCAATGGGCGACTGATCCGAGGTTGCAACGACAACGACCGAACGTTTTAAACCTTCTTCACCCAAGTCGCGGTGCAAAAAGTCAATCACTTCTCGTCCGCGCTCGCCTATCAGGGCAATGACGTTTACGTCCGCATTCGTATTGCGCGCAATCATTCCCAATAAGGTCGATTTTCCGACGCCTGAGCCTGAAAATATACCCAAACGCTGCCCTCTTCCGACGGCCAAAAGCGAATCAAGGGCGCGAACACCGGTTACAATACGGCGGTTTACAGGCGTTCTGTCAAGCGGATCCGGGGCGGAAGCGATTGCAGGATAAAAAGTTGAGGCGGCTATTGCACCCTTTTTATCGTATGCTTTTCCCGTAGCATCCAATACGCGCCCGAGCAGCTCGGAAGAAACGGCAACCTGCAAAACACTGCCGGATGAAATAACGTTACAGCCTATTTCGATTCCCTTGGTATCTCCGTAGGCCATGAGCTGAACGGTCGTATCATATAAGCCGACCACCTCAGCCGTTACATGGGTATTTGATGAAGGGATTTCTATTTTACAGATTTCACCTATAACAGCCTGGGGACCGCGGCTTTCTATGAGCATTCCTCTCACACGGGTAACGTAACCCGTATAATGAACGGTTTCCGTTTGTTCAACCCGTTCGACGTATTTGGTAAAAATCGATTTCATCGATACGCCGCCTTATACCCGCTCAATGGGGGCGGTAGACGATACGGTTTTTATGGGAGTCAATTCAAGAATCTTTTGTTCAAGTTCCGCAAGCTGGCTGGAAATGCGCGCATCTATGGCTCCGAAATCCGTTTCGATGATACAGCCGCCCTTATCGACGGTGGAATCTTCGGCAACACTGATATTTTTCACGCTTTCAACTGCAGCTATAAAATCCTTAACATGCTCGGTGGTCAGTTCCAAATCGGAAATATTCACACGCACGGTTACATCGCCGCGGCCCTTTACTTTTCGCAATGCATGTACGACATTCGACATAATAACGTTGCGCTGATTTTCCGAAATAATCTTTACCACCTTGCGCGATATAAGCAAAACCAAATCCACAATCTGCTGTTCGGTTTCTTCCAAAACGGTTTTGCGTCTGTCAAGGGTTCTTTCAACGATAATATGCAAACGGTCTATAAGACGCTGAACTTCACGCTTACCGCTTTCGTAGCCGTCTTCATGACCGCGCTCATAGCCTTCTTTACGCGCTTCGGCAACGTTTTTTTCATAATTGCGCTCGGCTTCCTGCATCATATCCAAAGAACGGTTTTCCGCATCTTTTATAATTTGCGCAGCCTCGTCTTCAGCCTGCTTTTTTAAAACCGCGGCCTGATCGCTTTTACGTTTTACTTCGTCAAAGGCGGATTTTTCGGCATTTTTTATAATTTCACGGGCTTCGTTTTCCGCATCTTCCAAAAGCTTTTGCTTTTCGGCTTCCCACTCTTTTTTAAAAGCTTCGGCTTCACGGCGCAAATCGTCGGCGGTGGGGCCAGTGTACTCCGGTATATCGGGAATCTCAACCTCTTCCGGTTCTTCCTCAAAGGTATGAGTCAATTTAAGCAATACTTTTTGATCCGACTTCGTAATTTCCGTAGGCCGAAAAACCGTTTTAGCCATTCAGTGCTCCTCGTCTAAAAAATCCTCAGCCGACGGCCTTATTGTACAAGTTCGTCTTCACCCGCACGTGCGATAACGACTTCACCGCTGTCTTCAAGCCGGCGTATCGTAGATACGATTTTTTGCTGGGCTTCTTCAACGTCTTTCAAGCGTACCGGTCCCATGAATTCCATATCTTCTTTAAGCATACTTGCGGCACGTTTGGACATATTGCGGAAAATCTTATCCTGAACTTCGGTGTCGACCGCTTTAAGCGCTTTTGCAAGTTCCTGCACGTCGACTTCGCGCATAACACGCTGAATGGCGCGGTCGTCGAGCATAACGATATCTTCGAAAACGAACATGCGCTTTTTGATTTCTTCGGCCAAATCCGGATCTTCTTCTTCCAAAGATTCGATAATCGATTTTTCCGAAGAACGGTCTACCAGGTTTAATATTTCTACGATGCTTTCGACACCGCCTGCCGCCGTATAGTCTTCGCTCGACAGGGTGGAAAGCTTTTTTTCCAAAACGCGCTCTACTTCGCGCAAAACGTCCGGAGAGGTTCTGTCCATCGTTGCAATACGGCGGGCAACATCGCTTTGTATTTCGTCGGGTAAATTCTGCAAAATAATCGAAGCCTTATTCGGTTCCAAATAGGCCAAAATAAGGGCGATTGTCTGCGGATGTTCCTGCTGAATAAAGTTCAACAAGTGAGCGGGGTCGGTACGGCGTATAAAGTCGAAGGGACGCACCTGCAATGAGCTCGTTAAGCGGTTGATAATATCGATTGCTTTTTGGCTTCCCAAAGACTTTTCCAATAATTCGCGCGCAAAGTCGATACCGCCCGATGTAATAAAGTTTTGCGCCTTTATCAAATCCTGAAATTCGCGCAATACCGCATCTTTTAATTCGGCGTCTACGGTATCGAGGCGCGCAATTTCGAAAGTAAGAGTTTCAACCTCGTCTTCGCGTAAATGCTTAAATATTTCGGCCGAAATATCCGTACCGAGCGAAAGCATAAAGATGGCGGCTTTTTGTCGTCCGTTGAGATTTTTAAAATCCTGAGCTTTTTTTGCGCCGCCTCCGACAGAGGCTCCGCCTTTTCCTTTCGTTACCGACATCTTATTCCTCCATAAGCCAAGTACGGATCAGCATCGCCACATCCTCAGGATGTTCACGCGCTATGGACAATACGCTTTCCTGAAGTTCCGCACGTTCGCGCTCTTCAACCGACATCGTAACTTCCATACCCGCCTGCTCGGCTTCCCACAGGGTTTTTTCGCGCTCAAGCTGGTGCTGGCGAAGCAATTCTTCTTCGCGAAGGCGCCGCCTTCTTTCCATTTCGCGGGTAATAATACGGAACAAAATAAAGGCGATTAATACGGTTATAACGCCTATAATCGATAAAAGCACCGTACGCCGCGTCTGCTCGGCACGAAGATAGGCACTATCCTCGGCGGCAAACTGGGCGGTACGGTCTACGGCTATATTCGTTACCGTAACCGAGTCCCCGCGTGTACGGTTATAACCGATTGCATCCTGTACCAAAAGCTTCGCTTTTTCCAAATCTTCCGGCGCAACGGGCATATACTCGCGCTCAATACTTCCGGCAGGCGTTATAATAATCTTTCCGGATTCGGGATCGGTTTTGCGTTTCCATACACCGTCTATGTTTACCGAAACCGTTACCCGGTCAATCGACGGACTTTTAACTTCCTGCGTTTGCTTTGTGTTGATCGCCTGATTTTTTGTTTCCGATTTTTCCTGATTGATGCCGTACATATTCGTCATATCCGAATACACGGGCGGATTTTGTCCTTCGGGGCCGGCAGGTCCTTCGGGATTGTATATGGTTCCTTTCCATGTTTTATCGATAATTTGAGACGAAAGGGTTACCGAGGGCAAGAGTTCCGAATCGTCGTAGGGCGTATCCTGATTATCGGGTCTGAGCGTAAAGGGAAAATACTCGGTGGAATTCACTTCTTTTTTCGACATATCCATGTCGATTTTTATATTCAGGTTGCGCACACGGTCTCTGTCAAAGTTTTGCTGTAAGGTAAGCAAAATCTTTTCCCGGTATGCGTTTTCAAGATTTTCAATCAGTTTTTGCTCTTTTGCGATAATATCGACGCGCTCGGAAGCCGCTTTTTCGGCAAAATCGTTTAAAACCGTACCGCCCGAATCGACAATCGTAATGTTTTCGGCCTTTAAGCCCGGAACGGCCATCATCAAAAGCTTTTGAACGCCTTCAACCTTGTTTTTGTTTTCGGGAAAATCGCTTCCCGGTTTAACCGTTAAGATAACGCTTGCGGTAACCGGCTTTTGGTCGGCGGTAAAAAGCGATTTTTCGGGCATGCCGAGCACCACTTCGGCGCGGTCTATTTCGTCCAAAGACTCGATGTGCTGTGTTACCTGAGCCGTAATCGAACGCTGCAAATTGACGTTTTGCTGAAAATCGGTAACCGTCCAGCGCTCCACATCGAAGAGGTTCCACGGGTCGACATTGCCGGGCACCAAATCTTCACGCACCAAAAGCGAACGCATACGGCGCGCCGTCGCTTCATCGTCGACCGAAATCATCCCCGCATCGCTTAAAGAAACCCTGACGTTTTCCTGAGAAAGGCGGGAAACGATTTTATCGCGCATTACTTCGTCGGTAACGGGTACGCTGAACAGGGGAACCGTTGTGGGGCGGGCCGAAAAGACGGACACAAGAACAAGACCGACTATAACCGCCGCAACAATACCGATAAGAATAATTTTTTGAACTATGCTCCACTTGGACCATAATCCTTTGATTTGACTAAAAAGCTTTTTAAGCCATTCGTTCATGAACCCTCCCGTCAAAGGCGGCGCCGCCTTTGTGAACGAATTTACTGCTCCGAGTTTAACGGGCCTGTAAAAAACCTGCGGCTTTTAAAACAAACCCCATATTTTAATGTGTTATAATAACACGTTTTGCGGAATTTGTCTAGCGTCCGCTTGTAATTTCGTTCCAAGCCTGAGTCAACCGGCTGATTACGTTTTGCGCCAAATTAAGCGACAAATTGGCCTGAGCCATCGCAATCGTTACATCGTGCGGGTCAACGGAATCGGGCTCCGTTACGGCGCGCCGGGCCAAATCCGAAACGGCAAGCTGTTTACCGTTTACATAATTTACCGCATCCAAAAGATAGCGGTCGAATGTTGTACGGTTTGCAATTCCCGGATTTTCACGGCTCAGGCCGGCATCGTTTTTTCCGCCGAGGTTTACCATCGGCCCCTGCCCTATATGCGCCGGATTCGAGCGCACCAAATTCATCGTATCAATCATCATCCCCTCCCTGTCATACGGCTTTCATTATATGCGGCTTATTGGCCGATTGCAAGGGCTTGCTGAAACATTTCTTTTGCGCCCTGAATAACCGTCGTATTCGCTTCGTAAGCGCGCGATGCCGAAATCAAGTCCACCATTTCGTTTACGATATTGACGTTAGGCAATTCCACATAACCGGCATTCGGGCCGCTTTGTATCGCATCCGGATGGCTCGGGTCATACAAAAGAGGGCCCTCGGAAGTGTCTTTTTGAACTTTCATAACGCGCACGCCCTTACCTACTCCGTTATCAAGGCTTTCAGGCACAAAGGGGCTGCGCGCCGTCGGGTATTTTTGCGCCGTTCCCAAAATAACACGCGAGCGCTTAAAAGGGCCGCCGTCCTGAGTACGGGTTGTCGATGCGTTTGCAATATTGTCCGATATAACATCGCTTCTGAAACGCTGTGCGCTTAAACCCGTTGCGGCAATATTTATACTTGAAAAAAGTCCCATTGTATTATCCTACCCTCCTACTTTAAAATCACCTTCATTTGTGAAAACTGAAAACCTTCAAGCAAACCCAAAAGCTGATAGTGCATTTGAACCTGTAAGACATTCATCGCTTCCTGCTCCGCATCGACATTGTTGCCGTTGGGCTTTACCGTACTGATATAATCGGTTACCCTGCGCGGTTCAACCGTGCGGTAATCGATATAGGTATCGTTATCTATATGACGCGGGTCGCTTGTAATAAGGCGGGCATGATCCTTTGCGCGCATCTCCGATTCAAAGGCTTTTTTTAATTGACTTTCAAAGTTGACATCCGTGCGTTTATAGTTCGGTACCTCGGCATTCGTCAGATTGTGAGCCGTAACCTGATAGCGTAAAGCGTTTGCATCCAAAGCACGATGAAGAATATCCGTCGTTCTTGAAAAATCGTTCATAATTTTGCCCCCTCTTTTTTATTTTCGGAATTCAAAAATAAAAGTTTAGACAAAAAGGCTGCGTTTTCTCTTCACAAGTTCGCCTTTATATTGTATAATCTTATAGATAATCCGTTCAGGAGAATCTATTCAATTCCGAAAAGAGGAGCGTATTTTGCTGCGACAAAAAATACCTGCAACGCCTTCAATACGGCGTTTACCGTCCTATCTACATATTATAAGAAATGCCGAGAGCGAAGGCTACGAATTTATTTCGGGAACGGTTATAGCACAGGAACTTGATTTGGAGCCTATTCAGGTACGCAAAGATTTGGCTATTACGGGTATTGTCGGAAAGCCGAAAAAGGGGTACCCGGTTGCGGCCTTGATTGCGGCTATAGAGCATTTCCTCGGCTGGGATAAGCAGCAAAATGCCATTATCATAGGAGCCGGCAATTTGGCAACCGCTTTAACCGGTTATCAGGAATTTCAATTTCACGGTTTGAACTTTGTTGCCGCGTTCGACACCGATCCGCGTAAAATCGGGAGCAGTATTCACGGAGTTCCCGTATTTTCACTTGAAACCCTCGCCCAGCAAGTGCGGAACCTTAAAGCGACCATAGCGATTATCACCGTTCCGTCAACCTATGCACAGGAAACGGCCGACAAGGTTGCGCAAACCGATATAAAGGCTATATGGAATTTTTCCAACGTAAAATTAAAATTGCCTGAAGGCATTGTCTGCCAGCGGGAGGATTTAACGTCGGGCTATGCCATGCTCAGCCTTATGTTGAACAGTACAAAACCTCACCGCATCAAAAAATAGGGAATGAACTCAAAAACGGCCGAACAGCTCATTCTGTTTGAAAACCGCCTCCGTAAACGGGGACGGCACTTAAAAAAATGGGCACAGCGCACCGAAACCTATGCCTACCGCCTCTACGACCGCGATATTCCCGAAATTCCGCTTTGCCTCGACCGTTATGAAGATACGGAAGGCAGCGTATACCTTGTGCTTTATTTATACGAGCGCCCCTACGAAAAAGACGAAGCCGAAGAAACCGTCTGGCTTGAAGCGATGCGCGAAACGGCCGCGAAGGTTTTGGATGTTTCAAACGAAAACATATTCGTAAAACGGCGCAGGCGGCAAAAAAACAGACAAATCGAAGCGGCCCAATACGCAAAACAAGCCGAAAAGGATTTTTATATCACCGTAAAAGAAAGCGGCCTTTTATTTGAAGTCAATTTATCTTCATACCTTGATACGGGCTTGTTTTTCGACCATCGGATTTTGCGCAATACGGTGCGCTCGGAAAGCCGCAATAAAAGCGTTTTAAACCTCTTTTGTTACACGGGAAGTTTCAGCGTCTATGCGGCCTCGGGCGGGGCTCTACGAGTCGATTCGGTCGATTTATCCGCACCCTACCTGAAACGCGCACGGCGAAACCTTGCACTTAACGGCTTTACGGATTCATCGCGGTATGCACTCATTCAAAGCGATGTATTGAGCTTTTTACATAACACAAAACAAAGCCGCGATATAATCATCTTAGACCCGCCGACCTTTTCAAATTCAAAAAAAACCGATACCGTTCTCGATATAAACCGTGATTGGCCGCTTTTAACCTCTTTGTGTATAAACCGCTTGAACAGGGGCGGAACCCTCTATTTTTCCGCAAACAGCCGCTCCTTAAAATTCGACGAAGCCGTTTTGCGTTCAGCCTGTGCGCAGACGCTGAATATTACCGACATAAGCGAAAAAACCGTCCCCGAAGACTTCCGCAATAAACGCATACACCGCTGCATAAAAATAACCCGCAAATAAAATTAACCGCAGAGACCGCGAGGTACTCAAAGTTTTTAAAGCCATGTACGGTCGGTTGCAACGGCAGGCAAAATTCATTATAATAAGGCATATTATTTTTTGAGAGGAAAACAATGATTAGAGGCGGAGATATCGCCAAGGGAACGGTTTTGCTTATTAAAAACGCTCCCTTTTTAGTAGTTGAACGCGAATTTGTAAATCCCGGTAAGGGAACGGCTTTTGCCCGCGTTAAAATGAAAAACTTAAAGGACGGTTCGGTGTTAACCCAAACCATTAAAACACCCGACCTTGTTGAAGACGCCACCGTAGAAACCGTAGACGGCCAATACCAGTATTCGGACGGTGAAAATCACATCTTTATGAACACCGTAACCTTCGACAGCATCAACGTACCCGAAACTCTGAATGAAAATTTAAAATACTATCTTAAGGAAGGCGAAGTGTATCCGATAGTGATTTGGGATGAAGAGCCTATCGATGTTAAGATTCCGCAAAAGATGGTATTCACCGTTGCCGAAAGCGAAAACTACGTTAAGGGAGACACCGTATCGGGCGCAACAAAACCCGTCATTACCGAAACCGGTTTAACCGTGCGCGTTCCCCTGTTTATCAAGCAGGACGAAAAAATACTCGTAAACACGGAAACAAACGATTACGTGGAGCGGGTAAATAAATAAAAAAATTGTAGCGTGATTGCAAGTTATGGGATATACTGTATAAAGATGCGGATTATGGGCGATACTGGGATCGAACCAGTGACCCCTACCATGTCAAGGTAGTACTCTAACCAGCTGAGCTAATCGCCCGCAGAGTTGATACTATACCACATACCGGTATTTTGGTCAAGCACTCATGTCCGGGTTCGGCTAATCCGATGCATCTTCTATGCTTACTTTAGGGCTTGGTACGAAGGTGTACATGTATATCCTGATACTGACCGAAAACAAGGGTCTTAACAACCTCCTGCACTGCGTTTTTTTACAGTCGGGCTGTTTTTGTAAAACGGTCCGCAGTTTAAGCGGTTTATTTACGGAAATCAGAAACCGCATTCCGGAATGTATAATCCTCGACAAGAATTTTTTCCCCGACTCTTATACAAGGCGTGAACTGACATCCTGCATACAAACGGTCGGTTTGTTTGAAAAACTCGACTCTTTGATTTTTCTGTATGACGAAAAGGACGCGCGCTGTTTTCGAACTCCGATTTTTCAAAGTCCTTTTTGTACACGGCAAACACAAGAGCGGATTGTAAAAACCTTACATTCAGCAGTAAAAAAAATCGGCAGCATTGCCCAAATACCGGAGGGTTTCAGACCCGTAGAAAAAAAACTTTACAGTCTGCTAAAAAAACGCGCGGAAGAAGAATTGTCGCTGGAAGAAATGTGTAAAGAGCTTTGGGGCGAACGTACCGACGGAAACACAAAAACGCTGTATACATACATATACAGGATAAAACACATTTTGGAAGAAAACGTATCAAGACCCGAAGCGCTCATCAAAGCAAAAAAAGGCTGCTATAAACTTACGTTTTTCCCTTCCGAAAGTTTATAGCAGACTTATATAATGTGCAGGCTACGGTTCGCATCGAAGGAACCGTATTTTACAAATTTTATTTTACGGATGCCGCTATGCGTTCCAAAACTTTTTTACGGTCAAGCGGTTTTACAATATAGTTTTTAGCACCCAAAAGAAGAGATTTTTTGACCAGTTCTTCTTTACCCAAGGCACTTATCATAACAACACGTGCATTTTTATCAAAGGCCATGATTTGCTCAAGGGCTGTAATACCGTCCATTTTAGGCATCGTAATATCCATCGTAACGAGATCGACATTGGGACACAATTCTTTATATTTTTCCACGCCTTCCTGGCCGTCACCCGCGGTCGCAACCACTTCATAGCCTTCACTTGTTAAGATTTGTCCCAGCTGTTTTGCAACAAACATCGAATCGTCTACAACGAGAACCCGTACCTTTGTTCCGTCCTCTTTGACTCCCTCAGGCGGTCGTTCGTTTATTGACGGAAAATCCTGTTTTGTTTTCATATCGTCTTCTCTCCTTCAGTCAGCTCAGTTTTCTTCACGGATAGCGACATTAACTTCTATTTTTCCCTGTTCGGTAATCATAGGAACGATCAAAGCTTCAACCTCATGCGTTGAAATCTCCATTTTTTCACCTGTAAAAAGCGCCGGAGGCGTCAAATCGAATTTAAATCCCAAATCATGCAGCTTTGTAACCGCCTGGGCGGTTATCAGGTTTGCCAATTCGGTAATGGTTGCCTTCGCCAATTCATCAAAAGCGGGCAGTTCTTCCATATTCATACGCGAAGCAATCTTTAAGGCTGTGTCCATCGTCATATCGAACAGAACACGGCCTTCAACATCGCCTGCAAGACCTACAAGGGCAACAACCCCCATAACCGGCATTGATGTTGACTTAAGATATAAATCGCCACGCTTAACCGGACCGTTTAATACCTCCGCTAAAACGCTGTACGCTGTTTCTACAAAAGGATTGATGTACTCTACACGCAAATTGTCCTCCTAAAACTATTGCTTAGAATAAATAATAACCGAATCTTTCATAACTTCATACCAGTTATTCTGATCGGCAAGTACTTCATTATCACCGACAAGGGCAAAGCCGCTGCCGCGTATTTTTTCATGAAAATCGGCTAACACCGTTTCTCTCGCCGAATCGGGAACAAACGATAAAAAGTCTCTGGAAAAAACAATATCAACTTGGGGAACGGGATTTGCATGCGTACAATCGTGATACTCAAACATAATCATATCTTTTATATGAGGAGCAAATGTCCATTCTCCGGAGGCGGTTTGCGACAAAAAGGGCTCATACCAGGAAGTCGCCTCCGTTTTTTTCATAAGCATAAGAGGAGCATTGGAAACGGCAAGCAAATCGGTATCCTGCGCATAAATACGAATTTTCGCATCGGGATAACGCTTTGTCAAAAGACAGGCAAGCGAGTAAGCTTCATAACCTGCACCGCAGCCGGGATTCCATACCTGTATTTGTTTGGCCGGGTTATCCGGCAAAACCGCATATACGGCATCCGCATACTCTTTTGTCCACCAGGTATTCGAACAGCGCGAATAAAAGGGTTTCAAAAAGGCATCCGCATCTTCGGCATTTAAAATCTGCACGTTGGCACCGGCTCTTTCCTGTTTCCATTCACCGTAGCGCTTTTTCGCCCATGTTTCATTTACATCGGAAACATAAAACTTCTTTAAAGAAGCAAGGCTGTCGGCAATAAACGAAAACTCCGGCTCATTTTGGACACTTTGTGCAGCCGGTGCGGAAACTGCGGGCGAAGCCTTTGAGCCACTCGATACCGAAGGCGCAGCTTTAGAAGCGGCCGGTGCGGAAATCTTTTCGCTTTGAGCCGGGGCAGGCTGTAACACAGCAGGCTGTGCTGCAGCCGGAGCTTTTTGAACAGAAGAACCGGAAGCCTGCGCTTCGGGCGGAAGACTTTGGGCACGTAAAACCGTAAGGTCCTGCGCTTCGTAACGCTCCATAGTTTTTACGCCGAATATACGGTCTATATCAAGCAAAATATATAAACGGTCGGCGTTTTCGACAACACCGTAAATGTATTTTATGTTTATATCGCCGAACAGGGGGTGCGGAGGCTGTATCGAACTGCTTTGAATACCCACAACCCTGTCGATACGGTCAACGACAACACCGTATTTTTGCTCGCCGAAACTTATAATAATAATACTTTCCTGTTCTTCGCCCGTACGTTCGGGAACGGGAATATTAAAAAAGATGCGCAAGTCGATAATCGGAATTATTTCGCCGCGCAAATTGTATACGCCGATAACAAAGGGAGCGCTGTTGGGAACATAGGTAAACCGGCCGGCTTTTGCAATTTCCTTTATTTTAAGAATATCGATTGCATATTCTTTACCCGCAAGAGCAAAGGTTACCATCTTAAAGTCTATATTAACGATTTGTTCTTTTTTATCCACACCTACATCTTCAGCTGCGGTTTGTATATCAAGCGTTTTTTCCAGTGTTTTTTCCATCTGTCAGACCCCTTTCAAGCCTCTCACCTATCCTGCCGATTAACCGTTTGTTTTTCACGGGCACTCAATTCCTGCTTAACCCCCAGTTCCAACAGCTGACCGACATCGATAATAAGAGAAACGGAACCGTCGCCCAAAATCGAAGCCCCCGCAATACCGGGAGAATTGGCAAATTGATCTTTTAGCGGTTTTATAACGATATCTTCTTCGCCGATAAGCGAATCAACCATAATACCCAATTTTTTATCGGCGGTTCCGACTATAACGATAAAGGCAACTTCGGATTCCTGTGCGGAACGTATGCCGAACAGGCGGCCGAGCCTGAGTACGCTGATAACTTCATTGCGGACGCTCATGACTTCATAATTGTCTATGCGGTTTATTTCATCGGTACGTATGCGCTGACTTTCGATAACCGAAGCAATCGGAATTGAATAGACTTCCTGACCGACGCGTACCAAAAGCCCTTGGATAATAGCCAAGGTAAGAGGCAGCTTAATCGTAAAAGTTGTTCCCTTCCCGTGTTCAGAGGTTACTACAACCGTACCGTTTAATTTTTCTATTTGAGTTTTTACAACGTCGAGCCCTACACCGCGGCCGGAGACACTGCTGATTGTCTTTGAAGTGGAAAATCCCGCATCAAAGATAAATTGAAAGGCTTCCTGGTCGGTAATGATTTTATCCGGATGGATCAAGCCGCGTTCGACAGCCTTGGCGCGTACCGCATTGACGTCGATTCCCTTACCGTCGTCTTCTATTTCAATGACAATCATATTGCCTTCGTTGCGCGCCCTCAAGTTGACGGTACCGGTTTCGTTTTTACCGGCATTGAGGCGGACTTCCGGAGCTTCAATACCGTGATCCAGAGAGTTACGCACACAGTGCATAATAGGATCCAAGAGGTCTTCCACAACGGACTTATCCAATTCGGTATCTTCGCCTTCGATAATCAAATCGATTTTTTTATCCAAATCGCGCGAAAGGTCGCGGACAACACGGGGAAAGCGCGAAAAAATCTGGCTGATGGGCACCATACGGATTTTCATAACGCCTTCCTGCAATTCGCCGGCAATACGTCCGAGGTTTTGCGTATAAGAGCGGAATTTTCCGGCAAAATTTTTGAATTTTGAATCGAAGGTATCGAACATCGTATACAGAGAACCGAAGTTCTGGGTAACGACCGCTTTGATGTCCTTCATATTTTTACCGCTTTGAATACTTTCAAGGTAGTTCGGTATCTGCTCGAATAAGGCACGAACCTGGTCTTTGTAAGATGCTTCAATGCCCTGCAATTCGGACTGCAATTCGCTTACATGGGCGGCAGTTTGGTTAAAGGCCGCTTTTGCAATAACGGTTTCGCTTACGAGGTTCAAAAGATAATCAATGCGCTTTGAGTCGACGCGAAGGACGCTGCCGGTTGAAGAAGCATGGGCTGCAGACGCGGGGGCCGCTTTTTTTACCGCAGCAGCGGAGGCCGTCTTTTCCGCATCGGAGCCTTCTTTAGATACGGCGGGAGCTTCAGGTGCAGCCGGAGCTGTCCGTACCGGTTCGGCTGCGGGTGCGGAAACGGCAGGCTGTGATGCCGGTTCCGAAGAGCTCTTGACCGGAGCGGCAGCGGGCGCGGCGGCTGCCGGCTGTACCGAGGCTGCAGGCTTCAGCGCAGCGGGAGCCTCCCCTCCGGCAACGGCATCGTCAAGGGCGGCTGCATCGACTGCAAGCACCACATCGTCCAAAAATGCCGCATCTTCAATATCGTCGCCGCTGAGGGCCGTAGATATATAGTAGACAACTTGCGGATGAAAGGTGTCTTCGTATAATTCTTCAAAATCGGGAACGGTTTTTAATACACTTCCCTTTTCTTTCAGAGCCGCAAAAATCTGAATACCGCCTACCGAATTCATGGGGTTTGACTCATCGAATACAACCGTAACGCCCCAGAGTTTTTCGCCGGAAGCACACAATTGTTTTAATTCAAGCAAATCGTATTCGGATAAATAGCTTGCAGGAGACGGAAGAGAATCGGGAAGGTCTCCGGATGAAGCTGCAGGTGCGGCAGCGGCTTGGACTGAAGGCATAAACTGAGCCGCAGCGGCTTTTGCCGCCGAAGATGATTTTGAACCTTTGTCTTTTTTTGACCCGGAAGATTGAGCGAATGAATGCAGTTTGCTTTTTATCGGCTCGACATCTTCTTCGTAGACGGAACCGTTTGCCCGCGCTTCAAGCATAGCCTTGATAATATCGATCGACGATAAAAGCACATCTATGACATCTTCCGTAACCGGAATCGCATCGGAGCGCAATTCATCAAGCACATCTTCTACTGCATGCGTAAAGGTAGATAATTCGGTCATCTCCACCGTGGCGGAACCGCCTTTCAGGGTATGAGCTGCACGGAATATTTCGTCGATAGCCTCATGATTGGTCGGATCGTTTTCAATAACGAGAATGTTGCTTTCCAGATTTTCAACCTGCTGTTCGGCTTCGCTGAAAAAGTCTTTTAGCAATTCCTCGTTATTAATATCAAGGTAATCACTCATACTAATATATTTTATTCATATATTACGGATAAGTCAAGTAGAAAACACTTCAATATTGATATTTTTATCTTTAAAGTTTTTCGCTTTTTCTACCGATATATGTACGGGAAACCTCTCAGACGGAGAAAAAAATGACGGTTCTATTACGACACAGAAAGAAATACCTTGTTTTAATTATATGTTCGCTCAGCCTTGTATACGGATTTTCACTTGACATTTTTTCACATACCGTAAACGGAGCCGCTATCGATATGCTGCCCGGAAATAAAGTTGAACAAACCGAACTGCGCTTTCGGGGTTTTTACGGCGGACAGCTTCAAATCGGCAAAAGGCTCCTTTTAAATGCCGCCGTATCGGCAAAAACGGGGAATTTATTTTCCGATGTACGTTTTAGGGATATTGTCTCTTCGGCAAACCTTGATGAAGCGTCGCTGATGTACCGCTTCAAAGTGGAAAACGCTCTGGCGCAGTGGTCAATCTTTGCCGGAGAATATGAAGTTCCGGGTTCCGACAGCTTTATAAAAAAATATTTCGGTACCGAAGCTTTTTCTTCCGATTTAATCAAAAAAGAAACGGGTTTTGAAACGCCCGCCTTGTTTCCTTTAAACGGCGTGGGAACTTCTTTTATGATCAAATATGCCGTTCCGCTCGCCAATGCAGGTTACTTCTATTACAATGAAAAATACGGTAAAAAACGTTTAAACGCCGATTTCCGCATAGCCGGCGTTTCAAATATACTCATCAGCGACTTTTTATTCGGTCTAAGCTTACCCTTCGAAAGAAAGGATGCAAACGGCAACGACGTTGTTATGGTTATAAAAAGGGCGGATATACACGCAGGCCTCACCTTTTTGATAGGAGGTTCTCCCTTTTTTAATCTCTATATGCAAGCCGGTTTGGCACGCTTACAGACAAAACCCGAGGCGCCGGAAAAAATCGTCGATTTTTCGGACTTATACTTTTTATTTGAACCCCGCTTTGCGGCAGGAACGAGTCTTTTTTCCGTATCTTTGTTTTATTTTCCGGAACATGTATATAAAGACATTCCGTATATAGACCGGCCCTTGGGTGCCGCTCTTACGGTAAAATCGCTTCCCGTGGAATTCAGATCGGGACAGGGAGTATTCGGCTGTATTACATCGGTATCGGCGGCAAATCCGCTGACCGGAGCCTTTAGCGGCTTTTCGCTTGCATCGATATCGCTTAAAGCCGTTCCCTTTGCCGATATACGCATACGAAACGGAAATTTTAAGATTTTACTTCCGATTCGCCCTTTAAAATACACGCAGCCGAAAGAAGCGTTTTCATTGTCATTGTCATACACGATACGATTCTAAGCATCCGAGAGTTTAAAAGAGGCAAGGCGCCTGCACGCTTCAAGCACGTTTTCGCGGCCGCCGAAGGCGCTGAACCGTATAAAACTTTCACCCGAAGGACCGAATCCCGCGCCCGGCGTGGTGATTATGCGGCATTGTTGGAGAATCCTGTCAAAAACTTCCCAGCTTTTTCGGCCGGGAAACTGTGTCCACACATAGGGAGCATTGTCCGCCCCGTACACGCGCACTCCCCCTTCGGCAAAATTAGGCCCCTGTAAGGCTTTTTTTATAAGACGCGCGTTTTCAAGATAAAAATCCGTTAAAGAGCGCATTTCTTTTAAACCTTCGGTATCGAGGGCTGCAAGGCCTCCGTGCTGGGCTATATTCGAAGCGCCGTTAAAAACGGTAGTCATAATACGGTTCCAGTCGTTTATAAGGGGCGTTCCGTCGGCATAACAAAGGTTTTTAGGCACGACCGACCAGCCCAGGCGCACTCCGGTAAAACCTGCGGGTTTGGAAAACGAATTGATTTCAATCGCACACTTACGGGCGCCTTCAACTTCATAAATACTTTTCGGTAACGAATCGTCGCGTATAAAGGCCGAATAAGCGGCATCAAAGATGATAATGCAGCCTTTTTGCAGGGCATAATCGACGAGTTTTGAAAGCTCTTTTTTTGTCGCCGCAGCTCCCGTAGGGTTATTCGGCGAGCAAAAATAAATAAGGGAGTTTTCGGGAACAACCGATACATCGGGGAAAAAGCCGTTTTCGGCCGTGCAGGGCATGTAGACAATACCCGCATAGAACTCCGATGACGGCAGTGAAGCCTGTGCCGAGCCGATGATAACGGAACCGTCAACATACACCGGATATGCAGGATCCTGCACCGCAGCCCGCACTTGAGAGCCGAATAAAAGCTGTATGCGGCCGATGTCGCATTTTGCGCCGTCCGAGATAAAGATTTCAGAGGCGTCGGCCAGCCCCGGATAGAGCACTTCGGCAATCTTTGTGCGTAAAGCGCTTAAGCCCTGCTCATCTCCGTAGCCCGAATAGCCTTCTCGGGTGGAAAGACCGCGGGCATAGCGGGCCATCGCTTCGCTTATATGGGGCGTTAAGGGCTCGGTGGTGTTTCCGATACCCAAACTGATAACGGGAATACCGGGGTGTGAAGCTTCAAAGGCTTTGCGGCGGGACGCGATTTCGGGAAACAGGTATCCGGCTTTTAAAGCCTTAAATGCGGGGCTGCGTTCAATCATTCTCTATCTCCAATAATGTATCGTCTATGGCCTTACCTGCCGGAACCATGGGCAGTACGTTTTCGTCAATATCGATATAGCTGTCTATTAAAACCGGTTCGCGCTTTTCGGCATAAAGGGCAAGTTCAAGCGCTTTATCAAAGGCCGAGGCGAATTCGGCTTCATCGTGAGCACGGAAAGCCTTTATATTGTAGGCTTCGGCAAGTTTTACAAAGTCGGGGCCGCGGTCGAGGGTGGTTTGAGAATAGCGCTTATCGTAAAACAGTTTTTGCCATTGGCGCACCATGCCCAGAGTGCCGTTGTTTACCACGATGATGATAATCGGAAGTTTGTAATACTCTATCGTTGCAAGTTCGGCACAGTTCATTCTGAAAGAACCGTCACCGGCAATGTGAACGACGGGGCGATCGGGTTTACCGGTTTGAGCTCCGATAGCGGCACCGGTTCCGTAGCCCATAGTGCCCAAGCCGCCGGAGGTTAAAAAGCTGTGCGGCAAAGAAAAGGGATAAAAAAGAGACGCCCACATTTGGTGCTGCCCTACTTCGGTAGTGATAATCGCCGTTTCACCGATTTTTTTGTGAATGTATTCAAATACGAATTTGGGGTGCAGTTTTGTTTTTTTTGCATACATCGACGGAATATGTTTTTTCCATTCTTCGATTTGAGCGTTCCACGGCGATTTTTCTTTTTCGGCAACCAGCGGGATTATGCGTTTTAACAATGCTTTTACATCGCCGGCCAAAGCGCAGGCGGCGGGAACGTTTTTATTCAATTCGGCGGCATCTATATCGATATGCAGAATTGTACTGTCCCGGGCAAAGGTTGAAGGATTGGAAATAACGCGGTCGGAAAAGCGCATGCCCAAGGCTATAATAAGGTCGCTTTTATTTACCGCGCAGTTTGCCGCCTTTGTTCCGTGCATGCCGACCATACCCGTATTCAATTCGTGTTGAGCGGGAAAAGCGGATTTTCCCATAAGGGTTTGACATACGGGTATCGAAGCTTTTTCCGCCAAAAGCCGCAGTTCTTTCCATGCGTCCGCACATAACACGCCGCCTCCGGCACAGATAACCGGGCGTTCCGCCCGATTTATTAAGTCGGCGGCACACTTCACTTTTTCAGCGCTGACGGGCGGAGGATTTGCCGCGCGGGCAAGAGCGCCGAGTTTATGAATACAAACGGAAAGCTCGGTGATACCGTCGGTGATACCGCCGGTGCTATCGCTTTTTTTCACCGGCTCGTATTCCGTTACGGCCGCCGTTACATCCTTCGGAATATCGATAAGTACGGGACCGGGTCTTCCCATAGAGGCGATAATAAAGGCTTCGCGCACCGCCGCGGCA
The DNA here is from genome assembly GCF_050320395.1 of Treponema sp. HNW. Lineage (GTDB taxonomy): Bacteria > Spirochaetota > Spirochaetia > Treponematales > Treponemataceae > Treponema_C. The sequence continues at coordinate 1,898,424 of NZ_CP144459.1, forward strand.
AGCTGTTCGATATTCCGTACTATGTAGCTGTGTTTTGTAACGGGTGTCGTAATTCCGGTTATATCGATTTCCTGAAAACTGTCCTTGCCGAGTAAATGCGTTGCAACGTTACAAGTAATAGCAACTAAGGGAACGGAATCCATGTATGCCGTGGCGATTCCGGTTACGAGGTTTGCCGCTCCCGGGCCGCTGGTTGCAAGCACAACCCCCGTTTTTCCCGTCGAGCGGCTGTAACCGTCGGCGGCGTGGGCGGCTCCCTGTTCATGGGCGGTTAGAATATGGCGTATGCGGTGCCGGTTTTTATACAGTTCATCGTAAATATGGAGGATGGCGCCGCCCGGATAACCGAATACGGTATCCGTTCCCTGTTCAATCAAACATTCGATAACTATTTGTGCTCCGGTTAATTTCATTGCAGTACGGCTCCTTCATCGGCTCCCGATACCAGTTTTGCATAGCGCATAAGGCAGCCGCTTACCTTTGATTCGGGTATCTTATATTCGGCTTTGCGCCGTTCAAGTTCTTCATCGCTTACTTCAAGGCGTATCGAATAATCCGGTATGCTGTAGGATATGATGTCGCCGTCGCGCACCAAGCCGATAGGGCCTCCGGCAGCCGCTTCGGGACAGCAGTGGCCGAAAGAAGCGCCGCGGGTCGCTCCGGAAAAACGCCCGTCGGTAATGAGGGCGACATCCTTGTCCAAGCCCTGACCTGCAAGGGCCGCGGTTACGGCAAGCATTTCGCGCATACCCGGCCCTCCCTTCGGACCCTCATAGCGGATAACAACCACATCTCCCTTTTCGATTTTTCGCTGTTCGACCGCCTTATAGCACGCTTCTTCCGAATCGAATACCTTTGCCTTTCCCGAATACTTCATTAATTCGGGGGCGCAGGCCGAACGCTTTACGACGGTTCCCCCGGGCGCCAAATTGCCGAACAAAATCGCAATACCGCCTTCAGCCGCAAAAGGATTTTCTATCGGGCGGATAACTGCGGGGTTGCGGTTGCGCGCATGAACTATGTTTTGTGCGATTGTGTTTCCCGTTACGGTTATCAAGTCCGTTTCGATAAGATGTTTTTTATCGAGTTCGGCTAAAACGGCGGGTATACCGCCGGCTTCTTCCAAATCGCTTATAAAGGTGCTGCCTGCAGGAGCAAGACGGCAGAGGTTCGGGGTGCGGTTCGATATCGTATTTATCATGTGCAAGTCTATGCGCACGCCGGCTTCGCGGGCAACGGCGGGTAAATGGAGCACGGTATTGGAACTGCATCCGAGGGCCATGTCGGCGGTTAAGGCGTTGTAAAAGGCTTTTTCGCTTAAAATCTTTCGTGCGCTTATATTTTTTTCGAGCATCTTCATAACCGCCATGCCGCTGTGTTTTGCAAAGGCGATACGCTTACCGCTTACCGCCGGTATCGTGCCGTTTCCCGGAAGGGCCAAGCCGAGCACTTCGGTAACGCAGTTCATACTGTTTGCGGTAAACATTCCCGAACAGGAGCCGCAGCCGGGGCAGGCACTGTGCTCCACTTCGTCCAATTCGTCTTCATCTATTTTTCCCGCAGAATGTGCTCCGACGGCTTCAAATACGTCGGAGAGGCTTAAGCCGCGTCCTGCATAAGGATTGGAGCAGTCCGGTCCGGAACAGCTTGAGATTTTTCCGGGAAGCATGGCGCCGCCCGAGCATACAACGGTCGGTAAATCGAGGCGGCCTGCGGCCATCAGCATACCGGGAACCACCTTGTCGCAGTTGGGAATCAGTACAAGGGCATCGAATTGATGTGCCTTTGCGACACATTCTATGGAATCGGCGATAAGTTCGCGCGTAACAAGGGAATAGCGCATTCCTTCGTGGCCCATAGCGATACCGTCGCATACTCCTATGGCGGGAAACTCTATCGGAGTTCCTCCTGCCATACGGATACCCGCTTTAACGGCTTCGGCAATTTTATCCAAATGGGTATGGCCGGGAATAATTTCGTTTTTTGCACAACATACGCCGACAAGGGGCCTATCCAACTCTTCCCGTGTATAGCCCATTGCCCAAAACAAAGAACGGTGAGGCGAACGGTGCACTCCTTTTTTGACATTATCGCTTTTCATAAATCGCTCCGTTTTCGTATTTTAGTGATTAGTATTCAACGGGTCAAGCTGAAAACGGGAGAAAGTTTAAATTTTACTAAAACTATTGCAGTATTTATACAGTTTTTACGGTTTTCCCCTTTACCTTTACTCACATTTTCGCTAGTATAAAACATCAGGATACAAGCTTGAGGAGGCATGTATGGAAAAAACGAATTATTTTAACGCAATCCCCTGGAGGGAAGCTCTGTTACAGCTGGGCCGGTGCCGCTTTATGGAGAGCGTCGAATTTGCAGACAAAGCCGAAGTTTTGCGGGGTAAAAAAATTGTCATCATCGGCTGCGGAGCACAGGGCTTAAATCAGGGCTTGAATTTGCGCGACAGCGGATTAAATGTAAGCTATGCCCTCAGAAAGGAAGCAATCGACGCAAAACGCGCTAGCTGGAAAAACGCAACCGACAACGGTTTTACAGTCGGCACCTTTGAAGAACTGATTCCTCAAGCCGATGTAGTGGGAAACCTAACGCCGGACAAACAGCATTCTTCGGTGCTCGAAAAAATACTTCCCCTCATGAAAAAAGGTTCCGTACTGTGGTACAGCCACGGCTTTAACATCGTAGAAGAAGGTATGAAAATCCGCCCCGACATAACGGTTGTTATGATGGCGCCCAAGGGGCCCGGCTCGGAACTGCGCGTCGAATATGAGCGGGGCTTCGGCATTCCCACCCTGATTGCCGTTCACCCCGAAAACGATCCCGAAAACAAGGGGTTGGAAGCGGCAAAAGCCCTTGCCTATGCAACAGGGGGAAGCAGGGCCGGCGTTTTGGAATCTTCGTTTATAGCCGAAGTTAAATCGGATTTAATGGGTGAGCAAACCATTTTATGCGGTATGCTCCAAACCGGAAGTATCCTCTGTTTTAACAAGATGACCGCAGAAGGAATCGATGCAGGTTATGCGGCAAAACTGGTTCAATACGGCTGGGAAACCGTATCCGAAGCGATGAAATGGGGCGGCGTTACGGGAATGATGGACAGATTGTCCAACCCCGCAAAAATCAAAGCCCATACCCTGAGTAAAGAATTAAAAGCGATTATGTCCGATTTGTATAAAAAGCACATGGACGATATTATAAGCGGAAAATTCAGTCAAACGATGATGAATGATTGGGAGGCGGGTGACAAAGACCTTTTAAAATGGCGCGAAGAAACGGGAAAAACCGCCTTTGAGCAAACGAGGGCCGCCGATACGCCGATACGCGAGCAGGAATACTTCGACAAGGGGATTTTAATGGTCGCCATGCTTAAAGCGGGCGTTGAACTTGCCTTTGAAACGATGACCGCGGCGGGCATCAAGGCCGAAAGCGCTTATTACGAAAGCCTGCACGAAGTTCCGCTTATAGCAAACCTTATCAGCCGCAAAAAGTTGTATGAAATGAACAAGGTTATTTCCGATACGGCAGAATACGGCTGTTATTTATTCGACAACAGCTGCCGTCCCCTGCTCGCCGATTTTATGTCGAAGATTCATACCGATGTTATCGGAAAAGGCCTTGAATTACGGGACACGGGCGTAAACAATGCCGAACTGGTCGCCGTAAACGCGGAAATCCGCAATCATCCGGTTGAAACGGTCGGTAAAAAACTGCGCGGCTATATGACTTCGATGAAGGCGCTGGTAAGCACCCGCTGATACGGTTTAATTGCACCGGAAGGCCGCCTGCTGAAGAAAATGTCATGCTCAATCTTCTTTGGCCGGGGCGGCCGGTTTTATTTTAAATCCGCTTTGTCCAAATGCCCGAATTATGCTCATGAACAAAGCCGAGCCGCCTTATATAGGGAACGTGCACCTTATCGGGCACCCTCGTTATAAGACATTCATAGCCCTGATTTTTCCAAAAACTCAAGTCTTTGACAAAAAAGTGACGCCCGACGGCAAGGTCGCGGTATTCGGGAACTACAAAATCTATAAAGATTTCGGCGGTTTTTTCTCCATCGAATTCGGCCGGAGAATAAGCCAAAAGGCCGGCTATATCGTCGTTGCGGAAAAAAAAGGCGGCCTTTTTGCTTTGTGAAAAAGCTTTTGCACCGAACAGTTTTTCAATTTCTTTATGATTTTTATTGTAAAAACGGCTTACCAGCGGATTGTCTTTTTCGACATACATAATTTCAAAATTATCCTGAACCCTGATCATTTTAAGAAAATAATAGACGTCGATAATTACAATGCCGATATTTAAAACGGCTGTAGGAAAGGAAGAGGTACTCAGTGCAAAAATCACAAAGAGCACACTGCCGGCGGCATTTATGATGCGCAGTTTTACAAGCGACTTCATAGTCAGCGATATAAATACGATAACGGAAGCAATATAGCCTAAAATCTCAATAAAGCTCATATACATTCCCGCACTAATCGATATCGGAAACAACCGTTTCCGGCGGATTTTCCAAAAGTTCGGGATTTTTTAAGTATTTGCGCAGTTCGTGAAAAGCCGAAGCATAATAAAAACCGTCGCAAATGCGTTCGTCCGTTGTAACCGCCAAATCCAAATGACGTACTCTATGCACACTGCCGTCGCGGGCAATTTCCGTAGACTTGCGCACTGTACTGAAGGTAATAAAAACCGGTGCGTTTCCGAAATCATATAGGTGATGGAAAATAGGCTGAATACCCAAAGAACCCATCGATGAAAAAACGACGGAACAGTGAAAGGGGCTTAAGCGGCGCAAGCGTTCCGGAAGCCAATTGTGAAAATCGAGCCATGTTAACAGCGCGACTGCTCCCTTCAGTTGAAAACGCGGCATATAGCCGAGAACGCGGGCAAGTTTATCGAAGGCGTTTTCTTTTTCTTCTTTTTTGTTTTGATATGCTTCTATTTTTTCAGTCATTTGGCTGAATATATCGGTAACCGTCGCCCTATGATCGAAAAAGAATTTCATCATGGTTTCTTCGGCTTCCAAAGTCATTGCCTTTTTTACCGCCATAACGACTTCTATGTTGTGTCGCGCATACAGTCTTAATCCGCTTAAAAAGCGGTTTATACCCGGACGCTGCGAAATGGTCCTGACATAGGCGGCTATAAGTACATGCATAATACCGAAACCTGCCAATCCTTCTTCCCGCTTTTTATGTACAAAATGCTCAACGGCCGAAAGATTTACACTGTCTTGAAAGAGGTTTTGAGAGCCTATTCTGTCGGGCATAATAAAGGGGGCAACGACCGCCATAGGTTCTATAGAACGGATACGGCGTCCTTCCGCCCTATCGCCGAAACGGCGCTTTGACGGAAGGAAGGGGGTCTTTACTTGTTTAATGTGCATATCCATAAAGCTCCCGCTTTAGAGTATCAATAGGTTTTGCAGATGGGCTCGAAGGTATCGACTTTAAGAGAAGCGCCGCCGATAAGACCGCCGTCCACATCGGGCTTTGCAAGCAATGCCGCGGCATTTTCGGCTTTCATGGAACCGCCGTATTGAATGATAACCTTGTCGGCCGCTTCGCGCCCGTACATTTCGGCAAGGATGTTGCGTACATACACGTGAATTGCCTGTGCATCGTCGGCGGTTGCCGTTTGTCCCGTTCCGATTGCCCATACGGGTTCGTAGGCGATAGTAACCTTTGCAAGTTCGGCGGCGCTGACGCCTTCAAGTCCCTTGCGGGTTTGCTCTTCGCACACCTTTTCGGCTTTACCTGCTTGGCGCTCTTCCAAAAGCTCGCCTATGCACAAAACGACTTCCAAGCCGTGTTTTAAAGCCAGCTTGACTTTTTTATTAATCATCGCATCGTCTTCTTTATAGATGTGGCGGCGCTCCGAGTGTCCTAAAATAACGGCTTGTACGCCCAAATCTTTAAGCATAAGTACGGATACTTCTCCCGTATGTGCGCCGGATTCTTCGGTGGACATGTTTTGCGCACCGAGCAAAATATTGGAACCCTTTAATACCTGAGCAACCGCATCGAGGTTTGTAAACGAGGGGGCAACCATGTATTTGTTTTTTCCGTCTTTTAAAGCGGCGACAAGGCCCTCGGCAAGTTCAACCGCTTCGGCCTTTGTTTTGTTCATTTTCCAGTTTCCGGCAATATAGTATTGTCTCATATCTAATCTCCTTAGCCGCCCCGCAACAGCAACGGATGCCCCGTAATGCTCCGGGCGGTAATAGTTTAAACAGCCGCATGCTGCGGCATTTATCAAAGCTTACTATAGCATTTTTTATCGATTGTGCGCAAGGGCGGGACGCAAAAAGACAAAAGATTTTATACATAAAAAAACCGCCCGCTCTTATAAAGGGAAACGGACGGTCTTTTATAAAACGATGTTACAAATTATTTTGCAGCAAAGCTTATTTTGCAACGACGCGGATCATTTCGCAGAGTTTATTCGAATAACCCCATTCGTTGTCGTACCATGAAACAACCTTTACAAAGGTCGGGTCGAGGGCGATACCGGCTTTTGCGTCGAATACGGAGGTGCGTGCTTCCCCGCGGAAATCGGTGGAAACAACGGCTTCGTCGGTGTAGCCGAGAATGCCTTTGAGTTCTCCTTCGGAAGCTTTTTTCATAGCGTCGCAGATTTGCTCATAGGTGGCTTCTTTGTTCAATTCGACGGTTAAGTCTACAACCGAAACGTCGGAGGTGGGAACGCGCATCGACATACCGGTCAATTTGCCGTTTAATTCGGGCAATACCTTGCCTACGGCCTTAGCGGCGCCGGTTGACGAGGGGATGATGTTTTCGAGAATACCGCGTCCGCCTCTCCAGTCTTTTTTGGAGGGTCCGTCAACGGTTTTTTGGGTAGCGGTGGCGGCGTGAACGGTGGTCATAAGACCGCGCTTAATGCCGAATGCATCGTGCAATACCTTGGCCAAGGGGGCAAGACAGTTTGTGGTGCAGGATGCATTGGAAATAATATCTTCACCCTTGTAGTTTTTGTGGTTTACACCGTATACGAACATGGGGGTAGCGTCTTTGGAGGGAGCCGAAAGAACGACTTTTTTGGCTCCTGCGGTAATGTGTGCGCGGGCAAGTTCATCGGAAAGGAAAAAACCGGTGGATTCGACTACGACATCGGCACCCACTTCGTTCCATTTTAAGTTTGCCGGTTCTTTTTCGGCGGTTAAACGGATTTTGTTGCCGTTTACAATCATTGTGTTTCCGTCGATTTTTACATCGCCTTTAAAGCGGCCGTGTACGGAGTCGTATTTAAGCATATACGCAAGATAATCGGGATCGAGAAGGTCGTTGATACCGACAATCTGAATATCGTTTGCGAAGTTTTGTACAGCGGCGCGGAACACCATGCGGCCGATGCGGCCGAAACCGTTAATTCCTACTTTAATCATAAGAGCACTCCTATCTCTATAAAATTCTATCCTATGATAGAGAAATTGAGGACAAAAGTCAAGAACAATGCATATTCTCACAAAATATTTCCGAAGAAAAAACTCCCCCCTTTCCATATTATACTTGACATAGTATTGTAAAACAGATACTATTCAAGGGTAACAATTTATTGTTATATTTATTGTTCAGTTATTGTTCAATTTATATCGGAGGATATATGGCCATAGTACAGGTAAAGGATTTACGCAAAACCTACCCTTTAGGCAAGGTGCAGGTTGAAGCGGTAAAGGGTGTGGATTTTTCGATTGAGCGGAGCGAGTTTGTGTCCATTTCGGGACCATCGGGTTCGGGGAAATCCACTATTTTAAATATGATAGGATTGATTGATACGCCCACAAGCGGCTCTCTTATCATTAACGATGAAAATATTTATGCGGAGGCCGATTTTACCTCTCTTTCGAAAAGTCAAAATAAAAAGGTAAAAATTCCCGGAAGACTCGATAAAAAAATGACCTCGCTTCGCCACGAGTATTTGGGCTTTATTTTTCAATCATTTAACCTGATTCCGGTTTTAAACGTGTATGAAAATATCGAGTTTCCGCTTTTGTTCGGAGCGCCTAAGGGAACAAAGACGCAGACGGCCGAATGGATTGACTACCTTATCGAAAAGGTCGGCCTTACCGAATGGAAGCATCACAAGTCGAACGAGCTTTCAGGCGGTCAGCGCCAGCGGGTTGCCATTGCACGCGCCCTCGTTACCAAGCCGCACATAGTGCTTGCCGACGAGCCAACGGCAAACCTCGATTCCAAAACGGGTAATCAGATTCTTGAATTGATGAAAGAAGTGAATAAAGAAATAAAAACCACCTTTATTTTTTCGACCCACGACGCAAAGATTGTCGATATGACAAACCACCGCATTAAGATTTTGGACGGTCTTGTCGTCGAAGATGTAAAGATGAACGCATAAGAGGCACAAGCGGAATACGATGAATACGATAGTTTTAAAAATGGCGGCAAAAAATCTTTTTGCAAACAAGGCAAAACTGATTATTACCCTGTCGCTCATAGGTTTGGGAACTTTTTTTGTTATATCGGGCTTGGGCATTTTGAATTTTGCAATGAAGCAAACCCGCGATGTGTGCATAAGCGATTTTACCGGCGATATTTTAATTACGGGAAAGTCGGACCAAAAGGGTGTTAATGTGGAGCTTTTGGGCGCATATCAAAGCGTCAGTGTAAGCATGGATTTACCGAAAATGCCCTACGTACTGCCCTTCGAAAAAATCACGGACAAACTGCGCTCGATGCCGGAAATAAGGGATTTTACCTCTTCCACGGTTGCCTTGTCCGTTCTTAAACCGGCCGATTTACCCGATTCGTGGAAACCCGCACTCGCCGATATGCGCGAACGCCCTTATATGTACACATTGGGCATAGAGCCGCAAAAATACCGCAGTGTTTTCCAAACAGCCGAATTATACGAGGGCGATTATCCTTCTTCGGATAATGAAAAATTCGTATTGATTCCTTCGGAAGTAAAAGAAAAATACGAAAAATATTATGCAAAGGAATTAAAAGTCGGCGATGAAATTATTATGACTGCCCTTATGGGAAAAAAAGCAAAGCAGCAGCGGGTCTTTGTAAAGGGCTTTTTTACCTACGCACATCCGGACACGGCGATATCGGAAATAGCCTATGCCGACACGGACACCGGCCGCATTCTTGCCGGTATGACACTCGGTGCGCGTACCGCTTCGAGTATACCCGATTCAATCGATTTAAGCCTTTCGGAAAAATCGGAAGACGAATTGTTCGGAAGCGACGACGCTTTTTCGCTTTTTGAAGAGGACGCTTCGGCCGAAAACAAAACCGATTTCGATAATCTTTTGGGAAGCACGGAACTGCGCGACAGGCTGAACCTTGCGGATAACGAAGCGTGGCACCATATAGCCGTCAAGCTTAAAGATTCGTCAAAAACCGCAAGCCTTGTAAGAAATTTAAACACCTGGTTTGCCGAAGAAAATATAAATGCGCAAGCTTTAAATTGGAAGGGCGGCATGCGCTCCTACGTTCAGGCAATAGGGGCAACCCGCGTGTTGTTTATAACCATGCTGGTAATTCTTGCGGTTACCGTTTTAATAGTCATTATGAATACGCTGGTTGTCGCGGTTATGCAGCGCAATGCGGAAATCGGTACCATGCGCGCAATCGGGGCTAAAAAAAGCTTTGTACGCAAAATCTTTTTTACCGAATCCTTTTTTATGTCTTTTGCAGGCGTATGTATCGGCGTAATTCTCGCGCTTATAGCCGCCCTCATTGTCAACTCGTTGGATATAGAATTGAACAGAACGCTTTCGGCTATGTTCGGCGGTAAAAGAATGCGCATACATATTTCCATGCTGTCGATTGTCGGAACAATGTTTTCGATGTTTGCGGCGGGAGTCATTGCAAACTGGTATCCGGTGCGGCTTGCCTTAAAAATCAGCCCGCTTGAAGCGATAAACCGTTAAGGAATTACAAATGAATATATTGAAAATTGCATTCAAAAACTTAAACCGGCAAAAGAGGCGCAGTATGTTACTGCTGCTTGCCGTCGCCTTTGCCTTTTTAGTCGTTGTGTTTATGGACGGTATGACCGCCGGCGCCTTAAAAAGCATGAACGCCGAAATAGCAAAGGTTGTAGGCGGCCACGTGTATATAATCGGTGCACAAAAAGAGGCCGACAAAGACGAGGATGATGAAGCTCAAACATATTTGGACGGCCAAGCGGTTCAAACGGTTGAACGCATTGTCAAAGAAAGCGGCATAGAAGCCGAATACATTATAAAACGGATGCGCAACGAAGGCAAACTCATCTTCGAAGGTAAAGAAGCAAGTTCGCAAATCGACGGCTGCGACTTTGAAAACGAAAAGCTGCTGCACGACAGTATTTTATTCAAAGAAGGAAGCTGGGAGGGCATGAAAAAAGAAAACGCCCTTTTGCTTTCCGAAACAACCGCTAAAGCTTTAAACGCCGGCCTTCACGATGTCGTCTTATATGAAACCGAAACCGCAACGGGACAGCTGACGGTTGCCGAACTGCAAATTGAAGGTATTGCCGTAGACCGCTCGGTTTTCGGCAGTATTACAAATTATATCAATTTCGAATACGCACAAAATATAAGTCAGCTTCCCGAAGACAGCTTGGAAGTGTATGCGCTTTTTCTTAAAAATCCGGAAATGCAGGAAACGGCCGCAAATCATATAGCGGAAAAGCTTGCAAAAAGCGCAGAGGTTATCGATAGAAGCCTTGCAAAAAAAACAAATCCGTCCAATCCGGGAAACTATATGTTTTCGCAGCTGAGCGACGGAAAATGGGAAGGCACCAAATACGCCGTTATCAGTTTTTTCGACTTTGCGCCGCAAATGGTAACCCTTATGCGTACATTGCAGTTTGTAAGCTTCGGCGTTTTAGCCGCCCTTTTGCTTATTACGATGATAGGTATTTCAAATACTTTTAAAATAATCGTACACGAGCGTAAGGGAGAAATCGGCACTATGCGCTCCTGCGGAGTCGGACGCGGCAGTATACGCGCCCTGTTTATTGCCGAAGCTTCGTTTTTATCGATTATCGGGGCGGCAGCCGGTTTTGTACTTGCCATTATCATTATGCAGGTTTTTGCCCTTATACCGATTGCAAAGGATTCTTCGTTTGCGGTTTTTACAAAAAACGGGCATTTTACGTGGATTTTATCCTTTGTACCGATTGCCGTAAAATTCCTTACCGTTTGGGTTTTAACACTGCTTACGGTACTCGGCTCGGCATCGCAGGCGGCAAACATGGTTCCGGCCGAAGCGCTGCGGACGGGAAAATAAAATTATAGGAGTAATGATGAACATTATATTCAAAAAAACACTGATTGTATTTTGTGCTCTTTTGTGCGCAATGCTTGCCTTTACCCAAGTGCCCGATACCGAAACGATGTACGGCATTATGGATAAAGCGTTTTTTAACAACAACTTTTTGGAAGATTTTACCTGTACCCTTTCGTTCATTATCGAAAAGCCGAACGAACCCAAAGAGGCCGCCCAATTCAAATTGTTCCGGCGCGACGTAAAAGACCAAACCTGCCTGGTGCAAATCGCCCCCGAAGCGGATAAGGGTGTCGGCTACCTTCAGGAAAAAAACAACCTCTGGGCATACGACCCCATATCGCGCAGTTTTACCCACTCGTCCCTTAAACGCAATTTGGCAAACAGCGACGCTAAAATGTCCGATGTAAACAAAAAGGAAAAATTTAAAGATTCGTGGGAAATCATCAAAATAGAAGAAAGCAAGCTCGGTAAATTCGATGTATACGCGGTAACCGCCAAAGCCCTCGATAAAGACGCTTCTTACGCACAGGAAAAGTTTTTTGTGAGAAAAGACGAAGGCCTGATTTTAAAAGTGGAAAGCTACGGGGCAAGCGGACGCCACATGAGAACCACCCTTGTTCCCAAATATGCAAAGGTAAACGGGGTGCCCCTTCCCGTCCATCAAATCCACATAAACGAATTGGTAAAGGGAGAAAAAACAACCCAGATTTTTGCGGATTTCGACAATTCGAAAATCCCCGACGTCGTTTTTACAAAAGCCTATTTGGAGAAAATAAACTGATATGAAAAAATCATTGCGTTTACCGCCGGCCTTTTTTTTACCGGCAATCCTTTTGTTATTGCCCGTTTTTGCCCCCCGCAGCATGCCTGTTTTACGGGGCGGCTTGTATGCACAGGAAGCAAGCGAAAGCGCTTCTTTGGAAGACGAATTGTTCGGAGGCGACGAAGAACTTTTCGTATCGCCCGATGAAGCGCAAAGCTCATCGGGTCAAGCGGATTCGGATTCGTCAACAAGCGGCCGGCCGCTTAAATTTCAAGCCGATTTACAAAAGGCTATGCTTTCGCTTGAAGGCGAAAAACTCCGTATCGGCGGTTCGCTCGATTCGTCTTTAAAATTGAGCTGTAACTGGGCGGAACCCTATGAACCCAAGCCCGATTCTACCTTAAAAACAACTTTAAACGCGAACCTTTTTTTTGATGCGCGTCCGGTCGAAAACTTAAAGCTTTACGGCAAATTCAGCTTCGGTTTTCCCTTTGAAAAAACTTTAGGGGGAGTAGTGAATATTCCGAAAACTTTGCTCCCGCTGGGAGTACAACCTGCGTTTCCGAACGGTGCACTCGTTCCCATCGGTGTAAACGGCGCGGTAAATATTTCCATCCGTGAATTGTATACCGATTTTTCGCTTAAAGATATTGCCTTTTTCCGTTTCGGAAAACACGCGGTAAAATGGGGCACGGGTTATTTTTACAGCCCTGCGGATATTATCAACCTTTCACGGATTGACCCGCAGGACCCTGAAGCCGATAAAGAAGGCCCCCTGTCGCTGCGCACGCACATTGTAATTCCCGGAACCCAGCACAACCTGTGGTTTTATCTGTTACCGCCTACGGACAGCAGCTTTAAAACCGAAAACACGGCTTTGGCGGCAAAGGCGGAATTCGTGTTCGGAAACTGGGAATGGGGAATCGGCGGCCGCTACAGGTATGAGCAAGCGCCGAAACTGGTTACAACCCTGTCGGGAAGCATTGCGGGAAAGGTTGCCGTATTTGCAGAAGGTATTTTTGCATGGGGAAGCGATTACACGTATTACAAAAACGGCGACTATAACAGCACATACACGGAAAAAAACAAAGCCTTTTTTCAGGCAACGGCCGGAGCTTCGTACAGCAATGCCAAAACGCACACAAGCATTGCGGCCCAGTATTTTTACAACGGTCCGGGCTATAAAAACACAAAGGAAGTACAGGCAATTCTTACCGACACTGTCCGTAAGGTACGCGAGGGAATACCCGTTTCGCCCGAACTTCAAAAAGCTGCACAAAATATCAGCTCGATGGGGAACATCGGGCAGCACTACATTGCCTGTACGCTTTCTCAAAACAAAATAGGAACGGAAAAAGTAAGAGCGCACCTTTTTCAGCAATTCGCCGTTTCCGAACTTCAGGGCATGAGTGTTTTGACTTTTTCGTGGAACCCGAACCGCCTTATCGGTTTCAGCGCAGGTCCGAACTTTATCTATCCTTTAAGTCCCGAATCGCAGGTAAAAAGCAGCGCAGGTTTAAGTTTAAGCGTGAAGATGGGCGGCGGAAAGTTTTAAGGATTAAGAGGGAGAACCATACATAATCGGTTTTACGCTCTGCGTAAAACCGATTATCAAAACCGAACGGAACGTAAAGACAGGTATCATGCAGCCTTTTTACGGAACTTCCGTTATTTGGCCTACCGCAACACCGCTTGCAGTCAGTTTTTCTTTTACACCGCTGCCCGATTTAACCTTATACGTTGCCGCCGTACAGTCTGAAAAAGCACCGTTACCGATTGAGTCAAGCGGCGGTGTAGTACAGGATGAAAAATCAAAATTGCTTACATTCTTGCAGCGGCTAAAAGCAGAGCCGCCTATCTTTTTAAGACTTGAAGGAAACTTCACTTGCGTCAACCCCGTACAGTTTCTAAAAACCAAGGGGGCTATTTCTTCAAGTCCTTCAGAAAGAGTAAGGATAGGCGATGCCGGCTTCGGAATAGTGCATAACAGCTTTTTTTTATCCGCAGTGTAAACGATATTGCTTTCAACCCATAAATGCGTACTTGCAGAATTCACCGTAAGGCTTGCAAGTTTTGTACAGCCGTAAAAAGCGGAACCTGAGATTGTTTGAAGATTTTTAGGTAATTGTACGTTCTCCAGTGCGATACAATAGCCGAAAGCAAAATCTTCAATCGCAGTAAGACTTGAAGGAAGATTTACCTGTATCAGTTTTTCACAACGGTTAAATGCATTGGAAGCAATAGTTTCAACAGTTTCGGGAAGGGTTACGGTCGTACTGCCGGCACAAGCGCAGACAAGCTCGGTTTTACCGGTTTTATATACAAGATTGTTTTCACTTTCAAAAACGGTATTATGTTCATGAACCGCAAGAGAGTTAAGGCCCGTACAGCCGCCGAAGGCACCCAAACCGAGTGTATTGAGTTTTTCGGGCAAAACTATTTCGGGGATGTTTTTACAGCCGTAAAAAGCATAGTTTTCTACGGTTGTAAGCTTTACAGGCAAGTTCAATTCCGTCAATCCCATACAGCCTATAAAGGCATTTTCTCTTATCGCAGTAAGGCTGGCAGGAAACTTTACTTGAGTCAAACCCGTGCACTGCTTAAAGGCGTCTTTAGCTATTTCGGTAATACCGTCGGGGATTTCCAATACGCCTGTAGGTTTTTCTCCCCTATATCCCTTAAGGACGGTACCCTCAATGATTAAGTTGGGATCCGGCCCGCTTTGCGTTCCTCCCGGCGGCCCGCCGTCTATCTTTTGCGGGCAGCCGGTAAACAAAATTGCGCAAAACAACACAAGAGCCGGCGCAATCACACAGATTTTTTTTACGGTTTTCATTCTATCCTCCTAATTTAACCGAATGTATATCATTGTCTATACTCCGCCGCTTTTCGGGCACGGGGAAACACAAACAGAACCTGCACTTTGCCCCTGTACGGGAATAAAAGCGGAAACAACAGTGTGTTGTAAAAAAACGGGATATGGTTATGTGAATTTTGAACGCTGTATGTTCTGCATAAAAGCGAGCGGCTCAGCGGGCGGCTCAGCGAGCTTTTAGAAAAAGATAAACATCTTCGGGAATATGAGTTATAAAAGCCGTATGCCCTGCGAGTTTGCGGAACCGCAAACTCGTCGCGCGTCAGTGCGCGCAGCGCACTGACGCGCAGGTATAGGGTATAGGGTATCGGGTATCGGGTATCGGGTATCGGGTATCGGGTATCGGGTATCGGGTATCGGGTATCGGGTATCGGGTATCGGGTATCGGGTATCGGGTATCGAAGGGCATTATACGGCACGCCCTTTTTGTGTCAAGAGCTTTTTTCGGAAAAATGCACTTTTTTTGTAAAAATGCGCAGAAGTTAATACGCCGTGCAGCCTTCATAAAAAGAGTATAGCAGAGAACAAAAAAATCGGCAAGGGAAAAAAAAGATATGCACTTTTTTAATATTTTATGATATGCGGTATACATAAAAGACGGAAAAATTATGATGTATAAGCGCTTTTTGAACGGCCGCTTTTGCATTCCCCTGCGGTTTAGATACCGCAGAGAATGCAAAACTACGGGGTATCCGTAAGTCTGTCCAATCCGCTAGACCTTTGACGGCCTGTTTTTTCCCTTATCGGGCGACAAAACGGATTCGACAAAACGCAGCGGTTTTTTTGCGGTAATAACCAATTTGCGCTTTATCGCATGTTTTACAACCGAGGGGCGTAAATCCTTTAACTCGACGGCTCCCCTATCGTATTTTTTAACGAGGGAAATCGCGTCGAATTTACAGCGGGTTACGCACTGGCCGCAGCCGACGCATATATATTCGTCGGTAACGGTCGCGCCGCAGCCCAAACAGCGTTCCGTTTCTTTTTTGATTTGCTCTTCGGTAAAAACGCCGCGCGTATCTTTAAACCTGCTTGAAGAAGCCGTTTCTGCGGGCTTTTGCCTGGGCAAGCGGTCGTAGCCTTCAAGCTTTAAGTTTTCTTTGTCAAGCGGGCGGTAATCGCGCTTAATGCGTCCTAAAACCAAACTTTGACCGGGCTGCACAAAGCGGTGAATCGAAACCGCCCCTTCCTTTCCGACCGCAATGGCGTCAATAGCGAATTTCGGGCCGGTTAAAGCATCGCCGCCTGCAAAGATATCGCTTTCAGCCGTTTGGAAGGTTTGCGCATCGGCTTTGACGGTATTGTTGCGGTTTAATTCGACCTTGCTTCCCTTAAGCAAATCGCCCCACTCTATCGCCTGTCCGACGGACAAAAGCACAAAATCGGCTTTAACCGTTTTCGTTTGATTTTCGTCGAATACGGGATTAAATCGCTTGTCTTTATCGAAAACCGAAACGCATTTTTTAAACTCGACTCCCGCAACGCGGCCGTTTTCGACGATAATGCGTTTAGGCCCCCATGAGTTATTGATTGCAATATGCTCGGCAAAGGCTTCTTCGATTTCTTCTTCGAGGGCGGGCATTTCTTCGCGGCTTTCGAGGCAATACATATCCGTTTCATCCGCACCGACACGGACTGCGGTACGGGCAACGTCTATGGCGACGTTTCCGCCGCCGATAACGATAACCGTACCGTTTAATTTTAAATCGGAACCCGAATTGACTTTGCGTAAAAAGTCAACGCCGGTCATAACGCCTTCGGCGTCTTCGCCTTCTATATTCAGTTTACGGCCGCCCTGCGCCCCGATTCCGAGGAAAAAGGCTTTGTATCCTTGAGAGCGCAGTTCGTCAAGCGTTATATCCGTTCCCACATTCGTATTTGTCTTGAATTCGACTCCCAATTCACGCAAAATATCGATTTCCGCATCCACAACCTTTTTTTCAAGGCGGAATTCGGGAATACCGAGGGTAAGCATACCGCCGAGACGGTTTTCTTTTTCAAAAACGGTTACCGAGTAGCCTTCAACCGCAAGATAGTACGCGCACGAAAGACCGGCAGGGCCTGCACCGATAACGGCGATTTTTTTATCGCTGTAATCATGCTTTTTGCGCGGAACAAAGCGGTGTTCGGTATTCATATCCTGTTCGGCGATAAACTTTTTAATATCGTCTATTGCAATGGGCTCGTCAAGATCGCCTCTCGTACATGCCGATTCGCAATAGCGCGGACACACGCGCCCGCATACCGCCGGAAAGGGATTTTCAAATTTGATAAGCTCCAATGCTTCTTTGTATTTTCCCTGTGAAGCAAGCTTTATATAGCCTTGAATACCGATATGTGCGGGGCATTCGGCCTTACAGGGGCTCGAACCGCCTTCTTCGGCAACCTTCGCATTGGTACGGTAATCGGTGTTCCAATCGGCAGGCCCCCATTCGCGGTCGCGGGGAGTCGGCGTTTTTTTCTTTTTAACGGGATTGACCGTACACAGCTTTTGACCGACCTTGAGGGCGTTTACGGGGCAATGTTCTACGCATTCGCCGCAGGCAACGCACTTATCTTTATCGACATGCGACACATAGTTTGAACGCACCATATCGTTGTTGTAAAACATCGTTGCGGTACGAAGAGAAAAGCATGAACAACCGCAGCAGTTGCAAATAGCATGTGTTTTACCCGGCCCGTCCGTATTCGGAATCTGGTGCATTAAGCCGTTTTCTTCGGCGCGCTTGATAATTTCAAAAGCTTCTTCGCGCGTAATTTGCCGTCCGCGTCCCGTTCTTATATAGTATTCGGCGGCGTGCCCCAGTTGAATGCACATATCTTCTTTTAAGTGGCCGCAGCCCTCCCCCATAATTTCGCGGGCGGTACGGCACGAACAATCGGAAACCGAAAACAAATCGTTTTCGTTAAGATACATCGAAACTTCTTCATAAGAGGCGCGCCTCGTTTCTCCGGAAATCGAATGTTCAATCGGAATAACGCGCATTAAGCCCATACCGACGGGAAACAAGCCTGCGGTTTTAGGCCCGCGCACCCGGCCGTATGCTTCAAAAGCTTCGGCTATTTGCGGATATTTTCTCACGTTTTCTTTATGGTTAACCATCATTTCCATAACGCCGGGAATCCACAAATCGAGCCAATACTTATCCGTACCGTCGATTTTATTTATAAAGCATGCGCCGCAGTCGGCCAACTCCCACAGCAGTTTTGAAACCTCTTCTACGGGCTTTCCCGATAATAAAGCAACTTCTTCTGCGCTTTTGGGTTTGCGCAGCTCAAGAAACATCCCCACATCGGCCATTTCGTTCGATACGACCGGCTCCAAAATTCTGTATTCGGGATCGGTTTCGGTAATCGCGCCCTTTGCGCCCCTTTTCGTCCTGTTGATATGATTGGCAAAATCCAATACCCGTTCTTTTACCATAATTGTGTCTCCTTTTTGTTTAACCTATAATCCTTTAATCCTTTTGCCATAAGCGGATTTCCGTCCGTAAATAATCCGCCCATGTATCGATTCCCTCACCGGTTTTTGCCGAAACCGGAATAATCTTTGCATCGGGATTGAGCCGCTTAATATGTCCTTTAAAAACATCCATATTGAAATTGAAAAATTCGGCTGCGTCGATTTTATTGACAAGGATAACATCTACAACCTTAAACATAAGCGGATATTTTAAAGGTTTGTCGTCGCCTTCGGGAACGCTTAAAATCATTGCGCTTTTTACCGCCCCCGTATCGAATTCGGCCGTACAGATAAGGTTTCCTATATTTTCCAAAACAACCAAATCCAGTCCCGAAGCGCCCAGTTCATCCAAGCCCTGTTTTGTCATATCGGCGGTTAAGTGGCACATACCGCCCGAATGCACTTGAATAACCTTTGCGCCCGTAGAAGCGATTGTGTGTGCGTCGACGTCCGAATCGAGGTCGGCTTCTATAATGCCGATTTTCATTTCGTCTTTAAGCGCTTCTATCGTGCGCATCAACGTCGTGGTTTTTCCCGAACCCGGCGACGACATTAAATTTAGTAAAAAAACCTTGTCTTTTTTTAAGTCGCTGCGCAGCGCATCCGCACGTTTTTCGTTGCTTTCATACACGCTTTTTTTAATTTCGATAACCTTGAATTTTTCCATAAAACTCCCCGCCGTTTCATACGGCTTTTATACAATTATGTTACGGTTTTTCCGCATATGTATCTTCAATACCGAAAACGGCCGCAACAAGCTTTGAACCGCTTTCCTTCATACCGAAAAGGCGCGCACAGTTAAAAGCAAGGGATTTCATCTTTTGGATACGTTCTTCGTTCGACAATTCGATAATATCTCCGTGCATAACCGTGCTTATGTACGAAACAATCATTTCCAAGCTTTCATACGGATATTCGGTTGCAAAAACTCCTTCTGCAATACCGTCTTTTATAACGGATGTCAGTACCGAAGGAATTCCGCGCAATAAGACTGCCTGAATTTTACGGTGCATAAGCGCGTTTTGCGGCTTGTGAATATGCTCAATAAGAGGGGCGTATCGGCCGCCGAAATCCAAGGCAATAAGAGCTTCCAATAAGCGTTTGTAAGCGGAAAGCGATGTATCCGAAGCGGCTTTTTCGGCATCCGAAAGCATTTTTTGCGTTATGCGGCCGATTATGCCGTCAAGGATTTCTTCTTTTGATCTAAAGTGATAATAAAGAGTGCCGCGGGCAATGCCGCATTTTTCAAGGATTGCGTTTGTAGAAGTATTATCGTAGCCGTTGGTAAAAAACAGTTGTTGCGCCGCATCCAGAATTTCATTTTTTCTTATATCGGCATCTTTTATCGTTCTCACACTTTTTTCCTTGTGAAGAGTTTCCGCTATTAGACCGTCAGTCGGTCTAATAAGAAAAGAGTAACGGACTTTCAGATAAAAGTCAAGCGGAAAAACGGTTTTTTATGAAAAATAATTGACAATTTCATTGCTTAGGTTTACAATAAAAAATATCGATATTTTTTTACATTTTATCAGGTAGGAGTTCTGTATGTTTGCATTTAATTATGCGGCAGGAGCAAGCGCACCTGCGGTTATCGCCGTATGGGTGCTCGTGCTTGTGTCATTGTACGTTTTGAACGAGATTTCACGCCGCTCAAAACTGACCGGTTTTTTGTTTTTTTTCGTGCTTCCGGCTGTCCTGTCGGTGTTATGGTTTACGGTACTGAAAGATAAAACTTATTTGGATTGGTTCCATTTGGTAAAGGTATACTCTGCTACGGCAGGCTGTATAGGCTTTTGGTGTATCCGCTTTTTAAAAGGCAAAAACAAACAAACGGGTACGGAATGGAAACTCAGCGAAAACAAATGGGCGCTGTGTTTTCCGCCGCTCATTTTGTCCATCAATATTTTGGAAGCCGTTGCCCGCGATTTTCAGGTGGGCATTCAGTATTCAATGCCCGGAGGCGGTATGCTTGCCGACGAAGCTATGCACGTTATCGGCGGTTCGTGGAACTATATGAACGGTATTGCAGGTCTTTTGAACATCGTTACGATTACCGGCTGGTTCGGAATCGTGCTTCGCAAAAAAACAAAAAGCGATACGAGCAAGGATATGCTTTGGCCGGATATGCTGTGGTTTTGGATTATCGCCTATGACGTATGGAATTTCGCTTATACATACAACTGCCTTCCCGGTCATTCGTGGTACTGCGGTTTAGCCCTGCTGATAGCTCCGACTGCCTGTGCATTCACTTTGGGTAAGGGCGCATGGCTTCAGCACCGCGCACAAACCTTGGCATTGTGGTGTATGTTTGCGCAAACCTTCCCCCTCTTTTTGGACGAAGGCCGCTTTGCCGTACAGTCAACATATAATGAAACGATTTATTTTATAATAAGCCTTGCGGCTCTTTTAATAAATGCCGCGGTGTTTGTTTATATGATTTATAAAATGAAAAAAACAAAGCGCAATCCTTACAAAGCCGAACTGTATACCGATTTGGAGGCATACAAAACGGTAAAGGCTCTTGCCGAATAAAATTAACTGCGTTCGGGGCTGCTGAAAATCCGTTATTTTCGACGGCCCTGAGCCTCACTCGGTTTTTTGCTCCGCAGGCGGCTATAAAGGCCGGGCGGCGCTCACATTATTTTCTACTGCCGAAGGTTCGGCTGTACTGTGAACAGGGGCTGTTTTCCGCTTTTTTACGCGAAGATGCAAAACATCTCCCGCCTTAAGTTTTTTACAATCGATTAAAACGGTGTCGCCGGTTTTACACTCGCCTGCTATTATTTTCGATGCCAGAGCATCCTCTATTTCACGCTGAATAAGACGGCGCATGGGCCGTGCTCCGAAAGCGGGTTCGTATCCGTGCTCGATAAAATAAGAGCGTGCCTTGGACATAAGTTCGATATCAATCCCCTGTTCCGCCAAGCGGCCTGCAAGTTCCTCTATTTGCATGTCCAAAACCTGAGACACTTGCTGCGATGAAAGCGGCGTAAATACGACCGTATCGTCTATACGGTTTAAAAGTTCGGGGTTTAATATTTGTTTTAATTCATTCAAAGCGTCGGCTTTGATGTTCGTGTAATCCATAATCTCTTTATTTGACGTGTTAAAGCCCAAGCGGTTTTCGTTCGATATACGGCGCACCCCCGCATTACTGGTCATAATAATCAGGGTGTTTTTAAAATTGATATTGCGGCCGGAACTGTCGCGCAGTTCTCCTTCTTCCAAAATCTGTAAAAGCAAATTGAATACGTCGGGATGGGCTTTTTCTATTTCATCGAGGAGTACAACGGAATAGGGATTTTGCCTGACCTTTTCGGTAAGAAAACCGCCGTCTTCGTAACCGACGTAGCCGGGAGGAGCTCCGACAAGGCGGCTTGCATTATGTTTTTCCATATAGTCGCTCATATCCACGCGGATAAGGGCTTCTTCGGTGCCGAATAAAAAGCGCGCCAAAGTTTTTGCCAAAAGGGTTTTTCCTACCCCCGTGGGTCCTAAAAAGATAAAAGAGCCGAGCGGGCGCCGAACCGATGAAACTCCGGTGCGTGCACGGCGGACGGCGGAACATACGGCACTCACCGCTTCTTCCTGACCTACAACCGAAAGATGAAGTTCCGCCTCCATATTCAATAAACGCGATGTTTCGGATGAACTCAGCTGTTCAACCGGAATACCGGTTATATCGGCGACAACGGAACACACATCTTCAATATGCACCGTATGCCGGTCATCGGGGGACTGCCATTGCTTTCCCAATACATCGAGATGACGGCGTAAAGCCTGCACTTCATCGCGAATTTTTGCCGCTCCTTCGTAGTTTTGCTCCTGAACCATAAGCTGCTTTTCTTCGGTTAAGGCGGCTATGCGCTTTTCTATTTCCGCAAGCTCTGCAGGGCGCGAATCGTCGCGGATTTTTTTCATTGCGCCGGTTTCATCCAAAAGGTCGATGGCCTTGTCCGGCAAAAAGCGCTCGGTAATGTAACGCTGGGAAAATCGTACAATGGCTTCGGTAACACCCTCGCCGTAGCGTATGCCGTGAAAATCTTCGTAGCGCGCCTTTATGCCGTCAAGAATTGCCCGGGCCTCCTCATCGCCGGGCTCTTCAACCGATACGATTTGAAAACGCCGTTCAAGGGCGGCGTCGCGTTCAAAATATCTGCGGTATTCTTTTAAAGTAGTGGCCCCTATACACTGCAATTCTCCGCGCGAAAGAGCCGGCTTTATCATATTTGAAGCGTCCATCGTTCCTTCTCCGCTTCCCGCCCCGATTATCGTATGCAGTTCATCGATAAACAAAATAATGTTTTTCGCTTCGCGGATTTCCTTCATAATACCTTTAAGGCGCTCTTCAAATTCACCGCGGTACTTGGTTCCGGCAATAACCAGAGCAAGGTCAAGGGTTAAAAGCCGTTTTCCGATAAGGCCGGAAGGCACCCTGCCTTCAACTATGGCGGCCGCCAAACCTTCCACTATGGCGGTTTTTCCGACTCCCGGCTCGCCTACGAGGATGGGATTGTTTTTTCCGCGGCGGGACAATATTTGAATAACCCGCCGTATTTCGGTTTCGCGCCCGACGACGGGATCGGTTTCGCCGTTTTTTGCCGCCTCGGTTAAATCGCGGCTGAATTCTTTTAACAACGAAGCTTGCTGTTGAGTTTGCTTTCCGTGCGGAAACTGCGCAGGCCTTATATTTCCCGCAGGAGCTTTCGGAGTATTTCCGTAGGCCGAAGAGGAAAGCTGCATGGAAGCCGCTTCAACCGCATTTCGTACCGTATCCAGCGTTAAAGAGTTGCGCTGAAAAAAAGCGCGGCACACGCTTTCTTCTTCCCGAACGGCGGCCAATAAGAGGTGTTCGGTTCCTATATAGTCGCGGCGCAAAGAGCGCGACTCAATGGCGGCAATATCCAAAAGCGTTTTTAAGCGGCGCGAGGGCGGTATTTCATCACGCACTTGAGAGGAGGATTGCATGGGTATATGCTGTTCAAGGACGAGCTGAAAACCGAGCATATTGACTTTTAAATATTGGAGAACGGCAAAGGCAAGGCCGGAAGCGCTTTTTATAAGCGCAAGCAAAACATGCTCGGGTAAAAGCTGTTCGGCTCCCGAGCGTCTTCCTTCTTCCTGAGCAAAAACCGTCAATAATTTATAAGCCCGCGGCGAAAGTCCCTTTGTCATATAAAACTCCTGATATTAGGCGCAAATTCCGATTTGCTCCAACGACTCCTGCATAATCAGCGAGCGAAGCCGCATAAGCTGAAGCCCGCCGGTGTTTATGTCCGCTTCAAACTTAAAATGCTGATTGCGGTTGATAAATTCAATATGTGCGTCCTTTGTGCGGTATACCAAAGAAAAAAGAACCGAATTTTCCAATCCCTCGAGGATTCCGGTATCTATACCCCATTTTATGCGGAACAGCATTTCCAGAGATTCACGCTCCGATAACAAGCGGCTGTACTTTACCGCAGCGAGCGCCTTATATACAAAATCGCGCAGGGCCGTCGGTTTATTATCGGTAATTTTTCGTCTGGACGTTCGTTCGGCTTCAATAAGAATATAAACGGCTTTTTTTAATTCTTCAATTTGCTCGGCTTCGCTTCCGGTAAAACAGCGCGAAGAACTTATTTCGTAGCAGCTTCCCAAGGCGGGTAAAAACGAATCCTCGTAATTCAAAGCATAACCGAAACAGGGGCGGACGTTAAAGCCTTTTTTTTCCGTATCCGCAATCAAAGAACTCAGTTCCCGTGTATCGTGATTTAGAAAACTCAACGAGGGTAAATGCAAAAACAGCGAAAGTTTCATACCCGTTCCCGTATTCTTAAGGGAAGAGGTTAAATATCCGAATTCAACCGAGGCGGCAAACTGTACGATGTTTTGCAAAGCATCGTCCACCTGCTTGAGTTCGGTGAATACGGTTTCGGTATCCAAACCGGCACCGAAACAGGAAAGACGCACGTGGTCTTCGGCATTGACGGCGCACACAAGCTTACCGTCGGTGCGAACGACGATGCCCGCAACGGGATTTGTCGTTTCCGAAGGAGTAAGTACGCCGCGTTCCTGCAAAATGCGTTTACCCAAACCGTCCAGTTTTTTAACGCTTAAAGCCTGATAACGTTCCGGATGCTCTATGCGCGAAAAAGCGTCGAACACAAGGGTTTGGATACGCTCTCCGTCATCGCAGTTAAACCGCAGCGGAAAGGGGAAATTAACGAAGTTGCGGGCAAAACGGATACGTGTGGAAAGCACTACATCGTTTTCATCGCCCGCAAGGTTGTACCAAGCTTCTCCCGTTTCATTCATGGAAAACCTCTGCGGGAAAATCGTCGCCTCCGGTTACGGCGGGGGTTTCAAGGGCTTTTAAAAAATCCCTGTATTTTGCGGCCTTTTCGTAATCTTCGTTTTCAATCGATGCCTGCAATTTTGTTTGAATCGCTATGCGATCGGTTAAAATCGAGCGGAAGTAGGCAAGCTTTTTCGGCATTGAGCCGGTATAGGGAAGTTCCGCCCCGCCTTTTTGAAGCAGAGAACGGATTTCGTTTTGAAAGGCCGCATAACATTCGGGACAGCCGACATTGCCGGTTTTCCGTATATCATCGATACTGCGGCCGCACACGGAACATACCTTGCGCTCGGGGGCAAAGCCGTTTACCAGATTTTGAAGATTTATGCCTATATTTTCGGACGAAGAATCCACCCCCTGCTCGGCCGCACATTGTTCACATATATGAATCTCTTTTTTACCGGATGCCGTCACCTGCTGTACGAAAATAACCGCTTTACGGCTGCCGCATAAATCACAAAGCATCGTTATACCTCATGTTTTCCTTAAAATATCGAGGGGCCTTTCTTTTCCCGCACGCAAAGCCGGAAAGACGGAAACGGCCGCCGATAACAAAAGAGTTCCGGCAGCGATTACAAAGATTTCCGTAAAAGCAATATGTACCGGGACCCGTTGTAAATAATAGGCCGGATCAAGTAAATGTACCGGACTGTAGAGATTTCCCTCACGTATAAGATACCACAGTTTTAAAATAAAGTTAACGGCATTTTCGCCGAATCCTATGATTTCGTTGCATTTAACCGCAGCTGCAAGCCCGAGAGGAAGACCGATTGCAAGGCCGCACGCTCCGGTCAATATTCCCACAGTTAAAAAAGCCGCCCCTATACCCGAAGAAGATGCTCCCATACTTTTTAATACGGCGATTTCTCTTTTGCGCTCCATAACAACCATAATCAGGGCGGATGAAACATTTACCGACGCGATAAGAACGATTAAAAACATAATCAAAATCAACAGTATCTTTGTTGAAGCATAATTTTCGTATTGGGCGGAATTTATATCGCTCCAGCGGTACAGGCTAAATCCGGAAGGAAGCAAAGATAAAGTGCTGCGGTATGCTTCCTGCAAACGATCGGAAAAGGGAAAATCGGTTTCAATACCGATTGTAATTTGAGATGAAGCCTCGGTAAGAAAATCAAACCCCGTTTTAAGGGGCAAAAACACCCATAAGGCATCTATCTCCTGATAACCGGATGAAACGATGCCGGAAACCGTACAGCTGAGCATCTTGGGAACGATTTTTACACGGCCCGCCTCATGCCCTTGCACGCGCTCTTGTGCGCTTGGGTACACGCCGGTGCCGGCGGTAATAAGGCGCAGGGTATCTCCTGTTTTAAGATTCAGTTTATCCGCTATACCCTTTCCGATGACGGCGCTTTTTGCAGAAGGAAAGGCGGCTTCTCCCGATAAAACTTCTATGTAGGTTTGAAAAGCCCTATTTGAGGTAAAAATATCCGTAGGAACGGCACGAACGAGGGCTCCGCTTCTCGTACCGCCGGCGACTGCAAGGGCCGTACCTTGGCGCTCGATAAACGCCTGCCCCCCGCTCGGAATTTCCAAGGATGAGGCAAACTCCCGTAAATCATCGGATAATCCGCCGTTTTCAAAAAACTCTACAGGGACGACGGCTTGTAAATGGTAGGTTCCCAAACCTATCATGCGCTCGGTAATACCTTCTATCATACCTTCGGCTACAACCAAAACGACAATCAGAGGAACCAAGCTTAAAGCTATACCGAAGGCCGCCCCGAAAAGGCTTTTTCGCCCGTTTGACGAGCTTGTGCGGTTAGGCTTTAAAATGCGCAGGGCGTATAAAAACGAAGCTCTAAAATTCATTGACGAGACGGCCCTCTTTTATGCGAAAACACTCGTCGGCCCTGTCGGTTAAAGACATATCGTGGGTTACCATCACGAGGGTTTTGCGGTATTTTTCAACAACCGAAAAAAGCAAACCGCCGACCAGGCGCGCATTTTCAGGGTCAAGATTTCCCGTAGGCTCATCGGCTAAAATCAATTCGGGATCCGCAATTAAAGAACGGGCTACGGCCGCTCTTTGACGCTCGCCGCCCGAAAGCTGGGAAGGAAGGTGGTACATACGATTTTCCAAACCCACATCGGCAAGCAATTCGACCGCCCGCTCTTTGGCTTCTTTTTTGGAAACTCCCTTCATATAAAGCGGCAAAAACACGTTTTCGAGGGCCGTAAAATCCTTTAACAAATAATGAAACTGAAAAACAAGGCCTAAAACGCAGGCGCGGTATTCGGCGGCCCGGTTTTCGTCCAAACTTGAAACGTCATAATCCCCTACCCGCACGGTTCCGGCAGAGGGCGTATCCAAGGCTCCGATAATATTGAGCAGGGTACTTTTACCGCTTCCGCTTTCGCCCAAAATCAGGGTTTTGCTTGCGCGTTTGACCGTCATATTCAAATCCGAAAAAACAGTCAGATTTTCGCCCGTTTCCCTGTATGTTTTTTCGAGTCCGCTTATATAAATCAGATTTTCCGCCGATTCGTTTTTATTCATAACGAAGTACCTCCGCAATCGAAAGCGTTAAAATATGTTTGCTTGCCGCATATGAAGACACAAGGGCCGACAATATGCCGAAAAGCGTTATAACGGCGGTTTCGCCGAAAAACATCCGTGCGGGAATTTGCGCATAAAACATAAACATCGAATTTTCGGTTAAAAACGCAAGAGAGGCGGGATTAAACAAAAAAGCAAGGGCGTACTGTATATAATACATGGTTTTTGAAATAATAAAAAAAACGCTTTCCATACGGACGCTGATAAGCATGCCTAAAAGAAGGCCCGGAACGGCGCCTCCCAAGCCGATTAAAAGCCCCTGCATAAGAAAAACCGCCTGTATATGGAAAGGCTTGGCACCCAGCGCCGATAAAACCGATATTTCTTCACGCCGCTCGAATATCATACGGCGCATTGCATTGAAGATGTTGACGGCAACAACTACAAAAATAATAAAAACAAGCATCATCAATACGTTTTTTTCCGTCTTTAATGCGCCGAAAAATGATTTATTATACGTCCGCCAGGAGGCGGCACGGATATTCGGCAGGGCTTTTTGCAAAGAGCGTATAAATCTTCCGTCCTGCCGAGTTTTGTACAATTTTATGCCGTAACAAAGGGGAGAAACGGAAAGTTTTTTTGCCGTATCGAGGGAAAAAAACATAAAGCTTGCATTTATATCGGAATACGCACATGAAAAAATCCCCGAAACGGTAAAAACACGGCTTGCGGACAAAAGATCCGTATCCGAAGAACCTGAAAGCGCAAGGAGGTTAACCCTGTCTCCGACACCGACACCCAGGATACGAGCCAATCGGGAACCGATAACGACCCGGCCGCCGCTTAAATCGAAGCGGCCCGCAAACAAAGTGATTTGCCGCGCAAAGCCCTCGTCCCTTTCCAATATATTTTCGGGAACAAAGCGTATAAAGGCCGCTTCCTGACGGCCGCTTTTTCCGACGCTTAAAGCCTGGGCTTCGGCAAAGGGAGAAAAACTGCGTACCGAGGGATTGTTTTTCAAGAAATCGGCCAAGGCGGCCGTTTCCGTCTGCGATACCGGAAAAGAGCGGATATGAAACGAGCTCAGTTCCAAAATGCTTTCTATGTAGCCGCTTTGAAAACCGTTCATAACCGCCATAACGACAATGAGGGTCATAACGCCGAAGGCTATACCCGCCGAAGCGAGAAATGAGGTAAGGGCATTTTTTCCCCTTCCGTCCACGCGGGCAAACCGGCGCGAAACGAATAAAATCCATGCACCCGTATTCGCAATCTTCATAAACTGCGCTCCCGTTTTTTTACACCGTTTTCATAGATTGTTTCCAAAACGGGCATTTCATTTTTATAACGGGTAAGAATGCGTACACCGTCCGGGAAAAAAACGGTTTCTTCCCAATCGGAGTCGGAGGAATAAATCCTCTGCCGTATTTTATCGGCCCCGCGATAATAAAACTCATCGGCTCGCGAACGGCCCTCGGCATAACGGTATTCTTTTTTTTCGCTTTGTCGGCCTTTTTGAAGCGGTTTTTCATCTTTTTGCGCATAGTCGGAATATTCGATGCGTTCTTCAATTATGCGCTTATTATCATCATAACGGAACGTTTCGGTAGAAAAAAGACGGGATTTTTTTTCGGCACCCGGGACGTAAATTTCACGTTTTAAAGGAAGCCCCTCATCCGTAAAACTTTCGTGTATAATGCGCTCTTTTTCATTATCCGAGGTAACGGCGGTTTTCGGATAGGGCGAGTCTTCCGCATAACTGTAATCGGTAAGCGATAGAGGTTCGGCCATCGATTCTTTCCACACACTTTTTTGTATAAGGCGGCCCAGAGAATCGAATTTTTTTTGTACAAAAACACCCTCAGCTGCGCGCAAAGTACGGCTGTTCACCGCATCGGTAAAAAAATATTCCTTATTTTCAAAAAAACGCCGTAAGCCGCCGCTTTCAAAGGCCGCCGTATCCCGGGTAAAAGCGCTTGTCATGCCTGCAAAAAGCGCCAAAAATAAAAAAGCATAAAAAAACGACAAAGTCCGAAAAACGCGAACGCAAAACACAGCGGTACCCTTAACCAGGCGTTCAGCTTATTCGGCTAAAAAGTCGGCGGCAAAACGCTGCGCGTCGACCCTTTGTATGTCGGTATATTTTTCCCCCGAACCGATAAAGGCAAGAGGAATACCCAATTCTTTTCCGACCGAAAAAATGCAGCCGCCCTTGGCGCTTGAATCGTACTTACTTAAAAACACGGCATCTATTCCCACAGCTTCATGAAAGGCTTCGGCTTGGCGAAAGGCATTTTGTCCGGTAGTACTGTCGAGTACAAGCAGTTTTTTATAGGCGAGCGGACTTGCCTTTGCCGCGGCGATGCGGTCTATTTTTTGCAATTCCCGCACAAGGTTTTCTTTATTGTGAAGTCGTCCTGCCGTATCGGCTATCACAAGACCGCTTCCCTTTGAGTTCAGGGCTTCGGCCGCATCGAATACAACCGCGGCGGGGTCTCCTCCGTGCTTATGAGAGATAACCCGCACTCCCAGATTTTCTCCGTGAATGCATAACTGTTCAACCGCGGCGGCACGGAAGGTATCGGCGGCAGCCATAATAACCGTATCGATTCCTTCCTTCCGATAAAAATCTGCCAGTTTTGCGACGGAGGTGGTTTTTCCGGCCCCGTTTACACCGAGAACCATATAAATATTTACCGCCGAAGGATCGGGGTTTAATTCGACCGTTTTAAGAGATTCGCAGAGAATCTTTTGCAGTATGCTGCGCACTTCGGCTTGAGATGAAATCTTTAAGCTTTTGCAGCGTTTTTCAAGCTCTTCGGTTAATTCAAAGGCGGTTTTTCCCGCGATATCGCCTTCGATTAAAATATCGCTTAAATCTTCAAAAAAAGCTCCATCGGTGAAACTCTTAGAGGAAAATAAATCTTTTAATTTTGAAATAAATTGTGCTGCCATATCAATCCCGTTATTTTATATTTTTTTCGGGAACAATTTTTTCGGGCAAAACGGAATTTGCCGCATGCAAATATAAACCGAGCTGTACTAAAAAATTGATTCCCAATCCTGCCGATATACCCGCCGCAGTATAGTAGGCGGTTTGCCACTTTTCCAAATCGTTTCGAATATTATTACCGCGTGCCCATGAATTATATTCGTCAATATGCTTTCCGAACAACACAAAGCTTACCGGCAGGGATACGATAAACGCGGCATAAGAGTTATACATTATTTTCCGCTTTGTTTCAATGCCGGAAGATTCGCGGCCCTGCTTTACCGGAAGGTTGAACGCGGGCATACCTGTATTCACCGGTTTTGTGAGTAAAAAAGCTCTTCTCAAACCATCCCCGAACTGCAATTCGGCTAAAACGGGAAAACCGTTTACGGTAAAAACACGCGAATCGGCACCGCTTTTATCGGAATCGGGAAATACCGGAAGGCCGTTAAAAAACAGGCTGTGTCCTAAAGGCGCATCCGATTTTATGTTGAGGGGAATATGATTTTGTCTTTCCGGACTGACCGAAACGTAAAAATCGTCCGAACCTGAAAAATCGTAGACAAAGGATGCTCCCTTATAGCCTTCGGCTTCAACATAGAGGTCATGAATACCGCCGCGTATATCGGCCCAAAAGGAAGTTCCCTCCTTTGTAAGGTTCAAAAGGCGGCCGTCAAGACGCACCGACATTTTTTCGGATGCTTCGCGGGGATGTATATCGAAAAAGAGGCGGACCTTTTTTGTGTTTTGCAGGGCAAATTCAAGACGGGATGCAAGGGCGGCGGCAAGGGCATCAAGATTTTCTATAGTGTCGGTTTCGCTTATCTTTAGAGCTTCAATTCCTCCCGGATATAAAATAAGGAAAACGTCGGCCTTGATATAAGAGCCTGAACGCATCACACGCCCGGTAATAAGTGCATTTATATCTTCGGGTTCTCCGTTTTGCACGGCTTGAGACGCGGTTTTTTTATCGGAGACATCCGGATACAATTGCGCCGCATCTTTTTTCCACACCGTAATCGTTTCGCGGCTTGTTTTAAAATCGGTTACATTCAAAACAGAGGTTTCTTTTTGATTTGCTTCCAACCTGCCGCGCAGGTTTTGTATATCTTTTTCTTTTGCCGCAATATTTTCGTAAAGCTTCCGTTCCGCCGCATCCGAGGCAATAAGCTTATCGCGCTCATAAACGGCTTTTTCAAGACTCTCATATAAGCTGCGCCTTTCTTTTAATAACTCTCTTTTACGGCGCCGGTATAATTCTTCGGGAAGGACGTTACGGATTCCCGCATCCGAAGCGCGTTCCAAAATAAGACGGGGTAAAAGTGAGCCTATTTTTTCCCCCTCGGCTCCCTCGGCCGAAGAAGCATAGGGGGAAAAAACGGCATTTTCTTCTTCAAAATTAAAAGCCCGGGCCGCTACCGTCCATTGAAGCGCAGCGGAGGCCGTATGTACGGATAAAAAAATTAAAAGCAGCACCGGCACAAAGGCCGATGCTCCCGTTTTTTTCACTGCTCGTCTTCTCCTTCGCTTATCGGAAGCCCCTTCCATTTTGCCGCCAAATAAGACTCTATAAAGGGGTCTATGTCGCCGTCCATTACCGCTTGAATATTACCCATCTCGTGTCTGGTACGCAAGTCTTTCACCATTGTATAAGGCTGGAAAACATAGGAGCGGATTTGACTGCCCCATGCAATATCCTTTTTTTCCTGAGCGAATTTTGCGTTTTCTTTTTCTTTTTCCTGCCGGTAATGCTCATACAGCCGGGCTTTGAGCATGTTCATGGCGGTTGCCCGGTTCATCGTTTGGCTTCGTTCCGTTTGGCAGGCAACCACGATTCCCGTCGGGATATGGGTAAAGCGCACCGCAGAATCGGTTTTATTGACATGCTGGCCCCCGGCCCCGCCGGCGCGGTAGGTATCGACACGTAAATCTTCGGGCTTTATTTCGACTTCTATACTTTCGTCCAAAACGGGAAATACATAGACCGAAGAAAAAGAGGTGTGGCGGCGCGCATTCGAATCAAAGGGGCTGATGCGTACCAGACGGTGAACGCCCGCCTCCGATTTTAAATAACCGTATACATAATCGCCCGAAATCTGCAGAGTAACCGATTTTATACCCCCTTCGGCTTCAAGGCGGTCGAGGGTTTCAACCTTATAGCCGCGCCTTTCGGCCCAGCGTATATACATACGGCACAGCATTTGCGCCCAATCGCAGGCTTCGGTACCGCCGGCCCCCGCGTGAATGCTTAAAAAGGCGCTGTTTTTATCCACTTCGTCGGACAAGAGATTGAGTATACTGTATTTTTCGTAATCCGCCTTTGCAGATTCGTAGAGTTCTCCGATTTCCGTTTCCAGCTCCGCATCGCCGGATTCTTCGGCCAATTCGTACAAAGCGTCCAAGTCTTCGGTTGTTTTAACCAAATCGCGCCAGGGATTTATTTTGTTTTTGAGCAATTTTATTTCGGATAAAACCTTTTCGGCCTTTGAGGGGTCGTTCCAAAAATCGCTCTCACCGGTAAGAGCTTCCTTTGCCTCGATGTGTTTTTCTACCGTTTCGACGTCAAAGACGCCCCCAAACATCGAGGATATCGGCTTTCAACGAAGCGATGGGCATTTTAAAATCTTCAAGCATTTGTGTTCCTTACATTACACCTGTTCGACAACTTTAGTTTCACAACAGGTCTATTATTTTTTATGAATCGGCTTGGGGCCGCAAAATACAACGACTCCATTTTTTTTTGTTCAGTTCCGTAATTGCAGGCAAACCCTTTACCGGGTATTGATACATGCGAACGCGGTCATAATAATCCGTAATCCGGTCTATATCTTTTTTCAGCGTATGAAGGCGTTTTTCGGATACGGCCGTATTTTCCCAGCATGCACGCTGAACGCGCACAAAACCGTACTGAGAAAGTAAGGATGCAAGCGACCGGGACGAGTCCAACCCTCCGGGATCCAAAACCACGG
Organism: Treponema sp. HNW; assembly: GCF_050320395.1. Classification (GTDB taxonomy): domain Bacteria; phylum Spirochaetota; class Spirochaetia; order Treponematales; family Treponemataceae; genus Treponema_C. The sequence continues at coordinate 1,931,623 of NZ_CP144459.1, forward strand.
AAACAAACATATATACAGCATAATTGAAAGTTCACATCTTGTCAAACAGTAATTTTTAGAGCATTATATAGTTATGAAAAGAACGGCTCTTTTATGCATGATGATGTTCGGCGTTTTGTATGCGCAAAATTCGCAAAAAACGGTGCGGACGGTTGTATCGGATATTTCGGTACAAGCTTCCGAAAGGGCGATTGTATTGACTTGGAGCATCAAGCCCGATGCAGTCCCCCATATAAAGGAACTGTGTATCTTGCGCTCTTTTGAACGTATATCTTCAATTCCGAGAGAAATCCGGGCTTTCGAAGAGGCTTCCGCAAACTCGAACATGTACAAGGAGGACAAAAGCCTTCTGCGTATAGGTGCGGTGCCGCCAGAAACAACCGAATACACGGACACCGATACCGAGCCGAACAAAACATATTACTACGCGGTAGCCGCAGTCACCGCATCCGGCGATGTGTATGACTTGATTGTTCCGGCCCTAAACGCCAGTGTAAGAGGAGTTTCACCCAAGGACAGCCGGGCTGCAGGGCAAAAACAAAGAGAAAGCCTCCCGGACTATGTAAACGAAAAGCAAAAAACGGAGGAAGAGATGTCTCCCGTACCGGAAAAAACTCCCGAAATAATACGCGGAAAACCGCTTGCCTCTTTGCGTATTTTTCCGGAAACCCCTCCTGCCCGAGTTCAAAAGACAGGCGAACGGGTACAAAAAAAGGCGGAAAATGCAATCGGTAACGGGGCCGGCCATAGAGAAAAAGAGGCCGATATTTTGCCCGGCGATACAAGCGATAGGGGTATGAGCGGAGACGACTACAGCCTTTTTGTCATTGTAGACAGCCTTGTTAAAACAAAAAAATGGAATGAAGCGGAAACCGAATTAAAGCGCTTTTTGCAGATAAACAGAAGCGAAGAAGCGGCCGCACGCGCATACTTTTATTTGGGGCAAAGCCTCTACTTTAACGGAAACTACCGGGAAGCCCTCGCCTGCTTTCAAAATTCGCGTGTATTGTATCCTGTTTTATCCAAGAGGTGGAGCACCGAAACCCTGGACGCCTATCGTATTGAAGGTCATCTAATCGATTGAATTAAATCGTATAAAACCGATTTCCGTTTTTCGACCTCTACGGGCGGCGCTTCATCCTTTGATTTCTTTTTCTTTTCTTTTTTCACGGTTTCGGCCGCCGGCGCTTCCGCTTTAACAACCGGAACAGCGTCGTCTCCTAAGGCGAGCAAATCGTAAAAACCGTTTTGTTTGAATTCTCCCTGAGAAATGTCTTCTCCGACCGCCGTCAAAGTAAGGCTTCCTATACGTTTTTTTTCATCGTATTTTAAATCAAGGCTGCTTCCGTCAAAGCCGGTATCGCCCGTTTTATACACGTCGAAAACCTGTTCGTCAACCGCACCGTCTTTGCGGCCGTAATCGATTAACACGAGCGAACCGCGCCGGGCGATAATTTTCGCCTTGTGCGGCAATACCGAAGTCAAGTCATCGCGGATTTTTTGTAAGGCCGAAGCAAGCCTGTCGTTGCCGGTACGATACACATCCGTCGAATGCAGTTTATTGCCGCTTGCAGCCGAATACAAATCAAATCGTATATTGATACCGCGTTCTTCTTCCGTAAGGTCCATGAGGGCGAAAAAATCGAAGCCGCGCGTACGCGCATCTTTAAAGGCCTCGGCATAGGAAGATACCGCAGGGCCCATGTGCCGCACCGATACGAATTGATTCGCATTAAAAATATCGGCAAGAAGCCCCGCACTTACGGACACGGCATTTTGATGATACAGCGAAAAATCTTCGGTTAAGGTGTATAAACCGGTTTTCCAGCGGGTTTTATCAAGATAAAACGGCTTTATTCCCCATTGCAACGGTAGGGTGTTTTGTAAAAGCGAAGTATAGGATTCTATAATATCTTCAACACGCTTGTCCGCCCTTTGCTGGTCCTTTAAAAAAACGAGCTGAGAAAGGTAGGATTCCGAAAGTCCCTTATTCAGTAAAAGGCGGGCATAGGCAAGGCGTGCTTCGACATTGAGCGGCTGTATGCGCAAAGCCCGCTGATATTCATACAGAGCATGCACGGCCGTAAATTTTTCCATATAAGCTTCAGCCTTATCGATATGGTAGGCCGCCCAGTTTTCACGCCTTTTATCCTCAAGTTCAACCGCATCGAAGACAAGCAGTTCAAAGGCCGCACGCATTATTTCATCCTGCGGGTCGCGGCTTAAACCGGTTTGCCAGGCACTTAACGCTTTTTCGTTTTCTCCGAGAGCCGCCAGGGAAAGGCCCTTTAAATACCAGGCGGAAACGGATGAAGCGTTTTTTGCAATACGAAAATCGCAGATATCGGCCGTTTCGGCATAACGTTTTTGCGCAAATAAAATATCGGCAAGCAGTTTATAGGCCTTGTCGTAATTTCCGTCGAGTAGGACGGCCGTCCGTATAAGGGATTCGGCTTCGGCTAAGTTACCCTCCTTTGCGGCCAAATAACCTGCAAAATAGTACACTTCCGCCTTTCCGTTGTGCGTACGAAGGGCTTCGCGAATGTACAGACGGGACTGTTCGGTTTTTCCCTGCCGCTCCGCAATGAGGGCTAAAGAAATAAGCGCTTTTTTATTTTTGGATTCGCGCTTTAAAGCATCGAGAAAATATTGTTCCGCCGTTGACAATTTACCGTCAAAGAGGTCGAGGCGGGCAAGACCGAAACGGGCTTCGACATCATTCGGGAAACGGTTCAGCACTTCGCTGAAAATAGAGCGCGCCTCCTCCAATTTATGAAGCCCTATAAGGGCAAAGCCCTTTAAGTTTAAAATATCGGTTCGGTTTTTTATATATTTCGATGCACTGTCGCAGTACTTTACGGTTAAATCGTACTGTTCCAACTCGTAGGAGCATTCGGCAAGGGCAAACCATGCCTCGGCATACGAAGGATTTTTATTTAAGGCTTCCTGATACAGTTCAAGAGCGGCATACCAATCTTCGCGTGCCTGATAATCCCGGGCACGCTTATATAAGTCGGAAGCCGTCATATCCGCATTACGCACGGAGGTATTTTGTGCGCTCGAAACCGCCGTACACAAGAGCGTGCATATAAGCACAAAAAGAATGTTGTGTTTTTTTTTCATACCGCCTTCCCTCCCGAAAACAACGGATGCTAGGCGCTTTCCGTTTCGGTATGTTTTATAATTTTAATTTGATTTACCCTGTGCCCGTCCATATCCTGGACGATAAAATCATAATTATTCCACGACGCTTTTTCGTACTTTACCGGAATTTTTCCCAGCAGGTCGAACACAAAGCCTCCCAAGGTATCGAATTCTTCATTCGGAAAATTCGATTCGATTGTTTCGTTTAAATCGTCCAAATTCGCGCGGGCATCGCAGAGCCACATGTTTTCGTTCAGCTGTAAAATATCTTCACACTCGTTGTCGAATTCATCCTGAATATCGCCGACAATCTCTTCAATAATATCTTCCATACAGACAATGCCGGATATACCGCCGTATTCATCGATTGCAACGGCAATATGCACGTGACGGCGTTTAAACTCGCGCAAAAGGGAGTCAATTCGTTTGGATTCGGGAACAAAAAAAGCTTTGCGGATAATTTTTTCCAAATCGACCGCTTCTTTTTTTGCAAATGCCGTAATCAAATCCTTTACATACAGAATACCGACTACATTGTCTATGGAATCTACATAGACGGGAAAACGGGAATGCCCGCTGCCGGCGATTTTTTCCAATAATTCATTTTCGGGCGTTGAAATCGATAAAAAATCCACATCGATGCGCGGAATCATCACTTCTTTAACCGAAGTTTCGGCAAGCTCTTCTATACCGCGGATCATATCGCGCTTTTCTTCGTTTAAGATATCGTCCTGTTCGCGGCCGGCGGAATTACCGTTCGGTTGTTGATTTTTGTGATTTTGAGTATCCTCACCGTTTTTTTTGAGCCATTTTTTAAACAAAGTCATAACCGTTCCTCAATGATAGCATGGGATGCAAAATCGGTCAAAATGTTTTCCTGCAAAGCAATCATTTCGCCGTATTCGGTATCTCCCATGTGATTTTCGCCGTGATCCATACCCTCCAAATGCAGGATACCATGAATCAATAAGCGTTTCAATTCTTCGTTCGGACAAACATTAAAATCGGCCGCATTTTTGAACAAAAACTCAAGACTGATAACAATATCGCCGGCTGCATAGCGTTCTTCGCCGTCTTCATCGGTATAGAGGCTGCCCAGTTCAAAACTGAGCACATCGGTCGGCGCATCAATACCGCGAAATTCGCGATTTAAAGAACGGATTCGCTCATCTGAGCAAAAAAGAACGGAGAGTTCCCAATTATCGTGTCCTCTTTTTTCCAAAACTTTGCCGATAAAATCTTCGGCACGGTTAAGCCAAGACGGAGAATCGGTATCTTCAACGGAAATTAAAAGCTTATTTTTCATGTGCATCGGATTTTTCTTTTTCATCGCTGTCCGGATCTTTTTGATTGGGATATTCGATACGCGAATGATAATAGCCTGCAAGAATATTTACAAAACACTCGCGGATAATATCGAGCTCATTAAAGGTTAAGGCGGCCCTGTCAAGCTGGCCCGTTTCGTATTTGGTCATAATCAGGCGGCGTATGAATTTTTCGAGACGCGGCACCGAAGGGTTTTCCAGAGTGCGACAGGCGGCTTCCACCGTATCGGCAATCATCACAACCGCAGCTTCTTTGGAAGCCGGAGGGCTTCCCCAATACGAAAACTCTTCTTCGGAAACCGATTCGTCCTGCTGTTTTGCCGTATTGAAAAAATATGCAATCAAACTGTTGCCGTGATGCTGGGCGATAATGTCGATAACTTCCTGAGGAAGCCGCATTTGACGGGCACGTTCGACACCCTTTTTAACGTGATTACGTATTACGGAAACCGAAAGACGCGGATTTATTTCATCGTGCTTATTGCCCTCGCGCTGATTTTCCACAAAATATTCGGGCTGTTCAAGTTTTCCCAAATCGTGGTAGTAAGCGCCCACACGCGCAAGAAGTCCGTTCGCGCCGATGGAAGCGCAGGCGTTTTCGGACAGGGTTGCAACGAGCATGGAGTGATTATAGGTGCCCGGCGCGGCAATAAGCATACGCTTCATAATCGGATTATTGAGGTCGGATAAATCCATGAGTCTGAAAACGGAAGCGGTATTCAATAAAAGTTCAAGCGGTGTTAAAAAACCGAGGGCTAAAATACCCGACATAAAGCCGTTAAAGGCAACCGCAAGACCGTTTAACAGGGAATCGTCGAGGGGGCTTCCGTATACGATTTCGAGGGTAAATAAAAGCACCCAGTTTAATAAACTCAGCACCAAAGAGGCGACAATCAAATTGATTCTTTTATCCAGTTTGCGCACAATGCGTGCCGCCGACATTCCCGAACAAAGTACAAAGACGGCGGGAGCGGTATTAAAATTCGAGCCGTATAAAACGGCAAAAAAGAGAAGAAAGGCAAAATACATTGCAAGGCGCTCTTCAAAAAGCATTGCGACAAGCATGACAAAAAATGTGGCGGGAATAATAAAGGGAAGCGTAAAGGGGTCGGAAAAGGCCGGCAGTTTTCGGCCGAAGACAACCGCGGCATAGACGATAACGAACATAATTCCCAAACAGATAATTTCTTTTAATTTTATATCCCTGCCTAAAAAAAACGGAGAAAAAAGCAAAAACATAAGGGCGCTTAAGAGTATAAAAAACAAAAAAGCGTTACCCAAGGCCCTTGTATTGATATAAGCGGGCGTTTCGGCCATTTTTTTAAGTTTGTCGTAACGTTCCTGCGTGATGGGAAAACCCTTTTTAATAATTTCTTCGCCCTTTTGTACCGAAACGGGATGAAGTTCGGTCGGCTCAAGATTCTTTTTTGCAATTATCGTACGGTCGGAGATTTGATCGACTTGATAACCCGAAAGGGCAAAAGAAAAAACCGTTTCCGACGTCGCTATGTCGAAAAAAGAAACGGCCATAACCGTTAAAAAAACAAGTATAAATACCGTATAAAAAGGGTATTTTGTTTTTATGCGGGACATCAATTCGGTACCGAATTTTTTAGCGGATGTCCCCGTGCTATTCGTATTTTTCATAAGCTTGTATAATCCGTTTGACCAACGCGTTGCGCACCACATCCGAAGAATCGGTATGCAGGATGCGTATTCCTTTTATATCCTGCAAAATTTGAAGCGCGTGCTTTAAGCCGGATTCGGTGCGTTTCGGCAAGTCTATTTGAGTAATATCGCCGGTAATGAATACCTTTGAGCCTTCTCCCATGCGGGTTAAAAACATTTTCATTTGCTGGCGGGTCGTATTTTGCGCTTCATCCAAAATAACGACTGCATCAGAAAGGGTTCTGCCGCGCATATAGGCAAGCGGGGCAATTTCTATAAGACCTGCTTCAATCAATTTTCGTATAAAGTCCTTGGAAACAAAGGCTTCCATGGCATCGTAGAGGGGGCGAAGATAGGGGCTGATTTTTTGCTCCAAATCGCCGGGAAGATAGCCCAAACTTTCTCCGGCCTCCACAACGGGACGGGTTAAAACGATTTTCGATTTTTTACGCGACAAAAGCAGATTTAAGGCTTCGGCAACCATAATGTAGGTTTTTCCCGAACCGGCAGGTCCTATGCAAAAGACCATATCGGCCGTACGCATTGCCTGCACCAATTCCGCCTGATTTTTGCTCTTCGGGTAGAGTTTGCGCTCGGTTCCGGGAATATGAATACTTGTTTTCGTAAAAAAATCGTGCAAATCTTCGCGCGAAAGAGCTTCTCTTTCGGGTTTGACATTTAAAATCGAATACACCATGTGATTGTCGGCGTCGTTTCCGCTGACAACCTCATCGACAATGCGGTCTATAATGTATTTAAAACGCTCCCGGATATGAGGGTCGCTTTCGGACACCGAAAGTTCGTTTCCGCGCGTAAAAACGGAAACTCCCAGATGTTCTTCGATGAGACGTAAATTGCAATCATTCGTTCCGCACAACCGCGATAATACATCGGTATCCGGAACTACAATCGTATAAGCAGAATCCACTATAGTAAATAGTATATATACAAGCGTTTTCAGTCAAGTAGAGGGGTAAAAAAGCGGGATACGTGAATCGGAAACATACACGGCAATGATAGTACCTGCGCCGTCAAAAGCTGCCCTCCTACAAGGTTATACCGTGCCGGTATATGTTTCCGTCTTTACGGATTGCCAAATCTATTGCTTTTTCCGAATGCAAAGTATTTTTAATTACGGATTACTGTTTTTTCCTGCGTAACTTTTAACACAATATCAGACCATTTTCGGTTTTTGGCTTTTGCAATATATTTATCCGTTTTTTTAAGTCAACCAAAAAAGTTTGCTTTATTTCGGGATTGCTTACTCGGAAGTGACGGTGATTTCCGTAGTGCCGTCTTTATAAGCCTGTATAACTCAGTCGCTTCCTATCCGTACAATCGAATTAGCTTTGGGAAAAAATGTGCATTCTTTGTTTGTTGCATCGGAAGGCTTCGCTTCTATGTTTAATTTAAAGGTGCCGCCGATTGTCAAAGATTGGGGAAAAGGCAAATCGCTGCGAAGTCTCGTTACCGCAACGGGCTGCGGAACAACCTTTACCGCAAGCTTTTTTGTAATATTGTTTGCGGCACTGAGTGTAATTTTAACATCGCCCTCTTTGTGCGCCTTAATGACCCCGTCATCACCGACCGACGCAATCTCGGTATCGGCTGAAAAAAAGGTCAGCTTTTTGTTTGCCGCATTGACAGGCAAAACGAAGGCTTCTATTTTAAAGATACCGTCTTTTACAATGGATATTGTTCCGCTTGCGGAAGTCACCGCGATAGCATGTACCGGCACTTGGGCATCTTTTTTTTCGGTATTTTGCACAAGATTATTTGTACAGGCCGAAAGAAAAAGAAGCGATAAGGCGGTAATATTTATAAATAATGTGTTTTTCATACTATGCTATACACTTTATTTGATTTTAAATCAAATAAACGGAAAAAATAAATCTGCAAAAAGGGTATGGAACGGTTTGACAGAGGCAAACCGTTTGCCTCTGTCAAACTTGAAGCATAAAAACTCACAGGACGTGAGTTTTTATGCCCGTACACGGACGTGCATAAAAGCTGAAAGTAAAGAGTTTTGTGCTCCGCACAAAACTTGGATTAAAAAGGAAACAGGATGTTCCCTTTTTAAACATGTTAACACATTTTTTCATATAAAACAAGTTTTACAGGAAAAATGTGAAAAAAAATGAATAAAATTACACAATAGCACGGAAGTCGTGTTATTTCACTTTTTTTATAAGTTCGCGATTTCGGCTTCGGAAAGACCGGTTCCTTCAGCTATCTTAGCAATATCAAAACCAAGCCGTTTAAAAGCCGCCGCCGTTTCAAGTGCTTTTTGGCGGGCACCTTGAGACAAGCCTTTTTCAAGTCCGATAGCCCCACTTTCTTCTCTTTGAACCGCTATATCGGTTGCATAATCGTATTCTGCCAACAACATATTCATTACCTCCCGTGATTTGCGTTCCAAGTACTCTTTAAGTATATCATTATTTATACATTCCTGTACAGCTTTTTCAAAGCCTTTCTTTCTATCCAGCTTGAGGTGTTTTCGCACCGTCTCTACAAACAGACTGTATTCCGAAAGCGGTCTACACTGCTCAAGAATTGTATGTGCTTTATTGCGATTGATATTCACCACTTCAACGGTAAGTTCAAGGTTCGGCTGTGAGCCGGCCGTCATAAAGGCGTCGGAAAGTTTTAGTATCTTCCGTTTGGGGAAATCTTCTTCACCGTTGTAAAAGACATAGAATTCGGGTGTAGGAATTTTAACCAAACGGCGCAAATACTTATCGCGCGGATTTTGGATTTGTTCATACAGGCGGGCTACATACTCCAAAAAGCGAAACGGCATGTTTTCGTTTATAGTGGACTGATGCTCGGCAAGTACGATGACTTTATTATCCACAAGAAAAGACACATCGTTATAAAAGTTCATGTACAGGATTTGCTCCAGCCTGATATGACGCAGCTCGCAGTCAAGCGTTAATTCCGTTTCGTGCAGCGCGTTGTATAAACTGATAAAATTTGACTTTGCCGACTTGTCCGCTCCGAATAAGTCGGCAAACACCGAGTCCTTATACGTCCGCTTGGGATTAGCCTCTGTCATACTTCACCTCTCCTATACTGTTTTACAAGTGAACCACACCGAAATAGCTCCATTTTTACAAGTGAACACATTTTCAAATGTGTGAACCTAAAGCCGATTATCCACGATGTTTTGGACGGTAAAATACCGCACGTAAAACATCCTGTTTCAAATCCTGCACACGGATGAGCAGGAAAGCCGTTAGTAATCAGTTTTGAGCTATGCTCAAAACTGGAGTTCAAAACCGCACAGGGCGTGCGGTAAAGCTTTATGTAATCAGTTTTGCGCTGAATAAACTCAATGTGTCGGTGAATACGACCTTATCTTTTAATGTGAGCACATTTTCAAATGTGCGAACCAAAAACCGATTATCCGCGATGTTTTTGGCGGGCATAATGCCGCACATAAAACATCTTGTTTCAAATCCTGTACACGGATGTGCATAAAAGCCGTTAGTAATCGGTTTCGGGCTTCGCCCGAAACCGGGATTCAAAACCGCACAGGACGTGCGGTTTTGAAACAAACTCGATGTTGAAGCGAGCGGCGTTATTTCCACCGCTCGCTTCAACCCTGTGCTTGCCACTTTCTCCGAAAATCGTTACAATATTAGAATAATTTTATCACATAATTGCGCGGGTGTTTTAAAACCGAACAGGTAGGAGGCCGCGTTTAGTGAATATGCCGGGAGAGGACGATGAAAGGTATCGAGCTTGAAAAAGCCTATAATCCGAAAGATTTTGAAGACAGATTGTACGCGCAGTGGGAAAAAGAAGGCTGTTTTAAGCCGGCAAAACCCGCGGATAAAGGCGCTTGCCCCTGCACGGCCTCCGGTACTGTCTCCGATACCGACTGTGCCGGCACGGCTGATAATGCAAAGCCTTTTACCGTCGTGATTCCGCCTCCGAATGTAACCGGTATTCTTCACATGGGGCATGCCCTGAACAACACGCTGCAGGACATTGTTATCCGCTATCAGCGCATGAACGGCCGGCCTGTGCTCTGGCTTCCGGGAACCGACCACGCGGGAATCGCAACGCAAAACGTTGTAGAGCGCGCCTTAAAAAAAGAAGGCTTGTCGCGCCACGACCTCGGACGCGAAGCCTTTATCGAGCGCACGTGGAAGGTAAAAAAAGAACATCACGCAATCATTACAAAACAGCTTAAAAAACTCGGCGCTTCGGTAGACTGGAGCCGCGAGCGCTTTACGATGGACGAGGGCCTTTCCAAGGCGGTGCGCCACGTATTTGTCAGCCTCTATGAGCGCGGCCTGATTTACCGCGGCAATTATTTGGTTAACTGGTGTCCTTCATGCACCACCGCCCTTGCCGACGACGAAGTGGAACACGAAGATACTGCGGGGGCTATGTATCACATTTACTACGAAATCGACAACCCCAAGCCGGGAATGCCGTCCCGTATAGAAATTGCAACCACCCGCCCCGAAACCCTTTTGGGAGATACGGCCGTTGCCGTTCACCCTGAAGATGAACGCTACAAGGGCATTGTGGGCATGAAGGTAAAGCTTCCGCTTGCAAACCGCCTTATTCCCGTTATCGCCGACAGCTATGTCGATAAGGAATTCGGTACGGGCATGGTAAAAATCACCCCCGCACACGACCCCAACGACTGGGAAGTGGGCAAGCGTCACAATCTTGAAGCAATCAATATATTGAACGACGACGGCACTTTAAACGAAAACTGCCCGGAACGCTACCGATCGCTCAGCTGTAAAAAAGCGCGCACCCTTGTCATTGAAGACTTACAGGAAGCGGGCTTGTACAAGGGCGAAGAAAAAATCAGCCATTCGGTAGGCCACTGTTACCGCTGCCACAGCGTCGTTGAACCCTATTTAAGCGACCAGTGGTTTGTAAAGATGAAGCCCCTTGCCGAAAAAGCCCTCAAAGCGTGGAAGGACGGCGAAATCGTCTTTTATCCTAAAAAATGGGAAAACACCTATGCGCACTGGATGGAAAATATCCGCGACTGGTGCATAAGCCGCCAGCTGTGGTGGGGACACCGCATTCCCGTCTGGTACTGCGCAGACTGCGGCAAGATGACCGTTTCGGAAACCGACCCCGATTCCTGTCCTTACTGCGGTGCAAAGGCCGCCGACGGAAAACTCAAACAGGACGAAGACGTGCTGGATACGTGGTTTTCAAGTTGGCTGTGGCCCTTTTCGACCCTCGGCTGGCCGGAAAACGCACCGGAAACGGCGGAAACTGCAGCGGAAACTGCACAAGAAGGCGAAAAAGCAGGCGAAAGCCGTGCGGCAGGCCGCCTTTCCGACTTTAAAACCTTTTATCCCACAAGCGCCCTCGTTACCGCTTACGACATTATCTTTTTTTGGGTCAGCCGCATGGTAATGGCCGGCCTTGAGTTTACGGGAAAGGCTCCCTTTAAAGACATTTACATACACGGCCTTGTGCGCGACAAACAGGGACGAAAAATGAGTAAGTCCTTGGGCAACGGCATGGATCCCTTGGATATTATCGAAGAATACGGATCGGACGCGCTCAAGTTCACCCTTGCATTTATGTGCGCTCAGGGTCAGGACGTCCTCGTCGATAAAGAATCATTTAAAATGGGAAGCCGCTTTGCCAACAAGGTATGGAACGCAAGCCGCTATATTTTGGGCAATTTGGAAGGACGCACCATCGTTCCTTTAAACGACGGCGATTTAACCGAATTGGATATATGGATTTACGGCCGCTTAAACGCCGCGGCAGCCGCTTCACGCAGCGCGTTGGAAGGCTATCGGTATAACGACGGTGCCCAATCGGTGTACGAATATTTTTGGAACGACTTTTGCGATTGGTATGTCGAAGGCACAAAACTTTCGTTCCGCAGCACCGACGAAAAAGAAAAAGACCGCGCCGTTTCCGTTTTGCTGAACGTGCTCGAAGAAAGTTTACGCCTCCTGCATCCCTATCTGCCCTTTGTAACCGAAGAAATCTATTCGTTTTTACCGCTTGAAGAAATCGTCTTGTGCAGAAAGCGGGCAGGACAAGCCCTGCCGCCGGTATCTCAAAACCGCATTTTGCCCTCAAGCCTTTACAAGGGTCTGCTTATAAATGCACCCTATCCGGTGCCGGTCGATGCGCGCGAAAACGAAAAGACGGCTGAACGTTTTGCCGTACTGCAAAACCTTATCCGCTCAATGCGTTCGCTCCGTATCGAATGCGGTCTTGCCCCCGACTTAAAACTCGACGCCGCCTTGCTTATCACACCGGGAACGGCTGCCGAAGTATGTACCGAAAAAACCGATCTTATCGGGCTTTTGGCGGGCATAAAGCATATCGACTTTGTAAAATCAAAACCGGCCGAAGCGGTCGGTACCGTAGGAGAGGGCTTTGAAGCCTTTATTTTGGTCAGCGGTGCCGTCGATAAGGTACAGCTTAAAGCGCGCTTTGAAAAAGAGCTCGAACTCGAAAAAAACGCCATCGCACGATATGATGCAAAGCTGTCGGGAAGTTTCGCTCAACACGCGCCTGCGGAAGTGGTGGAAGCCGAAAAGGAAAAACGCAGCGCATCCGTGCGCAGAACGGAAAAGCTGATTGAATATATAGAAAGTCTATAAGCCTGCGCAAGCCGCCCGAATCGGCGGCAGCCGCAGAGCTACAAAGGAAGGGGATTATGCAAACGGAAAAACCCGCACGTATGAATACCGGAGCGATGCTTCAATTAAAGGGAATTTATCTTGCCCCCTATTTGCAGCTTGCAACAGCCCTTATCGGAAAATCCCGGCAAGACGGAGGCAATATGTTCCGTCATCAAATCGACACGATGGGAGTGCTCATCGACTACGGCTACATAGACAGTGTCCTTCTTAAAGCATCCGTCATTCACGATTTAATTGAAGACGTTGCCGACTTTGACCACAAACGTATCCTCGAAATCGATTCCGAATCGCAGGAAGTGTACGACCTTGTTTTGGAAGTTACCAAAAAAGAAGGCCAGTTAAAAAGCGACTATCTTCGCGGGATTATCGAACACGGAAGCCCCAAAGCGAAAATCCTCAAATGCGCCGACCGTATCAGCAATATGATAAGTCTCGGCTTTGTAACAAACCCCGCCTTTATAGAGCGTTATTGCGACGAAACGGAATATTTTATCCTGCCCATCGCCCTTGCAGTCGACTATAACATGTATCAGGAATTGATTTCCCTCATCATCACGCGAAGGCGCTACCTTGAAGACTGCGGTTATCTCGACAAAAAACGAGGCGAACTCAAAAACGCCTAAAAGCCGCGGGGACTCGACAAAGGCCGGTCAAAACCGTCAATTGTTTTAAGGAGGGGGAGTCCGGTCTTAAATAAACAGCCCCCTGAGCGGAAACGTTATATTCACGCTGCTAAAAACGGTGAACAGTCAATTTTGCGGCGTTACGGTATTTTTCGGGTGCGCGGAAAATATAATCGACAGAGGCCGGCAATTTTACAGTACAATAAAAAACATTCTTTTTTATTTTCCATTCCACATTCACGTTACCTGCAGGAACGGGAATACTGCCTTCGGCACGTTTTAATCCCGACGGTAGAGGAGCTATCAGTATTTTCTTAAAGCCGGGTGAAAGCGGTTTGACACCGAGGATATATGCACCGAACAAATAAGAAGGAGCGGCCGACCATGCATGACAATAGCTTCTTGTCAATCTGTCTTTATAAAAACCTTTGAATGTTTCCCAGCAGGTTCCCTGAGTAAGCATGGGCATCCATTGTTTTCGGATTCCCTTAACGGCAAATTCTCCCAAGCCTTCGGAAAACAGAAAATCATAGTAAAAATGCGCCATAAAAGGAGAACCGGGACGTACGGCTTCTTTCGGAGGAGCAATAATAAAGCGCTTGATCGTATCTTTTTTATACTCCGGAACGCAGCCGCATAAAAGCATCATCAAATTACTCTGTATACTTATAACTTCGGAACGTTTACCGTCATCATGGATACAATCTATGTAGCATTCTTTTTCATCGCTCCAAAATATGCTGTCGCTGTTTTCGGCAAGTTTTAATGCCGATTCTTCCCATTTTTTTGCATTGTCTTCAAAACCCAAAACGGAGGATAGATGTGCAAGACTGCGAAAGCATAAAACAAGCAAAGCATTCAAATGCGTAATTGTTCCCCTGTAGGGCGTATCCATATCGGCCCAATCCAGCATATTCCACGCATGAATGGTAAATAAACCTTGCATATCTATATGGGAGGCAAAGGCAAGGGCGGCTTTTTCAAGCCAGGGATAGAGTTCCGCTAAAAATTCCTTATTACCGGTATGCAGCCAATAATCTTTAGCCGTAATCATCCAAAGCTGGGCCCATGCCGTCAATAAAAGATGGAGGCCTGCAGGAAGATGACAATCCGGAAGCGATGTATAGTGCATCGAGCGGGCCGTCAACATAAGGCTGTGCTTCATAATATCCGTTTCGTTGAACAACCATTGATAATATAGGCCCATCACATAGCTGTCGCCTACCCAAAAAGCCTGCTCAAAGGCGGGAGAATCGGCAGGTACATCCTCACTGCACAATTCGACGGTTCTTTTACACATATGCCAAATGGAGTTTAATACCGTATCATTCGAGTAAAAATTTCCTTCGGATTTAAATGCATATAATCGTTCTTCTATTTTCAAATCCCGTATAATGACACGCTTTTGCCCCCGAAGCCTGATTGCCATATAGCGAAACCCTCGGCGATGCAGAGATCTGAATCTGTGATTTCCGCTCGGACAGCGGTATCTGAGACTTGTATCCAAATCATCAGGAATCTCAGGCACCTTTTTATTAATATATTCAAAAAAATAAAAATCCAATTCAGTATCTTCACATGCTTCTATATTAAACAGTAAAAAACCGGAAACCTCTTCTCCCATATCCAGAATTATTTCATGATCACCGTCTTTATTGGAGGCCTTCAAAAGCAGATTCGAACCATACGGACGGTTTAAGCATGTTACTCTTTTAACTTCGGCTCCCATGCTGCGTAATTTCGGGCCGTCAAAAAGTACGTTATCAACGGGCTTTAGCCATGCGCTGAATTTTCCCAATTCAGTACCGGTTATACATTTCCCCGCAGCAACAAAATCGGGATCTTCGGTGTTGACGGTGAATCCGTCGGAGCATACAATATTGCCTATCCTGACAAATTCAAAAGGCCCGACACCTGCAAATAACGCAGATTCTCCCTTTATCGGCGGCAAAAACTTAATTTCGGTCTCCGGCAAAAAATGAATATCCGAAGAAAAACGCTGCCGTGCACCCGATACATCAAGCAAAAAAAGATTTTCGCCTTTTGCTAATACGAGTTCCCGGCTTTTTATTCCGGCTTTAAATCTGTATTGCCTGCCGTTAAGGATAATAAACTCATCAATTTCCGGCCACAATTTATCCGCTAAAGTTATCCTTATCCCCTGTTCAACAGGAGATTCTATCAGACAGGCTATATATCCTGTTTGCAAAATATCCTCGGTCGTTCTGTCCTGCGGATAAAAAGCACTCTTATAATCTATTCTTATGCCGATTCCGCGGCAGCCGATTCTCTTTTCGCATACAAGACGCACCGGAGTTTTACTTTTTTTTGCCAGCAAAGGTATCCCTCTTAAAGGCATATCTTCCAAGCAATACTGCATTCCCGTATGTGAAACGGGCGGCCTTGCCGACACCGCATCGCTCCAATGGCAATCGTTAAAATCTTTTGCCGTCCAATCGGCAGGGAAGCGGTTTTCATGATATATTTCAACCCATGTTTGACTTACATTTATCCTCGGTACGGGCGTTTGAAAAGCCGTATGTTTTTGACACTTCCATGTTTTATCGGAATTAATTACAAAGTCGCTATGAGCATCCGCCGACACGCATTTAAGCCAAAAACCCGCATTTCCGTGAATATACTGGCTCGTAGATGTTCCGAAATTCCATATTAAAACGGCAATACAAAGTTCTTCCGAGTATTCGCTGAGACACACTTTTATACGGTCTTTTTCAGGATATTCGGGCCAACAACGCCCCGGTCCGGTTTCCACAAAAACACCGTTAATCCATAAAAAATATCTGGAATCGGCCCATATATCTATAATAAGTTCTTTTACACCAGCCGGTTTAAAAAATACTTTACGAAAACAAACCTTTCGATCCCTTTCTTCCAAAACTTCATTAGTCCAAATAAATTGTGCTCTGTTTTTTTTTATCATTCCTTTATTGCTCCCGCCGTCAAACCGCTGATTAAAAAATGAGAAAATGCAAAGAAAATAATCATAACCGGTATCAGGGCAAGCGTAACGGCTGCAAAAACCAAATGCCAGTTTGCCAAAAAATTATTCATATAGCTGTATATACCCAATGGCAGCGTTCTTACATGTTTTTTTGTCAAAAAAACCAGCGGCATATAAAAATCATTCCATATGGTAACGAAATTCAATATACCGACGGTGGCAAAAACCGGTTTTGATATCGGAACCATAATCCGTATAAATATTGAAAATTCCCCTGCCCCCTCAATTAAAGCCGATTCGTACAAAGCATTGGGTAATGTTCGAAAAAAATTCGAAAAAATAAATACGGCCAATGACATATTTGCGGTATATATAAGTATCATACCCCAAAACGTATTGGTTAAATGCATACTTCTGATTATTATAAATATGGGCAATATACCTAATTGAATCGGAAACATCATTCCCAGCAAAAAGTATATACGCAAAAAATTTCTGCCTTTAAATGTATAGCGGGACAAGCCGTATGCACACAGGGATGCGATGAACAATAAAGAAGCCAAAGACAGTACTGAAAGAAAAATACTGTTAAAAAAGTATCGGATAAAATTATCCTGTAAAAGAATAATCCGGTAATTTTCCAATGTAAACGTTCGGGGAATCCCCAAGGTATTGTTTATCAAATCCGACTTTGTTTTAAATGAATTAATCCCTAAAAGCGGAATCAGATACAAAGCGATTGAACAGTAAACAAAAAAGAGTATCGAAACGATAATGCCTGCGGGACTGAATACACCCCGTATTTTTTCAAAGTAACCGCGTCTTATCATAATTACCTCTTATCGCTGTGATTGAATTTACGGGTTAAAATATACAATTGAATTACGGTGATAATTAAAATGATAAAAAACAATACGATACTGATTGTAGCGCCGAAGCCCATTGAAGTTTCCCCGTAATAAGAACCTCCGAAACTGAAGCGATAAAAAAACAGATTCATAAAGTCGATTGAATTATCGATCCCGCCTTGAGGCCCTCCTACCACAAAGGGAATATCAAACTGCGTAAGTCCCCATATTGTCCCGAGAATAATATTATTTATGAGAGCCGGTTCAAGACACGGCAAGATAATATATCTGAAGCGCTGAAAACGGTTTGCTCCGTCTATAAAAGAGGCTTCTATTAAATTTTTCGAAATGCCTTTTAAATTTGCCAAAAAAATAAACATTCCCGCGGCAATTCCCTGCCATGCAATAACAACAATCAAAAGGGGAAAGGCTTTTTGAGGATCCCCGAACCATGCCGAAAGCCGTGATTCAAATCCCAGTTTTTTCAAAACGGTATTAATAATACCGATATTCGGATTGAAAACCAGCATTGTTAAAAAACCGACAATAGTAGAAGAAATTATATAGGGTAAAAAAATGATTGTTCTGTGAAATTTATAACCGATTATTTTTATATCAAGCCAGTATGCAATAAATAATTGAACAGGCATAATAATACATAAAACGCTTAACACAAATGTAAAGTTATTTCCGAGTGCATTCCAAAATATTCCCGACAATCGTGCATCGGTAAAAAGATTTCGGTAATTTTCCAAACCGATAAAGGTTTTCGGACCTATCCCCGACCATTTAAAAAAACTGTAATAAACGGCGGCAAAAAGCGGGATAATCATAAACAGGGTGTATACGATAAAACCGGGGAATATAAATGCGATATAAGGTTTTTTCTTTAAAGACGGCATTATGTGTTTCCTCAAAATACAAAAGAAAAAATTTTTAAAATTTACTTTTTTTACCGGCTCCGTATGGAAAAGAGGACAGGGCCGTCGATAAGCCGAACTGACGGCAGCCCCTCCCCTTCTCAAACACGGAATTATTTCATTGCCTTATCCAGCATATGGACAAATTGATCAACCGTATATTTTCCCGACAAAAGCTTTACGTTGTCCTGTTCCCACAATTGCGTCGGAGCCATTCCTTCTTTTGCAAAATCGCCGAGAATAGTATAAAAACTGTTTACCTGCAAATCGTTTTTTACAATATCCGTTATCAAAGGATCATCGGTTACTATGCCTGCCAAACCGGGAACGGCTTTAAGCTCGTTAATCCATATCTGCTGAGATTCTTTTGAAGCGAGGTACTGCGCCAACCTTAAAGCCTCTTGAGGATGTTCGGTTTTACTGTAAATACAAAAGCCGGTATCATAGGTTACAACCATCGGCCGCTTACCGTCCTTTGTAGGAAGCTGGAAGGCGCCTATCTTTAAATCGGGGTTGTTTTTATTAAAGGTATTTGCATTCCATGAACCGGTTATAGTCATCGCAGCTTCACCCTTAGAAAAAGCGAGTAATTGTCCGCCTTCATCAATACCGAGATAACCCGAACCGTAGTAACCTTTTTCTCCCCATTCAAGCATTTTGTTAAATGCGGCTTTTACTCTGGGGTCGTTTACCCTTGCCTTACCCGCCGTTGCTTCATCAAGCCAGTCGGGATGCATCGCAGCCAAAATAGGCTCAAAATGGAAAAGAATACTCCATGAGAACATACCCCCGAATGATATGGGTACAACCTTGTTTGCCTTTAATGTTTCCAGAATTTTTTCAAAATCGGCAAAGTTTTTGGGCTCCTGCAAGCCGTATTTTTTAAAAATGTCTTTATTATAATATACGGCCCTTGTTCCGATTGTGGCACCGGGAGTAAGATATTGTTTTCCCCCGATTTTAGTCATTTTCATAGACATATCGGTATATGCACTGACATCAATCTTATTCGTTAAATCCATAACCGCATCCTGCTTTACCAGATTTGCCAAATCGGTTGTCGCCGTACCGTTGGTCCAAAACAAATCGGGAGCTTCACCCGCTTGAATAGTGGTAGCCAACAAAGCATAATATTGGTCCGGTGTTTTTATTTCATACTCAACCTTAATATTCGGATTTTTCAGCATAAAATTTTCAAGCGTTTTTTTCAACGGAGCTTCAAATTGGGGAGTATGTTCCCAAATAGTAAGCGTTACGCGTTCCGTTTTCTTTGTCTCTTTGTTTCCCCCGGCAAATGCATTAAAAGTAAGTGCAAGCATCAGGGAGAAAATAAAGATAATTCCGAGTTTTTTCATGTTTCCTCCTAACAAATATGAATTACGTATATTATGATATAATCGTATATCCGATTTTGTCGATGCATTTAATTAAGAATTATATATAATAATCATATAAGCCGGAAAAAAATCATACAAATCTCATATTACAGTTCACAATTCTCACAATCTTTTTTTTGATACTGTGTTATAGTGGTTTTTGTTATTTTTCTGAAAATTCGTGAAAAATAATTGGGATTTGCATAACCGCATTTATATGCAATTTCTTTTGCGGAAAGATTCGTCGTCTTAATAAGCTCCAAGGCATACCGGATACGTTTTTCATTGACATAATCCGTATAATTTTTATGTACGTTTTTTTTAAATACGGTCGAAAGATAATTCGGATTTATTCCGAACATATCGGCTATAATAACAAGCCGCAGATCACTTTCAAGATGACTGTTTATATACGCTTTTATGTTAAAAATAATTTTATGTTCCTGCTTGCCCTGCGTGATTTGATGTGAAATACGCAACAAAACATTCTCCAGCCATGATCGCAGTTCTTCCCAATCATCAAAGGTCATAATGCGGCGATAATATGACTGCCCGTCGCTAATAGTTTTTTCGCTTATATCCTCTCTTCCCGTTTGCCGTATACAATGCAAAAGATGTTTTACCGCAAAAATCGCTTCGGCTTTCACCGACTCGGAGGATACTCTTTTTTCTCTTGCGGCATAAAAAAATCTATTAAGAGTTTGAACCCATTTTTTTTCCGAATTATCAAAATCGATTGCAAAAGTTAATGTCCGATCCCAATACGCAGGTTGTGTTTTTTCAGTCAATACGGCACTGTTCTTTTTATAGAATAAGGTATCGACTATTTGTAGGGCTTGATTATATGCTTGTACGATACTTTGCCCCGGAGACATCGGATAATATGCAATAAAAACCCTGCGGTTGATATACTTTGATACGGATACTCTGATCTTTCTTAACAGTTCCAATCCGATATTTTCCGATGATGTACGGTTTATACCTGTGGATAAAAGCAAAACCAGATCTTTTTGTTCACCTATAAAAAGTTCCATCGGAATATGTATATCGTTATGGATAAGCTGACAGAGCATCGGAATGTCGGGATACCACGGTACTTCCGTATTTTTATCATAAGGCTCCGATTTAAATCTGATAATTGCAAGAGTTCCCGGATTCTCCGGAATGACGGCAGACATATCGGAAACAGGCATAAGAGGTTTTTTCTTTCGCTCAATATTATCCTGTTCCGATGCGGGAAAGATTCGTGTAAACAGTTTTTCAAGTGCGTTTTTATCTATATCCTTTTTTAAAATATAATCGCAGGCCCCGGCTAAAAAAGCTTTATGTACCAGTTCGTAGTCATCATGGCAGCTTAGAACGGCAATTTTTATATCCGGCTTGACTTCTTTTACTTTTGAAATCAATTCCAAGCCATCCATCTCGGGCATTCCTATATCGGTTAAAAGAAGGTCCGGAGATTTTTCAATACAGGATTTTAACGCTTCCCGAGCGTTCGTACAGGCGGCAAGTATTTCATATTGTGAATTACACTCGGTTATCAACGACGAAATACCGCAAAGAACCAATTTCTCATCATCAACAATTATTACCGTTCTTGACATATTTTTACACCGCTATTGGAAGATTGATTACTACGGTCGTTCCCCTTTTAGGTATACTGTTTATTTTTATACCGAATTGCGGGCCGTAATTCAAATGTAAACGGCGTTCTACGGAAGCCAGTCCGGTATGAGGCCGGGAAAAATCCTGTAGAGATTCCACATTAAAACCTTTTCCGTTATCTTTAATAGTTAATATAAGATTGCCGTTCCCGGAAGAAGCCGTTATCTTAACGGTACCCGTTGTTCTGTAATCTTTAAATCCGTGAATAATGGAATTTTCGACGATAGTTTGAATCATAAATTTATTAATCAAAACTTTTTTAAATTTTTGAGGAATTTTAATAATAAGATTTATATCCGAATACCTCATTTGTTGAATAAGAACATATTCTTTTATAAGATCAAGTTCTTCTTCCAAGGGAATAAGATTTTTTTTATAATCGGAAGCATAACGCATAAGCTTATCCATGGCAACAACCATTTTTTGAATATTCTCCTGTTTATTTATAATCGCCATCCACTTTATCGTATCCAAAGTATTATAGATAAAATGCGGACTGATATGATTTCTCAGCGCTTTCAGCTCCGCCTCCGTTTTAAGACGCTCGGTTTGTGCAACCTCATCTATGAGCTGTTCAATTCTCAGTGACATTTCACGGAGTTTTTCATGCAGCTTAATAATTTCATCGGGCACACGGTTATACTTTACAGGCTCCGGTATTGCCAGGTTTTTACTTCCTATTTTATCCACACATTCGGCAAGGAGATTGATAGGGCGGCTGATACCTTTTGAAAAAAAGTATAAAAGAAAAATCAGCAATAAGCTGAAAATTATCAGGGCTGCAATCAAACCCGTCCGCAATTTTAATATTGTATCAAGAACATTTTTTTCTTCCAATTCTCTTATAAAATACCAGCCTGTTTCTTTTGACCGGGCAAAAATAAAATAAGATCTTTTTTGATCATTTTTAATCGGTATATAACCGAAACTTCCCGCCTTACCGCTAAGAATATTGTCAAATCCGAAATCAGTAATCCGAGTCCCTATTTTGGACTTATCGTGTGCCGATATAACTATACCTTCTGCATCCAAAACATAGTCATTGCCTAAATTGTCGGGAATTGAACCCGCATAAATGTCATCAAAAAAATCTTCACGTATAAAAAAAAGCAGGGTACCTATTTCGCGGTTATTTTTACGGATAAGCCTCATCATTCCGAAATAAAAACCGTCGACACCGAAATCCGTTTTTAAAGCCGATGTCGGAAGCCAGTCAGCACGTCCGGGAATACGTATATATTTATATTGATTATCGGTAAAATAATTTTCGACAGCATGAAACTTCGTGCCGCGCATAATTAAAAAAGAGTCTGAGCGCAATATCGCAGACATTAAATACTTATCGGAATTAACCATTCCGTCAAGGATTTCGGAAATTATCGATTCGTGATTTTTTTCCATGTTTCCGCTTATACCGGTTTTATATAAATAGTCTATTATATTTTGGTTATAGTAAATTTGCATTGAAGCTTTATTATAGTTATTTAATAATATATCTATTCTTTTTACCGATTCTCTTACTACAAGCTCACTTGCAGCAAGAGTTCTTTTTTCTATCAGAGTTATACCGATTTGTAATATAACGATAAAAAATATAATAGCCGGCAGTACGATTACGGGAATAAACGTATAAAATATTCTTTTTTGCAGGGTCATAATCGCATGATAATGCTTCAATATCCCGTTGTCAATTCACTGAAGTGTACTACAGGGTTCACCCTGTTTTACCCCTTTATTTACCGCAATTTCCAAAAGCTTTTCCTTTGTATTACATGCGGGGTCGTCCAAAACGGTTTGCAAGAGTTCTTCCAAAAGAAGGCCCAAGCCGCGCCCGGAAGGAATGCCCGCTTCGATTAAATCCCTGCCGCTTAGGGCCAAATCTTTTAAGCCTATGGCGTTTTTTTGAGCTGATTCTTTATCTATACGCTCCTTTAATTCCAAAAGGTCGGCACTCCACGTTCCCGTATGCAAAATCGGTGCCGAATTGGTCATACCGGAAGCATCGGCAATCCGTAAGTCGAATAAATCGCTTAAAGCCTGCTCAAGGTTTCCCAAACCGGCAGGAGGCGTAATGCGCGCCATAAAACGGCGGACGGCGGCATCCGTCCACGAGGATTCATAATGGAACATGTGGTGTAAAACTAAAAAACTTACATAGCGCACGGTTTTTGACGGAAAACGCAAGCGTTCCAAAATACGGGTACACAGGGCCGCCCCTTCTTTTTCGTGCGAATAAAAGGTAATGCAGTCGATATTGTTTTTTGTTACCTCGTTTTTAACGGGCGGCTTTCCGATGTCGTGAAAAAGGGCGGCAAGCCGTATCGTAAGCAGGTTGTCTTCTTTTTGAGAGCGCGACAGCGCATGGTCGCAGGCATAAAAAAGGTGGTCGAGTACGTCGAAACGGTGATGACCGCGCCCGTCAGCCTGATTTACGCCGCGGCAGGATGCAAGTTCGGGTATAAAGATGCTTAAAATGCCCGTTTGTTCAAGCAGGGATAAGCCGTAAGACGGCTTTTCGGATAAAAGGATTTTTATAAACTCGTCGCGGAAGCGCTCAAGGCTTACTCCGGCAATTTTTTCGCGGGCACCGGAAATTGCGCCGAGGGTTTTTTCTTCAATTGTAAAATTCAATGTTGAAGCAAAGCGGATTGCACGTACCGGGCGCAAGCCGTCTTCGTTAAACCGCTGTGAAGGCTCTCCCACGCAGCGGATGTTTTTTGACTTAATGTCTTTTTTACCGTCAAAGGGGTCGAAGATGTGCCCGTCTTTTAAGGAGACCGCGATTGCGTTCATCGTAAAGTCGCGCCGTGCCAAGTCTTCTTCTATACCGCTTACATATTGTACCGCGTCGGGGTGCCGTCCGTCGGAATAGCCTTTTTCGGTTCTGAATGTCGTAACCTCGATGTGATGTCCCGTAAAGATAACGGTAACCGTTCCGTGTTCGATACCCGTCGGAATTACGCGCTTAAAAAGGGCGCATACCTGTTCGGGCTGTGCGTCGGTTGCTATATCCCAGTCGGAAGCCTTTTTCCCGCGCACAATATCGCGCACGGCCCCTCCGACAAGCCAGGCTTCAAAGCCCGCATCCGAAAAAATGCGGTTTATTTTTTGTAATACGGGTGGTACAGATATGCTTTTTATCATACAATGAGTATAGCCTATTGCGCTCCTTTGTAAAAGTGCCGCGATAAGATTGATTTACAGGACGGTTTGATTGTGAAGCCCCTTTTAATTTTTACCGGCGCCCTGCATCCCGAAAAGGCGGTGTTTGAGCGTTTTATGCACGATTTTGACGAGCCCTGCTTTGTGATTGCAGCCGATTCGGGGCTCCTCTGCGCCCGGGAATTCGGTTATATACCCGATTTGATTGTCGGCGATATGGACAGTTTAACGGATAAAAGCCTTTTATCGGCCTATCCCGAAGATAAAATCCGCATATTCGAGCGCGATAAAGCCGAAAGCGACACCGTCCTTGCCCTCGAAAAAGCTTTTGCAAAGCGTCCAGAGCTTGAAGCGCGGGGTTCGGAGCTTTTGTCCCGTAATTCCGGTTTGAGCGCGCAAACGCGGAAAAACGTCCCGGCCTCTGTACAACTTCATGGGAGCGGCTCGGCGGCTGAAGGGACGGGCGGGCACAATATGCCGATTATCCTGTGCGGAGGCGACGGCGGAAGAATAGACCACTTGCTCGGCATTGTAAAGCAATTCGAGCGCGCCTTTTTCCCGGATATATGGCTGTGCCGCGAACAAGCCGTATACAGCCTGCGTCCCGCTTCCGACGGCAAGGGCGCGATTCTAAAGTTTGCCGCCGAACGCTGTGCCGAACATATGTCGGTTTTTCCCGTGCCCGTAAAAGACGGTGAATATAAAATATATTCCGAAGGCTTGGAATGGCCGCTTGATAATTTGGATTGGAAAAACGAAGCGTTCAGCTTAAGCAACAGGGTGCGCGCCGATTATCTTGCGCACAAAAAGCGGGTGGTACTGCGCGCGGAAAAAGGCGCCTTTATAGCGATAGTTCCGTATTAGGGGATAAATCAACTGCGCATACAGCTCAATGCGATAAAAATCGTTATGTTGTAGGCGGCGTGAACCGCACAGAGAAGCGCTATGTGCAGCTTTTTATACAGGGCAAGGCGCAGGATAATTGCGGCACACAGGGCATTGCCTACGGCAAAAAGCCCCAAATAGCGGTGAGCAAGGGCAAATAAAACAATCGGTATAGTTTCCGCGGCCGCTTTTAAAACAAAGCCTGATTTTGATTTTTCCGATTCGGGGGCAATATCGTGAATAATTGCAAGACCGCATTCGGGCAAAAAAAAACGGAACAGCATTTCTTCATACGAGGCGAGAACGATTGCCGATGCATATAATAAAAGCCGTTTATCAAAGGTTTGCGGAAATATAAGGGACGGAAGTTCGGTGTTACCCGAAACCTTTGCGGCATAATTCCAAAACAAAGCCGAAAGAATCAGAGCGCAATAGCAAAGGAGCATTCCGAATGCGGGAACAAAAAGATTTTTTATCGCAAAGAATCCGTTCTTTTTTCTAAAATCGGGGGCTCTTCCCGCTCTCAGATAAAAAAAGGCTGCGGCAATCGTATAAAAAACCAAGGCCGGCAACGAAAGAGGGGCAAACCTGCCGCTTTCCGTTTGAGCATCGGAGAGCGGCGAAGAAAAAATCGGCGGAATCACAAAAACAAGAATTATAAGACAATATTCGAGAATTTGGCCTTTTATGTGATGAAAAAATTTCACAAATGTGATAATATAGCATAAGGCCTTTTATGTATACTGTTCTTGCCGTTTTAATATCAATAGCGGTTCTCCTTATTATTTTGCGTGTTTCGATGACGGTTTCTCCCGTGCTCAGATTTTTTATCCAAGGTATGAGAGGCGGTTTTTTATTTTCGGAACTGCGATTTTTATGGCCTATTGCTCTTGCAGACCATCCCGACAACCCCTATTATTTTTATTCATCAAAACGCGCGTTAAGCAAAAGTATTGCGGCCCTTTTAGCCGAAGGCGAAAAACACAA
Organism: Treponema sp. HNW; assembly: GCF_050320395.1. Taxonomy (GTDB): domain Bacteria; phylum Spirochaetota; class Spirochaetia; order Treponematales; family Treponemataceae; genus Treponema_C. The sequence goes on from NZ_CP144459.1 coordinate 1,957,844, forward strand.
AACAACCAATACCGAATCGGTACAGGCTTTTTTACACCGCCTGTACACATACCGTACCAAGGCGGAATTGGATCCCTATAATAAGCGCGGTATACGCAATACCCGTTTTCTCACGCGGGGACAAAAGCTCAGTATTTTACGAAAGGGAAGCGGAATGTTTTCTTCCCATGTAATGCACAGCGGAAGCCGCCTCATCGTTTCACTGCCGCTGGAAAACGGAGAATTGACCGTCTCCGGCGCACAGTGGCTCGGTAAAAGAATCAGTGTATATTTTCATCGTCAAGGCGATGCCTTTTATGTGTTCGATACGCTTGTTGCGGAAAGCCTCTTGTATAACGGCCGAAATGCGCTCGCATTGGCACATAGTGCAGCCCTGCTCAGATCTCAAAAGCGTACATCGGTAAGATGTAAATGCAGCGTACAGGCCCGCCTCTTTTTAGGTGCCCAAAAAAGCGAAACACGGCTAAAGCCGGAAAGTTCTCCCGGACTCAAATGCGTACTGGAAGATATTTCGGAGGGAGGCGCCCTTATCCGCATCGGGGGAAAAGCTAAGCAAAAAATGCTTATAAAACTGCAATTTCAGCTTGAAGGAAAAACCGTTATCATGTACGGTATATCGAAGTCTTTTGAGTATGACGAAGCCTATAACGAATCGTACATACACTTTCAATGTCTGGAAACGACACCGTGGTTTAAGAATATTATCTTAGGTTATGTTTATAAAACGCTGCCCGATGAAACGGATTCGGCATCTTTAAGCAGAGGTTCCGATTGATGACAAAAAAACAAAAACGGAGTATAAACGCATACATGAGTCAAAGATATTGTAAGGTTTCAGAATTAAAACCGATATTCCATGCTCTGTGCCTTTTTATTGCGGCGCAATTGTGCTTTGCCCAAACACCCGATTTGAAAAAAAGTTTTGTTAAAGAAAGTATACGCGGAAAAACTTCCATCATTAAAAATGCGGATCCGGCGGAAAGCGGCTTTACGGAACTCTGCCTTTTTTCTCTTCGCTTTATACAAATGAATCATTTTCTGTTACCTGCAGACGAGGACTTTATCCTTCTCGCCCGCGAAACGGTAAAAAAGATTCCGGCTTCCGCACATCCCGATGTTCTTCCTCTTCTTGAATCGATTTTTTCGATGACGGAACATACGGCCCTGCAAAAAGATATATTGGAAAATTTAATCGGAGCCGCCGACTCTCCGTCTTTTCAAGCATCGGTTTTTCATACCTCGGCATCCATAGTTCAGCTTATAAATACCTATACCGAACAACGGCTGGCATCCTACACAAAGGAGGGTTCTCCTTCCGCATCCGATAGCGGGATACTTAAAACGGCCATTGAAGTATTGGGAAAATTTAAAAATGCCTCTTCGTTTCCGGTGCTGTTTTCCTGTTTTCTTGCTTCCGATACCGATATTTCAAACACTGCCGAACGCTCTTTGGACAGTTTTGCAGGCATTTACGATAAGCAGATACGTGCCGTTATTGCAAGCGGAACAATCAAAGAGAAAAAACGTGCCCTTGATTTGGTATTGAATAATCCTAAAAACTCGGATTTTTTTAAAGCCGAAATGTCGGAAAACACCCTCTCGCAGACAATCAAAAAGAATCCCGGTCCCGAAGAGACTGAAAAGGAGCGTATTGCGCTTAAAATGCAGGCGGTGCGCGAATTATATCGGGTATCATGGACGCGCTCTCCTTCCCTTATGCGGGAGGTATTTACCGCCGCCCGAAAAGAGTATGCCGAGGGGCTTTTGACCGATACTCAATTTATCGAAATAATGTACGCATTTACACGCCTTGCCTCGGCGGAAGCCGGTTCGCTTTTGTCTAATTATCTGAAAGAGCTGAATAAAGCTCAGGAAGAAAACAAGGATGTCAGCACTCCGGTGGTCCTTGCCGTCATTCAATCCCTGCAGCTTTTAGGCGATAAAACGGCCTTCGACGATTTGCTTTATGCAACCTATCAAGCTTATCCTGAAGAAGTTTTGTCGGCGGCACGGGATGCGCTCAGTAAATTAAAGTGGTAGATTTAAAATCGGCTATACGGCATTCGCTTACAAAGCTTCATCCGCTTAAGGTTTCGGCCCTTATTCTCGCCGTACTTTTATATGCGGGTATTATAAAAAAAGCCGATCCCTTTGTATTCCGCTCAGTTCTCGATGTACGTGAAATCACTTCGGCCGAAGGCATCATAGCTTCGAATCCCGTAAAAACCGCAAGGGGCCGCTTTTACGCAATGCTGTTTAATGTTGAAACGGTTCAGTCGGCCGCGGGAAAGGCTGAAGCCTCAGGGCGGGTAAAACTGCTTATACCGGCCGAAACGGTTGAAGCTCTGTATCCGGGAAAACTTTTTTCGCTTGCCGAAAATGCCGTCCCGGCCGAAGAAGGCGCGCGCCTCTTATGTACCGGACACAGCCTCGGTAAGTCGGAGTCGGCCTTTTCAAACGAAGGAGAAATAGACAGTACGGGTACCCAACACCGTCTTCCCCGCTCCGATATACCTGTTTTTATCGCAAAAGACACTGCCTTTTTGGGATGGAAAAGCCCCGTTTCGCGTACCCGAGCGCTGTTTCGCCTGTACCTGAAACGTATGCTTTACGCATGGGGAGAAGCGGGAGGCTTGGTCCTTGCCCTTATGTCCGGCGCACGTGAATATACGGATGCGGCCCTTGCCGAAGCTTTTAATGATGCGGGACTGGCCCATATTTTAGCCTTATCGGGGATGCATTTGTCTCTTTTTATTTCCGCATCCTCTTTGGCCGCAGTTTTTGCGGGGAAAAAGCTGAGCGCTCTTTTATCGCTTATCCTCATGTGTGTTTTTATCTGGTTTGCGGGAGCCACCCCTTCGCTCATAAGAGCTTTTTTGTGCGTGATGATTATGTTTTTAACCCGGCTTTTATCCGTCCATACCTATAAAAGTGCGGCCCTCGATTGTTTATGCGCCGCCTTTATTATCCAAGCGGCATTTTTACACACCGATATTTACAATCCGGCCTTTATGCTTTCCTATGCGGCGGTTGCCGGTATTTTGATTTTGACACCCCTCATCAGTCCTTTTTTGCACAGAATTTTACCTCCGTTGGTCGTATCTTCGACAGCTTCTTCAATCGGAGCATGGATTTTTACCGCTCCCCTTTGTGCCCTCTTATTCGGCCGCATAACTGTGGCCGGAATTATCGCTTCGGTTGTCGTAACGCCCCTTGCATCCGTTTTTTTTATCGCAGGCTTTATATGCGTAAGCCTTTGTTTTATAATGCCTTTTCTTACAGGGCCCTTTGGTGTTATAATGCAATTACTGTACAGTGTTTTAAAATACACGGTACTTTTTTTCGGCCGTTTTCCGCCGATTGTGTTTTAGACAGATCCCTTTGAAGGAGTTTTGAGTGCACTTACCGGATTATGATTCGCCCTCTTTTTTAAAAAACTATTTGGACAGCCGGGGTATGGCTATGCAAAAAAAGTTCGGGCAAAATTTTCTCGTAAATCCGCGTGCGCGCGCCAAAATTGCCGAAGGAACGGCCGTAAGCGAGGGCATGAAGGTATGGGAAATAGGTCCCGGTTTGGGAGCCCTTACGGCCGAACTTTTAAAACAGGGCGCGATACTGACCGTTTTTGAAATAGACCGCGGTTTTATCCTTCTTCTCGAAGAGATTTTCTCCGACGAAATACAAAAGGGCCGGCTTAAAATCGTTGCAGGAGATGTATTAAAAACATGGAAGGAAGAATACAGGCTTTCAGGACCTCCCGACCGCTTATGCGGAAATCTCCCCTATAATATCGCCGCAAAAATCATCGCCGACACGGTTTGTGAAACCGTCCGCTTTGAACGCTGCGTTTTTACCGTGCAAAAAGAAGTCGCACGGCGCATGGCGGCAAAATGCGGTTCGGCGGATTATTCGTCTTTTTCGGTTTTGTGTTCCTGGGCCTATGATATACAGCCGCTTATGGATTTGGCCGGCGGAAGTTTTTGGCCGCGGCCGAATGTCGATTCTCAAGCGGTTGTTTTTACGAAAAAGGCGGATTTTCCCGCATGTAAAAGCCCTGCCGAATTTTTAAAATTGCAGCGGAACTTATTTTCCTCGCGGCGCAAAACCGTTAAAAATAATTTAACCGCCCTCTACGGAAGTGCCGAAACTGCACAAGCCGTCCTCAGCACAGCAGGTATCGACCCCAAAAGCCGTGCCGAAGACTTACCTATAGAAAAAATATGTTTACTTGCGGACGCATCCTGCAAGATAATGCAAAAAAGCGCAGTCCGAAACGGAGGAAACATATAATGAATAATCTTCAAAAAAACATTCAAGCAAATACGGACTGTATACGGGAATGCATAGAAAAAGCGGCCGAGCGAAGTGCAAGGAATGCATCCGATATAAAATTAATGGCCGTAACCAAGTTCCGTTCTACGGAAGAAATCGAAGCTGCCTATAGGGCCGGAATCCGCCTCTTCGGCGAAAACCGTGTTCAAGAGGCTCTTGAAAAATTCGGGAACACGGACATAAATCTTCCGGATGCGTCGTTGCACATGATAGGAAGTCTCCAGCGCAATAAGGTAAAATCGATTTTACCCCTTGTAAGCTGTATACATTCGGTAGACCGAATCGAATTGCTCGAAGAAATAGCCAAACGCTCGGCCGCCGAAGGGGAAATAAGTCCTCGGGTAAAGAGGCCGCTTAGACTGCTTTTGGAAGTACACACGGGAGAAGAATCAAAGGCAGGTTTTATGAATAGCGACGATATAGTCCGCGCCTTGGAATATGCCGAAGAAAAAAAACTTTCAGTATGCGGCTTTATGACTATGGCACCGCTCATACATAATCCGAGCGATAAGGCGGAAACGCAAGCGGTGCGAAACGCTTTTATTTCTTTGCGGAAAACTGCGGAAGCAATGCAAAAACGGTTTTCGGCTTTTGTATTGAGCGAGCTTTCGATGGGTATGTCGGGCGATTTTGAAACCGCAGTTGAAGAAGGTTCGACCCTGGTGCGTATCGGCAGCCGCCTTTTTCAAAATGCCGCTTCGGAGAATGCCTTATGAAAAAAACGGCAGCTATCCTGTGCATAGCGGTTTTTATGTTCTCCCCGGTTTTTGCTTCGGAAAACGAAGCCCTTCAAATTGAAGGATACGAAAAGGGAAAAGAACTTCCCTCGTGGGCGAAGGACTTGCGCCGGGCGGAAATAGTTACCCTGGGTTCCCTCCCCTTTACAACCCTCGGCACAACCCTCGTATATTCGCTCTACCGTTACGGTGCAAACGACTTTAAGCCGGCTTATATTCCCAATCCCTTTCCTCTTTCTTCTGCGGAAGCAAAATTGAGCACGAATGAGCAGATAGGCATTATCGCAACGGCGGCCGGAATCAGCCTTGCCGTCGGTCTTACGGACTTTATCGTGATGCAGGTAAAACAAAGCCGTAAAAAAAAGGCTTTGGAAAAAATACGTGAAGAACAGGGGACGGTTATCCGCATACGGGAAGCCGTCAACGAAAATCAAATCCCAAAAAATCAAAACGGAAGTACCGAATAATGCCTTCAATACGGTTTACCGCCGACATCAGTCTCTGCCCCCTTCGCCTCGATATATATGCAAGCACCGTCCAAAACATCAGCCGTTCGCGTTTAAAAACGGGCTTACGCCTTATCAGCGTAAACGGCAAAGCCGCAAAACTTTCACTTCGTCTCAAGGGCGGCGAAGAGGTTTTTATCGAATGGGAAGACCCTCTGCCGGAATTTATAGAACCGCAAAACATCCCCTTGGATATTTTATTTGAAAACGAAGATGTTACCGTAGTCAATAAGGCACAGGGTATGGTTACTCATCCGGGGGCGGGAAACCGCAGCGCGACCTTGGTAAACGCCCTGCTCTATCATTGGGGTTCCGCAGAAAAACTTGGGGAAGCGGCTTTTAGGACGGGAATCGTACACCGCCTTGATAAGGATACTTCGGGGGTTTTAATTGCCGCAAAAAACCGGGAAGCCGAAGTATTTTTACAAACCGAATTTAAAAAACGGCGCGTAAAAAAAGAATACATTGCAATCGTTCAGGGACACCCTCCTTCTTTGTACGGAGAAATTAAAAATCACATTGCACGTTCCCCTTCAAACCGCAAAAAATTTGCCGTAAGTAAAAATCCGGAAACGGGAAAATCCGCTTATACGGTCTACCGCTGTATCGGTATTTACGGGCCCTATTCGCTTATGCGTATACAAATCAAAACGGGACGGACCCATCAAATCCGCGTACACATGAAGCATTTGGGCTGCCCCGTACTCGGAGACCCCCTCTACGGAAAAAAAGATGCCCTCTTTACCGATGCATCTTTAATGCTCCATGCACGCCGTCTCGGAATCCGTCTTCCGTACATCAAAACCGAAGAAAATAGCGGCGCTTTAAAAACGGGTAAGCGGGATTTACAAACATTCAAAGCTCCCGTTCCTCTGCGTTTTAAAAAGGTTTTAAAAACGCTGCACACCGAATTTGAAGCAACCGTCCTTCCGGAAAATACCGAAAAGGTTTTGTATGACTGATTTGAAACCCGATTTACGGATATCGGTCATGGCATCCGATGCCGATTTTATCATTGTCGATAAACCCGCAGGTCTTCCTTCGGCCCCGATTAAAGAAGGGGATACACACAATGCGCTTTCGCAAATAGTTGAACTGTTCCCTTCGGCGGCGGGATTTTACGGAAAAAAGCGCATAGAAGGCGGTCTTGTCCACCGATTGGATACGGCAACGCGGGGCCTTTTGCTTGCCGCCCTAACACAAAACGCTTTTGAGAATTTTGAAAAACAGCAAAAAAACGGAAACTTTATAAAATACTATTTCGCATACTGCGACGCATACTGCGCGGCCTCATCTTTTTCGTCTGCACAACCGCTACCCCTTTATATCGAAAGCCGTTTCCGTCCCTACGGCGAAGGCCGCAAAAAGGTAAAACCGGTTTTTGAAAATGCGGGAAAATTCGATAGAAAAAAGGCAGGGCAAACCCTATACCGCACCGAAGTCCTGTCGGTCAATATGCCGCGCGGTGATGAAAAAAAAGCCCGCGTCCTGTGCCGCATAAACCGCGGCTTTCGCCACCAGGTACGCGCCCACCTTGCTTCGATAGGTTTACCGGTCATAGGAGACGTTTTATACAATCCCTCCTATGCGGGCAAGACGGATGCACGGCTTTTGTTTTTCGCTTCGGCGCTGCAATTCAACCACCCGGTAAGCGGCGAGAGGCTCCTTTATACACTCGAAGATATGCCGCTTCCTGAATCAGCCGAAACTTTGTAAACAGTTTTTAACTTCGGCCGCAAGGTAAAACGAGCCTGCAGCAAGCAGCACCTTGTTTTCGCTTTCGGCGCATTCAAAGGCACTGTGTATTTCGGCTTTGTAATCGGGAGAACCGTGTAAAATCGGAGAACTGAAAATGCCGCCCCCTTGTATACCGGCCGAGCCGAAAACAGATTCAAAACTTTTGCGTGTTTTTTCGTAATCGGAAGCCTTTACCGCGCCGGGAACGGTCAGCGTTATGCGGCTGAACTCGCAGGCCGATGAGCGGATAATACGGGCAAGCGTTTCCACATCTTTATCCGCCGCACAGGCAAATAAAAGGTGGCAGCCGCTTCCGAAACGCGAATAAAAACTTTTTAAAGTACCCGTTAAACTGTTCGGGGTATGACAGCCGTCGATGACGACGGTACCGCCGCCCCTTTTACCCCGAAAAGAGGTTATTTCAAAACGGGCGGGAAGAAAGGCTTTTTCAAAACCCGTTTCTATCACTTCCTCATCCAAATCGGGAAGAACGGTTTTTAAAACGAGGGCGGCCAACGCCGCATTTTCCGCTTGAAACTCGCCTGCAAGTTTTAAATTGAATGAAAGCGGGCGCAAAAAAAATGCCCGATTTGCCGAGGCGGGCTTTTTGAAAGCAAGGCTCACCTGCTGCACAACCGCGCTGTTCGCAGCTTCGACGCTTGGCAGTACCGCATGATATTCGAGAGATTCAAGCACCTCATCAAGAAAATAAACGGGAGAGCCCGTTTTTTTTGCGGTATTTTTAAATACGTTTTTTACTTCAGGCTTTTGGCGAGTACAGCAGACGGGAATACCCGGCTTGATAATACCGGCTTTTTCCGCCGCAATCATCTCAAGGGTATTGCCCAAATACTCGGTATGCTCAAGTTCGACGGATGTCAAAGCGCATATTTCGGGGACAAGCACGTTTGTTGCATCGAGACGGCCTCCCAACCCCGTTTCAAAGACCGCCCAATCCATAGCGCAGCCGCGAAAACACACAAAGCAAAACAGGGTCATCAATTCAAACCAGGTAGCGGGCTTTTTGTCGTCAAGTTTTTTTGCCGTTAAAAGGTCGGCAGCGGGAATAAAGTTTTTCAAAGCCGTTTCATATTCGGTTTCGCTTAAAAAGCCCGAAGCTCTTCGGATCCGTTCGCGGACATCGGATACATGGGGAGATGTATACAATCCCGTATTAAAGCCCGCCTCCTCCAAAACCGAAGCGCATAAAACGGAAACCGAGCCCTTACCCTTTGAACCCGCTACGTGAATAGACTTATATGCTTTTTGCGGATTTTTAAACTCGGCACATAAAAATTTCATCGTATCAAGCCACAGCGCATCTTTTTTGGGATTTTTTTCAAAGTTCATATATTGTTCAAGCCATTGCTCAAACCCGCCCATTACCGACAAAGAGTCCATAATCTCACTATAGCATAAAAACAAAAAATGCGGTATAGTCTGCTTATGAGAGAAATACTTACCGCAAGCCTTCCCTGGGTGTGGATTGCCGTTGCGGTCATTTGTTTTGCGGCCGAAGCTTTGACCATGCAGCTTACAACCATATGGTTTGCCCTCGCCGCCCTTATTACGGTTTTTGTGTCGCTGTTACCGATACCGCCGGTACTTCAAGTATTTTTATTTTTAATCATTGCCTGCACTCTCTTGATTTTAACCCGTCCCTTTGTCAAAAAAAAGCTGGAAGCACGAAAAATAAAAACAAACGCCGACAGTCTTATCGGGCAAAAAGCGCTTGTGCTAAAAGACATAGGCGAGTTTGAAAAAGGCGAAATAAAAATCGAAGGTAAGGTATGGACTGCCAAAACCGCCGACGGTACGCTTCTTGCGGCGGGAAACAAATGCATTATTGAAAAAATAGAAGGCGTTACCTGTATCGTCAAATCGCTGTGATGTATTGTTGTAATTACACAAATTCTTAATTTATTAATTCAGGAGGAATTATGTCTGTATATGTATTGTTTGCGGTTATTTTATTGATTGTGATTGTCATCATTCCGAACATCAGAATCGTTCCGCAGTCAAAAGCTTTTATCGTCGAGCGACTGGGCGCTTACATCGCAACCTGGCAGGTGGGTATCCACGTAAAAATCCCCTTTATCGACCGCATTGCAAACAGGGTTTCGCTTAAAGAGCGGGTGCTCGATTTTAAGCCCCAGCCGGTTATTACAAAAGACAACGTTACGATGATGATTGACACGGTTATTTACTTTCAAATAACCGACCCCAAGCTGTACACTTACGGGGTTGAAAATCCGATGAACGCGATAGAAAATCTTTCGGCCACCACATTGCGCAATATTATCGGCGAACTTGAATTGGACGGAACCCTTACCAGCCGCGATGTTATCAATACGCGCATGAGAAGCATTTTGGACGAAGCGACCGACCCTTGGGGCATTAAGGTAAACCGTGTCGAAGTAAAAAACATTATACCGCCGGATTCCATTCAGGAAGCGATGGAAAAACAAATGCGCGCCGAGCGCGAACGCCGCGAATCCATATTGATTGCCGAAGGGCAAAAGCAGTCGGCTATTTTGGTCGCTGAAGGAAAAAAAGCTTCACTGATTTTGGAAGCCGAGGCGGCAAAAGAAGCGGCCATTAAAAAAGCCGAGGGCGAAGCGCAGGCTATTTTGGAAGTGCAAAAGGCGACGGCAGACGGTCTTGCAATGATTAAAAGCGTTGCCGCAGACGAAGCGGTTATACGCCTTCGAAGCCTTGAAGCGCTTGAAAAAGCGGCAAACGGTCAGGCAACCAAGATAATCATTCCTTCGGATATTCAGAATTTGGCGGGAATCGTTACGTCAATCAGCGAACTGGCGAAAGATACTACAGGTAAAAAATAAAGAGGATAAAAAAGCGGGAGGACTTAAAACGCGCACTCCCGCCTTAAAAAAACAGGGCTGTCCTAAAGGCATTTCCTTTTTTGACAGCCCTCATCTTTCAGTTTTGAGAAGATTTTAACATCCAGATTTCTTTTTCCAGATGCTCTATAAGACCGGCTAAAATAGCGTCGGTTGTTGAATCGTTGCTGTCGGCAGCTTCAATTCTCGTGGTTTGCAGTTCTTTTGCCAAGTATTCAAAATCGGCAAGAACCATTTTAATTACTTCGGCAGGCGTAAAAGTCCGTGCAGCTTCTTCTTTTATTCCGGATACTTCAAGATAGCCCTTCATTGTTGAAGGAGCTTTTTCTCCGAGCTGCAAAAGTCTTTCGGCAACGGCATCGTAGGCTTCCGTCATCTTTTCGTAATAGCTTTCCGTAAGCTCGTGAATGGGCTTAAACTCCAAGCCTTTTACATGCCAGTGATAATTGTGCAGTTTTACATATAATACCGCAAAATCCGCCGTGTGAACGGCTAAACGCTTTGTTATGTTACTCAATTAATTACCTCCGTAAAAATATCCGTCGGGATATTTTCAAGTGTTAGATAACTATAATATAACCTTAAAAAGAGAAAATCGTCAACTAAAATCGTAAAAAAAGAAAACTGCCGACAAAAACCGCATTAGGTGAAAATATTATTTGACAAGTTCAAAAAAAGGACTTATACTAAAATGAGAACGGTTTCATAAAAGGACGATATTATTAATTCTACAATCTTAGACGTTGCCCAAAAATGCGGTTATTCCAAAGCAACCGTATCGCGGGCATTTGCAAATCCTGAAATGGTATGCGAAAAAACAAAAAAAGCCGTATATGATGCGGCAAAAAGCTTAAATTATACTCCGAATGCGATAGCCCGTGCGATGGCCCGTCAACGGACGGATAATATCGGCTTTATTATATATGAAAAACAATATCCGGTTATATTGAACCCTTTTTATTCTCAAGTATTCGATTCGGTATTGGAAACCGCTACTGAAAACGGTTACAGCGTTTTTATATCATCGGATAAGGATTTGCGTTTGCCCAGCGGCGAAATCTATATGAAAAAACATCTTGACGGAGCCATTATCGCAGGGCAAACGGATACGGCAACGATACGGAGCTTCCGTAAGCAAAATATTCCCGTCGTTATCTTAAACAATATTGTCGACATGGAAGGATTACACTGTATTACGGCAGCCCACTATGAAGGGGCGGTCAGTGCCGTTGAGTATTTAATAAAAACCGGACGACAAAAAATCGCCCTTCTTGCAGGCCGATTTTCACCGCATATTTACAAATCGCGCCGTAAAGGTTACGAAGACGTTTTAAGGCAAAACAAGATTCCTATTGATGTATCGATTATTGCGGATATTGAACCGACAGTACAGCACGCCTTTGATTGTGCAACGGCAATGTTGTCATCGGCCAAGCCCCCGCAAGCATTTTTTTGCACCAATGATACGATTGCGATCGGCGCCGTAAAAGCATGCCTGAGAAAGGGCCTGCGTATTCCTGATGATGCTGCAATTATAGGATTTGACGACAGTGAAATCAGCCGCATTATTGAACCGGAATTGACGACAGTAAAAATCGATATGCAGGCTATGGGAAAACTCGCCGCATCGTATTTATTCGACCTGATAAAGGGTGCCGGGCATTTCAGCCGAGTCATTGAGACAAAAACGGAATTGATTATCCGGCAAACAGCCTAAAAAATTGAATCGGAAAGGATTTTAGAGGAAAAAATGAGATTTACATGTATAAATGTAGGATACGGTGATTCTTTTTTATTGGAATGTGAAGATTCCGTCATACTCGTCGACGGAGGCAGCGCACTTGATTCCGAATTTACGGATTCGTCATGCCGTATACGTTCGGCCGACTACCTGATAAAAGCCGGTATCAAACATATAGATACCCTGATTATAACCCACATACACGAAGACCATGCAGCCGGCTTGGCAGCCGTATGTAACCGAATTCCGGTCAAAAAAGTCCTCATCCCCTACGCTCCGAAACTTTTTAAAAATCGAATCATTCCGCCTGCACATGAAAATGCTCCGGAAAACGTCACACTTTTTGCGCAGGCACTATACCGATTTACGGATATTATGCAATTATGCGAAAGCCGGGGAATTCCCGTAGAAGAAATAAGTGCCGGCATGAATATCCCTGCCGGCAATTTACAAATACGGGTTTTAGGCCCGGCAGAAAAAGATAAAAACGCTTTTATTGAAGGCTTACGGAATTTTTTCTCCGCCCCGCCGGAAGAACAGCAAAGCAAATGGTTCCCCTATTTGGATAGGATATCGAATGCCGCAAGTTTATTGCTGAAAATTTCGAACAAAGACATTCATCTGTTATTATGTGCGGATAACTGTCCTGCAAATTGGGACAGATCAATTTTTCCTTTACTTAAAAATGTAACCGTTCTCAAATTACCCCATCACGGGCAAAAAGATGCGGTAGATGAAAAAATTATGGCAATGATGAATCCCGACTACATATTAACAACGGCATCTTCCGACAGGCGGCATAACAGCGCCGATCCGGCAGTGTATAAAATGTTGACGGAATTATATGCGCCGAATAAACAGCCCGTCTTTTTATTCAGTGACGGGATAAATTATGAACCGTATTTTTCACGGGAAAAACCGTTTCAGGCTATTCGTATATCTTTTGGGGAAAACGGCTCTTCCCCCGAATTTGTTGATGTGTAATATGTAGTTTTACATATACGTTTTTCAGTAAGGAGGTTTTTATGAAAAACAAATTTAAAACATCGGTATGCATTATGCTCATGGCCGCATTGTGCACAGTATCATTTGCAATGGGAAATTCCGAACAAAAAAGCGATGCCTTTCCTACCAAGCAGGTAACGATTATTATGCCTTGGAGCCTGGGAGGAGGCCCCGACACGATTGCCCGGCAAGTGGCTTCTTACGGTGAAAAATACCTCGGTGTTCCGGTCATCGTTGAAAACAAAACCGGCGGAGCCGGAACGATTGCAATGACGGCGGCATTGATGGCAAAAGATGACGGTTACACAATGGTTGTTGCAAACGGTCCCCTGTTTTCTTTAACTCCGGCATTCCAAAAAGTAAGCTATACTATTTCAGATATTACTCCTCTTATCGGTATGCGTGTGGTTGAATTCGTCGTTTTAACCAATCCTTCCAAAAGCGGTATCTCTACTCTGGAAGGACTTAAAAAAGCCGGCAAAACAATCAAATATGCAACAACGGGCGGCCCGGGAAATGACAGTTATACTATGATTTCCGTTTTATTTAAAAAACTCGGTATTCCGGCCGAAGCCGTTCCCTATAACGGCGGACAGGATGCGATTAATGCTTTGGCCGGCGGCCATGTGGACGTTGCCATCGGTTCTCCGCCCGTTTACCGCGACTATGTAAAGAACGGACAATTCGTATGCTTGGGTACATTTATCCCTGAAGGTATTGAAGTTGAAGGAATCGGCCGTATCCCCTCTTTTAAAGAACAGGGCATAGATGCGGAATTTGTCGGTATGGATTATTTTGCAGTGCGCTCCTCGGTTGACGAAAATAAAAAGAAAGTTCTTACCGATTTCATCAAAAAAGTATATGCGGATCCCGAATTTCAAAAATTCATGAAAGGTATGGGAATGGAAGCATGGGGTGCAGGCGAAAAAGATATTTTGAAAAATATCGATGATCAAACCCTTGCTATGAAAGATTATATAGATTTGGTAAAAAAATAAAAAGACAGAGGCGGGTTCGGATTGTAAAAATCCGAACCCGCCCTATCCTATTAAGGGGGCAATATGAAAATAAAATACAATAATGAAATCATTGCGGGAACGGTATTTATGATTATTTCCGCGGCGGCATGGTTTTTAATTCCTTCGCAAATTCCGACCCTCGAAAAAACGGCTATAACGGCAAAAACGGTACCGGCTATCGCTGTCGGAGGACTTTTTTTATTTTCACTTGCTTTATTTTTTCAAGGGCTGTTCGGTATGCCTAAAAAAGAGGTACGTATAAACACCGAATTTCTAAAATCGGAAAAAGTAAAAAAAGAATTGCGCTCTTTTCTTTTTATTGCACTTTTACTCATCTATGCTTTTCTTATCGGAAAAATCGGCTTTCTTATTTCCACACTGCTTTTAACGATTGCAATATTGATTTTTTACGGTGCCCGCAAATGGTATTATTACGGCATTGCAGCTGTTACCGTTTTTATAGTTGATTTTGTTTTTTCCGTTATGCTGCATGTTTCATTACCGTAAGACAAAAGGAGGTTTTAAGTGTCGATTTTATTGGACGGACTGCATCTTTTATTTGCATGGCAAAATTTAGTAATAATTCTTGTAGGACTTATTCTAGGCATTATAGTGGGTGCCATTCCCGGTTTAACATCGGATTTGGGAATTATTCTCTGTATTCCGCTTACTTACGGAATGGAACCGGTCATGGCGATTTTGATGCTTTTGGCTATTTATTGCGGAGGAACATACGGCGGCTCAATAACCGCTATTTTAATAAACACACCGGGAACATCCGCGAATGCGGCAACCTTATTTGACGGTTATCCCATGACCCAAAAAGGCGAAGCCTATAAGGCCTTGTCTATGGCGCTCTATGCTTCTACAATAGGAGGCCTCATAAGCGCCTTGGTACTTTTGTTTGCAGCACCGCAAATCGCCAAAGTAACCCTATTGTTCGGACCCGCGGAATATCTCGCCTTATCGATTTTCGGCTTATCGGTTATCGCGGGCGTATCGAATAAAAGTATTTTCAAAGGTCTTATAGGTGCATCTATCGGTATCTTTGTATCGACAATCGGTATGGACAACATCAGCGGAACGCCGCGCTTTACCTTCGATAATATCAACCTGTTGCGCGGTGTCGATTTGATTATAGCCCTCATCGGTCTTTTCGCTATTTCCGAAATTCTGATGAAGTCCCAATACAATCCGAAAACGGATCATAAAACCGTTTCCGCAAAGAGCGTTACAAAATGTAAAATAACAAAAGAAGAATACCGCCGCTGCCGCAAGCCTATTTCCATCGGTTCTTTAATCGGTGTGATTATAGGGGCAACTCCCGGAACCGGAGGCGGTTTGGCGGCCTTTATTGCATATAATCAAGTGAAACAAAGTTCAAAGCATCCCGAAACCTTCGGGACCGGAGAAATAGAAGGAGTTGCCGTATCCGAATCCGCAAATAACGGTGCATGCGGAGCAACCATGATTCCCATGCTTACATTGGGAGTTCCCGGCGACGGTGCAACGGCTATCTTAATGGGTGCCTTTATGGTACACGGTATGATTCCGGGCCCGAGACTCTTTAGGGATCAGGGAGATATTCTCTATGCCATTATGCTGGGGCTGATTGTAGTAAATATTTTTATGTATATTGCCGGAAACGTTTTTATTAAATTCTATGCTCATATAACACGTATTCCGTATGAAGTACTTGCATGTATCGTATTGACTTTTTGTTTAGCGGGTTCTTACTCGACAAACAACAGCATTTACGATATGTACATTATTATCATCTTCGGAATAATATCCTATTTTTTACGGCGTATGGATTTCCAGTTGGTACCGATTTTATTGGGCATTGTGCTCGGACCGCTTGCCGAAGCAAATTTCAGACGGGCTTTGATTTTATCCGACGGTTCTTTGATGATTTTTATTACGCGCCCCATAAGTTTGGCTTTTTTACTGATTGCGGCAGCTTCAATTATTGTATTCGGCATAAAAAGCAGAAAAAATCGGATTGCCGCCTCCGATTAAAGCTCTCGTTTCGCACAGGGAAAATTATCGGGTATTCGGCCTACCCTAAGACGGGCGGATTTATATAATCTATCGTCTTACGGCGGGCTTACCGGATTAAGATTAAGTCTTTACATTATCACCCTGAAATTTTTGTAAAAGACTTTGTACCTGTTCAAGCTTTGTGCGCAGTTCACGTACTTGATTTAAGCTCGATATAATTTTTGACTGCATATACACATCGGTAAAAATACCGTCAAAAGCAATATCGGCAATAACAGAAAAGGTTCCCGTATTCATACGGTAATCGGTCGGGATGGAAATCTCTTTTATAATGTTTTGCAGATGTTCCAATAAGGTTTGAATGCGGTTCATCGTTTCGGAAACCGAACCGAGTTTAAAGTGTTTTATCATATCGACAATCAAACCGCCGCCGAAAACATCGACAAAGCCCCAGTTGCGCGCACTTTTAAATTGTTTTTCCGCCTTGTCTAGAAGGGGAAACAACTCATTCAGTATCGCCTGCGCACTGCGTATTTTTTCAATATCATGTTGATTGGCCATAATGCATTATACTAGCACGGATATGAGAACGGGACAAGAGGGGTTGTTGTTCCTCAAAGTATTGTTCGGTCTAAAAAAATCCTTGACAATTCCCCTAAAGCGTGCGATAATTTAGTCACAGTGATTAAACGTTTAATCACTGTGACTAAAACAAAGGAGTGAAAAATGAGAAAACTGTGTATTGTACTGTGTATTCTTTTACAGGGAGCCGTCGGCATACTTTTTGCTTCCGGCCGCAATGATAAAGCGGAATCGATAAAGTCAGTAAGTATGAAAATCATTACGTGGACAAGCAATCAAAAGCAAATTGACTTGTTAAATTCTTTTATACAAGAATTTGCGATGCAAAAAGGGATCCGCATTGAACCCGTATTTGAAACGGTGCCCTTTGCTGAATATACAACGAAACTGGCACTGCAATTACAAGATGCAACACCACCCGATATTTTTTGGATTTTGGAAACGTCAGCTCCGACTTTTATAGAATCAAAAGTTCTTATGCCGCTTAATAAACAGTTAGAAGCATACAATGTATCCGATTTTTCTCCCAAATTATTGGAATTATGGACTAAAAATAACAGTATTTATGCCGTTCCTTTTTCCAGTTCACCGTTTTTTTTACTCTATAATGAAGATTTATTCAAAGCCGCAAAGATTCCTACACCGGCGGCACTTGCTGCAAAGGGGCAATGGAATTGGGATAACTTTAGAAAATCAGCAGCAGCTATAAAAAAAGCAACCGATATATGGGGATTTCAAACCGTTGACGGACAAGGCTTTGATGCAAGAGTGTTACATAACCTTTTACCTATCATTCGCTCTTACGGTGGAGATGCATGGAATGAAAAACGAGAGGTTACAATCGATTCACCCGAATCAATCGCTGCTGTACGCTTTTTCCACGATATGCTATTTAAAGACGGTTCCGTTGTTCCTCCGGGCAACCAAAGCGACTTCTTTTCCGGTAATGCCGCTATGACAGTTGCACAAATATCCCGTATTTCAAAACTAGCCGATGTGTCATGGAAATGGGGAATTGCTCCGATGCCTGAAGGTCCTAAAGGCCCCTCTCCCATACTTGGTCAAGCAGCGATAGCCGCAGCTGCAAAAGGTAAAAATGCAGTTTTAGCAGCTGAATTGGTCGCTTATATGACAAATAAAGAGTGTGTCACACGTATGGCAGGTATTTGGCCCCCGGCCAGAATATCAGTCCTTGATTCTTCGGAATTCCTTTCATCAAATAAGGCTGTAGAACCTGCTTTAATGAAAACGGCTATTGCCGATTCTTTAAAATCAGGAAGGGTTTTACCTTCTCATATTCAGTTTCCGCAAATCTCAGTTGAATCACGCACGTTTTTTGACAAACTGTGGTCGACAGATGCTGATATTTCGACTATTATGAAAGAGATCGGAAATGTTTATAGAAAGTATATAAAATAACAATGCCTCGCGGGTTGTTATATCACCGGACCGGCAACCCGTAAATTTTTCTATAGGATAAAAAATGCTTACCAAAAACAGAAGATGCCCGCAAGCCCTTGCAGGCTGGTGTTTTATAGCACCCCAAATGATCGGTTTTATATTTTTCGTACTCATTCCCCTTATCACGGTTTTTACCTACGCATTTGAGGAAAAAAACCTCTTATTCGGTACATCCGTATTCACAGGCATCAATAATTTTAAGCAATTAAAAAATGATGTACTCTTTCAAAAAGCTTTTTTTAATACGCTTGTTTTTTCTGCAGGTGTAGTTCCGCTTAACTTAATTTTATCATTATGGGTTGCTTTATTTTGTGCACAAAAAGCTGCCGGTATTAACTTGATACGTTCAATAATCTTTTTACCTGTAATAACATCGGCAGTAGCATGGTCAATTGTTTGGAAATATCTTCTTCAAGGCGGAACAGCAGGACCCATTAATTATTTTTTATCTTTAGCCGGTATAAATGGTCCTAATTGGCTTATGACGCCGGGATGGGCTATGTTCAGTGTTATCGTAACGCGGGTTTTAAAAAATCTGGGAATGAACGTACTTATTTTTATAGGCGCTATTCAAAATATGCCTATTGATGTCATAGAAGCCGCTAAAATCGACGGTGCACAGTCTTTTTCTTTATTTTGGAAAATAAAACTCCCCTTACTCATTCCGACCGTCTTAATGGTAACAATTGTAACGATAATCGGATCAATGAGAGTATTTGATTCCATAAAGTTATTAACTGACGGAGGCCCTGAAGGTTCGACAATGGTGATGGTATATTATATTTATCACCAAGCATTTAAAATGTTTGCAACAGGTTTTGCTTCGGCAATTGCCGTTGTATTGTTTTTTATAGGTTTACTTCTCACCGTTTTACAGTGGTCTCTGCGCAAAAGGATATCCTACTATGAAGCTTAAGCCTCTTTCCTATATTCCTTTACTGGTGCTTTCAATAATATTCATATATCCTTTTTGGTGGATGATTGTCAATTCACTGAACACTGCATCAGATATTTTGAATATTCCTTCTTTATTGCCCCGCTCATGGCAGTGGACCAATTATATTGAAATTTTTAAAGTACAACCTTTTGCCCGCCAATATATCAACACCTTGTTCATTTCCATACTCGGAACAGCAGGCAATATTATGATTTCAACACTTGCAGGCTACGGTTTTGCGCGTCTTAAGTTCCCTGGAAGAAATACGGCATTTATATTTTTACTTACAGCTTTAATGATGCCGATAGAAGTGACAATTATTCCACTGTTTTTTCAAATGAAAGCTTTACGATTGCTTGACACCTTTGTTCCGCTCATACTTATCCCTATTTTTGCTTCCCAAGGAGCTTTTTCGACTTTTTTAATGCGTCAATATTTTATTACGTTACCGAAAGAACTCGAAGAAGCAGCTAGAGTTGACGGTTTAAATCTCTTCTCTATTTTCACACATATTATGCTGCCAAATGCGGGACCGGTAACCGCATCGGCAGCCATTCTTGCTTTTTTATCGATTTGGAATACCTATTTGGAACCCTTGGTATTTATTAATACTTTAAAAAAATTTCCCCTTTCACTTGCACTTGCAAACTTCAATGATTCATACGGTTTGCCTCAATGGCACCTCCAATTAGCCGCAACAACATTATCGATTATACCGATTCTGCTAGTCTATTTCCTATTTCAAACACGCATTTCAAATGCTATGGTTAATTCGGGTATGAAGGGGTAGTGATTATGAGACATAATACGTGCAATCAAAAAAACAGCTTTGATTTAATTGTTGTCGGCGGCGGAATAGCAGGAACATCGGCTGCCATCGCTGCAGGAAGAGAGGGCCTTTCTGTTCTTTTAATTGAAGAACAGGGTTTTTTAGGCGGAAGTCTCACCGCCTGCGGAACTGGTCCCATGATGACCTTCCATGCAGGAAATCGACAGGTTATTCGTGGAATTCCCGATGAGCTTATTCAAAGACTGAAGACAAAAGAGCTTTCTGTCGGACATATTCCCGACTCTACAGGTTATACCTATTCGGTGACCCCTTTTGATGCCGAAGGCATGAAACGTGAATTGGAATTGATGGCAGCCGAAGCAAGGGTTACAATACTTTATCATGCTGTTCTTATAGATGCGGCAGTATCGCAACAAGAGTCTAAAATAGAATCCATAAAGATTTTTTCCTGCGGAAATATATATGAGTTTTTTTCCGATTATTTTATAGATGCGACCGGGGATGCGGACTTGACTTACATAAGCGGTGCTGAATATGTTCAGGGTAGAACAAATGACAACAAAGACCAACCCATGACCTTGAATTTTAAACTATATAATGTAGATATAAACAAAATCCGTGAACTTATGGAAAGTAATGTGAACCTGTTTCCTTTTTTAGCACAACGGGAAAAGGGCCTTGAAAAAACAGCTGTAAGATTATCATGTTCGGGTTTTGTCGATTTGATGAAACAAGGGCGTAAAAACGGCGAATTTAACTTCGATCGGGATATAGTTCTTTTTTTTGAAACAAATACCGAGACTGAAGTTATTATCAATATGACCAGAGTTCTAGGGGAAAATCCGGTTGAGGCTTTTTCTTTAAGCCGAGCCGAAATTGAAGGCAGGCGACAAATGTGGGATTTATTTTATTTTTTAAAGAAAAATATTCCCGGCTTTGCAAATTCCAAATTAATGCAATCAGGCCCGAATATCGGTATACGAAGTTCTCGACGCATAAAAGGAGAATATACATTAACGGCGGCTGATATTGTATCTGCAAAGAAATTTCCGGACATGATTTCTTTATGCGGCTACCCGATAGATATACATTCTCCGGATGGAACGCATACCGACCATCAATTTTTAACGGAGGGCACTTATTACGGAGTACCCTATCGTTGTTTACAATCATCATCAATAAAAAATCTCCTGGCTGCGGGGAGAAATATTTCATGCGAATTTGAGGCACACGCAAGCTTAAGGGTGAGCCCAAGCGCCGGTGCAATCGGACAAGCGGCAGGAACCGCTGCATCACTGGCTTTTTTCAATAAAATAGATTATAATCAAGTCGATATTATAGAATTAAGACGCTTATTGACCAAAAATAATGCGTGTGTGGATTAGATTGTCTGGTGGTAATAAAATCAACGAAAAAACGGTATATAAAAAGATAACCCTTAAAGATGTCGCGCAAAAAGCGGGAGTATCCTATGCGTCCGTATCGGCTGTTTTAAATAATTCGCCCGAAAACCGTATTCGCGTAAGTGAAAAAACAAAGCAAAAAATTTTACAAGTTGCAGATAATCTAGGGTACTTTCCCGATATAATGGCACGTTCTTTGAAAAGCGGCAAAAAATCTTTAATCGCTGTTTTTACGTATGAAAAAAAATTCCCCATAGAAGGAAATAATGAATTTTACGGTTTTTTCGTCGGTGTTGAAAAAGCTTCGGAAAAAATCGGTTATGACTTACTCATAATCAATCGACGTCCTACAATTGACGATAAATTCTCCAGAGTTTTATTTGCCGATGGAGCAATTGTTATCGGAATTCACAAAGATGCTGAAAGCATCAAAACTCTTGTACGCCAGCACTTTCCCATCGTTTTTATCGGGCGTCGTGAATTTGAAGGTATAAAAACCAATTGGATAACATTTGATTACGAAACGGTCATCTGCGAGCTTCTTGAACATATGTATAAAAAATATGTACGCTCATTTATTTACCTTGAAGACATCGATTCGCTAGGCGAAGCTTCGCAAGATAAAAAAAGGTTTTTACTTATAGCGGCGGCAAAAAAAGATATGCACATAAAAATATACAAAGTAAATAGTAGTTGTATATTAAAAAAAGATTTTATAACTGATATAAAAAATAAAAAGGCGGTTATTTTAAGCCGAATAAAGCAAATTGAAGATTTTGAAATTTTGTGCAAACAGGAAGGTATCATCATCGGACAAGATATTCTTGCAGCTGTCTTAGAAGATGATTGGACCGGCCGCTTTTCTCATTGGACCCGCTGGAGTAATAAGAGAGCGGAACTAGGAGAAAGTGCGGTAAATCTTTTAATAAAACATCTTGATGATTGTAATATCGAGTCAAAAGAAACCGCTGTCAAACCCGAACTTATAATAAGCCGAACAACACAGGGGAAATAAGCTCTTATGCTATGCTTACCTTTTTTGTCCCGGCGTAAGCCGGGCGGAAAGAATAATCATACTGCGGTCAAGGCCGCGGTTATCGACAAGACCTCCGGTAGAAATATAGGCCTTTAGACCGATTCCGGCAGCAGCACCGCTCGGAAATATGTAATCCCACGAAAAATGAAGGGCCGGATAGAAAAAGCGTCCGTTTTGCCAAAACCACTTGTTCATTAAGCGGATGTGTGCATCTTCCGACGAAGCAACATTGATTGCACGCGCGGCAAAACGCAGCAAAAAAGACGGGCCCAAGCCTGCGGCAAAAACGGAGTTTTTTACGGGGAAATGAAAGAGGACGGGAGAATCGAACATTATTGCGGGAACGTAGGCAATCCTCTGTTCAATTTCGGCAGGAAGAACAAGCTCACGTGTTTTATCCCAAAAATAAAAAGAAGCAAAAAAATGACCGTGCGGAGCAACCGATAAAATCATAGTTTTGTTTGTGTAGAAGGGGAAGCGGGCGCCGGCTCCCACGGTAAAAAGAACGGGAGAAGGAGCACTGTTTTTATCGGTATTTAAAACACCGGCCGCACCTAAGGTAAAGACAAGGCGGCCTATCGGAGTTTTTTTCAGGGCAGAGTCGTCCCTTTGCAAAGGGGAATCGGGGAGTGCTTCATCGGAATCGATGGCCGATTCGTCGACCGGTATCTGCATATTATCTTGGCGCTCTGCAGCGGAAAGTTCCTGTTCGGTATTTTCTTCGGCATATATCAGAGCGCCTGTTTTTACACATAAAAGGGTTACAATCAATAACACATACATCTTTTTCATACTGCTATTCCTCACTTCCATATAAAACTTCTTCAAGGTTTACGGCAACAAAACCGCTTCTTCCCGTTTCAAAAAAGGCCGTTTCTTCCCACGCGGCAAACAAGGTGGAACCGGCGATTAAGGCACATGAATAGGTATAACCTGCAGAAAGGCGCGGCAGTTTAAAGGCTACGGGCTTTCCTTCGTTTATGACGTGCTTCATCGGCAAAGTACCCGCAAAGCAAACGGTTCCGTCCTCAAAAAAAACCGCCGAATACGAGTCTGCAGCGGACGCAAAGGCTTGTCTCGGATCCGGAGCATGTTCATGCCGGACAAAACGGACGGGAGAGCGGCCGCCTTCAACCCTGTATTCAAGATACCACGGAATCCCGGGCGGAACGGGCACAAGCACATTTTTAAGGCGGGAAGGCATAAGCAAAGCATCACGGGGACGGATTTTTTCCCGATAGTCATTCACCTCGATTTTTTCTGAAACGATTTTCGAAGACAGCCCGTCTTTTTCCCGGTCGGGGTCCGGATTTCTTTGTCCGAAAGATATTAAAGATTCGTTTGTTTTAAATGAATAGGCATAAAAATCGGTACGCCGATTCTCGTCTGTTTTTAAAAGTACATACCACAGATTGTCTATGAAAAAAAGTTCGCGAATATCAGCTTGTAAGGGCCAATCAAAATCTCCCCTGTACAGCAGGGGATTAAAACAGTGTTGTTCGGTATCATAGCGTATTAAAAATGCATCGGATTTTTTCGAAGATTTCTCGGCAAGATTCTCCTGTCCTGAAGAAAAAATACTGTTTGTGTATAAATTAAAAACCGGAATATCGTCAATACAAAACAAAGAACCGCAGGCAAAATCGGAAAAAATATCGCTATCCTTTACAAGCACGGTCTTTGATGCAATACCGTCCCGCTGCATACCCGAAGCGGGCGGGCAGACAAGTAATCCGAGTTTATTCACTAAAAAATAGCCCGTATCGTCTATGAGAACGGAAGAAGTAATGCGGACTGCCTCGGTCCACGGTTTTTTTTGTATCGGGGGAGCATTGCGCGGAACATCGGTTTCTTTAAAACCGTCGTCCGTAAAATAAAACCAGCGGTGCGTCGGCACCCCGCCTTTCCGATGTGCATTTAAAATACGCGAATACGTAATCGGCATCTCTCCTTTCTTTTCGGAAGAACAAGCTGCCGCATAAAATATAAGCGCGCAAAGACTGGATACAAGCAAGGCCCTTTTCATCGTACTACAGTGTACCCCGCCCGCAGTCTAAAATCAAGTACCGAAGTACTAAAATGCAGCTGCAGCACTGAAATCACACAAGAGTCTTTTTGGCAGGCTGCTTCAAACTTGTGTCCGCCTCCGATTTTAAAAGACGGAACAGGCGCTGCGCTTCGTTTTTATCAAAGGGCTTGTGAGAAGCAAGCCTGCCCTCTTTCATAAGAATAACTTCATCGGCGACAAGGCTTAAAAATTCAAAATCGTGGCTGATAATTAAAATCAGGATTTCCGGCGAACGTATCGAATTGATAAGGCGGGCGGTTTCTTTCATGTGAAAATAATCCATACCCGAAGTCGGCTCGTCCATAATTATGATATTCGCACCGGAGCCGACGGCAGCCCCTATCGAAATGCGCTGCTTTTGCCCGCCGGATAAGCTCAACGGATGACGTTCTTTTACTTCCCTCAAATTCATTTTTTGTAAAATCTCATCGGCGGTAAGAGTGTTCGAAGATTCCGAACTTCGCTCCTTATTTTTGCCCAATTCGATTTCATCGGCGGCGCTTTCCGTAAAAAGCTGATACCCTACATCCTGCATAACAAGGTAAGAAAGCTCAAGCCGCTTTTTGGCCCTTATTTTATTACCGCCGTAAAAGACGCAGTCCCGTTTCGGCTTGAGCAAACCGGCAAGACATTGGGCAAAGGTGCTTTTGCCCTGACCGTTTTTTCCCGTAAGCGCGATAATTTTACCGAAATCAAGGCGTACATTACGAATATCCAAAAAATCGGCTTTTGATTTCGGAAAGCGGTATGAAAGATGCTCTATGCCTAAAAAAAGAGGTTCTCCCGCGGAAACTTCAGATGAGCCTTGATTTTCTGTTCCGGCACTGAGGTTTTCAGTCTTTGTTTTATCCGCTTTTTCCGGCACAAAGAACTCGGTACTCAGGGGACGCAGCAAAAGTTCTTTACATTCTTTTTCGCCGAGATTTATAAATTCCGTCCGGCTAAAGACTTGAGCGATTTTTCCGTTCTTAATTAAAAAAGCGCGGTCGATTATATCTTTGAGAAAATACAGGCGGTGCTCGCTGATGATGAGCGTTTTTCCGGCATCTTTTAGAAGACGTAAAAGACCCGCAATTTTTTCGATATAATATAAATCGAGGTTTGAAGTCGGCTCGTCGAATACGATAATATCGGTATCGGATGCGAGGGCGGAGGCAATCGCTATCATTTGTTTTTCACCGCCGGAGAGGTTAAAAATATTGCGGTCAAGGAGGCGCTCAATATCGAGAAAGGCCGATACAAAACGTAATCGTTCTTGCATTTTTTCAAAGGGAGTTCCCGTATTTTCGAGAAAAAACAGTATCTCGGAAGTGGTATCCAAATTAAAAAACTGAGACTTCGGATTTTGAAAAACCGTTGCAACTTTTTTTGAAATATCGTAGATGGGTTTTCCCGCACTGTCTTCGTTTAAAATCCCGATTTTTCCGGACAGTTTTCCTTCATAGTAATTGGGAATCAAGCCGTTTATCGCCCGCAAAAGACTTGTTTTTCCGCAGCCCGATATACCGGTGAATAAAATACATTCGCCCTTCCGTACGTTAAGGGATATGCCGTCCAAGGCGTGAAGTTCGCCGCCCGATACCGAAGCGGAAGCATATGTAAAAAAAAGGTTTTGAATATCGACGGCGGAGTTTACCATATGTACATCCTTGTTCCGGCCGCAGCGACGAACACCGCAACGATATAGAGAAAAATAAAAATATCGGCAAGCGTAAAACGGGCGGTTTTGTAGCGGACTTTTTTTCCGGGAGCGTCGACCCCCTTTGTATGTCCTGCCGCCGCAAGTTCATCGCCTATACGGGATGCCGATGACAAAAGAGGCACCATGACGTATTCAAGGGTAAGCAGGGGTTTCCGTATAACGTTCAAGGCATTTAAGCCGATACCGCGCATTTTCATTGCATTTTTTATATTGGCATATTCTTCCTGCAGAGTCGGGAAAAAGCGGAACATAACGGCAACGGTGATAACGAGGGAATACGGCAGTTTTAATTTTTCGAGAGCATTCATAATCAGCCCGACGGGGGTTGAATCGATGAGATATTTTCCTGCGACTATGGGCATCATAAAGCGGCGCACCATAAAACCGACCGGTAAGATAACGCTTGTAACCCCGGGAAGACTTTCGGGTAAATACGTAAGGGCTGCAAGAAAGAAAAAAAACAGCGTCAACTTTAAAGCCGCACGTACCTGTCCGTTTGTTAAAAACAAAAAGGCTAAAAGAAGGGCGCTTAGAACTTCGACATATATAGGCACCAAAATCGTGATTGATACGCCCATTGCCAAAACCAAAAAGATTTTTGTTCTGGGGTCAAGACTGACTTTTACATTTTGATTCTTCATTTTAATTTCCCGTTTTTATCTTATGCGTGAGCGATTGGAGGGGGGAGGTATATTTTTTTCAAAAAATATACCTCAGCATTTTTGACGACGCATATCGGCGGAAAAAATGCCGGCAGCCCCGCAAAGCGCGGCCGGGTTGTCAAAAAGTCGGTTACTTTTTTGACAACCCGGCACGCCCGAAAAAACATCGTTTTTAATCTTTACACCAAGCCGGCTTTTTCAAAATGTTTTTTGAGAATCTTTTTACCCAAAAGTCCGCCGAGGATTCCGCCTGCAAAGGCGGTAGCGTAGAGAATAGGCATAATCCACCACGGAAGGTTTGTGAGTTCTTCGGCATAGGCGGTACCCATCATCTTTTCGGTGAGGGCAAAATATTGCTCTTTTAAGATAAAGATTTGCCAAAATGCGCCGCAAAGCCACAGGGACATTATCGAATAGCCTGCAATGCCGCCCTTTGCGGTGTTGTACCCGATTTGTTTACGAACGAATTCGGCAAGGGCGGCGACAATGAGCGTGTGTACGGCAACGACGGGGGTGTGTCCCATAAGGGTCATAAGACAGCCGGGTATGGCGGCGAAAATAAAGAGGCCGAAGGGTTTTTGTACCTTTGCAAGCAAAAACATCGCCGCAATGCCTAAAAGCAGGCTGACCGTAAAGGGAAAGGCCAAATAGGTAACAACTAAAAAGCCCAGCGGCGTTCCGATGACAAAAAGTCCGACAAAATAAATCACGGAGAAAATACCGATATTTATCAAATCCTTTAAAACCAATTTGTTGTTCATACAACCTCCAAAAAAATTAGATGAGCAATTCATCAGAACTTATCAGTTCTGTTCTGCAAGGAAATGTATTATACATATCCGCTAAAGCGGATTGCGAATCAGAATTGCGAATGTAATTTTTTACGCACTTTCGTAATGCAATGAGAAAGTGCATACAATACGCGATGTTTCGCGCTTGCTGCGAAACTCGCCGTTGAAGCGGAAGACACCATTTGTGTCTGCAGCTTCAACAAACCTCCAAAAAAATTAGATGAGCAATTCATCATCGCTTAACCGCTCTGTTCTGCAAGGAAATGTATTATACATATCCGCTAAAGCGGATTGCGAATCAGAATTGCGAATGTAATTTTTTACGCACTTTCGTAATGCAATGAGAAAGTGCATACAATACGCGATGTTTCGCGCTTGCTGCGAAACTCGCCGTTGAAGCGGAAGACACCATTTGTGTCTGCAGCTTCAACAAACCTCCAAAATTATTAATGTATAATTGCTAATGTTTAATTAGTAATCAGGAATTATTATGCCGACCAGCTTTCACTCTCCTTTTGCAGCCTATACATCACGGGGTACGAGGAGCTTCCCTTCATCAATTGTTCGTGAGTACCTATTTCTTCTATTTTGCCTTCTTTGAGGACAACAATTTTATCTGCGTGTTCTATTGTTCTTAAACGGTGAGCAATAACAATGACGGTTTTATTTTTGACCAGCTTACTCAATGCTTCTTGAATAAGCGTTTCGTTTTCCGGGTCGAGGGCTGCCGTGGCTTCATCTAGCAAAATAATAGGCGCATCTTTTAAAAGTGCGCGGGCAATGGAAAGCCGCTGCCGCTCCCCGCCTGAAAGGGTGTAGCCGTTTTCACCGATAACCGTATCGTAGCCTTCGGGCAGTTTTTCGATAAAATCATGGCAGCGTGCAGCTTTTGCGGCTGCAAGCACTTGTTCTTTGGTTGCGTCCTTATTGCCGACGAGGATATTGTTGTACACCGTGTCGTTAAAAAGCACGACATCTTGAAACACAATTGAAAAAGCCGTTAAAAGCGTTTCAGGCTCTACTGTACAAACGTCAACCCCGCCAACACGTACCGTACCGGAAGAAGTATCCCAAAAGCGTGCTGCAAGACGGGCAATCGTAGATTTTCCGCAGCCTGAATGCCCGACAAGGGCGGTTATTTCTCCCTGCTTTGCGGTAAAGCTGATATTGCTTACCGTGTCGCGGTTTGCATCATCATTGTATGAAAAAGAAACATTGTCGTATTGAATGTCGTAGCCGTTGGGATTAAACGTTTCGCTTCCTTTCTGCTTGGGATAGTTTATAATTTCCAGCTGGCGTTCAACTGCCGTCCGTGCATGAAAAAATTCGCCCAGCAGCATAAAAACGGCGGTAAGGGGTTCAAAAATTCTTCCTGCAATCAGCAAAAAAACAAGATAGGTAAAAAGCGGCAATGTCCCTTGTGCAAACAAAATTGCCCCGATTGCAATAACCAAAGGAAAGCCAAAGCGGATAACAATGATGGAGCCTATCATAGTAGAGCCGACAAATAATTCAGCCTTTACCGCTTCGGTTGTGCTGTATGCAATATCGGCTTTTACCTTTTGAACATAGCTTTCTTTTTTGTCGGAAGATTTAAGCACCTTTATGTTATCAAGCATCTGTTGGATTGAATTGTAAATGCCGAAAAGAATTCCGTTCACACGAACTGCATAGCGGCGTGCCTTTTTACGCGACAAGTACACGAATAAAAAACCGAAAGCTGCACAGGTAAAAAGGGCAAGTGTCATACGCCAGTCAAAAAAGGCGAGCATTGCCGCCGATATGATGATTGAAGCTATCGCCCCGAATAATTCTGCCCCTGTGTGTCCAAGTGCATGTTCTATTGTAGTAACATCGTTTAAAAGCGTTGCCGTCAAATCGGACAAATCTTTTTTTCCGAAATACGAAAGGGGCAGTTTTCGGATATGTTCGGCAAGAGAAATACGCACGTTCGCCGCTTCTTCATAGCAGGTATTGAACGTTTTGCGGTATTTCAGTTTTTCAATCAAAAAAAGAACAAAAACGATTAAGACACACAAACCGGTAATCGCCCACGCATTGAGTGCCGAAAACGTACCGCCCTCCAAAGGCTTTAAAAGCTCTTCAAGCACATAAAATGAAAGACCGAGCGGCACAATCAAAAACAAGTTCCCTAAGGTTGCAATTAATACTGCCTTATTTAAGTCTCCTGCCCCTTTGTCCGACAGTGCAAAATATTTTTTTAACATAAAACCTCCTGTAATAATTCTTAATCAGGAATTAACTAATTACGCATTACGAAGTCCCAATTATCCCTTCTCTTTTCTCAATACGTCCATATCAAGATCAAGGTGTCCGCCTGAAGTTATAAGCGTTTTTTTGCAAACGGCGGCAAAGCCCGCTTTGATGCCTGCTTCGCGTACGGCGTCTTTTATCATCTCCATATCAATACCCTTCATGCGCTGCGGCATCCACGAAAGTACCATAGTCCACGGTGCGCTGTAGTCTTTTTCGATACCGTCGGATATGCAAATAAAAAGTCCGCCGGGATTTAATGCCTTGTATATTTTTTTCATAAACTCATCGATGCACCCCTTAGCCGCATACACGGAGTTTGAAGAAAAAATGACATCGTAACCCGCCCCGATTTCTTCTTTTGTAAAATCCCCGCACATAATCGAAGTCTGTTTTTGCATACGGGTAAGCTCTATTGACTTTTCGATAATAGGACGCATATCAGGCATATCGTATAGAACAAGGTTCATATCGGGATGTTCCTTTGCAAGATTCAGCATATAGAGCCCCGCACCGCAGCCTAAATCAAGTACCTTTTTTGCGTTCCGCACGCCTTCAATTTCGCCTAAGGCGGCTTTTATATGTTTTGCACTATAGCCGGACTGAACGGCGCGCATAAGGTTTCCCATTGCGGCAAAATCGAATCCGCTGTCCTTTACACCTGCTTCATCCTGTGCCTGCGGCTCTTTTTGCAAAAGCGGTGTTATATCTTCCGGAAAGGAGCCGCCCATATCCGTACCGAAATACTCAAGTACGGCTCCCGCATAATCACCGCTTTCTTTTACAAGATACTTATCCGTATATTCAAAATTGCGGTACCGGTTCCCGTCTTTTGTCAGGTACTCCAAAGAAAAAAGCGTCTGTAAAAAAATTTCGGTATTTTCCCTGTTCCAGCCTTTTTTCTCCGCCAGTCGCCCGCTTTCCTGCGGCGTTTTCAACTCATCAAAAATGCCGAGCCGCAGCGCATTCATAATAATCTTAGGCACCGGCGAATAGTACGGCA
The DNA here is from genome assembly GCF_050320395.1 of Treponema sp. HNW. Taxonomy (GTDB): domain Bacteria; phylum Spirochaetota; class Spirochaetia; order Treponematales; family Treponemataceae; genus Treponema_C. The sequence continues at coordinate 1,988,492 of NZ_CP144459.1, forward strand.
TTTCCAGCACTTCTCTCAAAAAATCATTTTCGGTTTTCATAGCTATCTCATTCCTAATTCACAAGTTAAGCATTAGCTGCCAGTTTCCAGCTGATACCCGATTGGAAGTTGTTCCACATCTTGCTGTAGAGGCCTCCCTTTGCCGAAAGCTCCGCATGGGTGCCGGCTTCTTCAATTTTACCGTTATTGATAACGCAGATTTTGTCCGCATTCACAATAGAAGAAAGGCGATGGGCAATCATAATGACGGTTTTGTTTTTAAGGAGCTGACTGAACGTCTTTTTGATTTTATGCTCGTTTTCCGCATCGGCAAAACTGGTAGCTTCATCAAGCACGACAATGGGAGCGTCCTGTAAAAGGGCGCGGGCAACGGCAAGCCGCTGAGCTTCTCCGCCTGAAACATACGTCCCCTTGGTGCCGTACACAGTGTCTATGCCATTTGGAAGTTTTTCGATAATGTCCATGCACTCAGCCTTTTCAAGCACTGCAAGCACTTCTTCACGCGTTGCGTCTTTTTTGCCGTAGCGGATATTTTCAAAAATGCTTTCGTTAAAAAGTTTATTTTCCTGAAACACAAAGCTGATAAGGTGCATAAGGTCATCAGTTTTGATATTCTTAATGTTCACGCCGCCGATGGTAATTTCCCCCGAATCTAGCTCCCAAAAGCGTCCGAGCAAATTGACTAACGTTGTCTTTCCTCCGCCCGAAGGCCCTACAAGGGCGGTAAGCGTATGTTCGGGAAGGTTAAGCGATATATCGTCAATCGCTTTTTTGAATGAGATGCAGGCTTTTTCCGATTGACCGTCTGCCCGCTCCTGTTCCGCCTTTCCGCCGCTTCCCTTTGAGTCCGCCGCCGTATTTGCGGTTTTTTCTTCCGTATCCTCGCCCTTTGAGCCTTGCACCGTGCTTTCGGCATTTTCTTTATAAGAGAACACAACATCTTTAAAAGCAATGTCGAACCTTTGCGGCATAACGGACTTTTCAGGCTCCGGAGCGGCTTTTTCATTTAAAATAGCTTCAATACGGTTTAGGGCATCGCCGCCTTGCATATTCAAACTGGAGCCGTACATGATTTTTATCATCATATTGAGCATAACAGGCGAAAGTGAAAGATAGAAAATAAAGCCGTATAAAAACTTTGCATAGCCTTCACCTTGTATTACCGTACCTGCAAAAATAATGGCAGCCGGTACCAAAAACACAAAGCCCGCTTTTAAAAGGGAAAGAAAAATAGAATAACCGTTTTCCCAGCTCATCGAATATTTTAAAACGTAATCGCGGTAGTTTATAATTGAAGTATAAAAATCCTTAAAACGGTGTACCGATTGATTAAAGGTTTTTACTACCGAAATGCCGCGGATATATTCGGTTCCTGCACTGTTCATTTTTTCTAAGGCATTTTCGTAATTTTCCATAAAGCCCATTTTTTGCCCCTTTGCCATCATTACCCCTTGCAATATAAAGGCAATAACAAGCGGCAAAAACGAAATAAGCCCGAAGCGCCAATCAAAAAAGAACATCAAAAACAAAACTGCAATGGGCGTTACCGCATTTTGTACAACATCGGGAAGCATGTGAGCGATAAGAGCTTCAAGCGAATAAACGTTTTTTTCAAAAACCTTGCGTACCGAACCGCTTGCATGTGTTGTATGCCAGCCGACAGGAAGACGTGCAAAGGTATCCGTTAAGCGCATATTTAAATTCCCCATTAGGTTAAAGGCGGTAAGATGCGAACACATAAGTGCACCAAAATAGAGGAGGAATCCCGCTGCTGCCGCAATAAGAGCGGTAAGCCCGTAGATAAGCATTTGCCCCACATTAACAGTAGTTCCCGCCGTATATGCCGAAATAATATCCCGCATAACATAAAACACAACCGCATACGGAACCAGCATTGCAAGCGTGCTTAAACCCGACAAAAAAAGCGACAAATAGATAAAGGGCTTGTGTTTTCCCGCATAGGCTAAAATACGGCTTACAACTCCTGCCTGCTTTTCCTTTTTAGGCGTTTTCTTTTCTTCGGTTTTATTCATTGTGTGCTCCTAAAATCGGCCCGTGAAGATGCCGCGATTTTTTTTTACGATTTGAACCGTCAAAACATTCAACAACAATTATTTAGTATATACTAACATAACAAAGTTATGTTAGTAATTTATAATTATTTTGTCAAGAGAAGGGGTGCGGCTTATAAGGCGTTTTTACGGTCTGTATGAGGGAGCCGGATCCAAAAAAATCTTTTTCCAGCCGGCTTCATAAAAATCGTCAAGAATCAAAACATAACGCCGGGCCTTTTCATACGGAAGATTGCGCCGTATCGTTGTAAATAGACATTCCCAAAATGTTTTATCGATAGTAATAAAAAGTTCAACATCGATATAGGGAAGGCGCTGCATAACCGGAGATTCACTGTAAGCATAGATATCCGCTTTTTTAAGGGTATCCATCATTTTATCGAATAAGTGCTCGTATTCGGTGCCTTTGGCTGCGCACAGAAGCAGCCTCATCGCGTCAAAGTGCCGGTAGACGTACTCAAGCATTGCCTTACGCTCTTCCAAACGGAAAGCCCTGCGTTTTTCCGTTTCGGCAAAGGGAATTGCAAAATGCCGCTTATACATCAGTTTTTGTTTTTGCAGCAGTTCAAAGTACGTATCTTTTACCAAGGCGTCAAAGAGGGCCGCTTTATTTTTAAAATGGAAATACACGGAGCCGGTAGTGACTCCCGCCTTTTTTGCAATATCGCGTATATTGCTTTTTTCCCAGCCTTTTTTTAAGAATTCTTTAGCGGCATATTTTAATATACGCTCTTTCGATGAGCTTCCTCTTCCGTTATCGCCATTTTTTCGGGAAAGAGCTTTTGCAGCCCCAAGCGCTTTTTCCATAACGGCGTTATGCTAAGTTATTTTGATTTTTTTGTCAAGGAAAGCCCGCATACGTCTCAATATAGCATTTTTTAAGAACTCTGCTTCAATTAAAAACCGGTGATAAAATCTTTTTTGAAGAAAAAAAAGGAAAAATGTATATTACAAATGCTTCTCAAATAACCTTGTCACACGCTCAAGCTCAAATGCAGGGAGAAGCAAAAAAAGCAGGCTTTCAAACCGAAGACGATGTTATCGCATATATCAAAGAACTAAGGAAAGCGCGTTGAGGGGTTGTGTTGATACAAACATCGTTATTTCCGTAATCCTTTTTCCCGAATTTTGAAGATATAAAAATTGATAAACCGTTAATTTTTACGCCGACAAAATATTTTGAATTGATTGAAGCAAAAATATAAACCGATAATAAGCTAAATCAAATATTCATAAATAGTACCCCCTTCAGCGGAAAAAGCTTGCTAAAGGGCCGGGCTTTACAAGGCCGATTTTACTCTTTTATCCGGCGAGTTTGGTATAGTTCATTCCTTTTAGACAGTGCCATAATGCAAAATATATTTATACAAATTGAAATTAAAAACAATATTATGAGAACCGGTAATAAAACAGCTTTATTCTTACTCTTCAAATATTCTTCAGGCAGATTTCCTCTCGAAAAGATGCCCGTATATACCTTCCCTATACTTAATGTAAGCGTTCCTTCTCCATCAAAATAATTATCCTTAAAATTCCCGACGTAATAGTCGCCTGCTTCATTTTTATATACGCCCTTGCCTTGTAAAAGCCCGTTCACAAAACGACCATAGAAGGAATCTCCGTTTTTTAAGATCATAACACCTTCGCCATTTAAATAACCGTTTTGAAATGTGCCGCTACCGGTATTACCCGCTACATCAACAAGCTTACCGTGTCCGTCATAGAGTCCGTCTTTAAATTCACCTTCATATTTCGCTCCATTACTAAGCATTATTTTTCCTCTTCCGGTTTGCATACCGTTTAAGAAATCTCCTTCATATACGTATAAACGGGTTGTCAGCTTACCTTTGCCGTTATATAATCCGTCCTTGAATTCTCCTTCGTATTTATCTCCGTTTTCCCAAATTTGAATTGCGTGTCCATGAAACAATCCTTTTTGTAAATTACCCGAATAAGTAGAACCGTCCGGCATTTGCACCGTATCCGCATATGCGGCACCAAACAATAAAGGCAAAAAAATAATCATCACAAAGTATTTCTTCATTTTATTCTCTCCTCTACAGTCCATCATCGTACTTTTTCGTTATTCAATTCGAAGTATGCCTTCCTTTACAAAGAAATTATTGACAGCAATCGAATCTATCATCTTCCGACGAAAAATATCTTACCGCATCGGAATGAAATCAGTCAATCAGATTTTTCTCCCTCGAAAACCAATGAATATATGTTAATTTTTCCGACTTCAATCTTGAGCGGTGTATCCGATATTCCATATCTGATTATCACATACGTATCTTTTAATTCAAATTCCAACCACAAATAATTTCGGGATAAGCCTGCTCTATATTTATCCAGACGAAAAGTTTTTATTAAAGTTTGATTCTCCAATTCATATATTGATATATCCAAAGGAGCTCCTTTGGGAAAATTCATACTAAAGACATCCGCTATTTCATTATGATTTTCAACGGCACATAAAGAAGAAGTTATTATTTTTGAATCCTTTGTGATGAAGAATGTATAACCTGTTTCAATCTGTGTATAAATCATTTCTCTTTTTTTCACATCATAAAAGAATAATCTTCCGTACTGGGAAATGCGGGAGCTGCCCGTATCAATAAAATAAATTCGGTCATTATGAATTTGATAGCCGTAAAAATAACTAAAGGGTAAAACTTCAACAACGTTATTATTTAGAACTATTTCATATTCCATAGTTTCAAAATTTTCATTTACTTTTACCGAATAAGCTTCTGCCGAACATAAAATATTCACGAAAATCGCAATTATCGGTATCAACAATAATTTTTTCATATAAGGATTAACCGCATGCATAATTTCTCCCATAGTCCGTACCCTATTAAAATTCTTCCTCTATAAAACTTATATTAAAATCCTTAAAATTTCTATACAGAGTCAATTATTATATTGCCCGCCCCGCTTCTCCCCTCCCCTATTCTTTTTGCGGTTTTTGGTGTATACTCAACTTATTATGGCTGAATTATTAGCTCCTGCGGGCAACATAGAAGCTTTGGACGCGGCAATAGGCGAGGGTGCCGATGCCGTCTATATGGGACTTAAAAGTTTTAATGCCCGTTTACGCTCCTCGAATTTTGCGTGGAATCAATTTGAAGCGGCGGTTGAAGCCGTACACCGGCAAAAGAAAAAAATATATGTAACGGTCAATACGGTTATCGAAGAAAGCGAAACCGAACGCTTATACCGTTTTTTATCCTATTTGAATAAGGTCGGCCCCGATGCCCTGATTGTTCAGGATTTCGGCATCGTGCGCATGGTACAGGAATTCTTTCCGAAACTTGAACTGCACGCTTCAACTCAAATGAATATTGCAAGTGCGGCAGCCGTAAACCTTTTAAGCAAAGAAGGCATAAAACGCGTCGTTTTGGCGCGGGAATTAAACCTTGAAGAAATATCTTCAATAAAACGCAGCACCTCTTCCGAATTGGAAGTGTTTGTACACGGCGCCCTCTGCGTAAGCGAATCGGGCTTGTGTCTTTTTTCAAGTTTTTTGGGCGGAAAATCGGCAAACCGCGGTATGTGTACACAAGCGTGCCGCCGTTATTACGAAGCCGAACTTCCCGGAGGCGCAAAAGAAAAAGGCTATTATTTTTCGCCGCACGACTTGCAGCTTATAGACCGCCTTCCCGCCCTGATAAAAGCGGGGGTAGACTCATTTAAAATAGAAGGACGCATGAAAAGCGCCGAATACGTCGGAAGCGTAACGGCAGCCTACCGCTATGTTTTAGACAATTGGGAAAAAGATGAAAAAGGCGCCGTTGAAACGGGCAAGCGTATGCTTTCAACCGACTTTGCCCGCGCAAAAACCCGCTATTGGTTCGACGGAAGCGATGCATCAAAATTCTTAAACCCGAATCAGGCGGGCGGTACCGGTATTTATTTGGGTAAAATAGAAAGTCTGCGCTCGGAAAAAAGCTCCCGTACCGAAAATTCGGCGGCAGCCTCACCGGCGGACGGGAGTACCGATTCGGTGCAAAAATTCGCCCTTTTAAAAGGCGGCTCCTACGAGCCGGAAGCGGGAGATTCAATCCGCATCCACAAAAAAGACGATTCGGGACGTATCAGCTATAAAGTGCAGGAAGTGCAAAACACCCCAAGTTCACACGGAACAGCCGAAACATGGATAAGCGTACCGCCCGAAGCCGGACGCGGCGATCCGGTCTATCTTTTGCAAACAAAGTCCATGTCAAAGCGGTATAAGCGCGTGCTTCCCGCCGACTTATCGCCCTACCGCTTACAGCCTTCAGACGAAAGGCTTCCCATCCTCGATTTAACGCCTTTAAAAAAAGACAGCTTATCCTTTTTTCCGGAAGGTGTGTATATACAGGTGAGCACGCTTTCGGATATGCACGCATGTTTGGCGGAGCACCCGGTACGCTTTATTTTGGAATTGAACAGCGATACCCGGCGTTCCCTTATCGCAAAAAAAGAAGCGCTTCCCTGTTCGAAAAAACAGGTTTTTATTTCGCTTGACCCCTTTTGTACACCCGAAACGCAGGCCGCTTTGGAAAGCGACTTAAAAGCATTGCGCGAAGCGGGCTTTTACCAATGGATTGTAAACAATCCGGCCCATATCAATATGCTTAAATCCGAAAAGGACATTATGATAGGCGGCCCCTATTTATATACCTTTAACCGCTGGGCGGTTTCCTGGCTCGAAAATCAAAACATAGACGCTTTTATTATGAGCCACGAAAGCAGCCGAAGCACCCTCGAAAGCATTTTTGAAGGTCCTCAGCGCTCCCGCCTGATGATATGCCTCTTTGCATATCCTGCCCTCTTTCGTATGCGCTTTAAACTGCCGGACTCTTACGACTTCAGCATGTTTAATGACAGGGAGGGAATGTCGTTCAGGGCGCTTTCGACGCCGGACGGTTCCTTTGTCATGCCTGCCGACCCCTTTTCGATTATAGACCGCGTACACATACTAAAAAAGCAGGGCTTTTCGCGCTTTTTAATCGATATGTCAAAAACCGGCGTGCGGCGCGGCGATATAAAGGCTATTATGCGCGCCCTGCACAAGGGTGAAGCTCTTCCCGGCACCGAGCGTTTTAACTGGAAAGACGGCTTTTATTCTCCGACACAAAACCGCGAAGAACTTCGCCCGGCACAGCGGAAAACCGAAAAATCTTCGGCTCCGTTCAAACAGTCTAAATCCTCTTCAAAGCCGCATCCGGCGAAAAAAACGCTTTCCGGCAAAGGCGCCAGGACAAAGGGAAGATAAAGCCGAACCGGAGCCGCCATAGAGCCGGCACGCGCCGAATGAAGCATAGAAAATGCCTCAAACCCGGCATTCTTTGATACCCTCTCTTTTCGGCAGATCCGGCATTTCTCCGTTTTTCGTTCTACCTCCTTTTAGAAAACGGGAACTTCATCATATTCTTCCGTTTGTACGGCTTCTTCCTGAACGCTTGTGTCTTCAACCGCTTCGGCGATTTTTACCGCGCCCTTCGTTTGAGCGTTTTTAAAAACGGGTTTAAATTCAATGTGTTCCGCTACAATGCTGATTTTACTGCGATTTTTTTCTTCGCTGTCTACCCAGCGGCTTTGTTTTAAGCGCCCGACAACACGTACACCCCTGCCCTTGGTTCCGTTTTTCACCGTTAATTCCGCCAACTTGCCCCAAGCATCAATGTTAAAAAACGAAATTTCTTTTTCATAGCCTTCATCCTGTTTATACGTTCTCGTGCACATAATTGAAAACGTACACACACTCGTTCCCTTTGCGGTTTCGCGCAAAACCGGTTCCTGAACGATGTTTCCTTCAAGAATAATGGAATTAAGTGAATTCATAATCAAACCTCCGCAATAATTTTGTTCGGCCGTACATATATATTATTAGCGCGGAATGAAAAAAAAAGAGACTTTTTTTTAAAAAAAACGCATTTTTTTATGGATTTTTATTAATTTAAAGAGAAGATAAAAAAAAGGGAACGGAAATAAGGATATTATCCGAGTTTTACCAGACGAATAATGTACAACACAACATACATATGCAAAGGATCTTTATCCTTTATTTTTTGCAAAGCCGATGTTCTGATTAAGATACCGGCAAGGTCGTGAATGCGTTCAACCGTAAAATTCGAAGACTTCAAAGTTCTGATGGTTTTACGCATATAATCGCGTATTAAAGAATTGACATCTTCGGTAAGATCTATACGCAGCCGCTTGTCCAACAAATGATTCCATTGATTCATATATGAGGTCAATTCACGATCCAAGTCGGACCCCGGAGGTACCAAGTGTTTTTCGGCAACTTCGGCTGCGGAACGGAATTCTTTGCGCCGTTCCGTCTTTGCGTTTAAAGAGCTGTCGCTTTCATCCTGAATCTGCACATGTGCGGTTTTAATTTCCGCTTCTTCCTGTCTTTTTTTATTTTTTCTGCGCGGCCTCATAATAAAACCGGCAATCCACGAAATCGGAGGCGTGGTATACCAAAAGGGCAAGAGGATTTTTGCATCGGTTACAATTTCCGAACGAGACAACATCAACAGTTCGCTGTAGGGAAGCAGTTTTCCGTCGGCAAATAAATTAAGCGTGTGTTTTGCCCTTTCCTTCGACACAAGGGTTTCATAATATAACAGCGATAAAAAATTGGAATGCAAAAGCGCATATAAAACGGGAGCCCGAGCTAAAAGTTCCTGTTCGAGCCTTCGCTCATAAGCTTTTTTATCGTTCATTGCGGAAACCGAGTCAAAACGCTTATACAGGGCAAACCACTCCTTTGTCAAACCGCTTTTTATCGTATCGCGGGCATCGGCGCATAAGCGTATGATTAGAGGAATAACCTTTTCTTTATTGATATAATAGTATTCTCCCGTATGCAATTTAAAGGTTAACAGTTCGGGCAAATTGTTGTCGGAAAAAGCGGTTGTCTTTGCATGTAAAAAATCGGATAAATCTTTTTCGCTGTACTGTCCTAAAAGTTTGTTTCCCTTTAAGTCGGTAAAACTTTGAATCGTTTCCTTGCTGAAATAGTAGGGAGGCTTATTCAAAAGCTGTTCCAACACGCGAAGAGCTTGAGCCTTTTGATTTGCACGCTGCGATTTGTTTTTATAATAACCGAGAGCGATTTCGGTTAAGTAAATACTTTGTAAAATCGCAATATCTTCCTGGGTATAATCCTTTACCTTTTCATAATCCTGTCGGATAAAAAAGCACAGTTGTCCCCAAAAATAAAAGATTTCTCCGGAAGTACGTATGGATTCAAGAGCATCAGTAGGACGCTGTATAAACTGGGTAAAAAACGATTTTATCGATATATCTTTTCCCGGATTCGTCACCCTGAGCTTTTTAAGAAAATAATCATGGTACTCTTCTTTGCGCAGCATTTGCCGTATTTTTGCCATCGCTATATCAAGCAAAATATTCACCGATGTAACCGACGGAAAAAGAATAATCGGCAAATCTTTGGGCAAAACAAGACCGTAAAGCCGTACAGACGGCTTTTCCTTTTGCGAAGAAGCCGAACCGTCTTCTTCCTGCGTTTCATCAAATAAACGGGTAAGCAGGGCGGAAGCCTGTTGGCGCTCGGCTACCTCCAACGGTGTTTGAGACGGCAATTCCGTTATAAGAGGATAGGGAATAGCCGGATTATTCAATATTTCGCGATAACGGTTTGCATATTTTTCAACATAAAAGGATATAACAATAATCCCCTTTTTGGGCGTATCGGCATTGACAATCATAATAGAGCGTTCCGCCTCAAGAGGATCTAAATATTTTTGCAGCGGCCCTTCCGGATTTTTTAAAAATACGACCAGATCCGGCAATTCATGCAAATGGCGCTGCGCATAATATTGCATGTAAGCACAGAACTCAGCAAACGAAATGTGAGCATGATTTTGACGCTGTGCAAACAGCTTTAATAATGTTAACATGTTTACTTTATTTGCCATTACTATATTATACTACAATATTAAAACTTTTCCAATCATAAATATGCATATTCCCGTTTTTTTCCTCTTGACCGTTTTGGATACATCTCATACTATACACTACGAAAACAGGAGGTTATGTGCTTTCACAACGAATCGCTCATTTGCATCCCTATGTTCCCGGAGAACAACCCTCGGACAAAGACTATATAAAACTCAATGCAAATGAAAACCCCTACCCCCCTTCGCAAAAAGTTTTACAAGCGCTCAAAGATTTTATAGATACCTCCCCAATGCAAATGAGCCTCTATCCGGACCCCGAATCGCGTGCATTAAAACGCTCGATTGCCCGCATGCTCAACGAATCGGGAGGCCTGTTAAATGCGAAGAAAAAACTGCCCCTTGAAATCACCGAGGATATGATTTTTTGCGGTAACGGTTCCGATGAAGTGCTTTCATTTATTTTTTACGCTTTTTTCGATTCCGACAAGCCCGTATTATTGCCCGAACATACTTACAGCTTTTATCCGGTTTACGGCGAGTATTACAATATTCCGCTTAAAAAAATCCCCCTCAGACCTGATTGGACGGTCGATACCGAAGCGCTTGTGAGCGCCTTTAAAAATCCGGTTTACGGCCCGGATGTTTCCGGCCCGGATTTTTCCGGCTTTATATGCGCCAATCCCAACGCACCCACGGGCATTGCAATGAGCCTTTCCGACATTGAATCGATTTTACAAAATGCACAGGGGCGCGCCGTTGTTATAGATGAAGCCTATGCGGATTTTTCACATACCACGGCCTTACCTCTTTTGAAAAAATATGAAAATCTTATTATAGTGCGTACTTTTTCAAAGTCCCTGTCCTTCGCGGGTATGAGACTGGGCTATTGCATCGCCCGAAGCGATGCGGCGGCGGCTTTGACAAGGGTAAAAAACTCCTTTAACCATTTCCCCGTAGATGCCCTTACCCGGTGCGCCGCAGAGGCCGTCTGTGCCGATTGGAGAACTTACGCCGAAAACGCCGAGCGGATTGTCCGCACACGGGATGCTTTTTCGGATGAATTACGCCGTGAAGGCTGGACGGTCTTGCCTTCTTCGACAAATTTTATTATGGTTAAAAAGGGCGGTCTTGATAAAAAACCCGCTTTATCCGGAAAAACCGTTTATGAAAAACTTAAAAATTGCGGCTTTTTGGTGCGGTATTTTGCAGGGGCGGATACGGGCGACTTTGTGCGCATTACAATAGGAACTGCCGCACAGATGAAGATTCTTGCGGATACAATAAAAAAGTTATAGGGAAGTGCCGCAGCGGGACGATTGAAAAACAGCCGGTTTTTGAAGCCCGCTCGGTTCTTACGTAAAACGCGGAGGTGTATATGCGTTTTCTTGTTTTGTCGGACATTCACGGCGATGAAAAACATCTTGAACAATTGGATGAAGAATTCGCCCTTGCCGATGCCGTACTCTTTGCCGGAGATTTTGCGCGGTTTGAAGAAACGGAAACGGCCCTGCCTGTTTTAAATACGCTCGTAAAAAAACACGACAGTCTGTTTTGCGTATTGGGAAACTGCGATGAAAAAGAATTTTTAAAAGAGTTGGAAAATCTGGACGTATCGGTACAGGGAGATTTGGTATTCCGCGACGGTCTTGCCTTTGCCGGAAGCGGCGGAGGCTTAAAGTTTACCGGCGTTACCCCCTTTGAGCGCAGCGAAGAAGAATTGATAAGCGATTTGAACATCGTACACGAAAAAGACAACTGCGATAATTTGATTTTATTGATACATCATCCGCCCTATAATACAAAGCTCGATATGATAAGCGCGGGCGCACACGTCGGTTCAAAGGCGGTCAGAACCTTTATCGAAAAGCACAAACCCCTTGCCGTCATAAGCGGCCATATCCACGAATCCTTTGCCGTAGATGCTATAGACGATACCGTTCTGATGAATCCCGGCTCCCTAACCGAGGGACGATACGGCATTTTGGAAGCCGAACAAAGCGATACGGGCGGATGGACGGTTACGAAGGCCAAACTCAAACGCCTCGGCTAAAACCGAACATATCAGCGGGCGGTTGCGGCAAAACGGAACCCCATGTAGTTATACGCTTCTCCGGGATTATAGGCATAGCGGTCGGCGCTGAATAAAAAAGCCGCATAGGGGCTCCAGCTTCCGCCGCGGCACACCCTGTCGGTACCGTAGCGCGCGCCGTACACAGCCGTTTCGCTTCCGCCGTCTTGTTCATCGTAACGGGCAAACCAATCCCAGCAAAACTCCAATACATTGCCGCTCATATCGTAGAGACCGCAAGCATTGGGCTTTCCGCTCCCCGGCATACTCAAGGGGCCTAAAACGCTGCCTGCAGTGCCGATAAAGGCGGTTCCCGGATATAATAACGGAGAGGGGAGCGAGGCATCCTTCGTGCGGGAAGCGCTTCCCTGTAGGGAAGCTTTTTCTTCCGGGTAACTTTTTACCGCTTTTTCAATACTTTCGGCATCCCACGCGGCACCCGACAGGCTATTACCCGCGGTAAAACTTTCGACTCCGGATCTGCCGCGAATTTTGCGCGCCGCGTATTCCCATTCGGCTTCGCTCGGAAGGCGAAAACCGTCGGCAGTCCAATCGCATTCCGCCAAATCAACGGCGGCCGCATTTGAAGCATCGCGCAAAACCTCTCCCTTATAGGTATAGCAGGGCTTTCTGTTTTCAAGTTCGCTGAACGCATTGCACCACACAAGGGCATCGCGCCAACTTATGTTCGTAACGGGCTGGTACATTCCCTCATCGGCAGGCGCCTTTCCCCGTCTGCCGGAAGAGCCTTCCTGACCGGGATTTTGAAAAACATATCCCAAAAGAGACTGCGCGCGCAGGCGCACTTCATACCACAAAGCATAGGTTGTTTCATATTTATTGATAAAAAAGGGATACACCTTGCGTACTGCGGTTACCGACTGCACCCCTTCTCCGATGACAAACTCGTCTTCTTTTTCGGCGGGTTTTACAAAGGCAATCATTTCGTTTTTTATGTATTCGGGCACACCTGCGCCCGTCACGGCCGAGTCCGGTACAACTTGAAGCCGTTGGGGAAAATCTTCAGCCTTCGGCCGCGGATTTGAGCCGGAGATTTCACCTTGAGCAAACAGACACAGGGGAAGAGCGCAAAACAAAACACCGCATATTTTTTTTACCGCATCCGTCATATTACCCCCTTTTTTTCCGCTTTTCTTTTGAATGCTTAGTGCGGCGCACTGAACGTTCGGGACGGTCGGAAAAAGCCAATTTTGCAATAAAGCCCGTTACAATGCAGAGGATACTGATAACGGTAACGCCCAGCCAGCCGGACTTCATAAAGGGAAGCGGAACGTTCATGCCGAAAAAACTGACTATAAACGTGGGAATCATTAAAATTAAAGAAATAACCGTTAAGCGCTTCATAACGATATTCAGGTTATTTGAAATAACCGAAGCAAAGGCGTCCATCATACCCGACAAAATATTGCTGTACGTGTCCGCCATTTCAATGGCTTGGCGGTTATCTATGGCAACGTCTTCGAGCCAGTCCTTGTCTTCTTCGTCCAAATTGATAATGCGGGTTTTACCGATTTTTTCAAACAAAATCTGATTGCTTTTAAGCGAAGTCGTAAAAAACACCAGAGATTTTTCAAGGTTTAAAAGTAAAATCAACTCGTTGTTTCGGATGGAGCGTTCAAGCTGGCTTTGAATGGTTGCCGAACGCCTGTTTATTTCTTTAAGGTATCGCAAAAAGATGGTATCCGAGCGGCTTAAAATACGCACAATAAAGGCGGGAAAGTCCGACAGCGTTAAATCGCGTATACGGTTTTCGGCAAGGTCTCTGAGTACCTCGCAATCCGTCCAGCAAATCGTAATAATCGTTCCCGGATACAAAATGATGCCGAGGGGAACCGTAAAATAGCTTATATCGTTATCGGGAATAAAAACGGGTAAGCGCAAAATAATCAGGGTGTAATCGTCTTCACGCTCTATACGCGAAAGCTCGTCCTGGTCAAGGATGTCGAGAATGTGTTCCTGTTCAATATTAAAATCTTCTTCGAGAATGCGGATGTCTTCGCGGGTTACCGAACGTGCATCCACCCATTTATTCAAATCGGGGTTCAGCTGCGATTCCGAACGCTGAACGAGTTTTCCGTTTTCCTGCTGCCAAAACGTTATCATAGGCCTGCCCTCCTGTGTGCATAGAAAAATATAAACAACTACTGCCGGGGTCTGAATCCATACGGCTCCTCCTATGACACATGATGACAGGTCCACAAACCTGTCAGTATTTTAGCGCTACGGGCAAAAAAAATCAATCGGTATACGGATTTTTCTTTTTTTTGCGTACTTGACTTATAGGCAAATCTTTTTTATTATAACCTATTGAGGTATGTGCATATAATGAAGAAAATCAATATAAGTATATTTTTCCTGCTTTATACAGCCGTTTCCCTAAGCTCCCAAGCGCAGATATTGACGGTCAACGCTTTTTTTAAAACGGTTTCCGAAAAATACGGCCAAATACGGGACTATGAAGCCGATATGACAATAACGGCAAACAAAAGTATTATGCACTCCCGCGTATCTTTTAAAAAACCCAATTTGCTGCGTATCGACTTTTCCGATCCGGCAACCCAAACCATCGTATTTAACGGCGAGCAGTTGACCGTTTATCTTCCCGGTCCGCGCGCCATATTGAGTCAATCCGTGGAAGGCGGAAACCGTGCACGGGCGGCAAATCTTGCCACCCCTCAAGGCCTTGCCCTGATGAGCCGCTACTATTCGATTGCATACGAAACCGGACAGGAAGCCGTCGCCCTTGATGAAAATACGGCCGGAAGCGCCGCCGAAGAAAAGGTTATAAAGCTGCTTTTATCCCGTAAAAATACGTCGGAAGGATTTAGAACCGTAAAACTTGCAATAAATCCTTCAACCTTATTGATTCGACGGGTGGAAGCCGTATCGGCGGTAAGTGCAGATGTATTCAAATTCGATTTTTCAAACTACGCATTAAACCAAAACATTCCCGATACCCGTTTTTTGTATGACGCTCCGTCGTCGGCAAATACGTACAACAATTTTCTTCTTACGGAATAAGGAAAGAAGACATGGAAAGCTTCGGTCATTTACTGCGTACAAAACGTGAAGAAAAAAATATCTCTTTGGAAACGGCCTCCCGCGATACAATAATCTCAAAACAGTACCTGGAAGCCTTGGAAAGCGAAAACATAGACATATTTCCCGGACATACCTACGTTACCGGTTTTTTGCGCAATTACAGCGACTATTTGGGTTTGGACAGTACCTACATTGTAAAACTTTTTAAAAGTAAAATCATGCAGGAAGCGCCCGTTCCCGAAGAGCTTATCATAAAACACCGTATAAGCAAAAAACTGATTGCCGCCATTGCGGGAGGAGCGGTCGGCCTGTGTGCAGCCGTTGTTTTAAGCCTCTACTTTACCGTAATTAAGCCGGGAAGAACAAAGGCGGCGGCGGTCGATTTGGGAAAAAACAAGGGGCAGTCTTACACGATTTCGGCCATTCCCTTGCAGCGGCGCCTGTATAAGGGAGATACGATTCGCATTCCCTTCCCCGAAAACACACTCAGCTTAAGTGTCGAAAAAACACTGAACACCCTTGCCCTCGGTACTCCCATCGGAGTGCAATACGTTGAATTGGGTGAAGAACTGGAAATGGACATCGACGGTACCGGCGGCGCGGATATCGTAGTGTTTTTATCGGATATATCCAAAGAAAACGAAGATTTGGGAGCGGAAGTCCGTATGTTTGTTAAAGCCGGAAGCACCGCCGCCTTATCGGCAAGCGAGCTTATAAGTGCAGGTTCGGTTGCATTGGAATCCGGTGAAGTTTTAAAAGACGGTACCAAGCATACGGTTATTTTGCAGGATAACCGCGCCTACCCCTTTACGATAAATGCAAGTTTCCGCGGTATGTGTCTGTACCGGTATAAAAGCGACCGAAGCGATCCGTCGGAACATTTTTTAACTTCCGGCGATACCTTAAAGGTATCGGCACAAAGCGCGCTTCGCTTGTGGATTTCCAATGCAAACACCGTAAAAATGCAGCTCGTTGCCGAGGGAAAGTCTTACGATTTGGAAATGGGACGCCCCGGTCAGGTTTTAGTGCAGGATGTCCGCTGGATAAAAGAAGCGGACGGCGTGTATAAACTGACGGTAGCGGAAGTTGACTGAATCCGGGACATCGCTTTTGCGCCGTTTTTACCTCGATCAGTACGGCTGTGCAAAAAATCAGGTTGACGGCGAATTGATTATCTCCTATTTGGAAAAGCGCGGTTACGCCTATACCGAAGATGCCGAAAAGGCCGGCTTGATTATAATCAATTCATGCGGCTTTATCGAAAGCGCAAAAAAAGAATCCCTCGATGCCCTCTTTGCCGCGCGCAAAGCGTATCCTGCCGCAAAAATCATACTTGCAGGCTGCCTTTCCGAGCGCTATGCCGATGTTTTTGAAGAAAATTTGCCCGAAGCCGATGCCGTATTCGGTAACGGAGATTTGAATGCCCTCGGCGAATTGCTCGATAAACTCGAAGAGGGAAAGCGGCCCGTTATAAAACGCGAACAAAAAGGCGTATGTGCGGGAGAACGCACCAAGCTTTTGGGGTTTCCCTGTTCGGCCTATATCAAAATTACCGAAGGCTGCAATAACCGCTGCTCCTTTTGCGCAATCCCGCTTATCAGAGGCAATTTACGAAGCCGCAGTGCGGACGATATTGTGGACGAAATCCGCAGCCTGCAAAAGCGCGGTATCTTCGAGTTCAATTTAATCGGACAGGATTTGGCCGCTTACGGCTGCGACGGGGCGTGTAACGGTAATTCGGAAGATCCCCTCTATTTTCAAAGCCCCGGCCCTTTGAGCCTTTTATTGCAAAAAATAAGCGCTTTGGAAGGGGATTTTTGGCTTCGGCTGTTATACATTCACCCCGACCATTTTCCCCTCGACATATTGCCCCTTATACAAAAAGATAAGCGCATTATCCCCTACTTCGACCTTCCCTTTCAGTCGGGAGATAACCGCATTATCCGCGCGATGAACCGAAGGGGTACGGCCGAATCCTATACCGAACTTATCCGCCGCATAAAAGCCGATTTAAAAGACGCGGTTTTGCGTACTACCTTTTTATGCGGCTTTCCCGGCGAAACCGACGAAGAAGCCGAACATACCCTCGCCTTTTTAAAAGAGATAAAACCGCTGTGGTCCGGCTGTTTTGCATACAGTGCCGAAGAAGACACCCCCGCCGCCCTGATTAAAAAAAAGATCCCTGCAAAAACCGTCGAAAAACGCATCGCCGCTCTTCAAAGCGCTCAGGAAAAAATAACCGAAGAACTTTTACACGGCTATATCGGCCGGGTTTGCGATGTACTTGTTGAAGAACGTATTGAAGACGAAGAAACATCATTCGGCCTCGGCCGCTGCCGTTTTCAAGCGCCCGAAGCGGACGGTATTTGCGTTATCCGCTTCGACCCCGATGCCGAAAATGCACACAGCGTTTTTCCGGGAGCTGTCGTAAAAGTACGCATAGACGGCGTACGCGGTGTCGATGTAGTCGGAGTGTTAAGCCTATGAATGCGGACGAATATCTTAAAGTTTTAAATCCGGAGCAATACGAAGCGGTTACCCACGAGGGTTCTCCTCTTTTGATTTTAGCCGGAGCCGGATCGGGAAAAACACGGGTTATCACAACCAAGATTGCCTACCTTATAGGCGAAAAAGGATTCGACCCGCGTTCCATCCTGGCCGTTACCTTTACAAAAAAGGCCGCAAACGAAATGGCCGAGCGCGCCCGTCTTTTGGAAGAAAAGGCGGCAGATACGCAAATCCGTACCTTTCATTCTTTCGGGGCGCGTTTTTTACGCAGCTTCGCAGTACAGGCCGGCATTGCACCGAATTTTACCGTATATGACGATGATGACACCGTAACTCTGCTTTCCAAAGCGGTTCCCTCCCTCTCCCGTCAGCAGGCATCGCGCGCCGCCCATAAAATCGCGCTGGCAAAAGACTATTGCCTTTTTCCCGATTCCCCCGATTTATCGGTGATAGAAAGCGACCCCGATTTTCCCGGCATCTACGAAGCCTATGAGCAGCGCCTTCGGGAAACGGGAAATGTCGATTTCGGCGACCTCATTATGCTTCCCGTGTGTGTGCTCCGCTCTGATGAGACGGTGCGCTCCCGTATGCACGAACGTTTTAAAGTCATCATGGTCGACGAATATCAGGATTCGAATACCGCACAGTTTTTACTCTTACAGCAGCTTGTTTCGGACGGTACATATATTTGCGTGGTAGGAGACGACGACCAGTCAATCTATAAGTTCCGCGGGGCCGAAGTTAAAAATATTTTAAACTTTCAGGAGCATTTTCCCGGCACTAAAATCATACGTTTGGAGCGCAATTACCGCTCGGTTTCGCCGATTTTGCACGCCGCCGACAATGTTGTGCGCAACAATACCGAACGCTTAGGCAAAACCCTTCATTCCGAGCGCGGAGAAGGTAAAAAGCCCGTCCTCGCCTTTTTACCCGCCCAGGATGCGGAAACCGCCTTTTGCGCCGAACTTATTCAGGAAGCCTATAAAAAGGGCTGCCCCTACTCGGACTGGGCAATTCTGTACCGCACAAACGCCCAATCACTCGGTTTTGAAACGGAATTCTTACACCGAAAAATTCCTTACAGCGTTGTCGGTGCCCTCAAGTTTTACGAGCGCGAAGAAATTAAAGATATTCTCGCCTTTTTAGCCCTTATCGCAAACCCGAAAGACGAAATCGCTTTCCGGCGTATCGTCAATAAACCCGCACGCTCCATAGGAGCCGTGTCTCAGGATAAAATAGTCGACTTTGTGCGCGAGGTAAACAGACAGTCTCGGGATAATCAAATCGATTTTATTGCAGGCTGCCGCATGGGCCCTTCTTCGCTAACCAAAAAAACGGCCGAAGCACTGAACGGTTTTGCAGACCTGATAGATTCACTTTCCGCTTTTTTGGGTAAGGACAAAGATGAGGCTGACAATGAGGATAAAAATGAAGACAAAGAAGAAAAGCGGCTTTCCCTGTTTGTAGAAAAAATCATTTTGTCGTCGGGTTTAAACGAACACTACAGCGCGCAGGATGAAATAGCCGGCACACAAAAAACGGCAAACATGCAGGAACTTGCAAACAGTGCCGTCTTTTATCCGAATACCCGCAAGGGACTCCTAGACTTTCTCGACCACATCGAGCTCGACCGCACCCTGGAAGCGGCCGAAGAAACCGATGGAGAAAAAGATGCGGTAACCCTGATCACCCTGCACAACACCAAGGGCTTGGAATTCCCGCGCGTCGTTATCACCGGCCTTGAAAAGGGAATCTTTCCCCGCGGCGATAAAACCGGCGAAGAATTGGAAGAAGAACGCCGCCTCTTTTATGTCGGCATTACGCGGGCAAAAGACGAATTGTATATGACATCGTGCTCAATGCGCCGCCTCTACGGGCGCACCGACTACACCGAACCAAGCCTTTTTTTGTACGAGCTGGAAAAAGACGGCATAGAAATAATCGGAAAAACCCCCTACGGTTTTGCCCCCCTTCGTAAAACGGGCTTTTCTTCCGCCGCCCCGGTTGAATCCTCCAATCCCCTCGCCCGCCGCTGGGCACGCGGCATACGGCTCTATCATGACGACTGGGGCTACGGAGTCATCACCAAAACCCGAGAAGACGCTGAAGACAACTACGTAATTACCGTCCAATTCGAAAACGGCGCCGAAAAACGCTTTTTACCCAAATACCAAGCTCACAGCCTCATGATTGTATCGGAAGATTGAAAAGCTCTGTAATAGAGCACCAGCTGCTCACTTACCCAGTTTGCCCGTGAAAGAAACAGGGCTTTCCAATACACTGGGAGCAAACTGAAAGCGCACTGTGTGCGCCGGTTCCCTAGAACTCTATTTTATTTAAAAAGGCTGTCCTTTAGACAGCCCTTTTAAATAAAAAAAGCCCGGCTTCGAGCGCAGAGCGCTCAGCAACCTGCGCACGGCAATAGTCGGGTACTTTTGCCGTGCGCGTCGAGTTTGGCGTAAGGCTTGCGCCTTATCGTCAAACTCGCATACATAACCGGTGCTAAAAGCTGAAGTTTTTAGCACCAGCTGCTCACTTACCCAGTTTGCCCGTGAAAGAAACAGGGCTTTCCAATACACTGGGAGCAAACTGAAAGCGCACTGTGTGCGCCGGTTCCCTAGAACTCTATTTTATTTAAAAAGGCTGTCCTTTAGACAGCCCTTTTAAATAAAAAAAGCCCGGCATACCCGACTCCCGTCGGGCAGCAACCGACGCACGCACGCGTGCTTAGCACGTTTGCAAGGAAACGGTTTTGAACTCTGCAAATACCAAAGCAAACGTGATAGGTTCCTTTGAACTAATTTTATGCCCTGAGACGCACGCTGTACGCCTCAGGGCATAAAAAAAGCCCGGCAGCAACCTACTTTCCCGCGAATGCAGTATCATCGGCGTAAGAGAGCTTGACTTCCGTGTTCGGGATGGGAACGGGTATTACCTCTCCACTATGGCCACCGGGCAATAAATACCAAGTTAAAATAAGGGGGAAACGTCTTACATTTCAAACAAAAAAGATAATATGGTCAAGCCTCACGACTGATTAGTACTGCTCGGCTGAATACATTGCTGTACTTATACCTGCAGCCTATCGACCGGATAGTGTCTCCGGAGTCTTTAGGAGGGTTATACCCTCAGGGATGATTTATCTTGAGGTGGGCTTCCCGCTTAGATGCTTTCAGCGGTTATCCCTTCCGAACGTAGCTACTCTGCACTTACTCTTGGCAGAATAACAGATACACCAGAGGTTCGTCCACATCGGTCCTCTCGTACTAAATGCAGCTCCTCTCAATCATCCAACGCCCACAGCAGATAGGGACCGAACTGTCTCGCGACGTTCTGAACCCAGCTCACGTACCGCTTTAATTGGCGAACAGCCAAACCCTTGGGACCTGCTCCAGCCCCAGGATGCGATGAGCCGACATCGAGGTGCCAAACCTTCCCGTCGATGTGAACTCTTGGGGAAGATCAGCCTGTTATCCCCGGAGTACCTTTTATCCGTTAAGTGACGGCGCTTCCACTCGCTACCGCCAGATCACTAAGACCTACTTTCGTACCTGCTCGACCTGTCAGTCTCGCAGTCAAGCCGCCTTGTGCCTTTACACTCATACACCGATTTCCAACCGGTGCGAGGCGACCTTCGCGCACCTCCGTTACTCTTTAGGAGGCGACCGCCCCAGTCAAACCGCCTGCCTACCATTGTCCCCATACCGGCTTCACGGCACGGGTTAGAAATTTCATTCATCAAGAGTGGTATTTCACCTTTCGACTCCGCGCAGCCTAACGACCACGCTTCACAGTCTCCCACCTATTCTACACATGATAAATAAAATCCCAATAGTAAGTTACGGTGAAGGTTCACGGGGTCTTTCCGTCTAACTGTGGGTAACCGGCTTCTTTACCGGTATATAAATTTCACCGAGTCTCGCGTTGAGACAGTGCCCAGAATCGTTACACCATTCGTGCGGGTCGGAACTTACCCGACAAGGAATTTCGCTACCTTAGGACCGTTATAGTTACGGCCGCCGTTTACCGGGGCTTCAATTCAATGCTTCAGGGCTCCCTTGACATCTCCTCTTAACCTTCCGGCACCGGGCAGGTGTCACCACCTATACGTTTCATTACTGATTGGCAGATGGCTGTGTTTTTGATAAACAGTCGCCTGGGCCTGCTCTGTGCCACCCTCTTCTTTAACCAAATCGGGCCACACTTCTTCCGAAGTTACGTGTGCATTTTGCCGAGTTCCTTAACGCGAGTTCTCTCGTGCGCCTTAGATTTCTCATCCTTCCTACCTGTGTCGGTTTACGGTACGGTCTTTACCAGCCTAGCCTGAGACAATATTTCCCGGCACCCTGATTACACCCGCTTCGCTTCGACTTTCTCTCCACTCGCTGTCACAACTTACCTCAAACGACGGATTTGCCTATCGTTCTCAAAAGCTTATTGCTTCGACCGGAACTACCGTTCTCCGGCCGGGTTTCACCTCATGCGTCTTGCCCTCGAAACTGATAAAGGTATCGGATTATGAACCGATTTCCCATCGACTACGACTTTCGTCCTGGCCTTAGGGGCCGACTTACCCCGGGCAGATTGCCTTTACCCGGGAAACCTTAGGTTTTCGGCGGACGGGGATCTCACCCGTCTTTGCGTTACTTATGCCTGCATTCTCTCTTCCACTACCTCCAGTACCCCTCACGGGTATACCTTCTTCGGCCCATGGAATGCTCCCCTACCACCTAACGCTTAAACGCGTTAGATCCAAAACTTCGGTATACCGCTTAGCCCCGTTACATTATCTGCGCTTGCATGCTCGACCAGTGAGCTATTACGCACTCTTTTAAGGAATGGCTGCTTCTAAGCCAACCTCCTGGCTGTCTGTGCATTCAAACTTCATTTTACACTTAGCGGTATTTCGGGACCTTAGTTGTTGGTCCGGGCTGTTTCCCTTTCGACTACGAACCTTGTCGCACGCAGTCTCACTCCCATATGTTGTTTAGCGGCATTCAGAGTTTGATTGGGTTTGGTAGGCAGTGACGCCCCCTAGTCCATCCAGTGCTTTACCTCCGCTAAATTTATATGAGGCTGTCCCTAAAGGCATTTCGGGGAGAACCAGCTATTTCCAGGTTTGTTTAGCCTTTCACTCCGAGTCACAAGTCATCCATACCTTTTTTAACAGATTATAGTTCGGTCCTCCACAAGGTTTTACCCTTGCTTCAACCTGCTCATGACTAGATCACCTTGGCTTCGGGTCTACCTCATGCAACTTAAACACGCCCTATTAAGACTCGGTTTCCCTTCGGCTCCGGAACTTCCATTCCTTAACCTCGCTGCATAAGATAACTCGCAGGCTCATTCTACAAAAGGCACGCTACTACCCTTATAGGGCTGTAACATCTTGTCGGTTTATGGTTTCAGGTTCTATTTCACTCCCCTTACCGGGGTTCTTTTCGCCTTTCCCTCACGGTACTGTTGCACTATCGGTAGCTGTGGAGTATTTAGCCTTGGATCGTGGTCGACCCTGCTTCCGGCAAGGTTCCTCGTGCCCCGCCGTACTCAGGTACCGCATCAAAGAGACATATACATGTCGCGTACGGGGATTTCACCCTCTCTGTCAGGCTTTCCCAAACCTTTCCGCTATATATATGTTTTCTCAAAACTCTTCGGGTCATCCCCATGCGGCCCTACAACCCCGCTTTAAGCGGTTTGGGCTCCTCCGATTTCGCTCGCCGCTACTTTCGGAATCTCCGGAGGATCGCTCCTCTTCTTGATTTCTTTTCCCGAGTTACTTAGATGGTTCACTTCACTCAGTATGGCTTTACTACCCTATTTTATTCAGGTACGTAATGACAGAATCGCTCCTGTCGGGTTACCCCATTCGGCTATCCGGGGATCACTGAATATGTGCTTCTCCCCCCGGCTTTTCGCAGCTTATCACGGCCTTCTTCGCCTCACAGCTCCCAGGCATCCGCCATAAACCTCTATTCGCTTGACCATATTATCTTTTTTGCTTTCCCGTAAACTTCTTCAACACAAATGCCCGTCAAGCAGGCCGTCAAACCTTCAAAATACTCGACATTCTTCAAACCGGCCCTTCTTAAGCACTCAAGTCTCCGTTTACGTGCGTTTCCCTTCCCTATTTCTGTCAATTTACTCTGCCGTCCGTCTTTTTCAAAACCTTCGGCACATTAAAACACTTCTCAAATAAGAAGCGTTATGGGACTGATAAGAGTTGAACTTATGACCCCTTCCTTATCAGAGAAGTGCTCTAACCGACTGAGCTACAGTCCCGTATAAATAAACGGGAGGAAAGAAAGAACAATACAGTTCACAAGAAAAGAAGCCCGTGTTGTACATCTAACACTTATCTGCTTATCCGCATCTATGACCTCGATTTTCGTAAGAAAATCGACCGTCAAAAACGCGAAGCATTTTTGACCTTTCTCTTAGAAAGGAGGTGATCCAGCCGCACCTTCCGGTACGACTACCTTGTTACGACTTCACCCTCCTTACAAAACATACCTTCGGCGGCGTCCTCCTTGCGGTTAGACTACCGACTTCGGGTACCCTCTACTCGGATGGTGTGACGGGCGGTGTGTACAAGGCCCGGGAACGTATTCACCGCGCCGTGCTGATGCGCGATTACTAGCGATTCCAACTTCATGGAGTCGAGTTTCAGACTCCAATCCGGACTACGATAGTTTTTTTGCGTTTTGCTCCGCTTTGCAGCTTCGCCTCACTTTGTTCCTACCATTGTAGCACGTGTGTAGCCCTGGACATAAGGGCCATGATGACTTGACGTCATCCCCACCTTCCTCCGGTTTGTCACCGGCAGTTCCGCCAGAGTCCTCAGCTTTACCTGTTAGTAACTGGCAGTAGGGGTTGCGCTCGTTGCGGGACTTAACCCAACACCTCACGGCACGAGCTGACGACAGCCATGCAGCACCTGTTGTACCTCGTATTGCTACGCTGCCGTATCTCTACGGCATCAGATACTATGTCAAACCCAGGTAAGGTTCCTCGCGTACCATCGAATTAAACCACATGCTCCACCGCTTGTGCGGGCCCCCGTCAATTCCTTTGAGTTTCACCCTTGCGGGCATACTCCCCAGGCGGTACACTTATCACGTTTGCTTTGGCACCCAGCTTCAACGCCGGACACCTAGTGTACATCGTTTACGGTGCGGACTACCAGGGTATCTAATCCTGTTCGCTCCCCGCACTTTCGCACCTCAGCGTCAATTATCTGCCGGTAACCTGCCTTCGCCATTGGTATTCTTCCACATATCTACAGATTTCACCCCTACACGTGGAATTCTGGTTACCCTTCAGTAATTCAAGATACGCAGTTCTCAATGCAGTTCCGCAGTTAAGCTGCAGTATTTCACATCAAGCTTGCATATCCGCCTACATGCCCTTTACGCCCAATAATTCCGAACAACGCTCGCAACTTACGTGTTACCGCGGCTGCTGGCACGTAATTAGCCGTTGCTTATTCAAGCCCTACAGTCACCGCAAAGGCATTCCCTCCTCTGCTTATTCCTCAGGCTTAAAAGGATTTTACAACCTTTCGGCATTCTTCATCCACGCGGCGTCGCTCCGTCAGACTTTCGTCCATTGCGGAATATTCTTAACTGCTGCCTCCCGTAGAAGTCTGGGCCGTATCTCAGTCCCAATGTGTCCGTTCACCCTCTCAGGCCGGATACCCATCATTGCCTTGGTGGGCCGTTACCTCACCAACCAGCTAATGGGCCGCGGGCCATTCTTTTAGCGAAGCCTTAGCTCCTTTCCTCGCATCCTTCTAATAAATGCGGTCACATTCGGTATTACCTACTATTTCTAGCAGCTATCCCCAGCTAAAAGGTATGTCACCCACGTGTTACTCACCAGTCCGCCACTCTAGGAGAAGAGCAAGCTCTCCTCTTGCCGTTCGACTTGCATGTTTAAGACGCGCCGCCAGCGTTCGTTCTGAGCCAGGATCAAACTCTCCATGATTTTATTCATAGGTCATTAAGACCAATGATTTCATTTAAGTCCGTCCCTGCTTTATTCTTCAGGAACCGTCCCGATACATACCTTAAAGCATCTATCGAAACTTTTGCGCTGTACCTTCCGTACAGCCGCCCCTTCTCTTGTACGTTTGAACTATACTTGCGTTCTTTCTTTCCATCCCTGATTATTTCAAGTTTCTCTTTTTTGAAATGCGCACAGCACTTCAAAGCGGCTCGCTGCATCGTGTGTACCTTAGCGGCGAGTGGATTGAATATATCATACTCCGATATTTTATGTCAAGCACTCTTTTGCTTTTTTTCCATTTTTTTTTGATTTTTTTTCTTACGCATCACACTCTTAAGATACATTTTGCGAACGCCTTTCCATTTCCGCTTTTAAATGCTCAATTTCGGCTATAACGGATGCAATTTCGGCATTTTTCACACCGACACTCGCCTTTTGTTTGCAAGCCAGGTTATCGTATACAATCAACCCCAAACGTTCAAAGCATTTTTTACTTTGGCTTTCAAGACGGGTAAGTTCGATTTTTGTAATTCCCTTATCGCCCAATTCCTGAATTTTGGATCCGGCCTTAGATAAAGCTTTTTGCGAAGCATCCACTCCCTGATCAACCAAGGTTTTCATTTTACCTAAAAAGTCATTCATGCTTTGCTCCTTTAAGGATTGCCGGGCGTCTCGGAGTCAAAAGTCCCGGACAGCCCGCCCTCGTTTTAACTATACTACTTTTTCTTAATTCCGACCAGTGTTAAATCGTCAAATTGTTCATCTTCTTTGATACGGGTATAAAACATATATTCATCGCGTAAACCGCTTTGAAAATGTTCGGCTTGACTGCCGCAGTAAACGGGATACTGTACAAAATGTTTTTTCAAAAAGGCGTCTATTTTTTTATCCACAACGGAGTGATCGTAATCGTCCGCTTCAGGCGTTTTATACATGCGGAATATCTTTTCCACGGCAACCAGAGCCATTACGCCGTCTTCGGGACTGCCCTCACAATCGGAAAAATCGAATTCAAAACTTTCGTCTTTGAAAAATTTGCGCGGATTTGCACGTTTTTCAAGTACATAGCTTTTTCGCTGAAAAACCGCTTCTATAATATCGTGAACGCGGTCTGCAGACATTTCTTCGCCGTCAACAACGCTGGAACCTTTTTGGCCCATGTACACAATATAGTTGTAGACGTCGTCGTTCAGTTTTTTTATAAAGCGAACCAGCTCTTTCGAAAAACTCAGTTTGTCATACATTTTGACGGCGGCAAAAACCTTCGCCTTTTCGGGATTTTCTCCCTGTTGTTTTGCATAAGCCGTGTATTCTTTTACGCGGCTTCGCGGATGATATAAATCGGCAAGATATTTTTTGGGATCGGACATATCCGAAGCTTTTTCACGCAAAAAAGAACGCAGCGATTCGCCGAGTTTTTCTTCAAAGGCCGAAAAAGCCTGCGTACGCCTCTTTTCCTGTAAATCGGCACAGAGCTTCAAATACGTTTGGTAACCGTCTTCTTCTTCTTTTGTAACGCGCACATCCGTTTCATCGCGGAACTTTAACGCACGGCCGTCGTCGTCACGGTATAAGCGTTTTGCTTCTTCAATACCGTCGGTGTATAAAAAGAGAATATCGCCGGAATCCAAATGCACTTTTTCAATCGGATAACCGCCTTTCATCTCTACCAAATCGGACGAAAAGGCTCCGGCAGTCGGAGTTGCCGTTAATGTAATTACCTTTTTTTTCCGCTCGGACGCGTCATAAATATGAATAAGGTTGTCTCCCGCATTGCAAAAATAAAAATCGCCGGCAACCGAATCGAAGATAGCCAATGTAAAGGCCGCGAATTTTCCGAACAGGTTGCGGTTTACCAAGTGGTCGTTTATCTTATATACAAGCGGCGACAAATCCGTACCGTTTTTACGGATTGACCAGCCGTTAAAATAATCCGTAAAGAGGGCGGCAACTTCGGCCATAATAAGAGCGGCAGGAGACCCCTTACCCGACACGTCAACCTTTATGACGGCAAAATGGCGCTCGTCGAGTTTTTTGTAATCGAAATAGTCGCCGGAAACCCCCTTGGCGCCTTCGTAATAGCCGAAAAACTGTGCATGCGGGGTATCGAGCCTGCCGACCGACTGCTTTACTTTTTTACCGCCGATGATAACTTCATCAAGGGGCAAAAAGGCACGCTGCACTTCTTTACCGCCGAGAAGCATGTTTGCGTTTACGGCAGCTTCTACAAGGGCGCGCGTCATATCGTTAACGTTTTCGCTTAAAAGCCCTATTTCATCTCCTGCGGTTACCGGAATATCTTTTCCGGCAAGTTCGGTTTTATCGCCGGTGTCGCGTATCATCACCACATGGGATGCAAGGCGGCGCAGCGGTTTTATAATAATCAAGGCAAGAATTAATGAGCCTGCAATACCTATGAGGACTGCGACAAAGGCTATACCGCCTGCTATCGAAATAACGGTCACGGTACTTTTATTAACATTTTTTATCAAGTCTTCCGTACTGACTTTCAGTAAAATAACCGCCCGCACATAATTTCGATCGGTACCGCGGCGGTACAATACGGGTTTGTAAAATACATATTCGGTTATATTGCGGGACAAGCTCTCATTATTGAATTCGGGAAGAGAGCCTTCGCCGACCTTGGATACCTCGTTTAACGAGCGTGTCAAAGTTTGTGTTAAACGGGAGGTAACCTGCTGAATTTCATTACGCCTTTCGACGGAGCGGGCATCCGTTTTAAGAGCAAGGGCTATACCTTCCGAAGTTAAAGCGACAATATCGGCATTAACCTTACCCACCTGTTTTTCAGCCTCCTCATTCAACAGAGGGATACGTTCGGCAAAGACCGCCGTTTCTTCATGAATAAAGCGGGAGGAGCCCAATACAAGGTTTTCCGTATCTATTTTTTGCGCAATATCGGGGTCGTTTGAAGCCCACACGTAATCAAGGTTCGTATTGGAATTGTCCGCTTTTAATCCCAAAACGGTTGCATACCGTATTTCGGGCATGGATTGAATTTGATTTAACAATAAACCCAATTCAAGGATATTTTGACCGGGCAGGTAATTTTTTACCCCGGAAGAAAGACTTTCGGTTAAAACGGAGATACGGTCTTCCAGTCCCTTCGCCAAGGTTTTCTCCTGGGTACGCACAAAGATAAAGCCAAGGGGAACCGATACAAAGAGGGTAAGCAATAAAATCAGGGCGGATGTAAAAACAATCATCTTATATTTCAAACTGACACCGCGCTGTTTTAATTCAAATGCTTTCTTTTTTCTTTCAGACATCATAATATCTCCTGTAATAAGAGCCTGTACTTCATATTGAATACTGAGGGATTCCCGTATTGTCAGCATCATATGCCGCGATACAAAAAACAGTCCTGCGGCGGCCAGAACAAATACGGCCCATAATATAATATCGCCGATTTCAAAACTGTAGCGGTAAGCCGACCGGTATTCTTTCCACGGCGGTACAAAGCGGTATGCATAATCACCCGTTTTTACCGTTCCGAATTCGTTTATGTTTAGCAAGGGGGCGGACATAAAAAGTCCGCGCTCCGGATGTAAAAGGCCGATACGGTACTCACCGCTTTCCAAGTCGGAAAACGTAATGCCGCCGATTTTAGTATCCGAGAGCACTTGAAAACCGCCGGACGCATATTCAAAGACCGCATCGTAGGGAGCTTTTCCGTCCCTGTCCACATATACGGCCGAAATACGTCCGTCCGTACGGAAGCCCTTACCGAAAATACTCAAAGACACCTTACCGTACACATCGGTTTGAGGATACACGGCCGATATGGCGGTATACGGAATGTATTTATTCAAAAAAAGGGGCATAAGGGCCTTTTCACCTATATTGCCCGCCGTATCTATCGAGGCAACCGTAAACAGGTATATACCGTTATCCCGGTTAACCCATGAAGCGCTTCCCGTGTCGGTTATAATTTTTGAAGGAACGGAACTTTTATAATCCCGCAATGACTGAGCCGTGTAACGCTCGGGATTTTTTTTATAATCGAAGAGGGAACCTATGTATTGCAAAGAATAGGTATAACCTGCAATTTCTTCATCCGGCTCGGGCGATTTTTCCCAAAAAAGGCTGAAGGTATTTGACTGCATAAAACCTTCATCATCGGTTTGAACATCACGAATTTCGGGTTTGCGCGGAGCGGTCGTGTCGCGGAAATAGGTAAGAACGGCGCTTTTAGACCAGTTACCCGCATTATCCACACTTTTGGCTTTTAGATACCACAAACCGTCGGTATCGACAAAATCCGAAATATCGCTTTGACTCGGAAAACGCATAAATTCTTCAGGAGGTTCTTCCTGCGCATTCCGCGTTAAAATCCATGAATAGCCGGCTATACCCGAAGAATCCCTCGGAAATTGAATGCGTGCGCCGATTTTACCGTTTCCGGAGCGCTGCCCGTTTTTAAATGTAAGCGGGCGCAAAAGGGGCTTTTCGGTCGAACGGTCTATGGACAAACGGGTTACCCGGTATTTGTTGTTGCTTTTTTGTTCCCAAAAAATATGTAAATTTTTTCCGTCATCGGTTACAAGCGGCGTTCCGAATACGGAATACAATCCGGCAAGCGAAACACGGCTTTCATCCCACAAGAGATTGTTTTTTACCGCAAGGTACACGTTTTCAACGCCCCGCCTGGTGTCGACCCATAGAGCGGACAGTTCGCCGTTATAGGTAAATAAAACCGGCTGATAGGCGGCAATCTGTTTCGGTGAAAGCTGCTCTATAGTGCCGTTTATAAGGCCCTGTTCCGATAAGGAGGTTACGACAATGGCCGGCTTTGTCGAACCGGCTTGGGAACGTTCCCATGCCAAATACAGAGTCCCCTTGTATTCGTGTAAAAAAGGCCGCTGATTCGTATAATTCGTAATCATACCCCGGGCCGCCTTTGTATCGGTAACCAGGGCCGCATCGCTCCATGTCATTCCGTTGTCGTCCGAATAGGCGGAATACAGCTGATAGGTAAGGCGGTTATTCTCCAAAAACAGGGATTGAAAAACCACAATTTCCCGGCCGCCGGGAAGCACAATGAAATCGGGAACAAAAGAATTTTTCAGATTTTTTGCCGAAGAAAAATCTTCAAAGGCCGACCAGGCGATTCCGTCGGAAGAACGCGCGTATTTTAATGAAAAACTTTGATTTGTACCCTGTGTGGCAAACAAAATAAAACCGCCGCCGGCATTTTTAAAAATACGCGGCGCAACGGCGGAAGAACCGTCCTGTACCAGGTCGGTTTGAAAAAACGTTTTACCGAAATCGTAGGACGTAAAAACCGAAATCGTTTTAGGATCGCTGAGAACGCAAACGCTGATTGCCCCGTCCGTTGTAACGGCTGCCGAAAACAAGTCGGGTACTTCACCGCTGAAAGGAAAGGGACCGGCAAAACGCTCGCGGCTTATCCAGCCCTCTTCGCTTCCGGCTGGCAGCACTTGAGCCGAAAGCCAAATATTGCCTTTTTGGCCGGAAAGCTGTTCCACCTCCTGCCATATGACAACGGATGCACCGGGGCTGAAAACGGCGGCAGGAAAACGGCTGTCGGACTGCGTAAGGGGGACGGCTTGTTCCCAGTAGAATTCCCTGGCAAAAAGCGGAACAAGCGCACACAGAGCCGCACACATAAAGAGAGGTTTAATATACAATCTACGAAGCTTTGCAATAATTTTCACAGCAGAGAGTCCACCTTTCTTTTTAAATCGATAACCTTTGCCGAATTGCGCAATTTCGGATCCTTCCACAAATCCGCGACAAGGGCGGCAGCCGTAATCGTATTACCCTTTGCAAGTTCCTGAACCGCCTGCTGATATAATAACTCTTTATCGGCGGTTAATACAACCAGGGATTGGCCGCCCATACCGGTTTTTATACGGTCGATAAGAACCGTCGCCTCGGTGTTTTGCGGATTAAGAGAGAGGGCTTCGTCGAGTTTTGTCAAAGCGCTGTTTAAAGCCAATTCGTTGCGCGACGAAGATTCAAAAAGGCGGGCAGCTTCCCGTACAAGCTGTTTTGAACGGGCCAGCTGCTGAGGTGTCGGAGGCGGAACGATAATGCCCAACTCTACTTCAATGTCGTAAATCCGTTTTTTTAAGCCCGGATAAGACGGATTGATTTCATACAAGTCTTTTAGGTCGGCATAGGCCCTGTTGACCGTTGCCAGATTGCGGTAGTCTCTGAGCGCATTGTTATAACGCTGTCTGAAAAGCTCGCCGAAACCTGCGGGATCGGCCAATTGGGCGGTACGCAGGGTAAGAATGTTTGCCTCCTGATTCAGCGGATACAGCACTTGAATATCCTTTATTTTTTCCCGGGCCGCATTTAAAACTTCAAGTCCTTCAGCCCGTTTTCCGCTTTTCAAAAGAGCCCTTCCCTGCTCAAAATACTGATAAGCGGCATTTAAAGTTTGGCTCATTTCGGGATACAGCGGGTCGGTAACGGGAATCGAACGCCCCGTACGTATCGAAAGCGCGTTTCCTATCATAACTTTCAGGTTTGTAACCTCGACGTTAGGCTCGACATTGGTTACCGCCCAGCGTCCTTCAGCCTGTATAATAAGGCGTTCGGCCAATTCAAAATCTCCGGTATAATACAGGGAGCGGGCTTCCGTAATAAGCAAACGGACATCCTGAACAACTTTGCGGTTTTCCAGACGGACGATTTCAAGGCCCAGCGCGTCCAGTTTGGCGTCCGTTTCCCGGCGTACAACGGCATCTTCCTGATAGCGCAAAAACTCGTTGTATTTAATGCGCGCCGACTGCAGGGCTTCGCGGCTCGCGTTAAAATTTTCGCGCTGCAAGGCCGTACGTGCCTGCTCATATCTGAAATCGGCTTCGTTTTTTGCCTGGCGGGCAGCCAAAATGTTTTTTTGGGCCGTTTTATTGCGCTCGTCAATACTCAAGGATAGGGACTTTAAAAAAGCGGTATCGGAGGCAATACGCGCATAGTACTCGGCAAACAAAGGCGAGCCGGGCTCTTTTCGAACGGGTATATCGGGTGCACCGTCGAGCCATGAAAAACGCACTGCCAAAGCGCTCAAATCCTGAGTTAAATCGGCTTTAAGCTTTGTAAAAGATTCAAGGGCCTTATCCGGATAAGAGGGGGCGGAAGATTCTTTATCGTCATTCAACAGGATGCCGTATTCCTCGTATAAGGAGCCGTACCGCTCTTTAAGTATATTCGAAGAACGGGCAACAAAGGCGCTTAAAGATTCCCATGCACGAATTCCCTCGGCTTTTTGCTCCGATACAAAAAGAGACAGTTCTTTTTCCAAAGCCTTATACAAGGATTCCCAAGGTATATTCGGAGCGTCTGCTTCGCCCGATGCAAGCGGTAATCCGCGGTGCGTATTGCGCAAAAAAACTTCGCGCTCATGTGCCGACTGTGCACCGCTAAATTTTCTTTGGGAATAGGATATGAGCGAATTGGAGTAGGAAACAAGACCCTGATTCGTACTTAAGCCCTGAATAGAAGGAGATGAGAGTTTTTCGATATTGCCTTTTTCCGCATTAAAACTTTCGGTTTCTTCGTATAAACGAAGGGTATCCGCAACAAGAATCTTATTGTAATTCAACGCGGTGTTATAC
Source organism: Treponema sp. HNW (assembly GCF_050320395.1). Lineage (GTDB taxonomy): Bacteria > Spirochaetota > Spirochaetia > Treponematales > Treponemataceae > Treponema_C. The sequence goes on from NZ_CP144459.1 coordinate 2,021,739, forward strand.
GCATCGTAAAAATCGGAGGAGATAGAACGGCCGGGATGCTCCAACAGCGCATACAAGCCGATAAAGGAAGCACCCATAGAGCCGACAGCCGCGGTATCGCGCAAAAGACTTGAAGGAAGCGAGCCTGCAACGGGCCCCTCCAACGCATGTCTGTCCGGCAATCCGGCCGCAATTTCGGAGCTCAGTTTTTCTATAAGAGAGCCTATGAGGCTGCGCGATTCGGAACAGAGGCTGTCCCATCGGGTATCGAACACCCATACAATACCCGTTGCGGGATTTGATTCCCTTCCGAGTAAAAAGCGGTATGCAAAGGGCAAAAAAGAAGCGTCGGTAAGTTCAGGGTTGTTTTTGCGCAATTCATCAAATATGAGACGGAACTGCAAACCGGCCTCCGCACAGGTATTGCGTATTTGTGCATAGTTTTGCAAAACGGCTTCGACTTCTTCGTAGGCTTCAAGAGAGGCCCTTACATCAAAGGCTGAAAGTGCGCCGTTGAATTTTTTAAATACGGAGTCCAGCTCGCTTTGCATATCCGTGTAATCGGATACGGCCCTGTCCAGAGAGCCGAGGAAAGAGTCCACTTTGTCGAGCAGCTCCGTACCGGCAAAATCTTCATAAAATTCTTTTTTATATAATACAAAGCCTTCGGAAAGACGCTTAACCGCAGCGGCAAACTGCGACTGTTCATTGAGTTTAACGCCGTCGGCCATAATAATATCGAACATTGCCCGGTAATAGGTAAATTGGGCTGCATATTTGGTTTCCCGAATAAAGGCCTGTTCGGCAGGGGTCGGCTCTTTTTCATAATTTTCAAGTTTGGAAATAAGGGCTAATTTTTTTTGATCGTTTAGCGGTTCTTCCTGTATTGTGCGAATCAATTCTTCCGCAAGGTTTTTATATTCGGCACGCAGTTTAAAAATACGGTTAACACGCTTTTGCACTTTGTCAAAATCGCCGGGATTGTCCGCCGCATAAGCTTCAAGATATTTTAAAGCTTGATTAAGCCTTCCATCCTCTATAAGCCGATCCGCATCGGATAGACTTCTATCGCTTCGGCCGAGCGCAAACACAAGGTTTGCCGAACCGCAAACAGAGAAAAGGATAAAAAGCGCGGCAAAAAACTTTCTTATAACGGTACCCCCCGCACCGAAGCTTAACAACAGTGTAACATATATGCAAAATATTAAAAAGTATGCTGTTTCGTTACTATGTTCGGTATTTTTCGATTAAAAAATAATGAAAAAAAACCGAAAATAGAGTATAATCACTATGATGGGAATGCAAAAAACAAAACGTTTTTTTATACTCTTTCTCTTTATGTCAAGCTTGACGGCGGCCCTGTATGCTCAGGGTTTTTCCCTGCATGAATCCCTTATACATACACTTTCAGGCTTACAGGATCCCAATACGGGATTGACTTCTTTTCGTTCTTTGCATATTCCCGTAGGCGGCCGTTCGGAGGCGATGGCAGGAGCCTTTACCGCAATGACAGATGATGCCGCCTTTTTCGAATACAATCCGGCGGCAAGCAGCCTTCTCAAACAAACCGAATTGGCTTTTTTTCATAATTTTTGGATAGCCGATTCCGCAGTCGATACATTGATATTTACACAGCGCTCTTCACACCTCGGTTACGGCGGAGCCCTGAAAACATTTTACATTCCCTTTACCGAATACACTATTTTCGGAGAGCGCGCTTCCGTCGGCTATTATTCGGAAACAACCGCAATGCTGAACCTTTCATACAATTTTTTTGCAGGATATACGTTCAAAGGATTGGCGCTCGGAGGCAACCTGAAATCGTCATTCAGAAGCGTACCCGATTACAGCGATAATATATACGGTCTTATAATCCCGAAAAGCGGCTTATCTCAGTCCGGCATAGCCCTTATGGCGGATGCGGGCATATTGATGCGTTTTAATGCCGCAAAGCACTATGCTTCGCGGGAACCGAATCTGCATATAGGGATTGCGGCCCGCAATATCGGAAGCGGCTGGACCGGATTCGGCAAAAAAATAACAAAAGACGACCCCCTGCCCGCCTCGGTATCCGCAGGAATTGTATATAAAATCATAAAACCCTTAACCCTTGCCCTTGATTTTCAAAAACCTCTTAATCTGCAGGAGGTTTCAAAGTCGGAACGGCTCAGCGGTTCTTTGGGCGCGGAATTTTTTGTAACCGATTTTTTTGCCCTGCAGGGCGGTATTCTTTTAAAAGGAGCGAATCCTAAAATCAGCTTAGGCTCGGCCGTGCTGTGGAAACAAATGCTTTTTAACGTTGCTTATTCTCTTGACCTTACCTCATCCTTGGCCCCGCTGAATAAAATAAGCTTGGCCGTAAAAATGCACTTGGGAGACAGGGGGCGCGAAAAACACACGGCACACATATACGAGCTCTATGAAGAAGGCTTAAAGTATTATACCGGCGGAGAAATGGAACCTGCAATAGAAAAATGGAGCGAAGTTTTGGCCCTATGGCCGCTTTTCGACCCGGCAAAAAAAGGTATAAGGGCGGCACAAAACGCCATTGAATTACAGCAAAAAATTAAAAACGTTCAAAACTTATATTAAACATCGGTTTTTATATTTTTTTGCCGAATATACGGTAATTAATCCACGGAAAAAGCGGAAAGTGCTTTTCGGTGCGGGTAAGCCATTCGGTACTTATGCAGTTTGACCCCAGAGAATCGTATACCGTTGAAAATCCCAATATTGATGATTTAAATATCTTTTCGGCATAGTCGGCATTGATACCCGCATTCAAAAGTCTCGGCCAATCGGAGCTTTGAGCGACTAAAAGCTGCTTTGCGGCCAAATTGAGGCAGCGTTCTTTTAATCCGCTGTCGGATGAAAAACGGCCCGCAAGGTCCACCATGCGCTCGGCGGCTTTAAACGCGTATTTTAACATCCACCCGTTCGACTTATCCAAGAGCGTTTCGCCGTAACCGGAGCCCTCGGCCGCACTCATAAAGGGGCGTATTTTTTGAAGGCTCACACCGGGCTGAAGCATTTCCCTGAAGGCTGCACATTCAATATCGCAGCGGACGGCCGCCTGTCTGAACACCTGTTCAAGCCAATCGATTCCCTCATACCAGTTAAAGCCCAGTTCCCGTGCATCCAAAGTACAAACCGAACATACGTCCCTTCCGTCAAGCTCCGCTGATGCCGCATTCAAACGCTTTGCCTTTGCATCCAAAAAAGAAGCCGCATCGGCGGCCGCCTGTTTTGCCGCGGCGGAAAAATCATAAACCGTATCTTCATTATTTTGAGTCCAGTATTTAAAAGCCGTCAAGCGGCGGGCCTTGCCTCCGGCCAAAAAAGCGTCCAAATCGGGCGCGGGCAGCTCAAAACCTATATCTCTGTTTTGGTCACGGTACAACGGATTTACGGCAAAGGTACTCAGAATATCGGCAGGGGTTTCAGGGTCGCGGCCGAAAACGGCCAAACCGTTGGAACAGCGGGCCGGAGCGAAGATACCTCCTTGGGGCAAAGGGTCCGAAAATAAAAAGCCGTGCGAATCCAGCACCGTATACAAGAGGCCGTATTTTCGTATATTTTTTTCAAGTCCTTCCGCATAGCCCATCAGGGGAAGCCAAAAGCCTGCAGGCAGGGAATCAAAATAGGCACGATGGGATAAAAGTCCCGCCTCTATTTGAGAATCTACAACTTCGCTAAGGCTGCGGTAATGCGGTAAAAAACAAAAGGTTGCCGCAGTTGCAAGAAGTTCCACATAGCCGCAGCGGGCAAATTCGGCAAATTTGGGAAGTAAAAGTCCGGAACAGGTATCCATAAAAAAATCTTTTTTTTGTTTTAATCGGCCTATATATTGTTTGGCCAACGAAAAAAGACGGGGCGTTCCCTTTGTGCGTTCAAGTTCGCGCTCCCCCAAACCGATAAGGCGCTCGAGCCACAAAAGATACTCTTCCTGCACACGCGGATCATCCAAAAGAGCGCAGAGGGTGGGACTGAGTACCAGTGAAAGTTTAAAAGGTACCCCGTCTTTTTTAAGGCGCTCCATCATCATTAAAAGGGGAATGTAGGTTGCGGTAATAACGGGAAACAGGGTTTCACTCCAAATACCCGGAATCCGCTCTTCAAGACAGCGGGTATAGGGCTGATGCGCAACGAGGTTTATAACAATCCGTTTTTTGGAATTTGCATCGGCCATAGCTTACATATCCATTGAAAAAGACTGGCGGTGTTCGTTATATTGGTAACGAATCAAATCCGGCAAGCCCGATAAGGTAAAAATCGGCGCAAAATCTCTTTGTAAAAAAAGATTTCCTATGTAGGGATGTTTACAGGGAATCCGCAAAAGCTCCGAACGGGCCAATTCCGCACAGCGGCCGCCTTCAAATTCGGCAACAAGAGCAAAGCGCGCCATACGCGCATAAGCGGACAAAAGCACATACTGGTCTCTGTCATCCTTTTCTACGGAAATATCAAAATCGTCGTACACGGACTGTTCCGCAGGATTCGGAAAATACGAAATACGCAAAATAAAACGCGTAAAAAACTCATCAGCCATGAGGTCGGCATAATCCGATTTTTTTATATCCCAATACACATAGCACCAGGCGGGATTGCGCAGCACGGCGTTTATCTTATTTTCGTTATAGGAAGAAGGAAGGTCGGAGCCGTTTCCGAAGGGTTTATACAAACCGTGACAGGACTTTGAATCTTTCGCACCGCCTTCACAAAGGTCAAGAGGAGCTCCGTCGGGATTTTCCTCGCAAGCCTCCAATAACTCGGCAATAACAAAGCGCCTGGTAAGGTTTTCGGGAATATCGATCCCGTATTCATCCGCCAAGTCTTTTAAATCGGCTGAAGACAGGGTTTCCAAATACGCTCGTGTAAGGTTTACTCTCTCCATAGTTTCCCAATGTTATATACTTTTATCGATTCTATCAAGGGGCGAAACCCGAAAGTTCAAGACTTTTATTCATATAGCCGGGAAGAGGGATTTCGATCTTAAGCGGAGGTCCTCCGGCCGTTTGAAAAGCTCCTGCGCCCGTCCGGCAAGAGGTAAAACATTTTTCCGAAAAATGCAGGCATACGGCGGCCAAATGCAGTTTTTTTACACCGAATCTTTTGCGTAAAAAACGGTTTAATTTAAAGTCCCCGTATTTATCGTCGCCTGCAATCGGCGTTCCGCATCCTGCAAGGTGAATTCTGATTTGATGCATTCTTCCCGTTTCCAAACGAAGCCGCACCAGCGAAAAACACAGGGATGCGCTTCTTTGCGCAAGTGCGCTTTCGGATGCCGAAGCCTCTTTTTTTGCCGAAGGGCTTTGTTCGGCATCAAGGGCAATACGGCTTTGTTTTTCCACACAAAAAAAAGTACCGGCGGTTTTGGACACCCCCTTATGCACAACCGGGTCCGTAATGCCGCCCTTAAGACGGGAAAACTCGCCCGTACACAAGGCATAGTATTCTTTTTGAACGGCCGAAGACGCAATAAGCTTTGTCCATCGGGATGCCGCAGCCGGATTTTTTGCCGTTATTAAAAGTCCTGCCGTATCCCTATCCAAACGGTGTACAAGATAAATTTTTGAACCGAGCTGCTCCGAAAGAAGAGTATCGACGGCACGGTTAATGCCGACGCCTCCCTGGACGGCAAGAGCCGAAGGTTTATTGATAATACAAATATCGTCGTCTTCATAGACAATCGGAACGGAATGCATAGGAGTCCAGTATACGGCATAAGGGCAGTTGATACAAGTCAAGGCTTGTCTTTTATACGATACAAAACGAAAGGCCCCCTTACACTTTATTGCAAATGTCGTATACTGAAGCTATGAAGATATACGATTTAATTGCGGATAATTACGAAAAGATTTTTCCCCTTGAAAAAGAAAAAAGCGATTTTATACAAAAACTGATACAGTCTCCGGCTCATATCTTCGATGCAGGCTGTGCAACCGGAGAACTCGCCTTTGAATTGTCTAAGGCCGGATACGAAGTGTACGGAGTCGATTTAAACACCGCTATGATTAAACGCGCCCAAAGAGCTTTACGCGAGCGGAAAACACAGCCCGGCGAAAAAATACCCGTATTTAAAACCGCGGACATGCGCTCGGTAAGCAATCAAAAAAATCTTGACGGGGTTTTATGCTTCGGCAATACCCTCGTGCATCTTCCCTGCAAAAATGAAGTGTCCGATTTTTTTTCTTCGGTGTACAAGAGTCTTAAAGCGGGCGGCTATTTTATTTTTCAAATATTAAACTACGATAAAATCCTTGGCGAACAAAGGGTCGGCTTCCAAGTAAAAGAAAATTCAGATTTTGTATTTAAAAGAAGCTATAAGTTTCCGGCCGGAGAAAAAATCGATTTTATTATTGAATTTACCGACAAACATAACAACAAAACACAAACCGACAGCACCGAGCTTTTACCCTTGCTGCAAAACGAAATATGCGCCTTTTTGAAATATGCGGGTTTTAAAAATATCCTCGCCTATTCCGATTATACGGGAACAAAAAGCGATTTAAGCGAATTTGCAACGATTTATACGGCGCAAAAATAAATCGATACGGAATTTTGTTTTTATTTTATATCCGTGCCGACCGCTATAATTGACATTCACCGCAAGGGAAAGTACAATGCGCATTATGATCGGAGTTATCGACTATAAGGCGGGCAACATTCAAAGCGTAAAGCATGCATTGGATTTTTTAAAAATCGAATACACCGTTGCCGACAAGCCTCAGGATTTAAAAAATGTCTGCCGCATTATGTTCCCCGGAGTGGGAAATGCCGCCTATGCAATGGCGCAAATAAAAAAAACCGGCTTCGACTCGTTTATAAAAGACAGGGCCGGCGAAGGCATTCCCCTCTTGGGTATTTGCCTCGGTTCTCAGATTCTGTTCGACTATTCGGAAGAAGACGACACGGCCTGTCTGGGCCTGCTTGCCGGTACGATTAAACATTTTATGAACATTCCCGCTTTTAAAACCCGGTTAAATGAGGCGGATTCGCACAAAACACATTTAAAGATTCCTCACATGGGTTGGAACGATATTTCATATACCGAAAATATCTGTCCCCTGTTTAAAAACATAGCCGAACACTCCGATATGTACTTTGTACATTCCTATGTCATTCAGCCCGATGACGAGTCGGTAATATGCGCCTATACCGATTACGGTATGCACGTTCCCGCGGCCGTACATGCAAAAAATATTTACGCATGCCAATTCCACCCCGAAAAATCGGGAAACACCGGCTTGCGGATTTTACAAAATTTCGCCGAATTAAGGGTATAACCGAAACGGAGCAGCACTATGTTAAAAAAACGCATTATCGTATGCCTTGACGTAAAAGACGGCCGCACCACAAAGGGGGTGCGTTTTCAAAACAATGCGGATATAGGAGACCCTGTTCAAATGGCCGGCGCATACAGCAAGGGCGGCGTCGACGAACTTGTCTTTTACGACATTATGGCTTCGGCGCGCCGAACCGGTCCCGACCTGGTCTTAATAAAAAGGACGGCGAAAGAAATCTTTATTCCTTTTTGCGTAGGCGGCGGAATCGGAACCGAAGACGATATTCGCGCAGCTATTTTAGCCGGAGCCGAAAAGGTCAGCCTCAATTCGCAGGCGGTTAAAAATCCGGACCTTATCAAAAAGGGGGCGCGTATTTTCGGCAGCCAGTGCATTGTATTGGGAATGGATGCCGCCCGCGACAGCGCCATGCCCTCAGGCTACCGCATTTTTATCAACGGCGGCAGAACCCCCACCGGCTTGGATGCAAAAGAATGGGCTTTACGCGCGGTAGAACTTGGAGCCGGAGAAATAGTGCTTAATTCCATAGATGCGGACGGCACCAAAGAGGGATACGAAATAGAACTGACGCGCCTCGTATCCGAAGCGGCGGGAGTACCCGTTATAGCCTCCGGAGGAGGAGGAAGCCCCGAACACATAGCACGGGTATTGACTGAAGGAAAAGCGGATGCGGCCCTTGTCGCAAGCATAGTGCATTCGGGAGCATATACGATAGAAGGGATTAAAGCGGAGCTGCAAGAACGGGGGATTCCCATACGGGGCGTTTAAACCGTCAAAACGGCCGACACGGCTAAGCCCCGGCAGCTTTTAATTTTAAGCGTTTTAAGCGCTGGCAGTGACGTGCTGCATAACAAAGACGTCAAAATCTTTTTTGGGTACGGGCTTGGAAAAATAATATCCTTGGCCCATGCAGCAGCCCAAAGAAAGCAAATGTTCGGCCTGCTCCTTTGTTTCAACACCCTCGGCAAGAACTTCAAGGTTTAGAGCCTGGGCCAATTTTACGATAAACTGCAAAATAATCGCCCTGCCCGGAGATTTTTCATAATTGCGCACAAAGCTCATGTCGAGCTTAAGCGTATCGATAGGCATTTCATTGAGCATATTGAGAGAAGAATAAGCCGTTCCGAAGTCGTCCATTTCAATATGCAAGCCCACATCTTTTAAACGCTGCACCTCCTGCACGATAGCGTTTGCATCTTCGGCATAGGAGCTTTCCGTTATTTCCAAGTGCAAATACTTTGCAGGCACATTGTATCTTTCCAAAATCTCTTTAAATTTTGCAGGGAGACTTGAACTGCGCAAATCGTAGCGGGAAACGTTTACCGATATGGGAACCAGATCAAAACCGCTGTCAATCCACGAGCGGATGTACTCGCATGCTTTGTTCCACACATATTCATCAAGTTTAAAAATAAAGCCGTTTTTTTCAAAAACGGGTATGAATTCACTCGGAGGCAGATAGCCGTTTTCAGGATGTCGCCAGCGCACCAGAGCTTCAGCCCCTATGAGTTCGCCCGTTTTTAAATGACACTTGGGCTGTAACACAACCTCGAATTGATTTTCTTTTAAAGCGGTGCTCATCTGATTCGTAATACGCTGATTTTTAATCATGTCTTCGCTCATACTGGCATCATAAAAAGCCAAGTAGCCGCCGGTCGGATTTTGTTTACATTTTTTACTGGCTAAAATCACCCGTGAATAAATCGATTCAATGGACATCGAATTATCCTCTATGGGATACGCTCCTATAATGATGCGCAGTTCATAATCCGCACGGTAACCGCCTATAAAGGATTCCAGATTTTGCATCATCATGGCGCGCAGGCTTTCCGGGCTAGAGTTAAAGTTATAACACATGCCGAAAATATCGCCTTCTATGCGGCCGATAATACAGTTCGGAAGCACAAGGGCAAATTGCCTCATCTTAAAAGCCAAATACTGTAAAAGCTTATCGCCTTCATCCAAGCCGAAAAAAGAATTTATTAACTGGAATCGTTCTATATCGAACCTTATAAAGATAAAAGGCTTGTGGGGATTTGCGTCGAGCATCTTACGTACTTCGGAAAAAAACTTTTGTTTTGAATACAATTGTGTAAGCGGGTCCGTTTCCTGCTCTTTAAGCTTTCTTTCATAATCGGCCAGCTTACGTTTCAGCACTACATTTTCAACAGCAATATCAACGCTCATTATCGATACCCTCTTTTCCCCTCCCCCTGTGTTAATGAGACGGACAAACCGTATGATACAATACCCGATTATGTACAAAGCCGTCCTATATACCGGGCACGGTTTACAGGGGTTTCAAAGACATCAACGGCATACAGCCGTGCGTCGGGCAAAGACGGGATCCTCTTCTCAAGCTGAACAAAGATAAAACGGGCTATACGTTCGGCGCTGGGATTGTTTTGAAATACCGGCACCCCGTTTTCCTTTACCTCATTCAAATGAGAATGATCCAGGCTTTTACACACATCACGCAGGGCGCCTTTTAAGATGCCGAAATCCATAAGCATTCCGCCTTCATCCAAGGTTTCTCCGCGTACATATGCTTTTACCCTGTAATTGTGTCCGTGTAAATTTTCACACTTACCGTGAAAATCCGCTAAAAAATGCGCGGCCGCAAATTCGGCTTCGACAGACACCTCGTACATATTATAACTATATAACAAACTTCGGAATTTTGCAAGCATTTTATGCAAAATCACTACAACTTACCGTTATACGGGAAAAAAGCGGATTAATTTATATCTTTATGCTATAATTCGGCCATGCATGAAATCGAATTAAAAGCCCGCGTATATGACAGAGAACGGGTTATACGGATTCTAAATTCCTTTGCCGATTATCGGGGAATAATTTCCAAATACGACAGCTATTGGAAACAGGAGCTTTTTTTTCTTCCGATACGTCCGGCCGAAGAAGAGCACAAAGGTACAACGCTCCGCATACGGATTGAAAAGTCGGAAAGCGTACAGGAGCCCGTACGCACCCTCGTTACCTGTAAACAAAAAAACGCGGGCGGCTATGGGAAAGAGCCCCATAAGAGAAGCGGCCTTGAAGTGAACGAAGAAAGCGAATTCGGCGTATCGGACGGTGCGGCCTTTGAAGAACTTATTATGGCTGCAGGCTTTTCTCCCTTTTTAACCAAGCATAAAAGGTGTATGCAATGGCACTATGAAGATATGCTCATTGAATTATGTACCGTAGACGATTTGGGCGATTTTTTGGAAATTGAAACAGTAAGAGAAGAAAGGGGAGACGTAGAAGAGGTACAAACAAAAATGGAAAAGCTTTTGGAAAAGTGCGAAATTCCCCTTGCACAGATTGAACCTATGTATTACAGTGAATTATCGGCAACGCATACATCCGCTGCCGGAAAAATCGAAACCTAAGAGGAGGCGACCATGTTTGAAGGCCGTCAATACAAAAAACAGGCCCGTGAGCAATTACGGGGATATTGGACAACGCCTGTTTTATTAACCCTGTTTACCCAAGTTGTATTATTGGTCATTATCCTGCCGCAATCGCTATACAGCGCTTTGAGCGGAGACGACAGTTATTCTTTTTTTCAGTTTGTCGTATCGATAATCGGAGGCGTTGCGGGAGCCGTCTTTGAAATAGCTTTGGTAAAGTACTACCTCGTGTTTACCGAAAACCGCGAAAAGGCAACATTTTCGGCGTTTTTGGAAGCCCTGAATTTATGGGGACGCGGTATTTTGGCATCGCTGTGGTCGGGGCTCTGGACTTTTTTATGGTGCATGCTTTTTATAGTTCCAGGTATTATTAAAGCGATTGCGTATTCGCAGATTTTATACATTCTTGCGGAAAATCCGCAGGTATCCGTACGCAAGGCGATGAAAATAAGTATGGCAATGACCAAGGGATATAAAGGCGATCTTTTTTTACTGGAATTAAGCTTTATCGGCTGGATGCTTTTAGCACTTTTGAGCGCAGGAATCGGGTACCTCTGGCTCATTCCCTATATATCCGCAACATTTACAAATACATACCGTTTTTTAAAAGCCGATGCGCTTCGCCGCGGCGTGCTTACAAATGAAGACTTCGGCTTACCGCCGGCTCAACAGAGCGTACAGTGACAACAGGGTGTACAGTGAACGAACCTGCTTACAAAAACGTAAAAAAGCCCTTGAGCTCAAAGGCAAAAAAGGGGATATTGATACTCTGTATTACCGTTCTTATCGGTCTTACAGCCGGGATACTTCAGCTTTCGACTGTTGCCGATTCTTTGCACCGCATCCGGCCGCTCGATCTTTTGCCCGTACAGGGACATTTTTCATTTTCACAGTTGATGCAGCCCCTGCGATTTTTTTCTTCCCTGCATTTTGACGATTATATCGCAGTGCTTTACATTGAAGGCGTGATTCAGGATGCAAACGAAAGCTATAATCAGGACTGGCTTTTGGATACGATAGCGGACTTGAGCAAAGACCGCAAAAACCGCGGCATACTGCTGTACATAGATTCACCGGGCGACGGCGTCTACCAATCCGACGAAGTTTACCTTGCCTTGGAAGATTATAAATATAAAACCGAAAATCCCGTATGGGCATATATGGGTCCTCTTGCCGCATCGGGAGGCTATTACATCGCCTGTGCCGCCGATGTCATTTATGCAAACCGCAATACCCTTACCGGTTCAATCGGCGTTATAAGCGCCACATCGATAGACTTAACCGAACTTTTAACAAGGTACGGTATAAAGATGACTACCGTTACGGCGGGTAAAAATAAAAACATGTTTAATATAAACAGCCCGCTGACCGATGAGCACCGCGCAATTATGCAGTCCGTCGCCGACGAAGCATATGACCAATTTACGCAAATCGTTGCCGAAAGCCGGGATATGCCCCTTAAAGAGGTACGCCGTCTGGCGGACGGACGCATTTATACGGCCCTACAAGCCGAAAAAAACGGTCTTGTCGACTATGTAGATACCTATGAAAATGCCCTCGATAATATGCTGGACTGTTTTTCCGACGGAGATGAGCTTTCAATCGAGCATCTTCGATTTGAGCGGAAAAAAAACCTGTACGATTATTTATATAAGGCTTCAACAGCCTTGGCCGGTTTTATACGCTTAAAGGATGCAGGAATCGACACCCTCCTTTTTGAATCGGTACACGGGATTTCCGGTTTGCCCGAAAATCTTCCGCTGCCGGCTTATTATTATCATGCGCCTTAAAAGGATCGGGAGAGCGGCGATATGAAATTTCCTCAAGACTTATTTACACAATTGTACGGAGACGATAACACAAGGCTTGCCGTGCAAAAAGCCCGTTACGAAGCTCTTGCGGAGCATTGGTATAAACGCTTCGGGGCGGACGCAAAATCCGTCGATTCGCAAACCCCAAAACTCCGTTTTTTCAGTTCGCCGGGCAGAAGCGAAATAGGAGGCAATCACACCGACCACAATTTAGGCAAGGTGCTGGCGGCAAGTATAGATCAGGACTGTATTGCGGCGGTTCAAGCTTCGGACGACAACATAGTAAGCATTTACGACATTACCTATAATAAGGACTTCGGCATAGACACCTCCGATACCGCATACCGTGAAGGAGAAAGCGGTTCCGAATCTTTAATACGCGGTATGCTCCAAGGATTTAAAAATGCGGGTTATAAGACAGGCGGTTTTAAAGCATGCGTTACAAGCGATGTTATACGGGCCGCGGGGGTCAGTTCGTCCGCCTCTTTTGAAATGCTGATATGCCTTATACTGAACAATTTATACAATGAAGGAAAGATTCCCCTTGAATCTCTTCCGGCAATAGGACAGTTTGCGGAAAACGCATATTGGCATAAAAAGTCGGGATTATTGGATCAAACGGCCTGTGCGGTAGGCGGCCTTATCGCTATAGATTTTAAAGAGCCTGAAAAACCTCTTATAGAAAAAGTAAACTTCGATTTTGCAAAAGAAGGCTATGAACTTGTTATAGTAAACACGGGAAGCGGACACGCCGACTTATCCGAAGAATATTCGGCAATACCGGCGGAAATGAAGGCCGCTGCCTCCGCTTTGGGTAAAACGCATTTACGCGAATTGAGCTTTGAAGATGTGTACAATCAAGTCGGCAGCATACGAAAAAAATGCGGAGACCGTGCGGTATTGCGCGCCCTCCACTTTTTTGAAGAAAACCGCAGAGTCGATGCGCAAATCGCTTGCCTTAAAACGGGAGATTTTACCGGCTTTTTAAAATTGATTGAAGAATCCGGGAACTCCTCATGGAAGTGGCTCCAAAATATTTGCGTAAGCGGAATTTCACACGAACAGCCCGTTGCCCTCTGTTTGGCCCTTACCGAACGCTTTTTACGCGAAAAGGGCTGCGGAGCCTGCCGCGTACACGGGGGCGGTTTTGCAGGCGTTATTCAGGTTTTTATACCTTCAACACTCTGCGCCGAATACCGCTCGTATATGGAAAAGGCGCTCGGCTTCGACGAAAAGGGCAATGAAAAAAGCCCCGTCTTTGTTATGAATATACGTCCCGTCGGTGCCGTAGAGATTCCGGTGTGAAGCTACATTAAGCACTAAAATCCGCAGGGCAGGCAAAGACCGCCAAGGTACACGGATGTATCTTGGCGGAGCGGACATTATTTTTTCTGTGCGGTTTCGATATAGCCGTTCATCGCCTGCCGTATAGCATAAGCCAGAACGGGATTGGCCGTACCGTTGCCGTAGATTTTTCCATCGGAAATATTTGAATCACTTACTCCCGTTGTCGAATCCTTTATAACACCTCCGGAAGTTTTCCATATGCCGACGTTGATATTGTCCTGCTGGACACGGCTGGCAGTCGGTACAACCGAAACCTCCCACTTACCGGTAAAGTAGCCGGTATCATCGGTACCCTGGGCCGAGCCGGATACGCCCGTTGCCGTATCTACAAGGTAGGCAAGTTTGGAGCGTCCTGCGGAAGCCGAGTAGTAGCCTATATAGGGAACGGGCTTACCGGCCGTGCCTGCTGCCGTATATGCGACATCCAAGGTAATATGAGTTCCCGTTATACCGTAGGAGTCAACCGTAGACCGCTTAAATGCCGTATCAGAATAGCTTGAAAGATACGCGTACTTCAAATCAGCCGTATCCGAGTCAAAGGCTGCAATGTGTATACCGCCCGCCTTATCGACGGCAATCTTGCAGTATTCGCCCACATTCATCTTGTCGAACACATCGATAGGAATACTCCAAGTACCGTTACCGTCGCCGCTTTGAGAAGCGTGGCTTCCGTTTTGCGGATCGGTTTTATAGGTATATTTGAGCATACGGTTTGTTTCGTCGAACCAAATTAACACCGCCGTATCGGAGGCCGCATGAGCACCGGAGACAACCCCGAGTGACAAATAGGTTCCCGTAACGTTTCCGGTATCAACAACGGCGGAACCGTTTTTATACTTTCCTGCAACGATACCGACATTATTCTGATTGTAAGGGGTAACAGCACGAGTTGTTTCCTGATCTTTAAATTGTCCGAAATCCGCGGCTGCCGCCTTATCATTGGTACCGTACTTAAAGCGTATTTGATCGTTTATGCCGTCATAGTAGGCAAGATAAATACGCGGTTTTCCGGCATCGGAAGCGATTACCGCAGCAAGAGAGGGGTGCTGGATGCGGGTTTTATCCAGTATGGTACCTCCGGCTCCATTCATATCGCCAATCTGCCCGATAGCCTCCAAGCGTCGGCCCTTAGTATCGTCGTAATTGGCAGCCTGATTGGTAATACTGCTGATGCCCCATTTACTGCTAAAATAAGTGAATTTACCGCCTTGATTACCGCCGGAGTTTATATCCCTTCCCACAACTACACCGTGCGAATTTCCTTCACTGTCGTAGATAAAGTCGACATTCCCGTAGTCGTCGTAGTTTCTCTGCCATCTTTCATACGAATTGCCGGTTCCGTTACTCATACTGAAAAAGTCGGGGCCGTTGGCAAAGGCAAAACCTATCATACCGTTTGAAGGATTGATATGCATAACGGGCTCGGTTATGACACCGCGGTGAGGCCGGGCGGCTTTATCGTTAAACTGCCAGACATCGAGCCATAGGTCGTCGGTCAGCTTGTCGTTATTGGCCGTTTTAGGAACCTTGTTATAGGGTTTATCGTTGTTATTGCCGTTATTCACAGCCTTAACCTGATTCGGGGACGCCCCGACCGTAAAATCAAGCTTTCCGCTCTTTACATTCGATGCAAGGGTTAACTCCCACGGCGATGAGGTTCCGCTCAAAGTTCCGGACGAAACACCGCCCACCGTTGCGGCGGCACCGGTAAGGTTAAAACCGTGTATCTTTATTTTTTCCTTATCCTGTACCGGATAGCGGCCTAAGGCAGTGCGTGCATACAGGTCGGGGTCGTTTATCCCGCCGAGCTTTGACAGCGCGGTTTCCATTTTTATAACATAGGGTACAATATTGACCGTCAAAGAGGGCTTGTGCGACGTATCCGTATACAGTTTATAATGAGTAATCGATAAAGGTACGCTTACAGTATCCCATGTAACCATTGTTTTGAATTGGGAACCTTCCTGTGTAGACGAAACATTTTTAACCTGTACAAGATACGACTTATCGCCTTCATACAAACGGATAAACTGATGCTTTACCGCCGTCTCTCCCGTATCAAGAATCAGTGCGCGGTCTCCCGGCCGGGAACCCTGTTGTTGAACAGGCTCCGATACGGTAGAAGCGGTAGATGAATTCGGAGAAGCCTTTGCATCCGTTACCGTTAAGGTTATCGTTTTCGCCTTTGCGGGAGTATCCGTCGTCCATTCGTATTCCCATTCTACATAGTGGCCCGTATTGCTTAAGCCGTTTTTCACGACTTTAAGAGCAGAAGAAGGCGACCATGCCCCGTTTGTAAATTCATTACTTACGGCAGCAATTCCCGCTCCGCTTAAGGTAAGCGTTTTAAGACGGATATTATCGTAAGCGATACCGCGGAGCATTACCTTTCCAGAAACGCTCGGATGATTGTTGCCTAAATCGCTTATTGAAGCCAATTCGATATGGCCGAGAGGCTCTTTAACCTTTATTACCCCTGTCTGCGTATCCTCTTCTGTATCATAGACGACGCTGACTAAGGGTAAATCCTCAGGTCTTGTTATCCTGCCCTCATTGCTGTTATAAAACAGGGGCATAATAAAACCCTTGGGAGCAATATCATCTTCAACATCCAACCCGACACTTATATCGGCTTGAGCATGCCAATACGGATTTACGGAAGGGGCGACGGACGAAGCGGGGGGCACTGTTCCGATTGATTCGTCTGCAACTTTAAGAAACAGTTTTTTTTCGTCGGCGTCGCCTATATTGAGCTTACCGTTTAAATCAAGATTTACCGTATATTCGGCTCCTGTAATAGTACCGCTTGCGCTCATAATTTCATCGCCGATTGTACCGCTTGGCGTGCCTTCTTTATGCAAGGATACAACCGCCTGTGTTCCGTAACCGCCTTTAAGGGTAACCGCGAGTTCCGACTTTACCGGATTTTTAAAGGTAAAGGAGGATGCGGCAGTTACGGTAACCGTAAAATCTCTATCCGAATTGAAATTTCCGGTATCTGTAACTTCAAACTCTTCATTGGATTCATAGGCTCCGTTACCGGATAAGTCGGTTTTAAAAACAATCTTTTTAATTGCTATCGGCTTATTTTTTACGATTATGTCGGTTATCTGTTCGGACATCGCATTGTCGTTTTCATCATAGGCGGTAATCGTAAGCCGTCCTTTTCCGTTGGAAACGCCTTCGGTATTTAAAGAACCCTTAAAACTGACCATATCGCCGCGTTCTCGGCTTATTTTATTACTGCCGTCGCTGCGGGTCATGTCAACCGAAACCGTCTCAAGCACAGTACCTTTTACGATTTCAAGTTTTGCCGTAACTTTTTGTACACCCGATCCCGTATCGGAAGCGATACCGGTAATTTGATAATCCGAACCGCCATCGCCGTCAAAAATCATCTTCGGCCGCTCTACAATACCGTAATCGAAGGTACCGTTTAACGACGAAGCATTGCTTAAAGTAACGTCCGTACCCGATATAGTCTGTATCGTGTATACCTGATTGTTTACAAGAACACGGTATAAATCTTTTTTATTGTTGTCAAGATGCTCTGCATCGTTTTCGAGATGGTCCGCCGTAAAACTGCCTGCACTGAACAATGCGCTTGCGCTTTTCACAATATATTCGCCCGCAGCAACAGACGGCTGACTGTTATCGTATTTGAGTATTATCGGATACGTAACCGGTACGGGGGTTCCGTCGGTACGGGCATCGACGGCCGAAATATTAAACTGAATATTTCCCGCCCGTTTAGTGTAATGAAATGTTTTTACGGGTATTTCAAAGGTGTAACCGGGGAAACCTCCCGGGGGCACACTGCTTTGTGCGGTAAACCAACCGGAAGAACCGCTTGTGAAAAGGCTTTCATAGCCTAAAGGCAGCTGAGAGGGGGACTCGGCCTTTATGGTATCTTTTATACCTGCACTGTGAGAAACGGCTCCCTTTATCTTAAAAGCATCTCCTTTCAGCCAAACGGAATTCGGACTGTAATCTTCAGAAGTGCCGTCGCTTTTTACAAGCTTCATGCCTGTAAATCTTGCAACATCGGTATTTATCGTGAATTTCCGAGCGGGAGTCCAATCACCCAAAAGGCCGTCATTGTTTTTTGCTTTTACGCGTAAAAATACTTCTTTTGACTGTGCACTGCCGAGAATCGCGGCTTTAACGGCATCGGGAAGAATGTAGTTCCAATAATAGACATCGGCATTGCCCGATGCCGGATAAATTTTAACCCCGCCTGCAGCTCCGTAATCGGTACCGCCCAAAGTCCAGGAAGTATCGGCTTCAAGCTGTGCCTGTGTTTGACCCAATTGCAAATAAATCTCTTTAACCGATTTACCCGATGCGGGATTTGCAACATGAGCGCTGCCGCTTATTAAAATCTCGCCGCCCAAGGCGTCATCCGCTTTCGGGGTATTCAGCTCCGCAAAGGGAGCTCCACCCGCCGGGTCAAACTTTATCCTGAATTCGGTAGAAGTAACGCCGTTTCCGGCCTTATCGCTCACCCGTATGTGTACGGGAATACTGTAAACGCCGATACTTCCTGAAGGCAAAGCTGCGCCAAAGCCCGTTTGATATTTTGCTATATCGGGAATTGTTATAGTCCATGCGCCGCCGGTATACTCTATCTTACTTAATTCGCTGCCGCCGGCGATATGAGAGGTTACAAAACCGGAGTTTCCGATTTGATATGTTACCGTGCCCGGATCCGCACCCGAAGACAGGCCCGAGGCGGCCTCATCAACGATACTGCCCATCAGCTTTATTTCTTTGAAAAAGACGTTTTGCAAATCGGGAGATGTCTGCCTTACCGTCGGAGCGGAAAAATCGACTATAACGGGAGTTTGCCATTCGGTTACCGTGCCGGATTTTGATTCAACATAAAGCTTAAAATTGGGGTTTCCTTCGGTAAGTACAACATCCTGTACCGTCCATTCTTCGTAATCGGCCGAAGAGCCCGTCTCTATTCCGTCTTTTTCAGCTCCGTTTCCTATCGACACTTTTACGGTTTTAATTCCGAACGCATTTTTTGCAAAGATTTTGAAAGATGCTTTTTTTGACTCATTACTTGTTCCGTTGCCGATAACCGCATTTTGCTTTACCAAGGTTACGGGTGATGCTTCAACATAGGTTGAACCCAACGAAAACCTTACATCATCGAATTTAATTTGCGGGGAATCGGTATTTACCTCATAAGGGCCGAATTGTTTATCGGTTTTATTTCCCGCTTTATCGTATACGCTTACATGCACATAGTTGTACATTTTTTGCCCGAAACTTACAACGGCTTCCCAATCATACGAAGGAGCGGAACCGGAAGAAGGAGTAAGCTTGGCGGGTATTTCATCTCCGTAGGTAATAGTGTTGCCCGTTTTTCCGCCTACTTTATAGATTACCCTTTCTATCCCCGAACCGTTCGGATAACCGTTTATAGGCTTATCTTTCGCCGTTCCTTTAAATGTATGAGACCAATTGCTGAATGTACCGTTTGCAGGTACATGATCGGATATTAAACCGGCCGCTTCAGGAGGCGTTTTATCAAGCACAAAGGGGACCTGCGAAGTTGCATATAAGGCATTGCTTACACGGGCACGCAAGTGAACGACATGATCTCCCTCCTGTGTAAGACTGCTTGTATTTATGAGTTTTTCATAGACATTGGTTGTGCCCGGCTTCGGATCAAACACGAAAGCGGCCGCCGGAACATCCTCACCGGCCGGATTGTCAAGTTTATAATAAACCGAACCTCCTGCAAGATTTTCAACGGTACAGCTTACAGTGAAGTTTCCCTTTTGATACGGATTAGGTTGATGAGGAAAGATATACGGGGCTCCGGCCGCTTTAAATTCAACAATCAAAAGTCCGCCCGAAGGTTTGTTTTCATCATTGTAAGCGACAAAACCGTTATTGTTTACGTCGCGGCCTTCCACATTCATTCTGTAAAATCCGGGTTCAATGTCCGGAGGCAGAGGTTTGGTTATTTTTATAAGTCCTCCGCTTTGTGTAACGCCTGAAAAGTCGGGGCTTGATGCGGTCGCATCAAAAAATGTTTTTTCCGCAGTATAAGTACCGTTTTTTAAATCTGCAACAGTATTACCCTTACACAGCTTAATTTTTATTCCGCTTGCCGCATAATCGGTACCGGAAACAAGGGCGGTGCCGTCCCTATTCGGATACAATTCAACAGTTAAAGACGAAGAAGAGCCGAAAAGCATTGAAGCCGGGGAAGGAGTCGGAGCAGTTGAGCCTTCAGGGAAAATTACCGCATAAGCTCCTATAACTTTAAAGCCGGGGGACTTATCGGGATTTAAAGAGAATACACTCTTTTTTTGCAGCGGTATTATGCGCTTGTCAGATAAAATCGTTCGGGCCTGTGTATCGGTATGCCGCAAATCGAAAACGGCCTGTTCATGAGGGGTTCCGCCGTCTTTTCCCTTTTTACCGGAAAAATAATCGCTTATAACCTTGGCGGTATATTTATTTAAATCAATGGAGCCTTCTATTTCGTTTTTTACGTAATAAAAAGCCGATTCGTTTCCCGTCCCGTCTGCACTTCCGTTATACATACGGGCATTATCCTGCAAAGTTATCGTACTTTTTAAGGGTTTATCGTTTCCGCCTGCAGCTGTCACCAAGTCATTGTAAGTCGGTTCAGACGAAGAAGCCATAACAATATTGACGGAATTTTCTTTGTTCTTTTTTGTTATAGGGGTTGCAAGTCTGTCGGCTTCAAGCCTGATTGAACTCAGTTCGTGCATATCCGCAGCCGAACCTACGATTTTCATAACGGCGCCGTATTGATCCGCAACAGGAGCGGACGCATCATAAGTTGCCGACAATGAAGGGCGCTCAACAATAAAGACGGGAGGAGTATTATCAATCTTATAAGTTCTATTTAAAGTTACCGTTTTGCCGTTTTTATCGGTAAGGGTAATAATAACGGTGTACTGCCCGTCGGCAATCGGATACAGTTTTACCAGAGGATGGCCCGGTTCCTCACCGAGCGGTTCATTATTTACTTCAATTTCCCACTGTATTGTTTCTGCGGTTTGCGCAAAGGGCTTTGCGGAAAAAGAGCGGCTTCGTACCTTTGTTTCGTCATTTTCAAAAACGGCGTCAATGGATACAATCCCTTCATCGTCCTTTGCCGTGCCTTTAATGACAAAGCTTCCGCGTATAGGGGTTTCGCCCGCATCGGGATAGGTTATTTGCCCCTTCGGCGGTAAAATATCTATGCCGCTGCCTAAGCCGACATATTGCTCGCAGGCCGAATACATAATTATACCGACAAAAGCCGCAGCTATCGATACCAACGTATTACGTATCGGTTTATGTGTTTTCATATACGCCCTCCGATCCTATAAAGCGCCTCCCCTATCGTTATCGGCATGTTTTTATATAAACTTTATAAAAACTCCGAACTCACGTATATTATAACATAAATATATAAAAAAAACACAATCGGAACTTAAAAGCGGATATCCGCGTAAGCCGGCAGATACGATAAAATGTCCTTTAAATAAGGGAAACGACAAAGCCGTATTTTAAGCGCGGGAAAACCGCATTGCCTGAGGGCAGCGCCTGTACTATACCGCAAAAGGTGCGGTCGGGTAAAAAAACGGCAAGGTTCAAAGGCTCGCATACAGGGGCTGCGAAAAATCGTTTTGTATACAGGTTAAAGGCGTTCTCAAGGTTTTCAAAATCTTCAAAAAAAGCGGCTTTTAAAGGCTTACCGTTTATAAAATCAAAGCGGCGCCCTTCGCGCAGTGTAAGCCGAATAAAGCCGCAGTATTCGGCAATGCTCGGGTCAAAACTCATAAGCGAGTGTAGGATTGTATCTTCATTTTGCGGCCGAACATCATCGGTACGCTGCAGAGCTTCATCGCAAAAAGAGCTCATACCGCCGTTTTCGGTGCGGCGGACAACCGACTCTATTGTAAAGTCTTCCAGTTCATCGGCAAAAGCGGCCTGCTCCAAAGAAAAACAGCCGACCTTCGTGCGCTTTAAGCCGATTAAATGAGCGGCCGAATTGCAGGAGAGGGCGATGTCGCGGGCAAGACTTCTTATATACGTTCCCTTGGAAACGTGAAACAAAACGCGCGCACAGCTCACCCTGTTTTCGGGCGTTAAGCGCGTTTCAAGGATTTCGCTTTTAAATACGGTAACGGGACGCGCGGGAATATCTTGAAGTTTTCCTTCGCGGGCAAGCTCGGAAGCACGTTTTCCGTTTACATGAATTGCGGAATAGGCAGGGGGGCTTTGCATAAGATTGCCTCGAAACCGTTCCAGAGCGGCGCTAAAATCGGCACTGTCGGGAAGAGGGGCGCTTCTTATAACCGAACCTGAGGGGTCTAAGGTATCGGTTTCTTCGCCGAAAGAGATAACCGCTTCATAGGTTTTATCGAAGAGGGTAAAAAAGGGTACCAGGCGCGTAAGGCTTCCGGTTAATACGACAAGCAAACCTTCCGCAAAAGAGTCGAGGGTGCCCGTATGCCCTACCTTTTTTGTGTGCAGGGCTTTTTTAATACAGCCTAAAGAAGAAAAACTGGTTAAACCGCTTTTTTTTGCGTACGGTAAAATCCCGGACAGGGCGGCATAATTGCCGGCGGCATAATTGCCGGCGGCAGTCATACCGGCAGCAGAATTGCCGGCGTCGGAAAAACTCATAACTCCTGCCGTTCAAGAGCATTGAGTTTGCGCACCATATCCATACCCTCTTTTATGCTCGTGTCGGCAATAAAGGTCAGTTTGGGAAATTGACGCAGCCTGAGCTTTTTACTCAGCGAGGTTTGAATAAAGCCCGCAGCGCTTTCCAAGCCTTTTACGCCCTTTTCGGTGGATTTATCGGCTAAAAAACTTGAAACATAGACCTTTGCATAAGACAAATCGCGGCTTACTTCAACCCGGTTTATGTTTAAAAAGGTGGAAACGCGCGGGTCTTTTATCTGCTCCGATAAAATCATCGAAGCGATTTCTTCACGGATTTGCTCTCCCAAACGTATAAGGCGGAACTCTCCCATCGGCCTTATTCTCCTTCCGCTGTTCCGGCTCCCGTGTCGGAAGCGGCTTCGCCCGCTTTGGCATTTTTACCCTTGCCTTTTTTAGGCAGAGGTTCGCTGTCGGTAAGTTTACGGGCAACTTCCACGTATTCGAATACTTCCAGTTGGTCGCCGACTTTTATATCCTGCCACTGGTCTATGCCGACACCGCACTCAAAACCGCTTTTAATTTCTTTTGCATCGTCTTTAAAGTGCTTGAGAGAAGAAACCTTACCGGTATAAATAACGATACCGTCGCGGATAACGTTGACGCTGCTTGTACGCTTGATAAGCCCCTGGGTAACGTAGGAACCGGCGATAAGGCCGACCTTGGGTACTTTGAAAGTATCGCGTACTTCGAGCATACCGATAACTTCTTCTTTTACGTCCGGCTTTAACATACCTTCCATCGCAAGGGTGATTTCTTCAACCGCCTTGTAGATGATATTGTATTTGCGGATATCGACCTTTTCCTGTTCGGCCAGCACCTTCGCCTTGGGCGTGGGGCGCACGTTAAAGCCGATGATAATCGCGTTCGAGTCGGCGGCGGCAAGCATAACGTCGCTTTCGTTGATGGCGCCTGCGGACGAATGTATAACTACAAGGCGTATATCGCGCGTTGAAAGTTTTTCAAGCGACTCTTTAAGGGCTTCGGCCGAACCTTGCAGGTCGGCTTTTACGATAACCTTGAGTTCCATAACTTCGCCCGCATCGATTGTATCGTAGAGGTTATCGAGTGTAACCTTTTTAATATTTTTAGCGTCCTCAAAGCGCTTTAATTCCTGACGCTTTAAAGAAACGGCGCGCGCTTCGCGTTCGGTTTCCGTAACCTGGAAGGGATCGCCCGCATTCGGCATTGCTTCCAAACCGAGGATTTCAACCGGCATGGAAGGAGATGCTTCTTCTATTTTTTGACCGCGGTCGTTAAAGATGGCGCGCACACGGCCGGAATAGACGCCTGCAACATAGGGGTCTCCCGTGCGTAAAATTCCGCGCTCCACAATGATGGTTGCGACAACACCGCGTCCGTGATCTATGCGCGATTCTATAACCTTTCCTTCGGCGCGGCATTTCCAGTTTGCCTTTAATTCAAGAATTTCGGCCTGTAAAAGTACCGCATCCAACAGTTCGTCCAAACCTTCTTTTTTTAAGGCGCTGATTTTTACAAACTGGGTTTGTCCGCCCCATTCTTCGGGCATAAGGCCCATATCGGAAAGCTGGGTCATCACCTTATCGGGATTCGCTTCGGGCTTATCTATTTTGTTTACCGCAACGACAATCGGAACATCGGCGTCCTTTGCGTGATTTATAGCTTCCACCGTTTGGGGCATAACTCCGTCGTCGGCGGCAACCACCAAAATAACGATGTCCGTAACCTTTGCACCGCGCGCTCTCATCATCGTAAAAGCTTCATGGCCGGGAGTATCCAAAAAGGTTATGCGTCCCTTGGGCGTTTCGACCATATAAGCGCCGATGTGCTGGGTAATGCCGCCGAATTCGGTTGCGACAACGTTTGTACTGCGGATGGCGTCCAAGGTTTTTGTTTTACCGTGGTCTACGTGACCCATAATCGTAACAACCGGCGGGCGGGCAGCCATAGCGTCTTCGGAATCTTCTTCGGTTGCAATAACCGTCTCTTCATATAAACTGACGACTTTTACATCGCAGTTGTATTCCGAGGCAACGAGGGTTGCCGTATCGGAATCTACGGACTGGGTAATGGAAACCATCATACCCATTGACATAAGTTTGGCAATAATTTCCGATGCCTTTAAGTTCATCTTTTTTGCCAAATCGGAAACGGAAACGGTTTCCATAATTTCTATTTTTTCGGGAACGACATTCGCCTTTGTTATTTGCTTTTTCTTTTGATTAAAGAGTTTATCCTGTAAATCTTCTTCGCGGTCTTTGCGTGAATAAACGGTTTTCTTTTTTGTAAACGTTTTTTTCGAAGGCGTTTTTTTAGCTTCGGGCATCGGGGATGCGGGAGCACCGAATCCCTGACGGGGCATAAAGCCCGGACGCCTTCCCTCGCCGGGAGAACGCGGAGTAAAGCCGCCGCGTCCGCCTTGGGCACCGCCTGCTCTAAAGTCACGTCCGCCTTCGCGCGCGCCGTCCCGGCCGTTTTTACCTGCAAAACTGCCTCTTGCACCCTGCCCTCCGGGAGCACGGTCGTTACGATTTTGATAGCTTTCGCGCGCTTGGGCACCGGTAAAGCCGCCGTCGGGATAAGAGCGTCCGCCTTCGTTATAGGATCGGGTTCCTCGTCCTTGAAATTTTCCGGCCGTACCCGTACGGGAGCGGCCTGCAAGGTTACCCTGTTTTATATTCGGACGCTGAGGACTTAGTTCGGAAATTGAAGAGACTTTTTTTACGGGTGCATTTTCCGCAGGAGCGGACTCGGGGGCAGGCTTTACAGCTGCCGGAGCCTGCTTTTGTACGGGAGCGGAGGAAACCGGTACGGTTTTTACCGAAACTTTTACCGCAGCCGGTGCTTCACTCTTGGATACGGTGTTTTTCTTTTTTACGACCACCTTTCTTTTTTCCGCCGCGGCCGCATCCGCAGACACTGCCGATGCAGACCCCATGGGAGAGGTGTGCTCGGGTTGTTTTTTGTGCACCCTGATTTTAGTCTTTTTTTCCAATTCTTCCGTCATGTAATCCTACTCTTCGTCCTCATATTCAAAACTTAAACCGATACCGCAACCGGGACAGTTTGTCATATCGGTTGTTATCCGAGCCCCGCATTCGGGACATTCATATACTTCTTCGGCTGCACCGGACAGGGAATCCTCCGCTTCCGTTCCGGTAAGGCCGCTTGTTTCACTTCCCCGTTCTTCGGCTTGTGCGGGAGTATCTTCAGCTTCGTCTTCTTCAACAAATTCAACCGTTTGCTCAATAAGCGAAGCTATTTTTTCCATATCCTCGGAGGAAATATCTTCAAATCCGCTCAGCTTTCCTTCGTCCTTAGCCGAAATAAAATCCTGAATATCGCTTATGCCGTGCGCTTCCAAAATGCCGACAATTTCCTTATCGACACCGGGAAGCTCTGCAAGGGAAGTAATTTCATACACTTCATCGGAGCCGCTGAACAAATTTTGAGCCGCTTTTCGGGATTCGGCCAAAAGCTCATCAAAGTCTTCGTACTGCTCTTCGGTTTTAACGTCGATATTCCAATCGGCCAAACGGTTTGCCAAACGCACGTTTAAGCCCTGCTTGCCGATTGCAAGCGAAAACTGGGTTTCGGGAACCACCGCCAAAGCCTGACGTTTTTCTTCGTCCAAAATAACAACACCGGTAACTTCGGCCGGAGAAAGCGCATTTTTTATAAATACGCGCGGGTCGGGGTCATACGGAACAATGTCGATTTTTTCTCCTTCAAGTTCACGTATAACGGATTGAATACGTACGCCCTTTAAGCCGACACAGGCGCCGACCGGGTCGACATCTTCACGGTGCGAAAAAACGGCTATCTTGGTGCGGTAGCCGGCTTCACGCACGATTTTAAAGATTTCAACGGTGTTGTCATAAATTTCGGGAACTTCCAATTCAACGATGGAGCGCACAAAATCGGGGTCCGTACGCGAAAGCACCACCTGTAAGCCCGCATATGTTTTTTTTACGTCGGTAATAAGGGCTTTAATGCGGTCGTTTTTATGGTATACTTCACGCGGCGACTGAAACTTTGCCGGCAAAATACCTTCAACCTTACCCAAATCGACATAGATATTTCCGTTGCGTTCTCTCTGATAATAACCGATGATAATTTCACCGATTTTATCTTTGTACTCGGACATAAGGGTGTCTTTTTGAATTTCGGACAGTGATTGGCGGGCTGTTTGCTTTCCCGTCTGTACGGCGGAAAGTTCAAAATCCTTAGGGTCTATAAGGATATCTATTTCATCGCCGACCTCGCATTCCGGACTCATCTCGAGCGCTTCTTCAAGTTCAATTTCGGTAACCGGATCGTATACCCCGTCCACGATTACCTTCCGAGAATATACGGATACGTCGCTTAAATCGTCTTCAAATTCGACATAGCAATTGTCTGCGGTACCGTAGGCCCGCTTATATGCGGCTTTGATTGTATTTTCAACGGTTTTTAAAACGGCTTCTTCCGTTAATCCTTTGTCCTGAATAAGCTGATGAATCGCTTCAGCCAATTGAGATGCCATATTCAGCCCTCCGTATCTACGAGTTTTGCCTTCGCTATATGTTCATATGCGAATATTTTTGTTTCACCGCTGTCGGAACGTTTTAAAGTAAGCGAATCGGATGAAGAAGATTCGATTGTACCGGTTACCCAGTCCGAAATATCTTTATCCCATACGCGTACGGTTCTGCCCTTAAACAGGACGAATTCGGCCGCATTTTTTATATTGCGGTTCATGCCCGGCGAGGTTACTTCCATATATATATCCTGCGAATTCAACAGGGCTTCAAATCGCGGCAGTAAAAGACGGTGTACCTTTGCACAATCGTTTACACCTATGGATTGAAAACCGTCCGTATCGGAAACGGGTTTTGAAATAACGGTACGGATTTGAACGGCGGAATGAGAGCGCACAACCTGAAGTTCAACCAATATATAGCCCAAGCCTTCAACAAGCGTTTTCGCTTCGGAATAATATTGTATGCTTTCAAGAGCGGTATACTCCATCTTTCTCCCTGTATACAAAAAAAGAGCCGTTTGAACGACTCCCGACTTTGAGGATAATACTATGTTCAATGATAATTATACCGTTTTACGCATATTCTGTCAACAGCTGAACAGGGTAATCGCATATACCCGCTTTATGCCCGCTTGTTTAAGAAGCTCGGCACATATTTCAAGCGTTGCCCCTGTGGTAATTATATCGTCAACAAGAACGGCCGCTTCGGGAGGCGATGCTTTAAAAGAAGTCGGCAGTAAAAACGCGGGTTTTAGAGCATAACGTTTTTCGGTACGTGAAAGGCGTTCGGCACGGCTTAGTTTTTTTTGCTGCCGGGACGAAAGCCGCTTTAAAACTTTAAAGACGGGAAGACCGTAGAGGCCTTGCATACAGCGACTCAATTCATCTATCTGGTCGCGGCCTTCACGGAATATTTTGCCCGGCCGAGGCGGGACGGGTACAAGCGGAATGCCGGGATAAAGGGTTTTCCATGCCTCATACACAAGAGATGCAAAAAAAGGGGAAAGAGAGGGCAGACCTTCGGTTTTCCATAAAAAAAGCAGTTTTTTTTTCCATAACACGTAGGGATAGAGGGGAAAAACGCCGTCAAGGCAGGCTATGGTATCGCTTTCTCTGCATTCAAGGCAGATTTCTTTTTCCGAAATCAGTATGCGCCCGCAGCGTTTACAGCGGGTCTCTGTTGCTTCAATAGCTTCTTTAAGGGAAGCTTTCATTTCTTCACGGCAGGAGATGCAGACGGGAAGATAGAGGCTTTCTTTCCCGCATGAAACACAGGTTTGGGGAGGAAGCAAAAGGGCCAAGGCATGCCCCGCAGCCGAACGGATAAACAAAAGGGTTTTAAATAAAAGGCCCATACCTATATTATAGGCGCGGATTGTAAAAAAAAGAGAGTTCTCAGCGGCCCGACAAGCGTTTTTTCCATCGTGCAAGAAGCTGCAGGGCTTCAAGCGGCGTTAAGGAATCGGGTTCGGCCGAAAGTATTTCGTCAAGTACGAGTTCTTCTTCGCTGAATAAACCCGGTGCCTGCACTGCGGATACGGGCCGTACCGCATCCGACGGCGGAACCGCTTCAGCTGCCGAAGAAGATTCCGGCGGAACAGCCGGCAATCCTTCCGCCGCGGCGAAATGTCCGTCATTTTCCGTCCAAGGGGTCTTTTTTTGCAAGCCTTCCAAAATAACCTGAGCGCGCTCTATGATTGCAGGCGGAATACCTGCAAGGCGGGCAACGTGAAGGCCGTAGGAATTTTCCGATGCCCCGCTTTTTATTTTTTTTGTAAAGACGATTTGCCCCGCCCTGTCCTGCACTTCAAGGCATAAAAGCTGTAAAGCCTTGTGGCGGATTCTCGTCAGCTCGTGATAGTGGGTTGCAAAAAAGGTGCGGGCTTTAAGGGTATGCAAAAGGTATTCCGAAACGGCCCATGCAATCGAAAGTCCGTCTTCGGTGGAAGTACCCCGCCCCACCTCGTCCATAATTACAAGGCTGCGCTCCGTAGCCGAACGCAAAATAAGTGCGGTTTCCGACATTTCAACCAAAAAGGTGGACTCCCCGCGGGCAAGGTTATCCGAAGCCCCTACACGGCAAAAAATGCGGTCAACCGCACCGATACGGGCTTTTCGGGCGGGAACCCATGAGCCCGCTTGCGCCAAAAAAACGATGAGGGCGTTTTGCCGCAAATAGGTGCTTTTACCGGCCATATTCGGTCCCGTAACAAGGGCAAAGTGACGCTCGGCAAAGAAGGCATCGTTCGGAACGAATTCGCCCGAAGGAAGATGCATTTCCACAACCGGATGCCTTCCTCCCTCGATTTCAAAGGCACGGCCCTCTTCCATGTCGGGGCATATCCAATTGTGCAAAAGAGCGGCATGCGCAAAAGAAGCGATAACATCGATATAGGCTATTTCGGAGGCAGCAGTAAGCAGGTATCGTATATAAGAAGCGAGTTTTGTGCGGATTTCCAAAAAGAGGGCTTTTTCCGTTTCAATGATTTTTTCGCCCGCTCCGGTTAATTCGCGTTCAAGCTGCTGCAAACGCTCCGAGGTATAGCGGTCTCCGTTTACCAAAGCGCGGCGTAAAATAAAGTGTTCGGGTACGGAGTCCAGTTTTCCGCGCGTAACTTCCATGTAGTAACCGATATTGCGGTTAAAACGGATTTTCAGATTTGAAATACCCGTTTTTTGTTTTTCCTCTTCCAAGTATTCATCCAAAAAGCGGTTAAAATTACTTTGAATTTCGCGGTAACGGTCCAAATCTTCCGACCAGCCCTCCTTTATAATACCGCCCTCGGTTAAAGAGGTAGAAGGGTCGTCCAAAATCGAATCCCGTATAAGCTTTATTATCTGTAAAGCGGGTTCGGTTTCAAATACGTAAAGGGCATCGGAAAAATCTCCCGGGGCAAAGCCGGCAGTTAAGCGGCGTAATTCAAGCCAATGTTCCAGGCTGATGCGCAAAGCCTGCACATCCTTTGCGTGCGCTCTCTCAAGTACGATACGGCTGCCCAAACGTTCGATATCGAGAATGCGCGACAAAACCGCCCGAACCGAAGTCAATATATGTTCCGATTTAACAAAGAGGCCGACATGGGTATGCCGTCTTTGTATAGCTTCAACGGAACGCAGCGGACGGGCAAAAAAAGAACGCAAAAGCCGGGCCCCCATAGCGGTTTGGGTATGGCGGACGGTTTCCAATAAACTGTACTGAATGCCTCCGTCGCGTAAATTGGCGGTAATTTCCAAATTACGGCGAGACGAATCGTCAAGAATAACGTAATCGCTGTCCGCATACACGGAAAGGCCGGTAACCTGCGGCAAAATCCCGTCGGAACGCGAAAAAGCCGAGGTACGAAGTACGTAGTCAAGAAGGGCTCCGGCCGAGGGTATTTCCGGCGAGGTATCGGTTAAAGAAAAGGATTGTAAATTAAGGGTGCCGAATTGCCGTAAAAGGCGGTTATAGGCACTTTGTGCATCGAATCTCCAATCGTCTTCGACATTTAAAGAAACTGAAGAAAAGCGGCGGATAAGACGGTCCGTTTCGCCTTCTTCCAAAAACGAGCGGGATACCAGCAATTCGCGCGGCATAATGCGTCCCAATTCTTTGGCCAATTCTTCTTCCGTGTCGCAGTGATTCCAATGCGTTGCACAAAAAGCGCCTGTGGAAATATCGATGTAAGAGAAGGAAACCTGCAAAGCCGAAGCGTTTTTTGCCTGAGAAGAAGCGGCGGTATTTTTATAGGAAGAAAAGCAAAGGGCGGCTAAAAAATTATTTGTGTTTTGCTCCAAGTACTCTTCTTCAACCGCGGTTCCCGGAGTGATAACTTCAACAACGCGTCTTTCGGCCAGGCCCCTGCCGTTTTCGTTTAGCGATATTTGCTCGCATATGGCAATTTTTTTACCTAAACGCAAAAGCCGGGCAATGTATATACGGGAAGCGTGATAGGGAATGCCGCACATGGGGCTATCGCCGCGGCGGGTCAGCGTTAAATTTAAAAGACGCGAAACTTCGACGGCATCGGCATCGAACATTTCGTAAAAGTCGCCCAGGCGGAAAAAAAGCACTTCACGGGCATAATCGGCCTTTATGCTCCGATACTGGGCCATTAAGGGTGTAGTTGAACCTGAGGGCGTTTGCGCGGACATCTTCGTTTCCATTTTCAATCCGTAATACTGCCGTTCCGTAAAAGCCGGCGGCACAATCGGCCGTCAGCGGCTTCCCAATTCGGCAATAACTTTTTCGGTAATATCAACGGTCGGACTGTACCATAAGATACCGTTTGCCTGCTGTAAGCTCAATATAAGGGTATAGCCCTCACTTTCGGCAATATGGCTTATCACTTTGTACAGCTGCTGGTAAAACGGATTGGAATTTGCAAGATTTTTGCGTAATTTTTCCAATTCCATGTTTTTTGAAGCCGTATATGCTTCCAAAAAATCCGCTTTTTTTGTTATATCCGCTTCGGTACGCAAAGCTGCGGCGCTGTTTCCGCTTTTTTCGTATGCGATTTTTTTATCCTGCAGGTTTTTCAGTTCGGTAGTCAGTTTATCGATTTCCGCCTGAAAATCGGCTTTTTTTGCATCATAACTGCGTACCGCCGACGATTCACGAAAGTAGGTTGTGTATACGCGGCCGGTATCGACAACGCCGACATTCGTGATTTGTTGGGCATAAAGCCCTGCACAAAAAAAGACTGCGGTTATAAAAATCAAACTTGTTTTTTTCATATATATCCTTCAACTCCTTATTGATTTACCAAATTGAATGAAAGAACGAATCTTCCGGCGTTTTTACTCGACGAGTTCCATTCGAATTTACCGTCTCGCGTTTTAAACGACCATGCCCACATTAAGCGTAAAGGAAACTGGGGAAGCGAAAAACGCAAGCCCGGGCCGAAACTGAAAAAGAAGTCATTCCCCGATAATCGGGTAAACATTTTTTCGGGACTTTCTTTAACCGCAATGATATCCCCGAAAAAGTCGAGCGAAAACACTCCCGGCGCAAGGGGCATACGTACTTCGGCAAAACTGCTCCACATAGCCCTTCCTACAACGGAACTTGATTGGTCCGCCCCGGCAGCCCAGCCGCGTCCGTTAAACATACCGTCTATATAGAGCATATTGTTCATGCCGATGGGCGTGTTTTTTACCGGGAATAAAAAAGTTAAACCGGTATAGCCTGCAAGAACAAATTTTAAGTTCCACGTTTCGGAAACGGGTTTATCCAAGAGGGTTACATATATTTCCCCCTTTGTATCGGTCTTAAAAAAATATTCGGATTCGAGCTTCGGAAGCAGCCCCGTCCATGCAACCTGTTGACTTACAAACCAGCCCTTTGAAGGATCAAAGAGGGTATCGCGGGCATTTAAAGCCCCCTTCATCCACAGCGTATTTTGAACGGCGAATTTACCGTGTCTATCGCTGACCGTTACATCAACCGGGGTATAGAGGGATGCATCATAAAAATTCCGTGAAAATGAGTTTGACAAACCTCCGGTAAGCGTAAAAGCTGCAAAATTCCATACCCAGCGTTTTCCAAGCGAAACATCGCCTCCGAAGGCGACCTGGTTGTAATTCATATAATAGTCGGTTTTATTTACGCCGCCGGGAAAATAATTGTAATAGGGAGCCGTTGCGGCACGATGCTTTATATGTAAGCCTGCGTTAAAGTTAAGCGGGCGGTTTAAAAACCAGGGGTCGTTAAAATTAAAGCCGAGGGTTTGCTCTTCATTGGAACCGTTCAAATTGACGCCGATTGATTTACCCGTTCCCAAAAAATTGGAATCTTTCCAGTTTATAAAGGCGGACACGGGCCAGGCGGAAGGGTCGGCAATACCGGAAAAGGTGATACCGAATTCAACGGATGTGGTGGACTGTTCTTCAACGGAAATAAGCAGTTCCATAAGGTTTTCTTCGGAGCCCTGTACAATCTGGGGAATAACCGAAGAAAAAAAGCCGAGATTATATAAACTGCGCAATCCCGTTTCTATCTTGCGCTTTGAAAAAATATCTCCGCTTTCCAGGGGAATTTCGCGCAAAATAACATAATCCTTTGTTTTTTTGTTTCCCGTAATGCTTATTTTTTCAATATGACTGCGGCGGCTTTCCGTTATCATCAGGGTACAGGATATAAGACGGTTGTCGGTATCTTTTTTTATATCCGGATAAAAGGTATTCGATGTATAACCGTTTTCATAGTATAAGTCGGCAATAGCGGCAAGACCTTCCTGAAAACGGGTTTGGTTAAATGTACTTCCTTTTTTCAGTTTTACCAAAGAAAGCAATTCCTGATCCGAAAAGATGCGGTTCCCCTGTATTGTAATGCCGTTAAAGATATACTGTGCGCCCTCTTTTATAACATAGGTTATCGTCATTTCATCGCGCTTTTTTTCTTCGTTATAGGCGACATCCCGTATAACATCAACAAGGACAATATCCATAAAGCCCTTAGTTTGGTAATACAGCAAAACCGCTTGTTTATCCAATTCCAAGGCCGATTCCTGAAAGGCTCCCTTACTGAACAAACCGGCTTCTTTTAATTTCATGTCTTTTTTTAAGTTCTTTTCGGAGGCAAAAACGTTGCCCTGAAAACGTATCGCCGTGATAACCGACTTTCTTCCTTCGGTAATTTTAAAAACAAGTTTAACGCCGTCACTTTCTTCGGTAAAGTCGGAAACGATGCGAACATCCGTATAACCCTTTTCAAGATACAGATTCTGAAGCTTCCGTTCATCGAGCAGCACCTTGGACAAAATAAAAATATCACCCTCTTTTAAAGCGGCCGCATCGCGCAATTCGGAACTACGCAGCCCCTGATTTCCCGAAAAACTTAAGGACTTTATAACGGGCCGCTCGGTAACGTTAAACTGAAGAATAATCGCTTTTTTTTCCGGATCGGCCGGTAAAGCAAGGGGCGTTATCTCTTCAAAATATTCCAAAGCATAAATTTTATTTAAAAGTTCGCTGTATACTTCATCGGAAAAATCCCGGCCGATAAAAGAATCCGTAACGGCCTCAACGTCGGAACTTTTTACAAAACGAAGCCCGTTAAATTTAATACCGCGAATCTCTTTATCGTAATACCAATCGCTTTCGCTTTGAGCCGCTGCATGTATACATAAAAAACTCAACACACAAAGATAAATAAAAGTTAAAATACGCTTTTTGCCGTACATAAAGCCTCCACGGTCAAATTTATAAATTCAAAAATCAAAAATTAAACTTCCACGATATACTGATTGAAGTATGCGGAACAAGCAGTTTCCAATCGGAGTTCAGTTCGGGAGCGATACTCCATCTTATAGCCCCGAACGGAGAAGGCAATTCCAAACCTATTTCCGGACGGAATTTCAATCCTGCGGTATTCTCATTACTTGCAGCGGAAACGGCATCATAAGCCAAATGCAGCATTGCATCGGCATATATGGTATCTCCGAAATACTTACCTATATAAACAGTTGTATTATCCAAAAAGTTACCGACGGTAAACCTTTGCCCGCTGTTTACGCTCAACGCACCCATAAAAGCATTTTGTAAAAACATAGTGCGCAGTGAAAATATATCAAATTTAAATAAATCACGCAATCGGTTTTCAACACCCCTAAAAACGGCGACTTGAGCCCCGTAATCGGCCAAGCCTCCCAATAAGGCGATAGGATTCGCAGATGCTTCTCCGGCATCGGCCAAAAAGATGCGCCCCAGCAATGTCATAATTTCCTGCTGCGATTTTACCGGTATTGACGAAAATGAGGGATTTAATCGGCTTAAGGGCTGGTTTACGACACTGAGTATAATACGCACGGGAGAGCCGTCGGCAGTCCGTTCCCTGATTTCCGCACGGGCGGTTAAGCGTGGATCAAAGATTTCCATGGTCTCATTTAAAACGGCCGAAGCTTCCTTTACATAAAAAGTCCTGTTTAAGTACAGAATTTCTCCGCCCTTCATCGTAAAAGCTCCCGTAAAAGCCGAATGTCCGAACCGAGTATCTATGAGAATGCGCAGGGGTTCGGTTTGCGTAACTATGCCGCGTAAAAACGGATTTGTTTTTGACGGAATAAACAAGCGTGACTTTGAATCGGCCGTTATCGTTAAATCCACAATCGTATCAATGTCGCTGCCGGAAGGAGGGAGTTCTCCGTCCGGAGTCAGGGTAATAACGGCATCGAGGCTTTCAACTCCGATAAAACCGC
This sequence comes from Treponema sp. HNW, assembly GCF_050320395.1. GTDB lineage: Bacteria > Spirochaetota > Spirochaetia > Treponematales > Treponemataceae > Treponema_C. Next base: position 2,056,980 of record NZ_CP144459.1, read on the forward strand.
GGACATCGACGGTTTCTTTATCAACAAAAAGCGTAATGTCGGCCTGAGCATTCCCGGTAAAAAGTCCGTGAGGCATCTTATACCTTCCCGCAGCAGGGACTTTCCCTATTGTCTTTACCTGTAAAGCCAGAGTATCGAAATCCATTTTTTCCAATGTAATGTCCGCATTAAGGCTTACACGGGCGCCGCTTTTTTCTCCTACAAAGATACTGTCGGCTGCGGAAAAAACATTATCCACCGTTTTTACGCGAAAGTCCTTACACAGCATTTTTTCATCAAGATAATCGGGCACACCGATGAGCATATCGGTTCCCCTGAATTCGGCATTTATAAGCGGATTAAACACGGAGCCGGTAACGGTGCCCCGTCCGACGGCACTTCCCGAATAAAGAGAAAATACCGGTAAATCCAAAAGTTTTGCAAAGGTTTTTCCTTCGGCGGCTATATCGTCAACAAATAAAAACAGTTCATCGTTTTGAACCGTCCCCTGCAGGTTAAAACGTACGGGAAACGTTTTCCCCGCTTTTACTTCCAATTCCCCCGTATCCGAAAAACCGCCTATTATTTCTCCGAACAAGCCTGCATAAAAATCAAAGCGGCCGGGAGTACGGATAAGCTGTATTTTATAATTTTCACGCGTATCGAAGAACGATCCCTCCAAATGCGATAAAAGCAAATCGGCCTGAAATGATTTTTGTTTAAACGGCAGTTTTTTATCTTCGTCAAGAGGAGAAAGCGTAAAAGAAAAGGGACTTTGAAAGTTTTTCTCCCTGAAATATATATCATTTGAAAGCTTTCCGCTCAAATTGCCCCGAAGCGAACCCGAAAAATCCTCAAGAGCTATATTGCCGTCCAATGCTTGTACATTTAAAACACCGTAACGTATATTACATTCGGATAAGGCGAGGATATCGTCTTCAAGGCCTAAGGCCCCTTCCATAAAAACTTCAGATGTTCCGGCATTAAAAGATGCCTTATCTATATGCAATTGTACGGATAAGTCTTCCGCCGTGCCCAGAGCCGTTATACGCCCGCTCAAGCCGTGTTCCTGATTTTGCAGTTTTAAAAACCGGGCGGCAGGCAAAGAGCGTATTTCGGCTTCCCCGGAAAAATAAACGTTTTCCATAAAATCGCCTGCCGAATTTTTTATTCCCTCCGGATTATAAGCTTGCAGTATAATCGAATACATTTCCGACGAAAAAGTATCGGCTAAAGAGAGGTTTAGAGAAACAGAATCAAAAACGTTTTCCTTAAATGCCCACAAAACATTGATGTTTCCGTTCAAAGAAGACAATTCGTCCGAATACGCAGTGTGATTAAAATACAGTCCTTCAGGGCCGGCAAAACCCGAAAGCGCGATACGGGGCGATACTCTTAAACGGCCCGAGGACTCGGAAAGGTCGATGTGATTAAAACGTATATTCCAATCCTCGGCACTCTTATATTCTCCCTGTAAAGAAAGCGAATATGAAAACAATAAATTGTTTATAGCAAGGGGAACCGAAGAAGCTTCCAGGGAACCGGTAAAACCGCCCTTTTTATCCGTATACATTGAAACGCTGAAATTATAGTCGCCGCTGATGTTCAAAAATCTATCGGGGGCATAGACGCCGGAAATGCTATAGGGCAGAGAATTGACGAACAGGGATGCGGAAAAAAAGATTTCTTCTTTCGGAGATGCAATATCGGCGTTGGCTTCAAGCTGGACGGATTGGCCGCCTGAAAGCATATCGAATTGTCCTATGCGGAATACCGATTCGGTTCCGTCGAGGGAAAACAAAAGCAATTCATTGTCTTTTTGTGTATTTGCTATAACCGCATAGGGTGTATTATAGGTAAAGGTTTTAAAATCGGTTGAAAAAAACAAATCGAAGGAAAAAATATAGGGTCTTAAGGCCGGTACAAAGGATAAAAGAGGGCCGGCTTGCTTTTCGGGTAAAAACCATGCGGCGGCCGATGCAACGGAATCGGAAAAGACGTTTTCCGCCGAAAGCTGGGCTTGTACGTAGTTTTGTTTTCCCGCCGAAAAACTGCCGTTTAGCCGGATGGCACCGGGACCGGCTATATCGGCTTTTGAATAGTCAAAGGCTTCAAACGTAAAATCGCGGGAAAGGCCTTCGCCGATAAGACGCAGCTGTACGGCGGTTAAACTGTTTTCTCCGAAATAGAGCTGGGGAATAAAAAACAGGCTTTCGTTTTCAAACGATTCCATATAGAGTTCCGCCGAAATACGATTGCCGTTCGCAAGCCGTACCGAACGGATAAGGGCGGTTCCCTGAGGCCTCAGTTTTTTTATATCAAAGGTTCCGGCATATTCGGCGGAAACAATAGAAGACTCAATATCTATAAAATCTATGCGAACACGGGAATCGTCTCCGGCAAACTTAAAAGCCAGGGTGCCTTTTTCAAACGTACGAAAATCCGCCCTTAGATTGCCCTCTGCCGCATAGTTAAGACTTCCGCTTGTTTTATTCCACAAGGCCGTATATTCGCCGGAAATAAAACACGATTTAAGCTCGTGTATTGCAAGATTCTTTTTTTTAGCTTTTACAATATCAAAAAGGTTTAAATCCGAGGCGCTTAGCTTTACCGAAATGTTTTCAAAATCCGGGTCGGCGGAAGCCGTCAAACTGAAAGGGAGCATGCTTTGCATTAAAGATAAACTTATAGAGTCTCGCGCATATGAAAAATACATATTTAAAGGAGACACCGTATAATCGGATTCTCTGAGCGGGAACACACGCAGCTGGGCAAAACTGTCTTCCACAAGCGGGGTAAGCCGGGCTTGAGCTGAAAAGCCGAGTACCAGGGTTCCCCAAGACGTGTTTTTTTTCGTAAGATCGGAAAGAACGTTTTTTCCGGACAGTGTCCATTGCAGGGACTTATTATTTTCAGGCCGATTAATTTTTAAAGCGGCAATGTATAATTGATTTTGTATATAGGCATCCCTATATATAAAAGACATATTCTTGATATGCAGTTGAAGCGGAAGCGAAAACAAGGCGTCGGCGAGCGTTTGTATTTCTTTTTGTATATTGAAGTCTTGAGGCTGCGGACGCCGATTTTTATTTGTAAGAGATTCTACCAGCGAAAAAAAACGTCTGCGCATTGCATATTGGGTAAAATCGTCGTAGTCGAAGCTGACGCCGGAAACCACCAATTCTCCGGGAACCTCTGCAATACTGCCGCTTATAAGTTTTAAAAGATTCCACTTGAGCTTTACCGAGCGGATTTTTAAAACGGGTGCGGAACTTTCGAGGTCGCGTACAACGATATTCGACATACGAAGACCCGCCAAAACCGAGTGGGAAAGGGCTTGATAGGAAACATCGAAACCGGTTTTTTCACGTAAAAGAGCAAGATAATCGTCTCTGAGGCGTTCAAAAGACACGGAAGCTGCCGCAAGTATAAGGCGGGCGCCGGCAAGGGCCGCAATGCTTATACATAGGAGAATAACTACACTCAAACTGCGCAACAGGGTCTTTTTTTTCATCCGCTTAAAGAGTATAATATCAAATAATACAAAATTATGGTAGGGACTGAAAATTGATATTACGCGATTTTATTGTTTTTGAAGGCATAGACGGTTCGGGAACTTCCACCCAAATAGAGCGCTTACAAAGGCGCTTAAACGGAAAAAATGCGGTTTTTACGGCCGAACCGACAAAACTCGAAACGGGTATCTTTTTGCGCCGCGTATTAAGCGGAGAAATCGAAGTTGCCCCCGAAACCGCCGCCCGCCTCTTTGCGGCGGACCGTTCGGAACACATATACGGAAAGGGCGGCATTGCAGAAACATGTAAAACAAAACTCTGCGTATGCGACCGCTACCTTTTTTCAAGCCTCGCCTATCAAAGCGTCGAATGCGGCTTTGAACTTCCCGCAAAGCTGAACGAAGACTTTCCCCTGCCCGAAACCGTTTTTTATTTCCGCATAGACCCCGAAATTTCACTCAAACGCATAGCCGGGCGCGGTATAACCGAAATTTACGAAAAAAAAGACTTTTTGGATAAAACCGCTTCGGCCTACGATAAAATTTTTGCCGATTTTGAAGCAAAAAAAACGGGAATGAACATTGTACGTATCGATGCCGCACAAAGCGCGGATAAAATCGAAAAAATCATCTGGAGCATAGTGGAAAAATTGCCGATATTGAAACCGTGAAGCGCTTTTTTAAATTATTGTCCGCAGCCGCAGCCCTTGTCCTCTTTACTTTGCTTTTCAGCTCTTATGCAATTACGTTTAAAGAACAGTATTATAAACTCTATCACGTGCATTATCAGCAATATCCCGACGACGTAATGGAAAATATCTATTGGCTTGAACGCGCCGTCGCCGCCGATTTTGCAAACCCGCAATTTGCCCTTACTCATATAAAAGATAAAAAAGATTGGGAAAAATACCGCTATTTATTTATGATGCACGTAAACCTTAAATTGATTGAACAGCACATGAGGCTCGGGCGCACATGGGATAAAAAAATCGCTTATTTTTACGATGCTCCCTGGAAAGAAGAGTACCTTCGCGATTTGGAAACCGCCGAACGCTGTTACCGTGCGGGCTTGTACTATTGGACGGAAGCTAAAATTTGGGCGGAAAAAGCGAATCAGTCCAAGTTCAAATTCCTTTATTTGACGGGCATTCAAAACTGGGAAGACGAATCCTACCGCATAGACAGGGGCGAATTGAATTACGAAAAGGTTTTAAACCGCGAACTTACGCGTTTGCAAAAAGTAAAAGAAAGCTTTATTGCAATGGATGAAAATACCTATTAAAATAGAGCTATGAATACATCTCATTTTACAATACGGTACAAAGCCGTACATCCGGGAACGGAGTGCACGCAGCTTCTTTTTTACAGCTCAATCGAACAAGCCCTGCAAAGCGCAGCTAATACGGAACCGAATGCCAGCAATACAAAACCTGTCGCGGCCGCTTCTACAGTGCAATGCGCTACGTCTGCCAAACAAAACCGCCTTTATATTACCGACGAGCGGGTTGCCTCCTTAAGCCCCGTAAAAAACTTTTTGGAAAAGCAAAAAAGCGAGGGCATTCCCGTATGCATCGTAAAAGCGGGCGAACAACACAAAACAATCGATACCGTTTTGGAAATTGTAAAAACCGCCCTCGATAACAATTTAAACCGTTCATCAACCTTTATCGGCATAGGAGGCGGGGTTGTCTGCGATATGAGCGCCTTTGCCGCCTCCGTTTTTAAGCGGGGTGCCCGCGTCGATTTGGTGCCGACTACCCTGCTTGCGATGGTTGACGCGGCAATAGGCGGAAAAACCGGCTGCGACTTCGGCAGTTATAAAAACATGATAGGAAGCTTTTACCCCGCCGGCACACTCTATATAGCGCCCGAATTTATACACAGTTTAAGCGACACCGAATTCCGTTCGGGTCTTGCCGAAGTTTTAAAAACCGCCCTTCTCTACGATAAAAAGCTGTTCCGCCTTTTACGGGAACAAAAAGAAAAGGTTTTAAATCGGGAAGCGGAAATTATAAATCACATTGTAAAAGTATGTGCCCGTGCAAAGGCGAAAACGGTACAAAAAGATTTAACCGAACGCGGTATACGCATGCACTTGAATTTGGGGCATACCTTCGGCCACGCTCTTGAAACCCTGACAGGTTTGGGAACAATCAGCCACGGAGAAGCGGTTGCATGGGGCATAGGGCGCGCAGTCGATTTAAGTGAAAAACTGGGGCTTTGTCCGTCATCATACAAAGAAGAGGTGTACCAAGTTCTTCAAAGCTACGGATGGAGCTGCGAGCGCATTCACAGCGTACTGCAAACCGCACTTGCGGACAGTCCGACAGAAGAGCTTTTGCAGGCGATGAAAAAAGACAAAAAAAACAGCGGCGGCACCGTCCGCCTCATATTGCAAAAAGGCATAGAATCCGCACTTATAAGAGAAGTTGAAGATGAACATATCCGCACAGTACTTTGATTGGGCTGCAAGCGCGCCGCAAAACCCCGAAATAGCCGCCGAAGCTTTGGACATTGCGCAAAAATACGCGGCAAATCCTTCGAGCGTACACAAGGCGGGCATTGAAGCGCGCGAAAAACTCGAAGAAGCGCGAAAACGCTGCGCCGATGTTTTAAACGTAAAGCCCGAATGCCTCGTTTTTACATCGGGCGGCACCGAATCGAACCACATACCCCTTGTTTCTTTACTGCAAAAGCCGATTAAGGGCAGCATTGTTATAAGCGCGATAGAACACGCCGCCGTCCGCGAACAGGCCCTTGCATTACGGCACTGCGGAAGACGTATTATCACCGCCGACTGCGGCAAAGACGGCATTGTAAGCGCCGATGAGGTTTTAAAAAAATGCGAGGGCGATACCGAAATGGTGTGCATTATGGCCGTCAACAACGAAACGGGGGCAATACAGCCGGTGTATAAAATCGCCGATGCTCTTGCCTCGCTCAAGGGAAGGCGGCCTAAACTGCACGTGGATGCCGTGCAGGCGGCGGGGAAAATTCCCTTTGATTTTTCTTATACGGGCATAGACAGCGCCGCCGTCAGCGCTCATAAAATATACGGCTGTCGCGGCATAGGCCTTTTATACACGGCTTCGCGGACTGAAAGCTTTTTAAAAGGCGGCGGCCAGGAAGGCGGTATGCGAAGCGGAACCGAAAACCTGTTCGGCATATGGAGCCTTATGCGCTGCCTTGAAACCTGTGCCGAAAAAACCGCATGCACGGCAGCCCTCGAAGCGCAAAAAGAAAAAACCGCCTTTTTTATCGGCGCTTTACAAAAAATTCCGGGCTGCACCATTATACCCGAAGCGCGCGCCGCTTTTCCCGACTTATATTCGCCCTGGATTGTGCAGGCAAGCTTTAAGGGTATTCCGGGAGAAGTTGCCGTACGCGCGTTAAGCGAACGGGGCTTTTATATTTCAACCGGTTCGGCATGTTCGGCACGCAAAAACAAACGTCCCGTTTTAAGCGCAATGAAAATCGACGAAGAAACCGCGCGCAATTCCGTGCGCTTTTCGTTCGGCTCCATGCAAACGCATAAAGACATCGAAGCGCTTATAGAAGCGGTACGGGAAGTAAACGCCTTATTCGGCCAAAAGATTTAGGATTTTTTCTTCAAGAGCCGCTTTTTCGGGGCCGAGACGGATATAGGCGCTTTTTACCGCATCCGCACCCGATTCACTTGCAAAATCGGCCGTACCGCAAACCGCCGGCTCGCTTTCAGCCCGATTACAAAGCAGGCTTTCGTTTTTTTCGTCAAGGACTGCCGAAAGCGGACTTCCGCGCAGGACAACGATACGTCGGGCGAGGCAGAGGGCTTCCCGGATATCGTGGGTTACCGAAACAACGGTACGTTTTTCTTCCCGGCACAATTTTGCAAACAGGGCCATAAGGCGGAATTTTATATGCAAATCCAAAGACTGAAAGGCTTCGTCCATCAGCAAAATGCGCGAAGGATAGGCAAATGCGCGCGCCAAAGACACCCGCTGTTTTTCGCCTCCCGAAAGCTCGTCCGGAAAAGCATGTAATTTATCCTGCAAACCGCATTTTTCAAGATAGCTACGGGCGCGCTTTTTCGCTTCAAGAGGAGAAAACAAAGATATAAGGGGAAAAAAAACGTTTTGAAACACGGTCGAGCTTTTAATTAAACGGTCTTCCTGAAATACATAGGAAATAAGAGCTTTTTCCGCGCAGGATTCGCCTCGCGTACAAAACGAAACGCTTTTATCGGCGGTTTGCAATAAGCCCGCAATCAAATCGAATAAACTCGTTTTTCCCGCCCCCGAAGGCGCAATCAGGGCGGTAATCGTTTCGGCTTCAAAATCAAGAGAAAAATCTTTAAAGAGGCTTTTTCCGCCGCGCTCAAGTGTCAAATGTTTTATCCGAATGTCCGTCATCGTTTTTTCCGCCGATTAAAAATCATGCCCAAAGCGCGCTCGCACAGATAACTCAATACGATAATTGCAATCGTATAGGCAAACACATCCGCCGTTTCTATGTGAGTTTTGGCGGTTTGCATAGCCGTCCCGATTCCTTTTTTGGGAAGACAAATCACTTCGGCGGCGGCAACCACCTTCCAGCTCAGTGAAAAAGCCGTCAACGCGCCCGATAAAAAATACGGAAGTACCGACGGCACATAAATATAGCGGATTTTTTGTATAACAGTAAAGCCGTAAATGCGCGCCATGGCAAGAATTTTTTGATCCGTTTCGCGTATGCCCGAAGCGCAGGAAGCGCTCATAATCGGCAGCGTCATAAGCAAGCCGATAAAAACGGGCACCGTATCGGTCGAAAACCAAAACACCGCAAGCAAAATAAAGGACACAACGGGAGACGCTTTTATAATCCCCATCGGAAAGCCGATAAAATCTCTAAAACGGGGAAAAAGGCCTGCTAGGGTGCCTAATACAATCGATAAAACAAGGGAAATAAAAAACGAATACACACTGCGGAAAGCCGTAGCACCCGCATGCTGCCAAAAGCGCGGATCGGCAATGAGAACTCCAATGCGCCGAAAAACTTCGGAAGGGGAAGGAAGCACCAGGGTAAGTCCTAAACGCAGGCTTTGTACCTGCCAAATAAAAACAAGAACGGCTGCCGGCAAAACCGCCGAAATAAAAATCCCGTTAAGCGTCTCCAAAACACCCGATTTTTGTACAGTCATGCCGGCAAGTATAGCAAAGAATTATTTTAAATAAAAGCCGTCGTCGGGGAGTTTTCCTCCGATGGATTCGGGTGCGAATTCCGCAAACACGGACAAAAGGCGCTCTACGTTTTGCCTGCTTTCCCGGGCGCTTTGCCATACAAAGGCCGAACGCGGAACCGAAGCGGCAACAATCGGCGCTTTTAAGCCGAGCGTGTGTTTTTCAACCAAGTCGCCGGCAGCCTTCGGGTCGGCATTTACCGCCTCAACCGATTCTTTACATGCCTGCAAAAATAATTCAAGGGTTGCAGGATATTTTTCCGCAAAGGCTTTGCGCACAACCAAAGCCATAACCGGATATTCACAGCCTTCGATACCGCAGGCTTTTTCATAGAGTTTTTGCACGTCCAAAACCCGCGCAATCGTTTTATCCTTTATCGATGCAACCGTCGAAAAAGGCTCGGGTACCAAAGCGTAATCGATTTTTCCTGCAAGGAGGGCGGGAACTATTTCGGGCGTAGGAATGGAAAAATCGATTTCAATACCGTCTGCGGTATTGAGTTCAATACCTTCCGAACGCGCCAAATACCGAATCATATAATCGGGGGTGCCGCCCTGACCGGCAACGGTAAGTTTTTTACCCTTTAAATCGGCAAGGCTTTTTACGGATGTATCACGGCTTATAACCGAAAGCATACCGTTACCCGTGATAGCGGCCAAAAGGACGGCCTGCTTGTTTGCGGTATACACTTTTGCCGCAACGTTTATGGGTAAGATGCCCGCATCGACTTCACCTTTTAAAAGCTTGGGCAACAGCACTTGCGGAGAAGCCGACACTTCAAAGCTTGAAGGAATGCCGTTCAAGTCGGGAGCCTTTTCAAAAAGAGGCACCATACCGATACCGCTGGGGCCGTTTAAAACGGACATGCGTACGATTTCGGGCTTTTCGGGTTTTACCGGAACGATTGCCGCGGCATCCGAAGAAGGTGCAGCCTTTACAGGCTCGGCACTTTGCACTTGTGCAGGCTTTGCAGATTCGGTATCTTTCGTTCCCTTTGCAAAAAGCGGATTTACAACGCATAAAAGCGCAATCACACCGACAATCAACATACGATTGGGTTTCATATTTTCTCTCCTAAGCCGCCGCGAGGATAGGCCGAAAGGCGTTTAATTTAAAGGCGCCGAAGGGCATTTAAAAGGCGGCAAAATTATAAGGATAGACTAACATTTTAAGAAACTCATGTCAAGGATGGGCGGAAATCAAAGTTCCGTAAACGGCAGCTATACGGTGTGATTCATTCGACAAGCCGGTTACGGTACCCGCACAATTCAAGAGCTTCTCGGTTATAGCGATATTAAGTTTACACACACGTCTTCAACCGCGAGGGTTGGGTGCGTAAGTCATATAGACAGGATGTGAGTTTGTTTCGTTGGCCGTTTAATGAAGATAGGCCTAATCTGCCTGTTATTGGTTCCCCTATTATGTATTATGGTAGAGAGATTTGCCATTTTGTTTTGAGGCAGTTTAGATTGCAAATTGCCGTTCTCCGTGATATAATGAGGAAAGGTCGAAAGAATGTTAGACAGATTTTCTGCATAGGTGAGAATAAAATAATGGAGAACAAATGTTATGAATGATGAAAATAGAAATCCTGGTAAAGATTTAGAAAAAATACTTTCAGGAGGTAAAGCTCCTGCTATTATTCGTGCAATAATGAACATATTAAGCGGGGCAGTTCCATTAGCTGGTGGTATGATAAGTGCTGGTGCAGGGGCATGGTCTGAAAAAGAACAAGAACGAATCAATAAACTCTTTGAAACATGGTTAAAAATACAAGCTGAAGAAATAGAACAAATTGGTAAAACTCTGGCTGAGGTTTTTTGTCGGATAGATTTAAATGATGAGATTATTGAGAAAAGAATCAGTAGTCCAGAATATTTAATATTAATTAAGCAGATATTCCGAGATTGGTCAGCAGGTGATTCAGAGAAGAAAAGAATATATCTCAGAAATTTGTTGGCAAACGCTGCCGAATGTCGACTAACATCAGATAATGTAGTGTCACTATTTATTAAATGGATTGATACATTTAGCGAACTACATTTAGATGTAATTGCATTAATTTATAAAACCAAAGGTATTACTCGGTATGATATGTGGCAATCTTTATATGGTCAGAAAGTTAGGGAGGATTCACCTGAAGCTGATTTATTTAAATTAGTTATTGATGATTTGAGTATGGGACATGTAATTAGACAGGAAAGATTGGTTGATTATTATGGTAATTTTATTAAGTCAGCATCAAGAAGGAAAACGTATTCAAATACATTGAAATCAGCTTTTGATAATGAGAAAGGATATGAGCTAACAGGCATGGGTACTCAATTCGTTCATTATACAATGAATGAATTAGTTCCCAAAATTGAAGGAAATATATAAAAAACTGTCTAACACCCGCTTCAACCTGACATTGCGGAGGAGCCGCAAATGCAGGTTAAGCGAATGTTAGGTTGATACGCTTCGTGAGCGAAGCAATAAGAGTAAAAAATACTGGAGGTAGTATGGAAACAATAAATGAAAAAATTGATGAAGATGTTGAGGTAAGAAACTCTCTCCTGTTAAATGGAATGATTACAGGGTCTGCCATAATTCATGATGGAGCAGAAATCATGCTGAATGGTATGATAGTAAAGAATGTTACCATAGAAGAAGAGGCAAAAGCCATGATCAATGGAATGGTAAATGGTGATGTTCAAAATAATGGTGGCGTATTGGAGATATTTGGAGTTGTAAAAGGGAATATTTATAAAAACGGAGGGAGTACTACAATCCATCCTAAAGCTGTTGTCAATGGTAATATAATTGAAATTAAATAATAGGAGTATAAAATATGAATACACTTATTGACCAGTACTTAGAAGATTTATCAGTAGAACTATCAAATAAATTGGAATATATTTTTAATTATTTCAACATTACGCAAATCTCTAATAAAATGAATGTGTTCAATCAAGATGCATATCTGTTACCATTGGTGAGTAAATATGCAAAGAAAAATATTGATTTATATGTCAAGAATTTTAAATGCAATGTAAAAGCGGCAATATCTAAAGATATTAAGAGCATAGAAGGTTATCAAGCTGAAATGGTAAGACAAATGGAAATAATGCAGGATAAAACATTTTATGATTATTTACAGTCTTTGAACATTAAAGGCAATCCTTTTTTAGAAAGATATATGCAATTATTAAAAGAAAAAATGGAAGAAAAATAAAGCCTAACACTCGCTTCAACCTGACATTTGTTTTGTCACAAAAGTTGCTTGGACGGTCGCCTGAGGCTCCCTTTTTGAGCAACTTTTGCGCCAACTTTGCCGCCGCTATGCACGTCGGCAAAGGCACAAATGCAGGTTAAGCGGCAGTTGGACGAGCCTGTCACAAAATCTGTGTAAATGGCATTTCCTAACAAAGTGGAAAGCGTCCCTCAAAAAGGATAGCGAACTGGTTGACCGCCGGTCCCCATTCCTTAATCGGCATAGTCCACTTTGCGCTCGCATTCTTAATCGCAAGGTACATCACCTTATATATCGAATCGTCATCGGGAAAACTTGATTTATTGCGCGTGACTTTGCGCAGGGAAAAGTTCAGGCTCTCAATTGCATTTGTCGTGTAGATGACACGGCGGATGCTGTCCGGGTACGAGAAGAACTCCGTCAGCTCGTTCCAGTTACGCTGCCATGAGGCCGAAATCATCGGGTACTTGCCGTCCCATTTTTTTCCAAAATCTTCAAGCGCTTCACGTCCGCTGTCTGCGTTCACTGCACAGTAGATTTCCTTCAAGTCGCGGCAGACTTGCTTCAAATCCTTGTAAGAAACAAACTTCGTCGAGCTTCGGATCATGTGCACTATGCAATGCTGGATGTGAGTGTCCGGAAAAATTGCTCTGAGCGCGTCGGGGAACCCGGTAAGCCCGTCCATGCAGGCTATGAGAATGTCATTTGTACCCCGGTTCTTTATGTCAGTCAGCACACTCATCCAGAACTTCGCTCCTTCCGTGTCAGCAAGCCACAGCCCCAAAACCTCTTTTTTGCCTTCCCAGTTTATTGCCAGAGCAACATACAGGGCTTTGTTGACGTTCTTGCCGTCCTGTCTTGAGTTTACTCGTAAGGCATCGAGGAAAAGTATCGGGTAAGACTTCTCAAGCGGGCGATTGCGCCACTGGCGAACATCCTCAATGACTGATTCGGTCACTCGAGAAATTAATTCCGGTGAAACTTCCACCCCATAGATATTCTGCAGGTGCCGTTGTATGTCGCGGCAGCTCATCCCGAATGAGTACATCGAGATAATCTGGTCGTTGAACAAGGGGGCACGTCTGTCGTGTTTAGGGATTATCAGCGGCTCGAATGTGCTATTACGGTCGCGCGGTACCTCGATTTCTACCGTGCTGTTGTCGTTCATGATTACGGACTTGTCCGTGTAGCCGTTTCTACTGTTGCCCGAGTTGTCCCCTGCATTGTCATGCTTTGCATAGCCGAGGTGCTCATCCAGCTCTGCCTGCAACGCCCGCTCATAAAAGCGCTTTGTAATTTGACGTAATAGTCCGTCCTGACCGGTAAGCTCATCCTTGGTCATTCCGTGGAAATCAATCCGATCGAGCATCTGATCGATTGCGTCCTTCTCTTTCTTGTTTTTTCTGGCTGTCATATACTCCTCCTAGAGTATCATATTTTCAGCCATTTACACAAATATTTTTACAGGGCCAGTTGGACAGATGCCTTACGGCACAATTAACTGTAACTTTGAAAATAGGGTGTATTTTTTATAAATTTAAGACTTGAAATCCAATTAATATCTTAGGTTCTTTTGATTGTGTCAATTTTAATCCGCAATTTTGTTCCTGAAAAAAGTCATACATCCTTCATGCTGCGTTAAACAGAATCTCCTTTTGAACTTTTATTGAACCGGCATTTATGTAGCAACGCTCAGTTTGCCAGTCCTCTGAATACTCAAGCAGATAGCTTGTTATCAGCCTTATATAAGCATCCGTTGACGGAAAAATGCCGACAACAGATGACCTTCGCCGGATTTCACGGTTAAGCCGTTCAAGCGTATTGGTGCTTGAAATCTTACGACTGTCCAGTTCCTCAAAGGCGTAAAACTGTACGGAATCTTCGAATCCTTCTTCAAGACATGCTACTGCTTTGGCAAATGATTTTTCATATTCCTTACAGAAATCATCTTTCAGTGCTCTTGCCGATTTTTCGTCAGGAGCTTTCCAGATAAGCTTCAACCGTGCAGCAACTTTTTCCTTGTCTTTCTGCCCAACATATGCAAGTATATTCCGCATGAAATGAACCTTACATCTTTGCCACGTAGTTCCCGGCATGGCTGTGCGTATCGCCGCCTGTAGCCCCATGTGTGCATCGGAAACGCACAGCCAGACTTTCTCAAGTCCGCGTTCCTTGAGCCTTCTGAAAAGAGCTGAATATGTATGCTCAGATTCATTTTCCATAGGCTCTACAGCAAGAATTTCTTGCTGTCCTTCAAGATTTACCGCCTTAATGACCATCACGGCCTTGCCGACAATCCTATGGTTGTCACGAATCTTTTCATAAAGAGCGTCTGCCCAGATTACCGGATACTCTGCTTCCAGCCTGCGGTTGCGGAACTCTTCGACCATTTCATCTAATCCACTGTTTATCTCGCTGACCTCAGATGCGCTCAGGCTTTCAATTCCGAGTTTCTTCGCTATATGCTCAATCTTGCGGGTTGACACTCCGTTCAGCCAGCATTCCTGCACGACCTGAATAAGCGCCTGTTCGCTGCGTTTCTTCTCCGTCACAAAGAACGGGATATAGCCGCCTTGACGTATTTTGGGAACCGAAAGATAAACGGTTCCCAGCCTGGTATCAAAGCGGCAGATTCTGTAGCCGCATCTGTAACCGGTACGGCTTTGCGCATGAATCCCTTTTTCCGCTCCGGTCTTGTGGGCAACTTCAATCTCCATGAACTTGTCCATTACCCACTGGAGCATTTCCAACATAGGATCTTTTGCCGTTACAAAATCCAGTAGTTTATTTTCGAAAAATGTAGTATCGTTCTTCTTGGCCATTGTTTGTTCCTTTTTTGTTAGTGTCCTAACCAACATTCTGGAATTTTCAATGGCTTTTTTCTACCCCAAATTGCGAACTTTATTGTACAATATCATATATTGTTTAATAAAGTATTTAATAGTATAATAAAGATTATAAAGAATTCTTAAAATCTAACTAAATATTTTTATATGGAGGTCTATAATGGTTATTGAAGAAATTAAAGATAGAAGTATAAGTGCTAATTTAGATTCATCACAGATAAAAAATATACGTTTATATGTACAGGGAGCAATATATTGCTGGTGTAAAAACTGCAAAGATGACAAGGATGAACCAACATGGTTTTCTGCAAGTTCATTATTTGGAGGAGCTAATTATAATTGGGAAGGAACTCCGTTATATGATCTATATAAATGGCATAAGAGCAATAACGCAAATGATCCTGTAAATATGGCAGGCCAGGATATTGGTCATTTGTTACGAGATGTACTGAAGACTGATAAAAGGAAATTTAATACTAGAAAAGGATATACGCGTGAATATCGATGGGATGGAAATAGTTAAAGAAATAAACCTAACACCCGCTTCAAAGCCGACATTGCGGAGGAGCCGCAAATGCAGGTTAAGCGAATGTTGGATGGACGCTGCCTAAAGGCAGGCAGGTGCGGAACCGACCTATGATATTTATTTCGACTTTAAAATAAATTTATAAAATCATAGGAGGGTTTTATGAAACACTTTTCCAAATTTACAGTATTACTAACTGCTGTATTATTGGCGCTTGCTTTTGCCGGCTGAAAACAGGCGGCAATAAATGAGGGCAAGACTCTAACTAAACTTGAAACACCCACAAAGTTAGTTATTAATTAGATAACAGAAGGTTTGAATACCAAAGTTAATTGTACATTTACTTACAATGGAAAAATCGGCTTGGGGGCGTCTGCTGCAATTTTAGGCTACTCGACTACAAATGATTCTTCTAAAGCCACTTATGACACATATAATTCCCCTGCTACTGTAGAAGCAGGGGAAAATACAAGAACGGTTAATTATACCGGCTCATATTATTTTAAGCCTACATCGGGGAAAAAATATTATTTCTGGTTAAAAGTAACAAGTTCTGCACATAATGTTTTTGACAGTTCTTGGAGCAATGTTGCTGAGTTTACCTATCCATAATAATTAAATAATCCGGCGATTTTATCCGGCGGGTCACCCCCGCCTTTTTCTTACAATCAGTAAGATGTAGAAAATTTTATGAATTGATTATATAATAGAATTATATAGGAGGTCATATATGCCTAACACTGTTTTAGAAAAAGAAATTGCAACGCTGCCTCATGCCGCAATAAGCGAGGTTGTCGATTTTATCCGCTTGATAAAATTGAAATTTCCCGAAGAAAAGGGTGTTGCTGAAAAAAAATCTCTTTTTGGCATTTGGAAAAATGAACCTTTTTATATGTCTGCGGATTTTGATGAGCCTCTCGAAGATTTTTCGGAGTACATGTAATGAAGTATTTGCTCGATACCCATACAATTCTTTGGTATTTATTCGGTGATGCCCGATTACCGAAAAGTACTAAAGATATAATCGAAGCTAATGCTTGTTTTTACAGTTATGCCTCATTTTGGGAGATTGTAATAAAGCAAAGTAAAAAGAAATTGGAATTTACTCGTACTGTATATGAAATAGATGAGATGTGTAGACGGGCAGGATTTATAAAACTTCCGATTACACTTGATGATTTTAACAGAATTCGAAATCTGCCGTTTCAAGAGAATGTAAGACATAATGACCCATTTGATAGAATTTTAATTTCACAAGCAATTGAAAATGATTTGACAATCATAACTACTGACGGAAATATTCCGTTGTATGATGTAAAAACTGTTTGGTAAAAGATAGAAAACCTAACCCCCGCTTCAAAGCCGACATTGCGGAGGAGCCGCAAATGCAGGTTAAGCGAATGTTATGCATACACGCCACAGGTATGATAAAAAGTAAGATATGCAACAACGTCGCTTCAAACGATAGATAGTGTCACTTTTAGTCCGCAATTTTGGAGTATAAAAGCCATTGGAATATCACAGCAGAGAAAATATCAATGCTTACACAAGCCAGCCGGAAAAGCTTGCGGATGAGTCGGTCTATAATATGTCCGGGGCAAAACTCAAACAAAACAAAAAAAAGCGGGTATCCGAAAACTTCAGCTTACGGATATCCCGCCTTTTGTATATCAATCGCGTTTTTGCATACAGATTACACGCAGATTGCCTGTAATCTGCACACCGATTTTTTAATTTTCGGCAGTTTTTTCAACTGCGGTAGGAGCAACCTTTGCGGCGGCCTTATCCGCTTTTTTAACGATAAGTTCGCGTATTTTGGCAGCCTTACCCACTTTTCCGCGGATATAGTAAAGCTTTGAACGGCGCACGCGGCCGGGGCGCATTACTTCAACCTTGGCAATACGGGGTGAATACAGGGGAAATACCCGCTCCACACCGACGCCGTATGAGTTTTTGCGCACGGTAAAGGTACGTCTTGCACCGGAATTTTTAAAGCACAATACCAAACCTTCATATACCTGTACGCGTTCCGTTTTTCCTTCAATAATTTTAAAGTGAACTTTTACCGTATCGCCCACTTTAAAAGAAGCAACTTCCCGCTTTTGGGATTCTTCAATCGTTTTAATCAAATCCATTGCATTCTCCTTGTATGCGTGTTATGTCGGCAATGCAGTTTTCCGCTTCTTCCGTAAGCAGTCCGGCCAGTCTTGCCGCCCCTATCATATCGGGACGGACGGCCAATGTTTTGGCAATCCGTTCGCGAAGCCGCCAGCGGCGGATACGCTCGTGATTGCCCGACAACAGTACGGACGGAACCTTCATACCGTCAAACACTTCCGGCTTGGTGTATTGGGGATATTCCAACAACCCGCCGGTATGGCTTTCTTCCGTAAGGCTTTCGGCCGATATAACGCCGTCCACCAAGCGGTAGACCGCGTCCATCACAACCTGAGCCGCTATTTCACCGGAGGACAGCACAAAATCTCCGACCGAGATTTCATCGTCCACCCACTTGTCGATTATCCTGCGGTCGATACCTTCATAGCGTCCGCAAATAAACACCAGTTTTTGTTCACGGCTCAATTCAATCGCCGTTTTTTGGGTAAAGGGCTTACCCGACGGCGTTACATAGATAACGCGCGGTTCTCCCTCTTTACGTTTACGCGGCTTTTTTTTTACCCGCGTTTTTCCCGTATCGGGGGGCTTCCGTTTGCCCAAAACCGACTGCAAAGCGGCATCGAGGGGACCGGGCAGCATCAGCATGCCCGCACCGCCGCCGTAAGGGGTATCGTCGCAGGTTTTGTGTTTATCAAGGGCAAAGTCCCTGATATTCACCAATTCGTATTCGATAATTCCCCTTTGAACCGCCTTAGCCATAATCGAACTTTCAAAAAAGCCGAGCAGCATTTCGGGAAATAAGGTCAGCACATGAAATTTCATCGTTTTACTCTAAAATCCAGAGGTGCATAAGCTGAATGGTTCCGTGCTCAATATCAACCGTACCGATAAATTCCTTTTTAAAAGGAACCAAAACCCTGCGCGCTTCGGACTTTTCCGTCCCCTTATGCGCTTGCGTTTTGTTTTGTTTATCCGTACAGATGCGCCCGGCATCCGCACTTTCGGATACGGCAACCTCCAAAAGGTCGCCCGCTCCGCCTTCCAATACGCCTGTAACGACTCCCGCAATCATCGGCCTGTCCGATAATCCGGCTTCGTTTGTCCGTCCCGCATGTTCGCCTTTTGCACCGTAGTACACGAGAGTACAGCCTTTTAAGTCTTCGGCGTAGTACTCGCCTTCGTTCAGCGGACAAGCCATGCTTCGGGGCACTTCAATTTCCCACGACGAAAAAGCCTTAGCTTCTTCCGGGGAATCGATACCCTTCAGTTTCAAAAAAAGGCAGGATGTTCCGATTTCGGCCGATTCAACGGCTGTTTGAAACCGCTTTTCACCCTTCCTCAAAGTTACATCGGTTAATTTAAAAAAATGCCCGTATTCGCCCGATGTACTTTCCACTTTTAACTTACCCGACAGCCCGAAAGAACCGCGGATAATACCGATTACAAAAACGCTCTCCATCAATCCAAAATATCGAGACTGTAACGCTTTCCCGATTTACCGGCCGATGCGCTCAGTACAGTCCGCAATGCTTTTGCAATGCGTCCGTATTTACCGATGACCTTTCCGATATCGCCTTCGGCAACTTTTAATTGAATAACCGGACCGCGTTCGCCTTCCGCTTCTTCAACCGAAACCGCGGAGGGATCGTCAACAAGAGATTTCGCAATATATTCTATCAACTCTTTTTCCACTTTGCGAACCTCCCGCTCTTATTGTGCGGCGTTTTTTTTGTTTAAAATCTTGCGGACCGTATCCGAAGGCTGGGCGCCTACACTGAGCCAATAGCGTACTCTTTCGGCATCGAATGAGATTTGCTTTTCTTCGGCTTCAATGGGATGATATAATCCTATTTCTTCGATAGTGGTTCCGTCGCGCGGTTTACGTGCATCCTGAACGACTATGCGGTAATAAGGACGTTTTTTTGTTCCGAATTTTTTAAGCCGGATCCGTACCATAAAGACCTCCATAGATAAAATTTGCACACGGCATGAACTTTATTTTTATCACAAAACGCCGTCTTGGTCAAGATACGGATTCACTAAAAAGATAAAACACTTTTTTTAAACTTCTTGCAAAAAAGCCCGTATCGGGATATAGTAATTCCATGCAACAAAGCGCCCCTTCAGCTACGCAGCTGCTTACGGATATATTAAATGCCGCCGACACATGGGTATCCGGAAACCGAACTCATCGTTTCGAGCCTCAAAACCTGCAAAAAGCTGCCGCATCCGTACCGGACGACAGGGAAACAATTCCTCCGGTTACAGCAGGCAATGCCGAGCGCCTCCGACTGCTTGCCGAGCAAATCGCCCGGTGTTCGCAGTGCGAGCTGTGCCGCAACCGCACTAAAACGGTGCCGGGATTCGGGCCGGTCAGTCCGGTTGTGATGGTTATAGGAGAAGGGCCCGGTGCCGATGAAGACAGGTCGGGTCTGCCCTTTGTAGGCCCTGCGGGAAAACTTTTGGATAAAATGCTTGCCGCCATCAGGCTTTCCAGGCACTCAAACTGCTTTATAGGCAATGTCGTAAAATGCAGGCCGCCTCACAACCGCGACCCCAAACCCGAAGAATCCGAAGCATGCGCTCGGTTTTTGCATGAACAAATCGATATTTTAAAGCCTAAGATGATTTTGGCAGTCGGACGTATCGCCGCCCAAAACCTCCTTCAAACGAGCGACGGCATAGGCAAGCTGCGCGGCCGTTTTTTTTCATACCGCGGCATACCGCTTATGAGTACCTATCATCCGAGCGCCCTGTTACGCGATGAATCCTTAAAAAAACCGGCATGGGAGGATTTAAAACTGTTCCGTTCCCGTCTTTCGGAGCTGGCTCCCGGCTATGCGGAAAGCTTTACAAATGACTGAACAAGCCGGCACAACAAGCGAAGGCAGGACTACGCTTTGGATTGAAGTATTTTTAAACCTGCCCCTTTTTTCCTCTTTTTTTTACCGCCAAACGCCGAGCGGCCCGCAGGAAAAGACAAAAGGGGCAAATAAAACGGCAGTACCCGCTCAAACCGGATGCCGAGCTCAGGTTATGTTCGGCAACAGAAGAATGACCGCCTTTATCGTCGGCACATACAAAGAACTTCCCTCCTCAATCGATTTTCCCGTCGAAAAAATACGTGAAATAGGACGGGTTATAGACGAAAAGCCCCTTTTTACCGAAGAACTTATCCGCCTTGCCCTCTGGATGGAAAGCTATTATCTGTGCGGACGCGGAGAAGCCCTGAGCGCGATGCTCCCGTCGGGAAAAAGAGAAGCACAAACAAGCCTTTTCAGTGCGGACTTTGAAGCCGGCGAATTTGAAGCACATCCCCTGTCGAATGAACAGCAAACCGCCGTAGATGCGATTCTAAGCGAAAAAAAACATCTTATGCACTATCTTTACGGCAGCACCGGATCGGGTAAAACAGAAGTGTTTTTGCGCCTTGCCGATAAAACGCTCGCCGAAGACAAAGGCGTTATTTACCTTGTACCGGAAATAGGCTTGACAAAACAGGTAATCGATGCGGTTACGGGGCGTTTCGGGGAGACGGCGGCCGTCCTTCATTCAGGACTTACGGGAAGCGAAAAACTTGCACAATGGCGGCGCATTGCGGAAAAAAAAGCCCGCGTCGTTATCGGTGCGCGAAGCGCCGTCTTTGCCCCGGTTCCCGATTTGGGCCTCATTATTATCGATGAAGAACACGACTCCTCTTATAAATCCGGAAATTCGCCGCGCTATTCTGCACGGCAAATAGCGATGAAGCGCTGTGCCGACTGTGCCATTCCCCTCGTTATGGGAAGCGCAACCCCCTCGGTAGAAGCATGGCATTTAATGCGGGCCGAGCGGATATGCGAACACCGTCTTACCAAACGGCTTGCAGGTGGTGCTATGCCCTCGATAGAGATTGTCGATTTGGGAAGCTCAAGCGAAGATGCGCAAACGGACGGCTGCATTTCCCGCCGTCTTGAACGTGAAATACGGGCGGCAACGGAAGACAAAAAGCAGACGATTTTATTTTTAAACCGGCGCGGTTTTACCCATTTTTTCCGCTGCAAAACCTGCGGCTTCGATTTAAAATGCAAAAACTGTTCGACCTCGCTCACCTATCATAAAAAAGCCGGGGTACTGCGATGCCATTACTGCGGATTATCCGTCCGTCCTCCGTCCGAATGCCCCTCATGCTCATCTCTCGATATAGAATATACGGGTTTCGGAACCGAGTTCATAGAAGAAGAAATCCGTGCAAAGTTTCCGCATGCCCGTGTGATACGAGCCGACAGCGACAGTTTGGACCGCAAAGACGATTTGGTAAAAAAGCTTGAAGCTTTTAAAGCCGGTGAAGCTGATATTTTACTCGGCACCCAAATGGTCGCCAAGGGCTTGAATTTCCCGCGGGTTCGGCTTGTCGGCGTGATTTCGGCGGACACGGGGCTGCATCTGCCCGATTTTCGCGCGGCTGAACGTACCTTCTCCCTGATTGTTCAGGTTGCAGGCAGGGCGGGCCGATTTTTCCCCGACGGCAAGGTTATAGTACAAACCTATAATCCCGAAAACAAAGCCGTAGCTCTTGCATGCAAAGGCCTTGTTGAAGAATTTTATCGGGAAGAACTTGAAGAGCGAAGACAGCTGGATTTTCCGCCTTACAGCCGTCTTGTCCGCCTGGTATTCAGGTCTGCCGATGAAGCAAAGGCGGAAGCCGCATCCGAAGAAGCGGCGGAAATTATCGAAAATATACGGCAATCGGCCCAAGTACGTATTTTGGGACCGGCCGAATGCCCTATTGAAAAAATTGCGGCAAATCACCGTCGTCATATTCTTTTGCGTGCTAAACGCATAGGGCCTTTGCAGGAAACCCTTATAGCCTTTTTATCGGCATATAAAAACCGACAGGGTGTCTATATTGAAGTTGACGTAGACCCAGTAAGCCTGTTATAATATCAATATGACACAGAGCCTTGAAGATTATTTGGAAACCATAGGTAATTTGGCCCGGGACGGCAGCATTCCCCGTGTAAAAGACATTGCGGCAAGCCTTAAGCTCTCCAAGCCTTCGGTGCATGTTGCCCTCCATCTGCTTGAAGACCGCGGTATGATTGAACACGAACCCTACGGCGATATTATTATGACCGAATTGGGTAAACAAAAATACCTTGAAATAAAACACAAACACGATACTATAAGCAGCTTTTTACAAAATAATTTAGGGGTTTCCGCGGAAAACGCCGAAAAAGATGCCTGTCTCATGGAACACTTTTTAAGCGATGAAACGCTGAAAAAAATAGAACACTGCGTTGAACACGCAAAAACAAAAAACTGTTCCCTGTGTTCCGCTGACACCTCACCGGCGGTCAAAAAGACAAAAAAATCCTAGGGATGAACCCGTTTTCCTTCAAAGTTTACGTTCCATAAAAACAAGCCCTGTGCAGGCGCCGTAGTTAAAGCTTTTTTTCTGTCCTTCGATTCCAGAATTTCTTTAAATTCCGCATCCGTGCCGCCTTTTTTTTCAAGCTCGATAAAGGTACCGGCAAGGGAACGCACCATTTTCCATAAAAATGCATTTGCACATATTTCGAATACGAGTTTATCGCCCTGCATAAAAAAAACGGCGCGTTCAATAAAACGGTTATTCGAAAGACTTTTATCGCCGGCGGCGGCAAAGGCCGAACAATCCGTTTCGCCCTGCAAACAGCGCGCCATTTTATTCAATCGTGCAACATCGGGCCAGCGGTACAGGGGCCATACATAGGGCATATCCTGAGCACTCGGAGTTTTTCCGCAGTAAAAAAAATAGCGGTAGGTACGACTGACGGCATTAAAGCGCGCGTTAAAATCCGACGGTTTTTCTTCGACCCTGTGTATACGGATGTCGTGCGGAAGGCGGCTGTTTAAAGCCGGAATATAATTGGCAAGCGGAATCCCGTCGATAGGCGATATAAAATTTGCAGCTTGAGCCGCGGCATGAACACCCGAATCGGTACGCCCCGAACCGTACAAAACGATATTTTCTTTATGTAAAAGCGCCAACACTTTTTCAATTTCTTCCTGAACGGTACGCACTCCGTTTTCCTGGCGCTGCCAGCCGCAAAAAGCGCTTCCGTCATACGAGAGAGTTAATAAAATATTACGCATAACATATCCGCGGCATCAAAAGACGGCTTATTCATCATCATCGAGGTTCAACACATTGGCTTCTTTTAATTCGGCAGTTAAACTGTCATATAAATTACGCGAGTGTTCCAATAAAGGCCCCGGTTTACTTTTGGAAGATTTTCCCAAGCCGAAAATACGCGCTATAGCCCGTTTAAGCTCATCCAGTTTTTTAAGGCGTTCCGGAATATTATCCCTTTGACCGTATTTATATTCCAAAAGCGCACACAGGTAAATTACACCGTCATAACCGTAATTTTTATCTATATCGGGCCCGAAGTTGCCTATTGCCGTAATATTTTCAACCCGGCCGGTTTCAAACTCAAGGGCCGTTTGATAAAAAAACAGGGCTTTAAAATAAAAGCGCCGGCTTATATAGTCAAAACCGCGGTCGGGACACAAATCGTTCAGATCTCCGGAAAGCCATGCAAGGCGTAAGCATATTTGCGCTTTCTTTATTGTAGGAGAATAATTGTGAGGCAGTTTTTCATAACACAGGAGGGCAAGATAATAAGCCGCCGCTCCGTCGATAAGAGTACGGTTGTGCTTTAAATCGTAAAAGGGAAAAATCGTTTCAACAGCTTTTTTACGTACATCCTCGTCCTCAACGATTTTATCAATCAGTTCCTCATTCGAAAAATGCTCAAAGTCGTTCCATAATAAGGCGGCATGACAAACCGGACAGGCTGCAACCGCATAAATCATCGGATAAATCGGACCGAATTTAACCGACGGCTCAAAAAGTCTTCGAAGCTCATCGGTTAAATTACCTGCTATCATGCGGCCGCCTCCGGTAAGCATTTCTTCTTTTGCAAAGCTTTTTTTGCAAAAGGGGCACATAATTTTTTGTTTTGAATAAAACGAAACGGCCAGATTTTTACTTTCAAATTTCTTTGCATAACGCTGCATTACCGCCTCCCGATAAAAGTCAAAAAGGCCGTCTAAAAAGCGGCAGGCTTTTCAAACAGCTCCGATTCCAATATCACCTGTGCAACAGCATAGCATTTTTCATGAGACAATGAAAGATGCACACGGGTATTGCCGCCTTTTTTAAACAATTTTTCAGCCCCGCCGTACAAGCGCAAAAAGGGCCTGCCCGACTCATCCTTCAGCACACACACATCGTTCAAGTTAAAACCGGACAAGCCCGTTCCCAAGGCTTTTCCGAAGGCCTCTTTTGCCGCAAAACGGACGGCCAAACGCTCAGCCGCCTTGCCCTTGCTTACAGCCGTCACATCTTCCAATTCATCGGGATGAAAAAAACGGCGCATAAGAGGCGGATTTTCCGTCCAGTGTAAAAAGCGTTCCGTACAAACGATATCTATGCCGCATCCTGAAATCATAAGGCATCTTCAAAAAGCATTGCAAGGGCGGCGGGGAAAACCGGTTGTGTTTGAACCGAAAAATCGTCATCGTTTTCCGAAGAAGGAATATAGGCTTTGTTTTCGCTCAACTCGACCTTCAATAACGGGGGCTCGATGCCGACAACCGAAAACTCATCGGGTATATATATACGAAGCGGAACCGAATAAGTACCGGCCGCATCTATATCGGTAAAGTCGGCTTGCACCGTCGTATTATCGGGCACAAAAGCTTCCAAAGCTTTTTTTCCTCCGGATAAAACCAGGCTGACCTTCGGCATATCGCCTGCGGTTTGAAGTTTTCCATTCAAATTAAAGATCCCGACCGGTAAATTGGGGAAAGTACGTTTTCCCAAGGAAGCCGCTATTTCAACTTTAATCGTGGCATCCGGAACATCGAGAATTTCGATCCGTTTTGAAGATTTTTCAACGGTTATCGGAGCTTTAAAACCGGTTTTACGGCCGCGTAAATCTATTGTACCGGTGTACACTTCGGAAGTCGATTCCGTTATCGATTCCGGTCCCGAAATTTTTACGGCGGCCGGAGATACCGTCCAAGAGGACACTTCAAATCCTTCGGCAGGCGTTCCGAAAAACAGAGGTTTTAGAGGGACGACTTTATATGCGTTTTTTTCAAACGAAAGCAAAAGAGTATGCGGTTTTACCTGTATGTCGAGCGGCTCCATAAGGGTAAAAAAATCCTTTAATTCAAGCTTAACCTGCAAAGAATTGGGGCCGGCCGCGGTTACCGAAGAAGTATCTATATAGGCTTGAATATCGCTTTTTTGTATTACCGCAAGCTTATCGGTTTTCGCGCGTACGGTAACACGCACATACTGGGGAGCAGACTCGGTAAGAACGAAATTTCCCCCCTCGCGCACTTGCAGAGGAAGGGAAAAAGACTTTGAATCCAATGAAATAAGCTGATACGAAAAATACAACACAACGGCAGCCGCAATTGAAAAGAGTTTAACGGGCCAATTTGAAAATAATTCGGCGGTAAATTCGTGTAATTTCATGCCGCTTCCTCCCTGTCGGCCGAACCCGCCGTAATATCCAACAGCGTTTCCAAGGTTGCCGTCAGCTGCTCCATCGTTAAATCATAGTGCAGATGAGAATCGTAAGCCAGACTGATTGCCCCGCTTTCTTCGGACACAATCAATACAACCGCATCGGTTTCTTCCGATACGCCGAGAGCCGCCCTGTGCCGAGTGCCGAAGGTTTTACGTATGTCGTATTGCTCGGAAAGCGGTAAAAAACAGCCGGCTGCCGTCACCTTACCGTCCTGAATAACCGCCGCACCGTCATGCAGGGGGGTATCGTGGCCGAAAATAGTAACCAAAAGGCTCGATGTAAGGTCGGCATTCAAATAGGTACCGGTATCCATAATATCTTTAAGAGAAGTTTTACGCGTAAAAACGGCAAGCATACCCCGTTTTTGCTTGGAAAGCATTTCGGCCGCAATCAATACCGAATCGATATAGGCGTGTTTTGTGCGCCGGCGTAATTTAAACCACTGGGCTTGACCGAGCTTAAAAATAATTTTGCGCAATTCAGGTTGAAAAACGATTGCAAAACCGATTAACACACCGGGGGCCAAGAGATTCAGCAGCCATAAAAGCATTGATAAATTCAAAATACGGGCAAAGACATAGGCGGTTAAAATCGTAAATCCGAATTTTATGATTTGCAAGCTTTGCGTCTTTACGATGAGGCCGTACATTTTATACAAAATAAAGGCAAGAACGCCTATGTCCAAAACGGGGCGTATGTACTCGTATATTGCCGGAAATCGTTCCAAATTGCCCATAACTGTTCCTTTATTATAACGTTCGCTTATCCGCCCAAAGCGTCCAACACACGAAGCATATCCGCGGTTTCACTTGTGTCGTGTACACGCAGCAGGGTATAGCCTTTTTGTACGGCAATCATATGTGCCGCAAGAGAACCGGCCAAACGTCCGGCCGTTTCTTTTCCCGTAATCTCTCCGATAACCGTTTTGCGCGATAAGCCCATCAGGTTATGTTCAATCCGTATACCCGTACGCTCCCGTATAAGGTTGAGAAGAATATCGCCCGAACGGATAAGGCTTATGTTTGCAGCCATGTCTTTTCCGAATCCGACCCCCGGATCGACGATAATCTTTTGAGGCTCTATTCCCTCGGATACGGCATATTCTATCCTATTTGAAAGGTATGAGGCAATATCCCGCACAACATCAGTATAATCGGTATTGTCCTGCATGATAAGGGGTGTTCCCCTTTTATGCATTAAAATAACCGGGATTTTTTCGGATGCGGCAAAAGAGGCAAGGTTTTTATCGTCTTCCAGCGCCGATATATCGTTTAAAATATCCGCTCCGGCTTGACGGGCGGCCTCCATAACGCTTAAAAGTCTTGTATCGACAGACAGTGCCTTCATCGAATGGCGGCGGATTTCTTCGATAACGGGAACAATACGTGCTGTCTGCTCGTCCGCACTCACATAATCGGAACCCGGACGGCTCGACTCCCCGCCTATATCGACAATATCGGCCCCCGCTTCAAAATGTTCGAGAGCGCTTTCGGCCGCACGGGAAGCGGAATACGAGCGGGAAAGCTCCCAAAAAGAATCGGGGGTGCAGTTTACGATCGACATAATATAGGCGGGCTTTTCGGTTGTGAGGATGCGGTTTGCCAAGGGTATGGGAGGAGGTAGCGGGAGCGGCATATCAATTCCACATTTTTAAAGCTTTATATGCCAAAGAAGGACCGTCCAAGTGGGCATCCTTTAAAATCTCGCCACGGCTGCCTTGAGCCAAAAAGCGGTCGGGAAAACCGCTTACGCCCGTCTTTTTTCCGTCGGTATATCGGTCGAGCAGGGACTCCAAATAGGTGCCTATACCGCCGATACGTATACCGTCTTCGATAAACAAAACGCGCTCATAAGAAGAAGCGACGGACAAAAAATATGCCTTATCCAAGGGCTTTAAAAAGCGAAGATTGTAAATATCGGCGGATTTTCCGCATTTATATAATTCGCGAGAAGCTTCCAAAACTTCGGGGAAGATGCCGCCCGTACACACGAGAAGAATCTTATCGGCGGGATCGGACAGCGATAAAGCCGAAGCGGAGGAAAGCTTCCCGGAAGCGGCAGGTTCTTTAAGTAACACGCCCCGGCCCTCAATGACGGGGGAAGCGAATTCCCTGTGTTCGGCGGGACACGGGCTTTTAGGATAGCGTATCACAACGGGACTGTTTTGCGTCAGCGCCCAGTTAAAACAAAGTTCCAACTCTTTTTCGGAAGCGGGTGCTAAAAGGGAGAGGTTGGGCACGGGGCGCAAAAGCGAGATATCAAAAATACCCTGATGGGTTTCGCCGTCGCCGGGGACGGCCCCGGAACGATCGAGCATAAAGATACCCGCACCCTTTTGCAGGGCTATATCGTGAATCAGCTGGTCGACCGCACGCTGAATAAAGGTTGAATAAATCGCGGTAACCGGCTTTAAGCCTGCACGGGCCAAGCCGCCTGCAAAGGTAACCGCATGCTGTTCGGCAATACCCGTATCGAAAAAGCGCAAAGGAAAACGGCGCTCGAATTCGGTTAAGCCCGTACCGTCGGTCATTGCGGCGGTAATTGCCGTTATACGCTCGTCTTTTTCCGCGGCAGCGGTGAGAATGTGTGAAAATACTTCCGTAAAAGAAGGACGGACGGCTTTTTTTGACGTTTTAGGCGAATACCCGTGATACGACACCGGATCGCTTTCGGCGGGAGCATAGCCCCTTCCCTTTTGGGTTACCACATGTACGACAACGGGACGGCGCAGTTTTTTTATGCGCTTAAACACCGTAATCATTTGTTCCATATGATGACCGTTTAACGGGCCGACATATTCAAAGCCCCAATCCGAAAAAAAGTTGCTCGGAAAAACCAAACCCTTTACCGCCCGCTTTAAGCGGAATACGATATTCATAAAGGGCTTTCCGATAAGGGGAATCTTTTCAACCAGGCGGTCGAAGTTATAGCGGAATGTTTGATAAGGGGCGGTCATTGTAAGGCGGCTTAAATAACGCGAAAGAGCCCCCGTATTGCCGTTTATGGACATTTGATTATCGTTTAAAACAATCACCAAATCTTCGGAAAGCTGACCCGCATGTGAAAGAGCTTCCATAGCCATACCGCCGGTGAGGGCGCCGTCTCCGATAACGGCAATAACCTTCCCCTTTTCTTTTTTCAAACGCCTGCCTACCAGTAAGCCCAGAGCAGACGAAATCGATGTGGACGCATGTCCGGCATCAAACCAATCGTGAGGACTTTCCTCCCGTTTTGTAAAACCGGCAAGTCCGTCTTTTTGACGCAGCGTATCAAAACGGTTATTGCGTCCGGTAAGTATCTTATGCGCGTAACACTGGTGGCTTACATCCCAAATAAAGGCATCGGAAGGACTGTCAAATACCTTGTGCAGGGCAATCGTAAGATCAACCACACCCAAATTACTTGCAAGATGTCCGCCCGTTTTTCCGACCGTATCTATAATACGGCCGCGTATTTCTACGGATAACTTTTTAAGTTCCTTTATGTTTAATTGCTTTATGTCGTCGGGACAATCTATATTTTCAAGCAGAATAAGGCTCTCCTCTAAAAAATCAAGAAGTATATGAGTAAAATCATTATTTAAATACCGCGCCTTAATTCAGGTTACACATTATACAACAAAAGGTGCAAACGGTAAAAAAAAGACCGCCGGACGATATAATACCGCACCCGCAGCCTTCTTGTTGCATAGCCAATAGAGTACACAAAAGGGAATCTATTTGTTTTTATGCCGATTTCTTCTGAGCTTTTTCTTCCGCTTATGAGTAGCTATTTTTTGACGCTTTCTCTTTTTACCACAGGGCACAACAGCACTCCTTATCTTATTTAAAAACTGTATATATTATGACCGAATTTTGCATATCAGTCAAGTATATTTATCGATGCACCTAAAAATTCCGCGATTTTTTTTTCGCCGCCTTCAATATCGTCCGCATTAAGATCTGCGGCATCGGTAAATGCTTTAAAAAACGTTTGCTGGCGCTTTGCATAGGCTCGGCTGTCTTTTTTGATAAGTTCTTTTACCGCTTGCGTATCCCGATTTAAGCTGCCGGCCGCCGTAAAAAACTCGCGGTAGCCTATCGCCTGCATGGCGGGATCTTCGGCACGGCAGCCGGAAGATACCAAAGAGCGCACCTCATCTGCAAGCCCCTGCTCAAACATAAGCTCAACTCGTTTATCGATACGTTCGTACAATTCGGCCCGGCTTCTTTGTAAGGATAAAATCAAAAAGGAAAAGCCCTCGCGCGGCTTTTGTGCAGCCGAAAAAGAACTCAGGGGCTTTCCCGATGCCGTACACACTTCCAAGGCGCGCTTTATACGGTACTCATCGTGGAGATGAATTTTATGCGCGCTTACCGGATCAAGGACTTCAAGTTCTTTCCATAGTACTTCGGCACCTTCGTTTTCCATTCGGCGGGCAATTTTTTCGCGTAACAGGGGATCCGCCCGAGGGGTGGGAGGAAGTCCGTAGATAAAATTTCTGATATAAAAACCGGTACCGCCTACGATAACGGGAATTTTTTTGCGGCTGTAGATATCCCGGGCTGCTTCAAGGGTTTTACGCACAAAGTCCCCCGCCCCGAAACTTCCCCGCGGCCCGCATATATCGATAAGGTGATGGGGAAGCTTTTCGAGCAGAACTTTATCCGGTTTTGCCGTTCCGATATTAAAGCCGCGGTACACCTGCATGGAATCGGCACTGATAACTTCGGCCCTGCCTGAAAATGAGAAAGGCGCACCCCGGGCGAACAAAGACTCGGCAAACGATGTTTTACCGCAAGCCGTCGGCGCGCAGATAACAATGAGGGGGTTATTCTTCGATGCGGTATTCAACCTGTTTTGAAAAAAGCTGACGGGCGGCAAGGGACACAACTTTTCCGTCATTATTTTCAATGTCGGGATCTTTTACCATTGAAAGCTGGTAGGCACGGCGGCTTGCCGCACAAGTTATTTCGTAGACATTATCTTCAAAATGCACCAGTTCCTGTAAGGGAAAAATCATACACAACTCCGTCTTATAAGATCCGGCACTTGCACCGGAAAACAGTACGATATAGGTTATCAGGTTTTTAGGGCTTCGTCAAGGTGAAATTTTAAGATAAGGCATAAAAAAAGCCCCGGCAATGCGCCGAGGCTTTTATAGCGGCAATGGGACTTGAACCTATGACCGAACGGATATGAGCCGTTTGCTCTACCGACTGAGCTATGCCGCCGTGTTAAAAAGGATAATAGCATAGAGGCGGCTTTGTGTCAATACATCCCTTGCTATAAGATTGCGAACGTGGTATACTCCGAAAATGAAAGCTGCAATATTTTTCGGTTCAAAATCGGACACGGGTACGATGAAAAAAGCCGCCGACGTTTTACGCGAATTCGGCATAGACTATTCCGCTTACGTACTGTCCGCCCACCGCACGCCCGATTTGCTTGCCCAAACGGTTAAGCAGGTTGAAAACGAAGGCTGCGAGGTTATCATCGCCGGAGCCGGCCTTGCCGCGCACTTACCCGGCGTTATCGCTTCGGCTACGGTACTGCCCGTTATCGGAGTTCCGCTCGAATGCCTTTTTTCCGATTCGCAGGGGCGTTCTTCCAACGGCCTGGGCGGCATGGATGCCCTTTTGTCGATAGTACAAATGCCCAAACAGATTCCGGTCGCCTGCGTCGGCATAAACAATGCCGCAAACGCCGCATATTTGGCAGCCGAAATCCTTGCGGTAAAATATCCTGAATTAAAAGAAAAATTAAAACAATTCCGCACTCGCTTGGCGCATGACGCAGCCGAAAACGGCGGAACGGGGGTAACATTATGAGCGACACTACCGTAAAAAAACTGGACATGCTCTACGAGGGCAAGGCAAAAAAGGTTTTTGCAACCGACAATCCCGATTTGGTTATCCTTGATTACAAGGATTCGGCCACCGCTTTTAACGGCGAAAAAAAGGGAACAATTGACGAAAAAGGTATTATGAACAATACCATCGCCGATATGCTGTTTGAACTGCTTGAAAAAAAGGGCATTCACACCCACTACGTGCGCCGCATAAGCGAGCGCGAAACCCTGTGTAAAAAGGTGAGCATTATTCCGCTCGAAGTAATTGTGCGCAATGTTGCCGCAGGCTCGTTCAGTAAACGGCTCGGCGTTCCCGAAGGTTCGGCCCTTAAAACGACGATATTCGAAATCTCCTATAAGGACGACGCTTTGGGAGACCCGCTTATTAACGATTATCACGCGGTGGCCATCGGAGCTGCGACGTGGGATGAATTGAAGGTTATCTACGAGGTAACGGCAAAAATCAACGATATTTTAAGCGCCTTTTTTATTGAGCGCGGTATACGCTTAATCGACTTTAAAATCGAATTCGGTAAAGACTCGCAAGGCAATATCCTTCTTGCCGATGAAATATCGCCTGATACATGCCGCTTTTGGGATGCAAAAACAAACGAAAAACTCGACAAAGACCGCTTCCGCCGCGATATGGGCAATGTAAAAGAAGCCTATGTCGAAATCCTCAACAGGATGAAAAATTGAGCTGCGGTACATTGTGTGACGATAAGCTGCACGAAGCGTGCGGTGTTGCCGGTATTTATTTGAATAAGGGCGCAGACGGTGCCGGAAAACTGTGCTATTATGCCCTTCATTCGTTACAGCACCGCGGTCAGGAAAGCGCAGGCATTGCCGTTTCCGACGGTACAAATATCGAACGGCACAAGGCGATGGGGCTGGTGAGCGAGGTCTTTAACGCTTCCGTTCTGCAGCCCATTCACGGCCATATTGCCGTCGGACACGTTTTGTATTCGACTTCGCAGCACGCCCATATTGAAAACGCCCAGCCCTTTGTAACAAGGTCTAAACTCGGCGCTATTGCCGTTTCTCATAACGGGAACTTGGTAAACTATGAGCAGTTAAAAGAATTGCTCGAAGAAACCGGCTCGACCTTTATTTCTCAAAGCGATTCGGAAGTTATTATAAAACTTATCGGTAAAAACTACAAAAAGGGTATGGAACGCGCTTTAACCGACACCATTCAAATGATAAAGGGTTCGTTTGCCCTCTGCGTTATGACCGAAAAGTGTTTGGTAGGCGCGCGCGACCCGCAGGGAATCCGTCCCCTGTGTTTGGGAAAAACCGAAAACGGCTGGATGCTTGCAAGCGAAAGCTGCGCCCTCGATGCGGTCGGTGCGGAATTGGTGCGCGACATTCAGCCCGGAGAAATCGTCATTATAAACGAAGACGGGGTTTTATCCTTTGAGTTCGGCGAGCGCACGGCAAAGCAAACCTGTCTGTTCGAATACATATACTTTGCCCGCCCCGATTCGATTATCGACGGTATTCCCGTTCAGGAAGCCCGATTGCGCATGGGAGCGGTGTTGGCAAAAGAAAGCGGTGTCGAAGCCGACGTGGTTATCGGGGTTCCCGATTCGGGCTTGGGCTCTGCAATGGGCTATTCCGCCGCTTCGGGCATTCCCTATGCGATGGGAATCGTAAAAAACAAATATATAGGGCGAAGCTTTATCGCTCCGACTCAGGATGCGCGCGAAAAAACCGTTTTTGTAAAATTGAACGCTTTAAAAAGCGATGTAAACGGTAAGCGTGTGGTGATTATAGACGATTCGATTGTACGCGGAACAACGGCTCACCGCCTTATCGACGTACTGCGCCGCGCGGGAGCAAAGGAAGTGCATTTCCGCATTTCATCGCCTCCGGTAAAGTTTCCCTGCTATTTCGGTATAGACACGCCCTGCCGTGCGGACTTGATTTCGTCTTCGCTGACGGAAAAACAAATTTGCAAAAAAATCGGCGCCGATTCGCTTGCCTTTATTTCCATAGAGGGAATGATAAGCGCTTTAAAAGACTTGTGCCCTGCCGCGACGGGCTATTGTACGGGCTGTTTTACGGGAGAGTATCCCATGCCCGCGGCCGGAGAACTGTCCGGCAAGCGTATATAAAAACAAGGAGCATCAATACATGGATTATAAACAAGCGGGAGTTGACGTACACGAGGGTTACCGCGCCGTCGAAAAATACAAGGCCGAAGTAAAGCGTACCCTTATTCCGGGTGTTTTAAACGGTATCGGCGGCTTTGCGGGCATGTTCGAAGTTCCGAAAGGCTACAAAGAGCCGGTTATGGTTTCCGGAACCGACGGTGTGGGAACCAAACTCGATATAGCCTTTGCCCTTAAAAAATACGATACGGTCGGTATAGACTGCGTGGCCATGTGCGTAAACGATATTTTATGCTGCGGCGCACGTCCCCTGTACTTTTTGGATTATATCGCATGCGGCGCCTTGGATTCGTCGGTCGCCGCCGATTTGGTAAAAGGAATTGCCGACGGCTGCGTGCAATCCGGCTGCGCCCTTTTGGGCGGCGAAACGGCGGAAATGCCCGGCTTTTACGATAAGGGAAAATACGATATAGCGGGCTTCAGCGTCGGAATCGCCGAAAAAGCTCATATTATAAGCGGAGAAAAGATAAGCGAGGGGGATGTACTTATCGGCCTTGAGTCAAGCGGGGTGCATTCAAACGGCTTTTCTCTGGTGCGCCGCCTCGTAAAAGATTTCGAGCGCCCCTTCGGAACTTCTTCCATAGGTCTTACGCTTTTGGAGCCGACGCGCATTTACGTTAAACCCGTCCTCGATTTGTTGGACAAACTCGACAATCATTCAACAGCGGCGGTGCGCGGCATGGTGCATATTACGGGCGGCGGCTTTTACGAAAACATTCCGCGCATGTTTACCGCAGCGGATGCTGTCCGCCGAAGTCAAGGTAAAGCCTCCCTGTGCGCCCGCATACGCAAAGACAGCTGGCCGGTACTGCCGATATTCGATGAACTGGTTAAGCTCGGCGCCGACGCGGACAAGATGTTTTATACTTTTAATATGGGAATCGGCTTTGTGCTTGCCCTTTCGCCCGATTATGAAACAAGGGCGCTTGAGTTTTTTAAAGAATGCGGCATTGCAGCCTATAGTATCGGAAAAGTTGATGTATCGGGTGCGGCCGATTCAGGTGCCGGCGCTTCACGTGCGAAGGCGCCGGCGGCTCTGAGGCAGGAAGAGGCGGTTTTATTTGAATAAGGACTTTAAAAATGGATAGAGCAGCCGAAAATCGGTTGTCCGAAAATGCCGTGCATAAACCGAACAAAGCATGCAAAACGGCCGTCCTCGTATCCGGCGGCGGCACAAACCTGCAAGCTTTAATCGATTACGAAAAAACGCAGGCGCCCTGCCCCTACCGCATTGAAGCCGTGTTCAGCGACACAAAAAAAGCTTATGCCATTGAGCGCGCATGCAAGGCGGGAATCCGTACTGAAATCGTAAGCCCCTATGCGATTCTCGGCGCACAAGGGGCGGCACAAGCTTCCAAAAACGAAAAACGGCAAGCCGTATCGAAGCGCATACTTGCATTATGTAAAGAGCGCGGAATAGAACTCATCGTTTTGGCGGGCTTTTTAACCGTTTTAAGCGGCAAGCTGATTGACGAATATGAAGGGCGAATTATAAACCTCCATCCCGCCCTTTTACCCGATTTCGGCGGAGAAGGCATGTGGGGGCATCACGTTCATGAGGCGGTGCTCGCATCGGGTAAAAAGGAGTCGGGCTGTACCGTTCACTTTGTCAATTCCGGCTGCGACACGGGAAAAATCATTTTGCAAAAAAAAATTCCCGTTTTGCCCGGCGACACACCCGAAACCCTTGCCGCCCGCCTTGCACCCGAAGAACACAAGGCTATAGTCGAAGCGGTATGTATGGCTGCAAAGGCGCTTTGCATATAAGCAGTACCGACAATGGAGCTGTCGAAAAATAAACATTTTTTGACAGCTCTAACCGCTATTTTAAAAGTGACGGAATAAATAAGACACTTTGAGGGATAAAAGTAACCACTAACAGAACGACGATCATTGCCGCAAGCGGAAAGCGGATTTCACGGATAACTTCTTTCAAAGGCGTACCGCTTATATTTGACGTAATGAATAGAAGCATTCCGAACGGAGGTGTTGATAAGCCGATCATCATATTCAGCGTCACCATAACACCGAAATGCACAAGGTCAATGCCTAAAGCCGAAGCCAGAGGTATAAGAATCGGAACAAAAATCAATTGAATACAGGATGTATCGATAAACATTCCCAAGATGAGAATCATAACATTGACAATAATTAAAAATATATATTTGTTATCCGTCAAGCCGAGTACAAAATGTCCGAGAGAAACACCGATTTGTTCTTTTGCAACGATAAATGAAATAACGGCTGCAGCGCCTACCATTAAACTCACACCGCCGGTATCTTTAACGGTGTCATAAACCACTTTTTTAAAATCATGAAAACCCAAACTTTTATAAGCAAAAATCGATATAAGGATTGCATATAAGCCCGCAACGGCACCCGCTTCAGTCGGTGTCATAACACCTGTATAAATCCCAAGCAATAAAATCACCGGTGTAAGCAAAGAAGGAAGAGATTGTAAGCCGAAGGCTATAAAATCTCTAAGAGGCATTTGTACGCCTTGAGGATAGTGCCGCTTTTTGGAAACAATCATAACATATATTCCCAAAGCAAACGCAATTAGTAATCCGGGCAGAGTCCCTCCTAAAAACAACTCACCGACCGATGTGTTTGAAAACATTGCATATATAACAAGAGGAATGGAAGGAGGAAAGATGGGGCCGATCGTCGCCGAAGCGGCCGTTATTGCACAGCTGAATCCGTCATCATACCCCTCTTCACGCATTGCCGCTATTTCCATTTTGCCCAAGCCGGAAGCATCGGCTATCGCCGAACCGGTCATTCCCGAAAAGATAACCGAAGCTACTATATTCACATGTCCTAATCCCCCATGGCGTTTACCTACAAGAGCATTTGCAAATTTGAATACCATTGCGGTAATTTTTCCGCTGTTCATAATATTGGCGGTAAAAATAAAAAGCGGAACGGCAATCAAAACATAATTGGAATATAATTGATTCATAACCTGATTTGCAACTAAAGTCAGTTTTAACCCGCTGAATAAAAAATAATACAGTCCGGCGGCAAGCATACCCAGCGAAATAGGCATCTTTAATATAAAAATCAATACAAAAACAATAATGGCGGCCAATAGAGGAAAACTCATTTTATACCCCCTTGTAATTTGATATCGTTATTTTTTTTAAAAAGCCGGCCCAAAGCGGTATCCTCATCTCTATCTATTAAGAAAACATCCTCGCCGCGCTTCATGGATAACAAGGTTTCCAGCAATTCAACCGTTTGATAAAAAATCACGGATAAAAGCAATATTAAAAACGGTGCAAACACAATGTTCATACCGAGCTTTAAAACGGAAGTTTTTTGAAAGGACATAAAACGAATAAAGGAAAATGAGGGTTTGAGCATTATTAAAAAAGCTGCAATGATAATAAGATTGCCGCACATGCTCAAAATATATTTAAAAGGTGCCTTAACCGAATCATATACAAGGGTAAAAATAACATGAGTCTGTTTACGTGCAGCATAACAAGCTCCTAATGTTACAATATAACAAAAACAAATCAGTGTACATTCCATTGTCCATGTAAGGGGACTCTTCAATATATATCTGAAAAAAATCTGAAGCACAAAAACAATAAACATCAGCACAAAAACCAGAGACGGTATATAAACTTCAAATATATCCCGAATAACACGTATAACCGTTTTAAGCATTTTCATATCCGAATCCTTTATATTATAATAAAAGGCTGTTTTGAAATATATCAAAGCAGCCTTTTAATGTATAATTATGACTACATCATTATTTTGCTTTTCTTATTTGATCAAGCAATTGTAAATCCCACTCCTTAGTAAACGCTTTATCCGATAAATAAGCATCAAGAACCGTTTTTTGGAAAGCGGCCAAATCGGCGTAATAAACCTTTAACCCCTTACCTTCAAGAAAGGTAATAGCTTCTTTTTCCCTATTCAGGTTTTGTTCATCACAAACTTTTTTGCCGGCTAATACGGCTTCCATTACCCATGCCTTTTGCTGGTCGGTCAAAGATTTCCACTTGGCACTGTTTATTGTCGGCCATACCGAGTCAACCAGGTGATTGGTGACGGAAATTGATTTGGTAACTTCATAAAATTTTGCGTTTATAACCGTAGGAAGCGGGTTTTCCTGTCCGTCTATTGTTTTAGACTGCAGAGCCAAATACAATTCGGAAAAAGCAAGCGGTGTAGGATTTGCCCCCATCGCCTTACCCAATTTAATCCAGCTTTCCGATCCGGGCATACGCAAATTGACACCTTTTAAATCGGCAGGCGTTTTTATAGCCTTATCGGCAATCAGGTTGATTTGTCTGGTACCCAAATAATAGGCCGCTAAGGGTAAGACACCCTGTTCTTTTTCAATGCGGGCAAAGGCGCTTTTGCCTATTTCGCCGTTTAAGATCTTGGTCATCTGCTCATATCCGGAAAACACATAACCGGCACTGAACATGGAAACCCATGGAGAGTTTTCGGCTAACCAGCTTGCACTTAAGTATACAATATCGGCATCGCCCGATTTTACCGCAGCAACTTCCGCATCCTGTTTGAACAATGTTCCCTGGTTGTAATATTCAACCTTCATCGTACCGCCGGAAACCTGTTCCAACACGCGTTTGAATTCAAGCGCTCCCTTGTCATGTGCATCGGAAGGCGTACAGTTCGTCGAATAAATGAGTGTTACCGGTTTACCCGCATCTTTTGCCCCTCCTGCAAATACCGCACAGGCCAAAACAAACACACTCAACACACTTACAATTTTTTTCATATCAACCTCCTGAAACTATACCTTATCTTTGCATGGGCAAGTCAAGCTCGCCGCGCAAAGCCGTTTCCCTTTTTAATTGCCGCAAAACCTTGTCTTTTTCTTCTTCGCTTAAAAGATCCCGCGATTTACTCCGCGTAAAAACGGAAGCATTGTATCCCTTTAATTGCAAATAATATTTTGCATTAACGGGATACGAAACCTTTTCTATCAAGCTCATCTCAAAAAGTTCTTTTTGCACATAGTCGGCTTTTTCGTCATCCATATGCGAACAAAGCCACTTATACAAGTCTATGTGAAAATTCCCCATGACGCCGTTATAGCCCGTATAACCGCAGCGCAGTGAATGAAGCAGGGTTTCCGTATTCGCATTATAGAGTTTAAGCTGCGTACCTTCGGTAAGTTTTACACGGCGTGTTTGTACCTCGGCATTACAGGACACATCTTTTAAAAAGCGTATCCTGCCCGTTTTTGCACACCATATAAGTTCTTCATCCGAAAGTAAGCGTAACGACGGATAGGGACATTCATACAGGCCGAAAACGGTATTCGGCAATGCATCCAAAATCGCCTGTGTATTTCTTTTAAATATTTCAAATCCCTCGTTTTTCGGGTCCAAACGGTTTGTTACCAAAACCAGAGCATCCGCCCCGACGGTATTAAGTTGTTTTAAATCCGAAATCTGTTCTTCCAAAGCGTCTGCCGTGTGCCCCGAAACAACCAGTGAAACATCGGAGCCTATTTCTTCTTTTACAAGCCGGGCCAACTTTACTTTTTCTTCGATGCTTAAAAAAAACATTTCCGAAGATTGGCAAACCGCAAAAATACCGCCGCTTCCCATATCGGCCAATCTTTTGGCCGCAAGCCTGTTTAAGCTTTCGTCAAGTTTACCGTCCGGGGTAAACAAGGTTATCATGGTCGGCCACGCACCGCCGTTGATTTTAAATTCCACCTTAGCCTCTTTGTACCATCGTTCTCTAATAGAGAACAAAGTTTTCTATTAAAATATATTATATCAGGAATTCGGATTTGTCAAGTTTTTTTATATAAATATAATCGGACTAAAAAAGACTTTTGAGCTCACGGGTTGCATTGGTTAAGATTCCCAAGTACCGTCGGATTTTCCTTTTATCAAAATTAAAAACGGGGCCGGAAATACTGATTCCCCCCACAATGGATCCGTTTTTTGCAAATATGGGAATTCCCATACAGGTTATGCCTATTTCATGTTCTTCATTGTCAAGAGCATATCCGTTTTTCCGTATCCGCTCCAATTCGGTTTGTAAAGATTCTTTATCGGTAATTGTATACTCGGTAAAACGGGGGCGCGGCAGTTTAAGTATACGCTGCACATCATTTTCCGGCATAAATGCAAGCATAGCTTTGCCCAACGAAGTACAATAATACGGTGCGGTTTCTCCGATAATGATGCGATAGGGAACGGGATCGGTTTTTCCCGGCGGATAAGCGCTGTTCAAATAAAAAATCCGTTCCTTTTGCGGAATTGCAAAATATGTAATAAAAGACAGTTCGCGCGAGACATAGGAAATAATATCATAGACGGCTTTTTGATATGTCAATGTTTTATTTATAACATAGGTATATTCCAAAAGTTTAAAGCCGAGCCGATAACGCTTACTTTCTTTATCCTGCTCCAAATAACCTTTTTTTTCAAAGGTCGAAACGATATTATGTACATTGCTTTTATTCAAATTTAACTTTTCGGCAATCTGTGCAATACCCAATTCCGGCGAGGCGGAATCAAAACATTCCAAAACCGTAAGCGCCTTTTCCAAAGATTTTACCTTTGCCTCGGGGTTTCCGCCTTCAAAGTCCGTTTTTTTCTTTGCCTTCATATACCGTCCTTTTCATATATTATCGCCGCAGTTTTTCGATGCCTTCCAGTGTATTTTACAGAGGCCCTCTTTGTCAATCAAAAAAACTAAGCCGGAATAAGGGTTTATTGCTTTATTGAAAATTCCGTGCTATACTTTCTATGGAAAAGCCATAATGACGACACCCTGCAAAAATGTATTAAATAAATTTCATAAACTGCATGCCCGTACTCAAGAATTGCTTGTTTTATTAATTTTATCTATTGTTCCTATTCTGATAATTACAGCCTTGATTTATGGAATCTTTTATAAGAGAATGCAAAATCAAATCAGACGTGATACATCAAATATTATCAACCAAATATCATATGCAACGGATATCATTACAAATCAATTGGAAGCCATTTCTACCACTTTAATTTATACAGAGCGCATACAAAACTACCTGCACAACATATATATGGAGCAAAAGATCTCCCGAGCAGATATATTCACTGTTGAACAGGGTATCGCAATTTTTTATGACAATACATATATGCGAAATATTACGGTTTACGATATCAATTATAACTCTGTACAGTTTCCTATAGAAGTGTCAAATAATTCAAAAAAACTCATTCAAGACCATACATATGACACATTTTCTCATCGTCCGATTTGGACTCTGGACGGCAAAAACCGTTTAATACATTTAATACGACCTATTGAAAGTTCAAGAAATTTCACACTATTAGGTTTTTTGGATATTGTCCTATATCCTGAAGCATTAAAAAAACAATTCACTCAAATAGATTTCGATCAAAAAGGAAAACTTATTCTTTTGGATGAACACATGATTCCTATCACAGGTACATTGGAACAATTGCCTGAGAATATTACCGCCAATATAACTGCAAATTCCGGAAGCTTCATAACCAGAATAAGTAAGAAAGAAAGTTATTTTGTATTCTATCAAAAATCATCGATTACACATTGGACTACCGTAGGTTTGATTGCCCGTCAAACATTCTATAGTGACATAAAACAAATTATGCTTATAGTTTTTATATTCATACTTTCAATCATTAGTACAGCTATTTATTTCTCTTTTATGTTTTCTCACTATTCGGTAGAAAGGGTAAATCGTCTCACCACGGCAATGGAGCACTTTTCCAAAGGGCATCTGACTACTTATCTGGAGCCTGATGATAATCCGGAATTCGGTGAAGTATGCAATCACTTCAACAATATGGTCAAGCAAATTAATGATCTAATAAATTCAAAATATCGCTCCGAATTGTTAAAACAAAAAGCGGAATTGAAGATGTTACAAGCACAAATTAATCCCCATTTTTTATATAATACTTTAAATGTAATGTACTGGAAAGCAGAAATCTCCTCTCAAAAAGATATAGCACAGATGATTCTTTCTTTAGCAAATTTATTACGTACGAGCATGAATCGCAATATAGATTTTGTTACTCTAAAAGAAGAAATTGCAAACATAAATGATTATCTGTATATTCAGCGAATACGATTTCAAGAAAAAGTTACTGTAAAGATTTGCATCCCTAAATCAATAGAGATGTATATGCTTCCAAAGTTAATCTTACAGCCGGTTATAGAAAATGCGTTTGTTCACGGAATGGAACCTAAAGCCGGAAACGGGACTATCACAATATCGGCAGAAGAAATAAAAGATGATTTACTTCTAATAATTACTGACGACGGAGTCGGAATAGACAAAGCAATACTAAAAACACTCCTAACCAAGCATCCGGAAAAAGGTTGTCAAGGTTTATATAATGTCCACAAGCGTATACAATTATACTATGGGATGAAATATGGTGTATCTATAAAATCTTCATCTACAGAAGGGACAAGCGTAATGATAAAATTATCAAAAAGGAGAAAAAAATATGTACCGCGTTCTTCTGGTAGATGATGAGCCTATCGTACTTGAAGGTATGCGAATATTCCCATGGGATAAAGAAAATTGCGTCC
The DNA here is from genome assembly GCF_050320395.1 of Treponema sp. HNW. GTDB lineage: Bacteria > Spirochaetota > Spirochaetia > Treponematales > Treponemataceae > Treponema_C. The sequence continues at coordinate 2,099,544 of NZ_CP144459.1, forward strand.
CGGTCGGAGAAGCACTCGATGGAATCACCGGACTTGAAATGGTACAAAGCCTGTCCCCGGATATTATCTTTACGGACATTCGTATGCCGGGGCTGGACGGTCTTGAATTTGCAGACAAGGTACACCGATTAAAACCGGAAACAATTATTTTAATATTAACCGGACATTCGGAATTTTCATATGCTCAAAAAGCTTTACACATTGGAGTATTTGACTTTTTATTAAAGCCGATCAGCTTTGATACGCTGCATACTACATTAAAGCGTGTATGTACGGTTCTGAATAAACGACAACAAGAACAACAGTACACGGAACAACTATCCGCTAAATTAAGACAGATATTACCCATAGTGCATGAACAAATACTAATTGATAACCTACAAAGAAAATTCGACCCCCAAAAACATAACATAAGCTTAGATTCTTTCTGCAAAGAGTTATTTGTCATTGCAGTTATAAGAGGGGATAACATCAAGACATTAGAAGCATATGTACTGAAAGATATTCTTTCGGAAAAAATCAAAAACATAGATAAAAGTTGCATTATCTTATCGGAATTAGAGCAACACATAGTCCTTTTCAGATTTCCTTATGAAAAGGACCGGTCAGATTGTCAAAAAAAAGTAAAAAAAATATTGGAAGATATTCAACTATACGTATGGAAAAAATATAAAATTTCTTTTTCAGCCGGTATCAGCCTCGCAAATGATGATTTTTTCCGTTTGGCATTTTTGAAACAACAGGCCCTTGAAATATTGCAAAAAAATCAACTGATAAAAAAGAATAGTATCTCTGTTTTCGAATATGGTACAATCTCATCCTTGGCCTCATCAAAAATCGAGCATGCAAAAAATCAATTATGTGCCGCACTATTAACACGGCGGGAAAAAATAATTTGTGAGGCGTTTGACAAAATGACTTCAATAATTCAGACAAATATAGATGATACCATACAAATTCGTAATACGCTTTATAATATTCGCTTGGAAATATTTTCTTTAGTGAATAAAAAGGATACATATATATCTACAGACAACTTATCAGATAAAAATATCCAAGAATATATTTCGGCAATGAAAGAAGAGATACTTACACTCTTATATTCTCTACAAAATCAAGATCTGAACACGCAAAAAGAGGTTGAAATTGTCGTTTCAAATTATATTAAAGAACACTATGCAGAAAATATTTCTTTAACTACTCTCTCCGAGACACTTTGTTACAGCACCGCTTATTTATCACGATTAATAAAAAAGCACTGTAAACAAAATTTTATGACAATGCTGACAAATAAAAGGTTGGAAAAAGCAAAAGAACTGCTCATTGCCGATACCGAATCGATTGCTTGCATAGCCCAAAAAGTCGGATACAATAACACGGGATATTTTATCACGGCTTTTAATAAGCATGTCGGATGTACACCTGCGGATTATCGCTTGTCAAATTCAAAAATTTGATAAAATATTGTCCTATCGATGACAAATCAGACAAATAGTTAAAATTGCATATTCACACAAAGCGCCTTATAATTAAATAACTATAAACTTATTTCTAAGGAGGAAAATAGTTATGCTGAAAAGAGTATGGCTTGTGGTAATCAGCATTTTGGCCTTTAGCTTATTGCACGCGAACGGTTCGAAGGAGTCCGATAGTAGTTCGACAAAAAAAGAAAAAAATGAAACCGAAATTACTATGTGGTATCAGGAAAATAAAGTAATGGTTCCTGCCTTTAAGAAAAGAGTTGAAGACTTTAACGAAACTTATAAGGGTAAATATCACTTAACAATTTCATTTATTCCTCGCGGCACAGCCTATGCATACGAGGACAAAGTTAATTCGGCAGCCTTTACCAATCAATTGCCCGATTTACTTGCAATGGATGGGCCTAATATTGCCAATTATGCTGCAAATGGCATCATACTTCCTCTCGATGATTATATTACACCGGAGAGCAAATCCGATCTAATGCCTTCAATCGTTATCCAAGGTACTTATAACCATCATTTGTATGCTATAGGCTTGAATGAATCGTCCTGTGCGTTACTCTACAATAAAGACATTTTCCAAGCAAATAACTTTAGGATCCCTAAAAATATCGATGACGCTTATACGTGGGAAGAAGTTTATAAAATGGCAAAAAAGATATCTACCCCTAATTGTGTAGGAATCAAGCTGATCATGAATAAGGGAGAAGGAATTCCCTACGGTCTATCTTCGTTTTGGGATATGAATGGTGCCTCTTTTACCAGTCCGGACGGTAGTAGATGCGATGGATTCCTTAACAGTAAAAAAGGTATTGAGGCGGCAGCATATTTACAACGTTTTTTTCTGGAAGGCTTGGCAAATATAGATCCTTCTCCTACGGAATTTCAAGACGGTAAAAGTGCAATGTGGATTGCAAACTCAGGCGGTCTTAAGGGAATTCTCAAGAGTTATCCGGACTTCCCGATCGGAGTTACTTATTACCCCGTAACTAATGATCGCTCTGCTGCATCTCCTTGCGGCAGTTGGGCCCTTGGTATATCGAAAAACGTCAAAAATATTGAGGCGGCCAAAGTAGCGTTAGAATTTATGACCAATGCGGAATCGACATTAGCGTACAGCACGGAAGGAGGATATCCCCCGTCTCGCCGTTCAAATTATACAAATAATGCTATGTGGAGCACAATGCCATTTAAGATATTTTCGGAAGAATTGTTTTCGAGTGCGGTTCCCCGCCCTAGGACTCCGGTCTATACGGTTTTATCTCCTAAATTTTCGGAAACATTTTTAGATATCTGCTCGGGAGCAGACCCCAAAGAGAGCTTGGATGCGCTCGCAAAATATGTAGATGCGGAATATACACGCTTCCAAAGTGCAAATAAATAATATTCGGTTAACATACGGAATGTCCGCATTCCGTATGTTTCACCTCTATAGCTGTTTATAAAATATGCAAAATATTAGTTTTGAATCTGATGATTATAAAGGATTAGCTGTATTCGGAACACGAATATCGAATTCAGAGCAATGCAGCCTAATACTACAAGATGATAAAAATACGAGCCTCCTCAAAACAATAACCTCAGAAACATTTATGTTTCATTTTGAAATAAATACGAATGTGCATTACCGGCTCACATTCGAGAATGCAAATGCAAATCTTGTATATTTAGATACAGGAGCGAAAATGTTGAATAGGGGTATTAAATTCTTAACTGAGGTAAAATACAATCAGTTATATCGAAATCGCTATCACTTTTCGCCGCCGGTAGGGTGGATGAATGATCCGAACGGTCTTGTATTTTACAAAGATAAGGTTCATTTATTTTATCAATTTAATCCTTTTTCACAAATATGGGGAAATATGCATTGGGGACATGCTGTCAGCACGGATCTCATACATTGGACACATCTGCCCGTTGTTTTTTACCCACAGCCCGAATTACAAGATCGCAAGAATTTAAGAGGAGGAGCATTTTCCGGCAGCGCAATAGTTAAAAATGACTTACTGCATGTTTTCTTTACTCGCCACTATGGAGCCTTCGATCGTTCTTGGGCAAAAGAATGGCAGGTAAAAGCGACAAGTTCAGACGGAATCATATTTGAAAATGAGCACACCGTGTTAACGGCTGATGTAGAGGGGATTGAACACGACTTTCGGGACCCTAAAATATTCGCTTATGAAAATCACTATCTGATGGTTATCGGTGGAAAACGATACGGACATCCGGTTGTATTTCTATACCGATCAGACAATACCGAGCATTGGGATTTTGTATCGGTTTTATATGAAGAAACCGACATAAAATATGCAGTTGCCGAATGCCCTGACTTTTTTTTGCTGGATGGAAAATGGGTTTTAATTGTCGGCTTTATTAATGAAAATGCGAGAATAAAGGAACCAAGAGATGTAAAATACCTTACAGGTGAATTTAATGGTACCACATTTAAGACTGAACATTCCGGTTTGCTGGATTACGGTAAAGATTTTTATGCCCCGCAAACTTTTTTATATAAAAACAGAAGAATATGTTTTGGCTGGAATAGCGATCCCCGTGGTATATATCGTCCGCAGCCGGCAAGTGCTAACGGGACCCTATCTCTTCCTCGTGAGTTGCACATAGAGCATGGAAGCCTTATACAGCAACCGGTGAAAGAAATATTTTATACGGTAAAAGAAAGTCCTACTTACACACTGCCGTTCTTTTTTAATTTTAAAATAAATAAGTCAAAAGATTTTACCATTACCATTTTATCCACACAGGAAGGAAAAGTTGTTCTCAAATATGCGAAGCAATTATTTTCGATCGAAGTTGCAAAAGCATCTTGCAACAATACATTCATATCTGATTTAAAACAATTGGAAGTTTTTGTTGATATATCACTCATGGAAATCTTTATTAATAACGGGAGCATGGTACTGACGCATAGATACTATCTTGAAGGGTACCCTAAAATTCTCCTTCAAATAGAATCCGAAACTAAAGATTATTATATAAAATCATCGAATATAAACGATATTTGGGAGAAGTACAGTGATAAAAAATAAAAACCTGTTAAAACAAACTCCGTTGCAATATGTATTGTTTTTTACTTTACCGGCAGTTTTTCTGCTGTTTTGCTTTTTATTGTTGCCGGTAGTATTTTCTTTCGGTTTCAGCTTTATGAATTTCAATATGCTGAAACCTCAAGCCGCTTTTTTTACAGGATTTGAAAACCATGTGCGTCTTTTAACGGATCCGACTTTTTATAAAGCACTAAAGAACACAGTCTATTTCACTGTAATTGTAGTTTTATATCAGGATTCACTGGCTTTTTTATTGGCACTTCTTGTTAAACGAAATATAAGAGGAATCGGTATTTTCAGGACGGCCTATTTTACCCCTCTGGTTACCTCGATTACCGTAGTTTCGATTCTATGGACTTTCATCTATAATCCGAATCCGACACAGGGATTATTAAATGCGTTACGTATTAAAATCGGCTTGGCCCCAAGTCAATTTCTCCATAATCCCAAAACTGCGATGAATTCAATTATCTTTATGTCCGGTTGGCATTCAGCCGGTTATCATATGATGATTCTTTTAGCAGGTTTACAAGCAATCCCTAATGAATTATATGAAGCGGCGGAAATAGACGGAGCCGGTCCTATACATCAGTTTTTGCATGTAACAATACCCGGCATCAAAAATGTATTAATTTTTGTTGTACAAGTTACCATGATATCGGCAATGAAACTATTTACACAACCTTATGTAATGACACAAGGAGGACCAAAAGAGTCAACAAAAACATTAACCTATTATATTTACCAACAAGGTTTCCAATTCAGGAATATCGGATACGCCTCAACAATTTCAATATTATTTTTTATTATTGTAGTAACACTATCGCTGACAATGAAACACATCATAAAGGAGAAATAGAAAAATTATGGCCCGAACAATAAGAAACAACTTATTTCTTTATATAATCAATGCTTTTTTAGGCCTCCTTTATATATCACCTTTGCTGTGGATGGTGGTTTCTTCACTTAAACCTGAAAGCAGAATCTTTGCGGATATGACTCGAGGTATAAAAGCCTTTTTACCGTTAGACTGTACTTTTGAAAACTATCACGAAGTATTTGTAAGAAGTAATTTACTGCGCTATATAGGAAACAGTATATTCTATGTTACAATATTGGTATTTTTGAGCATGCTGATAAATTCGATGTGTGGATATGCGTTGGCTAAATTTAATTTTAGAGGAAAAAATTTAATATTCACGCTCATCATTGCTCTTTTCGTATTACCGTTGGAAAGTATTATTTTATCCCTATATTGGATTGTCAATCGAATTGGCTGGAATGATTCCTATCGTGCATTAATTATACCCTTCATTGCAAAATGTTTTGATATATACCTCTTTAGACAATTTTTTCTTGACATCCCGGATGATTTAATTGAAGCTGCTGCTATAGATGGAGCCGGCCAAATTAAGATTTTTTTTCAACTTATTATTCCAATATCCGGTCCGGTTTTTGCAACCGTATTAATTTTGGATTGTGTCGCATATTGGTCTGATTTTATGTGGCCTCTGTTGGTAACGCTGTCTCCTGAAAAACGTACCGTTCAATTAGGCTTGCAAGCTTTTTTTACCGATCCGCCCATATATTACGGCCCTATTATGGCAGCTTTGGTTGTTTCGGTTATCCCGATGATTTTAATGTTTACTTTTTTTCAGAAATACTATGTACAGGGTATTACGGCTACAGGTATAAAAGGATAAATAAAACATACAGAATATAATATAAAGATTGATTTACTGCCTCAACAAAAGTCTTAAAGTAAAAAACTTTACAAATTATGACAGTTGAAAAATCCTCGCAGACCGCAGATAAACCGATAAAAACGTTTCTATTACGATTCTTGATATTTTTCATTTGACAGGTGCACATTCCCGTGCTAGAATAAATTCACGGTGGTAATACCACAAACGAAATATTTTTATATCATCGGATGTGAAAGAAAAGTCGGGAAAAGAAGCACGGTATGAGAACGGAAAAAGTACGAATAAAGAGTTCAAAAGAGCTTTTTATCGAGCATATGGAAGAAATGCTTTTAACGAACACGCTGCCTCCCGGTCAGCGCTTACCGTCCGAACGGGATTTGGCAGAAGAGACCGGGGTTTCCCGGCCGGTTATTCACGATGCCTTATCCGAATTGGGCGCACGGGGACTTATCAGCATTCGACCGAGACACGGCTGGATTGTAAACGATTTTGTAAAAGACGGCTCGCTTTCGATTTTAAACAGCTTGTACCGTTTTTCATCGAAAACGGCCGCCGCACAAATCGATGCCGATTTGGAAGCAATACGCCGGATTGTGTTAACCGAATCGCTCAAAAACTATTTTAAACGCAAAGCGCAAAACTGCGCAACCTTTGATTTGGCAGATAAGTTACATTGTATACAGAAAGAAAGCGAAAAAAAAAGTGTATCGAAAGAGGTTGATATAAAAGCCATTACCGAGCAGGATTTTTTATTTTACCGTACCCTTATCGAATCGGGCGGCAATGTCGTCTTTGTGCTTTTATTCAATTCATCAAAGGTTCTATATCATCAAAAGCTTGAAACTTTTTTTTTACGGCACCCGGAAAGCATTCTCTATGCGGCCGAAATGAAAAGAGAGCTTATCGATGCAATCCGCGGAGGAAAAGAAAAAAAGGCCCTTGAGCTTATCGACAGGATAACCTCATACAGTACCTATGAAAAAAAACGTAAACCGGAGAGGTAACAGGATGTTCAATATGGAAAGATACCTCAAAAAACTGGAATGCAGCTATGCAAAAAAGTTCGGCAAAAAAAACGAAATATTTCCCGATTCGGTAAAAGTCGCTTGGGACGGACGTTCCGTTATTTTAACCGGCAGTCTTCCGACGGTGGAAGAGCGGTACAAAATCGGTTCATTTTTTGCCAAACACTGTAAAAAAACGGCGCACGGAATAAGACACTCCTCATACAAAGGCCTTGTAAACGATATTCTGGTAAACGGTAAAAGCGAAGCTCCCATGAAGATACCCGGCATAACGGATAAAAAGCTTGAAGGCTTTTCAACCGATATTTTGATTATCGGAGCGGGTGTTATAGGCTGTGCCATAGCGCGCGAATTATCCCGTTATGACGTTTCAATTGCCGTTATAGAAAAAGAAAGCGACTGTGCCGTGCACGCATCATCGAGAAACGACGGTATGATTCACCCCGGCTTTGCGGACAATCCGAAAACGATAAAGGGGCGTTTAAATACGCGCGGAAACCGCCTGTATCATAAACTGGGCGAAGAACTGGGCTTTGATACACAATGGCCGGGAAGCTTTATGCTTTTTAATTCCCCCCTCTTATGTCTTTTGCTTCCCCTTATGCACCATCGGGCAAAAAAGAACGGTGTGGACGGAAAGGTCGGATACCGCAGCAAAAAAGCTGTACAAAAAAAGGATCCTCATATACAGGCAAAACATTACGGCGGCTTTTGGATGCCCTCGGCAGGCATCGCATCCCCTTTTAAAGTGACGATTGCCTTTGCCGAAAACGCGGTTCAAAACGGTGTGCGCTTTTTTTTCGAAACGGCGGCAAAGGGTTTTGATATGCGGGAAAATAAAATAAACGCCGTATTCACAAACCGCGGGACCGTCAGGGCCGAAATCGTTATAAATGCCGCCGGTCTGTGGTCGGATAAAATTGCACAGTTCGCGGGCGACCGTTTTTTTTCAATCCACCCGCGTAAGGGCATGGATATGATTTTGGATAAAAAAAAGGGAGCCTTCCAACATACGATTATCGGTATGCCGAATCTTTTAGCTTCATCGAAAAAAAATTCAAAGGGCGGAGGCCTCGTTCCCTGTATTGAAGGAAACATCCTTGTAGGGCCTACCGCACGTGAAGTGTATGAGCGGGAAGATTATGCAAGCGATGCGGAAGATACAGCCGGCTTAAACGTTCACATTGCACTGAACGATGCTCTTTCGAAAACCGATGTTATCGCCTATTACAGCGGAACGCGGGCGGCAAATTGGGAAGAGGATTTTATCGTTGAAGGTTCGGAAAAGGTTGCAAACCTCGTGCATGCGGCGGCAATCCAATCCCCCGGTTTTGCTTCGGCTCCCGCAATAGCTGAAGATATTGCGGCTATTACGCTCAAGCGCTTGGGAGAGCAAAGAGGAAAAACCGTGCCGTGGAAAAACTCCTTTAAAGCCGAACGGAAAGCCGAAACGGAAACGGCAAAATTAAGTGCGGCGGAAAAAAACGCCTTGATAAAACGGGACAGCGCTTACGGTAAAATCGTATGCCGCTGCGAACAGGTTTCCGAAGGCGAAATACGGGATGCGGTAAAACGCTGCAAAATACTCGGTTTGGAAAACATAAGCACCGATGCGGTAAAGCGCCGCTGCCGTGCGGGGATGGGACGCTGTCACGGAGGATTTTGTACGCCCCGTGTTATGGAAATTATTAAAGCCGAAACGGGAATCCCTATGGAAAAGATTACAAAAAAAGGCGGTTTCTCCTTTATTTTGGCGGGAACAACGGACGGTTCTAAATGAATACGGAATTTTACGACATTATCGTTATAGGAGCGGGGCCTGCCGGAATGGCCGCCGCCCTTGCCGCTTCCGAAAAGGCGGCCGAAAGCCGTATCGCCCTTATAGAACGGGAAGAATGTATCGGCGGCATCTTAAAGCAATGTATTCATGACGGCTTCGGGTTAATACGTTTTAAAGAACGCTTAACCGGCCCCGAATATGCACAGCGTTACCGGGATAAGCTCTCGGCGTGCACAAATATCGACATATTCATATCAACCTTTGTAACGCATATTCAAAAACAAAAAGAGGACGGTTTTGAACTGGAATTTATAAACCCCGTAAAGGGAGCCTTTAAACTGAAGTGCAGGGCTTTGATTTCGGCAACGGGCTGCCGGGAACGCACCGACCGGCAAATTTTTATTCACGGAGACAGACCCTCAGGTGTTTTTACGGCAGGACAAGCCCAAGCTTTTATCAATTTAAAAGGCTTTTTGCCCGGTAAAAGATGCGTTATTTTGGGAAGCGGCGATATAGGCCTTATTATGGCGCGCCGCCTTACCCTTGAAAGCGCCGCAAGCGGCGGAAGCGTTGAAGGAGTGTATGAGGTTAAAGACGAGCCTTCCGGTCTGACGCGAAATATAGTACAGTGCCTTCAAGACTACGGAATCCCGCTTCATCTTTCGACAACGGTTACGCGTCTTCACGGAGAGGAGCGCTTGGAAGGCGTTACCGTTACCCGAGTCGATAAAAATATGCGGCCTATAGCCGGAACCGAGCGTTTTATTCCCTGCGATACTTTGATTTTAAGCGTCGGTCTGATTCCCGAAAACGATATTTTGGATGAACTGCATCCGGACATGGATGAAAGAACAAAGGGGCCGAAGGTAAATCAGTTTATGGAAACAAGTATTAAAGGACTTTTTTCATGCGGGAATGCCTTACACGTAAACGACCTTGTCGATTACGTTTCCGAATCCGGCAGAATTGCGGGAGAAAGAGCCGCAGCTTTTGAAGCGGAGACAAGTGCTAAAAGCGCCGATGAAATTCCCGTCATCGCCGATAAAAGCCTTCTATATCAGGTACCGTCCCGCATTAAAACGGGCGAAAATGCAATTTGCTATTTCCGCTCATCCGAAAACAGCGAACATGCAAAACTGATAATAAGATCGGACGACAAAATTATCTTTGAAAGAAAATATGCCTTTTTAAAACCGCCCGAAATGGAACGTTTTGAATTAAAGGCTTCCCTGATTCCGAAAGGAACAAAGGAACTGTTTTTTACCTTGGAGGAAGAGCCGTGACAAAACATATTATCTGCATAGCCTGTCCGCGCGGCTGCCGTCTTAGCCTACATATAAAAGATACCGCCGATAATCCTCCCGCGGAACAGGACATTGAAGTATCGGGCAACAGCTGCCCGAAGGGAATCCTTTACGGACGGCAGGAACTCATCTGTCCCGTGCGGACTCTGACCACAACAATTTCCTGTACCCTCGATGCGGACAAGCCGTTTTCCGATAGGCGGCATATACGCTTACCGGTAAAAACAGTTTGTGAAATACCGCTTAAGGATACGGCACTTACAATACGGAAAATACACGACATACGCCTTACACGGGCGGTAAACTGCGGCGATATAATCGCCGTTTTAAAAGGCGAAGACGGCTCAAAGATTCCCCTTGCAGCTTGTGCTTCAACGGAGGAAAATGTATGAATCCCGCAGAAGGAACGATTATCGCAGTGGACTGCGGAACCCAAAGCCTTCGGCTTATTATCTTTGAAAAAGACGGGACGCTTCTTGCCAAAGAACAGGTATGCTATAAGCCCTACGACGCTCCAAAACCGGGCTGGGCCGAACAAAACACCGAAGTATGGTGGGGCGCCTTCTGTACGGCGGTAGGCAAAATCAAACAAAGCCGGCCGGAACTCTTAAAAAAAGCGAGAGGTATCGGAATTACATCTCAGCGCGATACCGTTATTTTGATTGACCGGGAAGGCAAGGTATTGCGCCCCGCAATAACCTGGCTTGATACGCGCCAAGCGCGGGGCAGTTATCACCCCTCGGGCATTATGAAAGCCGTATATAAATTCATCGGTATGTACGACAAGATAATCCACTCGCAAAGCGCAGGCCAATGCAATTGGATTCGGGAAAATGAGCCGGAAGTATGGCAAAAAACATGGAAGGTTCTCATGGTGTCGGGTTACTTTAATTACAGACTTACCGGTATTCCTGCCGACTCTCCCGCTTCAATTGTTGCACACCTGCCCTTCAGTCATAAAAAACGCCATTGGGCGGGAAAATCCGACATAACATATAAAATATTCCCCATGGAAAACGATAAAAAATGTACCGTCATCGAAAGCGGTGAATTTATCGGCCGGGTAACAAAACAGGCTGCTTTACAAACGGGACTGCCGGAAGGGCTTCCCGTTATCGCATGCGGAAGCGATAAGGCCTGCGAAACCCTGGGCATGGGCTGTATAGACACGAATACGGCATCGTTGAGTTTTGGCACCACGGCTACGGTTGAAGTATGTATCGACCGCTATATAGAGCCCCTCCCCTTTTTTCCCGCCTACAGTGCCGCCTGTCCCGGCTGCTGGGTTCCGGAAATAGAAATCTTCCGGGGGTATTGGATGATAAGCTGGTTTAAAAACGAACTCGGTTATGAGGAACGCTTAAAGGCGACGGCAACGGGAATTATTCCCGAAAAGATTATGGACAGCCTGCTGGATGCTTCTCCTCCCGGCTGTTACGGTCTTATGCTCCAGCCTTATTGGGGTGCAAGCTTAAAAGACGATTATGCAAAAGGCTCAATCATAGGTTTCGGCGATGTTCACGGCCGTCATGCCATGTACCGCGCAATTATAGAAGGACTTGCCTATTCGCTGCGGGAAGGCTTGGAACAGCTTGAAAAGCGCGGAGGCTTTCGTGTAAAACAAATCGCCGTTTCAGGCGGAGCATCGCAAAGCAACCGCATATGTCAAATAACGGCAAATATTCTAAACCGTCCCCTTGTACGCGGTTCCATAACCGAAGCTTCGGCATTGGGTGCCGCGGTACTGACGGCAAAAGGAACCGGCTTTTATGATTCGATAAACACGAGCATAAAACATATGGTGCGCTATGAACGTACCTTTATGCCGAACCCCGAACACCGTAAACTGTATGACGGATTATACCGTACATATACAAAAATCTATCCGGCCCTTAAAGACATTTACAAAGAAATACGCGAAATAACCGGATATCCGTCCTAAAAGAATCCGGGATAATAATCAGGAGGTTAACGATGGCAGAGCGTAAAGTATATAAAGGATTTAAACCCGAATGGGAACAGGTTCCCCCGAAGCGGGATTCATTCCGTTCGATTTTAAAGTGGGGAGACCCGAATGAATTTAAAGAACCGAACGAACGCTTGTTCAAATTGATGAAAGACAAACTCGGCTTAAAAGATGAGGACTTTAAAACAAAACACAACCTCGGCGAAGAAGCGATACCGGATAAGCTCGAGTCTCCCGCTCTTGAAGCAAAACACGTTGCGTTCTTTGAAAGCGTATGCGGAAAAGAAAACGTCAGTATCAAAGGATACGACCGTATGTCGGTTGCCTACGGAAAAACCATGTACGACTTATACCGCTTGCGCGAAAACATAACCGAAAATGCGCCGCAAGCAGTCCTCTACCCTTCAAGCCACGACGAAATCGTAAAAATAACCGATTACTGTAAAACGCATAAAATACCGGTTTACGTGTACGGGGGAGGCTCCTCGGTTACGCGCGGAGTTGAAGCGGTAAAAGGCGGCATAAGCCTCGATATGCGGAAAAATTTTAACAAGGTAATCTCTTTTAACGAAACCGATCAAACGATTACCGTGGAAGCGGGCATGAGCGGCCCCGCATTGGAAAAGGTACTAAACGAAGCCGAAAAAAACTTCGGCGCAAAACGGGCCTACACCTGCGGGCATTTCCCTCAATCTTTTGAATACTCATCGGTAGGAGGCTGGACGGTAACGCGCGGCGCAGGGCAAAACTCCACTTACTACGGAAACATCCGCGACATGGTTATCGGACAAACCTACGTAACGCCTGCAGGCATTATTAAAAGCTACGGCCTTCCCGCACACGCCGTCGGCCCCGATATAGACGAACTGATGATGGGAAGCGAGGGCGCCTTCGGCATTTTAACCCATGTTACCTTAAAAGTATTCCGCCTTACAAAACAAAACCGCTTCTATTTCAGCTTTATATTTAAAGACTGGCAAAGCGCACAGGAGGCCGCCCGCGAAATTATGCAAAACGAAGCGGGGCATCCTTCCGTATTCCGCCTGTCCGACCCGGAAGAAACCGACGTTATGATGAAGCTTTACGGCGTTGAAGGAACCCCTCTTGAAACAATGATGAACCTTGCAGGCTATAAGGCTCACAGCCGCTGTATGTTTTTAGGCTGGACTGAAGGCGAAAAAGGCTTTGCGCAAAACCTTTACCGCAGGGTAAAAAAAATCAGCCGCTCATACGGCGGCCTCTTTTTAACCGGCCACCCCGCCCATAAATGGGAAGAAGGCCGCTTTAACGACCCCTATATGCGGGAATCTTTACAGGATTACGGCATCATCATCGACACAATGGAATGTTCGGTTACTTGGGATATGATGGGAAGGGTTCACGAGGAGGTACGGAAATTTGCAAAATCGCGGCCGAACACGGTGTGTATGACCCACCTTTCGCACGCATACGAGCAGGGAGCAAATCTCTATTTTATCTTTATAGGAAAATTCCGCGATAAAGAAGAATATCTTGACTATCAGTTCGGCATATTCGACAACATTATGCAAGCGGGCGCTTCCATGAGCCACCACCACGGCGTGGGAAAAATGACGGCCGCATGGGTTGAGCAGTCGATCGGAACCGACAACCTGAATATTTTCCGTGCCTTAAAAAAGCACTTCGACCCGGACAATATTATGAATCCCGGCGGAACCGTCGGCCTCGACATGACAGAAGCGCAAAGGCGTAAACCAAAATTTGCAGGACGCACGTGGGATAATCCTGCTTACTGACACTTTACAGCTTTGCGATTTCCTCGCGGCTTAAGCCTGTTCCGGCGGCATGCACGGTTTTAATCCCCTGTAACCGCAATCAGCGGATATCTTCCGTAACGGCCTCTATGTCATCCAGTATTTTTACGAGTTCTTCTTTTTTTAAGCCGGATACCTTTATCGTACAGCGCCGGTGTTTTACATCTTCACCTTCGGCGGTTACCAAAGAAACGATGTTGCCGTTCAAATCGGCAATAGCTTTTGCAAGGCGGGCAATTTGACCGGGTTTTTCATCCAAAGAAAAGACGGCGCGCACTCCCTGATGCCGGGCACCGAACATATTTACAAAGGTACGGAACAAATCTTTTTCGGTTATAATACCTACGAGCAAGCCGCCGCGCATAACCGGAAGACAGGTTATGTCGCCGTCGGCCATAATGCGGGCGGCTTCTTCTACAACTTCGGTTTCCTGAACGACGGTTACGTCCTTTTCCATAATTTTTTTAACCGTCAGCTTGGACAAAAGATAACTGATTTCGTACATATCGAGGGTTGTAGCGGAAGAAGGATCGGCCTTTAACAAATCCTTTTTTGTAACGATGCCCACGAGGTTATCGTTTTTATCCAAAACGGGGAATTTGCTTACCCCCTCCTTGCTCATAAGCGCCTTTACGTCGTTTACCGACATATCGGGATTTACGCATACGGGATTTTTAGTCATAACATCGGCAACAATCATACTACCTCCTTATAAACGCTAAACGATTCAACCTCAACGGTACGTTTTTATCAACCGCCCAAATACGCTTTTTTTACGCTTTCATCGCGAATCAAATCCGCACCTGCGGCAGTTTTTACGATAGCGCCCGTTTCAAGAATATAGGCGCGGTCGGCAATATTCAAAGCTTTAAAAGCGTTTTGTTCAACCAATAAAATCGTCGTTCCTTCGTCGTTTATTTCCTGTATAATCGAAAAAATCTCATCAACCAAAATCGGCGCCAAACCCATCGACGGTTCATCCAATAAGAGGAGCTTCGGGCGGGACATGAGGGCCCTTCCCATTGCAAGCATTTGCTGTTCACCGCCCGAAAGGGTACCGCCCGCCTGACGGAAGCGCTCTTTTAAACGGGGAAAAAGCGCAAACACCTTTTCCATATCTTTTTTTATCCCGGCGCGGTCTTTTCTGGTAAAGGCACCCAATTCAAGATTTTCCAGTACGCTCATATTGGCAAAAATCCGTCTTCCTTCGGGGACTTGAATAAGGCCCGTCCGCACGATTGCATCGGGGGCAAGGTGTGTAATATCCTGGCCTTCGAATAAAACACTGCCGTCGGTTTTTTTTACGATATTCGATAAAGCGTGAAGCGTAGTGGTTTTTCCCGCCCCGTTTGAACCGATCAGCGATATAATTTCGCCCCGATTGACTTCAAAGAAAATGCCGTGCAGCGCCTTTATCGCTCCGTAGTGGACGGTTAAATCTTTTACCTTAAGCATGTACGGCCTCCCCTCCCAAATACGCCTTTATAACCGCAGGATTTTTTTGAATCGCTTCGGGCTCTCCTTCGGCTATAATGCGTCCGTAATCGAGTACAATCAAACGCTCGCAGATTCCCATAACGAGGTTCATATCGTGCTCAATCAATAAAATCGTTACGTCGAATTCTTTACGGATAAAGGCAATCAACTGCATAAGCTCGGCCGTTTCCTGAGGATTCATACCGGCGGCAGGTTCGTCCAAAAGCAAAAGCCGGGGCTTTGAAGCGAGGGCACGGCATATTTCAAGCTTGCGCTGCTCTCCGTAAGGAAGATTTTTTGCAAGCTCGTCTTTTTTTTCGGTCATCTTAAACAGGCGCAGCAAATCGGCGGTTTTTTCTTTCATACGCTGTTCGTCTTTATAAAAACAGCGGGTACGGAACAGCACGTCCAGAGGGTTCACCTTGCGTCTTGCATGCAGGGCTATCAAAATGTTTTCTTCGGCGCTTAAATTGCCGAACAGACGGATGTTTTGAAAGGTGCGTGAAATACCTATGCGGTTCAATTTATCGCTCGACAGTTTTTCGACGCTGTGCACCTTTTGCTTTTTGTCCCAAAAATCTATACTGCCTTCGGTAGGGGTATAAATGCCCGAAAGCATATTGAATACCGTTGTTTTTCCGGCTCCGTTCGGTCCTATTAAACCGATGAGTTCCCCCTTATTTATAACGCAGGAAAAGTTACCGACTGCACGCAGGCCGCCGAATACAATGGAAATATCGTTTACCTGCATTAAAAGTTTTTTATTTTCCATCGCAGCCCTCCTTTTTAAAACGGCGTTTTACAAGGCGGCACAGAGGACAGTCTGCTTTTTTTTCGGCCTCAAACGATGCTCCGGTTTCCGAGGGGCAGCTTTTACCTCCGTAGATACGCTTTAAAATAAAGCTGCATCCGGTATCCCAAAGTTTAACAAAGGATAATTCTTTCATGCCTAAAAGTCCCTGCGGCCGGAACAGCATTACAAAAATTAAAATCAAAGGATAAATCAAAAGACGGAAATCCTTTAAAAAGCGCAGGAATTCCTGTAAAAAAGTCAGTACAAATGAGGCGATAACGGAACCGGTAATCGAGCCCATACCGCCGAGTACGACAAAAATCAAATAGTCGATACTGCGGTTAAAGGAGGCAAGGTCGGGTTTTATAAAACCTATAAAGGGAGCATAGAGCGCTCCTCCGATACCCGCGACGAATGATGCGATAACAAAGCCGGTCATCTTATAGCGGAACACGCCGATACCGCTTGATGCGGCTGCGATTTCGTCTTCGCGTACGGCTAAAATAGCGCGGCCGTATGTAGAGCGCAAAAAATTATGCAAAAGCGCAATGACGATAATAAGGGAGCCCAGCATAACAAGCCAGGACAAAACGGGTGACAGCGACAGTACAACGGCGGCCGAAGCGGTAAAGCGTTTGCCGTTTGCACCGCCGGTAAAGGTTTTAAAGTTGATTAAAAAAACGCGGATGATTTCACCGAAGCCGAGGGTTACAATCGCAAGATAGTCACCGGTAAGTTTTAAAGTCGGAAAGCCGATTAAAAAACCTGCAACAGCGGTAATAAGACCTGCGGCCAAAATGCTCACCGGAAGCGGTAAACCCGCATTTTCCGTCAATAAAATAGCCGAATACGCGCCTATTGCCATAAAGCCCGCCTGACCGAGCGACAGCTGTCCTGTAATACCGCATACGATATTCACGCTTATAGCCATAATCGCATTCACCGCCCCAAGGGTAATGATTTGAGCAGTGTATGCATCTATAACCGATAAGTTTATCAATAAGGCCGGAACAAGGAGAATAAATAAGGCAAAAAAAGCCGGAACCGCCGTATTTTTAAAAGAATATGAAACACGTACCATACTCATACCTTTTCCCGCACCTTTGTTCCCATAATGCCAGTCGGCTTAACGAGCAAAATGACGATTAAAATGCCGAATGAAATGGCATCGGCAAACTGCGAGGATAAAAAGCCCTTCGTAAAAGTTTCGGCTATGCCCAATATGTAGCCGCCGAGCATGGCCCCCGGAACCGAGCCTATACCGCCCAAAACGGCGGCGACAAAGGCCTTTAAGCCCGGCATCGTTCCCATAACCGGCTCCACTTGAGGATAGGCGGTTGCATATAATATACCGCCGGCGGCGGCAAGAACGGCTCCCAAGCCGAAGGTAAAGGCTATAACCTTGTTAACCGAAATTCCCATTAAACTTGCGGCATGCATATCGAATGAAACGGCCCTCATAGCCTTACCGATTTTTGTTCTGTTAATAATATAGTTCAATACAATCATTAAAAAAGCGGATAAGACGATAACAATCAGCTGAATATTCGATACCGATATGGAGGCAATATCGAAACTGACGGTTTTCGGTGTAGGATATTGGCGCGGATTCGGTCCTATAAACGGAAACACGCGCGCACCGTTTTGTAAAATCAAAGAAACGGCGATAGCGGTAATCAACGAATTAAGGCGCGGCGCATTACGTAAGGGACGATAGGCAAAGCGTTCAATAATGATTGCAAGCAGGGCGCACACGAGCATCGAAAAAATAAAAGCGGCCGACAAAGCCGCAGGGGTTGTACCCCATGCCGTAAGAACAAAAAAGCCGCAGTATGCGCCGACCATAAGAATATCGCCATGCGCAAAATTGATAAGCTTTACAATACCGTAGACCATAGTGTAGCCTAAGGCAATCAAAGCATACATACTGCCTAAGGACAATCCGTTGACCAGCTGGCGGACAATCATATTGCCGATTTCCATGGACACTCCTTTTATCCCATTATATATAAAAAAAGATTACGCGTAAATAGTCCGTTTCGGGATACCGCGCATAAAACGACACAAGCGGCCGCCGTAAAAGACAACCGCTTGTGAAAAACCGGCTTAATACCGAAACTTAGGGATTAACGGTCGCCTTATATACGGCAGTTAACTTTCCGTCTTTTTTGACCAATTCCATCATAACGGCCGATTTTATCGGGTTGCGGTTTGCATCAAAGGTTAAGTTACCCGTTACATAGCTGCCGTTTGTTTTTGCGAGGGCATCGCGGATAGCTGCCGTATCCGATGTAGTTCCGGCCTTTTCAACCGCATCCTTTAAAAGATATACGCAGTCGTAAGCAAGGGCGGCAAAAGAAACGGGGGTGGAACCGTATTGTTTGGTATACGCATCTACAAAACGCTTTACACGCGGATCGGAAGAATCCGAGGCATAGTGGTCGGAATAAAAACCTTTTAACACCTCGTCTCCCGCATTACCGATAAGACCGCCCCAGCCGTCGCCGCCGACAATCTCCGTATCGATTCCCTGGTCGCGCAATTGCTTTGCAATCAAAGCGACAACACCGTAGTAGTCGGGCAAATATACAACATCGGGTTTTGCATTTTTGATTTTGGTAAGCTGAGCGCTGAAGTTTTTATCTCCGGTACTGTAGGATTCGGAGGCGACAATCGTACCGCCGGCTTTTTCAAAGGCGATTTTGAAATTATCATATAAACCGACAGAATAATCGTTTGCAATATCGTATAAAACGGCAGCGCGTTTTTTACCTAAATATTCGGCAGTAAATTTACCGCCTACCGTTCCCTGAAAGGGGTCGATAAAACAGGCACGGAATACATAGTCGCCGGCGTCGGTTATGCTGGTCATCGTTGCGGCGGGAGCAACTAAAAGCACCCTTTGGGCCTGGGCCAAGGAAGTGATTGCGGCAGTCGCACCGGATGTAAGAGAGCCGATAATAACTTTTACACCGTCTTTTGTCGTCAATTTTTTATAGACGTTTACCGTTTTTTCGGGATTGCCCTCATCGTCTTCGCCGATAAGCACAACCTGTTTTCCGGCAATACCGCCTGCAGCATTGATTTCGGCTATAGCCAATTCCACACCGTTGCGGGCTTCGGTACCGTATACGGCAACCGGACCGGAAAGGGGATAAATACCGCCGATCGTAAAGGTATCGGATTCTTTTTTAGCACAGCCGGCAAAAAACACCGAAACGACTGCAAAACAACCGCATATAAAAAGAGCGGCACCTGCGTTTTTTTTCATGGAAAACCTCCGTTTTACTATAAAATTTATTATACAGATAATAAAAAAGCATGTCTATAGTTTTATTAAAGTTTTTTCAGTCTGACTTAATTATCCCCGTAAAAGAGCGTAAGGCGGGACGGTTTTAAAATAAAAGAGGGTGCCGCTCAGGCTTTGCCTTCGGACACCCTTCGTTCAAATCTTATACGGCGGCAGCCTTTCCGTTTTTAATGGCTGCGTTGCAGAATTTGCATACGGTCGTTTTTTGACCTTCAATTTCATGTTCGTATAAAACTTTTATATTTTCCTTTTTACAGCGGCCGCAGGTTCCGCGTCCGTGATTAACCAAATTGCGAATACCTTTTCCGCGATGTGATTTTGACATAGATCCTCCTATGGAATCCGAACCGCTTATGCGGCCGGATTAAATCAATTACTCCGAAGCCTTTTCGGTATCGGCGCTTTTTTCAGCCGCTTTTTTTGCCGCCTTGGGTTTGCCTTCGCTTTCGGCTTTTTTACCCTTTTCGGCTTTTACCTTTTTATCGGCACCGGCTTTTTCTTTTGTCTTGGGCGCGGCTTTTTTAGCCTTTTCTTCTTTTTTGGCTTCTTTGGAAGAGGTATCGAGTTTATAATCTACCAATTCCAAAATAACCAAATCGGCCGCATCACCCTGACGAAAACCGAGCTTTAACATACGCGTATAACCGCCCTTGCGCTCTTTCATGCGCGGACCGATATCGGTAAAAAGCTTGGCCAAAATCGCCTCGTCGGCAATAAAGCGGGCGGCTTGACGGCGGTTATGAACCGAATCAACCTTGCCCCGCGTAATCAATTTTTCCGCAGCCCGGCGCACTTCGGAGGCCTTAGCCTTTGTCGTAGTAATGCGCTCGTATCTGAATAAGGAGGTTACCATATTCCGCGACATTGCACGGCGGTGAGCCGAGGTGCGCGAAAGGGGATTAAAACCGTTTTTATGATTCATCTGATTCTTCCTTTTTCTTTGTTAAATTTACCGCATTTTTCAGATGACTGTAATCCGTCATGCCGAGGTTAAGATTCCATTCAAGGAGTTTATCTTTTATTTCAGACAGACTTTTTTTGCCGAAATTACGGGTTTTGGCAATATCATCTTCCGTTTTTTTCGTTAATTCACCGATTGTGTGAATATTTGCATTTTTAAGACAATTCGACGAACGCACGGACAATTCCAATTCTTCAACAGGCGTGTTCAAAAGCTGCTTAATCCGCTCATCGCCCTCATCGATTTCATCCCTGCGGCCGATTTCGCTGTCGTTAAAATTGATAAAAATCGAAAAATGATCTTTTGCAATTTTAGCGGCTTCGGCAAGGGCATCAACGGGTGCAATACTTCCGTCCGTCCAAATTTCCATAATAAGCTTGTCGTAATCGTTGCGCTGACCGACGCGGCAGGGTTCAATGGAATACTTTACCTTTGAAACGGGGGTAAAGATTGCGTCCATCGGAATGGTTCCCACTACTTCTATATAGCGCTCGTTTTCTTCGGCGGGTATGTAGCCGCGTCCCAAATCAACCTGAACTTCAAATTCAAGGTGTGCATTTTCCATTGTGGTAAAAATATGCATATCCTTGGATAAAACTTCAAGCTGAGAACCGCGCGAAAACATCTCGGCGGTTATATCGGCCGCGCCTTTGAACTCGAACAAAAAGGTTTCCTGTTCGGTATCGCCGTCAAGCTTTAAGCGTATTTGCTTCATATTATTCAATACTTCCAACGCATCTTCAACAACATTGGGGATGCTTTCGAATTCGCTGGAAATAACATGGGGTACACCGTCGGCATCATAAGAAGTGATACGAACCGATGTTATGGCATATCCTTGAATACTGGACAACAATACCCTGCGCAGGGTATTACCGACCGTAGTGCCGAATCCGGGCTCAAAAGGATATGCGGTAAACTTACCGTAATTCGAATTCGTATCGAGAGGTTCAAAATTAATCCCTTTCGGTGTTTTAAATCCATGCAAGAGATTTTTACGGGCCATCGAAACTCCTTGTTATTTCGATTAAAGCTCGATTACGGACCGCCTATGCAGACAGCCCGTCTATCGGCACGGTGCGGGTAAATCTTCTTTACCGCATCGACAGTAATAGCAAACCGAACGTTTTTCAAAAGCTTTACAAAAAAACGCTGCGGTTTCCCGACATGCAAAACTCCGAAGCAATTACATGCGGCGGGTTTTGCGCGGGCGGCATCCGTTATGGGGAATGGGAGTTACATCGCTGATGGATTTTACTTTTAAGCCCAAAGCTCCCAAAGAGCGGACAGCGGATTCTCTTCCTACACCGGGACCCTTTACAAATACATGGACTTCACGCAAACCGTAACCCACAGCCTTTTGCACGGCCGTTTCGGCTACGGATTGGGCGGCAAAGGGGGTCGATTTTTTTGCACCTCTAAATCCCAAACCGCCGGAAGATGCCCATGAAAGAGCGTTTCCTTTTAAATCGGTAATCGTAATGATTGTATTGTTAAACGTAGCCTGAATATATACGTTACCTTCATATACCGTCTTTTTTTCTTTCCGTTTTTTTACGGTAGCCATCTATCTTGCCTCCACCTTATTTCTTCTTACCGGCAACGGTCTTTTTCTTACCTTTGCGGGTTCGTGCATTTGTGCGGGTGCGCTGTCCGCGGACAGGCAAGCCCTTTCTGTGACGCAAGCCTCTGTAGCAGCCGATATCCATAAGGCGCTTTATGTTCAAACCGATTTCCGAACGAAGGCGTCCTTCAACCTTGTATTCACCGTCGATAAGGGCGCGCAAAACGGCAACTTCGTCCTGAGAAAGATCGTTCATTTTGCGGGTGGGATCGATTTTGGTTTTTTCGCAAATTTCCGCCGCAGAAGAACGTCCGATTCCGTAAATATAGGTCAATGCGATATTGACATGCTTGTTAGGGAGGTCAACTCCCGCAATTCGAGCCATTCAATTACTCCTTAAGCTCAGCCCTGACGCTGTTTATGCTTGGGGTTGGAACAAATGATCCGGACAATACCGGCTCTTTTGATTACCTTACACTTGTCGCAAATAGGCTTTACACTTGTTCGTACTTTCATAGTATACTCCTAAAATCAACCTGTTCCGAAACGGAAGTTTCCGAACAGGTTTAATCAACTGCACACTGCGGCCTCTACAGGTTGCGTGAACGCAGCTTTCCTTTTTTTACCAAACCGTCGTGGTGGTGCATTTTAAGCAATGCTTCAATTTGGCTCATCGTATCCAAATCGACACCGACTAAAATCAACAGCGAGGTTCCGCCCATGAGCATTGAAATGCTTTGGGGAAAACCGAATGCATTTTGAATAACGGTCGGCAAAACCGCAATAACGGCAAGGTACAAAGAACCGGGCAGCACAAGCCTGTTCAATACCTTTTGCATATACTCTTCCGTTTTATCGGTTCTGATACCGGGAATCGAGCCGCCGTTTTCCCGAATGTTCTTTGCTATTTCGGTGGGGTTTAAAGTTACCTGTGTATAAAAATATGCAAAGAATATAATCAATAATACCAATAAACCGTTATACAATAAACCGCTGGGGGTAAGCCAAGCCGCAACCCTGTTCAGCCAGCGGACATTGGGTCCCAAGCTGGTAGCAATCTGCAGAGGGAAGGTTAAAAACGACGATGCAAAGATAATCGGTATAACTCCCGAAGGATTGATTTTAAAGGGAATATACGTGCTTTGTCCGCCGTACATTTTGCGGCCGATAACCCGTTTTGCATAGTGTACCGGAATCTTGCGCTGTCCCTGCTGTTCATAGACAACAAAGGCGATAATTCCGACAAACATTACCAAAACGACTACGCTTTTAACGAGCATTTGACTGCCCTGTGTATTTATGAGTTTTCCCAGCTCGTAAACGGCCGAGGGAAGACGGGCGACAATACCGGCGAAAATAATCATTGAAATACCGTT
Source organism: Treponema sp. HNW (assembly GCF_050320395.1). Lineage (GTDB taxonomy): Bacteria > Spirochaetota > Spirochaetia > Treponematales > Treponemataceae > Treponema_C. Next base: position 2,123,147 of record NZ_CP144459.1, read on the forward strand.
ACCGATACCGCGCGCGGTTATCTGCTCGCCGAGCCAAATCGTTATCATCGTACCCGTCGTAACCGTCAGAATAAAAAGTAAACGGAATAAGATCGGATTTGAAATAACAACCGCACCCGGTACGTAATAGGCATAAGCCGTAAGGGCGGTGGACTGTATCATACAGACAAATACCGTACCGATACGTGTCCACGATTGAACCTTTTTTTGGCCGCCGTCTTCCTGCGCAATGCGCTTTAAGCTCGGAAAAATAATCAATGCCAACTGCATAATAATCTGGGTAGAAATATAAGGCATAACACCGAGCATAAAAACCGAAAAGTTGGAGAAGGCGCCGCCGGCAAAAAAGTCCATATAATCGACAAAGGCGTTACCCTTTGTCAACGAAGAAAAATAAGCGGTCAACGCGTGGGGGCTTATTCCCGGCACGGTCAACACACTGCCGAGCCGGAAAACGGCAAGAATAATGACGGTAAAGAGTACGCGTTCGCGCAGCTCTTTTACCCGAAATATATTTACAATCGGATTATTCGCCATAGCTCACCACCGGATTATTCGCCGGATACGGTAACGGTACCGCCGGCCTTTTCGATTTTTTCTTTAGCACCTGCGGAAACCTTGTCCGCACTTACCGTAAGCTTTTTATCGAGATCGCCGTTTCCGAGAATCTTCACCAAAAGCGCCGATTTTTTAAGCAAACCCTTTTCAATCAGCGTTTCGCGGTTTACGGTTTCACCGTCCGCAAATTTGGCCGCAATATTGACAAGGTTTACCGTTGCATATTCTTTGCGGTAGGGATAGTTGGAAAAACCGCGGCGTGCGATACGGCGATACAAAGGCATCTGACCGCCTTCAAAGCCGATATAAGTTTTTCCGCCGGAACGAGCCTGCTGTCCCTTGTTTCCCTTACCGGATGTTGTTCCGCGTCCCGAGGACGAACCGCGCCCTACGATACGCTTTTTTTTGTTTGCGCCTGCCGGCGCGGTAAGAACCAAACCTGACATCAGTGTATCTCCTCGACTTTTACCAAATGCGAAACGGAGGCAACCATGCCTAATACAGCCGGATTCGCTTCCTGTTCCACAAAGGAGTTAATTTTCTTTAATCCCAGACAACGGACAGTCGCCCGCTTTGCGGGTTTTTGTCCGATAGTGCTTTTTACAAGCGTTATTTTAATTTTTTTTGATCCGGCCATCGTTTAACCCCACATATCCTTTAAATGCTTGCCTCTGTTTTTTGCAACAACGCGGGCATCCAAAAGGCTTTCTACCGCTTTAAAAGTCGCCCGAACCACGTTAATCGAAGTGTTGGAGCCGAGTGACTTGGACATAACGTCGGTAGCACCGGCAGCTTCCATAATGGCACGCACCGGGCCGCCGGCTATAATACCGGTTCCCGAACAGGCCGGCATTAAAAGGACCGAAGAGCCCTTATAAGCGGCCTGAATTTCGTGGGGAAGCGTACCGTGTCTTAAGGGTACGGTTACCAAACTGCGTTTAGCCTTATCTATACTCTTTTTAATCGCTTCGGTAACGTCGTTTGCCTTACCGAAACCGTAGCCTACGCGGCCTTTTTGATCTCCCACAACCGTTAAAGCGGAAAAGGAAAAGCGGCGTCCGCCCTTTACTACCTTAGCGGTACGGTTCAGTTTGACCAATTTTTCGATAAATTCTTTTTGCTGTTCTCTGTCGTGATTTCTCTGGTGTTCCATAGCTTCTCCTAGAATACGATTCCGGCTTTACGTGCGCCGTCGGCAATAGCTTTGACTACACCGTGATAGAGGTAGCCGTTGCGGTCAAAAACAACCGTCGTGATTTTCTTTTCGGCAAGGCGTTTACCCATTGCCTCTCCGATAACTTCAGCACCCTTAATGTTGGGTTTAAGCGACGAAAAATCCTTTTCCAAGGTGGAAACACAGGCCAGCGTTTTTCCTTCATCATCGTTAATCGCCTGCACATATAAATTGCAGTTGCTTCTCGTAACGGTCATGCGGGGACGTTCGGCCGTACCGCGAAGGTGTTTCCGGATATGAATCTTTCTCTTTAAGCGTTTTCGATTTTTATCATTTAATTTCTTAATCATAGCAAACACCCTTATTTTACGCCGGCCTTACCGACTTTGCGTTTAATAACTTCGGTATCGTAGCGCACGCCCTTGCCCTTATAGGGTTCGGGTTTGCGTAAGCGGCGGATTTGAGCCGCAAATTCGCCTACCTGCTGTTTATCTATACCGGTGATATTGATTTTTCCCTGACCGTCGGCCGTAACCGTTAAACCGTCGGGAATCGCCGCGATAAAATCCGTTGAATACCCCAGATTCATCACAAGAAGTTTTCCCTGCACCTCGGCACGGAAACCGACACCGTTTATAACCAGGGTTTTTGTAAAACCGTCGGTTACGCCCTGCACCATATTGCGAATCAAACTGCGGTATAAACCGTGAGCCGCACGGGCATTTTTGCTGTCGTCAACACGGGTTACCACGGCATGACCGTCCTCGACTTCGATTTTTACCGAATCGCAATAATCCTGGGTTAATTTTCCCTTAGGGCCTTCAACGGTAATCAGGTTTGCATCGGCCGTTACTTTTACTCCCGCCGGAATGGCAACGGGAAGTTTTCCTATTCTTGACATACTTCCTCACTCCTTACCAGACGGTACAAATCAATTCGCCGCCGATCATTTTTTCGGCAGCCTTTTTACCCGTCGTAACACCTGCGGATGTCGACACGATAACCGTTCCGTACCCGTTGTATACACGGGGCAAATCTTTATATCCCGAATACACACGGCGGCCGGGGGTCGAAACCTTTTGCAAGTCGTGGATAACGGGCATATTTTCATCATCATATTTCAGGAAAATACGGATGATATTCATATTATCCTGAGCAATCTTTTTAAAGTTCTTTATATAGCCTTCCGTTTTCAGGATTTTTACAATCTCCAGTTTTAACTTGGACGTAGGCACATCGACTTTTTCGTGACGTGCTCTGACGGCATTTCGAACTTTGGTAAGCATATCCGCAATGGGGTCTGAAACACTCATACTATACTCCTACCTTCTACCAGCTGGATTTTGTAACGCCCGGTAACAGGCCTTCACTGGCTAACTTGCGGAAACACAAACGGCACATCTTGTATTTCCGTAAATATCCGCGGGGGCGTCCGCATATTTGACACCGGTGTACCAATCTGGTGCTGTACTTCGGTTTGCGGGCAGCCTTAATAATCATTGACTTCTTTGCCATGAACTCCTCACTTCCTAAAGGGCATTCCGAACTTGGTAAGCAGGGCGCGGGCATCGCTGTCGGTGCGGGCGCTCGTTACGATATTCACATTCAAACCGGAAACACGTTCGATTTTATCGAAGTCAATTTCGGGGAAAATGATTTGTTCCGTAATACCGAGAGAATAATTTCCGTGGCCGTCGAATCCGTTCGGATTGATGCCGCGGAAGTCCTTAACACGGGGTAATGCAACGTTGATAAGGCGGTCTAAAAACTCATACATATGAGCGCCTCTTAACGTAACCATTACACCTACTTCGTTGCCCTCACGGAGTTTGAAGTTTGCGATACTCTTTTTAGCCTTTGTTTTCACAGCTTGCTGACCGGTTATAAGCGTGATATCGGTCACTGCGGCGTCAAGGAGTTTCTTATTTGTGAGAGCTTCGCCTACGCCCATGCTGACCACAATCTTTTTGATTGAAGGGATTTGCATAACGGACGTATAACCGAGTTCCTTAAAGAGCTCGGGGGCGATTTTGTCCTTATAGACTTTCTTAAGCCGGGGTATGTAATTGCTCATTACAGGGTATCTCCACATTTACGGCAAACACGCGTTTTTTTATCGCCGTCGATTTTATATCCGATTTTGGTAGGACCGCATTTTTTACATACGATCGCTACATTTGAAATATGCAGCGGAGCTTCGATTTCGGCAATACCGCCTCTATCCTGCTGGCTGCGTTTTTTCATTGCCTTTTTTACGATATTACAGCCGGCTACAATAACCCGGTCTTTATCGCGGATTACACGGACAACATTTCCGCGCTTTCCCTTGTCTTTTCCGGCAATGATTTCCACCTGATCTTCTTTACGAATCTTGAATTTTTTTTGCATACTCTTTTCTCCTCAAGACCCGTTACAGAACTTCCGGGGCTAACGATACGATTCTCATATAGTCCATATCACGAAGCTCGCGCGCTACCGGACCGAATACACGCTTACCCTTGGGGTTGTTCGCCGCGTCGATAATAACGCATGCGTTGTCGTCAAAACGGATATAGGTTCCGTCCGAACGGCGGTATTCTTTGGCAATACGGACTATAACGGCCTTTTCAACCGATCCCTTTTTAATTGTAGAAGTGGGAATTGCATCCTTTACCGCTACAACGATAACATCGCCGATACTTGCATATCTGCGCTTCGAGCCGCCGATAACCTTAATACACTGAACAACCTTTGCTCCGGAGTTATCGGCTACGTTCAAATTTGTCTGCATCTGAATCATTTTTCCGCTCCTTCCTTATTTGGCCTGTTCAATAATTTCGGCAAGCCGCCAGCATTTTTCGCGGCTTAAGGGCCTGCATTCAACAATACGGACACGGTCACCGATGTGGGCACTGTTGCTTTCATCGTGTGCCTTGCATTTTTTGACGCGCGTTACGTACTTTTTATAAAGTCTGTGCAGTTTTTTTGTGGAAACCGACACGACAATGGTTTTATCCATCTTATCGCTCGTTACGATTCCGACAAAAGAACGCTTGGACTTCTTTTTTTGCACTGCTTGTTCTTCCACGGGTCAACTCCTACTTATTTAAACCGGCAAGTTCTTTTTGCCGGATCAGCGTATTCATCGTCGCAATTTCGCGGCGCATCGTACGCTTTTGCATCGGATTATCAACATGACCGATTGCCATTTGGAACCGGAAATCCATATATTTCCTTTTAAGCTCATCGCGCTTTACGATAAGCTCGGAATAAGACAGTTCTTTATCTTTTTTTGCCATAACTCACCTCTTACTCCACCACGTTGCGGAATGCAACCTTTGTCTTTATCGGAAGTTTGCTTCCGGCAAGCTTGATTGCCTGCTCCGCCAAATTAAGGTCGACTCCGCCGATTTCAAAAATAATTTGACCGGGTTTAATGACCGCCGCCCAAAATTCGGGAGCACCCTTACCCTTACCCATACGGGTATCGGCCGGTTTTTTTGAAACGGGCTTATCCGGAAACACCCGGATCCACACCTGACCGCCGCGGTTTATTTTACGGTTTAACGCGACACGGGCGGCTTCTATATGTTTTGCGGAAAGCCAAATAGGCTCGAGCGCAACAAGGGCGATCTCTCCGAAGTCGAGATTACATCCCCTCGTAGCGTTGCCCTTTATTCTTCCGCGCTGCACTTTTCGGTGCAAAACTCTTTTAGGACTCAACGCCATACTTAACTCCTTTCTGCCGCAGCGGAATCCGTATCGTCTTTTTCATCCGATTTGGCGGAATGCTTGCCCTTGGGACCCGCTTTTTTTCCGGTATTATCCGAACGCTCGGCGCGCTCGCGGCGTTTTTTCAACAACTGGCCCGCATCTTCGTTTTGCTCACGGCCGTACATCATGCCGTTGTAGACCCATACCTTTACACCGATTTTACCGAAGGTTGTAAGAGCCTCGGCAAAACCGTAATCGATATCGGCACGAAGGGTATGAAGCGGAACGCGTCCGTCCTTATGCTCTTCGGTACGCGACATTTCCGAACCGCCCAAGCGGCCGCTGATGCGGATTTTAATACCCTGGGCACCGGTTTTCATCGCACTCGAACAAGCCTGCTTTAAGGCTTTGCGGAACGAACCGCGGTTTACCAATTGGCGCGCCACATTTTGTGCTATAAGAGCGGCATTTATTTCGGCACGCTTAATTTCTTTAATTTTGATTTGAATCTTTTTCGTCAAATGCTTTTGGATTTCGGCACCGATTTTTTCGATATTCGCACCCTTAATACCGATAATAACGCCGGGGCGCGCCGTGTGTATTACGATGGTAACACGCTGAGGATGGCGCACGATTTCGATATCGGCGATATCGGCATTTTTACATTCGGGCAAATCCTGAATCATTTTCCGAATCTTCAAATCTTCAAGAACCAAATCCGCGTACTCGCGGGGATCCGCATACCAGCGGGACTGCCATGTTTTATTTACCCCGAGACGCAGTCCGATAGGGTTTACTTTTTGTCCCATCTTACTCCCCCGCCTTTTCCGCTACGATAACGGTAATATGACACATACGCTTTAAGAGCATATCCGCACGGCCCTTGCCGCGGAACCACACTCTTTTCAAACGGGGACCTTCGTCGATACGAATTTCCTTAACGTAAAGCATATCTTCATCAAGTTTTTTGTTTGCAAAAAGGGCGTTTGCCACAGCGGATTTTAAGGTTCCGCCGATTAACTTTGCACCTTTTTGGGGCATATTCGCAAGAATAGCCGCAGCTTCCGAACAGGACTTCCGTTTAATAACATTCGCTACAGGGCGAACCTTTGTAGGAGAAGCTATCAGGAACTTTGTTACGGCTTTGTATCCGTTTGTTTCAACCATTGCAACCACCTACCTATTTACCGGACTTTTTGTCGGAACCGGCATGTCCGCGGAAAATCCGGGTCGGAGAAAACTCGCCCAGCTTATGACCGACAAGGTTTTCCGTAATATACACGGGCACCCAGGACTTGCCGTTGTACACCGAAATCGTATTGCCTACCATTTCGGGAATAATAGTCGAACAGCGAGAATAGGTTTTAATCATCTTTCTGTCCGCAGCCTTATTCATTTCGATAACCTTTTTATAAAGGCTCTTTTCAATAAAAGGTCCTTTTTTAACAGATCGCGACACGATATACTCCTCTGCTACTTCTTCCGGCGTGTAACAATGAAATTGTTAGACACTTTCCGCTTTTTGCGGGTTTTATATCCACGGCAGGGCTGTCCCCAGGGAGTAACGGGATTACGTCCCTTACCGGCACCTTCACCGCCTCCGAGCGGGTGGTCCACAGGGTTCATCGCCATACCCCGAACAGCGGGACGGATACCGAGCCATCGGCTGCGTCCGGCCTTACCGAGCTGAGTGTTCATACGATCTTCGTTTCCGACAACACCGATTGTCGCGTAGCATTTTTTATGAACGCGGCGCACTTCGCTGGAGGGCAGGCGAAGCGATACGTAATCGCCTTCTTTTGCCGCAACCAGGGCGCTTGTACCGGCAGAACGTGCCAATTGGCCGCCCTTTCCGAGCGTTAATTCAATGTTATGAACGGTAAATCCGACCGGAATCGCTTCCAAAGGAAGCGCATTGCCGACCGTAGGAGCGGCACTTTCGCCGGACACGATTTTTTGCCCGACAGCCAGCCCTTGAGGAGCGATAATATAGCGTTTTTCGCCGTCGGCATAAAAAATCAAAGCTATATTGGCACTGCGGTTCGGATCGTATTCGATTGTCCGTACCGTTCCCGGAATTCCGTGTTTATCACGCTTGAAGTCTATATCCCTATACCTGCGTTTATGACCGCCGCCCTGATGCCGAACCGCAATACGGCCTCCGGCACCGCGGCCTCCGCGGGACGAAATACCCTTTGTCAAGCTTTTTTCAGGCTTGTGTGCGGTTAATTCATCCTTTCGCAGGTCTACCCGTCCGCGGCTTCCCGCAGTTATCGGCTTATATAATTTAAGAGCCATCTAGGATCCCCTTTTATACGGCCGAAGGCTTATACGCCTTCAAAGACCTTGATAACCTCGCCAGGCGCCAGCTTGACGATAGCTTTTTTCCAACTGGAAGTTCTGCCGGGGCGGTAACGCACCCGTCTCATCTTTCCAAACACATTCATCGTAGTACAGGCGACAACCTTTACGTTAAAAAGCCGGCGCACCGCTTCTTTTATTTCAAACTTCGTTGCCGCAGGATGTACTTTAAAAACATACTTGCCCTGCTCGCGCAGCTCGGTCGCTTTTTCCGACGATATAGGCGCAATAATTACATCTTCATAGATCATTATTCAGCCTCCTCTTTGTAAAACTCGGACAAATTCTTTGCCGCACTTTCAAGCATTAAAACCTTTTTTCCGTAAAAGAGGTCATGCGCACGCAAACGGTTGTACGACAAAAAGGACAGGGTCGGGATATTGCGTCCGGCCTGCTTGATTTTGGGATCGTCATCCTTTAACACAAGGACGGTGCGCTCGTTATTTGAAAAGTTTTTCAAAATAGAAGCAAAATCCTTTGTTTTTCCGCTTTCAACCGTAAAATCTTCGATAATCGTAAGCACATCTTCTTGAGCCTTTAAGCTTAAAATCGATTTCATAGCCAAACGCTTTACCTTTTTCGGAATCGTATAGCTGAAATCCCGAGGCTTGGGCCCGAAGATAACACCGCCGCCGCGTAAAAGAGGAGATTTTTTATCACCCCTGCGTGCACGGCCGGTTCCTTTTTGCTTATACGGCTTTGCATTACTGCCGTGAACTTCGGAACGGTCTTTTGTACAGGCGGTTCCGACGCGCTTATTCGCCAACTCATTTGTAACGGCGTAATAAATTACATCTTCATTTACCGGAAGACCGAACACCGCATCATCCAATTGAATTGTCCGCAGTTCTTTACCGTCAACAGAATAGACTTTCTTTTCCATTGTCTTCCTCACTGTTAAAATTCTTTTTTGACCGCAGACTTAATGATCAGCGTACAATCTTTAACTCCGGGTACCGAACCGCAAACCATTACGACTCCGAGCTCCGGATCCACTTTTATTACGCGCAGATTTTGAACCGTTACACGCTCCCGTCCCATGCGGCCGGGCATTTTTACGTTTTTAAAAGAACGACCGGGAGAAGTACACTGTCCCGTAGAACCGGGCTCGCGGTGAAATTTGGAACCGTGAGAGGCGCGGCCTCCGCCGAAACCCCAGCGCTTTACAACACCCTGAGTACCCTTACCCTTGGAAACGGCGGTTACGTCCACATAGCGGACACCGTCAAAAAGTTCAATACCGACCGTATCACCGACAGCCACTTCGGCTTCAAAATCGCGGAACTCTTTTACATTCCGCTTCGGCGTTACATTTTCAGGAAAAGAACCGGCATAAGGCTTTGAAACCTTAGCGGGTTTTAAATCATCCAAACCGAGGACTACGGCGTCATAGCCGAACTTTTCCTTTGTTTTAAGAGCGACAACCGTATTGGGTTCGACGCGGATCACGGTTACCGGTGTAAGGTCGCCGTTTTCATCAAACACCTGAGTCATGCCCGTTTTTTTTGCAATCAGACCTTTCATTCTGATACTCCTCTATCCGGCCGCCATCCCCTGATCCGGGGGACCGTTACCGGTTTATACCGACACGCCCGCTCGTAAGGGACGCACGGTTATTGTTTTATTTCAACATCAACGCCCGCAGGCAATTCAAGCTTCATAAGCGAATCCATAACGTCCGCCGAAGGCTCGATAATATCTATAAGGCGCTTATGGGTACGCATTTCAAACTGCTCGCGCGATTTTTTGTTTACGTGCGGCGAACGCAGTACCGTTACCTTTTGTATTTTGGTAGGCAGGGGAATAGGTCCTGAAACCTTGGCACCCGCCTTTTGCACAGTCTGAACGATAGACTTTGCACTTTGATCAATCAATTCCACGTCGAAAGCGCGAAGCCTGACACGGATCTTCTCAGTAGCCATTTTTCCTCCGGGAAAATGCACGGCGGCCGGCAATTACCGAGCCGCCGCATTCAATATCTCTTAGCCGAGAACCTCTGTTACCTGACCGGAAGCAATGGTGCGTCCGCCTTCACGGATAGCCAACTTAAGACCCTTATCCATAGCGATGGGATGAATAAGTTCACCGACAATTTTCGTATTGTCACCGGGCTTAACCATGTCTACGCCGTCGGGCAAAGTAACGGTTCCGGTAATATCGGTCGTTCTGAAATAGAACTGAGGACGATAACCCGAGAAGAAGGGACTGTGGCGTCCGCCTTCTTCTTTGGAAAGAACGTAAATCTGAGCTTCGAATTTGGTATGAGGCTTGATTGTACCGGGCTTGGCAAGAACCTGACCGCGTTCAACAGCCTTTTTATCGATACCGCGAAGAAGAAGACCGACGTTATCTCCGGCAACACCCTGATCCAATAATTTATTGAACATTTCAATACCGGTAATAACGGTTTTCTGAGTGGGGCGGATACCGAGGATTTCAACTTCTTCGTTCATATTGATGATACCGCGTTCAATACGTCCGGTAACAACGGTACCGCGTCCGGAAATCGTAAATACGTCTTCAATCGGCATAAGGAAGGGAAGCTGTTCGTCACGGACAGGATCGTCGAAATAGGAGTCCATCTGATCCAAAAGTTCCTGAACGGGAGCGGTATCCTCGGCGGAAGCGCCTTCCTGCAAGGCTTTAAATGCGGAACCCTTTACAATCGGGGTTTCGCGGGGGAAGCCGTAGGATTCGAGAACATCGCGTACTTCTTCTTCAACCAATTCCATAAGATCGGGATCGTCAAGAAGGTCAACCTTATTAAGGAAGACGATAATCTTGGGAACACCTACCTGGCGGGCAAGCAGGATGTGCTCGCGGGTTTGGGGCATAACCGAGTCGGGAGCCGAAACAACCAAAACCGCTCCGTCCATCTGGGCGGCACCGGTAATCATGTTTTTAACATAGTCGGCGTGGCCGGGACAGTCGATGTGAGCATAGTGACGCTTGTCGGACTGATACTCCAAGTGGCGCGTATTAATAGTAATACCGCGGGCTTTTTCTTCCGGAGCATTATCGATTTCATCATACTTGAGCTGCTTGTCGCCGAATTTCTTGGCGCAATACATTGTAATCGCCGCAGACAAGGTGGTTTTACCGTGGTCAACGTGACCGATGGTACCTACGTTCATGTGCGGTTTTGTTCGTGAGAACTTTTCCTTTGCCATTCGATCCTCCTTACCAGATTAAAGGCATGAAAAAAAATATTGTGCTGTATAAAATATACACACATTAAATACACGATTTGAGTAGAAAACGGCAAGACGGAGAAAGGCCTAAAAAAAACGAAAAGTTTTTACAAAAAGATGATTATCAATTCAATCATCTCGGCCGGATTCCACCTGCCGCCACCAAATCTGCATTTGATGACCGGTTTGGCATCCCGGAGCCAGGAAGCATTAAAACGCTTCAGTCAAGCACCCTGATACTCTACCATATATAGATACCGCCGACGGCGGGTATCATGCATACCGCGGGTTGTGCCGGCCTGAACGGATATCCGAACTTTACGGCTGCACCGGTTTTTGTTTTTTTTCGCACCTGCACATGCATTATGCAAAACACAAAACCGCTTGACTCTCAAAGAACCCATCGCACCTAATCAATAAAAAAGATTAAAATGCGGAATTTCATTTATACACCAAAAAAGAAAATTATGCAAGCGCTTTAGGAGGAATTTTGACAAACTTTCGGCAGCTTTTTATCCGTTTCATTCCATAATGCAAATTACAAATTGTTAATTGCGTGCGGAATTGTATTGTTAATCTTGAGTTTTGCCCCTCACTATGCTATACTGTGTCAAGGCTTGTGCCGCAGATTTTACAATAACAGGAGCCGTATATGCGAAAAACGGTTATAGCTATGGGTGTGTTGACCGCCGCAATCGGGATAACGATGCTTTTAACGCCGGAAGCGGTTATACGTACCGCCGTTACGCTTTTGGGTATAAGCGGAATTATCAACGGAATTTACAATGTCGTTTCTTTGCGTAAAATGGCGCCGGATGAAAACTTCAGGCGGATTATTACGATACGCGGCATTTTGAGTATTTTAACGGGGGCCGCCGCCGTTGCCCTGCCCCTTATGTTTGCGGGAGCTTTATGGACGATTATGCTCTATGTGCTGGGCGCCTATCTTGTGCTTGCCGCCGCCCTTGAAATATACGGGGTAATAAAACTGCGCGCGCAAGGCATAAACACCAAGCCTTTTACCGCGGAAATTATTGCAAGCATCGTTCTTGCAATTTTGTTATTCGCCGTGCCGGCGGCCATCGGTTTAACACTTATACGCATTATCGGAGCCTGCGCCTGTATAGCCGGAGCCGGTATTATAATCCGCGAGGCTCGCAGCGGAACGACTATCGTGTACGCCGAGGATATTACGGATAAATAAAACATTCCGTTTCCTTTGTTTTAAAGCGGGAAGATTGTTCGGCGGCCGCTTAAACGGAAAGCCGTAAGCAAAAACCTGCTGAATATAGAAGATTTTATATAAGAGGTAAGATTATGAAATTGGTACTTATTCGCCACGGCGAAAGCGAATGGAACAAGCTGAACCTTTTTACCGGCTGGACGGATGTTGAATTGTCCGAAAAAGGGCAGGAAGAGGCAAAGCAGGCGGGCGAAGTTCTTAAAAAAGAAGGATTCGACTTTGACGTATGCTATACGTCGTTTTTAAAACGTGCAATCCATACCTTAAACTTTGCCCTTTTATCGATGGACAGAGAATGGCTTCCCGTTATTAAAACATGGAAGTTAAACGAGCGGCATTACGGCGCGTTACAGGGTATGAACAAGGCCGAAACCGCCGAAAAATACGGCGAAGAACAGGTAAAGATTTGGCGCCGTTCGTTCGACATTACCCCTCCCCCGCTTGAAGAAAGCGACGAGCGCAGCCCCCGTTCGCAGGAACCCTACCGCAGTGTAAAAGACAAATCGGTTTTACCCTTAACCGAAAGCCTTGAAACCACAATTGCACGCGCGGTTCCCTACTTTGAAAGCGAAATCAAGCCCCGTATGCAAAAAGGCGAACGCGTACTTATCGTAGCCCACGGAAACTCGCTTCGCGCCTTGGTAAAGTATTTTGAAAACTTGACAAAAGAAGAAATCCTTGAAGTAAACATTCCCACCGGAGTACCCCTCGTATACGAGTTTGACGACAACTTTAAAGTGCTCGGCAAAAAATACTTGGGAGACCAAAAAGCGATTGCCGAAAAAATGGCCGGCGTTGCAAACCAGGGAAAGAAAAAGTAAACAACGGCGAACCTACCGGTTTAAAATAAAAACGGGACTGTTAAAAGCGCAGCAAAGCGGCTTTCGGCAGTCCCTTTTTTATATACGCACCGCCCCGCCCCGCAGGGGGCTATACGCATGCGCAGTTTCGGATTTTATTCTTCCGCAGAAAGGCTTCCCTTTTTGGGGCGGGCCTTTGCATAGGCGAATAAAAGCAGGGTTCCCACAACACCGGTTGCGATCGAGTTCAGCAATGCGGCGGTTGCGCCCTGAACAAAAACCAGGTTAACCGGTTCTTTGTAAATAACGATATCCAAAACGGGGGCGACCAAAATCCATGCAATCACGTTTGCCCCGATTTGAATTAAGTTAAACAGGAGGGCGTCTTTACCGGAAAAAGTACCTTCATCCGCATTTAAAAACTTATAGGAAATACCCATTAAAAAACAGGCGACAAAGCTTGCAATAATCCAGCTCCACCACGGAGAACCGTATTGAATGGAGTCGTTCAGAGCATGGCCGATAAAGGCGATAAGACCGCCGGCGACGGGGCCGAATAAGGCTGCAAAAAAGCCGCCCAAGCCGTAGGCAACCTGAAACGATGTTTCGGGGATTCCGCTGGGAACCTTAACATACATAAAGAGTACCATAAACAAGGCGGCACCCAAACCGGTTGCAACAATAGTTTTTGTTGTAATTGCAAACAATTTTTTCATATAAACCTCCGATACGGGAACTGTAAGAAAGTAAAACTCTCTTTACCCATTCAAACAGAATATGTGCACAGTGTCAAGCAGAAAAATCAATGCGAAAATTCGACCGTCCAATCGGGGCCGAATCCGGCATTGTATTGATTTTTAAAACTGCCGCGCGATACGGCCAAGGCTATACGGAGCAATTCATTATTGTAAATAATGGGCTCTTTTTCTTGGGCAAAGCCGAAACTTTGATGAAACAGCACTTTTTCGTCAAATACCTGAACGCCCTTGTGAAAAATCCGAAGCCGCACGCGCTGACCGTACGTAAATCCCTGCTCCCGGAACAGTTTAAGCGGAATATTCGTCCACAAGTTGCCGAAATTGGGGTCGTCTATTTCAAAGATACCCTTAACGCAGCCGTCTTCAACGACAGGTTCGTGTATCGTATGTTCTTTGATTTCTTCAACCGGATAGGCGGGGCCCACCTGTTCGAACGAGATGATACCGGATGCAAGGCGGGCGGCGCAATAGCCGAAAAGGTCGCGGCCGTGAAAGATGGCAACGCCTTCGGTTTTTTCGTTGCGAAGGCGGTTTACGCTTTCGTCGATTTCGCGCACTTCGTCTATCCCCATAAAACGCTTAACGTGCGTAAGGCTTCCGTTATCGGGCGTTACGACATAATAGCCGTTTGAAGTTTTTGCAACACAGGCTTTGCGCGCGGTTCCGACTCCCGGATCCACAACGGAAACGTATATTGTTCCCTTGGGCCAAAAGTCCAAGCTTTGAAAAAGACGGTAGCTTGCGCTCCACGTATCGAATTGGGGCAATTCGTGAGAGCCGTCCATAATTTCGAGGGAAGAATCGACCGTTTTTACAACACCGTACATCGATGAAACGGCACCTTCCTTATACGTAAAATCGGTTTGAAACACCAAAACGGGTTTGTTTTGCATAATACATCCTTCTTAAATAAAAATTTAAATAAAATCCTTTTTACCCTTTTACAAAGGGATTAAAAAAACGCGATTGATTTATAAATACACTGATACATAAGGACAAAACCAACACAGCGGCTCCGAAAACAATGGAGATAATGTCGCCTTTTTTGAGCGGGCGGGCCGCATACCATGTCCGTTTTTTTCCTTTACCGAAGCCCCGTAAATCCATCGTATTGCTTATCGTGTCGATTCTGTCCAGCGTGGAAAACACAAGGGGCACAAAGATATTCATAATGTTTTTTATACGCTTAAAAGGCTTTTCTTTTTTGGATAAATCGAGCCCGCGCGTTTGCTGGGCGGCAGCTATGTTTTCGTAGTCCCTGATTAAGTCGGGAAAATAGCGCAGCGTAAGCGAAAAAGCATAGGCGGCCTTATACGGAAGCCCGATACGGTTTACCGAAGCCGCAAACTCGCTGGGATTTGTCGATAAAAAGAAAATAATGCCCAAAGGCACAACCGAAGCGTATTTGAGCGTTTTTGTAATTTGATACAAAAGCTGTTCCTGCGTAACTACGTAGCGGCCGCCGAACGAAAAAAGGTCGTGGCGGCTTCCGTATATTTCGGTGCCGTAAAGCGGGCTGAACAAAAAGGTAAGTACAAAGTTTAATCCCAAAAAAACGGCAACGTAAATCAGCATAAGTTTGATTTGAGAAAAGCGTATATCGGCTTTGCGTATAAGAATAAAGGAGCACACCAGCACACCTGCAATAAAGCGGATATCGTATGAAAACATAACCGCAAAGGTCATGCAAAAAAAGCAAATGAGCTTGGTGAGGCCGGAAAGGCGGTAAATAAAATTATCGCGCTCGATATAATCAAACAGTTTTGCTTTCACGCAAAGCCTCCCGTTCATAGTCGATAAAGTTTTGCACAAAGCGCTGGCGGGCGGCAATGCCGGCTTTTTCCGCCAATGTATATAAGGAAGTAACTTTTAGATTCGCCTTGTCCGCAACATCGCTGTCGGTTAAAGCGCTGACGGCATCCGAGTCGAGTAAAAGATTTCCGCCGTGTAAAACAAGGCTGCGCGGCGTATATTCGAGCATAAGGTGCATATCGTGGGTAATCAATATAATCGTTACGCCGCGCTCATTCAGTGAACGGAGGAATTCCATAATATCGCAATAGCGGCGGTAATCCTGACCGGCGGTCGGCTCGTCCAAAATAATCAGTTCGGGATCCATTGCCAGCACGGAAGCTATCGTAACCCGTTTTTTTTGTCCGAAACTGAGGGCCGAAACGGGCCAGCTTATAAAGGGAGCGATACCGCACACCGAACAGGCATGATGCACCTTGTCTTTTATTTCGTTTTCGGGAACCCCGTTAAGGCGAAGACCGAGTGCAACTTCATCGAAAATCATCGGCTTGCAAAGCATTTGATTCGGGTTTTGCATAACAAAGCCGATGTGCCGGCTGCGCTCCTGAATCGTCATATCCTTCATATCGGCGCCGTTAAAAAACAGGCCTCCTTCGCTTTCGCGGACAATACCGGTAATCACCTTTGCCAACGTACTTTTACCCGCCCCGTTGGTTCCGACAAGGCTGACCATTTCTCCTGCACGGATACTGAAATTGATATTGTCAAGCACTTTGGCGGAGCGCGGCGTATAGCGGAAACTTAAGTTTTCACAGCGTAAAATTTCCGTTCCGCCGGGTTTTGCCGGTTTGGGCTTTAAGCTTTTATCCCATGCAATCAGTTTATCGCGCACCGCCTGAACGTCGAGGGTTTCGATTCTGCCCGCATGCAATGTTTCGGTAACGGGAATGCCGGCACAGCGCAAAGCCGTTACATAAAGCGGTTCGCGGATACCGAAGGGCGGCAAAACCGCTTGCGCCATAACGGAGTCGGCACTCATATCGGCGGCGATTTTCCCGCCGTCCACAACGATAACGCGGTCTACCGGGCGGTGCAATACGTCTTCGATACGATGTTCAATGATAATAACGGTTTTGTGATATCGGCGGTGAATGTCGTCAATCAATTCAATGGCAGTCTGCCCCGTTTTAGGGTCAAGGTTTGCAAGAGGTTCGTCAAACAGCAAAACGTTTACATCGTTTACCATAACGCCGGCAAAGGAAACGCGCTGCTTTTGGCCGCCTGAAAGCTCGTAGGGGGAAGAGGCTAAAAAGTTTTCCATGCCGACAAGGGCGGCCGTTTTGCTTACCGTTTTTTTCATATCGGCAAGCGGCATACACTCGTTTTCGAGGGCAAAGGCTATGTCTTCGCCCACGCTCAAGCCGATAAACTGACCGTCGGAATCCTGCAATACGGTGCCGACTTTTTTGGAAAGCTTAAAAACGTCGAGATCGGCCGTTTTTTCACCGCATACGGTTAAGCTGCCTTCTACCTGCCCCTTGTACGAAAAGGGAATAAGGCCGTTTATACAGTGCCCGAGGGTGCTTTTTCCGCTTCCGCTTGCACCGACAATGAGCACCTTTTCACCCTCATATATTGTAAGATTTATATCTTTCAGCGTCGGTTTTGCCTGTGCAAAATACTGAAACGAAAAATCGCGGAATTCTATAACCGGCTTTTTTGCAGCGCTCCGCGTTTCTTGTGCGGACATAGGTTCAGTTTGCGGCACGGCTGTGCTCTTTTTGCAGGGTTATAGTCCAGCCCGCACCCGTTCCGACGCCGTATGCTTTTGAAAAGTTTCCCTGATTGATTGCAACGGCTATGTAGTCAAGGCTGTTGACGTAGACAAGGGCTTCACCGACATAGACGGCGTCAAAGGATTGGGCATAGCGTAGGGTGTTGCGGTATAAAAGACGCGTCGAGTTTTCGATAATCACGTCAACCTTGTCGCCGTATTGTATACCGAGCGAATTAAAGGTTGTGCGGGGTACGTTTGTCCATAAACTTCCGAAGCGGACATCCAAAACATCGATACTGCCCTTTACCGAATCGCCGGTTTTAACGGGCGGACTCATCGGCAATTCCACAACCGAATCGACATCAACGCTCGGGCCTACCTGTTCGTAGGCAATAACGCCGGATGCAAGGCGGGCTCCCGTGTATGCGTATATATCGCGGCCGTGAAAAGTGTAGCTTTCGCCGGAATTGGGCAGGCGGTTTACGCTTTCGTCTATAATGCGCGCTTCGCGCACCGAGCTTAAGCGTTTGATATGGGTAAGGGTACCGTTATCGGGGGTAACGATGTACTGTCCCGCCTCGGTTAATACGACAATGCTCCGCCGAGTCGAACCCACTCCCGGATCGACAACGGAAACGAAGACGGTTCCCTTGGGCCAATAATTGACGGTTTGAATAAGGCGGTACGAAGCTTCCCAAATATTATATTGAGGGATATTATGCGTAACGTCGAACACTTTTATGGATTCGTCTACGCTGTAAGCAACGCCGTACATAGCGCTTACCGCGCCGTCGTCGTAGCCGAAATCCGATTGAAACACCAAGGGTTTTCCCATACATCCTTCCTATAGTATTATGACAAAATAATGATTTTACCATAGTACTATAGGGCGCAATCAGGGTCAAGAGAGGGGGAAAGGGAACTGGATGTTATGAGCATGCGGCATTGCCGGAACTTGCTCTGATAATTAAATTTCCTCCTACCTTTGTTTTTGAATAAGAAGGACTTTTTTGTTGAATTTCATTAATGAGCATAACCGTCGCCATTGTTCCGATAAGAGAACATTGCACACGAACCGTTGAAAGCGGAGGATTTGAAGTTTCAGCCAAATTAACGTCATCAAAACCGATAATTGCAACATCTTCAGGGATTCGAATTCCCGATTCGCTCATCGCCTTCATAGCCCCTATTGCAATAACATCATTATCCGCAAACACAATTCGGGGAATCTTTCGCTTGTTTTTGATATATGTTTTCATTTCGGTATAACTTTGCATAAGAGTCGGAGTAAGCAGGAATTCCTTTTCTTTTGAAAAATTTAAATTAAAATCTCTAACCGCATCCATAAGTCCTATTTTTCGTTCAATGAAATTTTGAGTATGTAATCTGCCCATAAAGTGACCAAAATCTTTTTGGCCGCTTAAAGCAAGTGTTTCGACAGCCTTATAAGCCATCTCTTCATTACTCATTGTAATTGAATTGCAAGCAAAATTAGGCATTGCATTATCAATCACAATATAGGGTACGGGTATAAGAGAAAGCGCCTTATAATCATCGGGAACCAGCTCGGTCCCCAGCACAAAAAGACCCGAAATACCTCTATAATCCAAATTCTTTATGGATTCATAAAACTCATTCCGGATTACATCTATTTGCAAAGAATAGCCGAGTTCTTTACATTTTGCCTGTATAGAATCCATTATTTTTGATATAAAATCGGCGTTTTGCTCGATAAGCACACCCGATTTTATAAGTTTTAAAAAAATAAGCCTTTTTGCCGAAAATCCACGTTTTTTATACTTATCGGAAAACCCCGTTTTTTCTACGATATTCAATATTTCATTTTTTTTTGCATCGCTGATACCGGGTTTATCGTTAAGAGCAAAAGAAACTGCCGTTGGAGAAACATTGGCAAGCTTGGCTATATCTCGTATTGTCATATCTTATCTTTCTCCGCATATATTCTTGACAATTATTCTACTAAACAAATCAATTTTTGTTAAGTATTTTCTCTCTAAATATATATTTTTTTTTATTAAAAAAATCCTTGACAATCGGAAAAAGCGGGTTTATACTTTTGTTTAGTAATAAAAATTACTAAACAAAAGCTGTTATTTTTTAGTAACTTTAAGGAGGTTTTATGAAAAGACTATTCGGAGTAACAACGGCAATGGTTACTCCTTATGATCGTAACGGAGACATTGATATTGTCGCTATGCAGAAATTAACAGAATTTCTTATTCAAAAGAACGTCAATTGTTTATACCCGTGTGGAACAACAGGAGAAATGATGTTACTCTCTCCTGAAGAAAGAGAAACTCTTGCAGAAATAGTTGTAAAAACTGCAAATAAGAGAGTTTCCGTTTTTATTCATGCAGGTGCTATGACAACAAAAGAAACTGTGCGACTTGCTCAACATGCAGAAAAGATAGGAGCAGACGGTATCGGTGTTGTCACCCCAAGTTTTTTTTCGATGACTGAAAAAGGCATACTAAATTTCTACAAGACCGTATCATCTGCCGTATCAAAAACCTTTCCTGTTTATGTTTATGTTATTCCGCAGTGTGCAGTCAATGACATCAGTCCGAGATTGATGCAGGAAATAGCAAATAATTGTCCGAATATTATTGGTGTTAAATACAGTGGTTTTGACATGGTCAAAGTAAAAGACTACCTTAGAATCAATGACGAAACGTTTTCAGTTGTTTTAGGCCTTGATCGCCTCTTTGTTCCGGCATTAACAATGGGATGTGACGGAGTAGTGTCAGGTTGTTCATGTGCAATACCAGAACCCTTTGTAAAGATTTATAAACTGTGGCAAGAAAATAACATGAAGGAGGCAATGGAGGAGAATAAAAAAGCAGCAGAAATATGTGAAAAACTGGGAAACGGATCGGACATGAGTATCTTTAAACATGTCTTGTTACAGCGAGGTTTACCGGTAGGACCAGTACGACCACCACTCTTAGAATTGAGTGCAGAAGAATGGGAACAACGTTATCGCTATTTAAAAGAATATATCTGAGATTTGTGAGGAAGATTTTATACAATCAAAATTAAACAATGACAACAAATCGAAGATAGGATAAATAGTCTAAGTCAGATTATATATTTCAGAATCTTACTTATTTCGTTGTTAAGAGTCAGATTTTTAATTCTACTAAACACTATTTTTTTTCTTAAGGAGGAAAAAATGAAAAAAATTATTTCTGTTTTAATTGTTATTATTGCTGGCATAGTATTATTAGCTACATGCACTCCAAAGGGAACCGAGGGCAAAGAACCGCAATATCCTACAAAAGCCTTAAATATTGTTGTTCCGTATGCTCCGGGTGGAGCTTCGGATACGGTTGCCCGTATTTATGCAAAAGAACTGCAAACATTAATTGGGGGAAAACCGGTAACAGTCACCAATTTAACGGGAGCATCCGGCGCAAAAGGACTTGAATTCGTAAAAAACAGTCCCGCAGATGGATATACATTGGCATATATGCCTGTTGAGTCCACAATGATTAAAGCATTAGGTTTTACGGATGTATCCAATGCCGACTTTAAATTTGTATGCCGCGTAATGACAATTCCTGCAGCAGTTACTGTAAGTGCATCCGCCCCTTATAATACATTACAGGAATTTATTGAATATGCAAAAAAAAATCCGAGCAAAATAAAGGTGGGTAATTCCGGAACAGGTTCAATATGGCACGTGGCGGCCGCATCCCTCGAACAAAAAGCCGGTATAAAACTAAATCATGTACCTTTTGATGGAGCTGCACCGGCTGTAACCGCTTTATTGGGAGGAAATATTGATGCTGTTACAGTAAGTCCTTCTGAAGTGAAAACCCATGTCGACAGCGGAAAATTTAAAGTGTTAGCTATTTTAAGTGATAAACATTCTTCAGTTGTTCCTGATGTTAAAACTGCAAAAGAACAAGGTTTTGACGTAATTGCACAAGGCTGGGGGGGATTTGCAGTTCCGAAAAACACTCCTGCAGAAATAATCGAATATCTGGATGGCATCTCGGAAAAAGCGGTTAATTCGGAATCCGTAAAAAAACTCTTAAAAGACAGAGGATTTGAATTTGCATATTTGCATGGTAAAGATATGGATACCGTTGCACAAAAAGAATTAAATAACTACGGAACATTAATTCCTAAACTGAATATCATTCAGAAATAACAATATGATCAACAAGGGTTGTTTTATAAAAAGACATAAGAAAATAAAGCAGCCCTTATCTGTTTATCTAAAGTCCATATTATAGGTAGTGTTTATAACAATATATCTTTATTAAGAAGAGGTTTATATGACAGGAAATAAAATTCCTTCCCTTTTGTTTTTCATAGTAGCTATTTTGTTTATTATACCTGCACTCTCAATGGGACTTGTTTCCACAACATCGGATAAAGTGCCCGGAGCAGGTTTTTTTCCTTTTTTACTTGGAATAAGTCTTGCCGCCTGTACCTTGCTTCTGTTTATACGTTCTATAAAAGAAAAACAAACAATACGATATTTTGAATTAACAAGTGAAAAAAAAGAAAATTTAAACATTATGTTAATGACTTTGTTTGTAATTGTGGTAACATTAGTTATATGGAAACTTTTTAAGATATTCTATCCGATAATACTTTTGGAGTGTTTTATCTTGAGTAAATTTTTATATAAACGCACATGGATTTTTTCCACTTTATTTTCCACTTTATTAATTGCTTTAATATATATCGGTTTCACGATTGGTCTGACAATAAAATTTATCGCTTAAGAGGTCATTATGGCAGAACTACAAGCCGCATTTATTAATGTATTAACTCCTTCCGTTATGCTTTTCTTATTTCTTGGAGTAACTATCGGTACTGTTATAGGTGCACTACCCGGATTATCAGCGACGATGGGAATTGCCATTTTAACTCCCGTAACATTTTGGTTCGCGCCGGAAAACGGATTTGCAATGCTGATAGGTTTATGGAATGCCGCTATTTTTGCAGGAGGAATTACTGCAATCATACTTAATACTCCCGGAACACCATCTTCCATCACACAAAGTTTTGACGGATATCCCCTTTATAAACAAGGGAAAGGAGGATTGGCATTAGGAATCAATGTAATTTATTCAGCGATTGGGGGCTTAATAAGTATTTTATGTTTAATTATTTTTGCCTTTCCCATTGCACGATTCACGGTAACCTTTGGACCGACAGAATATTTTTCATTGGCACTATTAGGATTGACGATGATGATAACTGTTTCCGGAAAAGACATACTCAAAGGTTTTCTCATGGGATTTACAGGCCTTTTAATCAGTACTATAGGTCTTGATCCCATTCTCAGTGTTAAACGATATACATTAGGACAAACAGATTTATTATCCGGTATCTCTTTTATTCCAGTAATGATTGGTATGTTCGGGCTTGGAGAGGTACTCTATCAAATATTTACAAGAAGCAAAGAAAAAGAAGCGCGAGAAGCAGCATTAAAAAAAGAAAATTTAGCCTTAGGACGTATTTTCCCTACAAGAAATGAATTTAAGGCTATGGCAATACCGACGCTTCTAGCATCCTTGGTTGCAACGATTATCGGAGCAATTCCCGCTGCAGGTGCTGATATTTCAACAATAATTTGTTGGGGTAATGCAAAAAAAATGTCAAAGCATCCGGAAGAATACGGGAATGGCTCTCTTGAAGGACTTGCAGTCAGTTCCTGCGCAAATAACGGTGTTCTCGGAGGAGCCTTAATGACAATGCTAACGCTTGGAATCCCCGGTGACTCGGTAACAGCTATTTTAATCGGTTCCTTGATGATGTACGGCATGCAGCCGGGAAGTCAAATGTTTATATATAATAAACCGTTTATATTTTCTATCATGATTTTAATGGTATTAGCAAATGTTGTTTTCTTAATACTGGGTTTAGCTACTGTAAAAGTAACGGCAAAAGGAATTAATGTAAAACCGGAAAGTGTTTGGGTAACCGTTTCAGTATTATGCATTGTAGGTTCTTTTGCATTAAATAATAATTTTTTTGATGTAGTTATTATGTTAATTGCAGCTATAATAGGTTTTTTGGCAAAAAGTACCGATTTTCCTCCAGGACCGTTTATTTTGGGGTTACTTTTAGGAAATATGCTTGAATCGAATTTACGCAGAGCTCTTGCGATCTCACAAGGGAGTTTAAATATCTTTGTAACTCGTCCTGTAACACTTATTATTTTCCTGTTTATTTTAACGGCAGCAATCTATCCCCTTGTAAAAAAACTTTTTTCCAAAAACTGATGTAACTGATATCTTATTTAGGAGGAACTTATGAAAAAACTGATAAACAAACCTGAAAATTACGTTAAAGAAATGTTGGAAGGTTTATACATAGCTCACCCCGATCTTATCACCTATACGGATAATGACATACATTGCCTTGTAACCGCAAATAAGAAAGAAGGAAAAGTCGGCATCGCTACAGGCGGAGGCTCGGGACATTTACCGCTCTTTCTCGGATATGTCGGTAAAGGAATGCTGGATGCCTGTTCGGTAGGAGACGTGTTTCAAAGTCCGAGTGCCGAGCAAATGCACGCTTGTACAAAATATATAGACAGCGGAGCAGGAGTTTTATATATCTACGGTAATTATAACGGGGATATATTTAACTTCGACATGGCAGCCGAACAAGCCGATTTTGAAGATAACATAAAAGTAGAGTCGGTTGTTGCCGGTGATGATGTTGCTTCCGCAGCGCCCGTAGAAAAAGGAGCAAAGAATACTCGCAGAGGAGTTGCGGGTATTGTCTTTGTATACAAATGTGCGGGGGCGGCCGCGGATGCAATGCTCAGCCTATCCGAAGTAAAACGAATTGCCGAAAAAGCATGTGCAAATGTGAGAACCATGGGAGTCGCTTTGACACCTTGTATTGTTCCGCGCGTCGGCAAGCCGGGCTTTTCCATCGGCGAAGATGAAATGGAAATCGGGATGGGAATCCACGGTGAAACAGGTATCAGACGCAGTAAACTTGAACAGGCCGATAAGGTTACCGAGGAAATGGTTACAAAAATAATCAATGATATTCCGTTTCAAAAAAGGGATGAGGTTGCCGTTATGGTAAACGGACTGGGAGCAACCCCTCTTGACGAACAATATATCATTGTAAGAAAAGTAGATGAACTTATGAAAAAAAATGAATTAAAAGTTCATCGTTATTACGTAGGAGAATATGTAACCTCTCTTGAAATGGCGGGAGTATCCATCAGTATAATGAAATTGGATGATGAATTAAAAAAATATCTGGACGCCCCTGCCCAAACACCTTTTTTTACACAGATATAAAAAACAAAAACAGGTCTGTCTTAAAAATAACAATGCGCAAGGCGGACCTGTAGCTGTAGTAAAAAATTACATGTTACGATAAAACACAGCATAAAAATCGATGCGTATCGGGAGAAAATAATGAACGCTTTATTGATAGTAAACTTTTTGAAATTCGCCGCTGACCAGATGAATATCCATAAGGACGATCTTATTCAAAAAGACAGTGTAGTCGGAGATGGAGATCTCGGTTTGACAATGAGCGACGGTTTTACCGCTGCATATAATGCAATAAAAGATCTGGATGAACAGGATTGCGGAAAGCTTCTCTATTTTGCGGGAAAAGCTATGAGCACCGCAGTACCGTCCACTATGGGAACTTTAATGGCATCGGGCCTTATGGAAGCAGGCAAGCAGTTAAAAGGTATTACGGATTTAAGCCGTGAAAATATCAATACAATCTTCAATGCATATTTGGAAGGTGTAATGCGCTTAGGTAAAGCGGCGATCGGTGAAAAAACCTTTATCGACGGTTTGGCACCGGCTGTAGAGAGTTTAAACCAAACATCTTCGTGTCCTTTAAAAGAGAGTGCCGAAAAAGCTGCAGCAGCCGCATTACGGGGTTATGAGGCGACAAAAGGAATGCTTGCCATGCACGGCAGAGCTGCCGCACGAGGAGAAGCTTCACGCGATTTATTGGATCCCGGCGCATACGTTGCCGCTTTATTAATGAAAGCATTTGCCGATTCCCTTTAATTCAAGCAATCAGGGGCAAGAGAGGGGGAGCGCGAAAAAATCAGCCCGTATTTTGATTGACCCTTTGTTTTCTTTCTTTTAGAATAGGGTACCATGACAAAAACAAACGCTATGCGCATTTTGGAAAAATTGAAGATTCCTTATACGACGGTTGAATACGAGGACAATACCGAACACAAACTTGAACTCGGAGCGGCAAACCGCGTGGCCGAAAAAACAGGCCTTGACCCCGCCTGTGTTTTTAAAACAATCGTTATGCAAAGCGAATCTAAAGAAATACGGGTATTTTGCGTTCCGGCGGATGCGGAAGTGAATCTTAAAAAAGCGCGCGGCCTCTGCGGTGCAAAAAGTTTGGAAAGCGTAAAGCCGGATTCTCTTTTGCAGCTGACAGGCTATGTGCGAGGTGGATGCTCCCCCATCGGTATGAAGCGCCGTTATCCGACCTTTATCGACGAAAGCGCCTTAACGCACAAAACCGTCTATGTAAGCGCCGGAGTGCGCGGCATACAGCTGGGGCTTTCACCTGAAAACCTGATACAAGCCTGCGGCGCGCAAAGCGCGGATTTGACGATCAGCAGCAATTAAAAATTAAAACAAACTTTCTGAAAATGTCGGGTATCTATAGCTTTTCCGTACCTCCGTGCACGGCGGCGCACTTGGACAAAAAAGCCCTGTCGATTTTAACGCACACCGATTCCTGCGTAACCGGCAAGGGTTTAACCAAGGCAAAGCGTATGAGCGCCCTCGAACCGATGTTTGAAACCGCTCTTGAGTGTATATAAGGCTTATTTTTTATATCTTGACAGAACACTTTTCCGTATATACAATAATGTATGCATAGAAATTGCTTTGAATGGGATATTACCAAAAATAAAAGCAATGAAAAAAAGCACGGAATTGCTTTCGAAGATGCTATTTTAATTTTTGAAGATCCGTATCTGCTTGAAAAATACGATTCAAAGCATTCGAACGATGAAGACCGCTTTTTAGCGCTCGGTTCTATTTACGGTATATTACTTGTTGCCGTTGCATATACCGATAGAAAAGGCAAAACACGAATTATATCGGCGCGGCGTGCAACAAAAACCGAACAGAGGCTGTATTATGATAAAATCAATGAGTATTACGGAAGCAAAGCGTAATTTGACAAAAGAAAAAATTGAAGCGCTGCAAGCTCTGAACAATAAACCTGTAGATACTTCCGATATTCCGGAATTAACGGAAGCCGATTTTATGCACATGTATCGGCCCGTTAAAAAACCTTTATCAATAAGACTTGATGCCGACGTCATTTTATGGCTTAAGTCTTACGGAAAAGGATATCAAAGCCGCATAAATGCTATTTTAAGGGAAGCTATGAATAGCGAGCAAAGAGAAACCGTTTTGTAATTCCGTTTGTACCACAGCATACGCTTTTCTTTTTTCAAAACACATTAAAAAAAACTTTCCCAAAAACTTTGTTTTTTTAGAAGAAATGGGATATAATGTTTAAAAAGGGAACATGGCATAAAACCGTGCTTCCTGCTCGGTTTTATGCGACGAGTTTTGCGTTGCAAAACATCGCGGATAGTCGGCCTTTCCGCCGTCCATGGCGGGATTTGAAACATTGCGGATAATCCGCTTACCTACATCTGTGCTGTGCTTTATATTAACTTTTTGCGAAGACTTATGAACGGTAAGACAGATATTACATCTTTTATCTTTTCCGCACAAAAAACCGTCAAACTACTTGACAAAGCCGAAGCCGCCCCCATAATTACTCAGCACTCAGCACTCAGCACTCAGCACTCAGCACTCAGCACTCAGCACTCAGCACTCAGCACTCAGCACTCAGCACCGGCATAAAAGCTCTCTGCAGGGCAGCTCGCTTTTATGCAACGAGTTTCGGCGGCGCAGCCGGCGAAACTCGCGGATAGACAGCCGTAAACTTACATTTTCGAAAAATCACGCAAACAAGCATTCTCATATCAACGACAATAGAAAAACGCTTCTGTTGTCTTTTTTTATATTCAAACCCCCATGATTGCCAACGGTTAATTCATAATTTCTGATTAAGAATTGTGAATTACACATTGAATTATTTTCAAGGAGGTTTGATATGAAAAACTCAAACACAAACAAAAGCGCAAAGCGCTTCACACATTGGGCGGCAATTACAGTACTTGCCGCATCGTTAGTGATTATGGGGCTTTTTACCGCCTGCCCCAACGCCGCAGGAGGCGGCGGAACAACACCCCTTACCAAGTACAAGGTAACGCTTGAGCCCGCCTCAGACGGCACCGTAACGGTAAACCCCGCCCTTCCTTCTGACGGCATGGTAGCGGAAAACACGGAAATCACCTTTACCGCTTTCCCGCATGCAGGTTACAAGCTTCAAAAATGGGAACTGAACGGGCAGACGGTAAACGGCACCTCTCCTACCTACAAGCTAAAAGTTACACAAAATGCACAGGTAAAGGTTTCCTTTGAACTGCTTTCGGGCACTCCTTCAGTCTACCTTGCAGGCACCATAGGAACAATCGGGAATGAAAAGCCCCATTATTGGAAAAACGGCACCAAGTACGAGCTGGAGATAGATGCGGGAAAGAAAGGCGCTGCATACGCTCTTACCCTTAAAGACGGAACGCTGTACAGTGCAGGGGAACAAAAAGGAGCCTCCTCCCGTGCCCGTGTATGGAAAGAAGACACCCTGTACTGGGGAGGCTCTATGCAATGGCTCGGAGCAAAGGCAATTTTAACCGACGGAACTTCCCTCTACATGGCGGGAAAGCTGAACAAAGGCGGAAAAGTGGAAGCTGCCATTGCCAATATAACGGACACGGCAACGGTGCGTAGTGCCCACCTGCATACAAGCGCGGCAGGGGAGAAAGGTTCGGAAGCTTACGGCTTGTGCGCCTCGCCTTCGGCCTTTTATGCCGTAGGAACAATAGCCAACAACAATTCCTCCCAAAACAAGGCTGCCCTGTGGACAATAAGCAAAACACTTGACGGCACCGTAACCGAAACAAAGCTGGATACGGGAAGCTCTGTAAAGCCCAAGGCGGTATGCCTTTTGGACGGCGCAGTCTACGCTGCAGGAAAGAAAGCGGCGGATAAAGTTGTGGTATGGAAGGTTACGGGCACGGGCGCAGGTGTAACGCCGGCGGAGCTTGGAACGGGCAGCTTCTCCGAAGCAAACGCCGCCTGCACAAAAGACGGCCTTGTCTTTATAGGCGGAAAAAACGGCAGCAGCAAGCCTTGTATTTGGAAGGGAACGGACGGCTCTTTTATAGCCACAGAGTTAAGCACCAAAGCCGGCACGGTTAATGCCCTCTACGTTTTCGGCACCGACATCTATGCCGCAGGTTATGCCATCGAGGGCGGTATTCAAAAAGCCGCTTATTGGAAGTTCACATCCGGCATTACCCCTGACTCCGATGCCGTAGAAACCGTAATCCCCGACAACAACGCTGAAGCACTCGGCATTGTTGTAACGATGGAGTAGGTTTAAAAACCGCACGTCCTGTGCGGTTTTTAACTTGAGTTTCGGGCGGTGCCCGAAACTCATTACTTGCAGTTTTCCCGTGCGTCCGTGCACGGGATTTAAAACAGGATGTTTTATCTGTGGCATTTTGCCGCCCAAAACTCATTACTTATAGCTTTTCCGCGCGTTCTTGTGCGGAACTGTGAATAAGGGGGAGCTGCGGACAGGGTGAACTGCCCCCACATTTTAGGACAGTTTAAGCAGATTTTTCGACCGGCGGCTGCCAGCCAAGATTTTTTTGAATACGCTCATTATTGTAATATGTTATAAAATTGTCAATCAGTGCCCTCACTTCTTTTTCTGTCGGAGTTCTGATTTTGATCAGTTCATTGTATCCGCTTTCGACTTTCAGAGTTCCGAAAAAATGTTCCATACAGGCATACGAACGGCTCGAATGCCTGTATGCGGACGCTTCAAATACGGGTATGCGGTTTTATCGTAGACATGCGCGATAAAGGCGGCGTACTTAAAGGGCTTCAATTTCTTCAACGGAAGGCCCTGTTCCTTCGGCTATTTTTTCAAATCCTTGCGCGACGCTATGATTTTACTTACCAAGCCGTACGAAAGCGCTTCTTTGGCGTTAAGCCAGCAGTCGCGGTCGGTATCTTTTGCAACCTGTGCAAGCGGCTTTCCCGTTTCTTCGGCGATAAGTTTATTAATGCGCGCGCGCATTTTTTCAAGTTCTTTGGCGTGAATCTCGATTTCGGTCGCAACACCCTTTATGCCGCTTAAAGGCTGGTGAATTAAAAAATGGCTGTTCGGAAGGGCCGCACGCCGTTCTTTCGGGGAAGCAAGCAATACCAGAGCCGCAGCCGAAGCGACAAGCCCCATGCCTATCGTATAAACGGGTGCATTGATAAAGCGTATCATATCGAAAATACCGTAGCCCGCATCCGCATCTCCTCCGGGAGAATCGATAAAAAGATAGATGGGCTTATCGCCTGCCGCTTCCAAAATCAAAAGCTGCCGGATGATTTTTTCCGACAAAGCCTTGTCTATTTCGCCGGTCAATAATATTTGCCGCGTTTTTAAAAACTGCAAAGCAAGACCTTCAGCGCCCTCCGCGTCATTCTTTTTTTCTTTTTCGTCCTGTTCGGCACGGATAACATCATTTATATTCATACAAACCTCTTTTATATTTACGTATTTTGTGCGCTTAAAACACATAATGAACTTTCATTATAGCACATTTTTTGCAAAAGTACCAGCACCCCTGTTTTTACCGTTCTTCGGTCTTTGCCTTATCCCAAAAAGAATCCATAACAGCCAGATTTTCTTTTTGCATTTCTATATTGCCTTCTTTGCAGCGTTTTTCAACGTATTTAAAACGGCGGCGGAATTTTGCATTCGCTTTTTCCAAGGCGACGGCCGGAGCAACTCCGAGATGACGCGCCCAATTTACGACGGCAAACAGTAAATCCCCTATTTCATCTTCGACGGTGCTTTGATTTTGCCCTGCCGTTTGCAGCGGTGCATCGGCCCTTCGACGGACGGCTTCATCGATTTCGGCGATTTCTTCAAGAACCTTTTCACGAACCGCCGCGGCTTCACTCCAGTCAAAGCCCTTTTTCGCCGCTTTTTTTTGCATTTTAAAGGCGCGGGTTAAGGGGTCCAAGCCCTTCCCTGCCCCGTCAAGAATACTGTCGCCGGCTTTGCGTCCTTCGATGCCCGCCTTAATCGCATCCCATTGATTTAAAACCTGTTCGGGTGTTTCGGCATGGGCAAGGGCGTTTACCCTGCCTTCGGATTCGGGAAACACGTGAGGGTGGCGGCGCACAAGCTTTTCGCATACTTCATCAAAGATGTCGGCGACGGTAAAATCTCCATCCTGTTCGAACATATAGCCTATCATCGCGGCGTTCAGCATCACATCGCCGAGTTCCTCTTTTACATGGGATGAAGCGCCGCTTTTTTCGTATTCGCTAAGCGCGTC
The DNA here is from genome assembly GCF_050320395.1 of Treponema sp. HNW. Classification (GTDB taxonomy): domain Bacteria; phylum Spirochaetota; class Spirochaetia; order Treponematales; family Treponemataceae; genus Treponema_C. The sequence continues at coordinate 2,153,952 of NZ_CP144459.1, forward strand.
CAAGGCTTCGTAGGTTTCTTCCAAAAGGGTCGGCCGCAAAGAAAGGGGCGTTTGTTCCCTGTCCCAAGGACAGCCGCCCGGAGCGCGAAGCGTTTTGATAATCCCGTACAGGGTTTTAAAGCCCGAAGCGGCTTCAAGCGCTTCTTTTTGTTCTTCAATTTTTCGATTATTGTTTTCAATTTTCATATATAGTCCTTTTATGCATAGCCCTTTTATTCGTCAAGGTTTGCTTTGACTTTTTTCCACTTGTCAAGGAGGCTGTCCGGCTCCTGCGTTAAGAGGGCTTCAAACAAGGGGGTTGCCGCTTCAAAGGCGGCATTCATCGCCGCTTTTTCGCCGGAAGAAAAATCGCCGAGCACCCAGGAGGACACGTCATCGTGAGGGGGACGTCCTATGCCGAAACGAAGCCGCCAAAAGTCGGCCGTTCCCAAACAAGATTTTGCAGAGCGCAGTCCGTTGTGCCCGCCCAAGCCGCCCGCATATTTTAAGCCGAAGGTACCCGCAGGCAGTTCCAATTCGTCATGAACGATTAAAATGCACTCCGGTTTTATCTTATAAAAAGAAGCGGCCGGTACAATGCTTTCGCCGGAAAGGTTCATAAAGGTGTGCGGCTTTAAAAGCTGAATTTTCCGTCCTCCGGCCGTTATGCTTGCCGCCTCGCCCTTAAACTTTGCACTCCAGTTTGCGCAGGACAGCGTGGATACGGAATCGGCAAAAAGCCACGCCGCATTGTGGCGGTTTTTTTTGTATTGTGTGCCGTAATTTCCCAAAAACACTGCCATTTCTATTAAATCCATTTGTAAATACTACCCGTATGCCGCTCCCGTGTCAACGCGGTGTAAAATAATTTTTTTGAAGCGCCTCTCGCTTTTTGCCTGCTTGACTGATTTCCCCGTTTGGTTATATAATATGGACTCAGTTTTACGGTTTTACCGAAGGGGGTGATTACAGTTGGCTCACATCATCGTAGATGATTCCGAGAACCTTGAAAAAGCGATTAAGCGTTTTAAGCGTATGGTTGAAAAAGAGGGTATTATTCGGGAATGGAAAAAGCGTGAATATTATGAAAAGCCCTCAACCATTCTGAACAGAAAAAATAAAACCCTCCAGCGTAAGTTAATGAAAAAGAACCGCAAAACCCGCGATACAAGCCACGGTTCTTACTAATCGGAATTCTCTTTTTCAAAAGAATCACAACAAAAACTCTAAAAACTTCGGTTTTTAGAGTTTTTTTTATTTGCAATGCGGCAGGGATTGGAGGGGGGAGCGTCCGCCCGCCCCTCACTGTTTATAAACTTTCGGCGAGTTTTTTGCCGAGCGCTTTTAAATCGGCAAGGTTTTCTTCGTTTGCGGTACCCTGCCATTCAAGGCTTTCAAGGTTTGTCCAGCGCAGATTTGCAGTCAGCTGCTCGTATTCTTTTTGAGCCCCGCCTGACCAGCCCCAGCTTCCGATGCGCGCGACGGTTTTGTTGTAAATGTGTTTTCGCGCAAACATATCGAGTACGTGAACCGCAGGCGGATACATCTTGTATTCGTAGGTGGGAAATGCAAGGGCAAGTCCTTTCGAGCGGAAAGCTTGGGCAAGCACGTGCGATAGCGGGGTTTCGGGAATATTCAAAAGCGTATAAGGAACGCCGGTTTCTTTTATGCCTTCGATAAGCGCTTCGGTTCCGCGGGAGGTGTTTCCGTACATGGAACCGGATATAACGCAAATGTGTTTATCCTGTTCGCCGCCGGTGTTATAGCCTGCGTATTTTGCAAAGCGTTCGACGATGGCGCCGGGATTTTTACGCCATACGATGCCGTGCGAAGGCGCAATCACCGCAATGTCCAAATCTTTTAATTTTGCAATACCGTTCTTTACCGGTACGCCGAAAGAGGCGACGACGGTTGCGTAATAGAGCAGACATTCTTCTTCAAACATACGGTGTTCGTCTTCGGAAAATTCGTCGTCGAATACGCGGCCGTCGTTCAGCGCCCCGTAAGAGCCGAAGGCGTCGCAGGAAAAGAGGGTTTTTGACGAATTTTCATAGGTCATCATGGTTTCCGGCCAGTGGATATTCGGCGTTTCATAAAAGGTCAAAGACAATTCGGTGCCGGATTTGACTCCCTTACCCAAAGAAAGGGTGTCGCCGTTTTTAACGGTTTTAATGCGTTCCCAGTCTTTTTCTTCAAGTTTAACGAAATTTTTGAGCAGGGCGGCCGCCTTTTCCGTACAATAGATATGAAGCTTTTTATTGCGCTTCATTAAATCGGCAACGCAGGCGGTATGGTCGCACTCCATATGGTTCATAACCAAAATGTCCAGGTCTTCGAGGGCAAATCCGTACTCTTTTAATTGACTTTCGGCCTGCTGGTCGCAGTGCTCCCACTCACTGTATAAATCGACGAGGACCTTTTTTTCGCCGGTAAGGAGATATGCGTTTACCGAAACGCCGCGGTCTATTTTCCAAAAACCTTCAAAATAAGGCGAATTGCAAATATTTGCACGAAGCACACCTATATCGGGGCTGATATATTTTGTATCCATAACATAAGTATAGCGATTTTAAAGATATATTTCAAGATTGCGGTTGATATGAAAATTTTACAAGGAAGCGAGTTGGAAATCCGGCCGATATATGATATAATCGGTTTCTATGATACGCGGAATTTTATTTGATGTGGACGGAGTACTTATCAACTCGGAAGAGCAGATTGCTCAAGCATGTATTGAATTTTTTAAAAGGCGCGGCGTGAATGCCGTTCCCGCAGACTTTGCACCCTTTATAGGGGCGGGCGAAAACCGTTTTATAGGCGGGGTTGCCGAAAAATACGGTTTGACAATAGATATTGAAGCGGCAAAAATTGAAGCTTACGGTATCTACGATGAACTGATTTCCGGCACCGACTGCGCTATGAAGGGAACGGCCGATTTTATCCGTAATGCGAAAAAAGCGGAACTTAAAACGGCTTTGGCAACCAGCGCCGATAAAATCAAGCTGGATATAAACTTAAAAGCAATCGGTTTTTCAACCGGCGACTTCGATTATGCGGTGTGGGGCAATAAGGTAACGCATAAAAAGCCCGACCCCGAAATATATCTTACGGCGGCGGCGGGGCTCGGACTGAATGCGCGAGACTGCCTTGTGGTAGAAGATGCGCTCAACGGCGTACAGGCTGCAAAGGCCGCAGGTGCCCTTTGTATCGGCTTATTGGGTTCTTTCTCCGAGGAAGAGCTTAAAAATGCGGGTGCGGATATCGTCTTAAAGGATTTAAGCTTTTTCGGCTCCTTTTCTTCGCATGAAGAATTCAAGGACAGACTTGAAGCGCTTGTAAAATAGGGGAATGGCCTGTATAAAGCTTAAAAATCCCTATATCAAACCGGGCGGATATGCTGATATTCCGGATATGCGGATATTATCGATAAATTTGACAAGATAAAGATTGTTATGTATAGTAATATCTATAGGACGGTATTGTTATGAATGCGTTAAAACCGGTAAATATTTTAGACTCCATAATTCCGATCGGCAGATTCAATAAGGGTGAAGCACATAAAATTTTTTCAGAAGTGAAAAAAAAGGGACTTAGAATTGTTGTAAAAAACAATGTACCCGAATGCATTTTAATAAGTCCCCGGGATTATCAGAATATATTGGATGACTATGAAAATCTTTTATTGCTGACGGAAGCGCAAAAAAGAGAAACCGACAATGCGGTGCCTATATCTCAGGAAGAAATTCTAAAAAAATATAATATTTCACAATCCGATCTCGATGATATAGACGTAGAGTTGGATTAGCGTATGTGGGGTATCAAATACCATCCGAAAGCCGAAGCGGAACTGTCAAAATTGGATGAATCGGTCAGAAGAGCGGTTCTAAAAGGCATTTTAAAGGTTGCACAAAACCCCTTGCCGCAAAATGAAGGCGGGTACGGAAAACCCCTAGGTACAAAAGCGGGAACCGATTTAACAAACTACTTGAAAATAAAATTTAAAAAACTCGGAATGAGAGTCGTATATAAATTAATACAAGATGAAAAAACAAAGGAAATGTATATTTTGGTTATTGCGGCAAGATCGGATAATGAAGTATATATCCGTGCAGAAAAAAGAATATAAAAGCCGTTGTTAATTACCGATAATTTGAATTCCGCTTTGCAGGTTAAAAGCCCGCCTCGACAGCTCGTGCAGTCGCTGCGGCAAACCGCAAGTAAAACCGGGCGGCGCCGTTTGAGCCGCTCGGTTTGAACTTACTTTAAAACTTACTTTTGTTCCAGCATCAAGGTTTTTGACGGCCGGTCGCATACTTCGGAAGGTCCGAAATATTGAATCGCGCCGGGGAACAGATAGCTTGTTTTAACCGCCCACTTTTCGCGCTGAGAAGCGAACTTTTTAAAGGGCTTACCCTTTAATTCGACCAGAGCTTTTTTAATAACCGGCTTTTTGCTTCCGTGGCGCTGTTCCATATTCATCATCATTGTAAGGGGAACGCCGCCTGCCGTCCATTCTTTTGCAGGTTTTACCAAATTGCGCACGGACGAAAGATAACCGGTTAAGCCGTTTGCAATGAGGATAAAGGCGTTAAAGCCCAAAGCATAACAATAGTCCGCGTCAAAATTTGACGGGAAGGCGCAGCGGCCTTCATAGCCGAAAAAGTGGGTATAGGAGCTGAACTTGCCGCGGTAGGTGCCGGCTTTTTTCATTTCGGCAAGGCGTTTTTCAACAGCCAAGGCTAAAAGCTTTTCCGTATCGATACGGCTTACCTGTACGTTACCGTGCGGGTCGCGGTCGGCTAAAAACTGTGCGGCGATTGCGGCGGGTAAGGCGTCAAAGGCATCAAAGGACTGAGGCGAAAGGTTTGCCGCAAGCCAAGCCTTTTTTTGCTCAAAATCATGCAGGGCTTCAAACTCGTCTTTTTTGAGCGCCATCTTATCGTTCAATTCGGCGATGAGGGTTTTCATTTCGGGAATAAACTCAACCAAGCCTTCGGGAATCAATACGAGGCCGAAGTTTTCTCCGCCTTCGGCACGCTTTGCGATAACCGCGCAGATATCGTCGGTAATTCGGCGCAGCGTGGATTTTTTTGCTTCCACTTCTTCGGAAATCAGGCAGATATTCGGCTGCGTTTGCAGGGCGCATTCAAGGGCAATGTGGCTTGCCGAGCGTCCCATCAGTTTAATAAAGTGCCAGTATTTTTTTGCCGAATTGGCGTCGCGTGCCAGGTTGCCGATAAGTTCGGAATAGGTTTTGCAGGCGGTATCGAAGCCGAAACTGGTTTCAATCAGGGCGTTTTTCAAATCGCCGTCTATGGTTTTGGGAACGCCGATAACCTGCGTTTTGATTTTATGCGTTTCAAAATATTCGGCAAGCAATGCCGCGTTCGTATTCGAATCGTCGCCGCCGATAATAACGAGGGCATCGAGTTTATTTTTTTTCGCCGTTTCGGCGGCGGCGGCATATTGTTCGGGCGTTTCAATCTTAGTGCGTCCCGAACCGATAATATCGAAGCCGCCGGTGTTGCGGTGTTCGTCTATAATCTTATCGTTAAATTTAATAAAGTCGTTGTCGAGCAATCCCGAAGGGCCGCCTTTAAAGCCGAGCAAAACGGAATCTTGATTACCTTTTTTTATACCGTCATAAAGACCGCAGATAACATTGTGACCGCCGGGGGCCTGACCGCCGGATAAAATAACGCCCGCTTTGATTTTTTTAAGGGCCGCGGGATTTTTTCCCTTTTGCACTTGGGCAAGGGGTTTTCCGTAGGTATGGACGAACAGTTCTTTTAATTCTTTTTTGTCGGACACCGCTTCGGTTTTTTTGCCGAAGCCGAGGCTCAGTTTTTCAACCGCACCGTTTAACACGGCGGGCAATTTGGGTTTGTACGCATAACGCGCGGTTTGTAAATCGGAAACGGATTTCATATGCTTCTCTCCTTGTGGATTTTACGGAATGAATTTATTGTATCGGAATACGGCGGAAAATACAAGGACTAAGGAAAAAGAGCGAAATGAAAAACCGATTATAAAATACTGCGGATTTTTGCGTATACTTCGGATTATTTTCATACGTTTTCCCCTTGCTTTTTATGTATAAAAATGCAATACTTTGCATAAAGACTGCAGGAGGTACATTATGGCTGCACTACGCGGGGCCTTTACGGCGCTCATCACTCCTATGTTCGCAGACGGTTCGGTGGACTATGAGGGTTTCCGCTCTCTTATTCAATTTCAGCTTACAAACGGCATAGACGGTTTGGTGCCGCTGGGAACAACCGCCGAAACGCCGACGCTGCGCGAGCACGACGAAGAAGAACGGCTCATAGACATCGTTATGGAAGAACGTGAAAAATATAAGCGCGAAACGGGACGTTACGTACCGATTATTTTGGGTGCGGGAAGCAACAATACGCGCGATGCCGTGTACTATACCGAGCGCGCGAAAAAACGCGGTGCGGACTATGCTCTTGCCGTTTCTCCCTATTACAATAAACCTTCCGATGAGGGTATTTTCCTTCACTACGAAGCTTTAAGCAAGGTGGGAATCCCTATCATCGTGTACAATATTGCAGGGCGCACGGGCAAAAACATTTGCACGCCCCTTTTAAAGCGTATTGCGGAATTGCCGAACATTGCGGGTGTAAAAGAAGCGTCGGGCGACATCAATCAAATGATGGATGTTATAGCGCTTATTGCGCGCGGAAAGCCCGATTTTTGCGTGCTTTCGGGCGACGATGCGCTCACATTGCCCCTTATTGCCGCAGGCGGCGACGGAGTTATATCGGTAGTGTCCAATCTTGCCCCCGCCCTTATTACCGAGCTGGTACACAAGGCCCTCGACGGCGATACCGAAAAAGCGCGCGAACTGCATTACCGGCTTTTGCCCTTTTTTAAAGCGGCCTTTGTAGACGGTAATCCTTCTTCAATAAAATATGCGATGAGGGTAAAAAATCTTCCCTCAGGCGCGGTGCGCCTTCCCCTTACCGAAGTACACGAGGGCGCAAAAAAGATTATAGAAAATGCTTTAAAGGAATGTGATTTATAATGGAAAAAATACCTGTAGGAGTTTTGGGCGCAACCGGCATGGTCGGCCAGCGCTATATTTATTTATTGGCCAATCACCCCCGCTTTGAAGTTACCTATACGGCCGCAAGTTCGCGTTCGGCAGGTAAAACATATGAAGAGGCTGTCGAAGGCCGCTGGCATATCGGAAGTGATATTCCCGACGGCGTGCGCCGTTTAATTGTGCAGGACGCAAACGACGTATCGGCCGCCAAGGGCAAGTGCCGCTTTGTATTCAGCGCCCTCGAAATGGATAAGGACAGCATTAAAAAGCTTGAAGAAGCTTATGCGGCCGACGATATTCCGGTTGTTTCGAACGCAAGCGCAAACCGCTGGACAGACAACGTTCCCATGCTGATTCCCGAAATAAACCCCGATCACACGGACGTTATCGCCGCGCAAAAAAAACATCACGGCTGGAACAAGGGCTTTATCGCGGTAAAGCCGAACTGTTCGCTTCAGTCCTATATGACGCCCGTTTTTGCCCTGCAAAAAGCAGGCTTTCCCGTTAAAAGGATGATTGTTTCGACAATGCAGGCGGTAAGCGGAGCCGGCTATCCGGGTGTTCCGTCCTTTGATATGATTGACAATATTGTGCCCTATATCGGCGGCGAAGAAGAAAAAACCGAAAAAGAATGTTTAAAGATTTTAGGACAAGTCAAAGATGGTAAAATAGAAAATGCCTCAGGCCCCCTTGTCGCCGCCCACTGTAACCGCGTTCCGGTTATAGACGGACATACCGCATGCGTAAGCTTGGAATTCGACCTTCCCGACGACAAAAAACCTTCGCTTGAACAAATCGAAAAAATATGGACTTCTTTCCGCGCCCTGCCGCAGGAATTAAAGCTTCCTTCGGCGCCGGTACAGCCGATTTATGTCCGCCATGAAGCAAACAGGCCTCAGCCTGCACGCGACCGCGACACCGACAAGGGTATGGCGGTTACCGTCGGAAGGCTTCGCGAATGCCCGGTTTTCGACATACGTTTTGTCGCCTTAAGCCATAACACCAAACGAGGGGCGGCCCTCGGCGGTATTTTAAATGCCGAGCTTTTGGACGCACAGGGCTTTTTCGATTAATGATGGAAAAGTTTTTTTCGATTAATCACAATATAAAGACGGACGGCTAAAACGATGAGCACGGCACGATATTTTCCGCTTAAAAGCGATGAGTTACAAAAAACGGTTGAACGCTTCCCTACCCCCTTTTATCTGTACGATGAAAAAAGTATGCGGGAAAATGCGCGACGTTTAACAAAGGCTTTTTCGATACTGCCGGGTTTTAAAGAATACTTTGCCGTTAAGGGCTTACCGAATCCCTTTATTTTAAAAATCCTTGCGGACGAGGGTTTCGGTGCGGACTGTTCAAGTTTGGCCGAACTCATACTGTGCGAGCGTACGGGAATTACCGGCGAAAACATTATGTTTACAAGCAACCAAACGCCCGCGTCCGAATACTTATACGCTTATAAACAGGGTGCGGTTATCAACCTTGACGATATAAGCCATATCGATTTTTTACACAAAAGTTTAAACGGCTTTCCCTCCCTTATTTCGTTCCGCTACAACCCCGGCCCGCTTAGGGAAGGAAACGCAATTATCGGCAAGCCCGAAGAAGCAAAATACGGCTTAACGCGCTGCCAGCTGTTTGAAGCGTATAAAAAGGCGCGCAGTTTGGGCGCAAACCGTTTCGGCTTACACACAATGATAGCTTCAAACGAGCTTTCAAACGATTATTTTATAGAAACCGCCCGTATGCTCTACGAATTATGCGCCGACCTGAAACGGGAACTCGATATCGACATTGAATTTATCAATATGGGCGGCGGCATGGGCATTCCTTATAAAAAAGAACAAAGGGCTGTCGATTACGATTATATTGCCGCGGGCATAAAAAAAGCCTACGATTCGCTTATCGCAGACAACCCTCTTTTTGCCGGAAAAAAAATCAAATTTTATATGGAATGCGCGCGCGTTATAACCGGCCCCTACGGATGGCTTGTAACGAGGGCTATTCACGAAAAGCATATTTACCGCGACTACATCGGAACCGACTCCTGTATGGCCGACCTTATGAGGCCGGGTATGTACGGAGCCTACCACGAAATTACCGTAAGCGGTAAAGAAAACGCCGCTGCCGAGCACACATACGATATCGTCGGCTCTTTGTGCGAAAACTGCGACAAATTCGCCGTTCAAAGAAAGCTTCCCCGCATAGACAGGGGCGACCTTTTAATTATCCACGATGCGGGCGCACACGGGCGGGCAATGGGCTTTAACTACAACGGCAAACTGCGCTGCGGAGAACTCCTTTTGCGTACCGACGGCTCCGTTATCGAAATACGGCGTAAAGAAACCCTTGAAGATTATTTTGCCACCCTCGACTTTGACAAATTGGCGTTATTCGGATAGTGCCCCCGTTATCAGCTTATACGCAAGGGAGCCGGGTTTGGGAATTTCGGGCAGGGCGTCTTTGGAAAACCATCGGGCATCGCTTATTTCGCTTTGCTGAATGTTTATCTCACCGCTTTTCCAATCGGCACGGAAGCCTGCCATAAGCTGATCCGGGAAGGGCCAGCTTTGGCTGGTTACATAGCGTATATTCGTTACTTCAATACCCGTTTCTTCTTTTATTTCGCGCGCAACGCAGTTTTCAAGATTTTCGCCGGCTTCAACGTAGCCTGCAAGACAGGTATACACATCGGTATTGCGTCTGCTGTGTTTTGCCAAAAGCAGTTTGCCTTCTTTTTCCACCAATACGATTATCGCAGGCGAAAGCGACGGATACACGCGCCTTGTGCACTGTACGCACGTGCGGGCGGTTTCATCTTCGGCATCTTTTAGGGCATTGCCGCAATAGGAACAAAAACGGGTTCCCGCCTTCCAGTTGAGCAGAGCATGGGCACGGGACGCTTCAAAAGCAAAGGCTTCTTCGGCGGCAAAAATACTGCGAAGCGGAATCCGGCAAAAACCGTCGCCTATGGGTACGTCTTTTTCGAGGAGGGCGGCGGTATATTCATAATCGGTATCATAAAGCCAATCACAGATAAACTGATGCTGCATGCAGCGCTCAAACAGTTCAACACCGGGTAATTCGTTTTGCGTACCCGCACATACAAGCAGTTTATTTTCCGAAAATAAAAAAATTCTTTTACCGGCGGCTTGAGCCGGATTGCTGATCAAAGCCATATACACAGCATAACATGATAATCGGGTTCTGTGAACCCTGTTTTCGGCAAACCCGGCTTCCGGCAAATAAGATATCAGTTTGTACGCGAAAATTCCGAGCCGAAGGTAAAGAAGTTGTATTCATCCGGAACATTCCCCGAAGCGGCGGCGTTGAATACGGTTACTTTGTTTCGTCCGTTACGTTTGGAATCGTACAATGCCCGGTCGGCCTGATCGATTAAATCGCGGACCGTAACCGGATTTCTTTTCGGGCAAAATACGGAAATACCGGCTGAAATAGTCAATCTTATACAAACGCTTTCATGCGTAAAGCAATATTCTTCAACAACGTGGCGGATACGCTCGGCAACTTTAAAGGCCGCTTCTTCGTCGGTGTCAAAAAGCATAACGATAAACTCTTCGCCGCCGTAACGCGCCGCCATATCCTGTCCGCGGATACCCTTGAAAATGAGAGAAGCAATATCTTTCAAAATGGTATCGCCGCAGGCATGTCCGTAAGTATCGTTTACATTCTTAAAAAAATCTATGTCGAACATAACAAGGCTTAAGGGCAATCGATGTTCAACCGAGAATTCAAGTTTATCGGTTAAAACGGCATAAAAAAAGTGTTTTAATTTTAACTGAGTCATTGCATCCGTCGTAGTCATTTCAACCAAAGCGGCGTTATTTATAGCTATAGCCGAAAGCGATGCCAATGTCGATATTTGACAACATTCATAATCGCTGTAGATGATTTCTTGTAACGCGGCGCGCAAAATGAGAAAAATTGTCATTTAGTTTGAGAATTTGGCGTGTTTTTTAGTGTTTTTGTGTGGTTTTCCGTGCTTTATTGCAGCGTTCTAAAGGCTTTTTTTTACTCTTTAGAACGCTGTTTTATAACTTTTTTACAATCGTTTTACATTGCCTTCAACGATTCCGATAGGATAATTTGCAGTAAGAACTTCAATTTTTTGAACCGTTTTACCAAGCTGGCTGGTCATCGGTTTGGCCATTTTCAGTTCTATCTGGTACCAACCGTTTTTATTTGAAAGATCGGCGAGGTTTTTATTTCTGAAAGAACTTAAAAGAAAAGTTCCTTCAATTTTCGAGAGCTCGGACAGCAAATTGTCAAAGTCCTGTTGGTTATATCCGTTATAATGCCCCTGATCGGAACCGACATAGGGCGGATCAAGATAGAAAAACGTATCTTTACTATCTCTTGAGCGGATTATTTTTAAGGCATCACAGCATTCAATTTGTACGTTCTGAATTCTGATCGCCAAATCTTCCGTGAACGCATTTCGTTTATTTGCCAGTTTGTGAGTAGAAGAGCTGTTTTTATCATATCCGAAGCCGGCAATGAGATTATTACCGAATGAGCCGTTGGCAAGCATCCAAATAGCCCATGCGCGTTTAATACGATCAAACATTTCGGGATTATCGTAGATGACTTGCGCGTGTTTGTGCAGTTTACGGCTGTGCAAGCTGATAGCAATCTCCGACTGCAATGCCGCAAAATCGCGCTGTAATACCTCGTAAAAATTAACGATTTCCGAATTTATATCGTTAATAATTTCAGAGTGTGAGGGCTCTTTTGCGAAGAATACCGCAGCGCCACCCACAAAAGGCTCACAGTAAATCCGATGTTCCGGAATTAAAGATACGATTCTTGAGGCCAGCTGCTGTTTTCCGCCGTAATAACTGAGCGGCGTTTTAATTTTTCTTTTCATAATTTACTCCTAAAAAATAATTTTTAGGGCTAAATCAAAAGACAAAAATAACCGATACTTTTATTACCTATGCGCTTAGGTCGGGTAAAAGCCGGTTATCCGGTAAGTGTTGCAGACACTTGTCGGCGTGGACAAGACGCCGATTTTTGCCCGTTATTTAAATCAAATAATAATCGCTTAGGTGTACGCTTTTATAAAATTTCCAGCCTCTAGCCTTAGCAGCATTTAAGGCCTGTACCAACTCAGGAGGACGAGTAAAATCTTGATAGTTTTGTTCCGGATTCGCAAGAATATTATATAAAACCGCTCGTCCATATGAATTATTCGGTAGAACACTTAATATATTTCTAAACATAGAAGATGAAATATGGTTGTTACAGCAAGCGAGAAAATTTAAAAGAGGGCAATCTTGTACATTTAGGCTTGTAATTTGATTCAACGAACAATGGAGACCGACTAAAGCCTTACATCCAGATACATTTAAGCTTGTTAGCCGATTAGACTTGCAATCAAGATAATATAATCTAACAAGACCTTCAACATTATTTAAGGATGTCAATCGATTAGCAGAACAATCTAAATGATACAAAAGCGCACAATCTTTTACATTTAAATCTGTTAAACGGTTAAAGGAACAACCGAGTGTCTGTAATTTGGTTAATCCATGTAAATTTAGACTTATTAGTTTATTTTCTAAGCAAGAAAGAATCCGCAAAGCTGGTGCCTCCTGAACATTTAAAGTTTCTAATAGGTTTCTTGAACAATCAAGAGCTTCTAAATCTGGACAATTTTGAATATTTAAGCTAGTGATAGCGGAAAAAGAACAATAGAACTCTTTTATACCTATTCCTCTAATAATAACATCTTCATTTTTATTAGGAATGGATAAAATCGTAGATCCTCCATAACTATGGAGTACACCTATTTTGGTTCCAGCATTCCAAACTTCACAAGAAGTATGATATTTAGTTACAACAGACAATTTTACATTATCATTCAATGTTCGCATTATAATAGTATTTTCTTTATTTTTTTCAAAAACTGTAACACCGTTAATTACAACTTTATTCAAATCTACTCCGTTAAATTTAGCATTTTCAATTTCTATTCCGTTTACTTTAAGCATTGTTTTATCCTTATATTGTTATTTCCAAAGTGGTGTCGGTTAATACAAAAGCCGCTTTTGCAACAAATTTTTCATCTGATTCCTGTTTTGTGTAGCGGTTTGTCAATGCCGTATTTATTGCCGCTATTCCGCTTTGATTATTTTTAAGTGCGGCTGCGAGTTCATTTAGGGTGTCCAGTTCTTCGGGAGCATTATCGATTAATGCGGTAATACGCGCGTTTACGGTGTCTATAACCGTTTTACGATTTGCCGCTTCAAGGTCGGTTTGTGCATCGGGTACGATAATCGAACCGTTTTGATTGCGCAGAACATTGTGATAGGCATCTGTTTTTTGTATGTGTGCATCAAGTGCTTGTCGGGCCGCTTCTTTTTGAACTTCGTCGGCTGTGTTCCAGTCAACCTCATCGGGTAAAAAATCTGCAGCAGAAACAGCCGGTATTTTAGCAGAAACTTTTTTCGTGGCTGTCTGTATATCAGTGAGACGTTCCGTTTCTTCTGTTGCTATTTTCGATAAAGCCGTATCAACTTTGTGGTCGACCGCTTTAAGCATATTGTACGGGACTGCATCGGTATCTTCGTTCGCAGGGGCTGTCCGAATAGTCCCGTCGGCGGTTCGCATAACAATCCTATCGGGTGTTATATCGGCACTCGCTTCGTGCACACCCGTTGCTTCAATATGCTCTTTTGTTTTTTTTGTAAGGTCTGCAAGTTGTACTTCAAGGATGTCTACTTTTTCGGAGCTTTCGGCCGCGATACTCACAACGTCATTATATGCTTTTGCCGAAACGGTATCTCCGTATACCCAATAATCGGCATATACTTTCGTATATGCGGCTTTAAAAATTACTGCTCTGAAACAATCTTTTTCCGCCTGCTCTGTAGCGATAGAATCTTCTTGTGCGCATATATAATCCTGATTAAGTACAAGAGCGCTGTTTTCCGGCTGCGCAGGATCGGTATATAACTTAAGCGATTCACCGAAAAAAATATCGTGAATAAGATGCACCGGTACATCCTGCGGCGGATTGTCAAGTATTTCTGCAGTTATTTTATTGTCGGGATTTTGTTTAAATATATCCAATTCTTTAAGATTTTTCACAATCATCTCCTTTAGGCATATCCTAAAAAATATTCAGGTAAAACGGGACGGTCTGCGGCAACGTAGGCACCGAATATTCTTGAATCACGGTTATGTTTTTTTGTTTTTATAGTCTTTATTTTTTGTCTTAATGAGCCTTTATATTCGAGTTCCATCTCTTCTATGATGCCTTGCGTATAGCCATAACCGCGAAGCGATTTACAGGCAATCAGGTCATACAATTCAAGACGCGGATCAGCCCACAGTGAGAAGGATTCGGAAGAAAAAAAGTGCCGGTAAAAGTAAGCGCTTGAATGCAGAATATCTTTTGCAATTGTATCGCTTGCAAGAGAACCGACCGAAAGATTTTTTATGATTTCGCCGTTTTTTTGAATATCGGCTTCGTTTCGGGCAGTTATGGTTTTTGATTCTTTTCCGGCAATGAGCCTGTTACCGTAAATGATACAGGTGAGCGTTTGCGGCACGGCCGTATAGTTCCATACTTTTATATGTATTCCCTCTCCCGTTTTGCGATGAGCAAATTCAAACGTCCGTGCAATAAACTTATTGGCAATTTCAACACGAGAAATTGATACGGCGTCCTTAATTGATACCGTACATTCAACGGGTATATTTGGGAAATTATGTTGTAATATGTCGGTATACAACGGGGAAGGCGCTTCTCCTGAGGGTACAACGTATTCTTTAGGGCGTGCCGGAACTTCAATATTTTCGGTTTTGAGTGTAATTTCAGCCGGTTTTTGCTTTACCATGACGGCAACGGTGAGCTGTTCTTCGTCGTTACTTTCTTGAAATACCCACACTGATACAGTGATTTTTTTTGCCTCATAATCAACTGTAGTGTCGTATTCGCGTATGGTAGTTACATATCCGTCTGAAAATTCAACTCCTGCAAAGTTATCCGGAAGTACAAATTCCAAAACCGTACTCGGTTCCTGTTCCGCCCCGGGTATGCGGTCAATGAGCGGAGTCAACAGCCATTTATCGGGGTATTCCCGCACCGGAATATCTTTATACATCACAATCTTTTTATTTTTGACAACAAAGGATTGTTCATATTCGTCTTTGGTGTAAGAAAGGTTTATTATATTCGGGGAATTGCTTGCCGCGTTTCCAGATGCGGAACTGTTATATTCGTTTAGGTTAAAATAGCGGCACGGATAACGGATAACGCCATGCCGGGACGTTATCTTTTTTACCTCAAGTGCGGTGCCGTCCAAAGAAACGGAACAAAAAGCATTTGATAACACACATAACTTATTGAGCAGTGCCGATGCCGTTCCGTTGAGAGAAAACATATGGAGCTTTATCCTATCGAGGCTCGGATCAATGCGCGGCGACAAACCGAGCGCACGGGCAGTTTCGCCGAACATGTGTTTTGTATCGGTATCATCAAAAACCCCGAGTGAAAGATACTGTGATTTATGGACACCCACATAATCTTGAGCTTTTATGTGTACGGTCGGTTTTGCTTCTTCGGTTTTTACATCGGTTATCCAGTAAGTACCGAAATTATAAATAAAATTGTCAGCGGTATTTTTTTGTTTCAAAGTGAGATGAGCCTTGATACTGGTATTTGAATTAAAAAAGCCGGAAACGGGACTGATCTTGTTTTGGCTGTCGTATGTTCGCAGAATGTTGTTGAGTGTTACATCGAGCGATTTTATATACAACCGGCCGATGGACGCTTCTTTATTTTCCGTTTTTTTAACGGATTGCTTAATGCTGATAATATCCTGATTTTCGACTTTGAACTCGAACCCCGGGTAAAAAGCGACAAGCCATATTCTACGGTTCGGGGTATGTTTTTCAATATGAAGAACAATTCTGTAGACATTTTGGCAAGGTACATCAAAGTCAAGACGCGAACGTGTATTACCGATTATGTTATATTGCGCAATGGGTGTGCCTTGATTGTCCTGTAATATGACGGCTGCACTATCGATAATGCGGTCGGGATTGGTAACAAGAGTAAAGCGCTTGGTTTCAATATTGGGTACATAAAGAGTTATTGTATCGCTTACCAGCCCCAAATTGTCGGCCTTTTTCCCGATATAGCCGATACGCGCATAGGGGCGCTTCGTTACGCGACGACGGCGGCCGTCTGCATGGATCATTTCAGCATGCGGAAATACACGGCGATTTTTTGGCAAATTCGTAAAAGCTCTGTCCTCGATATGCGACAAATACGGGTAGACTATTTGATCGGGGACACAGCCGCGTACGGCATTCGGGGACTGTATTTCCACCGCTTCCGCTTGCACGGACAAGAAAGAAAAAATAACGGAGGCGTTGTAGCTGCGGTTATCACCTCTGATTACATGCTCAACAGCATCGCGTACATGTTTCACTTTACGCGCTCCCATAGTTGTACGGTTATATTTTTAGGACGGGTTTCGCTTGTTTTTCGAGTATTATTTGCACCGCTCGATTGAGGATATTCACTGCCATCTCCTGCACAGCGCCAACCGGCAGGACCGTTACGTGCAGCTCCCGTTCGCACACGATATGTATGCGTATGTTCCTGCAGGGCATCCATTTGAGCGCCGCCTTCTTTGCCTATTCCGTCCGTATAGGAAACAGAGGTGTTTTCGGAAAAGACTGCGGCATTACCGCCTTCAATACGCAAAAAGTCGCCGGGAAAGCGGCTTGATACGTTTTTCCATTGTGCCGTCGGGTGCGGGTAACGTTCATGCGGTTCCGGATCTCCGGGAAAGCGGACATATTTACTGCCGACAGGCGGTATGTTAGGATCGGCTTTATTGATAAGTTCCAAAGCTTCGGTTATTTTTGCAAGCGAGAAAACGATGTTGTTGTAATTTTGGTCGGTGATAGGATCATCGTTACCGATGGATTCGGGGCGGCGGTTTTTCAGGTCTGCAATGATATTTAAAAGGTCGGATTTTAGCATAGACGATTCCTTAGTTTAAGTTTACGGTTATTCCGCTGTAGATAAATAAGCCGTTTTTACGGGTTTTAAATGCGTATTTAATCGGCTTTACAAGGTCTATTGTTATTGCTTTAAAATGATTTTTAAAATCGCTGCCGGCAACGGAAGGTATCGATTGTTTTTTTATATACAATTTTTTTTCTATACCGTATGCGGCATTTTGTAAGGCTGTAATAATGTCAAGAATTGTTTGAAAGTCTTTTTCCGTAAGGAACTCATATTTGATAGCAGCCGATTCATATTGACGTATAATATCTTTACGTTTGTGCCCGTCTACAGTAGTAAATGTTGAGGCAATTTCCTGTTGTGCAATTTCAAGAGAAAATCCTTTGGGTAAGGGGAGAAAGGTGTTTTCTATTTCAATAAAATCATCGGGATAAAATCCGTCTTTGTATTCCGTTTCAGTCATATCTATTCCACAAACCAATTTTGCCGGGCTTTTTCCATGACCGAAAATAATTCACGGTCATGGCTTCTGAGCACATCCAGTACAACATCGGCACTGTCCTCAATATTATGCGAGAAGGTAAGGCTATAAGACGGAGCGTAGCTAAATTGATTTTGGGCAGCGTTATTTTGTACGCCTGCAGCACGGAATATGCGTTCAAGGTTGGGTGCATTGATAGGCAGTATCAATTCGGGTAAGCCCGCTTCGGCAACAAGACCGGGGTTTCCGCCGGGTAAACCGATAGGAGTGCCGGAAGTTGAGGGCATGACAATACCGCCTTGCGCAAACTTTATCGGGCGCGGGGCCGGCGGTAAAGGCTGTTTGATATAATCAGGCGGTAATGGCTTTTGAGCAACAACAGCAGCTTGTATTCCCGCCATTACAGCTGCAGCAGTATGTGCAGCCCCGCCTATCGGATCGGGGATTGCAAAACGGGCGACAGCGTTGGCAGTTTCCACTGCCGCTTTTATAGATAAGCTCAAAACGCTTTGAGCCTTTTCCCATTTCGCTGCTTCTTGGGCAGCTTTTGCCGATGCCTCTCCGGAGGCATTTTCCGTTTGAATACGAGCCACGGCAAACTCGTGTTCCGCTGCCGACCGCGCATTTAAAAGAGCTATTTCCTGTTGACGTGCTTCTTTATCCCGTTTTTTCTTTTCATCCTCAGCTTTTTTGCGAGCCGCCTCTTCGGCCTTTTTTTTGCGTTCGGCTTCGGCTTGCTTTTCCAGTTCACGCAGCTTTATGATGTTTGTTTCCTGCTGTATGCCCGCATCAAGTTCGGCAAGGTTTCTCTCCGTTTCGGCAATTTTTTTTTCATATTCTTCTTCGCGCCGTTGTTCTTCACGTTCGGCATCTTCTATTTGTTTTTGTTCACGCATGTCCGACAGTTCGTTGTCAATTTCGAGCAGTTTTTGATTACGCTCACGATTTATTGAGGCAAGCGTTTCGGCCGTTTCCTGCTGGCGTCTGGTTTCTTTTTGGCTTATGAGTGTCTTTGCAATGTCGGCAATGCCGTGCATGGTATCGGTGATAATACTACCGATTTGCTGCATTATTCCTGCAATCTTACCGGCGGCTGTCGCAAAAGAGCTTTCAAGTTCCTTACCTGCCTCGGCAGAGGCTTTTCCCAAATTCTTTGCTTGCTGTAACGTTGCTGCGGCTTTTTCTTTATCTTTTTCGGAGCCGCTTTCCGACAGGCGCAAGTACTCTTCCATGAGTTCGTTTTGTTTTTTTAATAAGGCTTTTTGTTTTTCGAGTGTTTTTGTGCGCTCTATTTCTTTTTTGTTGCCGGTGTATTGACCGAGTTTTTCTTTTAATGCAATTTCATCGTCTATTTGTTTTTTAGTCGTCTCCGTGATGCTGTTTATACGATCCAGCTCTTTTTTGTGTTTTGCTTCAGCTAAGGTATCAAGGGCTGCATAGGTGTTTTGTGTTTCCGTCTTTATTGACTGCCCCGATTCGCCGACGGCTTTTGCAAGTGATTGTTCAAATGTAAGGACTCCTTTGCCGTTTTCTTCGAGTGTTTGGGTGGTATTTTCTTTATGAAAGGTTTTTAAAAGTTCCAGACGTTTTTTATAAAACGATTCTTCAATTTTTGTAAGTTCGGCTTGTTCTTCTTGGGTAGACAATTTTCGATCTTTTAAAAGCTGTTTTTCTATGGCGAATTCTTTTTGCAAATGGGCAAGCCGTTTCGCTTGTGAATTATCAGGGGCCTTTTCATCTTTTCCCGTTTCGTCGTTTTTTGCTTCCGGTTCCGCATTCGGAGTAAAGTCCTTTTGGCTAAAATCCATTAAAGCGGCAATGCCTTTTTCGGTTTCGCTGATGTTTGCTTTTAATTTTTCCGCTTCCGCTTGTAATTGCTCTACCGCCTCTTGCGTTTTTTTTATATTTTTTATCGACTGCGGCAACAGATCATACTTTTGCAATGTATCGCCGGTATCCCGTGCAGCGCGTTTCCCGACTTCGCTTTGCCGTTTTTGTAATTCCTCTCCTGCCTGCAGCAGTTGCTCCAGCGCTTTCTTTTTATATTCGAGTTCTTCTTTTTTTTCTTGTGCAACTTTTCGTGCTTTTACAACGGCATTGTCTTCGTCTATCGTTGTTTTGCCGCTTGCCTCATGTGTCGTTAAAAACCCGGAGCCGATAATCTCATTGATTTCTTTTACCAGCTCTTTCATTTTAAGGCTTTCGGCATTGGTCAGTTTTTCTTTTTCGTTAAGCGTTGCATATGCTTGCGCAAGCTCCGATATTCTTTGGGCTCGGACGCTTTCAGCTGTAGAGGCATCGAGTCCTGCAAGGCGGGCTTTGTGCTGCTTTTCCGCAACACGGTCGGCCCATGCGGCAACTTCTTTGAGTGCAACAACCGCTGCTGCAGCTCCTGCTATGGCAAGCACAAAGGGATTTGTTAAGCCGATAACACGAAAGGTTGCTTCCAATGCAAGGGCGGCTTTTCGCGCGGCGATGATCCCTTTACCCAGTGTAAAAAGGGCTGTTGCAAGCGCTGTTGCCGTAATGAGTATTTTACCGGCTGAAACGATAAGCTGCAGTTGGTCTTCATTCAGATTCTTTAAGACTTCGGCAAATTTAAAAGCGGGAGTTAAAAGGTTTTGCAGGCTCGGAATCAGTTCTTGTCCTATCTTTGTCGCAAAAGCTTCAACATTCAAGCGGGCCTGCTGCAGTTGAAAACCGAAGGCGTTCGGGCCTCCGACAGTTGCGTCTTTAAAGGCTTGATCTGTCGCTCCGATTGATTCCTGCATGGCGGTCAAGTCGCTTTTAAACTTTGCAGCTCCTTCCCCTGCAGCATAGAGGGCGAGCTTTCCCGCCTGAGCCGAACCGAACAAATTGCTTATGGGTTCTCCCGTTTTTTCGGCGACACTTTTAAGTGCCTGCATTGCACCGGCAAAACCGCCGAAGCGTTCTATCAGTTCGTTTCCCGTCTTTACACCCAGTTCTTCAAAGGCTGCAAGCAGGCGGTCTTGCGGTTTTTGTAATTCCGTATACACCGCCGACAGTTTTGTTGCAACTTCGGCAGCCCCTCCGATAACACCGGTACCGGAAGAAAAGACTGCAAACATTTCTTCCTGTGTTACACCCAGCGTTTTGCTCATTGATGTTACGCGCTGCATTGACACGGCAAGTTCGGGAAAGTTTGTCTGTCCGAGTTTGACCGTTGTAAAGGCTAGGTCTGATACTTTTTTTTGTGCGGCATTTGTCGTATCCCCGTAGGCTTTGGTTACGGCGGATAAAAGCGATATGGCGTCTTTGGTTGTTGCGCCGCCTGCTGTTGCTCCTTTTGCTGCAAGCTCTAAATGTTTTGCACTGTCGGCAGAATCGCCGAAGGCAGAAATTACTTCGTATAAACCGTCGGTTAAATCTTTGGTTGTTTTACCGACAGCGGGGGACAGTTCAAGTACATTTTTTTGCAGTTCCCGTATGCGTTCGGTTGCACCGGGAATAAGGGTTTGTACGGCGCCGAAACCCTTATTAAACTCGACGGCAAGTTTTGCCGCCGCAGCTCCCAGTGCGGCTATAGCGGCGGTTGCGACTGCCGCCTGTTTTGCAGCCGTGCCGAACAGTGCATTGGCATCCTTTGTTTTTTTTGTAAAATCGTCAAGTTTTTTATTGGATTCGTCGACCGCTTTTTTAAGCCGGTCGGCATCTCCGATTATCTTAAAAACAAGTTCCCTCGCCGCTGCCATTATAACCTCTTTATTGATATAAAGCGACCAGAGCCTGATCGCTTATATGTTCCGTTTCATGCTCTTTGACGATTCCCTTTTGCATAAGGATAAAGTCAAACCCGTTTTTAACCTTTTTTAACAGTGTTTCAAGCGACCAGTTTAAAAGGATTTCTTTTTCACTTATATGATATAAAAGGAGTGCCTGATCTATAAGATTTCCCCAGTCGTTTTTTTTTCATTGCCGCCTGTTTCATCCGTTTCAACATTACCGAGATTACGGATAATAGCCGTAACGATTATCTGATACATGGCGATTATTTGACTGTTGCTCGCATTTTTAAGCAGGTAATCAGCTGTAAAATTTTCGTTATAAAATGAGCAAAAAAGGGAGACGGCTTTTACGTTGTCTTCAAGCAGTTTTTTAGGGCTTTCGTCCGTCTTTTGCTCTTCAATCGATTTGTTATAGGTTTCCAAAAGCGGAATCGACAAACCGGACGGTATATAGCCGACTTCAAATTCTTCGCCCAAGAATTGTACCTTTTCACTTTCTGCCCGTAATGTGTCCAAATTGGTAAAATTGTTATTCATTATAAAACCTCCTAAAAGGCTGCCTTAAAAGATTGTATTTTTAAGGCAGCCTGTATTTATTTCTTTACACTTCCTGACCTTCGCGGTACAAACTGAAAGCTTCCAGTTCAGGATCGAGAATTAAATCCGGATGCGGGGAAAACTCGAATGCCATAGGCACTTCGGCAACGTTGTCCGTATCGTTTTTTGATTTGAGCGTGATACTGTCTTCGGCATCGTAGAAGCCGTACGGGAACTCGAAGGTGCGGCTGATGGTTCTGCCGTCTTCGGTTTTGCGTTTGTTGGTTAAACGCATCGATATGGGCTGTACTACGCCGCCTGAGCCTTTACCCAGACTGTAAGACTTAAGGCGGGCAACTTCATATTCGACCGTTACGGCTTTGGACGCATCAAATTGTCCGCCTGCGGTAAAGGTATAGCCCCACATTCCGCCGCTTCCCCGGTCGACCGTATAATCGGCTGTAACGGCGAGGGTTTTGCTGCCCTGTTTGATGACGATGTTTTCAGGTTTTGCACCGTCATAATTGGCATAGACAAAATCGTAGTGCTTGTCTTTTTCGGCAGTATTGGCAGCTTTGGTGTCGGTTTCTTTGTGTTTTTCCGCCGGTACGGTGGTAACGGTTACAAGACCGTGCATAACTTTTCCCAAAAGCGGTAAGTGCCGTTCCAGCAAACTGAATTCGACTTTTGCCTTTACATCGGTTTGTCCCTTGAGCGGGACGGTGCCGTTGTCGGCTTTAACATCGATTTTACTGGCTGAAAACGATATTTTAATACCGCGGGCAAGCCCCAAATCTTCAAGGTCTTTTAAACTCCACGTTTTTTTGACCTTGTCTACATCGATTTTTTCTTTGGACAGCTCGATTTTTGCACTTGCCAAAACCATGCTGTTCGGATTTTTTGATGCGGTTAAGTCCATCTTTTACTCCTTTAAAATAAATTCTTATATGAACTCGTCCGAATTGAATTCCAATTGGACAAGCCAACTTTCGTTATATGAAAATGAGCGTTCTTCGGTTTCCTGTAAGTCGGAAAAAAGGTCGTCATCTTCTCTGAGTGCCGTATGGTAGGCTATGCCGTATACGGCACTTTCTTCGTTTGTTTTTTCGCGGATAGTAAAACCTTCGGCTTGGTCAAAAAAGTGTGCCAAAGAAACCGAGCGGCTTAAGCAGTCGTTTATGCCCGGATCGCTTGCAGGGATTTCGGCGTAGACGGTTGCCCTAAGTCTTAGGCGTGTTCTGCCGTTCCCGACTATCACAGGGTGCGGTAAAAGGTTTAGCTCCACATGAAACTTTTCGCTTTTTAACAAGGACGGCATTATTACAGCCTGCGTTCCCGTTTGTGTTTGTAAGTGTGCGGCGTATGCTTTGACGGCTTCAAGGAGTTTAAGCTTCATAATATGCTCCTATGCGCTTTTCGATTGCCGCCATGACATCATTAGGCAGGAACATAAAGGGGCGGGCCGGAACCGTTATGCTTTTTTTTAAGATGAAAAGAGCAAAAGCGTTTTCTCCTTCTTTTTTTGCCATAATGACATTGGCGCGTACACGTGTACCTCTTTTGTACGGGCGGTAAACCGCGCACCCGCTTCTTTGAAGCCCCGCAATGACTTCGGCAGCCGACCAACCGTAAGTACGATACAGTGTACGTGTATAGGCACTTGCGGGCAGACATAAGAATTTTGCTCCTTTAGGGCGGATTACGGTTTTCGTTCTTCCGTCTTCGGGGTTATGAATATGTGCATAGGGTACATTCGTTCCGACTACCGCCTCGGTTTCCGTGCTGCGTGCCGTAAGGCTTCTCCTCAATGTTCCTATATCTTTAAGTGTGTTGTTGCCATCTTTTACCGCCTTTGTTAAGGGCGCATTATCGGGCTTTATACCGCTTTCGATATTCTTTTGAATGGCCGATAACGCCATAAGCGAAATCTCTTTCATTAAGGGTTTGCGGTTTGCAATTTTATTGAAAAAGCTTTTTTTTACGTGTTCTTCAATTTCGATTTTTACCTGCATGTACTACCCCTTTTTTGCTTTTGAATGAGCGATAAAAGGAATTAATACTTCCCGTTCTTTTTGAACCGAACGGTAACGGTCGCTGATAAGCCGTTCCGCTTTTTCCATGTAGCCTTTTGCTCTGTAACGGTCGCCGTTGTACAAATACAATTCATAGACGGTTAACGTTTTGATAATTTCGCTTTGCGTTTTACTGTATTTGTTTAATTTTTCGTCCACGAGGAGCAGCATGGTTTCCGCCAAAGCTGTTGCTTTTTCGATACAGTCAAGCGTTACTTCATCCGCGCTGCGGTTTTCGTCCCAGCTTAATTCGCCGTAGAGCTTGGGACTGATAAAATCTTTAATATCGGAAACGGAGACAACGGCAGTATTCTCTTGTGTTCCGGCTGTGCCGGAAGGAGGCTGCCCGGCAGGGCTTACCGGTAAACTGTCAAGATAGTCCATACCTGTTGTCTCCGAAATCTTTAGGCTAAATATTTACGAATAACCGTTTTACTTACCGCAAGAGCGGGAAGCGGTTTACTCATACCGATAATTTTGTATCCGGACGGATCTTTGCTTTCCACCTGTTTGGCAAAAAACGGCAGGGGTTTTAAGCCTGCATCGAAATCGTCCAGCGCAAGATAAAAGAGGGTGCCGGGGTTTGCAAGGTCGATTGTTTGGATCGATTTTGCAGAGACGACATCGGTTAAGGTGCTTGATCCGGGGACGGCATAGGTTGCGCTTATAGGCATAAGCTTGTATTTGCCGAACAAGATGCACCCGTAATCCGTCCACTGGACGGGGATATTGGGGGACGAGGAAGCGGCAATCATACCGATAATTGCCGAATACACATCGGTTCCGACCAAATAGCGGACATCGGTTGTACAGCCGGTTTTGCGCTGCTCCAAAAAGTGCTGCTCAAGGTTCGTCTGTAACACCGCAATGTCTTTGCCGGTGATATCCGTATCGGTCATTTTTTGGGGCTTACCCAAACTTACCTTGTAGGTGTCGAGTGCACCGCCTGCAGTTGCGGCAGGATAGGAGATTTCTCCGGAAAGAGCTTGCGCGCACAAAATCTCGGTAGACACCGAAATGCGGTCGCGCAAGGTTTCAACGGTTTCGTTGAGCTTTGCATTGATGCTTTCGGTTTCTCCGGTAGAAATCATATCGTTGATTTCTTTTGCCGACAAAAATACCGAAGGCTTAAATCCTTCCGGCTGCAAGACATTTATGTCTTTTTTACCTTCGTTTACCGGATACGATGCCGATCCGCGGGTAACAACCGGAACGGCTCCCGTTGTG
Organism: Treponema sp. HNW; assembly: GCF_050320395.1. Taxonomy (GTDB): domain Bacteria; phylum Spirochaetota; class Spirochaetia; order Treponematales; family Treponemataceae; genus Treponema_C. The sequence goes on from NZ_CP144459.1 coordinate 2,179,075, forward strand.
TTTTCGACTTCGGCGATTCCGATTACCGAGGATGTTTTTTGCTTGCGCTTGCTTTCGGGGAACAGCAAATCCTTAATAGGCGTTTGCGGTTTGGGCAGCGATATAAGCACATCGGTAAGGTGCTTTGTCGTAAAAAACGACTGTAATGTCGATTCAATACGAGGCATAATTATTTTTCTCCTTTGGTCGCATAGATACCGTTTTTACGCAACGCTTCGACCTGTGCGTTGGTAACGGCGGTGCCGTCCTTGAAGGTGAGCTTGTCGCGGTTAACCCTGCCGAAAACGATAACGACCGCAGAAGTATCTTTTGTTTCTCCTTTGACGGTTTCGTTCAACACGGCAATCGGATCTTCCGAGCCTGTACCTTCAAGGTGTTCCAGTTTTTCACCGGCGCCCATTTTCAAAATGGTACCGGCAAACAAATTTTGCATGCCGTCTTTAAGCGGCATGGTGTCGGTAAAAAACTTTTCATCGGCGAGGATATTTTCATCCTTGATGGTAATTCTGCCGAGATTTGCCTTAAACATCTTTTACTCCTTACAATATGGATTACAAACAGCCCATCATTGATTGAGGTGCTGCGGGTGCCTTTGCGCCGTTTTCTCCGGCCGGATCGGACAGTCCGATAACTTCCTGCGTCAACACTTGATCCGGTAAAGCGTTTAAAACATCTTTTAAGAGATCGAAGTGGGTGGTTTGTTTACCGTCCGAAAGGGCAATAGTACCGCTTGCAGGAAGCGCATCGGCAAGGGATAAAACGGCACCGTGCGCACACGGGGGAAGTTTTTCTTTTGCCAGGGCAAGCAGGTTTTCCCGCTTGTTTTTGCGCAATTCGGCCATAAGCGCTTTTGTCTGCGGATTTATATCCGAGAGTGCCAACTCTTCTTCCGGATATTTTTCCGCAATTTTCGCAAGCTTTGCTTTAAGAGTTTCATTTTCCTCTTTAAGCTTTTGAGCTTCTTCCGATGAGCCGCCTGCAGCCCTTTGGTTCGCTTTTTCAAGCTCTGTTTTGAGTGTCTGATTTTCAGCTTCCAGAGCTTCGTTTTTCTTTTTGAGTTCCTCTTCATTCACTGCGGAACCTCCTTTACCGGGTATGCCGTCATCGCTTAATGCGATGACTTTGGTTTTGACAGACGGCAGCATCTGCACGTCCGTTATATCAGATGCCGCGATTGCGGCAAGAGAATCCTTAATTGATGTTCTCAGATTTTTGATTGCAGGCGGTTCTTCGCCCAGATACGCTACATGATGGAGATACAGTTTTCCCGTTTCGGCCGAACGCTTTGCACCGATTGAGCGGTCCGGGAAATAGCCCTGCTCTACGGCTTCGGCAAGGGCATCCTGTTCCTGCGTTATGCCGTACAGGATGCCGTCTTTTAATTCCAAGCCGACAACATCGCCGAAGCGCGGATTTTCGCCTGAAAAATTATGCCCTAAAATAATAGGGCTTGAGTTCATGTCCGAAAAGGATTCACAGATTTCCTGTAAGTCTTTTTCCGTTACCGTTTGCGGATGTTCGGTTGAGCCGAATATACCCGTGCGGGCAATTTCACGTATTCGCGTTTTCATAAGGTAAGCATACGAGTTTACGGGGCAAGAGGACGGAGCGCTGCTAAAGGCGGTTTAAAATAAAAAGCCCCGCACAAAGGCGGGGTTGTATAAAAATCGGTTAGTTGACTTTTTATTATTTTTTTAAATATATAAAATAATCTTTTCCCTCTTTTTCTCGTACAATAATTTTTTGTTTCTCTAAATCTTTTATAAAAGGCAGGATATATCTACCGTCGAGCCCAGGTAATAATTTATATATTTCTTTCTGTCTTATTTTACCGTTTTTTAAACTATCAAATATAACTTTGTTAATTTTTTCTTTATCGGCAAGATATTTTTCTTTATTTTTCAGAGTTAAGTTTATCTCCTGTAAGTAATCAGAAATTTCTATCTCAGACAATATATTCAAATTCCCAAAATATTGAATTACATTTTTTACAATATCCGCATTCATATTATAGTTTATTTCAGAATCTATTTGACTTTTTATATCTTCTTTTAGCCTGCCTTCTGTAATAATATCGGAACTGCATATACCTTTGAATGTTTTATCTCCAATGTCGTTAATCCCAATCTGAAATAGATTCATTAAGGTGTAGAAAATAAAATCTTTATTGCAGTATTTAATGTCTGAAAATTCTTTTTTTATATTTTCTATATTTGCAATAATTTGATAACAACAATTTAACGATTCGTAATATTTTTTATTGCGATATAATACACCGGCTTTTTCTGTTAATTCAAAGTATCTACGTGTTGCAGTATTAGGAGATACGCTATATTCATAATCATTATCTCCGGGTTCCTCTTTAGTTTCCACTTTCGGGGTAGTGTTTGCTGTTGTAATACTAGTCAGAATATAGCCTATAAATAATAAAACTACCAACAAAGAACCGATAAACAACAATATAATCATAGTTATCCCCTTGATAATAAATTATACAGAAAGAATAAAGTTCTGTTCATAAAATTCTTATGATCAGTATACTCTTTAAGTTGTTTTTTATGAAGTAGTAATTTACTTCCATTCGTAAATTTCTTATTTCTTTAGTTCTAGTGGTTTCTTATCACACACAGTTATATATTTTCCTCTTTTTAACGGTTTTTTAATACCTTTTTGCGGCTTTTTTGTAAAATCCGAATAATGTGCCGCCGAAGAGCAAAACGGTGCAACGGCGGCATTTTTAGGCTATCGGTACATAAGGCGATTTTCATGCATCCATGCCAGTACTCTGCCGAACAAATGAAAGGCGGATGACGATGCGGCATCGTCCTGTTTTATGACTTTTAACAGTTCCGCTTCGGTTAAATCTTTGTTCAAAACCGAGTATACATAGATCTCTTTTTTCAGACGGTCGAATCTTAACAGTTTACAGTATACTTCTCCGTCGAGCGCAAAGACATAAATATCATCACGGAGGTTTTGCGAGGGATTGGCATCGAACAATACAATATCCCCGTCCATAATACCGACACCCGCCATTGAAACACCCCGTACACGGAACGCATACGGGCGGGCATTTGCAAGAGAAGGAAAGGCTCCCAGCGGTTCTATGTAGCTTTCTACAGCATCGGATTCTTCCCAGTTTTGTCCGGGGCCGCAGGATACCGTTTGACGTAGCAGCGGGATTTTTGTACTGCCGTTTTTAGCCGGCAATGAACCTTGCGTTTCGGTGGTTTCCTGTAAAAAGGGGGTGCCTTCTCCTGTAAGGAGCCAACTTGCATTTAAATTAAAGGTTTTCACCAAACGAATTATATTTGCTTTACTAGGCTGTCTCTCCCCTCTTTCAATATTACTAATATCAGTTTGTGATATTTTAGATTGCTTTGCGAATTCTGTTTGTGCTAATCCTAATGATTCCCTAAAAGTCTTAAATCTAATACATATATCCATACTCATTCCCTTTTATTACAAAATGTAATAAATTATTACATTTTGTATTGACATATTGCAAAACGTAATATATACTTAAATTACGTTTGGTACGAAACGTACCCAAAAAACAGCGGAACAGTCAAAAAATGGGTACGCTTCGTACCAAACTATTATCGGCAAAAAAAGACCGATTACAAAGCCGTAAAAGCCTACGGGCAGGAACGGCAGGGAACCTTGAAAGCGGCGGTATACCGCCTGACAAAACAGTAAAGCGTTTTAAGAGAACGACTTTTAGCGTAACCGCTTATACCGATGTGCGGCTGTTTTGCCAATATAAACAAACGGTACGCCCCGTAAGGGAACGCCGGTTCGATTCCGGCACGGGGCAAGAGCGGATATTGCCGTGTTAGGAGGTTTACATGATTATTGTTGCAAGGCATATCGAAGGAATCGGGCTTAATCCTTTGGAATATCTTTTAAATGAGGACGGGACGGAAAAAGAATTTGAAAGCAAGGAAAAAGCGATAGAGTTCTTAAAGAGTGCGGGGGCTTCAAGTGATGATATTTATTATATGCGTTTTTTAGATGCGGATACGGGCAAAGCATTGGAGGAATTTAATTAGGAATAATTAATTCGTAATTGGAAATTAGAGACCCTTTCGATTCGCCGTGAAAGGGGGATAAGAGACGGCGGCACCGTAACCCGTTTGTTGAGGTCGTAACTCGCCGCTACGCCGCAGGCGATCCGGCAAGGGATAATACTTGCAGCGGCATTTTTTCACAATGGAGGAATAGGGCATGAAAATGAATCAAATATTTTCAGGTGATATATCACCATGTAAAACATTAAAAAAAGACTATTGCATTGTATGGATTTTTAAAAGAGGTAAAAAGCCTTGTTGGTTCAAAGCTTTGTTTTCGGGCTGTGGTTTCCATTTTTGCGGAATCGACATAACAGATAAGGTAATTGCGTGGAAGGTTGTATCAAAAAAAGAATTACAAAATAAATGGCAAGGTCATAAGGCACTCTCAAAAAAAGAAAAGATTTTAATAGAAAAGATTCTAAATTAGGAATAATTAATTGGAAATTGGAATTATTCAAACGGAGGTTTTGATATGTATGTTAAAAAGATTAAGATTTTTGAGGGGTTTTGTGCTTCTCACGTTGAGAATTTGGTGAATGAATTTCTTGCAAAAGAAATCTCGGATGCCATAACGATTCTCAGTGTTGGCTATTACGAAATAAACGGTCATTTTTCATGCATGGTGTATTACACACAACAGGAGAAGAGTAAAGAAAATGAATTATGACAAACAAGAATTAAAACCCGTTACCGAATGGGATGGAAATCCTCGATGGATGTTTGTGTGGGATAAGGATTCAAAAGAAGCTGCCATTTGGTTTGTTTGTAAAAGAGAGCATGGCTTTTGGCTTGCCCAAAGATACCCCGGTGCCGGAGAGAAACTACATTTATATGACTTTGCGGCCGAAATTCCCCAAACACAACAAACTCAGGCTGTAGATGAGATATATGATGATTTTGAACAATGGAAGAAAGAATATTACGAACACAGACCTGTTGAACCGTATTCTGTTGATTCGGAAGGTTCGGCCGAATTGTATGAAGCTCTTGTTGTTTATGCGGAAAGGAATTTAGTAAAAGCTTTTCTTGCAGGGGTAAAAGCTGAACGCCTAAAAAATATTTAGATGCGGATACGGACAAAGAGTTGGAGGTGTAAGGATGAATGAACAGATAAAGAAAAAGATTAAAAAGTTATTGGCTCTTTCCAAAAGTCCGAACGAAAACGAAGCGATGGCGGCTTTGGAAAAGGCTCGAAAACTTATGGAAGAAAACGGTTTAAGCGATCTTGATTGCGATATATACACAGAAGAAACCAAGTGTTTGAAATCAAGACCGCTTTGGCAGCAGATAATAGGATCAGGTGTAGCTTGGATAAACGGTACCGTTGTTAGAATTATTTCCGACGACGGTTCGCCTGTTGTCCGTTTTCACGGTTCCGAAACGGATGTATTCATCTCTAAAGAAATGTACCAATACCTTGTTAAAACCGTAGACAGAATGGCAAAGCAAAATATAAGGAAGAATGCTAAAAAGCCTTATAGAGATTCTTATAAAGAAGGTATGGCAACTTCTCTTTATGTAAGAATGCTGGAAGCCGGAGCGCTTTATTCTTGGGCAAATAGAAGAGAAAGTCAGCTGGCAGTAATAGATAAATATGTTGTTGAATTATACAAGGAAGGTTATGAAACAGTCGATCATACAAGCGCAACTAAAAAGCGTAATAATGCTGCTTTTTATCGCGGGGCCAATGACGGCGAAAGCGTCAATTTAAATAGGCAAACAACTGGAGGAAAGCATGAATATTTACGGATTAAAGCGGCCGTATCCCTTTGACGGTGAGAGGCGGCGGCGGGTGCTTGTGGAACTTGCCCGGCGCGGCATGAGTATTACAGACCTTTCTTATGCCGTCAACGAAAAACGTCCTCGTGTGAGTGATGTCATTAACGGCCGGCGCTTACAGGCCTCGCTTGAAGAGCGCATTGCCGCATATTTACAGGTTGACCGGAACTATCTTTTTCCGCAAAGAACGCCTAAAGAACTTTTGGAGTTACAAAAAAAGGAACGGGGGGCGGCGGCATGAGCGCGTTGGTAAAAACCGATACGATAGCCCGTGTGTTGGGAGTTTCACGGAAAACCGTGCTTGAACGCTCAAAAAAAGAACACTGGGCAATGGTTCAAAAACAAAATTCATTTTTGTTTGTAGAAAACCGTTTACCGCTGGATATACGTTTTTCGCTTGCGGGGCATAAAACCGATACGCACACAGAGCTTGATACCGGCGGGGCGTTTATTCATGCAGGAGATGAAGCCAGGGAAAAGGCGACATGGAAAAGCGCTCTTATTTATGCATGGAAACAATCCGGACTGCGTAAGCAGGATTACATCGATGCATACAATGCGGACAGTTCAGGTGAGATTTACAAGCGGCTTGGAGAGGTATCGCTTAAAACATTTTACCGCTGGTGTAAGGATTTTTCCGAACAGGGCGTAAATGCGTTGGTTCCCCGTTACGGCATGAGCCGTTTGGGTGCAGGCGAAACATTAACACAAACCGAGCGTGATTTATTGGCGGCCTTTTGGCTTAAATCGACACAGCCGACCGCTTCACACGCATTCAGGCAAATGCAGGAGTGCGTACCGTTCAGCAGTTGTTCGTATCAGACGGCGCTACGGTTTTTACAAACCATTCCGCCGTTGGTACGCGATTTTTACCGCTTAGGAAAGTCGCGCTTTGAAAACGGCTGTCTGCCGTATATGGAGCAGGATATATTCCGTTATCATTCGCTTGATGTGGTTGTTTCGGATCACCATTGTCTTGATTGTATTGTGATGTATCAGGGCCGCCTTATACGGCCGTGGATTACAACGTTTCAGGATTACCGAAGCGGCAAGGTGCTCGGTTGGTGCCCGTGTGTTACACCCTCAAGCTTGTCGATTATCGTTGCCTATTACATGACTTGTTACCGCTACGGGATTCCCGTTACGGTACTGTTCGACAACGGCAAAGATTATCATTCAAAGCTTTTAAACGGCTCGATTGAGCGCATAAAAATCAAACTGGACGACTGTACGGAAGAAGAAACGGAAGTAAAGTTTTCGGGGATATTTTATGCGGTCGGTTCGGCGGTGCAGTTTACGCGTGTATATAACGGTAAATCGAAGGGACGGCAGGAGCGGTATTTCCGCATTTTGGGAGAATATCTTTCCAAAGATATGGGAAGCTATGTCGGAAGCGACAGCCGCACACGGCCGGAAGAAGCGCAGCTTATGTTCCGCTCGATTAACGGTATGGCAAAACGTGATGACATACCGAAATGGGATGACTTTGTAACGGCCTGTAATGCAATGGTTGAATACATTAATGACCGTATGATTACACAGGCAAAGGGAACAAAGGGTATGACCAGAACGCAAGCATTTGAGCGTTTTTTACCGGAGAATGTGCGCAAGGCCGATAAAGCGGTTTTGCAAGCAGCCTTATGCCGCGGCGAGATACGGCAGGTTAAGCGCAACGGATTTACGGTGAACGGCATAAACTATTGGCATCCCGATCTTTTAATCCATTACGGTACGAAGGTGATTGTACGTTCCTCTTTGGTTTTTGACAATAAGGCTTTGGTATATACCCTTGACGGTAAGTACATCTGCGAATGTGAAGGCAACTATTTTATGGAACAGGCGGATTACCAAAAATCTATTGAGCGTTTGGAAGCCGCACGAAAACTCGGATTTAAAAAAGCGGCGGAAATCGGTATATCGGAAGTCGAGATCGGTGAGGATCAGCGCACGATGGTTTCTATTGCCGCCAATATGTACAGTCAAAACCGTTTGCCGGATATAGACGAGGTTTTATCGGTAAATACCGCAGCGGTTGAAGGAATATACAATGAAGCGGAACATACCGAAAAACCGAAAAAATCGAAAAAGTATAAAAGCATTTTTGAAGAATCGGCTGAAGATTACATGCCGGATATAAGCGCCGGCTAAAACACAACAGGAGGTATTGTATGAATCAGCAGTTAAAAGAACGCTTGGAAACGACTATGGAAAAGTTTTCCATCAGTCAAAACGCCGCAGCCAAAGAAATAGGGTATTCGGGGGCTGTGTTATCGGCGTATCGGGCGGGCACGTACAACGGAGATGTTGCAAAACTTGAAGAGGGCATACTCAAGTGGATTGCACGAACGGAACAGGCTCATGCGCGTAAAAAAGTTCCCGTACTTGAAACGGAAGACTTACTGCACATTGTTAAGGCAATTGAGATAACGCATGCGGAAAAAGATATTGCCCTTATTATCGCCGATGCCGGAAGCGGAAAGACAACGGCGGCAAAATGGTATGAAGCCCATAACGAGCGCACGGCAATTTTGATTCCGGTTATATCGGGGATGAACCGTAAAATGCTGGTAACCGAACTTGCCAAACAGTTATCGCTGGATACCGTGCGTCAGCCGTTTAATACGCTGGTACAAAATATTGCCGCGGCTCTTGCGGATCGGAATATGGTGGTTATTTTGGATGAGGCGGATTATTTAAAAGCCGATGCGCTTGAGTTTGCCCGCCGTATTGTCTACGACTTGGGACAGTCGGGATTGGTTTTGATAGGGCTTCCCAGATTGAGAGGCATTATACAAAACTTAAAAAACGACCATCGTCAGCTTGAAAGCCGCGTGGGAGTGTGCCTGCAGTTAAGCGGTCTTACTAAAAAGGATGCCGCTTTTATAACACGTTCGGTTTGGCCCGATGTCGAACATGAAATTATCGATGCCATCTATGCAATCGCAAAAAGCGATATACGGCAATTTGTAAAAATCATAGAAAGATCGCAGCACATGTTGGCTTTGAACAAACTGGATAAAATCGACTTGGAAACGGTTGAAATGGCCTCGCAACTGATTATACGGCGTAACTGGAGGTAAGGTGTGAAAAATACCGATATTATCGAGTTTTCAAAAATGAAGGCAAGCAAAAAAGATACGGTAATTGACGGGGTTGTTTTTTGTACCGCAGAAGAGCGCAGGCATCTGTTTGACCTCTATGAAGAAATCAGTGTATGCGCAAAAAAAATCCATGAGCAAACAAAAACCGCCGTACAACGCTATTTTGATGCAGGAGGTTTTTTGTTTGACCGGCTGCTTAATTGCAAAATACGGCAGGTTAAAACAAGTCTTATTGCCGAAGCGCTGGGTATAAGCGAGCGTACAATACGCACATCCATAAAGGTATACAAGCACTTTATGAATAATCCCGGTTTAATGGAAAATCTTACCGTAAGCGATGCACTCGGTTTGATATCCGGAAAGAGCGAACAGCAAAAGCATGATGCAAAGCGGGTTGAATATGCCGGAGACGATAATCTGCAGCTTGAGTTTGATGTTGAGGATATGTTTAACAGCGGAACCGCTTCGGGCATAAGACTTGAAGAATATCGCTTTCACACAGCAGGAACGGAAGTATGGCTGTTTAAGCGCGGGATTGCTCACGGTATCAGGTTTGCGCAATTATGCACGGAAGTGCCCGAAGATACGGGGTTAAAGGTTGCGTATGACGACCTTTTAAAGGGTATTCAAAAGGAAAGTGAAAAGTATTTTATGGCTGTAGAACAGGCTGAAAAAAGGAGGGCGGTATGAGTAAATTAACAAAAACACAAGAGGGAATCATCACATTGTTTAATCATCCGTATTTTACGGTTGATTTAATTGAAAATTGGCTTAACGGGAAAACCGGAGAGGCAAAAACAAAAGCAATGGCCGTACAGTTTTCTTCAATCAAAGGCTTTTACGAAGCCGTTACCGCTTTTGAGAAGGTCAAGCAAGACTATAATTATAAAATTCTTGCGCGGGGAATCTGTATCGCCTGCGGTCAAATCATGGAAGAAGACATGAATAACGCAATAGATACGGTTATCTCAATATTGGAAAGCGCCGGTATAGACCGCGCTGAAGCCGAACGCTGCGGCGTGAACGAAGGCGATCTTCAAAGACTTGAAGAAGCTTTTTGTAAAATGGAGGAGCAAAAATGAAAGTACAGGCAAAAATTACTTGGACTGCGACGGTAAAAGGGAAAGGCATTCATACCGAGGTTCGCGCGAAAGGTACCGGAGCGGAACTATTGGAAGGACTCAGGCAAATTTTTGATGATATTACAAAAGCTATATCGGAAGAATTAGGTACTCCGGTTGAGCCAGTTCGCACCGTGCTGTTGGAAGCGTTAAAAAAGGAGGGGCAAAAATGAAAATAAATAACGTTGGAGTAACTTACTCGGAATTGCGGACTTTCGGAAATTATGAAAATAAACGGTATGGAATACAGCTCGAAGCCAGTCTTGAAAACGGAGAAACCGCCACCGAAGTAAGAGTAAGATTGACAGAGATTGCCAAAAAAGAAGTAAAAAAATTCTTCGGTGATGAAGATAACGGCAATCCTATGGATGTACCTTTTTGACGTGAAGGAGGAACAAAAATGAAAGTGTCCGACAATGCATACAGCTTGCTGGAAGAAAAATTGCAGCGAATCGAAAACACGGCGGTTGACGGCATCCTGCAAAAAGATGCACGTGACTGCTGTATGGAAATCAGGAATTTGGTGTTTGAAACGCGCCAAATTATCAAAAATGAATTTTATTTGGAGCATAAGGACGGCAGGTTGCCACCTGCCGCATAATCGAATCATAGGAGGGAAAAATGAAATCGATTAAAACCATCGACCAGATTGAAGATGCCTTGCATCGTATCGCAGAACTGGAGCGCGGAATTTCCGAAGCCGACAACAAAGCACAGGAAATCATCAACAAGGCAACGGCAGAAGCCGAAAATACTTCGCGCAGTATGATTGCCGAACGTGAAGAGCTTATCGAAAAAATCAAAGCCTATTCCGATGTACACCGCGCAGAGGTTTACGCCGACGGCAAAAAATCCCGCGAGTTTACAAACGGTACAATCGGCTATCGGCAAAGCCCCGACAGTATTGAAGTGTCCAAAGAAACTGCCGAACTGTTGGAAAAAGCGGGATTCAGCCACTGCATAAAGATTAAAAAAGAGCCGGTTAAAGCGGCGCTCAAAGGGTTCAGCGATGAGCAGCTTGCACAATTCGGCTGCAACCGAATTACGGGGCAAGAATCCTTTTATGTTAAAGCTTCCGAAGCTTGCATTGCACATGCGGTAAAAGGAGCCGCCTAACCGACGGATAAAGTGTACTTATCTTAGACAGATAGGTCAATCCTGTTAAAACAATACCGCCGGATCGGATCCGGATGTCGTGATCCGGCGGACAAGGGGGCATTATGCAGCAGTGGATTAAATTGATACATACGGCAAAAAATAAAACGGGGCAAACTGACGAAGAATACCGCTGTTTGTTGGTTGGAGCAGCCGGAGTAGAATCGGCAAAAGACATACAGTCATGGAGCCAGTACTATGCGGTTATGTCAGCTTATCGCAGATTGGGATTTATTCCGCACCGGAAAATATCGGTTGCCCCGCAACAGGAACGTAATCCCGATTGGATTAGTGCACGACAGGAGTATTACATACGCGGACTGTGGCATCTTGCAAGCCGCATAAAAGACGAGGCGAGTTTACGCCGTATGCTTAAGCGCATAACCGGTGTTGATGATTTACGCTTTACGCCGAAAAAACAGGCGACCAAACTTATCCTTGCCTTACGCGATATAACATCAAAGGCAGGATATAACCCCGATTATCGGGATTAACGGGAGGAAAACTATGTTATTAACACCGACGGAAACGGCATTTATTATGAGCCGAATCGAAAAGCGCACAGTAACGGTACGGCAGGTATATTATCTTCTTGAGCGGTATATACTTGTCGGTCTTAAAATCGGACAAAGTATCAGGATAACCGAAGAGGAGATAGCACAGCACTATGGCGGAGATACGCGGATTAGAACGCGAATTGGAGAATTTGCCGACGATATTGGGCGTTACAGAAACGGCACGATTTCTGCGATTAAGCGAGGCGACCATATATCGTCTGATATATGCAGGACGGCTCAAAGCCTTTCATGCGGACGGCAACACGTGGAACATCCTCAAAAGCGACCTTGCCGTATTTTGCAAAACGAACGAAACGCTATAGCACAGCTTGAGTTCGATTTTGCCGCATAGCATATTTTTAAACACATTTTGAACGCTCCGTTTTGCGGGGCGTTTTTTTTATGCAGCTCTCCGTTTACCGGCAGCGTAACGTGGTACTTTTACGGTATGACCATAGAACGGCAATTATTAACAGGTAATTCATTTTCACGCTGCGGGCGGCTTCTTGCCGGAGGTGTGCGCGGTATCGTTATTCACTGGGTTGCCAATCCGGGATCAAGCGCACAGGCAACCCGGAACTATTTTGAAGGCTTAAAGAAACAACGGCAGACGGATAATGCCCGTTATGCTTCGGCTCATTTTATAGTCGGCTTAAACGGGGAAGTTATTCAATGTCTTCCCGTGAATGAAACGGCATATCATGTCGGTGCCGTTTCGTACCGAGCCGGAATAAGTGAAAAATTAAGTACATATCCTAATAACTGCACGATAGGAATTGAATTATGCCATCCTGATTGGTCGGGCAGATTTAATGAGGAAACATATGCTGCGTCGGTAGAACTTACGGCAACTTTATTGAAGCAGTTTAATTTAAACCCGCAAACAGATGTGTACAGGCACTTTGATGTTACCGGAAAAGAATGCCCGAAATTTTTTGTAGACAACGAGGCCGCATGGACACGGTTCAAAGCGGCCGTTGAAACATATTTGATAGGTATCGCATAGATCGATACCGTAAGGAGTTTGTATGAGCGAACTTTTTAACTTGTTACCGCTGTTTGTCGTAATCGCGGCATTTTTGACGGTACTTTTCACCGAGCTTGTAAAACGGCTCGACAGAAAAGACCGTTTAAAAGGGTATCGGGTGTGGATACCTTTTTTGTTTTCCGCCTTTTTTTCATTCCTGCTTTGGTACGGAGCTTTTTTTGCCCCGCGTGAAGTGTGGTTTTGGTGGGCGGCTATTTTCGGGATAAGCGTATTTTTTTATGAAACATTACTCAAAAAGATACAAAATGCGGTTATCGAAAAAACTTAAATTGATTTTTAAGGCGGCTGCCGTTTTTCTATCGGCCGCCGCCGGTTTTTTGGTTTGGCTGTGTACGGGAAAACGGATTACCGCATACAGAAAGAAAAAACAGCGGCTTAATAAAGCCGACTCTAAAAAGGCGGAATGTTTTGAAACCATTAAAAACACTGACGGCTCTATGCTTGTTGATACTGCTGATAATGCCGATGAGTTACACGCAATCGCCGAAGATATTAAACAGGATACCGCAGAAGCAATTCAAAATCGAATTAGGCAAAGCGGTTTATAGCAAAGAAGAAGTGGAAAAGCTTCTTGCTATAACGCTGGAAGAAACAAACAAAGGAATTGATGCCGCTTTTTTTGAAGGATATAAGCAGGGATTACTTGCGGCCGCTCCCGATAAAGAGTATTACAAGGCGTTATCGGAAGAATTACAAAAAACGCTGCAGGAATATGAGGCAAAAGCGGCGGTGCCGTGGTGGACAGTTCCGGTCTGCATTATAGGCGGCACTGCATTGGGGTTCGGCTTAGCTCAAATAAGGCGATAAGTATGGGATTTGAACAACTGATTATTGCAGCAAAAGACTGGGGGCCTACAGCGATAACTACGATTATCGCTTTTGTTATTTCGTATCTTTTTAAGCAGCAGACAAAAAATGCTGCCGAAGATGCAAAGCGGTCAAACGAGTTTAAAGAAAGTTTATCAAGCGGATTGAGCAGGCTTGAAGAAAATTTTAATAAAACAATTTGCGACCTGAAAAAAGAAATCGATGTGCACCGAAAGGAAATAGGTGCTTTAAAAATGGATAAGCTTGAAAAAGATGATTTTTATAAAGACATGGGCGGCTGGAGAAGTGAATTAAACCGTGTTCAGGATTTAATCATCGCTCAGAATAATACAACGCTGCAAAAAATAATTGAGATTTGGAAGGAGAAAAAATGAAAGTAAAAACGGCATTTTTACGCGGCGAACTTATTACTTTTTTGCATACCGTATATCCTGACGGAATCCCCGAACAGGCTATTGTACGGGCATTTTACGATTATAACGAACCTGATGTCATTATATCGTCGCTTGAATATTTAGCGGAAAAAGGCTATGCGGAAAAAAAAGAGGTTCCACATCCGTATAAAGAGAGATCTTTTGTGCGCTGGTTTAAAATCACTGCAAAAGGAATCGACTTAATCGAGGGAAATATAGCACGCGATGCAGGAGTGAATATTCCGTAATCGGAAGGCGGCCAGTATGGGAGCTAAGAGTAAGGCACAGGAACACGGTCTTGTAGAACTCATTATCGACAAGTGGGACGGCGGCAAAAATACGATAGTCTACGTTACCGAAGAAGTCAATAAAAAAATTCAGGAACTGGGACTTAAGGTAACAATCAGCCGAGAGGGAATCCGCCGTGTAATAAAATCGCATAAGGAAGAAATTGAAGATACGCAAAAAGCAATAGAAGCTGCAAAGGCAATGGCCGAAGTTTTAAAGGATTATCCGGGAACGGAAATGAGCGAGGCGGTTCTTATGCAGATGACAAGCCTTATCGCAAAAGACTTACGCACTATAGACAGTTTGGAATTTGATGATCCTGTCGATTTATTCCAATCCGCCGCCCGTGTTGCGGAAGCTCAATTAAAACTTTCCAATTACCGTACAAAGGCAATTAAGGCGTTGGAAAAAGCAAAAGAAGAAATAAAAAAAGAATTGCAAAACGCAATTAAAAGCGATACCGATCTTTTACAAAGGCTTTATGTAATCATCGATAAGGTTGAGGTTAAATAATGAGCGATATTTTAACCGAACTTGTCGGCGACAATTCAAAAGAGTTACTCGAAAAAAAAGCACGTCTTGCAAAGGCCGAAAACGATTTTTTTTACTTTTGCAAAACGTACTTGCCGCATTATTTTTCATCGGAGCCCGCTCCTTATCATAAAACTTTAATAGATATTGCAAACACTCAAAGCCTTACACAAAAACATATTGAAGAAATTAAGCCTCTTATCAAAGAGCAGTATCATTCATATTTAATCCCGTCCGAAAAGGTGAAGGCTGTTGTAGATATAGAACCCAGAGGATTTTCAAAATCCACGCGCTGGGCATTGGCGTTCCCTCTTTGGAGAATTCTTTTTAAAAAGAATAATTTTGTCTGTATATTTTGCGCTACACAGGATATGGCAAACAGAGCTTTGCAAAGTATAAAAGACGAAATTGAGGGAAACGATCTTATTTTTGAAGACTTCGGAGCGATGGAAGGTAAAGTTTGGAAAAGCGATTTTATCACATTAAAAAATGAAACTGCAATTAAAGGTTTCGGTGCAGGGGCTGCAGTAAGAGGCGTTAAGTTCAGGCAGTACCGTCCGGACTTAATTATTTGTGATGACATTTTAAAAGATGAGGCAGCCCGCACTTTCAGCCAAAGGGAAAAAATATATCAGTGGTTTTTGCGTGCGGTAATGCCGCTCGGTCAAGATGTTTTTACGATTATCATAAATACTATTTTTCATTCAGACGATGTTCCGAGCCGTTTATTAAAACGTATTGCCGCGGGTGAACTTATAAATTGGATAGGATTGCGCTTTGCAGCTTTTACGCCGCAAGGGGTTTCGCTTTGGGCTTCTTATTGGACGGACGAAAAGCTAAATACAAAAAAAAGAGAGATAGGAAGTGCGGCATTCAGCACGGAATACATGAACGAGCCTTTAAGCGATGAGGAGCGTATTTTTAAACCTGAATGGTTTATCCGCTACACGCACGCGGACATAAACACTTTGCGTGTTTACATGGGTGTTGATCCGTCTGCCGGAAAGCATGACGAGTTTGCAATTTTTGTTTTAGGGATTGCGGAATCGGGGGAGCTGTACGAGCTTGACGAATGGGCGGAGTGCTGCTCCGTTGATACTGCGGTAAATAAACTAATTGAAAAGTATTTAATTTATAAGCCTATTTTAATAGGTTTTGAAGAGGTAGGTTTTCAGTCGATTTATAAAAAGCACATTATGGAAGCTGCCGCCCAAAAGAGCGTTTACTTACCGATTAAAGGGCTTTCAACACGAGGTATCGGAAAAGAAAGAATCTTATCTTTATCTCCTTTAATTGAAAACGGCTTTTTTAAGTGGAAAGAAAATCACAATAAAACGATTGACCAATTAACGATGTATCCCAAGTCGGAGTTTGACGATTTGCAGGACGCTTGTTATTACGCTTGGGAAGTTTCGCAAAACACAACAAACGAAGCTTTTGCATTTAAATTGCAAACGGCCCCTACAAGACTTAAAGCTGCGTTAAGCAGGTTTAGGAGGTAGGTTAATTAGGAATTAGTTAGAAAATATTTTTTAAGAGGAGAAATGAAATTATGAAATTTGACAAAACAAGAGTTTATACAGCGGTGAATGCCGATGAGTTAAAAGTTGGTTCAAAAATTATATGCGGAAATACATTAATTGAATTGAAAAAAAATGTTCATTACGCTGAAGACATTAAACATCTAAAAAGAATAAATGATGAATTTAAAGAGTACCGGTTTTACTGCGGAGCAGACAGCTACTCATTGGCTTATCTTATTGATCTGCCGGAAATAGATAGCGACGAAACGGAAAACGGATGGAATTTTGACTTTCATAAAATTCCTCAAAAACCGCAAGGGGAGATTTTAATACTATTTGATAACGGCTTTATGTCCCGTTATCAAGATCCTTTTCCAATCGGACAGCTTGCAATAGCATGGCGCGTTATACCTATTTTAAGTAAAAAGAAAAGGAAACATATAACGGGAAATATGCTAAGAAAATATAAATAGATTTAATTATTCGGAGGAATAAATGAAACATGAATTAGCGATGGAGATTATACAGCCGGATCAATTTTGGTCGGTTATTTCTTATCTGCCGAACCCTGCCGATTTATTGGCGGATAAGGGAAGTTTTTATAAAACAGTAGATGAAATGATTTTAGACGCAAAAATAGGCTCCCACTTACGGCTTAGAAAAGACATTGTTACAAGTTTTCCGTTCGTAATTAAACAGGGAAACGCAAGCGATGAGGTGTACGAATTTATCCGCGATAATTTAACCGCCAATTTAAATTGGGAAACGGACGTTAAAGAATTTTTAACGGCAATAGAATACGGCCATTCATTCAGCGAGGTTTTGTGGAAAGAAAATACGCAAGGTAAAATCGTTCCCGATTCTTTACGAAATAAATATCCTGAAGACATTGTTTACAAAATAGGCTTTGTAAAAACTCAAGGCGGTAAAAAATCGGTGTGGGTTCCCGTCTTAAAAAAAACAAATGAAGAGTTAAATGCTTCGTATAAGTTTTTAATGTACCGCAATAATCCGAGAGCCGAAAATCCTTACGGTTTTTCAGACCTTTTAA
Source organism: Treponema sp. HNW (assembly GCF_050320395.1). Lineage (GTDB taxonomy): Bacteria > Spirochaetota > Spirochaetia > Treponematales > Treponemataceae > Treponema_C. The sequence continues at coordinate 2,196,543 of NZ_CP144459.1, forward strand.
TGTGCTACTGGCCGTGGAAGTTTAAACAGCTCGGCTGGGAGTTTTGGCTTAAAGCGGCGCAAAAAGCGGGAGTGCCGTCATTGGTCGCTTTGTTTGATGCACCCGACGGAGATAAGGCTCGCAAAAATGCGCAAGTTATTTCAGACACTTTAAGCGAGTTAGGCGGCGGGGACGGGCTTGCTCTTGCAAATGTAAAAGAGTTAAAAGTGCTTGAAATGTCGGGAGCATTGCGCGACCATAAAACGCTTATAGATACTTGCAATCAGGAAATAAGTTTTGCGCTTACAACTCAATCATTAAGTACACAGGAAGGAGAATTCGGCACAAGGGCGCAAGCAACCGTTCACGATGAAAATTTGGTAAGAGTTTGCCACGGCGACGCTCTTGCATTGCAGGGTGTTTTTCAAACGCTCATAGACTGGATGGTGGCAATCAATTTCGGTCAAGAGTTTTCCTCGCCTAAAGGCGAATTCGATTTACAAAGCTATGCAAGTTTTGAAGAAATTATGCAGGCGATTCAAAATAAAATCCCCGTATCAAAAGAAGCCTTGTACACACGCTATAAATTGCCCCGCCCCAAAAATACGGAAGATGAATTTGTGATTCCCGAAATTCAAGACGAGGGCTTTGCTTTGTCGGATAAACCTTCAAAAAAAAAAGACCGTTTACCCGCACGGGTATTTTAGCGCAGGAAAAAGCAAAAGAGCGAGAGCTTGAAAGCCTTGCGACAGCCTCAAAAAAACGCTTCTTAACGGCTATTCAAAATACGGTTAAAACCTTTTTAAATACCCTTTCAAAAAACGGTCAGCCGCCTAAAAAAGAAGATTTACAGGCGGCACCGCTCCCCGATTTCAACCGTGAACTTTATTCAATAACAAGGCACACTTTTGCAGCTTCTATGCTTGCCGGTATGGAACACGCCGCAGGGAATATAAGCCTTGCAGATGACGCAGGACAGCCCGATTTGGATATTTCTTTTGCTGCCGAGCCTTTACCCTTTGAAGAGGCTATAGATTTTTTTAAAGGTAAGATTTCTTTTACAAAAGAGGAGTGGGAAGACCTTGAACCTAAATTTCGGTTTAGGGCTTTTACGGTTGCCCGCCTTGCAGAAGCTGACCATATCGAAATGCTTAGAGGCAGGCTTTTACATGCAATGGAAAAGGGAGAGCATTTTGCCGAAACTTGGAAAGATGTAAAGGCTTTTACCGAAGATGCGGATCAGCCTTTTTCCGCCGGATATTTTGAAACAGTATACCGCACCAATATGCAGTCGGCATATAATGCGGGACGGCTTATGCAGTATAAAAACAATGAGCCTCCTGCGTGGGAACTTCTTTTTATTGAAGATGGCCGTACAAGCGATATGTGCCGCGGTCTTGCCTCTATTGCCGGGAACGGGAAGGCATTAGCTGCTTCGCACTCATTCTGGAGTACTTACGGTTTCCCGCCTTACCATTTTAATTGCAGGACAACATTCCGCGCCGTTTATGATTACGAGATCGGGCACGGAACGACAATTGAGAATATTCCGATGAAACAGATACGAAAAAACTTTAAGCCTCAAGAAGGCTTCGGCGGCAACCCGATAGAAAAGGAAAGCTGGTGGCGACTGACTGATAAAATGAAAGAGAGAATCGAACGATACGGGATAAAAAAAGAGGTAGAAGCCGCCGCTAAAGCAGCCGGGATTGATAACTTTGATGTAAGACTTGCACATAATGAAGTTATAAAGAGAGAGTTAGGGCATACAGGGTATCATGCAAATTTGGTAAAAGGTGCAGAGCCGAAGCAGCATGAAATTGAAATTGCAAAAATATTAAAAGAAAACGGCTATGAGGTTTTATTTACTCCTGAAAATACATTTATAGAGGGCACAAAAAACCCCGAAGGCGTTATTACAAATCTTAATAGAATAGTTGAAATGAAAAAAATAACCAGCCCGCGTCTTGATAAAATTTCTGAAAGAATAATAGAAACTTCAGAACAAAATGCCGAAGTCGCAGTATTAAATTTAATAGACAAAAAGAACTATACAGAAGTTGAAGCAATTTCTGAAGTTAGAAAAACCTTTAAAGAAATAAAAAGCAATCTAAAAGAAGTGTGGTTAATTTGGAACGGAAAATTGAGCAGGATAAAAAAATAAGGGGCTTACCAGCCGTGCCTTGCGTTCAGACTTTAATCGGTCGTAAACCCCTCGACGGCACAACGTGGTAGCTGGTCACACCCGCTAACGCCTCACGCCTCCGCCATAATTGTATTATACTTCATTGTGTGTAAAAGTCAAGTGTTTTTTTAGTCTGCAACATTCCGTCAGGATATTATAAATATAAGTAAAATTTCAGTATGAAACTGAATCATAATATTGAAATTTTACGAGGCGACTGTATAGAACTTCTTGAAAAAATACCTACACAGAGCGTACAGTCTGTTATCACTGATCCGCCGTATTTTTTGGGAATGACACACAACGGACAGAAAGGGACTTTTAATGACCTTGCAATTTGCAAACCGTTTTATGAAAAGCTTTTTTTCGAATACAAACGAATATTAAAACCTGACGGCTGCGTTTATTTTTTTACCGACTGGAGAGGGTATGCTTTTTACTATCCTCTTTTTGCTTCTTTAATTGGAATAAGCAATTGTCTTATATGGAATAAGAAAAGCGGGCCGGGAATTTTTTATCGTTTTGCACATGAATTTGTTCTTTTTTATTCGTCTAAACCTCTTGTAGGTAAACGCTTAGGATTGAATGTTATCGATAGTATAGCAGCTTTTAATTCCGGCGCAAAAAAAACAAACGGCGAAAAGGTGCACCCGACTCAAAAACCGGTAGAACTGATAGAAAAATTTATATTGGATAGTACAAATGCGGGCGACGTTGTTCTTGACTCCTTTATGGGTTCCGGCACCACAGGTGCCGCGTGTATCAACACCGGGCGGCGATTTATCGGTATGGAATTGGACGAGGGATATTTTAATATTGCTAGAACAAGACTTGAAAATAACTTAAAACAAGATAGTTAAACGGGTATTTAAGTTATGAAAACGACCGATTTTTTTACCTTTTTGCCCGTTCTTTTTATGCGATGTTTGTGGAGTAAATGACAAAATGATTATCTTGCCAATTAAGAAAAAATGGTTTAAGATGATAAAAGCCGGAGAGAAAAAAGAGGAATATCGAGACATAAAGCCCTATTATAACAGCCGTTTTACTCCTTTTTTAAAATCATACACCCCTATTCATGTTCGATTCAGAAACGGATATAGCAGACAAAGTCCGTGTGTTGATGTGCTGTGTTGGGTAAGTATCGGAGAAGGGATTGAGAAATGGGGCGCGCAAACGGGTAAAAAGTATTATGTTCTTCATATTGAGAAAGTTTATTAATGTGCATTGGTAACGATTTGGGTAACAATATAGCCTCAAAACAGGCCTTTTAAGCTTGTTTTTAATGCTATTTAACGCTTTTTTACCTAAATTCATTTACATGGGATTTATTTGTAATTATTCTTTAATTCTTTATTTTATAATGTTTTAACACGTTTATTTACACTTATGAGAATTCTCATTTTATATTATATTTAACATTTCTTCCGGATTTATGCGTTCTCCGAGCAAAAGAATACCGTTTAAATGAGTTTTTTGTTTAAGCGGTACAATCAGCGAAGGGTTAAGAGCGCTCATTTGATTCCACACATTTCCCTTTTTAAAACGGCGGGGCAGCTCTTTAATTGTATGAGGGCGGTTGGTTCCGTTTAAATAGGAAATAAGCGGATCCGAAGCGGCGATTGCATATACGGTATTCGGGTCAAGAGTTAAGGTACTATAATCATTTTCCAAAACGAAAAACTCCGAATCGAATGTTTTGTGTATATACATTGCGGCTCCGTGAACGCGCATTTGGCACATAGACATAAGCAAAATGGCTTCGATTAAAACCGGAAAATCAAGAAGAGAACACAAACTTTTTGCGATTTCAATCATCTGCGTACAATCGTACAACTCTTTTTCCTGCTTGGACACGGCAGTGCAGTCGGAAAGGCCGGGACTTTTTTTGCTGAAACGTTTTGCCTTGAATATATTCATCTAATACACCAGTGCCGAAACAGGCAGAATCGTATATCCCGATTCCGAAACGGCATTTATCAATACTTCGAGCTTATCACAAACCCCGGTTACAGAGCAAGAACCTTTTACCCCGCAGGGAATCAAAATTATATCTTCAGACTGTACGTTTGCACATATATCGGCAATCGTTTGTGCGGATAAAATGCCGTCGCAGTTCTTTGCCGTTTCGGATAAAAATTCGGTACGCCGATTTATCGGATTTTTAATCATTTTATAACCCGCATCCATACCGGCACGTTCTATAAGGGCCGATGTTTTGCCGTACGGAGGTATCCATAAAAGTTTTAAGTCTTTTTGAGTAAGGGCATAAAACTCATCTTCATTTCGAGCCAAACCGCGTCGGATAAAAGTTTCATCTATAATAAAATCATCCGACAATAAATCGACTGTCGTGTAAAACGACGATGCACATTCGTGATTGGCAGCGGCAATCGCTTTAACCGATTCGGGAAACCGGCGCATAAACTCGCCGTTTATAAAAAAGCTTGCTCTAAGCCCCCGCTCGTGCAGCATGTTTAAAATACAGGCGGTATATTCATTATTGTCAAAGGCTTCAAAGGCGAGGGCAATTTTTTTCTCCTCTGTTCTTTGATCGGATATATCCGAAAGCAGGGGCAGTGTTTTTCCCGGCCCCCGCAAAGAGCGTACAAAAAAAAGATTTTTATAAAACCCCGCTGAGCGGTCTTCACTGATAATACGCCATCTTTTATTCATTGTCTGCCGTGTGCGCTCTGCGGCTTTTTCGGCGGCAGTCCAGGTATTCGTCTCCGGTTTATATCTAAAGGTTCCGGCCTTTACAGTGCTGACTACGGTAGTTCCGTCTTCAGCCCACATAAAGTCCCCGGCAGAAGATAAAAACAAAATTTTTTTCGTATCCGTTGCAAGCTCCCATTCCCGTACGGTTTCGTCTCCGCCTGTATAGACGGATGAAGCGTTTTTCCAACAAAAGGATATGATTTTTTCATCCTGAAAAATATGTTCGGCCGTCCATGTGCGGGGATTATACACGTATACGGCCTCTTCGGTACAAAAAGCAAGCTTGGTTTTATCGGGAGACAATGCGGGTTTGACGGCTCCCTCGGGCAAAGCCAAAGCGTCAAAATGTGCATAGGGCAGACGTGCCGATTTTTTCGAATCGGTATCCAATATATAAGCCGCACTTTTACGCGCTCCGTCAACGGCAAAATATTCCGTCCATACCAGCGGCCGAAGCGTTTCATCCGCGGTATAAGACGCCGCCGTTTCTTCGGAAGAGGAAATCCAAAATACCGAAAAATCGGCAGGACCGTTTTGCAGAGAAAAAAAGGCGGAATTATATATGCGGCCGTCATCGGCACAATTAAAATAAAAAACGTTTTGTCCGCCCTGAACGACTACAAAGCGCGTACCGCTCGTATCCGTCCAAAACGAATCCTGATCTTCGTCAAAGGAAAGGGGCAGATTTCCTGCGGTTTTCCCCGTACCGAGCATGGCCGCATAAAGGCTGCGCGTATACAGTTCATGGGCGGAAAGCGTAAAAACGGAATTACCGCGGATATAAATCAATTTTTTCCCGCCGGCCCATTGTACGGAAGAAATCGAACCTTCTCCTATTGAGCGGAATTTTTCTTCGGCAAGGGCCGGATCAAAGGCGTTTTTCGGCTCTATAAAATACAGGCGGTTGTTTTTTTCGTAAATCAGCACCCGCGAATCGGGCGACCATAAAACCGGTATCTTTGTAAAACTGAAGTCCGTTTTTTCAACCAGAACCAGTTCTTTTCCCGTCTGCGTTGAAGCCAACACAATGCTTCCGAATACGGAATCCTTTTTTTTACACATGCATATCCAATTTCCGTCGGGACTGATAGAGGTTTCTATCAGATTGGAACGCACACGGGCAAAGACGGCGGGAGAGGGATAGAGGGATTCGGTAACGGACATACGAGTAAGCGTTCCGGCATCCGATGCATAGATAAAAACACCGTCGGCATTTCTTATTTGAAGAAAGGAGCCGTTTTGCAGGCTTTCAAGTTTTTGAGGAAAGCAGGTTAAAAGCCGCGGCTTAGCGTTCAGAGCTTCGCGGGCATTCGAACGCGCATCAAGTACCCCGGAATACAGGTTTTTCCATACACGAAAGCCCTGCTTCATACCCGATGAAAAAAGCAAGCCGTCGGCACCGTTTAAATCGGCATTCTCAAACGAAATCTGTGCGTAGGCAAAAGAAATAAAAAAGTGAATACATATAAAAGATATACAAACACGCAATCGTCGTGTACGGCCGCTCAATCTGTTTTTCATCTTTTTTCGGGTGCCTCCATAAAGCGAATTAAATCGCGTTCAAGCTCATTTAATGATTCTTCCATTTTTGTAATACGCCCCGACATGCCCTTTTCCCGCAATGCTTCCAACTGCCCGAAAACGGGACTGTCTTCTTTAAATGCCGGCTCGCCGCTGATACGCGAAATGCCGCACCAGGGGCAAAAAATAAAAGAACCGTCTATTGTCCGTCCGCAAAACCGGCATACAGCCACCGACTCCATACACACCTCTTAAAATTTAAGTACCGAAGTCGGATTTATCAGTTTTCCGTTTTTATATACCGAAAAATGCAAATGTACCCCCGTCGAATAACCTGTATTTCCCGCATATCCGATGCGGCCTCCCTGCTGTACATACTGCCCTTTTTTTACCGCCGAAGAAGCCATGTGGGCATAGAGGGTTTGGTACCCGTTATCGTGATCTATTATAACATGATTTCCGTAGGTATTTGAATACCCCTTTGTAGAAACCCTGCCTCCCATCGCGGCTTGAATGGGGGTGCCGTGGGGAACAACCAAGTCTATACCGGTATGAAAACTTCGTACGCCCGTAAAAGGGTCGGCCCTCCAGCCGTAGGGAGAAGATACCCTCCAGCGTACTGCCAAGGGAAAGGCAAATAATTCACCCAAAGCCTTTTTTAACATACCGCTATCCATGCGGGCTCCGGGGATAAAAAGAACGTCTCCCGCATGCAGTATATCCGAAGTCAATTCATTGACGTCAAGGATTTCTTCCATCCTGACATTATATTTTTGGGCAATGCCCGCCAAACTGTCTCCGCCTTTGACGGTATAGGGAAGGCCGTCCATCGAGGGAATACGTAAAACCTGCCCCGAACGCAATAAACGTACATTATCGATTTCATTTACGGCAATCAGAGTGGAAATATTGCTCAAGCCGAAGCGCCTCGTAACCGAGGATATGTTATCTCCGGGGGATACCGTATACCGTGTATACGTTACCGGCATTTTAAATAAGGCGGCCGTCTCCGCGCTGTCCATAAGCGAAATATTACCGTTGCCGTCAAACTCTTCATTTCCCGAATTGAGTGCAAAATTGCGCATTTTACCGCCCAAAAGCATGGATTGCGCATTTTCGGCATCAATAAAGCGTACCGGGGATGCAAAAGATTGCATATAAGACGCAATTTGCAGGACACATAAGAGTGTACATAAAAATAAAAAAGCCGCCGTAATAACAAAACGTCCCCGTATGAGCAATTCTCCCGCATTGTTATACAAGCGGCCCGCCCGTACGGAAGCGGAATACAGCTCTTTATGCAGTGAAAAAGAGGGCCGCATTCTGCGCCGCTGAGAATTCAAAATATCTTCTATGGTCAAAGCCGCACAGGGGGCATAGACCGCACGTTTAGGTTCAAAACAGCTTATAATTTCCATATATAGACTATCGACATAAGAGCGGCTTCATATTAGAATATATGAATATGAAGGTGCGCTTTTTTTTAGTTTCCGGTCTTTGTATCGGAATAGTGCTTAAGATGTTCGTCTTCGATATAGCACGGGTACACGGTTCTTCAATGGAACCTGCCGTCCGTGAGAATTCCCTTGTTGTTATAAATAAATTAGCCTATGGTTTGGCAGGCCCCTTGAGTTCATCACTTTTTATACAGTGGGCCGAACCGAATAAAAACGATATTATCCTTTTTATCTATAAGGGTAAGGCCGTAATCAAACGCTGTGCGGCCTGCGCGGGCGAAGGACTGGAATTTTCGTCGGATTCGGGATATAGTGTAAGGGCGGGAGGAAAAACCTATCCCCTTACGGAAAAACAATATCAGCGCATTAAATTCAATAATACCGTGCCTGAACATACAATCATGGCAATCGGCGATAACCATGCGCATTCGGTAGATTCGCGCGATTACGGATTTATACCGGTAACCCATATTCTCGGTAAAGTGGCGGGTAAGTAACATATGCAGACGAACGGCTTTTTTTCAAAAATCAGAATCGGAATTCTAGCAGTCGTATTCGTTCTTGCCTTTTTATATCTGGGCGTTGCGTACGCAAAACTTGCATTTACTCCGGTTAAAGAAATCGACATACAAACAGAACCTCTGCAAAGAGGCTCCATTTTGGACCGAACCGGAAAACCCCTTGCCGTTGCAAGTCCCTTTTATCACATAGGTATAACCCCCTCGGCAATTCCGGACTATGAGTATTTTGCCGAATCACTTGCCGCCCCTGCAGGATTAAGTCCCGAGCATATTACGGCCGTTTTACGCAGCGCTTCTTCCGATTTTTTATACTTGAAGAAAAAAATAAGCCCCGATGAAAAAGAAGCGATTGAGCGGACGGTCCGCGAAAAATCCTTAAGCGGCATCCGCTTCGATAAAATTGCCGGCCGCATATATCCGGAAAATGCCCTTGCCTCTCAGGTTATAGGCTTTATGGGAGATGCGGGCCGGGGCTTATCGGGTATCGAATATGCCATGCAGGACGTTTTGGCAGCCAAGGAAACGGGAACTCCTGCAGCGGGAAAAAACGTATTTTTAACGCTTGAAGCCAATTTGCAGTATAAACTGGAACACATTGCTCATACGGCCATGAATGAAACGCAGGCCGAAAGCTTTATGCTTTTAGCAGCCGAAGCGGATACGGGCGAAATTCTTTCATATATAAGTCTGCCGGCCGCCGATTTGAACACCTATCCGTCATCAAGCATTGAAGAACAAATCAACAGACCCGCCGTCCTCGCCTATGAACCGGGATCCGTATTTAAAATATTCAGTACGGCGGGCTTTTTGGATTCGGGCAAAGTCAAAAAAAACGAAGCTTTTTTTTGCGACGGTAAATACGAAATAGGCTCGTCAAGCGGAGAAAAAGCCGTTATCACCTGTTTGGGAAACCACGGAAAAGTCGGTATACGGGAAGCCCTGCAGTATTCATGCAACGACGGCATCGCCCAAATGAGCGACAAGGCGGGAACCGAAGAGTTTTTGCAAAGTTTGCGCCGCTTCGGCTTCGGAGAAAGGACGGGAATAGAATTACCCTCCGAAACACGCGGAACGCTGAAAAGTTCAGGCGACAGGTATTGGTCGCTGCGCTCAAAGCCGACCATAGCCATAGGCCAGGAAATAGCAGTTTCCGCCCTGCAAATAGTGCAGGCGGCGACTGCCTTGGCAAACGGAGGCATACCCGTTCAATTAACCCTTATTTCACGAATAACCGATGCAAACGGAAGCGAAGAATACCGACACATCCCCGCACAAAAAAAACGCGCGGTATCCAAGGATGCGGCCGACTACATTCTCAGTTGTATGGAAACAACCGCACGTTCCGGCACGGGAAGCCGCGCATCGCTTGAAGATTTTTCGATAGGAGTAAAAACGGGAACCGCACAAATGCTCGATACCGAAACCGGAAAATACAGTAAAACCGATTTTGTGTCGAACTGTGTCGCCGTTTTTCCCGTCAACAAGCCTAAAATAGTACTCTATATTGTCGTCACCAAGGCTAAGGGCGAAACCCTTTCCGGCCGGATTGTCGCCCCCATCATAGCCGAGTCCGCAAATATCATTATAGATCACCTCGGTTTGGCCCGCGGAAACGCCTCATCTTTTGCACATTCAGGCTATATCAGCGTCGAAACGGAAAAAGAAAAACACATAGGAGAAGTATTGCCCGACTTTACGGGAAAACCCAAACGCCTCTTAATGCCTCTTTTAAAAAGGACGGATTTGAATATTATCATACGGGGAGAAGGCTGGGTGGTAAAACAGGAACCGCCTGCAGGAACTCCGCTTACAAAGGGTATGACGATTGAATTTACTCTTGAATGACATCGGCTTACAAAACGCACTGCGTGAAAAAAATCTTAAAGCCTTTGCCGACCGCTTCCCCGGTCTTGCCGTAAAACTTCACTCAAGTGCGGACAAGGATATCCGCGAAGCGGATAACGTTTTCCATGCATTTGAAGCCAAAAACGGCGAAATTACGGCTTCATACCGGGATGTGCTTTTGCATTCACGTTACAATCCTTCAAGCGAAGCGGCGAAGCTCCTGCATACCGATTTTACGGCAAAGGCCGACAGCATTGTCTTTTTCGGCTCCGGCTTGGGCTACGGAGCGGACGAAGCCGCACGCAGTTTTCCTTCCAAAAACCTCATCGTTATAGAACCCGACCCTCTTCGGCTTTTGCAAGCCTTTTCTTTTTTTGACTGGGAATCGGTCTTTAAAGTCCGCTCCTGTGTTTTTTTACTTCAAGCCGATATCCAAACCGTTATCGCCGTTCTTGAACATTACGGCTTAAGAGAATCGGCCCTTATCTCAGCCAAGGCATGGACAGCTCACGCGCAGGAATATTTTTCCGCACTGGGTACCCTGATTGCACGAAACAGGGACAAACAGGATATAAACGAACGTACATTGGAAAAGTTCGGGCCTCTTTGGCTTTCGAATATGTGCAAAAATCTTGCCGAAAGCGTAAAGCTTAAAAGCATCAACCGCTACAAAGACGGTACAAGTACTCTTCCCTTTTGCATATTGGCAGCCGGCCCGAGTTTGGATGAAATCCTTCCGTATCTGGAAAAAATAAAAAAGCGTGCGGTTTTGGTATGTACCGATACCGCCCTTCGTTCCTGCCTGCGTGTCGGAGTACAGCCTCATTTTATCATCGTAACGGATCCTCAGTACCTGAATGCCTGCCATATCGCCGACCTGAAAGCGCCCGAGAGCATCTTAATTACGGAAATCGCCGTTTATCCCGGTGTTTTGCGTTTTGACTGTCGAGAAATTATCCTTTATGCTTCTTTATTTCCCCTCGGACGCTATATCGAAGAATGTACCGAAAAAAGGGAAGCTTTGGCGGCAGGCGGTTCGGTGGCATCTTCGGCATGGGACTTTGCACGCTTTTGCGGAGCCAAAACGATTTATACGGCGGGACTAGACCTATCTTATCCTGCAAATAAAACACACGCGCGCGGCAGCACCTTTGAAGAAAGGGCTCATATTATTTCCAACCGTTTAAAAAGCGGCGAAATGCAAAATACAACCGCCGTTTACGCAAATCCCGCATACAATCAAGATAAAAAAGCCTGCGACTATGAGGGTAATTCCCTTATAACCGATGAACGGATGCTTTTATACGCATGGTGGTTTGAAAGTAAATGCGCAGCCTTCCCGAACGTAAAAACCGTATCCCTTTCACCGGCCGCCTTGCATATACCGGGCTTTTTGCTTGCAGACACTGACGAGCTTTTAGCCCTTCCCGAACGCGAAAAAGAGATAAAAGCCTTTTGTTTCCTCCCCAAAAAAGACAAGGCGGACAGCCCCCGTGATGCCCGAGCACGAAATATAAAAGCCCTAAAAACACTGGAGGCCGATTTAACCGAACTGCAGCACACCGTACAAAATGCGGCCGCACTCTGTACGCGCCGCTGCCGAACCGAGGCGGATTACGCGGAGGTTTTACATGAATTGACGCGCTCGGACGAGCGTATATACGCAAGCCGTGTAAAAAATCTTGCATCATTGATTTTCCCTCCCCCTGCACGCCTCGAAGCCATTGCGGCAAAAAGCCTTCCCTCCCAACCTCCCGCACCGCCCCAAGGCGATTATAAAACTGCTGCAGCCTATAATATTCTAAAATCAAAACTGATTTACGATATGATTTTGCAAAGTGTAGATACTCATATAAAATATTTGAAAAAAAACGGTTTATTTATATAAACCGCTTAAGTTTTACTGCAATGCACCGATACTTTACATAGGAGCGGTAAGTAACGGTGGTTTATAAGACATCCGGACATCGTTGCGGCTCTTTATAAGGCTGAAAAACAATGTGCGGTTTTTCAGCTTTTTTTTTGAAAAAAAGGAGTCCGTATCACATTCCGGTATACAATTTTATCGAATCGTGATATATAATATAGTGAGGATAAATTTACGGCAGGAGAACCATGAATTCTTTCAATACAGCGGATTTAAAGCCCGGAATCTTTTTCAGCGAAGACGTATTACTCGATAAAAGCTTTATTATTTTAAACAAGATGATCCCGTTAAATGAGACGCTTATAAAGGCCTTAACCGACTGGCAGTTTAATCAGGTGTTTTCAAGCGGCATAATACAGTTTGAAAGGCTCTCGGATACGGAAGAAGACAATAAGACGGAAGAAAAAAAGCAGGCTGTAATAAAACAAGTACCGGATTCATCTTATATAAACGAAGATATACAGGCGATAATGGCAGAGGTTGCAAAAGAAAGCCGGATGGAAGAAATTCCGGTAAACGACCCTAAAAAGCTTGAAGCGGCCGAAAAAACATATAACGATTATCTTGACTATACGGAAACATTGTTTACCCGTTTTACAACACATAAAGAGTTGGATATAAAGGCGATTTCGGAAAGAATAAAAGCCCTCTGTCTTTTTATAAGAGAAAATACGCGTTTTATTTTACGCATTATACAATCGGCTACACCTCAAAATAAGAATTTTCTTATTTCTCATGCCGTCAGGTCAACCGTATTGTCAATTACCATAGCCTTACAGCTTCGGCTCCCGCTGAGTAAACTTATCGAGCTGGGTATATCCTGCATATTACACGAATTGGGTATGCTTAAACTGCCGCCGCAATTGTATATGACCGACCGTCCCCTCACAATAAGCGAAAAAAAATCTTTGTTAACTCATCCGATTTTAGCCTATGATATTTTAAAAAGCTACGATTTTCCATTGAGTATTTGTTTGGGAGTTTTGGAACACCATGAAAAAGAAAATACATCGGGCTATCCTCAAAAGCTCGACGGCTCCAAGATTTCCATGTACGCTAAAATTATTGCGGTTGCCTGCAGCTTCGAGTCCATGACGACACAAAGACAATACAAGGACCCGCAAAACAGCAATGCCGCAATGATAGAGCTTTTAAAAAACACGGGCAATCAATACGATGAAACGGTTATAAAAGCCCTTTTATACAGCCTGTCTTTATTTCCGCTCGGAACCTATGTATATCTTTCTGACGGAAAAATCGGCATCAGCGTCGATGTCAATCCGGTGGATCCCAAAAATCCGATTGTCGAGCTTATAAACGAAACCGACGAAAGAGGCTACCCCAAAACCGTACAGCCGGGAGGACGCGATTTAAGCATAACACGGGCCTTAACCGACAGCGAAATGGCCGACTTGCTTAAATCGATGCCCAAAAAAGCGGTACTGCGCTGATTAACAGCCCGTAAGAAAAAGCGTTTCGGCAAAAAGCGGTCAGTCGTTTTCGGGATTCAGCAATAAACGCTGCTTTTCTTCTTCGAGGTCTTTTAAAAATTGTTCGTCGACAATGGGCGGATTTTGTTCAAAATACAAAATTTGCGTAAGAGCTTCCTTTGTTTCAATGCGCCACATGGGAACGACGTTTTCTTTTCCCCGAAAAAATCCGAAGGCGAGCGGTATATTTTCGATCCGCTTACCTGCAAGGGGGCGCGAAGCTATAAAACCCGTATCGTTTTCAAGGCACAAGTCCGTGCAATCGAGGTTGTCGTCCGAAACAAGAAAATTAAAAGGGAACTGGACGGTTTCATATAAAGGAGAACAAACCGCCTCTTTAAGACGCGTAATGTTATCCGTTATAAAGCCCGTATGCCGTATTTTTCCCTCATCTTTTAATAGTTGAACAGTATCGTATAAACCGTCGCTTCCGCCGGGTTCGGGCATAAAGCCCGGGTCGCGGATTTGATATAAGTCAAGATAATCGGTTTGCAAAAAAGCAAGCATACGCTCGGCATCCCGGCGGGCATCGGAACCGTTTTTGGCATCGCTTCCGAATGCAAAATAGACGGTCGGCCTGAGCGATGCAAAAAGGGAACTTATTTTTGAAGACGGACTTTCAAGCGACGGAAAATGAAAAAAGTTAACTTCTCCCTCGTAAGCCGCATGCAGGAGCTCCGCTGTCTCATCGTTTGAAAGGGCCCCGCTTTTTACGGCCCTTGCCAAAGACACGGTATCCAATGCGGTACGGCTTACGACAAGATTTGTTTTTCCCAAACGTATGTATTCCATAACCAATCAACAAACCGGCCGACAGGGGCTTATTTTACCCTGCCGTAATTCTTGATTTCTTCGCGCAATCGTTCGGCCAAAGCTGCACGGGGCAGTCTCACCTGTTCCATCGAATCGCGGAAACGCAGGGTTACGCTGTTGTCGTCCTTTGTTTCGTAGTCGACCGTAACGCAAAAGGGAGTGCCGATTTCATCCTGACGGCGGTAGCGCTTACCGATGGCGCCGGCTTGATCGTAATCGGTAACAAAGTCGTCTTTTAATTCGTTTCGGATTTCCTGAGCGATTTCCGCCAAACCGTCCTTTTTCATAAGCGGCAGCACCGCAACCGTAACCGGGGCGATTTTCGGGTGAAAGCGCAGCACTGTTCTCCAATCGTCGTCGTTCCCCTTGTCCGCAACCTTTTCTTCTTCGTAAGCATCGCACAAAAACATCAATACGTTGCGCGTAAGTCCCGCCGAGGTTTCGATAATATAGGGAATGTAGCGCTCGTTGCCGTTATCCTGATCGATGTACTGCATATCCTTACCCGAATATTCGGTATGACGCTTTAAGTCAAAGTCCGTGCGGTTGTGCACCCCTTCCAATTCCTGAAAGCCCATCGGAAACTCGTATTCGATATCGTAAGCGTCTTTTGCATAGTGGGCAAGCTTTTCGTGGTGATACCAGCGGAGCTTGTCCGTACGCACGCCGTATTTTTTGTAAAAGGTCCAGCGTTCATTGCGCCAAAACTCGAAAAACTTATCGTCCTCGCCCGGCTTTACAAAAAACTGCATTTCCATTTGCTCGAACTCGCAGGTACGGAAAATAAAGTTTTTTGTAACGATTTCGTTGCGGAACGCCTTTCCCACCTGCGCAATACCGAAAGGAATCTTCATGCGGTTCGATTGAATGATGTTTTTATAGTTGACGTAAATACCCTGAGCGGTTTCCGGGCGGAGGTAGACGATACTCGCCGTATCTTCGGCCGGCCCGATGTGGGTTTTAAACATAAGGTTGAATTCGCGCGGGTCGGTCAATTCGCCGCCGCAGGAAGGACATTTTTTTTCGGCTAAAGCCTTTTGATCCATCGTATCGGCACGGTAGCGCATTTTGCATTTTTTACAGTCAACCAGGGGGTCGGAAAAATTTGCAACGTGGCCGGAAGCTTCCCATACGCGCGGATGCATTAAAATCGCGGCGTCCAAGCCGACGATATTATCGTGCAGCTGGGTCATTTCCTTCCACCACGCGTTTTGTATATTTTTTTTCAGTTCAATGCCCAAGGGGCCGTAATCCCAAGCGCCCGCCTGTCCGCCGTAAATCTCGGAGGACTGAAACACAAAGCCGCGCCTCTTGCACAAACTGACGATTTTTTCCATTGAAATTGCATGATCTTCCATAAAAAACTCCTGTACATACTCCAAATGCCGTCTGCAGGCACAGCGGACAGGGAGGCCCCGGCTGCCGAACAAAGAGAGCGCTTTTGAAGTCCGCACAGTATATCACGGAAAAGGCAAGCGTGTACAGGGGCGTAAAAAACATAAAAACTTATTGACATTAATACCTTCATCGGCTATATTTTGCCTTAAAAAGAAGTTATATTAGACTAATATTCTCGGAGAGTCAGTGTGCGTAAAATCGCTGTATACGGAAAGGGCGGCATAGGAAAATCGACTACGGTTTCCAATTTATCGGCCGCATTAAGCGTTAAGGGGTACAAGGTAATGCAAATCGGCTGCGACCCCAAAGCCGATTCGACCAGAAACATTATGGGCGGAAAAAAAATCCCTACGGTTTTGGATTCGCTTAAAGAAAAAAAATCAATCAGTCTTGAAGACGTCGTGTTTACGGGCTTTAACGGCATATTGTGCGTTGAATCGGGCGGCCCTACTCCCGGAATCGGCTGTGCAGGACGCGGCATTATCACCGCCTTTGATACCCTTGAAGATTTGGGCGCCTACGAAACATATAAACCCGACATCGTACTCTACGATGTTTTGGGAGATGTCGTATGCGGCGGCTTTGCCATGCCCATACGCGACGGGTATGCAAAAGACGTGTGCATTGTAACATCGGGTGAAATGATGGCCTTATACGCCGCCGACAATATTTTACGCGCAGTGCATAATTTTGCGTCCCGCGGCTATGCAAAGTGTGCCGGCTTGATTTTAAATAAGCGCAATATAGAAAACGAAGATGAGATTGTCGCCCGGGCGGCACGGGAGATGAACACATCCGTGTTAAAAACCCTGCCGCGCAGCCGGTCGGTTCAGGAAGCCGAAACAGAAGGTAAAACCGTTATCCAAGCCCTTCCCGATTCGGCTATGGCAAAAGAATACGAGGATTTAAGTTCCGTCATCTTACAGGTAACCGAAGATGTGCTGTAATCATTTTCAAAACACCCTGCACTACACATCTCCCGCCCACGGCGATTGGGGTTTGGTACGGGTTGCGATGATGCTTCCCGAATCTCACCAGCTTTTTGTATGCCCGGCCGCGTGCGGAAGGCACGGAGCTTTGGGGGCCTATCAGCAAAATCAAAAAGAACGGTTGTCGTATTTATATGTAGACCAAAGCGATATTGTAGACGGTTATGACGATTTAATCATTCAAGCATGCGGTGAATTGCTTGAAGCGTTGGATACAAAGCCGAAGGTTTTACTCATCGTCGTAAGCTGCATTGACGACTTTTTGGGCACCGATCACGAAGCCGTAGCCGAAAAACTGCACAGCTTACATCCTGCCGTCCGTTTTATATTCGGCCACATGAATCCCATTTCTTTGGATAAAAAACATCCGCCGATGATAAGCACCCTGCACGCCGTATACGGTTTGCTTGAAAAAAACGATACCGAACTGTCCGCAGTGAACCTGATAGGCTGTTTTGCCGGCATCGAAAAAAGCTGCGAATTGTACCGCTTTTTAAAAACACTGGGTATCGAATATGTCCGCCATATCGGCGAGTGTAAAACTTTTGAAGACTTTAAGCGCATGGAGCAAAGCCGGCTTAACCTCTTGTTTTCTCCTGCGGGAAAGTTCGCCTGCGAAGGAATGGAAAAAAAAGCCGGCATTCCCTATATTCCCGTTTTTATCGGCTATGACAAAGAAGAAATAAAAAAACAATATGCACGCATAGCGGCCTTTTTCGGCGCACAAACCGGCACCGAAAGTACCGCGTATGATTTTAGCGCCGACATCGAACAGGCGGAAAAAGCCGTACAAAGGGCAAAAGAAAAAATCGGCAGCCTTCCGGTTATTATTGACGATTCGTGTACGCGCCGCCCTTTTTCGCTCGGCCGCGTATTGCTTAACTACGGCTTTAATGTAGTGCGGATTTTTGCACAGCAATGCATTCCGCCCGATAAAGCCGCTTATGACGAAATCGTATCGGCGCATCCTGAGGTGGAAATCGTACAACCCCAGCACCACGATATTTTAAAGTTCGACAAGCGCCTGCCTGAAAGTTTGGCGCTCGGTTTTCAATCGGGCTATATATCCGCTTCCGATTACGTCGTCAACCTCGTAAACGACGACGGACTTTTCGGCTTTGACGGTGTGCGCCGCCTTGCGGATATGATGAGCGATGCTTTAAATCAAAAAGCGGACTTGGAAAGAATGATAAAGGAATACGGACTGGTAATATGAAAAATTTAAGCATTTGGCTTCCGCCTTTTTCCCCCGATTACTCGGGCGCCGCTTCGGTTATGTTCGATTTTAACGCCCTTACCGCCATGCATGACGCGGCAGGCTGTACGGGCAATTATACCGGTTATGACGAACCGCGCTGGTACAATTCCGAAAAAAACATACTTTGTTCCGGCATGCGCGAAATGGACGCCGTATTGGGCGACGACAGCATATTGACCGATAAAATGCTTGCCGCAATAAAAAGCCTCAATCCCGAACTTACGGCCCTGGTCGGCACCCCCGTTCCCATGCTCATCGGTACCGACTTAAAGGGTCTTGCCAAAGAATTGGAGGCCGCATCGGGCATTCCTTCAATCGGTATAGAAACAACGGGAACCTCGTACTACGACAGGGGAATCTTTATTACATGGAAAGAACTCATAGATAAATTCGCCCGAAGCGACAGTGCGGTAACGGAAAAAAGCGTAAACATTATCGGGGCAAACCCCATCGATTTTGTACTATACGAAAACATGGAAAGCCTGCAAGCGATTTTAAAAGATGCAGGTTATACGGTCAATTTTTGCGCTATGCAAAAACTATCGACAAAGGACGTGCAAAACTTATACGCGGCGCAGGCAAATATCGCCGTGTCGCAATCGGGCTTTTTAATTGCCGATTATCTGTACAAAAAACAAAAACAGCCCTTTATAGCAGGTTATCCCGTAGGAGAGGCGGAAATTGCAGGTTTTATACGGGAATTGCAAACGGTGTGCACTGAGCGGGAAAACCGCGTGTGGGGAGCCGAACCTGAGGACGGCCCAAGCGGCTCGGCTTCCATATTGCTTGCAGGCGAACAGATTTTTTGCAATTCGCTCAGACACGCCCTCAAACATCAATATTATATTACCGGAATCGAAACCGGCTGCGTATTCGGTTTTTATGAACGCATTGTACAAAAAGGAGATACGGAACTCCGGGACGAGGGAGAAATAAAAAAACATATAAACGATCCGCGCTTTAAAATCATAGCGGCGGACCCGTTTTTTAAAAAACTTATCAAACACAGGGACAACCTTGATTTTATGGAAATGCCGCATTTCGGTATTTCAAGTAAATTTTATAGAAAAGACGCACGGCAATTTATAGGAAAGGGAGGTGATGACATTTTAACCGATTTTTGTACAAAAATCGGCCGCGTACAACAATGACAGGCATAACACAGGCTTGCCCGTCCACATAGAATTTTTTAGGAGAATAAAATGAAAAAATATACCGTACTTTTGGGAATTGCCGTATTCTTTTTTATCTTCGTTTCATGCGGCAAAGAAACAAAAAAAGCCGCCGATACCAAGGCGGCCCTCAGAACCGTTGTCGATCATAACGGAGAAACCGTCGAAATCCCCGGCGAAATCAATAAAATCGTTATTCACCAGCTTTTGCCCCTGCCCTCCGTCCTGTGCGTATTCGACGGATCCGCCGACCGCTTGGTGGGCATTCCGCCGGCTTCCATGACGGCCGCACGCGGCTCTTTGCTTGAAAAAACCTTCCCCAAAATAACGTCGGCTTCCACCGCCTTTACAAACGGCAACGATTTGAACATTGAAGCCCTGCTCAATTTGGAACCCGACGTTGTTTTCCACGGCGCAGGCCCTGAAATGAGTAAAAAACTGCGCGAAGCGGGCCTTAATGCAGTCGGGTTCAGCGCGCGCAAATTCGATTACGATTGCGTCGTTACCTTTGAAAAATGGATAGACTTGTTGGGACAAGTATTGGATAAAGAAGACAAAGCCGCAGGTATCGGAGAATACGGACACAAAGTACATGCCGATATTCAAAAGCGTTTGGAAAAAATCGACGCAAAAGACAAGCCGCGTGCAATGATTTTGTTTAACTACAACGACAGCGCGCTCACCGTTTCGGGAAGTCAGTTTTTCGGTCAATACTGGCTTACTTCAACCGGAGCCGTCAATGTCGCCGAAGATTTAAAGGGCGTCGCTCCGGTCAACATGGAGCAAATTATACAGTGGGACCCGGATATCATTTATATCACCAATTTCAGCCCGCGTATGCCCGAAGATTTAATCGAAAACAAAATCGGCGGCCACGATTGGAGCCAAATCAAAGCGGTAAAAAACAAAAAGGTGTACAAATTCCCCTTAGGCATGTACCGCGGTTTTCCGCCGGCTTCCGACACTCCCCTTATTTTACAGTGGCTGGCAACGCACAACCAGCCGGAACTCTTTAAGGACATCGATATTATCAAAGAAACCAAAAAGTTTTACAAAAAATTTTATCAAATCGACTTAACCGAAGAAGATATCCGCACGATATTCAATCCTTCAAGAAGCGCCGGGAAGTACAAATGACAAAAGAGCACCGAAAATTTTATATAGGCATATCGGTATTAGCCGTTTTATTTTTTGTTACCGCACTTTTGTGCCTTAATATAGGCCGCTATCACGTTCCCTTGAATAAAATGCTTTCGGTGCTCTTTAATTATGCCGACAGTATGAGCGCCGAGCCGAAACTGCATTCGATTGTGTTTAAAATACGGCTGCCGCGCATACTGCTTGCCGCCTTTGCAGGAGCAGGTCTTGCCGTTGCGGGGGCGGCCTTTCAAGCCCTGTTTTCAAACCCCCTTGCTACCCCCGATACCCTCGGAGTGGCATCGGGCGCCTCTTTCGGAGCGGTTGCCGCCCTGCTTTTTTCGCTGAACGCCTTATTCGTACAGCTTTTTGCATTGGCGGCAGGCATTGCAGCTTTGTTTTTAACCGTCCTTATCGGAAAAAATAAAAAGGGCGGAAAAAGCAATATCATTATGATTATACTTGCCGGAATGGCCGTATCGTCTTTGAGCCAAGCCCTTGTATCTTTGGCAAAATATCTTGCCGACACCGAAGAAGTGCTGCCGGCCATTACCTTTTGGCTTATGGGCAGCATGGCAAGCGCAAAATACTCGCACCTTATCATAGGCCTTCCCTTTATTACAATCGGTATGCTGCTTTTATGGAGCGTACGCTGGCGGCTGAATATCCTTACCTTCAGCGAAGACGAAGCGCGCTCCTTAGGCGTAAACGTAAAAGCGGTGCGCCTTATTACCATGTTCAGCGCAACCCTCATCACCGCTTCAACCGTTTCCATGTGCGGCCAAGTAGGCTGGGTGGGTTTATTGGTGCCCCACATCGCACGTATGATTTTCGGCAACAACAGCAGCTTTGTTATTCCCGCAAGCGTCGGTTTGGGAGCCGTTTTAATGATTATTATAGACACGGCGGCACGCAGCCTTATCAACTCCGAGATTCCCGTGTCAATTTTAACCGCCGCCTTGGGAGCGCCCCTTTTTATCTTTCTCTTAAAAAAAACGGGAGGAATACAATCATGACCTTTGAAGTTCAAAACGGCCGCTTTTCATACGGCGGACAAAAAAACATTATAGACAATATAAGTTTTACCCTGCATCAGGGAAAAGTATTATCAGTACTCGGCCCGAACGGTGTCGGAAAAACAACCCTTTTAAAATGCTTAATGGGCTTACTGAAATGGAACAGCGGATGCACCCTGCTCGACGGCAAAAACATACGCGACTATTCGCCCAAAGAGTTTTGGAGCAAGGTTGCCTATGTGCCGCAGGCAAAACAGTCAACCTTTGCATACACGGCCCTCGAAATGGTAACCTTCGGGCGCTCGGCCCACTTGGATTTTTTCCGCCAGCCTACCGATGAAGACCGCCGCACCGCCCTTGCCTGCATGAAAGACATCGGCATCGATTTTTTGCAAAACAAGCTGTGCAGCGAAATGAGCGGCGGCGAATTGCAAATGGTGCTTATAGCACGCGCCCTTGCCGCAAACCCGCAGCTTTTGGTATTGGACGAACCGGAGTCAAACCTTGACTTTAAAAATCAATTGACCGTTTTGGACACGATAAAAGATTTATCGCGCACAAAAAACATAAGCGTTATCGTAAACACCCACTATCCCGACCACGCAATCCAAATAGCCGACAGCACGGTTATTTTAAAACGAAACGGCGAATGTTTATACGGAGATACCGCACGGATTATAAACGAGGCAAATCTCATCGACGCCTTTAACGTAAAAGTCCGCCTTCGCGACGTGCATATAGAAGAAGAAACCTATACTTGCGTTATCCCCGTCAGCGCATAGAACCGGCACATCTTAATTCGGGCGGCTCGGGAAGGGTCTCGCCCGCTCGCCCCTTCCCGCCGGGCTTTGCGGGGCTTCGGTACACGGGCGCGGACATTACCGCCCCCGTGTGTACTGCGCAAGCGTTTTTGAAAAAACGCTTGCGCCCCCCCTCCAATCCCTGCCGTACACGGATGTACGAAAACGTTTTATGTGAGGAGTTTTGCAAAGCAAAACTCAAGGTGTACACTGCACACGAGGTGCAGTGTACACACAATCCCTCCCGCACAAAGATGTACGCTTTTATAACCGCCATGAACCGCGGATACAGCCTTATAAAAAATGAGTTTGTCGCAGACATACTCACCGCATAAAAACTCACACAACGTGAGTTTTTATGTCCTTTTACGTACGTCCGGTGGAGTATCAATGATACCCCTTTTAAATAAAAAAAGCCCGGCTTCGAGCGCAGAGCGCTCAGCAACCTGCGCACGGCAATAGTCGGGTACTTTTGCCGTGCGCGTCGAGTTTGGCGTAAGGCTTGCGCCTTATCGTCAAACTCGCATACATAACCGGTGCTAAAAGCTGAAGTTTTTAGCACCAGCTGCTCACTTACCCAGTTTGCCCGTGAAAGAAACAGGGCTTTCCAATACACTGGGAGCAAACTGAAAGCGCACTGTGTGCGCCGGTTCCCTAGAACTCTATTTTATTTAAAAAGGCTGTCCTTTAGACAGCCCTTTTAAATAAAAAAAGCCCGGCATACCCGACTCCCGTCGGGCAGCAACCGACGCACGCACGCGTGCTTAGCACGTTTGCAAGGAAACGGTTTTGAACTCTGCAAATACCAAAGCAAACGTGATAGGTTCCTTTGAACTAATTTTATGCCCTGAGACGCACGCTGTACGCCTCAGGGCATAAAAAAAGCCCGGCAGCAACCTACTTTCCCGCGAATGCAGTATCATCGGCGTAAGAGAGCTTGACTTCCGTGTTCGGGATGGGAACGGGTATTACCTCTCCACTATGGCCACCGGGCAATAAATACCAAGTTAAAATAAGGGGGAAACGTCTTACATTTCAAACAAAAAAGATAATATGGTCAAGCCTCACGACTGATTAGTACTGCTCGGCTGAATACATTGCTGTACTTATACCTGCAGCCTATCGACCGGATAGTGTCTCCGGAGTCTTTAGGAGGGTTATACCCTCAGGGATGATTTATCTTGAGGTGGGCTTCCCGCTTAGATGCTTTCAGCGGTTATCCCTTCCGAACGTAGCTACTCTGCACTTACTCTTGGCAGAATAACAGATACACCAGAGGTTCGTCCACATCGGTCCTCTCGTACTAAATGCAGCTCCTCTCAATCATCCAACGCCCACAGCAGATAGGGACCGAACTGTCTCGCGACGTTCTGAACCCAGCTCACGTACCGCTTTAATTGGCGAACAGCCAAACCCTTGGGACCTGCTCCAGCCCCAGGATGCGATGAGCCGACATCGAGGTGCCAAACCTTCCCGTCGATGTGAACTCTTGGGGAAGATCAGCCTGTTATCCCCGGAGTACCTTTTATCCGTTAAGTGACGGCGCTTCCACTCGCTACCGCCAGATCACTAAGACCTACTTTCGTACCTGCTCGACCTGTCAGTCTCGCAGTCAAGCCGCCTTGTGCCTTTACACTCATACACCGATTTCCAACCGGTGCGAGGCGACCTTCGCGCACCTCCGTTACTCTTTAGGAGGCGACCGCCCCAGTCAAACCGCCTGCCTACCATTGTCCCCATACCGGCTTCACGGCACGGGTTAGAAATTTCATTCATCAAGAGTGGTATTTCACCTTTCGACTCCGCGCAGCCTAACGACCACGCTTCACAGTCTCCCACCTATTCTACACATGATAAATAAAATCCCAATAGTAAGTTACGGTGAAGGTTCACGGGGTCTTTCCGTCTAACTGTGGGTAACCGGCTTCTTTACCGGTATATAAATTTCACCGAGTCTCGCGTTGAGACAGTGCCCAGAATCGTTACACCATTCGTGCGGGTCGGAACTTACCCGACAAGGAATTTCGCTACCTTAGGACCGTTATAGTTACGGCCGCCGTTTACCGGGGCTTCAATTCAATGCTTCAGGGCTCCCTTGACATCTCCTCTTAACCTTCCGGCACCGGGCAGGTGTCACCACCTATACGTTTCATTACTGATTGGCAGATGGCTGTGTTTTTGATAAACAGTCGCCTGGGCCTGCTCTGTGCCACCCTCTTCTTTAACCAAATCGGGCCACACTTCTTCCGAAGTTACGTGTGCATTTTGCCGAGTTCCTTAACGCGAGTTCTCTCGTGCGCCTTAGATTTCTCATCCTTCCTACCTGTGTCGGTTTACGGTACGGTCTTTACCAGCCTAGCCTGAGACAATATTTCCCGGCACCCTGATTACACCCGCTTCGCTTCGACTTTCTCTCCACTCGCTGTCACAACTTACCTCAAACGACGGATTTGCCTATCGTTCTCAAAAGCTTATTGCTTCGACCGGAACTACCGTTCTCCGGCCGGGTTTCACCTCATGCGTCTTGCCCTCGAAACTGATAAAGGTATCGGATTATGAACCGATTTCCCATCGACTACGACTTTCGTCCTGGCCTTAGGGGCCGACTTACCCCGGGCAGATTGCCTTTACCCGGGAAACCTTAGGTTTTCGGCGGACGGGGATCTCACCCGTCTTTGCGTTACTTATGCCTGCATTCTCTCTTCCACTACCTCCAGTACCCCTCACGGGTATACCTTCTTCGGCCCATGGAATGCTCCCCTACCACCTAACGCTTAAACGCGTTAGATCCAAAACTTCGGTATACCGCTTAGCCCCGTTACATTATCTGCGCTTGCATGCTCGACCAGTGAGCTATTACGCACTCTTTTAAGGAATGGCTGCTTCTAAGCCAACCTCCTGGCTGTCTGTGCATTCAAACTTCATTTTACACTTAGCGGTATTTCGGGACCTTAGTTGTTGGTCCGGGCTGTTTCCCTTTCGACTACGAACCTTGTCGCACGCAGTCTCACTCCCATATGTTGTTTAGCGGCATTCAGAGTTTGATTGGGTTTGGTAGGCAGTGACGCCCCCTAGTCCATCCAGTGCTTTACCTCCGCTAAATTTATATGAGGCTGTCCCTAAAGGCATTTCGGGGAGAACCAGCTATTTCCAGGTTTGTTTAGCCTTTCACTCCGAGTCACAAGTCATCCATACCTTTTTTAACAGATTATAGTTCGGTCCTCCACAAGGTTTTACCCTTGCTTCAACCTGCTCATGACTAGATCACCTTGGCTTCGGGTCTACCTCATGCAACTTAAACACGCCCTATTAAGACTCGGTTTCCCTTCGGCTCCGGAACTTCCATTCCTTAACCTCGCTGCATAAGATAACTCGCAGGCTCATTCTACAAAAGGCACGCTACTACCCTTATAGGGCTGTAACATCTTGTCGGTTTATGGTTTCAGGTTCTATTTCACTCCCCTTACCGGGGTTCTTTTCGCCTTTCCCTCACGGTACTGTTGCACTATCGGTAGCTGTGGAGTATTTAGCCTTGGATCGTGGTCGACCCTGCTTCCGGCAAGGTTCCTCGTGCCCCGCCGTACTCAGGTACCGCATCAAAGAGACATATACATGTCGCGTACGGGGATTTCACCCTCTCTGTCAGGCTTTCCCAAACCTTTCCGCTATATATATGTTTTCTCAAAACTCTTCGGGTCATCCCCATGCGGCCCTACAACCCCGCTTTAAGCGGTTTGGGCTCCTCCGATTTCGCTCGCCGCTACTTTCGGAATCTCCGGAGGATCGCTCCTCTTCTTGATTTCTTTTCCCGAGTTACTTAGATGGTTCACTTCACTCAGTATGGCTTTACTACCCTATTTTATTCAGGTACGTAATGACAGAATCGCTCCTGTCGGGTTACCCCATTCGGCTATCCGGGGATCACTGAATATGTGCTTCTCCCCCCGGCTTTTCGCAGCTTATCACGGCCTTCTTCGCCTCACAGCTCCCAGGCATCCGCCATAAACCTCTATTCGCTTGACCATATTATCTTTTTTGCTTTCCCGTAAACTTCTTCAACACAAATGCCCGTCAAGCAGGCCGTCAAACCTTCAAAATACTCGACATTCTTCAAACCGGCCCTTCTTAAGCACTCAAGTCTCCGTTTACGTGCGTTTCCCTTCCCTATTTCTGTCAATTTACTCTGCAATCCGCCGCGCACGGCATCATGCGTATGGAGATAAGGGGATTCGAACCCCTGACCTACGGCTTGCAAAGCCGCCGCTCTAGCCAGCTGAGCTATATCCCCGTCCATATAAATAAACGGGAGGAAAGAAAGAACAATACAGTTCACAAGAAAAGAAGCCCGTGTTGTACATCTAACACTTATCTGCTTATCCGCATCTATGACCTCGATTTTCGTAAGAAAATCGACCGTCAAAAACGCGAAGCATTTTTGACCTTTCTCTTAGAAAGGAGGTGATCCAGCCGCACCTTCCGGTACGACTACCTTGTTACGACTTCACCCTCCTTACAAAACATACCTTCGGCGGCGTCCTCCTTGCGGTTAGACTACCGACTTCGGGTACCCTCTACTCGGATGGTGTGACGGGCGGTGTGTACAAGGCCCGGGAACGTATTCACCGCGCCGTGCTGATGCGCGATTACTAGCGATTCCAACTTCATGGAGTCGAGTTTCAGACTCCAATCCGGACTACGATAGTTTTTTTGCGTTTTGCTCCGCTTTGCAGCTTCGCCTCACTTTGTTCCTACCATTGTAGCACGTGTGTAGCCCTGGACATAAGGGCCATGATGACTTGACGTCATCCCCACCTTCCTCCGGTTTGTCACCGGCAGTTCCGCCAGAGTCCTCAGCTTTACCTGTTAGTAACTGGCAGTAGGGGTTGCGCTCGTTGCGGGACTTAACCCAACACCTCACGGCACGAGCTGACGACAGCCATGCAGCACCTGTTGTACCTCGTATTGCTACGCTGCCGTATCTCTACGGCATCAGATACTATGTCAAACCCAGGTAAGGTTCCTCGCGTACCATCGAATTAAACCACATGCTCCACCGCTTGTGCGGGCCCCCGTCAATTCCTTTGAGTTTCACCCTTGCGGGCATACTCCCCAGGCGGTACACTTATCACGTTTGCTTTGGCACCCAGCTTCAACGCCGGACACCTAGTGTACATCGTTTACGGTGCGGACTACCAGGGTATCTAATCCTGTTCGCTCCCCGCACTTTCGCACCTCAGCGTCAATTATCTGCCGGTAACCTGCCTTCGCCATTGGTATTCTTCCACATATCTACAGATTTCACCCCTACACGTGGAATTCTGGTTACCCTTCAGTAATTCAAGATACGCAGTTCTCAATGCAGTTCCGCAGTTAAGCTGCAGTATTTCACATCAAGCTTGCATATCCGCCTACATGCCCTTTACGCCCAATAATTCCGAACAACGCTCGCAACTTACGTGTTACCGCGGCTGCTGGCACGTAATTAGCCGTTGCTTATTCAAGCCCTACAGTCACCGCAAAGGCATTCCCTCCTCTGCTTATTCCTCAGGCTTAAAAGGATTTTACAACCTTTCGGCATTCTTCATCCACGCGGCGTCGCTCCGTCAGACTTTCGTCCATTGCGGAATATTCTTAACTGCTGCCTCCCGTAGAAGTCTGGGCCGTATCTCAGTCCCAATGTGTCCGTTCACCCTCTCAGGCCGGATACCCATCATTGCCTTGGTGGGCCGTTACCTCACCAACCAGCTAATGGGCCGCGGGCCATTCTTTTAGCGAAGCCTTAGCTCCTTTCCTCGCATCCTTCTAATAAATGCGGTCACATTCGGTATTACCTACTATTTCTAGCAGCTATCCCCAGCTAAAAGGTATGTCACCCACGTGTTACTCACCAGTCCGCCACTCTAGGAGAAGAGCAAGCTCTCCTCTTGCCGTTCGACTTGCATGTTTAAGACGCGCCGCCAGCGTTCGTTCTGAGCCAGGATCAAACTCTCCATGATTTTATTCATAGGTCATTAAGACCAATGATTTCATTTAAGTCCGTCCCTGCTGTATCTTTCAGGAACCGTCCCGATACATACCTTAAAGCATCTATCGAAACTTTTGTGCTGTACCTTCCGTACAGCCGCCCCTTCTCTTGTACGTTTGAACTATACTTGCGTTCTTTCTTTCCATCCCTGATTATTTCAAATTTCTCTTTTTTGAAATGCGCACGGCACTTCAAAGCGGCTCGCTGCATCGTGTGTACCTTAGCGGCGAGTGGATTGAATATATCATACTCCGATATTTTATGTCAAGCACTCTTTTGCTTTTTTTTCATTTTTTTTGATTTTTTTTACACCGCTTACGCTATTTTACGGTTTTATCTTTTAAAACCGCCTTAAACGCAATAATGTAGTGTATGAAAGAAGCATAGGCAAAGAAAAGACAGAGTAGATAAAGTCCTTTTCCTATTCCGTTCAGCATTTGTACCGGCAGTTTATCGGCAAAACCCAAACGGGAAGCGCTTTCCACGGCCAAAGAAAACATCCCCGACACTATATACAAAACCGTTTTTACCTTTCCGCCCATTTTTGCACCGATTGCGACCCCGTGTTTAACGGCAATGAGGCGCACAAAAAGCATACCGAATTCGCGGTGTACAATCGGCACTAAAATCCATAAGGGCATATAGCCGCTGAATGCATAGCAAAAAAAAGTCGTCAAATGCAAAAAAATATCGGCATAGGGATCGAATATTTTGCCGAAATCGCTCACCTCATTGTGCTTGCGTGCATAAAATCCGTCTAAAAAATCGGTAAATTCAACCAAAATTAAAAGCGGAAGCATAATAAAGGCGGAAAGCCGGATAAAAGAGCCCGTCCATACCGGCACAAAATACAAAAGAAAAAAAATCGGCGCAAATACAATACGCACCGAACTGAATGCATCTGCTGTTTTCATTCCGTAAAGTATACCATAAAAAAAGGCCGCTGTAAACAAGTGTTTACGGCGGCCGCAGTCTTATGTATTGCTTAATTAAAATTTAAATACGGGACCGATTTTTACCAAAAAGATATTCGTAAAGCCCATCTGAAAGCTTGTAGGTGAAGAGGATGAAGAACTTGAAGGATATCCGTGAGAAGAAGCGTACGAATCAAAGAAGATACCGGAAAGCTCATTAATTAAATCCGCAAAATCAAAGGGCCGCATCGTAAAGCCGAAGCTGGGTATACCCATTATACTCAGATTAAGTCCTATGTTTTTTGTGAAAAAATACTGGGCGCCGAAATGAATCGGAATACCGCCGGTTACAATACCGATGCGTTCAACCGTTACAGGCTTGGAACCGTTAACTTCTTCTATAGTCATAACACCGATACCGTTACCGAATCCTGCAGCCAAATTAATATACAGGTTTTCTATTCCTTTAAAGGTATAACCGAAAAGTAAATTACCTTCGTATAAAGCACCGCTTGTTTTCAGGCTTACCTCGCCGAGGTTGCCGAACCGCGATTTCATCTTGCCGCCGAAAGAAAGATTATGGTCCCATAAAAACGTAAAACCTTTTTCGGCAATAACGCCTAAATCCAAAGATACGGCAAAAGACGACAAAGATGTTTTTGCAGCGCTCCCGGAAGAAGAGGAAGCACTCAACTCCTGTCCGTTAAGCGAAAAATCGGAAAAGCCGATAGTCGGTGTAATTACAAATTCCGCAAAACAATAGCCGGAAACAAGCATTACACAAAGCAATCCTACAACAATTTTTTTCATAAAAATCTCCTTTTTGAATTCGTATTATACTTTATTACTCCGGATACATAAGCACAACCCGAATCCCCGTCAATTATAATGACCTCACCGGATAAGGTAACAAAAATAGTATCTCAAAATAAAAATAAAAACAAGTATACAGGTTCGTTAGGGATAGGCTTTAAAATCCTGTACTACGCTGATACCCGAAAGCACTTCTTTATCTTTCATAACTTCCGAGGCTATGACAACCGCCTTTTCGGCAACAATGGGAGATTCCGCAACTCCGTGTAAAGTAAGCGTCGGCCCGTTTATCACTGCACGCAAAAAATTGATATTCAATTTGTAATCGAAAATCAGAGTATTGACCACACGCTGTGCGGTTAATAAGTCGGCGATTTTTTGATTTCCGGCTTTTTCAAGCTCCCGTGTTATCAGTTTTTTACACATTTCGGCCAAAACAAGGGCGGCGTCGTGTTCATTGAACAAGCCCGTATTCAGCACTAAATGAAAATGCACCGGATCTTCAACCGAAAGATTAAAAAAACTTTTATGAAACCCGATACGGTTTGCATCGCTTTCCTCCACACGCTGAAGGGCGCGTTTTTCATCCCAATCGAATTCGTCCATAAGCCGCTTAACGCGTATGGAATCGGCGGCGATAAACCGTACCGCCAGGAGATTGGGTACCGACTCAAGAACGGCAAAGGCCCCGCGGCCGATTAAAATACAATTGCCTTCGGAAGCCGCCTCAAGGATAGCGGTTTGCAAATAGTCCAAATATTCGTCACGGTTTTTCGCAAGAGATGCAAAAAAGCCGGGCTTACGCTCATCGTATTTTTCCAACTGTTCTGCGGGAAAGCCCAGCGAAATAATTTTACTTTCAACGGCCTTTCTGTCTACAAAAGTATATCCGAGTATACGTGCCAGCTCACGCGCAACCTCATCTCCCAATGCTGCAACTTGACGCGAAATCGCAATAACGGCCATACAAAACACCTCCTTTACCGTATCCGCACATAAAGCGCTTTTCCCGAACGGTATTTACATCCCCGTGCGGATTCTTTATGCTGTAAATATATTATTTTGTATCCATATATAGAATAAAACGAAAAAGAAAACTTGTCAAAGGGGAATTTTATGAACGGGAACGAAAAAACACGGGAAGATACGGCCTTGATATGGAAGACGGGGAAAAAAGAGCTTTTATGTAAAACTCCCGTTTTTACGGTAAACCGCCAATACGCGGTTTCGCCCGAGGGACTGACAAAAAATTTTATTACGATGGATGCCGCCGATTGGGTGATATGCATTCCCGTTTTAAATGCACAACAGACCGAACCTATTGCAGGAATTAAACAAAAATGTTTTGTAATGGTCGAACAGTGGCGGCACGGGGCAAAAACTTTAAGCATAGAGTTTCCCGGCGGCGTTATCGACAAGGGAGAAAGTCCCGAATGTGCCGCAGCACGGGAGTTATCGGAAGAAACGGGTTTTACCGCAGGAAAGCTGATTTCTCTCGGGGCCATAAACCCAAACCCCGCCCTCTTTTCCAATACCGTGCATTTTTTTGCGGCGGAAAACCTTGTCGACACCAAAAAGCAAAATCCCGATGAAGACGAGTTCATAAAGCGCCTCGTTATTCCCGCGGCGGAGGTTATAAAAAAAACGGGACGGCCGCCGTACATACATGCACTTATGGCAGCCGCCCTCGGTTTGTATTTGACAAAGCATTGCCCGGTCCCCTCACAGGACTGAGCAATACATATGTACAAACGGAGTTTGCACTCAGTTTTTAGGACTTTGAGCTCCGTACATTCCGGTGTCTATCATCGCACTCACATCCGATGACGATGAGGCGGCTTTTCTCTTACCGTAGTTATCGTATTTTACGGAAGGAGAATACACTCCGTCACGGAACTCCCCGGTTAAACTGGGAATCAGCATCTTCATACCCGGATGTATAAGATCGGGATTTGCAGGATCGGGCATTGAAGATTTATTTGCCTGATACAGGTTTTCCCACAAAAGCGGGTTGTCATAGACATAGGGCTTACCGGCAATATTCCAATAGCAATCTTTCGATTTGGCCCAAGGTGTTACGATATAATACTTGGGAAGGGGCAATATTTCTTTAATGCCTTCCAAGGCGGCAAGACATTCTTCGGCGTAGAGGGTAGCCGTAGCCCAGTTTTTCATACCGTATGCCATAACCGCATTATCCAAAGCCTTTTGTCCGGCGCTAAAAGCCATCGGATAGTTTACATCGGCTTTAAGATTTTTTGCATACAGGATTCGGTTGCGGGCATAAATGATACGGGTGTTGGCTTCGTATTTTGCCAGCATTTCCGTAACATATTCTTCCGACAATTGAGCATTTTCTTCGGCTAAAAGAGAATATTCGACTGCGCGATCGTATTCGCCTTCATTAAAAGCTTTTTCCGATTTTGCCTTGTATTCACGTGCAAGCTTTTGATAGGGGTTATCCATATAACTTGCCGCGGCAAGACTGAACACACCGAGTACACTCAGGCACAAAACAGCTGCTAAAACCTTTTTCATTATCGGGCCTCCTGTCCGGATTCATTTGAAGCCGAGTCAAGGGCCTCGACTTTTTCAATCGGCGCAATACCGTCAGCCTTGACGGCAACGGCATCCGCATCTTCAACGCGTCTTTTTGCACGAGCCATTGCTTCTTCGGCTGCGGCGCGTTTTTTTAACACATCCTGATACACCTTATCTATCATACCGCGGCAGGTAACGAAATTATTATAGGCTTTTTCGTTTTGTCCCGATTTTAATTCCTGATTACCGCGGGTAAAAAAGGCAACCGCATTCGCATAACCCGTTTTATCGGCAACGCCGGCTTTGATTGCGTCGGCCTTGTCTTTAATTTCAATAACCTTTTCGCGTTCTTTTTCGGCCAAAACCTTGTATCCCGCTTTCAAAACGGCATTATAACCGTCCAAAACTTTTTGCGTTTGGGCGGACAAGTCTTTGCCGCTTGCACCGGACTTGAACATCTCCTGAGCTTTACCGGCCGCCTTTTCCGCCGCATTATATTCGGAGGCAGCGTAACCTGCAAAATTCATTTCGTTGATTTTTTTACGAGCCGTCGAAGCTAAAGAAGCCTGTTCAAGAGCCTTATATTTATACACGATATCCGATGCCTTTGTCTTGAATTCGGCAGGATCGCCTCCGTCTTTATATGCGTTTTGGGCATTACGCGACTCCGTATCCACAGCGGTCAATTCACTGCGAAAATACCGATCGGCTCCGGCGGCAACGGCTTTTTTACGTGCGGCATTCAATTCTTCAATAAGCTTTGCGTTTGCAGCGCGTACATCGGCTCCCGTATCCTGAACGGTACCCGTTTGCTCGACGGTTTCGGGTTGTTCCACAACAGTTGTTTGTTCTTCGGGTACGGCCGGTGTATCTTTGGGCGGCGTTTTACAACCTATCCAAAACAGGGTCAAAAGACTGCAAAGGCATAGAGCCGGCATTATGCGTTTTTTCATGTTATCCTCCTAAATCGATAATCCGGAGCGGTTTTGCAGAAGCTCAATGTAAACCGTATTCAACATTGTATGCTGTTTAAACCGTTCTTTCGCAAAATAAAGCATACACTATATTTTGAATAAATACAATCTTTTATATTCGGATTTTTAAAAAAACGTTGATAAAGCGCAAATTTTTAAGTTGACGGAAGAAGGCGTTTTTTTGTATATTTAACGTAATATAAATATACGCAACTGTATTTTGGAGGATAGGAATGAAGGTTATACCTTTAGCGGACAGAGTTCTGGTAAAAATCGAAAAAACGGAATCAAAAACGGCAAGCGGAATTATTATTCCCGATACGGCACAGGAAAAAACACAGATCGCTGCCGTTATCGCAGTCGGAACCGATACCGAAAAAATCAAGGTAAAGGCCGGTCAGCGCGTTATGTACGATAAATATGCCGGAACTCAGGTTAAAATCGACGGTGACGAACACCTTATCTTAAAAGCCGAAGACGTTATCGCAATCATCGAATAAACATCGCACAAACACAAAAAAACGTCCGGAGCTTTCCGTTTTCGGACAAGCGTACGAGCCGCCGGTTAAAAATCGGCGGTTTTTTTTATGTACGGCCTTTCCTTAATAGCCTTGATTCTCCATTTGCTTAAGCATGAGGCGGGCGCGCTCATGACCGGGTTCGAGAAGTATCGCCTGCTTAAGAGACAAGACGGCACTGCGCCTTTCCCCCTGTTCACGCTGAATAAGGGCAAGTTTACAGTAAATATCGGCCTGCATTTTTTTATCCGTGCCGGCTTCAAGTACCCGCCTGTAGAGGGCTGCAGCTTCAATCCGCCGTCCCGAACCGTTATACAGGGCGGCAAGGTTTAAAAGAGCCCCGTGCGGCATTGAAAGATTTCCGTTTTTTACGGCCGCATTCAAAAGCGCTTCGGCTTTTTCATAGTCCTTATATTTAAAAGCAATGTAAGAGCCTATATCGTACTCCCACGCTTCTCTCAGAAAGCGCGCTTCCGGCAGGCTATCCGTTTCCTCTAAGGTGTGCGCTTCAGTCATTTCGGAAGCTTCGCGGCCCAATGCATACCGTTTTTCCCACAGTTCGGCAGCCTGAGCAATCATATTGTAGCGGCAAAAATACCATAAGCCGAAATGCACCAAAAGGGGGTCATATTCAAAGGGGGCGGGAGCATTTTGCTCAATCATCGTCCATACATCCGCCGTTCGGCTCGGGTCTCCTGCGATAATATCGATACGCTTGTGCGCTTCTTCAAGCCGCCAACACAGTTTTAAATGTTCCAGTACAAGGGCGGCGTTTTTATTGCGCTCCAAGCTCTTTTCCATAAGTACAAGCGCCTCTTCGGGTAAAATCCGTGGCGTCAATTCATCCAGTTCCATGGAAAGGGTTTTTATACCCTTTTCGTGCAAAACCGAAGAAAAAATATGCTCTTGCGTATGGGGAGCGGCTGTAAGGGCATAGCGCGCATAGGCGGCAAGACCGGGCACATAATCGGGAAAGTTTTTTACCAAAGACGATAAAAAAAGATGCGCATAGCCCATATTGCCGGCCTTAAAAGCGGAACGCGAAAGGTTGTGCCATGCCGCCGGATTGGACAAGGGGAAGCGCTCGGTCGATAAAAACCATAAAGAGGCCGCACCTTTTTCATCGCCGGAACGCAAAAGCGCATCGGAAGCAAGCATAAGGACGGCATCGCTTTGTTTTGCAAAGCGCAAATCTTCGATGCACTGAGCAAAATGTTCTGCATGATAAGCGATACGAGCCCAAAACTCCGGCATATCGTAGACGGACATAGCCCGAGGATGCAGCTCAAAGGCCGCTTCGGCAGTTCCCGCAAAGGTTTCAACAAGGGCCGCATTGCGCAGATAGGCGCTGTTTCCCGTGGTTAAAGCGGCATCCGCATAAGCTTGCTTAAAAGAAAGGGATAAAAAATCGGCGGCTTGAAATTGCTCATCGGCGAGGGCTTTTTGAAAGCGTATTTCGGTATACAAAGAACCGTATTTTGTACCTTCAAGTTTTGCCGCATAAGGCAGGGCCTGCTCCGTGCGATTTGAAGCCGTAAGAAGATGGGCGTATACGGCTGACAGTTCCGGATTGTCGGGAAAACGTTTCAACCCCTTGAGAAGTTCTTTTTCCGCAAATTCGGGCTTATCCAGCACAAAGGCGCGGCGCACAATGCTTAAATAATCGGCTGCGGAACGGGTAAGCTTCGCATTTTTTTTTAACAGGCGCCAAGCGGCCCCGTAATTTTCATTTTTAATAAGAAGGTCGATTCGCTCAAGCTTTTCGAAAAAAATACCCGAAGAAGAACGGCTTGAACAGGCAGTCAAAGATGTAAAGACGCTGAATACTATCAAACACAGACAGGCGGCACAAAGGCCGAACCGTTTCATCGGTTTTACGCTTCTTTTTTTAAACCGGGCTCGATTGCGCCTAAAATACCGTTTATAAAACGGTAGGCATCGTCGCAGCCGTATTCACGCGAAATATCAACCGCCTCATCTATAATTATGGACGGATGAATGTCCTTTTGAAACAAAAGAGAGTACACACTCATACGTAAAATAGCCAAGTCAACCTTATTGAGCCGGCCTATTTCCCAATTTACAAGACGGCTTGAAATTATTTCATCGATTTGTTTTATATTTTCAAGAGTCCCGCTGATAATAAGCCGGGCAAAGGCTTTTCCGTCTTCACCCATACGTTCAAGCCGGTCGTCGGAAGCCCACGAAAAATCCAAAAGCCGTTCCGTGTCGGCGGCTCCCGCATCCCATGCATAGAGGGCTTGAAAGGCTAAAATACGGCTTTTACGCCTGGCCATGAAAACTCCTTGACCTTACCATTCCAAAAGCTTGTTTAAAGCATCGCCGCTTTTAAGCATTTGGTAGTTTTCGGGAAGACGCAAAGATTTGGTAACTTCTTCAACCGCCTGAGCAAAGCCTGCAGCCTGTTTTTGGCGGCCGAGCTGTTCCTTTATATACTCGTAAACCGTAATTGCGGTATCGGGCTGAACTTCATCGTCAAGGGCGAGAATCTTTGCACCGTATTTTTCCTGCACGGCATAAAACTGAAAATCGTCGGGCATTTCTTTTATATCCGAAACAAAGCCCGCATTTTGAGTAAATAATTTTAAAAGGGAATCGTAGTCCATGCCCAGCTGTTGAGCGGCCAAGGTTCCTTTACTGATATACATATCGCCCGCCTGAAAGCCCGAGTTATCGACCTTGCCTTTTACCTTTAATTGGGCATAACTTGTTTTTTTGTTTTTTACATCGGCGTGTAAAGAAGAGGCGAGTTTTTTAGCCGCAACGGCATCTTTTGCCTTCGGGACGACCACCAAAAAAAGTTTTAAAATATCGTTTTGTACAAAATTCGATTTATTGATTTCAAAAAACGAGCGGATTTCGGCATCGGACACACTCATATTTTGCAGAGAATTTTGCTTAAGCGACATCACATACTGCTGAGCAATCAATTGATTTTTCAGGAAGGTTTTGTATTCGTTTAAATTCATGCCGATTTGCGTATTAAAATACTCGTCAAGCGACATCCCGCTTTGAGACTTTACCAGGGCGGCAAATTCCTGCTCGCTCACCTGCTGACCGACTTGGGCGGAGATGGAATCCAAAAAGTATCTGTCCACTTGAGAATCGCTTATGGAAAGCCCGGCTTTTTGCGCGGCTTGAATTGCAAGCTTTTCATCTATCATGGCATCGAGGATTTCTTTTTTTTGTTCAATCGAAAAAGAGGGCATCCCCGTTTGCTTTTGATAAGCGGCTACCCGCGTTTTAAGCTGTTTAAGCGTGATCGATTCCGTTTTGTACAGTTTTACCGTAACCAAAGGCTGTAAATCGCTTTGCGCCGACACGGCGGCGGTAAAAATCATCAAAAGAAAAGCTGTTCCGAATACACGTTTCATATCCCGTCCTTTTAAAATAAAGCAGTTTTAAGCCTTGCGGCATAAAAATATAACAATCGGAAGGCGCCGTCGTTACAGGGCAAACCGAATTTGTTTGATACACGGTTTAATCGCCGGCAAACGCATTATGCCTGAATCACCGCCCGTATACGGCGCACACCCGCTGACGACGACTGCTCTTTTTGTATTTTGAACGTGCCGATGGTTCCCGTGTGTTCCACGTGAGGGCCGCCGCACACTTCTTTTGAAAAATCGCCGATTGAATATACCTTAACCTTTTGCTCGTATTTTTCGCCGAACAGGGCGCGCGCACCCGTTTTTTTTGCTTCTTCCAAATCCATCACTTCAACCGTAACGGGAAGGTCGCGCTTTATCTGCTCGTTGACCATCGCTTCAACCTGCGCGATTTCTTCTTTAGTCATCGGGGAGGGATGCGAAAAGTCGAACCGCATGCGCTCGGCGGTGATATTCGAGCCTTTTTGCGCAATGTGCTCGCCCAAAACGCGGGCCAAAGCTTCCTGCAACAAGTGGGTGCAGGTGTGGTACTTTGTCGTAATTTCCGAATGGTCGGCCAAACCGCCTTTAAAAACCTGATTGCTTGAGGCGCGCGACAATTCCTGATGCTTTTTAAAAGCTTCGTCGAATTCGGCGCGGTTTACCTTCATGCCGTGCTCGCCTGCAAGCTCTTCGGTTAATTCGACGGGGAAGCCGAAGGTATCGTAGAGGCGGAAGGCGACGCGGCCGGGAATGATTTTTGCAGGGTTTTTCATCAAATTGGGCAAAAGCTTTTCAAACTCGGCTTCGCCCTTTTTTAAAGTTTCGAGGAACTTTTCTTCTTCGCGCAAAAGTTCTTCCAAGATAACGGTGCGTTTTTCTTCAAGTTCCGGGTAGGCGGCTTTAAAGTTTTCGATAACAACCTGAGCGGGAACTCCCAAAAAGGCTTTTTCCAAGCCGAGTTTTTTCCCGTGGCGCACCGAGCGGCGTATCAGGCGGCGCAGTACATAGCCCGCTCCCACGTTGGAAGGAAGCACGCCCTTGGGGTCTCCGATAATAAAGACGGCCGCGCGTACGTGGTCGCAGATAATGCGGATTGAAGTGTCGTCGGCTTCGTTTTCGCCGTATTTTTTGCCGGTTAAGTTTTCCAGCGACTTGATAATCGGCTGAAACACTTCCGTGTCGTATACGGATTTTTTACCTTGGAGCATGGCCGATGTGCGCTCTATTCCCATACCCGTGTCGACGCAGCGGCGGCTTAACTTGGTGTAGTTTCCGTCCTTGTCTTTATTGTATTCCATAAAGACGTTGTTCCACATTTCGATGTATTTACCGCATGAACAGCCGGGCTTGCAGTTATCGCCGCATGATGCTTTTCCGGTATCGTAAAAGATTTCGGTATCGGGACCGCAGGGTCCGGTTTCGCCGGCGGGCCCCCACCAGTTGTCGCTTCGCGGCAAAAAGTGTACCCGTTCTTTCGGGATACCGAGGGACATCCATATTGAAGCGGACTCCTCGTCGCGGGGAATGCCTTCTTCGCCTTCAAAAACGGTAACCGATAATTTATCGACGGGAATATTCAGCCATTCTTTGCCCGTTAAAAACTCAAAGCTCCAGCTTATGGATTCTTTTTTAAAGTAATCGCCGAGCGACCAGTTACCCAGCATTTCAAAACAGGTAAGATGGCTTGAATCCCCTACCGAATCGATATCTCCCGTGCGTATACATTTTTGATAATCGCACAGCCGCGTTCCCGAAGGATGGGGCTCTCCCATTAAATAGGGCACCAGCGGATGCATTCCCGCAGTGGTAAATAAAACGGTCGGGTCGTTTTCGGGGATAACCGACTTACCCGATATTTCCGTATGGTCCTTTGTTTTAAAAAATTCTATATATTTAAAACGTAATTCATTTGCTGTCATATACTATATAATAGCTAAGCGGTATATAAAAGTCAATATTTCGCGGAAAGCTGCGAAAACCGCGAGGGGCGCAGGGAGCGCAAAGAGGTTAAGAAATTTTATGAATTATTCCTGCCTGTGCGCCCTTGGCAGTTGGTTCGATTCCAACCGCTTCCGTTCATATTATTTTTTTGTTTTTATGCCTATCGGAATTTTGTGCCGCTTTTTGACATCGACACCCCTTTGTTCCCCAAAACGGTATATTTCTTTTTAAAAGGCGCTTCCTTAAAAGAAACTATTTGATTTATGCTAAAAAAAGACCCTAAGCTCACAGTTTAGCGATTTCCTCTTCTGAAAGACCGGTAACTTTTGAAATCAAGTCAACACCGAGCTTTTCAATCCTCATAAGTCGTGCCGTTTCAAGAGCTTTTTGCCGGACACCTTGGGTGTAACCGAAATGTTCCCAAGAGGCCTTATCGTGTTCATACTTCATACGGTTTTCATAGAGCCACCGCTCTTTCGGGTCTTGCAGCATTACGTCTACCGTTTCATTTGCCTGTTCCATTACAGGAGAATTATCAGCAAGCATTGCGCGCACCTCCCTTTCGTCCGTTTCTATAAACTTTAGCCAATTTACCAGCCGTTGAGCTTTCTCATCGGGCTTGGCCTGTACCGGCTGTTTCTTTGCTGCAGCTAAGTTCAAAAAATGAATTTCAAGTTCATCGGACAGCTCCGTATAAAGCTGTTTTTCCAGCACCCGATATTCACTGTGAAGCAGTTCATTCAACTTAAAATCTTCACCGACTATGTTTATTGTAATACACTTAGGCAATTTTGTATACATGTCACCTTTCCGTAAATTCGCTGTATACATCTTCGCCCAATAAAAAACCGTGCGCTGTGCAAACTCATCGTTCCACCGGTTTTGAATTTCAATGTCGATAACCGTGCCGTTTTTAAGACGAAGTTTTACGTCTAAAATGCCTGTCTTGTCATTTACGGAATCATTGTGGAATTCCTTGTCTAAAAGTTCCAAGTCTTCAATGTCTTGAGACGGGATATCCAGCACACAGTCCAAAAAATCCTGTAAGACAGCCTTATTTTCTTCCGAGCCGAATACCTTTTTAAACGCATAGTCGTTGCGTAAAGTGATTTTGAACACATCATTCGATTTCTTTTTCCCCATACTTTACCTCCATATATATTAGAGGTGTAAATTGCAAAAAAAAGAGACTATTCCCGAAAAAAAATACATTTTTAATTAACCGCCAAGGGCGCGGGAACGTAGAGGAGTTCAAGATTCTCCGATTGGCGGTTAAAAAACGAATTGTGCGGTTTTTATATGCTGCTGTGTATCTTCGTCGTATACATAAACATCGGTGCGCCGATTTTCGGTATCGTAATCGATGAGCACGACATCGGAGGGAATAAGATGGTTATAACAGTCGATAAAATGCTTTAACAGGGTTGTATCTTTTTTGGGGTTATATTCTTTTTTTGCAAAAAAATATTTTGTGTATTTTTTGGGTGCAAGATAAAAATAAAACATTGCCTCCGAAATCGCCGTCATTTTTGCCGAAGGGACATTGCCGGCAGGGGCCGGAGTTTTCAGCCCCTAAGCCGAACCGAATTTTTATTTAAGAGTATACCGTACCTTTATAACTTTTTCTCCGTTTTCTTCAACCACAGTGGCTGCCCAAACCGCAAAATTAAACCAGCTACCTTCCGGTTTGTTTTTATTGACATCATTTAAATACCAAGCGTCAATTTGCTGACTTCCGCTCAGTTTTGCGTAAA
The DNA here is from genome assembly GCF_050320395.1 of Treponema sp. HNW. Classification (GTDB taxonomy): domain Bacteria; phylum Spirochaetota; class Spirochaetia; order Treponematales; family Treponemataceae; genus Treponema_C. The sequence goes on from NZ_CP144459.1 coordinate 2,237,641, forward strand.
ACCACAAATAATCCCGTTCTCTTACCACCGCTCCGGGTAAAAGGTCTTGAGCTGTGGTCATATTCCGACAGTCCATCTTCTCCGGATCAAAGAACACCTTTGCCTCCAAACCGGTTGAGGGGCCTGCAGGATTTTTACAGGCACATAAAATCAACAGTAAAAGAGGCAGATAAAAAAGGCGTTTTTTCATAAAAGCTCCCGCATCCGTACAGTCGGCATAACGCCGTGCCGGATATATAAGTTTCTTCTATTATTATACCCCCCCAAAAAAAAGTCAAGCCTTTTTTATTGCGAGGTAAAAAGCACGGGTTTTACATCAATTCTTTTAACATGAGAATCACGGCAGCCGGAAGCATTAAAAACCATGCCGCCGCAGCCGCTATAAGCAGACTTTCAAAGAGATTTTTTGTGCGGACGATTTTTTGTAAGCGTATCAATTCGGAAAACTCGCCCGCGGTTAAGCTGTCGTTTTGTTCGAGTTCCGTGCGGGCAAGGTCTTTAAAGCCTTGTGTATAGATACGGATTTCTTTTGAAAAACCGCGGCGGGGCATGGATGTTCCGAAGTGTAAAAAGCCGGTAAAAAGCGCGTCGGCTATGTCTTTATAAAAGCCGGCCTTATTCAATAAATCTATCATGCGTTTGACGTTTTTGCAGCTTTTTCCGTAAAACACGGCGGCACAAATAAGAAAAACCGCCGCCAAGCCCCAAATAACAAAGGGAAAAAACGGAGCGGACGAAAATAAAAAATTAAGGGTGTTCAGGACGGTGAGTACGGCTGCAAAAAGGACGGCGAAAAAGGATTGGGACGAATGCTTTTCCATAAATCTGCCTCTATTTATTTAAATCGGTCTTTTATCATCCAATGCTCCGAATACTCGGAAAGCAGTTTTTTGCGGAGTTTTTCCCTTCTTTCGGGATTATCTTCAAGCAAATATTCATAATACAAACCGGGAGCAAAGGTGCTGCCGGTTGACACCAGTTCTTGTACGTATGTTTTACACAGGGCCGTATCTTCCGCCTTATAAGCCGTTTCGAGGGCTTGAATCAGCCACGTACAGCGGCTTTCGGCGGTCAGGGAGGCGGTCTTTTCGGTTAAGGCAAGGCAGTTTGCAGCTAAACCGTATTCTTTTCTTGTGTAAAGAAGGCCGTATAAAAAATCCGCATATAATAAAAAGCGGTCGTCCGCCTGTACATCACGGGCGGCAGCCGTGAGTTTTTCCGCACAGGAAAGCATCTGAGGCGAACTTTCCGGCTCGGAGCTGCCGTTAAAGGCACGGAATTTTGCGGACAAAAAATCGATAAAGGTGTTTCCGTCTTTTGTCCCTGTCGAATTCAAAGCGACAACCCAGGGCGGTACAAACAAAAATTCGCTCTCGCAGTCCAAAAAAGAGTCGCCGTCAAAATCGAGTAAAAAGATATTTTTACCGTCCTTTTGAGTAATAAGGCCGAAGGGATAATAGTTCATTGAAACCAACACCGCACCGTTTCCGTATTTATATATTGAAACCCTGTCTTCCGGCCAAAAGCCGTCCTCGGCAGTTCCCATAAAAGCGGCCGTATCGATTTTTTTTGTAATACCTTTAAGCGAATCTCCGATTTCAAATGCTTCGGCAAAGACGATAAGCGGCAGCAGCAAGAAAAAGAGCGGAACGAAAAAACGGCGTATTGTAATACCGGCCGCAGGCTTCCTTTTTGTCATAAGCTTGCTTACCTCCTCTAACCGGAAAACCTGTAAGCTTACAGATTGGCGATTTCGGCTTCGGAAAGACCGGTTGCTTACTGCTTGTAATAATAAGTATATCATTATTTATACATTCCTGTACAGCTCGTAATATCAAAAAGCAGATACGCTGTCGTTATATATACAATTAGCCGCAAAGTGCACATTTTTAATTAACAGCAGAGTAAGCGTTTTCTACTCTAAAGTACGTGCCTTATAATTCTTTTAACCTATAAGACTTTGAAAATCGTCCCACACGGAATCCAAAGAAGATGCGGCTTTTTTATACACTGCATAGCGCTTATCATAAGAGGCTTTATGCCGGAGATTCGGCATAAAACGTGCGCTTACACGGCACATTTTTTTAACCGATTCCGTTAAAGAAGACGTATCGCCGAGGGCAAAAGAGATGGCCATAACACAGCCCAAGGCTCCCGTTTCACGCGCGTCTACGGTTTCCACAGGCAGCCCTAAAACATCGGCAAACATTTGCGCCCATACGGCACTGTTTGCAGCCCCTCCGGTCAAGCGGACAACCGACGGCTTTACCTTACTGCTTGCAATGAGGCGGTCGATATGCACGCGATGACAAAATACGATTCCTTCATATACGCTGCGTAAAAGATGAATACGCTTGTGAGCGGCATTCATTCCCATAAAACAAGCCTTTGCATTCGGATGCATATTGCTTCCCATAAGAAAAGGTATATACAAGGGGATATACTCTTCGGGCGCTATTGCCGCAATTTTTTCGTCCAGCCGTTTATACACATTTTGGCCTCTTTGCTCGGCCTTTTCAATCAGTTCGGGGAACAATTCCTGAATTATCCAATTAAGGTTTCCCGCCGACGTAGGGCTTGATTCTTCGATAAAATAATAGCCGGGCAGACAATAAAAACTGTTCATGCCGATAGAGCCGTCCATAACCGGTTCTTTTTGAATATAACCGTTAATGGACCATGTACCTGCGACAACCGAAAGGGTGCTTTCATCGATTACACCCGCCGCCAAGGCACAGGCATCTATATCGAACATACCGCCTATAACCGGCGTCCCCTCGGAAAGCCCGCTAAGCCGCGCGGATTCGGCCGTTACCGCACCGCATATATCGGCACAGCGGCACAGGGGAGGCAGGGCGTCTTTTACCGCTTCAAGACCGAATAATTTTAAAAGCTCGTCATCATAGGTTCCGGTACGTAAATTAAGCAAAGAACTTCCCGAATAGTCCGTTAATTCCGCATACGCCTGTCCGGTCAGCCTAAAGCGGATATAGTCCTTACATTCGAATATCCACTTTATATTGCGGTAAACGTCGGGCTCATTATCACGTATCCACGCAAGAAGGGCGGGCGGCTGACAGGCAAGTATATTTTGACAGCTGCGCTCAAAAAGCCTTTGCTTTATGCCCGCTTTTTCCCATTCAATCGGATAAGAAAAGGCACGGTTATCCGATGAAAGGATTCCGTTGCGTATCGGGGCATTATTATTTCCCCATAAATACAAGCCCTTGCCGTGCCCGCAAATACCGACTCCCGCAATCTCGGTATTCGATACGCCGCTTTTTGCAAGAACTTTTTGAATAAGAGAGCAGATTGTTTTCCACATCTGTTCCATATCGCATTCTATAAAATCGGGCCGCGGTGTAATCAAAGCGGTATCGCTTCTTGCAACGCAGGCTTCTTTTCCCTCCGCCGTAAAAAGGGCGGCCTTTATCGTCGTTCCCCCGCAGTCCAAACCGAGATAGTATTCCATGGCATTCTCCGGATACTATTTTATAACATATATCGGGAACCGTCAATTTTTTTATACGGAAGCAATTCCCGTTTACGGCCCCCGCTTTTCTTATTTTCGCTTTTAGGCTATAATCCGGCTATGGCAAAGACAGTCGACGATAAAAAAATTATTTATTCCATGGACCGCGTGTCGCGTTCATACGGAACCAAAACCGTTTTAAAGGATATAAGCATTTCCTATTATTACGGTGCGAAAATCGGAGTTATCGGAGCAAACGGCTCGGGTAAATCGAGTTTGTTTAAAATCCTTGCGGGAGTCGATACCGAATTTACCGGAGAAACTTCAATTTCGCCCGGCTATACGATAGGCTACCTTCCGCAGGAACCTCATCTTGAAGAGGGTAAAACCGTAAAAGAAATCGTAAGCGAAGGCGTAAAAGAAATTACGGACTTGCTTGAAGAATTCGATAAGGTAAACGAAGCGTTCGGAGAGCCGGATGCGGATATAGATAAGCTGTGCGCAAAGCAGGCGGCCATTCAGGAAAAGCTTGATGCCGCGGACGCGTGGAATCTCGATTCGAAATTGGAACTTGCGATGGACGCCCTCCGCTGCCCGCCGCAGGATATGAACATAGGCGTGCTTTCGGGCGGTGAAAAAAGGAGAGTCGCCCTGTGCCGCCTTTTACTGCAAAAACCGGACATTCTCCTGCTGGACGAACCGACAAACCACTTGGACGCCGAAACGGTGGCATGGCTTGAGCGGCATTTACAGCAGTACGAAGGAACGGTTATCGCCGTTACCCACGACCGCTATTTTTTGGACAATGTGGCCGGCTGGATATTGGAACTCGACCGCGGTGAAGGTTACCCGTACAAGGGTAATTATTCCGGCTGGCTTGAGCAAAAAAAGGCGCGCCTCGAGCTTGAAGAAAAGGGCGAAAGCGAGCGCAAAAAGGCTTTGGCGCGTGAATTGGAATGGATTCACATGAGCCCCAAGGGACGTCAGGCAAAGCATAAAGAGCATATTGCAAAATACGAACAGCTTTTGGCCGCCGAAAATAAAGCTCAGGTAAAAGACAGTGTCATTACGATTCCCGCAGGCCCGCGTTTGGGCAATGTGGTTATAGAAGCGCAAAATCTTACAAAGGCTTTCGGCGACAAACTTTTATTCGAAAACCTGAACTTTACCGTGCCGCCGGGAGCCGTCGTCGGCATTGTAGGCCCCAACGGTGCCGGAAAAACCACCCTCTTTAAATTGATTATAGACGCGGCCGCTCAAAATTGTGCCGCGGCCGCTCAATTAAAGGGGTGGACTGCCGAAAACGGGGAAAAACCGGACAGCGGTTCTATCCGTATCGGAGAAACGGTAAAGCTTGCCTACGCCGATCAAATGCGAAGCGGCTTGGACGCACATAAAACCGTATGGGAGCAGCTTTCAGGCGGCCTCGATATTATCAAGCTCGGCGCAGTCGACAAGGACGGAAGGCCTGTAAACGGCGCAATCCGCGAAGTAAACAGCAGGGCCTATTGTTCGTGGTTTAACTTCAGCGGAGCCGACCAGCAAAAAAAAGTGGGCGTTTTATCGGGCGGCGAGCGCAACAGGCTTAATTTGGCAATGATGATAAAAGAAGCGGCAAACATCCTTCTTTTGGACGAACCGACAAACGATTTGGACGTTGCAACTATGCGCGCCCTTGAAGACGCGATTCAGGACTTTGCAGGCTGTGCCCTCATCGTCAGCCACGACCGCTGGTTTTTGGACAGGGTTTGTACCCACACCCTCGCATTCGAAAACAACAGCGAAGTGCGCTGGTTTGAAGGTACATGGAGCGAATACGCCCAATGGCGGCGCAAAGAGCTGGGAATCGACGCCGAGCGCCCGCACAAAACGATATACCGCAAAATGGAGAGGTAAAACGTATGAACGGGGCTGCCGTAAAGCTTTATCTTTCGGCAGCGCCGTATCCGTTTATACCGGGGCAAAAACCGATATTTCCGTAAAACCCTTTTCAGTTACGGAAATATCACATATAGAAATAGATGCAAGAAGTCCTATTCCGCCCCCCCCAAAAAAGCAGCACGGCAATATCTCCCAACCGCCCTTTGATTCCCGTAACAGCCGACACGATAAACCGCACAAGCCAAACAACAAAAGCAAAAAACGATCCGATTGCAAGCGGTGTTTTTGATGTTTTATTCATACTCTCCTCAAACAAACACGACAATACTATCCTATAAAATTTCTTTTTCCTGTTTTTGTGTTTTTAATTTCCGCCATATCGGTATGCAAATATACATTAGATAAAAATATCCGGCAGAAATGCACCCTAAGAAAAAAAAGAACGTTGAAATCTGCGTATACGCATAATTCGCATACCATATCGTTTTTGATACTTGAACATGCCTATCCGCTTTTTTATTATAGACTATATATATTGCCTCTCTATGATAGCCGCTGTCGGCATTTCCGCCGATTATATGGTCAAAAATAACGAGACCTATAAACAAAACAGTTCCGAAGATTATACAGAATAATGCCAATCGGTTAATCCACCTCACTTTCACTCCTTATACCGCTTTTATATGAAAAAGAATTGATCGATCGAAACAAAAGCGGCACACAACGGCCAACCTATAAAATAATTAAATTGGAAGATTTTTAAGCGCCGCAAAAAACTTTTTAAATCTTTCGTCTGTTCATATTTTTCAAAATCATTTTCTGTCACTTTTTTAAAGTTTTTTATACCGATTTCTTTTGCATATTTTTTTCTAAACTCAAACCGCAACAGTGCACCGGCAATAAAAACACTGCATAAATATATTAGCATAAACCAATAAATCAAAATCCGTATCATAAGCCCGACTCTTTAACAATACATTACAAATACTTAAGAGCAAGGTGGGCAATAAAAAAGCTGCCTGCTCCGGTAAACACTATGGCAACCACGGTGTATGCATAATTTATATACCATACATATTTTGATACTTGATTATGCAATTCCGCTTTTTTGTCATACACCATATATACCTCTTCTTTATGGTACCCCTTTACGGCATTCCCGCCGATTATATGGTCAAAAAGGCCGGAACCTACAAGCAGCACAACTCCCAATACAATACAAACCGCGGCAAAATTATGGTTTATTTTCATTACCGGCTCCTTAGATAGATATTACTTTCAAACAATATTCCGCCAGAGGAGGTTTGCCTAAATATTCCCATGCCAAAAGATTTGCCGACTCCTGCTCCTAACCCGAACGCTCCTTCAACTCTCAGTGTTTGGCCAAAGGCCGATACATCAACATTTGCCGTATATTTAATTAAGGAAGCGTCTGCACTCCCCCCTATTTTACCGTCTTTCATTCCCTTCCATATCTGCGGTCCAATTCCATTAATTTTTTTAGTAAAGGTAGAAGAATATATTCTAAAAAAAGATATGCTGCGGAGACACAGCCCAAATACAAAAAAAACATATCAATTTGAGTATACACGTAATTTATGTACCACAGCGGCTTTGATACATGCGTATACACCTCTTTTACGTCATCATACACCATATACATCCCATCGTTACAACAACCGCCGCGGTCGGCATTACCGCCGATTTTGCGATCGAAAACGACAGCACCTATACGCAAAACAATCGCGCATACAACACAAAATAAAGCCAATTTATTAACCCACTTCATCTATAATACCTGCCCGTTATCCAAAAAAAAGTATATCTACCGCTATCACAGCCCCCCATATGGAAAAGCCCGTTAAAGAATAGGCCTGATATATCTTTAACCGAGCCAAAATTTCTTTTAATTCTTCCGTTTGTTCGCAGTGTTCAAACATATCCGCCGTTAAGTTATCCAATCTTCTTGACTTCAGAATATCCGGGTACTTTTTTTTCAGTTTGATTCTTAAAGGTATGCCCGAAATAACCACAACAATTATATACAGTATAAACCCTCCATACACCAGTATGCGCATACAAACCTCCCGCTGCCACAAAAATTATAAATACTTATAATTAAGATATATACAAAAAAAGGCAGCTGTCCCGACGGACATCATTGTAATACAGGTATACACGTAATTTATGTACCATACCGGCTTTGATACTTGCATAAAAACATTTTTCGATTTATCGTGCACCATGTATACCCCGTCTTCGCGATACCCCCTCACGGCATTCCCGCCGATTATATGGTCAAACCTCATGGATATACCGAACAGTACCACTCCCAATACAATACAAACCGCGGCAAAATTATGGTTTATTTTCATCGCTATTTCCTTAGATACAAGGCTGCTTTCAGCTCAATTTATAAAGGTACACAGTCCGGTAACAATCACCGTATGTATATGACGCTTATATCTTACACCCCGTTTTTTGCCCTTGTCAATATTGGAAAAAACCCGTTGACACACAAGGGGCTTTTAGTATAAAATAGACGAACTGTATGGAGCGGTGTCCGAGTGGTTTAAGGAGGCGGTCTTGAAAACCGTTGTGCCGCAAGGTACCGGGGGTTCGAATCCCCCCTGCTCCGCTCTTGCAGAAACTGTTTGGAGCGGTGACCGAGAGGCCGAAGGTGGCTCCCTGCTAAGGAGTTATACCCCTAAAGGGTATCGGGGGTTCGAATCCCCCCTGCTCCGTACCGAATAAAATCCTGCGGTTTTGTTTCGGCGGATTATTGAATGAGACTATAGCTCAGCTGGATAGAGCGTCAGATTGCGGATCTGAAGGCCGGAGGTTCGAACCCTCTTAGTCTCGTAACAACACGTACCTATGGAGAGATGCGAGAGCGGTCGAATCGGGCGGTCTCGAAAACCGTTGTACCGCAAGGTACCGGGGGTTCGAATCCCCCTCTCTCCGCTCTTTTTGCATACAGAGTAATAAAAGCGGATTGTCCGAAAATATGTGTACGGGTTGGTTTTGGAGAGATGTCCGAGCGGTCGATGGTGCAGTCTTGGAAAGGCTGTGTACTGAAAGGTACCGGGGGTTCGAATCCCCCTCTCTCCGCAGTTCCCGGTAAATGTTTATTCGATTATGCACGGCTCAAGGCTCTTGGGATGAGTTCGGGTCCTATGCAAGAAATGTTTTCAAACCCCGTCAGATCCGGAAGGAAGCAGCGGTAGAAAACTCCTTTCTGTGCCGTAGTCAACCCGAGCTCTTCCGAAGGGCTTTTTTCTTATCAAATCCCGATACGGAGTTCTTGACCGCTTCACTTCTTACAAGTAAAATAAGCTCTATGGATACGATGAATGTTGTTATTACCGTTTCGGGAACGGACCGCTCGGGCATTATTGCAAAGGTAAGCTCGGCTCTTTTTTCATACAATATAAATATTGCCGATATAAGCCAAACGATTTTATCGGGAAACTTTATTATGATGATGGTTGCGGATGTATCTCAGTCTTCCATTACGATTGCCGAATTGCGCGAAAAAGCGGAAGAACTGGGTAAAGAATTGGATGTCGATATTCACATTATGCATGAGCGCGTATTCAACGCCATGCACCGTATTTAGTGTCATTGACCGCCGAAGTACATAACCGTATAATATACATATGAAAGAAACGGAGATTCTATGCCCCTGCGGTTCGGGGGAAAGCTTCAATACCTGCTGCGAACCGATTATAAGCGGTAAAACCGCCGCACCCACCGCCGAACGTTTAATGCGTGCCCGTTATTCGGCCTACGCGGTACATAATATCGATTTTATTATTTCAAGCTGTGTGCGCGAAGAAGGCGAATCGTCCGTCGATACCGAAGAAACGCGGCGATGGAGCGAAGAATCCGAATGGCTGGGTTTGACGATTTTACGCACCGAAAAGGGCGGCGAAAACGATACGAGCGGCATTGTTGAATTTACGGCAGCTTATAAGCGTAAGAGCTTAAAGGATGTGCATAAAGAACGGGCCGAATTCGTAAAAGAAAAGGGGCGCTGGCTCTATAAATCGGGCAGCGTTACACCCGTTACGATTATGCGCGAGGGTAAAAAGGTCGGACGCAACGAAAGCTGCCCCTGCGGTTCCGGCAAGAAATATAAACACTGTTGCGGGAGATAGCCCGCAACAATGCCCTTGTTTCGGCCTCTAAAAACCTATGCAAATAAAAACGGGATTTCATACAATAGAAGAATATCTTCGCAGTTTGGAAGCTCGGGCTCCGGCAGGAAAACATATTGAACCGGAAACCGAAATCCGCTACGCAAAGGCGGGTCCGCGCGTAAAAAAAATTATAGAGCTTGCGCGTAAAATCGGCGTACCCGTCGTACAAACGGACAATGCACACTTGGAGGCTCTGGTACGCAATTTAAACGAAGCGGCCCGCGACCACCGCGGAATTGTGCTTACCGTCGGCGGCAAGGAACCGCAGCGAAAAGAAACAGACTTTGATTCTTTTCTTGCGGAACTGCGTAAAACCTGCGAACGTGAAAAAAGAGGAGCCCTTGTTGTGATTTTGGATTCGGTAACCGACCCTCACAATGTCGGCGCGGTAATACGAAGCTGCGATCAGCTCGGAGCGGACTTACTCGTGCTTCCGGAAAAGCGGGGCGCAAGCGAATCGGCGGTTATTGAACGCTCAAGTGCCGGAGCCTCGGCATGGGTACCGACAGCGGTCGTAACCAATTTGGTTCGCGCGGTCGAAAAATTGCAGGAAGCCGGCTTTTGGGTATACGGGGCAGCCGCAGGCGGAAGTGCCGCACACAGCCTCGATTTGACGGGAAATATCGCCCTCATTATGGGAAGCGAGGGGGCGGGCATCGGCCGCCTTTTGGCAAAAAAATGCGACGGCTTTATAGCCATACCCTGCTGCGGAAAATTGGACAGCTTAAACGTATCCGTTGCCGCAGGTATTTTATTATACGAAAGGCGGCGGCAGTGCCTTACAAAACCCGTAAACAGAGTCTAAATATACCGGAGGAACGATGAATAATTCAGCACATAAAGATCTTGAACTGACAATCCGCGAAGAAGCCGAATTACGGATTCAGGAAATAAAACGCAAGGCAAAAGAAGATATTGAAAACGTAAAATACGAAATGCAGCTTAAACTCTTGGCCGACAATAAAAAGGCTATAGACCGCGCATGTAAAAAAGAAAACAGACGGCGTTACCGCGAAGCAAAGCGCGAAGAATACCGCAATCGCACAAAGCGTTATTCAATCGGCGAAGAAATATTCAACTCGATTACCCACGGAATCGGGGCGGGGCTTGCCATTGCGGCTTTGGTGCTTTTAATTGTAAAAGCGGCTCTCCGTTCCCCCGAAGGGCAAACCGCCTACTATGTCGTAAGCTGGACATTGTTCGGCTCATCCCTCGTTATTCTCTATCTTATGTCCACGCTCTACCACGCGCTCACCCCGCCCAAGGCAAAAAGCGTTTTTTCAGTCTTTGATCACGCATCTATTTATATTTTAATTGCCGGAACCTATACCCCCTTTTGCCTTGCCTCATTACGGGGAGTTCTCGGCTGGACGGTTTTCGGTATTATTTGGCTCTTGGCGGTAATCGGTATTACCCTATACTCGATATTCGGCAACAAGCTGCGCACCGCCTCGGTGATTACCTACATCCTTATGGGCTGGCTCATTATCTTTGCCTTTAAGTCCATATACCGCGTTTTACCGAATATAAGCATTATGTTTTTAATCGGCGGCGGACTTGCCTATACGGCCGGTGTTTTGTTTTATGCAATGAAAAACCGCAAATGGATGCATTCGATTTGGCACCTCTTTGTCATGGCCGGAAGCGTCCTGCACTTTTTTGCGGTGTATTTTTCGATTTAAGCCGGGCTTTACCTGCACCTTTTCAGAACCTCCTCCCTCAAAATATCGTTGACAGATAGAGATATCGGGTTTATAATTTGATAAAAGGTTCTTAAATAGAACCATTCATAAAACAGACGTAAGGAGGATTTTATGAAAAAAGTACTTTCAACGGTACTCTCTATTTTAATTCTCGGTTCGGTTTTTGCCGCAGGCGGTAAAGACTCCGGAAGCGGGGAAGGCGCCCGACTGCGTTTTCTCGATGTCAATCCGAGTCCGTCAAGGCAGGAATATTATACCGATGTTTTTGCTCAGTTCAAAAACGAAACCGGTATTTCGGTTGTTTACGAAAGCGTCCCTTGGGACGATGCCGCAAACAAACTGACCGTATTGGGTGCATCAAAAGATTTACCCGATGTGATTACCACATGGGCCGGATGGCTCGGGCAGTTTACCGAAGCCGGATGGCTTGAACCTCTTGCCCCCTATATCGGAAATACCTATGACGAATATGCCGATACGGTTACAAAACTGGTATGGAAAGCCGAAAAGGAATTGTACCGCGGTATTTACACCGTACCCGACGGCATGATGGTAAAAGGTGTATTTGTCAGAAAAGACTGGGCAAAAGAAGCCGGTTTGAATCTCGACCCCAAAAAGGGCTGGACCTACAACGATTTTTTTGAAACCGTAAAAAAGCTGACCAATCCCGCAAAAAAACAATACGGCACCTCTTACCGCGGAGCGCGCGGAGCATTCGACCCCTTGTTCGTATACCTAGAAAGTTTTACCGGCGGCCGCGCTTATGCGGATAACGGCGAAGCATTATTTGACAATGCCGAATGTATTGAAGCATATAAAAAATGGTGTTCCGTTTATTTGAACGGCTATGCACCCAAGGATGCAATCAACTGGGGTTTTGTTGAAATGGTAGACAACTTTTGCGGCGGTTTAACGGGAACCTTAATCAACGATTCCGAAGTTGCCGCAACCTGTATAGCGTCTTTAAAGCCGGAACAGTGGATGGTTATGCCCATGCCCAAGAGCGATAAGGACGGAAAGATTTACAATACGGTAAATTCTCCCTATGCATACTCCATCGCCTCAAATTCAAAACAAAAAGAAGCCGCATGGAAGCTGATCCAGTTCCTTACCCGGCCCGACAATAATATCAATTACTGCAAACTGACCGGTCTTATCCCGATTAAAAAGGCCGTCGGCAACGATCCGTACTACGGCCCCAACGGCCCCTATGCAACATTCGTTCAGCAGTTAAACGATAAAGACATGGTCGTTCCCTGTGCCTTCGGCCCCTTCCCCCTGACGGATTTACACCAGGGCCCCATGCATGAAGAAATTCAAAAATATCTTTTGGGTAAACAAAGCGCCGAAACATCTTTGAAAAATGTAAGCAATGAACTTGAAGCGCGAATGAAAAAATATTTGGCGGACAATCCCGACACAAAGGTAGAGCTGCCTAAGGGATTAAACTAATGTAATAATTAAGGAAGCGGGGTTGTCTTGGAAAATCGGTTTTAAGACGCCCCTTCTTCCACTTTCAGGAATAAAATATGGTTATATTAATAAGTTTTTTGATGTTTTTTGCCCTGCTTTGTATCGGCGGCATGTTTATAATCAATAATTCCGTCGGAAAATCGGGGAAACAACTCTTTAAGATGAATACGGCAAAAAAAGCGGAACCCTTTGCCTTTCTTTTGCCGACCGTTATCCTCTTGCTGATTATGTTCGGTTTTCCTCTGATACGGACTCTTATAATGGCTTTTCAAAATTATAAATTAACACAGCCGAATAAAATATATTTTAATCAATTTGCAAATTTTAAAAATTTATTTTCCGATTCGGATATCGCCCTTATTATAAAAAATTCTTTTATATATGTTATTTGTTCGGTTATAGGACAATTTTTACTCGGTATGGGATTGGCCTTTGCTCTAAAAAAACCTTTTAAAGGCAGGGGACTGTATCAATCGATAGTTTTTCTTCCCTGGGCTTTTTCGGCCTTTGTTATCGGTTTAATGCATCGCTGGTCTTTTAACGGAGAATACGGAGTTGTAAACGATTTACTGATTCGCCTCGGTGCAATTTCCGAGAAAATCGCATGGCTGGGTACTCCGGGCCTTTCACTGGTCGTTGTCATTCTTGCGATGATTTGGATGGGAGTGCCTTTTTTTGCCATTATGATATTGGCATCCTTGCAGTCCATTCCCTATGATATTTATGAAGCTTCATATTTGGACGGCTGCTCTCCTGCAAGAAGATTTTTTCAAATCATATTACCGTATATTAAGCCGACAATAATCGTTACGATTCTTTTGCGTACCATTTGGATTTTTAACTCATTCGATATGATTGTTATTATCACAAACGGCGGGCCGGCAAACTATTCGCAAACCCTGCCGTCGTATATGTACACCAAAGCCTTTGCCGCCTACGATTTCGGCTTGGCATCCGCTCTCGGAGTTATTTTGATGGGTATTTTGGTAGTCTATGTAACGGTATTTTTAACAACAACAAAATATAACAGTGCCGGAGATTTTTAATTATGGATCATCAGTCGAAAAAAGTATTTTTACACACCGGAAAAATTATAGTGCTTGGCTTATATTTAGCCTTTGTTCTTTTTCCCATATACTGGATGGTTATAACTTCATTTAAATATAATACGGAAATAATTAATGCCCAAAGACTTACTTATTTTCCCGAAAAATTTACCCCTGAAAACTATAACCAATTGTTTTCCATGTACGATTACGGCAATATGTTGAAAAACAGCCTGATTATTTCCTTGTCGGCGGGCTTTTGTGTTACAATGCTTTCGATATTCGGCGGCTACGGTCTTGCCCGCTATAAATTCGATACAAAAACCCTCTTTTTACTGTTTTTTCTTGTAACGCAGATGATTCCCGGTATTTTGGTCATCATTCCTCTGTACATTATTTTTTCAAAAATGAATATTGTCAATACGAGGTTAAGTCTTTTTATCTTTTATCTGATTTCGAACCTTCCGTTTTGCGTTATCACAATGAGAAGTTTTTTTGAACGGATTCCCTATACATTGGAAGAAGCGGCAACCGTAGACGGCTGTACAAAGCTCCAAACGCTCAGGAAAATAGTACTGCCGGTAATGTTTCCGGGCATCGTTGCCGTTTTTGTATTTGCCTTTATCGGCGCATGGAACGAATTGATTGCCGGAACCATTTTTATAAACACGCCTAATTTTTGGACAATACCGATAGGACTAAAGTCATTAATAGGCAAATACGATGTCAAATGGGGCGTTTTAATGGCCGGAGGCGTTTTAGCCTTATTACCGACGGCGATTATGTTTGCGGTAATGCAAAGATTCGTCGTTGCGGGATTGACCGCGGGGGCAGTCAAAGAATAAGGGGCAAAGCGTGCAAAATATTCCGGTAAAAATAAACCCCATAGAAAAAGATTTACTTCCCGATAAGGTCGAAGACGAAATACTCAATTATATCGTAAAAAATCATTTGAGAACCGGCGATAAGATTCCCTCGGAACGCGAATTCTCTTTAAAACTTAAGGTGGGAAGAAACTCGGTGCGCAATGCGCTTTTATCTTTGGAAAATCGGGATATAATCGTAAGACAAATCGGCAAGGGCTCTTTTTTAAAAAACTCGGATTTAAAAAAAACGAAGGCCAAGGTTGATGTTCGACTGTTTGAAGTTAACTTTATCGATATTCTTGAAATCAGAATGAATCTGGAAAAACTGGCTATAAAAAAGGCCGTTGAAAACGGTACGGAGGCCCTGTTTGACGAATTGTTAAAGGCGGGTAAACGCATGTCCCTCTTGGCAAAAAAAGGCGAATACTCGGTAGCGGCAGACAGAGAATTTCATTCAAAGCTGTACGATTGTGCGGGCTCAAAAACCCTCAAACAATTGATATTGAATCTCATAGACTCTCTGGACTATTATCAATGCATATATGTGAATCCCGATGAGCATTGGATATTGACGATTCCGTATCATCTTGATATTGCATATGCCTGTAAAGAACGAAATCTTGCGCTCGCACTTGCCGCACAGGAGTATATTTACAACCATGATTTAAAAGTACTCAGTTCAAAGATAAGAGGATAACTATGATACAACAATGGTGGAAAGACGCCAAATTCGGTATGTTTATTCACTGGGGAATCTACTCGGTTCCCGCAGGCGAATATAAGGGTGTAAAAACCGATAACATTGCCGAATGGATTATGCACGACTTACATATTCCCGTCGGCGAATATGAAAAGTTTGCCGCATCCTTTACGGGAGAACATTTCGATGCGGATAAGATTGTAAGGCTTGCAAAAGAATGCGGTATGAAATATCTGGTTTTTACGGCAAAGCACCACGACGGCTTTGCAATGTATCACTCAAAAGTCGATGCGTACAATACAAGCATTACGCCTTATAAAAAAGACCCGATTAGAGAATTAAAAAATGCCTGCGATAAATACGGCATCGCGTTCGGCTTATATTATTCGCAGGCACAGGATTGGCACGATCCGGACGGCTGCGAAGACGGCGAAAACGGCGAAGGTAAAGATTTTGAAACATACTTTAGAAACAAGTGCCTTCCGCAGGTAAAAGAATTGTTGACGAATTACGCTCCGGTAAAGCTCTTGTGGTTCGACACGCCCATGTATATGAGTGCCGAACAATCGAAAGAATTAAAAGACTTTGTTTTAAATATTCAAAGCGATTGTATGATAAGCGGCAGAATCGGAAACGGCTTGGGAGATTACGTAACAACCGGCGATAACTTTATTCCCCTGCTTCCGATAGGCTACAGTTTTGAAGTGCCTGCAACGACAAATCACTCGTGGGGATATAACAAATTCGATACCGATTGGATTTGTGCAAAAAAAATAATCAGGCGTTTGGTAAAAATCGTTGCCCGCGGCGGAAATTATCTGCTGAATGTCGGCCCCCGCAGTGACGGCTCAATACCGGCCGAATGTACGGAAATATTAAAAGAAATAGGAAACTTTTTAAAATACAACGGCGACAGTATTTATGCTACGGTTCCCATTCCGCCCTATCCCTATGATATCGACTGGGGTTATTTTACCTATAAAAGCGGAAAACTTTTTATCCACGTTTTCGAAGATTCGGACAGGGTCTATTTGCTGAATATACACAATAAACCGCTTAAAGCCTATCTTCTCAAGGATAAAACGCCTTTAGCGGTAAAAGAACGCTGCACCTGTGAAGGCGACAGCAGCTGGCTTATAAAACTTCCCCCAAACCGGGACAAGGATATAGACCGTGTTATTTGCGTGGAAGTGGAAGGTGAAGAGCTTGAGTTTGAACCCATTAAAAGATAAGAAGGTTTGTATGGATAGGATTGAAGATATTATTACGGACGATGATTTTTCGTTTCCGAGTATGGAACGGCCGGTTTCAATGCCGCTTTTTCAAAACTCGCTTTTTTGTTTTAATTCAACGGATGATTTACAAAAAGCAATCGGCAACGAATTTTGTTCCCACCTGTATTCGAGAGGAAACAATCCTACCGTAGAGCAGGTTGAAAAACGCATCGCAATGGCCGAAAAAGGAGAACGTGCAAAACTTTTTGCATCGGGGGTTGCCGCCATATCCGCAGCTGTTTTATCGCAAGTGAAAAGCGGCGACCATATTATCTGTTCCGACTGCGCCTATTCATGGACAAAGTATATGTGCTCGGTATACTTACAGCGTTTTAACGTTTCCGTTACCTTTGTAAACACAAGGGATATCGATGCGGTAAAAAAAGCCGTGTGTAAAAACACAAAGGTTTTGTATATCGAATCTCCGGGTTCATTATTTATGAGTGTTTCGGATATAAAAGCTCTGGTTGAAATCTGTAAAAATAATTCCATATTTTCGATAATAGATAATACATGGGCAACCCCGGTATTTCAAAATCCGCTTACACTCGGTATGGATGCGGTAGTACATTCGGCTTCAAAATATCTGGGCGGGCACAGCGACATCGTCGGCGGCTGTGTTATATCAAATACTAAAACGATTGAACACATTTTTAAAACGGAATTTTTACCCACCGGAGCCGTTCCCGACCCCTTCCAGGCATGGCTGATTCAAAGGGGCATGAGAACCCTCAAAATCCGTTTGGACTATCACCATAAAGCGGCTCTGGCTGTATGCGATTATCTGTACACAAAAAATGAAGTTGAAAAAATATACTATCCGATGCATCCGAAAAGTCCCGACTATAACCTTGCATCTTCTCAAATGAGCGGAGGCTGCGGTTTATTGTCGATAAAGTTGAAAACCGGCGATGAAGAAAAAATCAAAAAGGCGGTAGACGGTTTAAAGATGTTTAGAATCGGTGTCAGCTGGGGAGGCTACGAAAGTCTTGTTCTTCCGCTTTTGGCGACAAACGGCGACCCGAGCTTACTGCGCCTTCATATCGGCCTTGAAAATACGGATTCTTTAATCGAAGATTTGGACAAAGCATTGTTTTTGCTCAAATAAAAAATCAACTTTTAATATTTGAAATCAATTTCAGGTATTGAAAAAACGGATAACAAGGAGGAGACTGTACATATGAATATAGCAGCAGGTATTGATTTAGGAACTCAAAGTTTAAAGGTCGTTTTATACGACTACGAAAAAAAACAAATAGCCGCACAAGCCTCCTGCCCGCTGGAATTGATTTCCAAAGAGGACGGCACACGAGAGCAAAAAACCGACCGGTACGATGCGGCGTTAAAAACCGCTTTCGAAAAACTGCCTGTCGATTTACGTTCCCGGATACAGGCGGTCGGCGTATCGGGGCAACAGCACGGCTTTGTTCCCCTGGATAAAGACGGAAATGCTCTTTACAACGTAAAACTGTGGAACGACACTTCAACCGCAGAAGAGTGCCGCATTTTAACCGAAGCGGCCGGCGGAAAAGCCGAAATTATAAAAGAGGCCGCAAACCTCATGCTGCCCGGCTTTACAGCCCCGAAAATACTGTGGCTGAAAAATCATTTTCCCGAAGCGTGGAAAAAACTCCGCTATATTTTACTTCCCCACGATTACATCAACTTTGTATTAACCGGAAATTATGTTATGGAAGCCGGAGACGCCTCGGGGACGGCCCTCTTTAACCCTTCATCACGTACATGGTCGCAAAAGCTCTGTTCTCTTATCGATGACGGTTTGTACGATTTACTTCCTCCCCTTATCGCCTCGGATAAAAAAGCCGGAACGGTATCGGAAAAAGCCTCCCGCATGTTGGGAATCCCCGAAGGAATTCCGGTTTCATCCGGGGGCGGCGACAATATGATGGGCGCAATCGGCACGGGAACGGTCAGCGACGGCTTTTTAACGATGAGTATGGGAACTTCGGGCACCCTCTACGGGTATTCGGATACCCCTATCGCCGACCCCGAACAGGGCTTATCGGGTTTTTGCTCCTCAACCGGCGGCTGGCTTCCGCTTTTATGCACAATGAACTGTACGGTTGCAACCGAACAAATCCGCGCCCTGTTCGGCTTATCGGTTGCCGACTTCGATACCCTTGCAGAAGCGGCCCCTGCCGGCGCTCAGGGGGTACGGGTACTTCCCTTTTTTAACGGGGAGCGTACACCGAATTTACCCAAAGGACGGGCGAGTATTACCGGCCTTACGATGACGAACTCAAACCGCGAAAACATTTGCCGCGCCGCAATGGAAAGCGCCGTATTCGCCCTTAAAGGCGGCTTGGATGCGTTTAAAAAACTCGGTTTTAAGCCCAAAGAAATACGGCTTATCGGAGGCGGTGCCAAAAGCCCCCTGTGGAGGCAAATCGCCGCGGATATTATGAATGTGCCGGTCAGCGTTCCCGCATCGGAAGAAGCCGCCGCCTTGGGAGCTGCCGTACAGGCACTGTGGTGCCTCGAAGGAGGCGGTGCAGAGGCGATAAAAAGACTCTGCCGTGAACACATTCAATTAAACAAAGAAAAATCGGCGGTTCCCGGAGAAGCGGCAGGCGAGTACGAAAAAGCCTATACCGATTATACCGAGATTTTAGGGAAGCTTACGCCCTTATACACGCACAGCTGAAAATCTTTTTGAAAGTTGACACTTTCCGCAAAGGTTTTAAAAAGATTTTTATAGGAGGTTATATGTCATATTTTAAAGGAAGTACCGAATATTTTCCCGGTATCGGTAAAATAACGTTTGAAGGAACACAATCAAAAAATCCGCTTTCATTTAAATACTACGATGAAAATAAAGTCGTTTTAGGTAAAACAATGAAAGAGCATTTGCGCTTTGCAATCGCCTACTGGCATTCTTTTTGTGCCGAAGGAGCAGACCCCTTCGGAGCCGGAACGATGAAGTTTCCGTGGAACAGCAGTACGGACGCGATGACAAACGCCGAAAACAAAGCGGACGCGGCTTTTGAGTTTATCACCAAAATAGGCGCGCCCTACTATTGCTGGCATGACAGGGACATAAGCCCCGAAGGGAAAACGCCGGCCGAAAGCGAAAAAAATCTTATTAAAATTACCGACGGTTTATATGAAAGGCAAAAAGCAACCGGCGTTAAACTTTTATGGGGTACGGCAAACGTATTCAGCAATCCGCGCTTTATGAACGGGGCGGCGACCAATCCGCAGTTCGATATCGTAGCCCATGCGGCCGCTCAGGTAAAATGCGCCATAGACGCTACGATAAAACTCGGAGGAGAAGGCTACACTTTTTGGGGCGGCCGTGAAGGTTATATGTCATTACTGAACACGGATATGAAGACCGAAAAAGAACACCTTGCCCGCTTTTTAACGATGGCGCGCGACTATGCACGTAAGCAGGGATTTACCGGCTGTTTTTATATAGAGCCGAAACCCATGGAGCCGACAAAACACCAATACGACTTTGATGCCGAAACGGTTATGGGCTTTTTACGTACCTATGGTTTGGACAAGGACTTTAAGCTGAACATAGAAGCAAACCATGCGGAACTTGCAGGACACGACTTTTATCATGAACTGACTGTATGCACGGATGCGGGAATGCTCGGTTCGATTGACGCAAACCGCGGCGATACGCAAAACGGCTGGGATACGGATCAGTTCCCCGCAAGCATCTATGAAACAACCTTGGCGATGAGAGCTGTTTTACGCATGGGAGGCTTTAAGACGGGCGGCTTAAACTTTGATGCAAAGCGCAGAAGGAACTCGAGCGACCCTGAAGATTTATTTATCGCCCACATCGGCGGTATGGATATGTTTGCCCTCGGCTTGGAAAAGGCGGCCGCCCTTATTGAAGACGGAAGACTCGATACCATGCTTAAAGAGCGCTATGCATCTTTTACAAACGGAAAGGGTGCCGACTTTGCAGCGGGCAGGATGACGTTTGAAACGCTTGCATCCCTGGCCGAATCCTACGATAACGTGCTCCCCGCTTCGGGTAAGCAGGAATTATATGAAAATATTTTGAACGAAGTGATTTTGAGCCGCTAGGAGGATAATGACGGCATTGACGGATTCGGATGAAAATTAATCAATGCCGGAATTAAAATACTATGAATAAAATTGTCGTACTTGACGGTTATCCTGCAAATCCGGGAGACCTGTCCTGGAATGAATTAAAAAAACTCGGCGATGTAACAATATACGAAACAACCGAAAAAAACGACATTATTTCGCACATCGCGGATGCCGCCTATATTTTTACAAATAAAGTCCCCATAAAACGCGAAACCGTCGATGCTTGCCCGAATCTGAAATTCATCGGGGTACTTGCGACGGGTTACAATATCATCGATACGGAGGCGGCAAAAGAAAGGGGTATCGCCGTTGCAAACATTCCTTCTTACGGAACCCAAGCCGTCGCCCAATATGTATTTGCCCTCCTTTTGGAAGTATGCCATCACGTCGGCTATCACAGCGAACAGGTATTTAAACGGCGGGGGGCTGACAATACGCAATGGTGCTTTTGGGATTATCCGCTTACGGAACTTGCCGGAAAAACGATGGGAATAATCGGCTTCGGTAAAATCGGCCGCGCGACGGCAAAACTTGCACAAGCCTTCGGTATGAATGTTGCCGCCTACTCGAGAAGCCGGACTTCCGAGGGGGAGAAAATCGCACCCTATGTTGAACTTGACGAGCTGTATCAAAAAGCCGATGTGATTTCTTTACACGTTCCGCTGCAGCCGGAAACAAGAGAAATGATAAACCGCGCCGCCATCACAAAAATGAAGGACGGCGTCATTATTATCAATACGGCACGGGGCCCGATTGTAAATGAAGCCGACATGACCGAAGCGTTGAACAGCGGTAAGATATTTTATTACGCAACCGACGTTACATCGAAAGAACCCGTTCCCGACGATAACCCTCTTTTGAAAGCAAAAAACTGCATTATAACGCCTCATATCGCATGGGCATCAAAGGAATCGCGGGAACGCTTACTTGCGGCCGCTTGCTATAATTTAAAACAATTTTTGGCGGGAAATCCGGTTAATATCGTCAACCCGTGAAACCGTCAACCTTAGAGCAGCGAAGCTATAAACTCATCGAATTCGCTTCGGTCAAGCTTTTCGATTGCCCCGGCATCGCAGGCCGAAGCAAACTGCGGGTCTAAAGGAAGCTTAATTGCGCGGGGAATATTGTGCTTGGCCGCAAGCTCTTCGGCATGACTTTTACCGAACACTTCAATCTTTGTATTACAGCCGGGACATTCGATATAGCTCATGTTTTCCACAAGGGCCAAAACGGGAATATGCATCATATCCGCCATCTTTACGGCCTTTTCGACAATCATACCGACCAGTTCCTGCGGACTTGCAACAACGACAATCCCGTCAACAGCCAGCGATTGAAAAACGGTTAAGGGCACGTCCCCCGTTCCGGGCGGCATATCGACAAACATGCAATCCACGTCTTCCCAAACAACATCCGTCCAAAACTGTTTGACGGCTCCGGCAATAACCGGGCCGCGCCAAAGAACGGGATCGGTTTCGTTTTCCAGCAAAAAGTTGATTGACATAACCTGAATGCCCCCGTCGGTAACTACCGGATATATGCCGTTTTCATCACCCATAGCTTTTCCGTGTAAACCGAAAACTTTGGGAATCGAGGGCCCCGTAATATCGGCATCAAGTACCGCAGAGCGCAAGCCTTTTTTTTGAACCGCAGAAGCTAAAAGAGAGGTAACAAGGGATTTTCCGACCCCGCCCTTACCGCTTACAACTCCTATCACCTTTTTAATCTTCGACTTGGGATGGGGAGCGGCACTTAAATCGCTATGCGAGTGCTGAGGATGACTTCCCTGCGAGGAAGCTTCTTCTTTACGTGAAGAACAATTTTTTGTACAGCCGGCACAATTCGATTGCGATGAGGATGTACAGCCGTTTTCCGATGCATTTTGTTGATTATGTGTTTTATCGTCCATATCTATAAAATACACCTTTATTACCGATTCGTCAATTTTAGCGGGCGGGCAACGGCTGTATGCTTATACTATTGAATTTTATCTATTTCTTCGGGAGTCGATTTTTTCCAAAATTGGCTTCTTCCGATTCCCATACCGATTTCGCCGCGCATTTCAAGGGTATCTTCCTTGTATTTTTTGCCGTCGGCGGCACGGAAGGTAATCTTACATTTGTACATTTTACCGTCGGCAGGATCGATAATATTGCCGCCGGCCCATTGACCTTCATTTTTTTTGGTTAAGCCCCAAATCCAGGGAGTACCGACTACAGTCATTTTATTGACCGCCCCTTGTACGGGAAAATCCTTGTAGGATTCTTTTACATCGGAGGCAATAGTGTCGCGCGGCTTTCCGGCGACGGCGAGGATTTTACCGTATAATACGCCGCTTTGTTCGTAAATCCGCCATCCTGCGGTTAATTTACCCTCTTCGTCAATGCTGACCCAATAGCCTTCCACGGGATCTGCGGCAAAAGCAAAACCCGCACATACCGATAAAAGTAAGGCTGCAAAGATAAATCTTTTCATTCAAAAACTCCTATAAAAAGCCAAGAAGAAAGTGTCAACTTTCGATTGACTTTCCTAAATTGGTATAAACTATATTATATAGTATGAATCTAACGGTATCGAATGTCAAGCCTCGCTTGCCCAAGAACTCACTTTCGGTGTATCATAGTACCATGACTATCGATTATGAAAAAATAAAACAAACGGCATTAACCGTTATACGCGACGTATGCGCTCTTAAAAAGGGCGAGCGCGTTTTGATTATTACAAACCCCGAAGACGAAACCCTTGAAATAAGCCGCAGGCTTTATGAGGCTGCCGACGAGTTGGGCGGGAAAGCGGTTATCGTTATGCAAAAAACAAAAACCCTGCTCGATTTTGCGGAACCTGAAGTTATTGCAGCGCTTCACACCGAGCCTGATATTTGCCTTTCCGTTTCGGCCAATAAACTCGGAAAAGATGAGGCCGGTTCTAAAAAGCCCTTTGTTGCCGAAAACGGCGAAGAGTTTAATCATATTTTTAACTATAACCTCGAAGGCAAAAAAAACTTACGCGCTATATGGACGCCGGGCATAACGATTGATATGTTTATGCGTGCGGCCAATATCGATTATGAACTTTTACAAAAACGCTGCCGCATTTTGGCGGCTAAATTCCGCAACGCTTCTTATGTCCGCGTGACCGCCCCCGGCGGAACCGATATAAAAGTTCCCGTCAGCGGCAGAACCGCCTTTTGCGACGACGGCGATTTTTCAAAACCCGGAAACGGGGGCAATATTCCGGCAGGCGAGGTATTTATAAGCCCGCTTACGCCGAAAACCTCGGAAGGCTGCGAGGGGCGTATCGTATTCGACGGTTCGATAAGCGTTACCGAAGGCTGTTTTATTATTACCGATCCCATCATCGCCGATGTAAAAGGCTATGTGTCTTCGATAACAAGTAAGGCAGGCCGCCCCGTTGACGGCTCTGACCCGGATTGCGAAGCATACCGCCTTTTGCGCTGTATAACGGCCGCCGAAAATCAAGCGCTTGAAATGGAAAAAGACGGACGGCTTCCTTCCGGTTCGGGTGGCGAATACGCACGCAATGCACGCAATATAGGAGAGCTGGGTATAGGACTGAACCCCGCCGCCCTGATTACCGGAAAAATGCTCGAAGACGAAAAGGCTTTTAAAACCTGCCACTTTGCAATCGGCAGCAATTACGACAACGATGCGAAAAGCCTTATCCACTTCGACGGCGTGGTGCGCAGCCCGACTATCGTCATTCACTACGAAGACGGAAGCGAATTCACCGTAGAAAAAGACGGCGAATTGAGTAAGGAATTGCAGTAAATTTTCCTATGACCTTTTTTTTTGAAACCTACGGCTGCCAAATGAATAAGGCCGAGTCGTCCGCCGTCGAACAGCTTTTGCTCGCGCGCGGCTGGACAGCTTCGCCCGGTGAAGAAACGGCCGATTTAATTATTATAAATACCTGCTCGGTGCGCGAAACCGCAGAAAGCCGCATACGGGGGCGCTTGGGGCGCTATACCGCGCTTAGAAAACAGCGCGAAAAAAGCGGAAAGCCTCCCTTTGTGCTGACCGTAACCGGCTGCATGGCAGAGCGCTTAAAAGATAAACTGCAAAAGGATTTTCCGGTTGTCGATTACGTTGTCGGCAACTTTGAAAAAAAACGCTATGCGGACATCGCTTTTTCCATGGAAGCGCGCAAGGGGACGGCAAGCCTCCTGTTAAGTCCGAAAACGCAGGATGCAAATGCAAGTGCAATAAAAATCGTTCAATCGGCGAAAGCGGAGGAAGAAAAATCCCCACCTGAAGTAAGGTCCGCAGAGGAGTTCTCCGGAACGGTTAATCCCGGCAGCCGGGATTTTCCCGATAAGCCCGTTTACAGCTTTGCCCCGCTTTCTTTGGAGCCGGGAGCTTTCCAAGCCTTTGTGCCGATTATGCACGGCTGCAATAATTTTTGTACCTATTGCATTGTGCCCTATGTACGAGGACGTGAAATTTCAAGACCCGTCGAAGAAATTCTAAAAGAGCTGGATATGCTCTCGGAACGCAATGTGCGCGAAATCACCCTTTTGGGACAAAACGTCAATTCATACAGGCATGCGGAGCAAACCGGACACAGCGAACAAGGCGGGCAAACAAAAAAAGGCGGAACGGTTGATTTTCCGGAGCTTTTGGAGCGCATAGCCTCGCATTTGCAAAAAACCTCTTCTTCGATAGAGTGGGTGCGTTTTATGTCCAGCCATCCCAAAGATTTTTCCGATGAACTTATCCGCGTAATAAGAGATTATCCCGTGATTTGCCGGCACATACACCTTCCCGTCCAGCACGGCTCAAGCCGCATTTTGCAAAAAATGAACCGGCGCTACAGCCGCGAAACCTACCTCGATTTGGTTACCCGTATCCGTGCCGAACTTCCCGATGTGTCGCTTACAAGCGATATTTTAATCGGCTTTCCCGGCGAAACCGAAGACGATTTTGAACAAACCCTTTCTCTTATGGAGCAGGTGCGCTACGAAGCGGCCTTTATGTATTATTATAATCCGCGAGAAGGAACGCCCGCCTGCACCTACCCCGATCAGGTACCCCTTGAAGAAAAAAAGCGGCGCCTCGACAAAATAATCCGCGTACAGCAGCGCATTACAAAAGAAGAAATAACCAAGCGGCTCGGCACTACGGTAAAGGTACTGGCCGAAAGCCCCTCGCGCGATAATAAAGCCGAACTTTTAGGACACACCGAACAGGACGGCCGCGTCGTATTCGCCGCAGACGAAAGCGTCACAGGCAGCTTTGTAAGAGTCCGCTTGGAATCGATACAGGGCAACACGTTTAGGGGAACGCGGGTCGGGTAAGGGCTTAATAAATCCGCTTTTTACGGTTGCAAAGAGCCCTGTTTCGTGATAAAATCGCATTATGCCTTTTAAATTGATTTTATTTATACTGTGTATGATTATCGCCGCCGTTTTTACCGGCTTTAATTTGGAAAATTCATGCGATATAAACTTCGGGTTTAAACGCTTTGAGCAAGTACCCGTTTTTTTGACAATTTTATTTTCTTTTTTAGCCGGCGTACTTATAACGCTACCCTTTACCTTCGGTAAAAAGCGGGGTTCTTCGGCGGCAAAAACCGAAAAAAAGCTTTTTGCAAAAAAAGAAAAGATTGCAAAAAATGCGCTCCGGAAAAATCCTGACGAACATACCGTTTTGCCCGTGCAAAACGTTTTGCAGCCGCAAGACTCGGCGGCATCCGAAACCAAAAAAGCGTGAAAGGCCGGTTTGTGAACAAGCTTATATACGCCTTTTCGGGGAGCCGGAACCCCATACTCTATCCGCTCTTTTTTTCCCTTTTTATGCCGCTTTTTGTATGCGCCCAAACGGTTACACCCGCAGGAACAACTCCCTCCGCGGAATCGCAGGCCGTCCTTCCCCTCATAGAAGAGTTAAGCAAAACGGTAAAAAGCGGCACGTCTGCGGAACAAAGGCTTAAGGCCGCCGAACGGCTGGCCCCCTTACAGGAACAGACGGGCTTATATGCGGAAGCTTCGGCAACCTACGGTACGGCAGCTTCTTTGGCGGGTGTACAAAGCGAGCGCGGGCAGAGATTGCTACTCGGCTCCGTGCGCTGCGCCCTTTCTTCCGCCGATGTATCGGCGGCGGACTTTTTATTGAGTACGGCCTTTTCATCCCCTGCGACTGCGGAAATACGCTCTTCGGCAAAATTGTACGCACTGTGGAGCTGGATTATAAAGGCTCAAAATCAAAAAGAACTGGAAGGCCCCGTCTCGGTTTTAAAATCCTATGCGGCCGCTCAAGATATGGCGAGCCTCAAGCCGGTGATTTTGTTAACCCTGCATCATATAACGGAAGAAAAAAAGTGGGCGGAAGCCCTTGCAAGGGAATTTCCCGATTCCCCCGAAGCCGCAGTTGCTGCAGGAAATGCAAGAACCCTGCCCGCGCCCTTTTGGTTTTTTTTGAAAACACAAACCGAACCGGAAGATTCAGCCCCCTAATCCCGGACGGCCGAAAGTTCCAATTGCAAGCTTCTCCCGAGGGCGCTTTCCGCCTGCGATATGCTCAGCTTTACGGGCGTTAATATAATCCGCGTACCCGTCGTTTTTTTTCCGTCATCCGCCTTATCGGAAACGGCATTTGCAGAAGAACGCTCGGTTTGAGAACTTATAATTTCGGTGCGGTAAAATCCCGAAAAGACTCCTCCCGTATTACGGCTTTTGAATTGCAAAAGATGCTCGCCAAAGGCGGTTAACACCGAAAAAACGCCGCTTTCGGTTAAAGCCCCGTTTTTTGCCGTATACACTCCCCCCGAACAGCTGAGCTCCCACCCGTTATCGCACTTCCAAACCGTGCGGCCGCTCGTTTGCAAGGTCTTAATAATATCAACCGGAGGCTTTTCCGCCTGCGTTTGTACCGGCGAAGCGGCAAAGAGCGCGTCCGTACTTTGTTTTTTATAGTCTCCGTCCCAAAGCGTTTCCGAACTGATAAGCATACCCAAGTCATCGACAACCTTTATACGTATTTCATCGGTGGAAACAAGGGCTATGTCAAAACGGCGCGAAATATTCGATATGGACTGGTTGGTTGTATATACGAGAATACCGTTACGCCTGAGCGTACTGCGCTCCCATGTATGCAGCTCCTGCCTGTCATACTGAAAAAAAATAATTTCTTTTTTTTCGTAATCGAAAAACAGATAACGGTTGTGTTCCGCCGTCTTTCCGGATTTCATCCATACTCCGTTTAAAAAACCGGCAAAGGTTTCTTCCGTTCCGTCCTGAATTTTGGACAATTCCTGGGCCGTAAGACTTTTTTCCGTTATTTTTGTTTCAACCTTTTTAACATATTTTTTTTGGTTTTTATCCCAATCGTACATAATTTGCAGCTGGTCAAGAGAGCCTTCCGGAGCATTCGGATCCGAGGTATACGCCCATACGGGAAAACTTTCTCCGTCCGCACTTTCCAAAGGATAGGAATCGCTTCGGTTTTTTTGCTGGATAAAGATTGTTCCGGCGGCATATAAATCGGCAATTTCATGCAAAAAAAAGCCCGAAGCGTTTTTACGGGGAAGCCATGCCTGAAAGCGCGATTCATTTTTAATGCCGTAACCGGTTATAATGAGGGCGTTTTCGTGCGTTCCGGTTATATCCGACACCGATAAAAAAAAGGTTTTTACCTGCTCTATATCGCTCGGAATTTCGGCCGAACGTTCATATTTATTCAAAAAGGGATTATACAAGCCTACAATAACCTTGATAAATTGACTGTCGGGCGTTTTCAGTGCAATAATCTGGTCTTCATACCCGTCTGCGTCAAAGTCGATTGAATAAGCCGTAATCAGTATTTCGCCTGCAAGCAGAGGAATCAGCGAGGTTTGTACCGTTTCTTCGGTTTCAAGGCTGTTTTCCTGCCGTACGGAGGGTTCACCCCCCGAAAGAGAAGGTATAACGGTTTTGGTATATACCGTATCCTTTAAATCTTTTTTCGGCATTTGCCTTAGCAGGGCAAAAATCACGATAACAAGGCCGATAAGACCAAACAAAAAAACGGTGATTTTTTTCATATCGGCATACTATACCCTATTTTTGCCCTCCGTTCAACCGTTTTGTAAAGAGATGTAAAGGGGCTGTCTTAAAACCTCATCGTTTTTTTGACAGCCCCTGCGGACTCCCGTTTTATCGGCGATTCCGTTTAAGATTTAGAGTTTAAATATGGGGCCGATTTTTAAAGTAAAGACGTTCGTAAACGCAGGACTGGTTATATCGCTTCCCGTTCCGAAATAGGGCAAACCGGAAGGCAGCCCCGGAGTATCATACCATATCCAGCCTGCACCGATTGTATCCAAGATACCCACATTAATTCCGATATTTTTTGTAAAAAAGTAGGAAGCTCCAAAATACAACGGAATACCGAAATCGGCTTTTTTCAGTTCAATATCAAGTCCCGATGCCGTCAGCCCTGAAGATGAAACTTCGGTTATTTGAGTAATACCGCCGCCTGCTCCAATACCGGATGCAGCGGTAAGAAAAAGGTTCGGGATGCCGCGGTAGGTATAGCCGAATAATAAATTGCCTTGTAAAAATAAGCCTTTTGTTTTTACGGTAACCTTTGCATAAGGCGGTAATGAATCCGGATAAAGTGTATATTTATGAACAGCCTTCATCTCCGAGCCGGTTAAAAAATCGGTTGAAGCCAAAAACGTAAAACCGCTCTTGGATATTTCTCCGAGCGAAACACCGAAACTGAATGGTACCCATGTTATGGTATTCCTTTCTTTTACAATATACCAATCTGTAATCAACCCGATTTGCTTTTGAATCTGCTTCGTGCTCTCTTCTGTGGAATACAGATTTGAAAATCCCGCCGTCGGACTTACAACAAATTCCGCACATACATTTACACAAAGCAAACCGACCCCGATAAAAATTAACATAGCTCTTTTCATTTTATCATCCTCCTGATTGCTGTTTTTTTTACCGTAAATAAAACAATGAAAAGTTTCTTCTATTATACCCCCCCCCCCCCGAAAAAAATCAAGAGAAATCGGGACATTTGTAAAAAAAAGAAAGATGTCAATGCGCAAGCCTCGCCGTTGCTTTTCTTGTAAAATATGGTATAATAAAAAAGGTATGCAATTTGAACTTACGGATGAAATCGTTAATCAAATTATATTCTCCATGGAGGATCAAAAAGTCCTCCGTGTTTTTGATTCGGAGAACAACAGTTTGGTTGCTTTTAACGGCAGCGAGCATACGGACGGCAACAGGTTTTATCCTTTGCCCGTATGGGATTCCGTCAACGGGTTTGCGATTATGGAGCATTTTGTGTCCGGTCTCCGCAATCCTCCCGTCAAGGAAAAACTGCGTACCGTATTATCCGGGGGCAAGGGAGTATTCCGCGGTTTTAAGGATGTACTCAAAGAACACCCGGAAGTTGAAAACCTGTGGTTCTCATTCAAAGAGCGGGCTTTAAAACGTGAAATTACCGCATGGTATAATCTCCTGCGGGATTCATGGAGTTTGGAAAAAATAGGAGAAGAACCGGAAGAAACGGATGAATTGCTCCATACCGATTTTATCTTCCGCCCTTACGATGCTGAAGCGGATATGCATTCTCTGCGCGAAGCCCGGATTTGCGCCGAGGAGGAAATCCGTTCAGCATATGAAAAGGAATTGGCGGAAACGCTTTTATTTTTACGGCGTTCTTCCGTACCCGGCAATAGGGAAACGGATGGATACACCCTCCTTGCACATACGGCGCAAAAGGACTTTGCAGGTTTTATCAGCGCCCTTCCCTTTCCCGAAAACTCGCATAAAACGATGCTTATAACGTCTTTTTATGTTTTGCCCGCATGGAGGGGACTGGGGGTAGGAAAATCGCTTTTTACCCGTTGTACGGATATACTCAAAAACGACGGTATAAGGCGGATTATTGTACCCGCAGTTCATATCCCCGATTTTTTTGAACATATTATGTTCCGAAGCGGTTTTCAACGGATCCCGGCAGGATTTTATGCCGATACGGACACACAAACGGGAACTTCTACAGAATTCGGTTTTTAGAGGTTCTCAAATTCATATTTTTTATCAGGAGAAGATGATGGCTTTTCAACGGGACAATTCCGGCATAAACGAGCGTTTTGAAGCTTTGCTTGCCGATGCCGTAGTACAGGTAAAAACGAAAGAAGATCCCCTTGTTTTGAATGACTACAAAAAATTATTTAAAAAAAACGTACCCCTTGTTTTACGCTCTTATGTAGCGGCTTATTTGGCAAAACAAATCGCTTCCGGCATTTCTTTTGAAACCGGTAAACATAAAAACGGCCGCACTCCCTTTTCACGGCACGGACGCGGCGGCGAAAGAACGGGCTTTGAGGGTGCCAAGACTGCAAAAAAAGAAAGCTCGGCCTCTCCGCGCATTTCCATAGAACCCGAATCGGCAGCCGCCGTCTTTATCAGTATCGGACGCAACCGCGGTGTATTTCCGCGTGACCTTATCTGCTTGATTATCCAACGAGCGGGCATAGAGCGCGACAGAATAGGCGAAATCCGCGTATTGGATAACTATTCATTTGTACAAGTCTATGCCGAAGACGCGGATAAAATAATTGAAGCGCTTAACGGCACCGATTATCGCAACAGAAAAATAACCGTCAGTCATTCGCGCAAAAAAGACGAACAGGATAGAGCTTGCGAAGAACAAAGCGACAAGCTTTATGAATCATCAATCCATGATGAATATGACGAACAGACTGAACAAAGCTGCCGGACGGAAGACGGAGGTGAATTATCACGGATGCCGTAAAGCCGATGTGCCTGCAAACGGGGGTGCTGGGGGTGAATACCTACATCGTCCCCTGCTCTGCGGCACAAGGATTTTCGCGCGTATTCATCGTCGATCCGGGCGGCCATGCGGATACTATTGCCGAAAACACCGAAGACTGCGAAGTTGCGGGTATCATTCTTACACACGGTCATTTTGATCACTGCGGTGCGGTTAAAGCATTAAAAAAACGGTACAACGGAGTCCCCCTGTGTATCCATGCGGGAGACCGCGCTTATACGGGAAAAACCGCATACGGCACGCACCGTGAAGACTTTTTGCGGATGGGAGCCCTCTACCTTATGGAAGAATTAGGGGACTCTTTTTCCGATTTTCCGGAAGCAAACATCGTTTTCGACCGGGATGACGTTTTAAGCTTTGCGCCCGAATGGAGCCTTATACATACAAGCGGCCACAGTCCGGGTTCGATTTGCCTCTACCATAAAAGCGGTCATCTCTTGTCGGGCGATACCCTCTTTGCGTCGGGAGTCGGACGCACCGACTTACGCGGCGGCAGTTTTGACCAACTGCAAAAAAGCCTCGAGCGCCTTTTTGAACTTCCCGATGACACAAAGGTCTACCCCGGCCACGGCGGATTTACAAGCATAGGGCGGGAAAAGCTTTTCCGGGAAAAGTGCGGATTTTAAAAGTCAATCTTCAATACGCACGGTGCCGTCTTCTTCCACCGTAACGTTCATGCCCGTGCGTACCGTTTCCAAAAATTCATCTCCCAAATTATCGATTACGGGCATGGAAGAATCCGTCCACACATCGGCAAGAATTGCGCCGGCGGCCGCAAGCGAATCTATGGGTTTGGAAAAGAGCATGCAAGCCGGCTGCCTTCCGAAAGAAGCTGCCGTAAACAGCACCATGCCGCCGGTTGTAGAACCGATTGTCTGCGGCAGGCACAGGGCAGAGCCTGCAAGTTCTTTTCCGTATAAGTCGGGGTTGTTTTGATCCGAGCAGGTACCCTTTTTATCGCCGAACATCAAACTTTTTTGATAGCTTGCCAGCGTATTAAATCCGTTTTTCGATACAAGGGCGCGTGCCTGTGCCGTCCCCTTTGCTATAACCCGTCCTTTAAAAACCTTCATTGTACGGCCCCCGTTGTAATGTAGTTCAGAATTTCATCATCGGTATAATAGCGCGCGCTTGTATAGGTGCGCAGTTTATTCGAATTCGTAATTACGGGCATTTTCCCGCACAAGGGATTGTTCATATACATAAGCGGGCAAATACTGCTGAGTATAACTCCCGTTTTTTTTAAGCGCGGAGCATAAGCCGTTTTGTTAAAAACTTCCGCTACCGCCGGCGCGCATGTCATAATTACCGGAATCTTCAGTTTTCCGCCGCGGCTTTCCAAGCGCTCCGTCCAGCTTTGCAGCTGCGAAAGCGACAGATGCGGACAGCCTATAAAGCAAAGTTTGGGCTTTGCATCCGGATTTTTCCAAATGCACGGATAAGACTTTTTAACCCGCTCAAGTTCGGCATCGTCTATTACATATTCGCGCGCATCTTTTTGAATTAAAGCGCTTCCCCGTTCAACGGCTTCGGGAGTTAAATTTTCAACATGATACAAACCGACCGCCCCGTTTGAAGCGGCGGCCGCCCCCATATCTTTTAAATAGGAGCGCACATCGTCATTCAATTCGTTTCCGAGCCATGAAGAAAGTCCGGTAATATAGGGGACGTCTTCGACAACCTTCATGCCGATTGCGCTTCCCAAAATCTGTGCTTCGGGTTTGCGTGTCGTTTTTACGGTGATTTTCCAAGACGCTTTTCGGCCTTCGTCGGTTAAAAGACCGAAATACGGAACATAACCCGCAATGCTTCCGAACAATTCGATAATACCGCTGTTGCGGTTACAGCGGGCGCCCAAAACACTGTTTGCGTATACAACGGCGCTGCTTTCCGCCCAGCTTAAAACCTCTCCTTTTTCGGGTTTATTGCCCACTTCGTCCATATAGCAAGTACAGGTAAAGGCTTTAGGATTCATCAAGCCCAGTTTTTCAAGCTGTTTTTCGTAATCGGCTTGTTTCGAATACATAATTTTGAACAAAAGATTTTGAAAAAAGTTTACGGGTATTTCTTTTGCCAACGGTCTCGGATCGACCGAAAAAGGCTGAGCGCTGAGCGCACCGCCTTCAATAAGCGTGTCCATCAGGGCATATACGGGTTTCATAACCCCCAAACCGAAGCTGGTTACCAAATGGCCTCCCTTACTTGTTACGGGTACCATTTTTTCCGCCCCGAACGCTTCGCCGTAGGCGACAAGGGTTTTCATAACCTTTGCAAGCGTTTCGCCCTTTGCGCCTTCCATAATTTCCCGCTGAGCGCCGTCCAATTTCATAGCTTGTTCTCCTTTGCGAGTATTAAACGTGTGATTCCGTATCTATAAGATTATACCCATATCAAGCGGACGTCAATGTTTTTTTTGCCGCGAAGCACTATCTTTTTTGGGTGATATTATTCCACACAAAACCAGAAAAATTCATTATACTCAATGTATGAATTACGATGTTGTTATTGTCGGAAAGGGGCCCGCGGGAATATCCGCCGCCCTTTACTTGGCGCGTGCAAAATACGGCACTGCGGTATTGGGAAAAGACTTCGGCGCCTTAACCAAGGCCGAAGGTATCGAAAATTTCTACGGCTTGGAAAAACCCTTAAGCGGCATTGAGCTTGCAGAGCGCGGCATACGCCAGGCCGAAAATTTAGGCATTCCCGTTATCGCTTCGGAAGTAGTCGGTATTGAACAGATTTTCTCCGATTCACCCGGTGCGGACACAGGAGTACAATCGGCAAAGACGGCGCGCTTTAAACTTTTAACATCGGACAAACGCGAATTCTTCGCCCGTACCGTTTTGCTTGCAACCGGTAAACAGCGCGTCGGCTTACCTGTTCCCGGCTTTACCGAATATCAGGGAAGAGGCATCAGTTTTTGCGCCGTATGCGACGGCTTTTTTTACCGTAATAAAAAAATCGGTGTTGTAGGAAACGGCTTTTATGCCGCCGCCGAATTGAATCATCTGTACACCCTGACAAAAGACATCACCCTTTTTACAAACGGCTTGGAACTTGACTCCGGCGTACAAGAGGTTTTACCCCAAGACATCGCAATCGTAAAAGACAAAATACAGGCTATTGAAGGAGGGGCAAGCCACGCGGGGAATGCCGACGGTGTACAAACCGGTGAAACGGTACAAGCAGGAGGTCCTATCGGAGCGGTTAAAACCTCAGGCGGAACCTATGACGTGCAGGGTTTATTTATCGCCTTGGGAACGGCCGGAGCCGCGGACTTTGCCGCAAAACTCGGCGTACAAACCGGAAGCGGCGCGGATGCGGGAACCCTTATCGTGAATGAGCGCTTTCAAACAAACCTTCCCGGCTTATATGCCGCAGGGGACGCAGCGGGCGGCTACCTGCAAATCGCAAAAGCCGTAAGCGACGGGGCCCACGCCGCAAAGTTCATCATTCAGGAGCTGAGGAGATAGGAGGAACCTTACACGGTTTCGTATTTTTTTACAGTCGTCCTATAGGGCAGCCTTCCATTCGTGCCCAGCGAAGGACGGCATTCAGCCGCTGTAAATACCCTTTCTCTCCGGGTTCTTTAAGCCAGTCTATCGTATCCATATCTATTCTTACGGAAACGGCTTGCTTTTTCGGCTTCCAATTTTTTGGGTACAGCTCTTTTGCCTGCGAATCGGTGAGTTCGGGAATATCGGAAAAATCAATAGGTCTCTTTTTCAGTGTAACGATTTCTTCAAATGAGAGTCCGTGACGTTTTATATTCTGTTTGTTTTTATCGGTATCCCATTCAAACCTGCCGTCATCACTTATCTTCGTCATCACGGCCTCAATCCATAATAATTGTATATACGTTTTCGTATTACGTCAAGTCGAAAATTAAACGGAAAGCGGTTTTACTGCGGAAGGAATTGTAGGGCGGGACGGCAGAAGAAGTCATCCTGTATACAGCCCGCCAATGCTTCATATCCGGGAGGATAAGCCGGTTCAATATCAATCATACTTATCTCTCAAAACAATTCGCTATGGCTTCCGAGCCGTAAGGCGGTTAACACAAGTATGTCGTCCTCTTTTTTATAAATTAAAACCAAATCGGGGCGAATATGACAATCCCTGCATCCCTTATAGTTTCCTACTAAGGCATGGTCGTGATATTTTTTTTCGAGCGTTTCTCCATCCAAAAGTTTTTTAATCACAGTATCAACTTCATCAATAATGCTTTGTTTTGAAAGCTTGCGGTAATCTTTTTTAAATTTGGATGTATAATCAAATCTGTATTTCATCTCAAAAGACTGTTTTTTGCTTCCTGCCAGGAAGTAAAAGGCTTTCGCCGCCCCATCCTGATTTCCTCGCTGATAGAGTCGGCTTCATGTATTGCATCTATTGTTTCTTTATTAAAATTATCCAGCCGTACATCAAAGGGAAAGCCTCCTGCTTGAATGGATTTTCTGAGAAACACGTTTATCGCCGTTGTCAAATTTAAACCGAGGGAGTTATAGACGTACTCACTTTGAGCTTTTATATCCGAATCCATTCTGATACTGAAATTTGCCGCCTTTGCCATTCTTTTTACGCCTCTTTAATATATAATATATGTATATTATATATCTAACGCACAATATATGCAATGAAATTATCTCGAAGTTTTGACAGTATGTGCAAACGGAAAGCGGTTTTACTGCGACATGGATTG
The DNA here is from genome assembly GCF_050320395.1 of Treponema sp. HNW. GTDB lineage: Bacteria > Spirochaetota > Spirochaetia > Treponematales > Treponemataceae > Treponema_C. Next base: position 2,273,866 of record NZ_CP144459.1, read on the forward strand.
GAGGGGCGCCGCAAAGTTCATCATTCAGGAGCTGAGGGGATAGGAGGAACCTTACACGGTTTCGTATGTTTTTTTACGGGATTTGATTTTTTTATCAAGCAGCTTTAATTCATCGTCATCTATTTTATCAGCTTGGATTGCCTCGTATTGTTTACGTTTCGTATCGTAGATTTGATATTCAGCTTCTACTTTCTTTTCCATTTGTTTTTTTGAAACGGAACCAGCTCCTTTTAAAATGCTTTTGTTTTGGAACTGAAGTAATCCGTCAACATTATTTCTCCAAAAGTTCAAGGTTAAATCTTTACGCTCTTTTACCCGCAGCTCGGCAGAATCAAGAAACAGCACGGTAAGTCTGTTAAGCATATCCAGTTCTTCTTCTGAAAGATAGTTTTTTGCAATGTAAATATCTTCTTTGCGAACAATGCTGCCTTTCCACGAGGTAAGAGCCATGTTCGGTTTTGACGCATCGGCTCGGCTTACAATTATTTCGGCTGCCGTTTTTTGAGTTGCTGCATAAAGTAGTTTATTTTGAGTTTCGGCAAAAAACAGATGTGTCTCTTTTTCACATGTTTGGTAGTCGCTGCTGAGTGCAAAAAGATCCCGTATTTTTTGATAAAAGCGTTTTTCACTGGCGCGGATGTCTCGGATCCGTTCCAAAAGTTCGTCAAAATAGTCGGGTCTGCCGTCGGGATTTTTCAAGCGTTCATCATCAATTACAAAACCTTTCACTACATATTCTTTTAAATTGGCGTTTGCCCATATTCTGAATTGAGTACCCCGTTTACTTCTTACCCTAAAACCGACGGCCAAAATCATATCCAGAGAATAAAAGGCTACATTATATTGTTTACCGTCAGTGGCAGTTATTAAGTAATACTTAATAACTGATTCTTTGTCTAACTCTTTGTCTTTTAGTACATTTGATATATGCATATTGATATTTGGAACAGAAGTTTCAAAAAGTTCCGCCATTTGTTTTTGGTTCATCCAAATATTTCCGTCTTTGGCAAGCAATATTACGTTTGCCTTACCGTCTTCGGTAGCGTATATAATCATTTCATTATTCATCGGCGTTTATCCTATCCGGTTCTTTATCTTTTATTTTATACGTGCAGGATAATATGTTCAAGCAGGATTCAAACCCTCTTGACAATAGTTTGATGTAAAACTATTATAAAGCATAATCCAATTTAAAGATAAAGGGTCAACTATGAAAACAAACAGACTTCTTTTGACTGCGGCAGCGTTTGTAGCGGTCTTTTTTTTCGCTTCCTGCTCAAAGGCTGAAAAGGCCGAACGGAAAATTGCGGTTTTTGTGCCGGGCGTCGTTTCCGGAAATCCCGTGTACGAAATGCTTAGTGCGGGCGTTACGGAGGCGGTCGCGTCTTACAACGCAGAACACGGCGGCGCGGTAAAACTCAGTGTTATAGAAGCCGGCACGAATCAAGCCGAATGGAGCACAAAGCTGACCGCTCTTGCGGCAACGGGCGAATACGAAGTGATTTTTTCTTCAAATCCGTCTTTGCCGGAATTGGCGGCTCCGCTTACCTCTCAGTTTCCCAAACAAAAGTTTATCATTCTCGACGGCTATCTTAAAGGCAACAAAAATATTGCAACCGTCCGCTACAATCAGCGCGAACAGGCCTATCTTACCGGCTATGCGGCGGGCTTGGTTACAACCGCTTCTTCTTCGGTTATGAAATATGCGAATGCTCAAAAGAAAATCGCCCTTGTTGCGGCGCAGGAATATCCTGTTATGAATAAGATTATTTTCCCTTCCTTTGTAGAGGGGGCAAAGGCCGCCGATCCGGAGATTACGGCGGAGTTCCGCATTGTGGGCAACTGGTACGACGCTTCCAAGGGAGCCGACATTGCCAAAGGTTTGTATGCAGAAGGGGTGGACGTTATCCTTCCGATTGCGGGAGGCGCTTCTCAGGGGGTGATTGCGGCCGCAAAAGAATCGGGATTTTACATCGCCTGGTTCGACAACAACGGATTTTCAAAGGCTCCCGGTTATGTTATTTCCAGCTCGGTTATGGAACAGAAAAAAAATGCCTATGAGCAAACCCTTAGATTCCTTGAGGGCAAAACCGAATTCGGTACGGCTCAAACTCTGGGCATAAAAGACGGTTACGTCGATTTTATTTTGGACGATCCGGCTTTTACCGAAACGGTCGGCGAAGATATACGGGCGCATTTGGAAAGAGCCTATGCCGATATTAAAAACGGCAGCCTCGTTTTAAACAGTAAAGACTGACATTCCGCCGGCCGTTGTATGGAAAGGGCTTTGCATTTAAAAGCTGTCGGAAAATCTTTCGGCAGCAAAATTGTACTCGATAATTTGAACTGCGATTTTCCGGCCGGAAAGGTGTACGCCCTTTTGGGTGAAAACGGAGCCGGAAAATCAACCCTTGCCGCCCTTATAAGCGGCGAAAGCAAAGCCGATTCGGGTACAATCGATTTTCAAAACATATACTCCTGCGCCCTCGTTCATCAGCGGCCGCTTTTGGCCGACCGGTTAAATGTACGCGATAATATAATTTTGGGAAGTGAGCCTGCCCGCTTTTCCTGTTCCCGTTTGGAACCGTTCGGTGTTTCACAACGCGGCAAGGGCTTTTTCGGTTTGACCGATTTTTTTGATTTTGTCGATTTTAAAAAAGCGCGCTGTCAAATAGACGCCCTTTTGAAGGAATGGAAACTTCCCGTAAACCCGCTTTCCCGCATTCCGCCTTTAAGCGCGCAGGAACGCTTTTTTACCGCCCTTGCGTCGGCTTTGTATAAAAATCCGGACATTCTTATTTTGGACGAACCGGGTGCGGTTTTAAATATCGAGCAAAAGCAAGCACTCTACCCTGAATTAAAAAACTACGCTTCAAAAGGAAAAATCGTTATACTTATAACGCACAATACCGACGACGCCCTTGAGTACGCCGACGGCATTTTGATTTTACGCGCAGGCCGAAAAGCCGCCTTTCTTGAATGTACGGGAAACACATGTACCGTTTTAAATCGCTCTTATATAGAAAGTCTTGTATTCGCACGCACAACGGATTCCGCAGCTTCCGCAAGGTCCCCTGCATCGCAAACCTCCCCTGATTCGGGGCTGCCGGCGGTGTCGGCAGTATCGGAAGGGGATGAAAACGCAAGCCCGCTTTGCGAAAGTTCCCGGGCACACTGCACTTATAAGGATTCGGGAGCAATGCCCGTCCTCTCCGTTAAAAACCTCAGCTGTGTGCCGAATGAAGGCTCTCCTCTTTACGATATAAGTTTTGAAGTGTATCCGGGAACGATTACCTGCATGTACGGGCACAGGGAAAACGGTCTTGAAACCCTTGAAAATCTGTTAACGGGAATGAAAACGCTTGAATACACCGGAAGCATTCTTATTGAAGGAAAGCGGGAATTACACCCGCAAACAAAACGGCATACGGGAAGCGTAAAGCACACGGACGCTTCCGGGCCCGGCCGCCTTCGCTCTTTCGGAGCGGGCATTGTGCCCTTTAACCGCACCTTCCGCGCATCGAATCCCGCCCTTACTGTCGAACAGATTTTAACCGTGTACTTAAAGCCTGAAGATAAGATAGACAGCGCCTCCTATGCGCGCAGTTTGATTTTACGTGCAGGCATACATATAGGCATTGAAGAGCGCGCGTCGGCTCTTTCGGGCGGGATGCTTCAGCGCTTGATTATCGAGCGCGAAATCGATGCGTTCAAAAAGCTGTTGATTTTATCGGAACCGGAGCGCGGCTTGGACGTAAATGCCGCCGCAGCCTTAACCCGGCGCTTACAGCGCGCCGCGGATGAGGGAACGGGCATTTTGCTTTTTGTAAGCTCGGGAAGCTTTGCCCGCTTTGAAAGCTGTTTGCGGTATTCGATAAGAGGAGGCCGCTTGTATGAAACTTAAAGGGGGAGCCGGCATACTGTCGGCTGCGGCGGCGCCTTTTGCAGGCTTATTGACCGCCTTGGCGATTATCCTTTGTACGTCGACACAGCCGCTTGAAGCCGCATTGAGTTTTTTTGCCCTGCCTTTGACAAACCTCTATTATGCAGGAACATGGCTTAACGGTGCATCGCTTTTGATTATCGCGGGCTTGGGAGCCGCCCTTGCCATGCAGTCGGGCAATATGAACTTGGGCGGCGAAGGCCAGGTGTATATAGGAGGCTTTTGCGCGGTATTGATTATGAATGCCCTTTTGCCCGAACATGTAATCGGAAGCTCGGCCGAAAACACGGCGCCTGCACAAGCGCTCATGGTTTTTGCCGTGTCGTGCGCCGCCCTTGCAGGTTCCGCCGCAGCGGGAGGAGCTACTTCATTTATTCCCGCACTTTTAAAACGGCGGCGCGGCATAAGCGAATTGATTTCTTCGTTTTTATTAAGCGCCGCCCTTATACCGCTTATAGACTATGCTGTTTCAGGGCCCCTGCGCGATCAATCGAAAAATCTTCTTGCCATGCCCTTTATACACAAACTTTTGCGGTTTAAACAAATACTTGTGCCGTCACCTCTTAACATAAGTGCCGCAGCCGCCATTCCCCTTGCCCTGCTTTGCGCATATTTTTTGTATAAAACGCGGCGCGGGCAGCGCTTTAGAATATGCGGTAAGGCGCCCGAATTTGCCCTCTACTGCGCTTACCCCCTCGGTACGGTAAGTACGGCCGGAATGATTGTGTCGGGAATGTTTCACGGCATAGCAGGCTATGCGGCGGTTGCGGGAACCTATTACACCTGCCACAGCGGTTTTTATGCGGGGATGGGCTGGAACGCTTTGTCCGCCGCCCTTATTGCCCGCTCAAATCCGATTGCCCTTATTCCCGTAAGCCTGTTTTTATCCTATATCTTTACCGGAACAAGTGCAGCGGCAGTCGCCGCCCATACCTCCTATGACGCGGCCTTTTTAGTGCAGGGGGCCGTTATGCTTTTTATATCGGCACAATTTGTATACAAGTCGGCTCAACGTATATATAAGCCGGCCCGGTTTGTACACAAGCGCCGGGAGGGATTGCATACTGTAAAAGAAGGGGAAAAATCGTGAACGCACTCAATTATATTTTTGTGTCGGCCGCTCCTCTTATGCTTATTTCCATAGGGGTTTTGGTAAGCGAATACGCGGGCGTTACGGCGGTTTTTGCCGACGGTATTATAAACCTTACGGCTTTTTTGTTTTTCGCCTTTGCCGTTTTTACCGAAAACCTTGTCTTGTCGGCCGCCCTCTCTCTTGCTTCGGCGGTGCTGATTATGCACGCGCTTTCGCTCTTTGTACACAAAACGCATTCCAACCCCTTTTTGGCGGGCTTATCGGTAAACCTCTTTGCAGCCGGTTTTTCTTCGCTTTTATCCTATATGTGGTTCGGAACGCGGGGAATTGCCGCCGAATACGTTACGGGAACGGGCGTTTTTTCCGATGTTTCCGTCAGCTTTTCACGCCTTCCGGCCGCAGCTTTCGCGTGGATTGTTTCCGCAGCCCTCGCGTTTATCTTATACAAAACCGTATGGGGAATGAGAATCCGCATAACCGGAGAATCTCCCGAAGTTCTTGCTTCCCGCGGTATCGGGGTGAATGCGTATAAAAGTTCGGCGTGGCGCATAAGCGCCCTGTGCGCAGGCGTTTCGGGCATTATCTACTGCTTAAAGCTTTCGGCCTTTGTGCCGAACATCAGTGCGGGCAAGGGCTGGCTTGCCTTAGCTGCCGTCTTTTTGGGACGCAAAACCGTGCGCGGCACCTTTTGGGCGGTTATCGTATTTGCCGCTGCGGAATACGCGGCAAACCGCCTGCAAGTATTTTCAAAAACCTTTCCGCCCTCCGTGCTTATATCGCTTCCCTACATCGCCGCGATTTTACTCTTTGCCCTTTTACCCGCCGGGAAAAAGAAATAGTCGGGCTTTCCTTACAGGACACCCATGGCGGGATATAAAATAATTCCGCACTTTTTTTCGGAGAAAGTCTGTTTTTTTTGTCATAAAACACAATATATAGTATAGGAGAACGGCTAGAAATCGGATGTCTTGTCCGATTTTTAGCTTCAAGTTTCGCAAGCGAAACTTGAGGATACATAGCCTGTGCCGCCGTTCATGGCGGAAAGTGCAAAAGACAAAAGGAGGTAAAACTATGACAAAGGCTAAGCCCAAACGAACCTATAAGGACTCCGTGTTTGCCGACTTTTTCGGGGCGGATAAGTCGGCAAAATCAAACTTTATCAGTTTATACAATGCCTTGCACGGAACACAGCTGCCGCTTGACTGTGAGCTGCGTCATATCAGACTGGAGCAAATCCTGTATATGAACTTTTACAACGATGTGTCTTTCCTTGTAGATAACAAAATCATTGTACTTGCAGAACATCAATCGACCGTCAACTTGAATATGCCGTTCCGTTTTTTGGAGTATGTAGTCCGCTTGTATGAGCAGATACAAAATCCGCGCGATAAGTATTTGCGCCGTTTGGTTAAGATTCCTTCTCCCGAGTTCTACGTGTTTTACAACGGAGAAGAAGATTTCCCGGAATATAAAACGCTAAAACTTTCCGACGCTTTTATGACGGCCGGCTCACAACCGAACCTTGAACTCATTGTCGAGGTGGTGAATATCAATCAGGATAAAGCACATACAATTCTTGAGCAGTGCAAACCGCTTGCCCAGTACAGTTTATTTGTAGACACGGTGCGAAAACACCTCAAGCTTGACAGGGAAAAAGGCTTTGAAAAAGCTGTACAGGAATGTATAAATAATGATATACTAAGAGAGTACTTGGAGCGCAAATCGCGGGAGGTAATGAATATGTTATTGGCGGAATACGATTACGCAACCGATATAGCGGTTCAAAGAGAAGAAAGCGAAGCTATCGGGCTTGAAAAAGGTGCCCGTCAAACCAAACTGGAAACGGCAAAGTTAATGAAGGGTATGAATTACCCGATTAGCGATATTTGCACAATATCGGGCTTAAGCAAAGAAGAAATAGAAAAACTGTAACAAAGTGCGAAGTGCAAATGCCGAAGTGCGAAGTGTGAATACCGAAGTTTGGAAAAGTCAATATTAGTACAGCCCCTAAAGCCCCTAAATTTATAATTAAGCAGCTTTTATTGAAGCTGCTTTTTGCCTATATACAGAAGGAGGATATCCTCCTTCATTAAAAGTATTTATTCTTAACCTGTTGTAGTAGACCATGATGTAACGCCATACAATCGTTTTTACTCATTTCAATCGTCAACTTTTTTGTGTTTATTCGATACAGTTTTTCTTTCTTCAACGTCGCAAAAAAACTTTCCATACGGGCATTATCATAACAGGCTCCAACTCCGCCCATACTCTGCACACCATGTAAAGATGCAATCGTGCGTTTGTATTCATAGCTCGTATATTGGCTGCCCGGATCGCTGTGTGCAATAAAGCCGGGTTTCGGCCGTTCTTTCTCATACGCCTGCCGAATAGCACGTATACACAATTCTTTTTTCATATTATCATCCATGGCAACCGAAATGATTTCTCCTGCAAAGCAATCGAGTACCGGTGCTATATAAAGAGTTCCATCTTTGCAGGCAATTTGTGTAATGTCGGTAAGCCATTTTTCATTCGGCTTTGAAGCGCTAAAGTCTTGTTTAACCAAATCTTCACACTTTTGAGCCTTTTTATCGGCTTTTGTAAGACCGTTAGGGCTTTTTCTGCTCTTATGAAGCAGATTTCCCCTTCTCATTGTCCTTAATACTGTTGAACGCGAACAGGTAATTCCTTTTTGTTCCAGGGCTTTTTTCATTCTTGTTACTCCATAGTTATCATTATCCTCATGTTCTTCAAGAATAGTATGCATTTCGGGTGAGAAGAAGCTGCCATCTTTTCACTGTATGGCGATTTCGTTTCCACTTGTAATAGCCTGATTCCGTGACACACAAAGCTTTACACAGGCTTGCCGTTGACAGTTTCAGTGCCTGACGGCGATTACAAATGTAGTTAAAAATCAGTTTCTTTGTTACCTCTTCTGACCTTTGACGAAAAAACGCAGAGCATCCTGTAATATCCGTACCGTTTCTTTAAGCTCCCTGTTCTCTTTTTCCAGTGTCCGCTGCCTTTCGCTTTCTGTCATACCGTTTTTTCCGACTGTGCCTGTGCAGGTGTCTTTATAACGATTTTGACTCTTCCTCCAGCCGCTGAGCGTATGATAGCTGATACCCAAATCCTGCGAGGCTTTGCGTGTGCCGATTTCATCGGACAACTGCAATGCCTGTGCCTTAAATTCCGTACTGTACTTATTCATGTCTTCCCCACTATACCACAGAGGGGCTTTTTATACTGTACTTTTATGATAACTGTTCAAGTTTTGCTAAGCAAAACTCGCATAAAAACAGCTTTAAGTTCGCAATTCTGAAGAATTGCTCACACTTAAAGATAGTATTGGATATACAGTTTTGAGCTGTATAGGCCGGATTCCAAAGGCCGGCGAGGCCTTTGGCTGTGCGGGAAAGTGAGAGGGGCAAGGGGAGAGAGGAAACCCTGCCCTGAACGGGGTTTCCTCTCTCCCCTTAATAGTTTTAGTACGTTTTTACTCTGCGTTCAAAATAGCCCTGCGGATGGTCGCAGACGGGGCATTTTTGCGGCGCTTTATCGCCGAAGTGAATGTGGCCGCAGTTTGTACAAATCCAAAATACTTTTTCGCCGTCTTTGTATAAGGAACCGTCCTTTAAGCGCGCAAGCAGGGCCATGTAGCGCTCTTCGTGTTCTTTTTCGATTTTGGCGACCATTTCAAAAAGGGCGGCAATGCGCGTAAAGCCTTCTTCTTTTGCGGTTTTTGCAAAATCGGCATACATTTCCGTCCACTCATAGTGTTCGCCTTCGGCAGCCGCCAAAAGATTGTCGGTTGTCGTCGGAATCTCGCCTCCGTGCAGTTCTTTGAACCATATTTCGGCGTGTTCTTTTTCGTTGCCCGCGGTTTCTTCAAAAAAACGTGCGATTTGGTTGTAGCCTTCTTTTTTTGCCTTCGACGCAAAATAGGTGTACTTGTTGCGTGCCTGACTTTCGCCTGCAAAAGCGGCCATCAAATTCTGTTCGGTTTTTGAACCTTTTAATTCAGCCATACTGAGCCTCCGTTGATGTGATATGTGTGTAAGATGCCGAAAAGCCTCGTCCGCTTACAACCGGCATGTTTTGTGTTTACTATTTTAGCGCCGCACGTGCCTTGCGTCAAGAACAATCAGCGGTAGGGACTTAACAACGCTTCAAGTTTTTCCCTGCCGATAAGCTTTATAAAGCCTGCAAGCCGCGGCCCCTGCGTTTTTCCGATAAGCACGCGGTAGACCGCTTCAAACATCGCCTTAGGCTCAATGCCCGTTTCTTCGGCAACCGCATACAGCGCCTGCGACAAGGGCTTTTCTTCAAGACCGTCCAGCTTGGGAAGAATATCGGTAAGGATTTTGCGGATACACAAGGTTTCCGCCTCGTTCAAATCTTCCTTTGTACAATCGCCGGGATTTTTCAGCGTAAAGCGGAACTCTTCGGGAGCGCATTCGCTTATCCAATACCGGGCGCATTCGCATCTCTTGCGGAAGCGTTCAACCTGTTCGGCCTTTATATCGGGGCATGAAGCGAGCACCGCCTCGATATCGCCGGATGCCGTTTGCAGCATATTGCACAAATGACGGAAGGGCACCTGATACGACATGCAGGAAGGCATACCGTCTTTAACCTGCGACAATTCGTAAATGCGCTTTTCTTTTTCGAACACCTCGTCGTTTTTCGCCTTGTCGACCCCCCAGGCGATGCGTTCGGTTTTATCGTAATCTTCGTAGGTTTTTATAACGTCCAAGTCGAAACTGATGGAAAACTCCGTATTCGGCCGCGTACCCGCAAAAAGGTAGCGCGCAATTTCAGGCTGATACACCCGCAACACGTCGTCCAAGCTGATAACCTTCCCCTTCGACGAGGACATTTTTCCGGGCAAGCCCTTTATGCCGATAAAGTCGTAGCGGAAACTCACCGGAGCGGGCCAATTGTAAATCTCCTGAGAAACCAAGCGCGCCGTGTCGAAAGAGCCGCCCTGACTGTGGTGGTCTTTTCCCGCAGGCTCGAAAACGGTTTTTTCAAACTGCCAGCGCATCGGCCAGTCTACGCGCCAGCCCAGCTTTAATTCTTTGGACGAACGCAAATCCGCCTTTTCGCTGTGGCCGCAGCTTGTGCAGCGGTATTCCACACCGTATTCCCCGTCGTAAGACAAAATCTCGGTCGTGTCCTTATTGCACTTACAGCAAAAGGCCGCCGCAGGCCAGTACTCCTCGCTTTCGGGAATTTTGTGAGCATCGTCGCGGTAACGGTTCAAACAGTCCTTGATTTTACCGCGGTTTTGTAAAGCGGTTTTCATACCCTCCGCATACATACCCGAACGGTAACGCTCCGCCTGATATAAAAATTCGGGCTCAATCCCCACCAGGGGCAGCACTTGTTCAACATCAACCTCGTGATGACGCGCATACGAAGCATCGCGCCCGGTCGTATCCGGCACCATCGTAATCGGAAACCGCAAATGAGCTTCGAGCGTTTTTTTGTCCGGCATATTTTCCGGCACTTTGCGGAACACATCGTAATCGTCCCACGAATAAATAAAGCGCACGGTTTTTCCCAACCGCCTCAGCGCGCGCACCACCAAATCCACCGATATAATTTCGCGGAAGTTCCCGATATGAACGGTCCCCGACGGCGTAATCCCCGATGCACAGGTGTATGAATCCAAATCCCCGCGTTCACGGATTATCTTTTGTGCACACTGATCCGCCCAGTGAACCGCCTGCACCGCATTCTTTTTTTCAGTATTACTCATTCCGCCAGTATAGCAAAAAAAGCGCCCCTGTACAACACGGAAGGGAAAAGACTTGTTCAAAGTATATGTATTATATATACTTTGAGCGATAGGAGGCGGAAAATGCAGGCAAGGGTTCAAAAACGATGATTCGCTTTGACTTGATTTTGCCCGGGAACTTAAACACGGAAGACGACATCAATACGGTTACGGGAAACATAAAACTTATATTTGAATCAAAAAAAGGAAGCCGACCATGCAGCCGATTATCGACCATATTCATATTACCGTAGAAAATTTGGAAAGGGCGGAAAAGTTCTATGACAGCTTTTTACCGCTTCTCGGTTTTGACCTTTCTTTAAAAGAACACGATTGTGTTGACGAACACGATTATCACATTGTAGAGTATCACAGCAGCAGCAGCTCCATCGGCTTGGTCAATTGCAGAACCGCATTCAAAGCAGAGAAGATCAACAGAAGAAAACCTGGCTCCTTGCACCATATGGCGTTTCGGGTAAACAGCCCTGCAAAAGTCGATGCTTTGTACGAACAAATCAAAGCCCTCGGCGCACCTATTGTTCATGCCCCGCAATTGTATCCTGAATATTGCTGCGACTACTATGCCTTTTTTTTCAAGGACTCCGAAGGGATTGAATACGAAATCGTCAGCTTTGCACGCGAACAGTATTTTCCGAAAGATTTATGAAAATTAAAAAAATACAAACTGAAATTGACGAAATAAAAACGAACGCCGCCCTTATGCAACCAACCTTTGGGAAGCCGGTTACGGTATTCGCACAATTCAAGAGCATCTCGGTTACAGCAATGTTGAGACTACTATGGTTTACATACAGGTTCTAAACCGAGGCAGTTTGGGTGTGCAAAGTCCTATAGACAGGCTGTGAGTTTGTTTCGTTGACCGTTTAATGAAGATAGGCCTAATCTGCCGGTCTTGATTTGTTTTTGCTCTACTATGGTAGAGAGGTTTGTCATTTTGTTTTGAGGCAGTTTAGATTGCAAATTGCCGTTTTTAGCGATATAATGAGGAAGGGGCGAGAGGGATGGTAGGTGTACATATAAGGAGTAAATTATGACATCAGCAACAAAAAACAAAAAAGAAATTGTTGATTTCCTTTGGGACTGGGCGGACAATTCTGATTGGGCTAAGTTATTGGTACATAAAGTCGTCAGCACTGAAAGCAGTTTACTTAAATCTGATAGAGAAAAAATATTTAAATATTTCTTGCATAAAATTGGATTGATAAAAGAGTTGCCTCCTCTAACAATCACAAAACCAAGTTATTCACCTGCTTCAAAAAAAATTGAGCTATCTGCACTTTCAGAAGTCACTGGTGTTAATAAACTGGCAAAAGCACAGACAATAACATTTGCACCAAACCTTACTGTCATTTATGGTGAAAATGGAACAGGTAAAACCGGATATGGAAGAATCCTAAAAGCTCTTGGATTTAGTTATGATCAAAATAACACCATCTTATCAAATGTTTTCAAAGTAAAAGAACCTCAATCTGCTAAAATTGTTTTTGAAGCGAATGGTAGCCCCGAAACATTTGTTTGGACAGGAAAAAACAGAAATGATGATCTAGCAAGTATCTCGGTTTTTAACAATAACTGTGTTCAAATCAGTCTCGATGGCAGTCGTCAACTGATTGTGTCACCTATAGGTTTTCATTTATTTGATCTCGTTTCTTCAGAGCTAAGTGCTTTAGACGCTCTATTTCAAGATAAGAAAAATGAATATCCAGTTCAAGTTTCGTGGTTAGAAAATCTAAATTTAAATACCCCGCAACAGGTATTCATCAGTAATCTATCAAAAGACTCCGATGACCAAAAACTATCTGAGCTTTCGACCTTTGGCAAAGAACAAGCAAAAGAACTTCAAGCAAAAGAATTAGATTTATCAAATCTAAATAAAACATTACTGCAAAATGAGATTCGAGCATTAAACTATCAATGCTCAGAACTGAACACAATTACTGAAAAAGTAGAACAAGCAAAAAAGGTCTTGAATGCTGATGTATGGAACCAACTAAAGCAGATTAATCAATCCATTGCTGAATTAGAAAAAAATACTCAAAAAGGCATTAGTGAGATTGCCTTATCAAAAGGCATTGAGTTCTATGAAACAAACGAGTTTAAAACCTTTTTAAGTTCAGCAGAAGCTTATATCAAAAAAATGGCTAAGCCTAATTATCCGCAAAATGACGATGTGTGTATTTATTGCAGACAACCTCTTGAAGTTGATGCAAAAGAGTTATTAGAAAACTATCGTAGACTACTGAATGATAAAACAGAAGAAAATTTAACTAACCTTATAAAGTCTAAAGATGACTTGATTAATTCCGTAAATGATATAGATACATCATTAAAGCTAAGCCATCCAAGCTTCGGAAGTGATGATAAAGATAATCCAATCCAACCAGAAGAATTGACTGCATATAATAGAGAGTTAGAAATTCTAAAGAAAAAAATTATTAATGATGAAATTTCAGATGACTTGGTCTTTAATTTGAAATATGATGATTTTAAAACATTTATTTCTAATAAAGCAATACAACTTCAAGATTCTTTAACCGAGAAAAACGAGTTATTAACAAATATCGAAACCAAAGAGAAAGAATTAAAAAAAGTTATAGCTGAATTGCAAGACCGTAAATATCTTTCCGAAAAAATTGATGAAATTAGGGATATAATTGTTAATTACAAAATATTGGCTATTCTAAATAAACACTCCAATTCCTTTTCTACAAGTTCAATCAGTAGGAAAACATCACAGGCTAGGGAAGAGCTGATAAGTCAGGATTTTAATAATATATTTCAAAAAGAATTAATGGCTCTTAGAAAATCAGAAATGCCAATAGAGTTAAGCTTTGGTACTGATAAGGGAAAGACAAAAATTAATCATAAAATCAGTAATCATCAATTATTGGAAATCCTGAGTGAAGGAGAGCAAAAAAGTATTGCATTAGCAGAATTTCTAACCGAATTGCAATTAGATAACATCAATGCCCCTGTAATTTTTGATGACCCTGTTAACAGTCTGGATCATAAGATAATCGATTCATTTGCAAAACGGGTTATACACCTCAGCAAACAAAGACAAGTTGTTATTTTTACCCACAGCGTTTTACTTTTCAATAGTCTTCTTTATTCCAGCAATCAGCCAAGTTTCAAACACTTGAAGTATAAGTTTTACAATTCTCAGAAAGAGTATGATTTTGTGGGTGTAATTACTGAAGCTGAAGAAGAAAAAAATAAGGTAAAGCAGAATATCAGTAAGATTAATACATTAATCAATAGCAAACCCAAAGGCAGATCAGAAGCAGAAGTTGTAAAGGAAGGCTTTGGTGAACTTAGAAGTGCTATAGAACTTTGTATTGAGCATGAAATCTTTAATGGTACTATCCAGAGGTATCAAAAGCATGTTTCACTTGGTAAGTTTATTCAGGTCAATGCTGAAGGCTTATCTAAACATAAAGAGACTCTCAATGATATATATGAGCGTTGTTGCGGATTCATTAATGCACATAGCAATCCTGAACTCATTCATAACGATCCAACCATTGACGACCTAAGAGCTGATTTTGAGGAATTTAAAAAAATAAGATCGGAGTTTATTAAGAGCTAGAAGAAGAATTTAGAAATAAAACCTACCACCCGCTTCAACCTGACATTGCGGACGAGCCGCAAATGCAGGTTAAGCGAATGTTAGGACGACACCGCCGGATAGGGCGGTGATAATAAAATAAACATTTAACCTTGAAAAATTGCTTATTTAAATATATAATATTCATACTAATGTATTAATGCCAAATACTTAAAAAGGAGAAGTCAATAATGGCAAATACAACACTTGTTCAAGTCAGAGTTGATGAAGCTCTAAAAAATGAAGTTACTCATATCTATGATTATTACGGATTGGATTTACCGACAGCCATCAGAATTTTTATGAAAAAAACGGTTGCAGTTAAAGGGCTTCCTTTCGACCTTAGAGATGACGCAAATAAAAAAAATATCTGGCAATATTTTGGAAGCGGCAAAGATATCGAAATGAATATACCCACTGAACCGGATTTGTCTGCTGATACAAAATTGGAGACAATGTGAAATATTTTTTAGATTCAAACATTGTAATCTATTTCATAAAGGGACAATTTCATAAGATTGGAGAAAAACTGGAAGAACATGAAGGAGATATAGTTATTCCGTCTGTTGTTCTTGCCGAGCTTGAATAATGAAAAATATAAAAATACCGTTAAGGATATTGTTTGTATTCGGTATGTTATTTATTTCTTATATAGCCACACTACTCGTAGGGTGTGCCGAGCCTGTTGGCTTTCCGCAATCTTTTCGGGTATATTATAGTGATAATTATTCACAGCTCATCGCAGATGCAAATTATTCAGGAGAAGTAAAAGTTGAAGGTATTCAGGTAATTACGCAACAGGTAAGTTGCGGATATGCTGTAATAGAAATGCTTGCAAAATGGAAAAATAAAAGTATTAGCGAACAATCATTGTTATCCCAAAATAATGGTAAGATTTCCACATCTCTCGGATCGGGCTTTTTGAATGAGATGACCAAGCAGTTTCCGGAATGGGAAATAATTAGGTGTGTAAATCTTCCCAATACCGAATTGCTAAGGCAAATATATTCGTCACTCGAGAAAGGATTTCCCGTCCCGATTGAATTTGCCGCGAAAAATACAGATGGTAAATGGACACTTCATTTTGCTCTTGTTAATGGCGTTGATTTTCCTAACAATCGGATTTTTGTATTAAACCCGTATGGGTATGAGGAAACATACACCATAGATAATTTCATCAAAGCGACACGGTATGAGTGTTATGAAAATATGGAGTGGTATTTTTACGCGGGATTCCATATAGGTTTATTTAATAAAAACACGATGTATCTTTTAAGCAGTAAATAAGGACATGGTATGAAGCGGGCAACGATTACTTTCTTTATGTTTATTTTTTTCGTACCGTCTATTTTACTGCATGCAGCGGAAACCGAAAGACGATTTTCCATTCAAACAAATCCGATTTACATCATAATCGATTCAATTTATCCTTTTCTGGATAAGGAAGGCCGGACTAATTATTTTACAATGAATCTTGAAGTTCAATATTCGCTACATAAACGATTTTTCCTCTCACTGAATAATAACGTCGCATATGAGAAGTACTTAACGAGTTATTATCAAGACAGTAGCGGAAGAAGGTTTAACAAAAGCTTTGCACAGCAGTTTCAATATATAGCTGAACCGGAGTTTGCATATAAGCTGTCCGGCTCATATCTGCAGGGCTTCTATGTAGGTGCAGCTCCCAGAATAGGATTCACACATGTTTCTTCAAGTAAGATAAATGACTCCTTCCTTGTCTTGGGATTTGGTGTTATTTCCGGTTACCAGTGGATAATAAAACGGGGGTTTACAATTCAATTAGGAGCCGGAATCGGCAGATCGTGGCCTATTCCGTTCAAAAATAATGTGAGTGTATATGACCAACGAAGTGAATGGCGTTTATTCAATCTTCCCTTTGATATACCTTTGAAACTACAAATCGGATATTCTTTTTAGGGCCTATATGGCAGTCTGAGAACTTAAGAAACCTACCCCCCCGCTTCAAAGCTGAAAGTTGCTAGGCGCTACTCTTCGTTCAAACCGCAAATACAGGTTAAGCGAATGTTAGGTTAACGCTCGGCGGCGCTGTTTAGATGTATGGAATGTTTTATGAGGAAAGAATGAATAATACAAAAATTTTTGATCCTATTTTATTAATTACAATTGTTGGAGAATTTTTAGTTCCATTTATTGTTAATTCGATTAAAAAACCGGTTTCGTAGTTAATTATACCGGGATTTCAATGCGGTTTAATTGCGTAGTTGGACGTACAGCCGGCTGGTGACTTAGTAGAAATATATAATAAACCGTTTTATTATCGGCAAAATAAAAGTGAATTTAAGTATGCAAATCAGCTTTATATATTGCCGATAATGTGTTATAATATTACCTATGAATAAGATAATATTCATATCCGTTCAAGAAACTGCAAAACGCTGGAAAATCAGCGAACGCAGCGTAAGAAATTACTGTTTGCAGGGTAGAATTGTGGGGGCTCTTTTAGAAGGAAAAACATGGAAAATCCCTTCCGATGCAAAAAAGCCTTATCGAAAAACTCGTCATACAGCAAAACAGGATACTCTTTTATCATTTCTTAAACGTGAAAAGGAAGCCGGCTTAAAAGGCGGAATTTATCACAAAATTCAGATTGACCTTACTTATAACTCAAATCACATCGAAGGCTCAAAACTTACCCACGAGCAAACCCGCTTTATTTTTGAAACTAGAACTCTTGGCGTTACGGATGGATTTGTTAAAGTTGATGATATTGTTGAAACGGTAAATCATTTTCATTGTATTGATTTAATAATCGAAGGTGCACATACGAAACTTTCGGAAAGTTTTATAAAACAGCTTCATTATATTCTAAAGTCAGGCACAACCGACAGCCGGAAATCATGGTTTAAGGTTGGGGATTATAAAATGCTGGAAAACGAAGTGGGCGGCGATGAAACTACAAAACCTGCGGATGTTGCAGCAGAAATGAAAGCATTATTAACGGAATACAATGCAAAATCGGAAATTACTTTTGATGACATCTTAGATTTTCATGTCAGGTTTGAAGCAATTCATCCATTCCAAGACGGTAATGGCCGTATTGGAAGATTAATAATGTTCAAGGAATGTCTTAAACATACTATTGTCCCTTTTATAATTACTGAAGAACTAAAAATTTACTATTACAGAGGAATTAAAAATTGGAAAAATGAAAGAGGTTATTTAAGAGATACATGTCTTACCGGACAGGATTTAATGAAACAATGTTTGGATTATTTTGGTATTATGTATAATTAATTATTATTTTAATTAATAGCAAGTGAGCGGTATTACAATAAAAACTAACCCGCGCTTCAAAGCCGACGACAAGGAGGCATGATACAATGACAATAACGGTAACAGCAACGCTTATGCTGATGGTGTTTTATTTTCTTTTGCTGTATGGAGGCGTGGCTTTTGTTCAGGACAAAAAGTTTTTTTCTTCAGCCCCCAAAGAGGTATATGATGCCGTTCCCGACAGAAAAGAAAGATTCCGCGGTGCCCATATAGTCGGCTGGATTATAATTGCATGTGCTCTTCTTATTTGCGCTGCACTCGCGTGGATATGTACTTTGTTTTAAGGGAATTCTTTGTTGCCGGTCTTAACTCAATACATAAAGTCATGATATAATACCGGTATGAAACCGCAAGCAAAACAGGAAATTTTTAATTTTCTGGAGTATAATAAAAATACGCTCCGCTCGTATGGTGTAAAAAAAATCGGCTTATTCGGTTCTTATGTGCGTAATCAGCAAAGTCAAGAAAGCGATATTGATATGCTGGTTGACTTTTATGCCGATAAAAAAAATTATAATAATTTTATCAATTTGGTTTATTATTTGGAAGATAACCTAAAAACAAACGTAGATTTATTAACACCGGAAGGCTTAAGTCCGCATATTGAACACACAATACTTAACGAGGTTGAATATGTATCGCTCGAATGAAGATTTATTCAAACATATTTTTGACGAGATTATTTTTCTCGAATCTGAAACGGCCGGCATGACAAAAGCGCAGTTTCTAAAAGATGCAAAAGCACAGCGAGCCTTTGCACGGAGTATTGAGATTATCGGAGAAGCTGTTAAGAATATTTCAAATGATGTGGTAACAACATATAAAGAGGTTCCATGGCGGAATATTGCGGGCATGAGGGATAAGCTTATACATGGTTATTTTTCCGTTGATTATGAAATTGTATGGGATGTTGCAAAAAATATTATTCCTGAATTTAAGTGCCGGCTAATAAAAATTATGAATGAAAAACCGGTATGACAATCAAAGAAATACAAACTGAAATTGACAAAACAAAAACGGATATGGGTGATTTTATCGAGCTGTACAAAACGGAGCATACGGCCGGCCATTACGAAAATTGGAACAGTAAAGACGTTATCGCGCATATTCTTGAGTGGATTATCTTTTCAAAAAATAAATTACAGGCTATTGCTTATAACCGGCAGTTTGAAGAAGTCTGCGATATCGATGCGTTTAATAGACAGGCTTGGATAAAAAACAAAGATAAACATATCGGCGAATTAAAAGAGAGTATAATGTTCGAGCTTGATGAATATAACAAAACCGTTTTACTGTACTCGGACTGCGATTTACAAAAAAAAGATTTACCGACCGGCTTTTCATTCGAATTGTGGCGCTATATGATTATGGACACCGTTACGCATCCTGTTTTGCATATGTTGTATTATATGTTAAAAACAAAAAAATATGAGCGCTTTGTTTTACTATGCGAAAAACGGCACAAAACATTTTATCGGTATTCAAACGGAAGCCCCGCTGTCTATTCCTTTGCCGACTACATCGAAGACAAAACGCAATTCAGTGAAAACATACAAGCAGTAGCATCCATGTATCCGAATAAGGATGTGATTGACATAATTTTGAAAGTAAATCATGAAATTACGGGCATCGCGGCCCCCCCACCGCATGCTTTACCCTAAGGTCATCCGGTCTAAGTAAAAATAAAAAAACTTGCCTTTTTCAAAAAGCCGTGTTATGATTACTAATATATTAATAGTATATTACGGAGAGCATATGACTAAGCATGAACGGGTTTGCGCCGCCGTCCGCGGAGAAGAAACGGATTATACGCCGAGTTGTTTTTCGTTGCATTTCCCCAAAGAAGAAGCCGAAGGAGAAAGGGCAGTAGCGGCCCACACCCGTTTTTTTAAAGAAACGGATACGGATATTCTTAAAATCATGAATGAAAATCTTTTACCCGATGTGGGAGATATTCGTATCCCGGACGATTGGAAAAAGATTCCTCTATATTCTTTAAATGCGCCTTTTTTTCGCAAACAGCTTGATATGACTAAACGGATTTTAGATACATGTGGAAAAGACGCCTTTACGCTCGGTACAATTCACGGTATCTGTGCTTCGTCTATCCACCCCATTGAACACCGCTACGGATATGTTCCGGTACGCCGACTAGTATGTACTCATCTGCGTGAACATAAACAACCCGTACTCGATGCCTTTAAACGAATCACCGAAGCGATGTGTCTGCTTGCGCGTGCTTATATTGAACTCGGAGTCGATGCGGTATACTATGCAGCCCTCGGTGCGGAAAAACATTTCTTTAACGACGAGGAATTTGCCGAATTTTATGCGCCCTTTGACCGCGAAATTTTATCGGCGGTAAAACGGGCCGGAGGCATAACATTTTTACATATGTGCAAAGAAAATCTTGATTTAAACCGCTATGCCAATTATATGCCCATGACAGATGTAGTAAACTGGGGTATTGCCGAAACGGGTATTACACTTGAGCAAGGACGCAAACTGTTCCCCAATAAAACCGTTTTGGGAGGTCTTGCGAACAGAAGCGGTGTTTTAATAAACGGGACAACAGAGGAAATAACAAATGCCGTTCAGGATATTATCCGTTCTTTCGGCAAAACCGGATTCATCCTCGGGGCGGACTGTACGCTTCCGACCGAGATTCCCTATAACAGGATATATACGGCGGTAACAGCCGCTCGTACAAAATAGGAGGACGTATGAAAAAATCAGTAACTCGATTTGCCGCAATTTTAGCTCTCTTTTCTTCCCTTTTTATCAGCTGCTCGGGGGAAAAAGGAGCCGCCGCACAAAAGGCATCTGAAAAAACCGTATATCCCGCCGGAACGGTTATTATCTACGGACACGGGCAGCCGCAATACCTCAAACAGTATTTCGATGCATGGCTCGAGCGCAACCGTGATATTGCACCCGAAGTATCAATCGAAATTGTACAAACCAAGGGAGCCGCCGCTTCTCGTGAAAAAATCACAATGACCTATCTTGCAGGTGCATACGCGGATTTACCCGATGCGGTTTACCTCGATCCTGTTAACTTGATGGATTTGGCCAAGGGAAACATTGTAAAAGATGAAACGGATTTTGTACAGCCGTTTATCAGCCAACTTGTAGACGGTGCCGTAAATGATGCAAAATACAAAGGCCGTATATACGGCTTACCCGAATCGGTTCGTCCGCAGGTTTTATTTTACAACAAAGCCGTCTTTGACAAATACGGAGTCGACCCTGCACAAATGAGCACAATGGACGGTTATATTGAAGCGGGACGAAAACTCAAAGCAAAAAGCGGAGGAAAAGTATACCTTTCATATATCGACCCGGGTTCTCTTACATGGCGGTATTGGGGCCGCCGCGGATTAATGCCGCAGGCAAATGCACGAATTTGGGATAATGACGGAAACATTGTTATCGGAAATGATGAAGGAACAAAACTTGCATTCGGTACGCTCGATACGATGAATAAAGAAGGTTTGCTGCTTAAATCGGCAATAATGCAGCCGGCCCTGTATGATGCCATGCGCCGGGGCGAAGTTGCAACTTTTTATATCGGTGCATTTTGGGATGAATTTATCCGCAAAAACGTAACCGAAACGTCGGGCCAATGGCGGGTTATGACTGCTCCGGTTTTTGCATCTATCGGCAAAGCGGGTGCACCGGTTGCTTCTTATTTTGCCGTAATAAACAAACCGGAAGGAAAATATACCGGGCTGGTCGAAAAATTGTGGAAAGATTTTCACTTCGACAACGAGCCTCGTAAAGAATGGGTAAACAAAATGGTTGCTCAAAACGCACCCTACGCCAACCCGATTTCTCTTGAAATGCTCAAAGATCCTTTTTGGAAAGAAGCGGCGGAATTTTACGGCGGTCAATCATTCCGTGAAATGGAAGGAAAGGGGCTTGAAAACAGCAGTACAAACCTGATTGTAACGCCGCAGGATGCCGAAGCCGATAAAATCATCAGTGCGGAACTTGAAAAATATGTAGCGGGAAACCAATCCATGCCGCAAGCAATTGCGAATATGAATAAGAATTTAAAGAGTAAAATCGGTAAAGCCGAAATAGCACGTTAATAATTCAGTCTAATAATTCCGGGGCGGAAATTCTTATCACACCGTCCCGGAGACTTTTGCCGAAGCAACCTATAGGGAAATGCATATGATAAAAACCTTGATTAGGTACAAAAGCCCCTACCTGTTTATTTTGCCTTTTTTTATTTTGTTCTTTGTATTTCAGCTTATCCCCTTTTTGTGGACGGTTGTAATCAGCTTTACCGAGTGGAACGGTATCGGAAGCCCCCGGCCGGCAGGTTTATTTAATTATACTCAAATGTTAAAGGACGATATGTTTTGGGAATCGTTTTTTAACACCTTTGTATATTGGATAAGCGGATTTTGCGGTATTATAGTATTCGCCGTCATTACGGCAAATTTGCTTAACTTTAAAAATCTGAACGGACGAGCGGCATATAAAACAATATTATTTCTTCCGAATGTATGCGCGGCAATTGCCATGGGCCTCATTTTTCGCATGATTTTTGATGATAATGTCGGCTTAATAAATGAAGTACTGGTTTCACTGGGCGGAACAAGAATTCCCTGGCTTACCGGTACCGCATTCTCAAAGATTCCCGTTATTTTTTTAAATATATGGCGCAATACACCCTGGTTTACCATGATAGTCCTATCCGGCCTTTTGAATATTCCTTCAGAATATTATGAAGCGGCAACCGTAGACGGCGCAAATATTTTCCAGCAGTTTTTTAAAATAACGCTGCCTTCACTGAGAAATATTTTATTTTTTTGTTTTATAACGGTAACGGTTGACTCTTGGAAGCTGTTTAACGAATCCTATATTTTACCCGGCCCCGGAACATCAAACACATCGTTGTTTCAGTATATGTATGAATCCGGTTTTAGAATCTTTAAAATGGGCTATGCCTCCGCACTCGGAGTTGTGCTCATTTGTATTTTGCTGATTATTTCGAGCATACAGTTTTTCGTAAAAAAACGATCGGGAGAATTATAATCCGGCATGCGATATTATTTAAGGAGAAATCCGTGAACAAAACCGGAATAAAATCTACACCTGCAAGCTTTATTTACACACTGCTTGTAATTACAAGCATTCTCAGTTTATTTCCCATACTCTGGATGTGCTTTATATCGTTTAAAAGCCCCGGAGAAAGTATAAGCGGTATTAATTCCATACTTGTGCGCAGCCCGACAGCGGACAACTACCGCCGGCTTTTCGAGCTTGTACCCATAGAAAAAAATTTTTTTAACAGCCTCTTTACTACTGCTGTAGGAACCGTAACCAGTTTGTTTTTTTGCGCGTTAGCCGGATTTGCATTCGCGAAATACCGCTTTCCCGGAAGATATGTTCTTTTTTACTTTATCGTTCTTACCATGCTGCTTCCGCCTGAAATCGGTTCCGTTCCTCTGTTTATAATTATGCGCAAACTGCACTTGATAAACAGTTTGTGGTCATTAATTATTCCCCGAATCGCTACCGCTGTCGGAATTTTTTATATGCGCCAGTATATTCTGGATGTGCCGAACGACCTTGTTGACGCATCAAAAATTGACGGATGCTCCGACTTCGGTATTTTTATCCGTATTATATTGCCTGTAATTCAGCCGGCGCTTGCCTCTTGGGCGGCAGTAACCGTCATTGCACGATGGAATGATTTTTTTTGGCCCCTGCTGTTTTTACAAAAAACATCAAAATACACACTTATGGTTTCAATTTCGCTTTTACCGGTAAGTGACGGACTGTCAACCCCCTGGCCGGTCATTCTGGCAGGCTGTACTTTGGTGGTTGTTCCCATTGTCGTTTTATACATTTTTTTACAAAATTTTCAAAAAGCGGGACTTATTTCCGGTGCAGTAAAAGGATAACAAAGATTAATATGAAAAAAGCGGATTCGCTCAAAGATATGTTGTACAAAAATTTACTTGATGATATTACCCGCGGACTTTATCCTGCCGGTTCAATCGTTACAGAACGTATGCTGACGGAAAAATACCAAGTAAGTAAAACGCCGGTACGCGAGGCATTAATTCAATTATGTAATGAAGGTATTATACTTAATATGCCGCGTTACGGATATCAGGTCGTACAAATCGGTACAAAAGATATTATTGATGTACTTGAATTACGAATTATTCTTGAAATTTCCGCTTTGGAGAAAACATTGCCGGTTATTTCGGAGCGGCAGATTGATGCTTTGCAAAAAAATACAGAACAAGCCGGTTCTATGGCAAATGAAAAAGATATATTAAAACATTGGGAGCATAATACCTCGTTTCATCTTTTGCTCTGTTCATTCAGCGGAAATGTTTTTTTTTACGAACACTTAAAGCAGGTTTTGGAATTTTGTGCCCGTGCTGCGAGTCAATACTTTCGGCATATTTGGAACGAAAATAAAAGTTCGGACGGCTCCAACCATCGGTTGCTGGTTGAATTGATTCGCAAAAAAAAACATACCGAAGCAAAAAAGCTGCTTGTAACCGATATAAGAGCATTTACAGACAGCCTTCCCCGATTATAGCAAAGGATAAAAAATGTCATTATCAAAAGACAAATATGAAACATATGTACACATCTTACAGGAAGAACTTGTTCCTGCACTCGGCTGTACCGAACCTATTTCACTTGCCTTCGCGGCGGCAAAGGCTGCAGAAACCCTTGCAGCGATTCCCGATAGAGTAATTGTAGAAGCCAGCGGGAATATTATAAAAAACGTAAAAAGTGTTATCGTGCCCAACAGTAAAGGTTTAAAAGGTATTGAAGCCGCAGCGGCAATGGGAATCTTCGCCGCAGATTCGTCCCGCAAACTTGAAGTTTTAAGCGGCATACAGCCCGAGCAGATAAAAAAAGCACGAAATTTTTTGATGAGGAATCCGATAGAAGTATATTTATTAAAAACACCGGCAAAGTTGCATTTTACAATCGAAGTTTTTAGCGGTACAGACAGCGCTTTTGTAGAGATAATGCATCAGCACACAGACATCGTCAAAATTGTAAAAAACGGAACTGTCCTTTTCGACAAACCCGCTCAACCGGAAAACAGCTTATCCGGCCTTACCGACCGTACCTGTTTGAATGTTGAAGATATTTTTACCTTTGCCCAAACGGTACAGCTTAACGATATACGTAAAATAATCGAACGTCAAATAGAATATAATACACGTATTGCACAAGAGGGATTGCGCAGCTCATACGGAGCCAATGTCGGTGCAAATCTGCTTAAATATTACGGAAACGACATTAAAACACGTGCACGTGCGGCAGCGGCTGCCGGTTCGGATGCACGCATGAGCGGCTGTGTGTTTCCCGTTGTAATTAATTCAGGCAGCGGTAATCAGGGAATTGCGGTTTCGCTTCCGGTTATCGAGTACGCCCGGTTCCTCAAAGCGGACAACGAAAAACTTATTCGAGCTTTGGTATTCAGTAACTTACTTGCCATTCATCAAAAAACCGCAATAGGACGCCTTTCGGCATATTGCGGAGCAGTCAGTGCAGCTTGCGGAAGCGGTGCCGGTATTACCTATTTATGCGGCGGCAGTTATGAACAAATATGTAAAACCATTACCAATACGCTGGCAAACGTTTCCGGTATAATTTGCGACGGCGCAAAACCCTCTTGTGCGGCAAAAATCGCTTCCGCCGTAGATGCCGCAATTATGGCTCATTGCCTTTCTTTTGAAAGCACATCCTTTCAAACCGGTGACGGCATAATAAAGTCCGACATAGAAAAAACCATAGGCTGCGTCGGAAAACTTGCCGCCGACGGAATGGTTAAAACCGATGAAACAATTCTCGATATAATGGGATATACTGCAGAAACCAAAAAGTAGTTTCAGCCCCCTCCCCGCCCTTACCGTATTCGGGTTGTCCAAAGAACCGGCGGCTTTCCGGTATCTAAAGAGCCGGCGGCTTTTCAGACAGTCCCGTTTTATCAGCTTTCTTTAGACTTGCGGTTGCTTTGGGCAAGCAAAAAGTCCTTGTTTTTTAACATCAAAATAGGCTGCCCTGTTGCATCAATGACATCGCGCCACAGCGAACCTTCGGGATCTACCGTATTGCGGCGGCTTGTTACCAGACGTATAGGCAAATGCACATATTTATTATGGATGAGGCCGATAACCAGCTTTGTTTTGCCGGCCATCGCCGCATGAACGGCGTTGTTGCCCAAACGCTCGCAATAGATTGAGTCCGTTGCACTTGTCCGCGCCGAACGGATTTGATAGCTCGGGTCGATATATTTTAAGTTTATCGGAATCTTTTTTTCGCCAAAGTATTCGGTTATTTTATCTTTTAAGAAAATGCCTATATCGCCGAGCTTTTTATTTCCGGAGGCATCCTTGGCATCCGATGCTTTAAGCAGTTCCTGGCCTGCTCCTTCCGCAACGATAACCACCGCATGGTGCCGCCTTTTAATACGCTGTTCAAGAACGTCCAAAAAGCCGCCCTCCCCGTCCAAATGGAAGGGAACTTCGGGGATAAGACAAAAGTTCGCTTCGTGGCTTGCAAGAGCGGTAGCAGCGGCAATAAAGCCCGACTCGCGTCCCATAAGGCGGATAAGACCGATACCGTTTATTTGTGAATGCGCTTCCATGTGGGCGGCTGCAACGGTTTGAGTTGCCTGCTCAACAGCCGTATCAAAGCCGAACGATTTTTGAATAAATATAAGATCGTTATCTACGGTTTTCGGAACACCGACAACGGCAATTTTTAATCCGCGCTTTTCTATTTCTTCGGCAACTTCCAAGGCTCCGCGCTGGGTACCGTCGCCGCCGATAATAAAAATCATATTTAAATTAAGAGCTTCAATCGCATCGACAATTTCTATAACGCGGTCGCCCCCGCCGCGGCTTGTTCCCAAAAAGGAGCCGCCGGATTTATGAATATCGTCAACCAAGTCCGGATTTAAATCTATTGTGTCGTAGCCGGATTCCGAAAAAAGGCCTTGAAAGCCGAAACGGATACCCCGGATACGGCGCACTCCGTAACGGTTCCACAGACAGCGTACGACCGAGCGGATAACGTCATTTAATCCCGGACACAAACCGCCGCAGGTCATAATGCCGGCATTTACGTGTTTCGGGTTAAAATAAATAAATTCGCGCGGTCCGGCTTTTTGAATAAGATTGTTATTGTAAGCTTCGGCCTCGGTTTCAAGGACGTTATCATAGACATCGACATTATAGCGGATAAAATCGTCATCCTTTACATAGTTTGCAATAAAATCGCCGTACACCTTCGACAGCATAATCGGCGACGGGACCTTACAGGGGCCCAGCTGATCAACGGTAAAATCGAATACACCTTTCATTTATAATGCTCCTTTTGTTTATATCGTATTACGTATCGGGAAAAAAAGCAAGGTTTAAAGCAGTTGTCAAAGCTCCGGCACATGCTTTAATCCGATAAGGATTGAAAGCTCTAAGGAAAAATCAGGCGCCGTGCTTGATATTCTTGCATTTCTTCGATATAATGCATATACTGTTTTTATACTGAAAATCATTGCAGATTCTGCAAAACTATAATTGAGAGGTACGACAACTATGAGTTTTGATATTTCAAGAATGCGAAATATCGGTATCAGTGCCCACATCGACTCAGGAAAAACCACCTTATCCGAACGTATTCTTTTTTATTGCGATAAGATTCACGCAATCCATGAAGTACGCGGTAAGGACGGTGTCGGCGCTGTAATGGACAACATGGAATTGGAACGGGAAAGAGGAATCACCATACAGTCCGCTTCCACACAGGTTAAGTGGAAAGATCACACGATTAACGTTATCGACACACCCGGCCACGTAGACTTTACCGTTGAAGTTGAACGCTCGCTGCGCGTTTTGGACGGAGCGATTTTGGTACTGTGTTCCGTCGGCGGCGTTCAGTCGCAGTCAATCACGGTTGACCGCCAATTAAAGCGCTATCACGTTCCGAGAATCGCCTTTGTAAACAAGTGCGACCGCACCGGAGCGAATCCTTTTAAAGTCCGTATGCAGCTGCGCGAAAAATTGGGCTTAAACGCATACATGATGGAAATCCCCATCGGTTTGGAAGACAAACTCGAAGGTGTTGTGGACTTGGTTACGATGAAGGCCATATACTTTGAAGGCGACAGCGGAACCCAGCTTCGCTATGCCGAGATTCCCGCCCACTTGCAGGCCGATGCCGCAAAATACCGTGAAGAATTGCTCGATGCGGCTTCAATGTTCGACGATGAACTCATGGAAGCCATGCTCGAAGGCGGCGAAACTCAGGAAATGATTGAACGCGCTATCCGTAAGGGAACGCTGAGCGAGCAGTTTGTAGGCGTTTTCCTCGGTTCGGCATATAAAAACAAGGGTATCCAGCCGCTTTTGGATGCGGTAATCAAATACCTTCCGAATCCCACCGAGGTAAAAAATACCGCCCTCGACTTAAACAATAATGAAGCTCCCGTTGAATTAAAGGCTGATGAAAGTCTTCCCTGTGTTTCTTTGGGCTTTAAGCTTGAAGACGGTCAGTACGGTCAGCTTACCTACGTGCGTATATATCAGGGCTGCCTTAAAAAGGGCGATGAACTGATGAATACGCGTGCACGCAAAAAATTCAAGGTGGGCCGCCTTGTTCGTATGAACTCATCCAGTATGGAAGACATTAATGAAGGAACGCCCGGCGATATCGTCGCCCTTTTCGGTATAGACTGCGCCTCCGGCGATACCTTTTGCCATCCGAGTTTAAACTATGCGATGACCTCGATGTTCGTTCCCGACCCGGTTATCTCTTTGGCAATCACTCCGAAGGATAAAAAATCGGCGGATCAAATGGCTAAGGCTTTAAACCGCTTTACCAAAGAAGACCCCACCTTCCAAACCTATGTGGACCCCGAATCGAACCAAACGATTATCAAGGGAATGGGCGAGCTTCACTTGGAAGTATATATCGAACGCATGAGACGCGAATACAAGTGCGAAGTTGAAACGGGTATGCCTCAGGTCGCCTACCGCGAAACCATTACTCAGCATGCCGACTTTAACTATACACATAAAAAGCAAACCGGCGGTTCCGGACAATACGGCCGTGTTGCAGGATTCCTTGAACCCTTGGAAGAAAAAGACTATGAATTTGTGGATGCAATCAAGGGAGGCGTAATTCCCAACGAATTTATTCCGTCCTGCGATAAGGGTTTCCGCGCTTCAATGACAAAGGGCTCTCTTATCGGATTCCCGATTGTCGGTATCAAGGCGACCATTAACGACGGTCAATCCCACCCGGTAGACTCGTCGGATATCGCCTTCCAGCAGGCGGCTATCGGCGGCTTCCGCGAAGCTTATTTAAAAGCAAAGCCGGTTATTTTGGAGCCGATTATGAAGGTGTCCATCGAAGGTCCGACAGAATTCCAGGGCAATATGTTTGCGGTTATCAACCAAAGACGCGGTATTATCGTTTCTTCCACCGAAGACGGAAATTTCAGCCGCGTAGATGCCGAAGTACCGTTAAGTGAAATGTTCGGTTTTTCAACCGTATTGCGTTCATTGACACAGGGTAAGGCGGAGTTCTCAATGGAATTCGAAAAGTACGGAAAGGTACCGAACGCCATTGCCGAAACCTTGATGAAAGAATACGAAGAAAAACGTAAAAAGAATCAATAACTGAAGGAGTAATCATGATCAAACAGGATCTTATTGATCGCAGTCCGGTACGTTTTTTCGACCAAGCGACCAACGGCGGCTTAAAAGCCGGTGAAATGGGAATTCTGACTTCAAAAAAAGGATTGGGTAAAACGGCGGTTCTTGTACAAATCGGTCTTGATATGCTGTTACAGGATAAAAAGGTTGTGCATGTTTCTTTTAACCAGCACACCAATTCCATTATAACATGGTATAAAGATATTTTTTGGGAAATGTCCAAAAAGAAAAATCTGGCAAATGCCGAAGAAATTAAAAATGAATTACTCGGCAACCGGATTATTTTGAACTTTAACCAAAGCACCGTTTCAGCCGGTCAAATCGTAAGCACGCTCAAAGCGTTGATTGCAGGCGGTATTCCGACCGCATGTTTAATTATAGACGGCTTAAACTTTTCAACGGTACAGGCAAGCGATATTATAACGCTTAAAAATTATGCGGCGGAAGCGGGTTTTGTCATTTGGGCAACCTGCAACTGCGAAGATGAAGACCCTTGTACCGTTATGAACGCGGAAACGGCTGCACAGATAAATACCATTGTGCACATGGAGCAAAAGGGCGATGCTATCGATATGACGGTTCTTAAAATGCACGGAGCCGAAGTTAAGGGTATCAATTTGCGTCTTGACCCGAAGACCCTGCTGATGGTGGAAAAATAATAAAAAAGAGGCGGTGATATCGTAAAGCAAAATGCTTTATACCCGCCTCCCTTGTACAAGGCTGTCTCGAAAGCAACCGGCTTTTGCGGCAGCCTTTTTTGTCGGACGTCTGTGCGTGAGTACAGGCGGCGCGATTGCAAAGCCGAAGCGGCGGTTTTCGGCCGCTTCGCTTGAGGAAGGGGGTGTATGTCTTTAAATTATAAAGAAATAGACGCTGTTTTGGACGAACTCGATTTGGAGGATTCCTTTATTCAAAATATTGTACAACCCGGTTACGACAGTCTTGCCCTATACGTATACAAAAAATCTTCCAAAACCGTCTACATATGCCTTGCACCCGGAGAATGCCGCATACACGAAACAAAACGTCCTATTCTCAAAAATAAAACCCCGCTGCGCTTTATGGAATTTTTAAAAAGCCGCATAAAAGGCGCAAAAATACAAAGCTGCCGTCAAATCGGAAGCGAGCGCATTATAGAGGTAAAACTGATTCAAGCGCAAACGCCCTATATATTGTTTATGCGCTTATGGAGCGGTGCGGCCAACATCATCGTTACGGACGAAAACCTGCGCATTTTGGATGTCTTTTACCGGCGTCCCAAGCGGAATGAGGTAAGCGGCGGAACATTCAGTTTGCCCGAAAAAACGTCCCCTGCCGCGGATAATACCGCCCGGCAGCCAAAAACGGAAACCGGCAGGGACTTTAAGAAAAAAGACTTTGAAAAACGCGACTTTACCGCCGAAGAATATGCCGACTGTTTTAAAGATGTCGACATCACAACCCTCAGTTTTAACGAACAGCTTGACCTCTGGTACGCCGAATACGGTAACACATCTTCGCGTACCTTGCTGCTGGCACAGGCGGAAAAAGCCTATAATCAAAGAAAAAGCCGTATTGAAGGCGCCCTTTTAAAACTTGAAGAAAAAAGGGCCGCTTTTTTGCATGCCGATTTATGGAAACATCAGGGAGACCTTATACTGGCAAACGCCCGCTTAATCGGGGGAAACGGCGCGAAGGTATTGCTGTGTACCGACTACGAAAACTCTCAAACCGTTTCCATACCCGTCGACCCGAAAAAAAGCGCCGCACAAAATGCCGCCGACTATTACGCGCGGTATAAAAAAGCGCGCAGCGGTTTAAGCGATTTGGAAAAAGATATTGCCGATTTAAGGCATGAACTGCAAAACGTAGAATCGGCGTATAAGACGGTATGCGCAGAAGAAAACCCCATACGCATACGGCAATTTTTGCAAAAACAAACCGCCCCGCAAAAAGCACGGGACAAAAAACATCCGGGATTAAGCTTTTCCATCGGCGAATGGCATATTCTTGTAGGACGGAACGCCGCGGAAAACGATGAGCTTTTGCGTCACCATGTAAAAGGCCTTGATTGGTGGCTGCATACCCGTGATTACAGCGGCGGCTATGTGTTTATAAAAAACAGAAGGGGTAAAACCGTTCCTCTCGAAATCCTCATAGATGCGGGTAACTTGGCCGTCTTTTATTCAAAGGCGCGCAGTGCAAAAACGGCCGACCTCTACTATACGCAGGTAAAACACTTAAGGCGGGCAAAAAACGCACCTAAGGGAACCGTTTTACCCGACCATGAAAAAAACATCTGCATCACCCTCGATAACGAGCGCATACGAAAAATGGAGAAGATGAAAGACGATGATTGATATGACAACCGGAAATCCGGGAAAACTCATTACACGATTTGCCCTGCCTCTTTTGCTCGGAAATATTTTGCAGCAAACCTATAATATCGTCGACAGTATTGTAGTCGGAAACTTTATCGGATCTGAAGCCCTTGCGGCTGTCGGCAATTCGGGCATTATTATTTTTTTGCTCATATCCATGTTTGCGGGAATCGGCATGGGCGCCGTCATTCTCGTCTCGCAGTTTTTCGGCGCAAAGCAGGAAGAAAAGCTTCGAACGGCCGTCGATACTATTTATATCGGTATGTCTGTTGCCGCCCTGATTATAACCCTGTGCGGTATCGGTGCAGCCGAACCTTTTTTACGCCTTATGCATACCCCCGAAGGTGCAACCATGGAAATGTCGGTGACCTATGTGCGTACAATCTTTTTAGGGACGGCCATGTCGTTCGGCTACAACATAAACGCTTCTATTTTACAGGGCATCGGAGACAGTAAATCGCCTCTTTTGTTCTTAAGTATCGCGACCGTCTTGAATATTGTGCTCGATTTACTCTTTGTCACCGTGTTCGACATGGGGGTATTCGGTGTTGCCTTGGCTACGATTATAGCTCAAGGAACATCCTTTATTTTCGGCGCAGTATATATAAACCGAAAAATTAAAATCTTCCGTCTCTTTTCGCACCGTATGCGTTTTGACAGCAGAATCCTATTGCAAAGTTTTCAAATAGGTCTTCCGGCCGGTATACAAAATCTTTTGTTTTGCGTAGGCACCATCGTTTTGCAGCGCTTGGTAAACAGTTACGGCCCGGCTTTTATGGCGGGCTACAGCGCAACCAATAAAATCGACATGTTTGTATTTATGCCCATCTTAAGCTTTGCCAACGCTATTACCACCTATGTCGGCCAAAATGTCGGAGCAAAAAATCTGGACAGGGTAAAAGAAGGAGTGCGCAGCGCACTCATAATTTCGGTGAGTACGGCAATTATAATGAGCATCCTCGTTACCATTTTCGGCCGTTATCTGCTTATGGCATTCACCCAGGATGCCGAGGTAATTAAAACGGGAGAAGAATTTATCAAACGCCTTATGCCGGGCTATTTTTTACTGGCAATTATCTTTACCCTGAACTCAACCGTGCGCGGGGCCGGGGAAACCTTTATGCCCATGCTGGCTTCGTTTGTTTCTTTATTGGTTGCACGTGTTCCCCTTGCCTACCTTTTCAATTATATCGGCGGACGGTACAATATATTTTGGTGCTACGGTGCGGGCTGGTTTGCAGGAAGCCTCATTATCGTCTCCTATTATCTCAGCGGCCGCTGGAAAAATAAAGCGTTCAGATTTGTCGAAGAGGCGGAGAAACCTAAAAGATAACATTATTTCCTACCGCATTGGTCTAACCGCAAGGCGCGCTAAGAACGCAAAGAATGTCTCCCTCTTTTCAGAGATACTTAATCTTTTTGCGCCTCTGCGTTCTTTTATACGCTCCGTATCAATTCCCGATAAAAACGGATTCCGCGTTCAAAATTATCGATTTCCATATGCTCGTTTATACCGTGAACACTCTCGCGTTGTACATTGCTCATTTCAAAGGGAGTAAAGCGGTAGACGGCGGA
The DNA here is from genome assembly GCF_050320395.1 of Treponema sp. HNW. Lineage (GTDB taxonomy): Bacteria > Spirochaetota > Spirochaetia > Treponematales > Treponemataceae > Treponema_C. The sequence continues at coordinate 2,307,276 of NZ_CP144459.1, forward strand.
GCATATTTTGCAGTAATGGCGTGAATCGCTTGCAGCAAGCATAATGTAGGGAACGGCCGGAGTATTCGGGAACTCTTTTTCCAAGGCAGCGCACAAAAGGTTCCAGCCGCGGTTTAATTCCGATTCGGGAGACGCTTCATGCCCTCGAAGCAGTTCCGCACGGACTCCGAAGCGTGATGCGCGCTTTTGCAAAGAAGCTAAAACCCCGTCCGTCGTATCGCCGCCTGCAATGCGCAGGTTGGCTGTAAAAAACGCGTTTGACGGAAGAACGTTTACCGCATCGGAGCCCCGGGCCATCGTAAAAGCGCAGCTTGTTTGCACCAGGGCGCGCGCGGAACCTCCGGCCGCTTTAAAAACCGTCCGTATGAGGGGAGCAAAAAGGCGGGGAAAGCGGAACAGTATATTAAAGGGAAATCCCATACATTTTGATAATGAACTCAACATGGCGCAAAGGGCGGAACTTACACGCGCTTTGAAGGGAGGATTTTTTTCAACCGAAGCTGCAAAGGCGCCGAGCCTTCCCAGAGGACTTTTTCGAGGCGGCGTACTTGCATGCCCTCCCGTACTCTGTGCATAAAAGCCTATGTCGGCAACCCCCTTTTCGGTAATGCCTATCATAGCCGCCTTGCCGCTCATCATAGGAAGGGGTTTTTCAACGACGGCCCCTCCTTCATCCAAAACAAAGAGGGGCTTAACAGCGCGCCTTTCCAATTCCTCAACGAGGGCGCAAGCTCCCCATCCCATCGTTTCTTCGTTGTGTGAAAAAGCAAGGTAGATGTCAACTGAAGGAGTAAAGCCGTCGGCCGCCAAGGTTTCGCAAGCTTCCAAAATTGCACATAAACTTCCCTTATCGTCAATCGCGCCCCGGCCCCAGACGGCTCCATCGGCAATAACACCGCCGAAGGGCTCGTAGTTCCAGCCTTTTTCAGGGGCGGGTACCGTATCCTGATGGGCTGTAAGAACAATACATGAGGAGGAGTCTTTTCCCCGAAGGCGCAAAAGCAAAGGATAGCGGCCGACCTTTATGCGCTCACAGGTTTTAAAAACCGACGGATAAAGGCGCTTCAATTCGGAATGCAGGGTGTCAAAAATATCGCTTTTTATATCGGCTTCACGCGTGTCCCGTTCTGCCGGCAAAGACACGGAGGGGATGCGCAATATATGTGCCAAGCGTTCGGCCGGAGAACTAAGCTGCAGAGCAGCACGCTTCACAGAAGCGGGCTTCGAAGCTTTTCCGCTTTTTTTTACCGCAGAGTCTGCGGCTTTATCTTTTACAACGGTTTTCATACTTTTTGAGCCTCATACGATATTACGTTTATATAAAAACCGTGCACCGGCAGCCGTAACCGCAACCGATACGGGAATCAAGGCCCCCGAAATCGTTTGGGCGATACCCACGGGTAAACTCACATAGAGAATGAACACAAAGGCAAGCGGTAAAACGGAGATTTTCCAGTTTTGGGAAATAAACATATAACCCAAGGCGCCGAAAAGGGCCGGAATAACGTTTGCAAAGGCGGGGGCCAAAACGGGAGAAGATAAAAAAGGAGTAAGAGGTACAAGGAGCAGGACTCCCGCGCACAGCATTGCGGTTGTAACAAGGGTTGAAACCGCCACCGACAGGGTCGATAAAATCTCGCCTTCGGCGGTTCCCGACTCAAAACCTGCGGTTTTAAGGGCGTTTAAAGCGCAGGGAATTTTCAAATTGGTAAGATTACCCGTAATAAAGGCCAAATACGAGGCTGACGGTCCCAAAATCGGGCCGAAGGTAACCGCCTCTATAATTCCTATCGGAATATAGATAATACCGACCTTAAGAATACCGGCGGCAACGAGCTTTCCGTCGGGCCACACTCCCAAATAAGCGCATACGGCGGCCGGAACCGCACAGATAATAACCAAAGAAAGGGCCGTCCACAGCCTCCCGGTAAAATGCACATCGTAAGATAAACTATGCCGTTTCATATACAAACCTCATATTGCCGAAGCTTTTTCAGGCGGCGAAGACGGCAAAAATCATGCCGGCTATCATACTGACAGGAAGGGCAAAGCCTTCAAGATTTTTTACCCCGTACTTTTTTACCGCAAAATCGCAAAGAGCCGAAACAACGGCGGAAATCAGCATCACCGCAATCGAAATCAAACCGGTACGCGGATTTATCCGCAGAGCAATGACGGGATTGCCCAAAAAGGTACAAATCATACCCATAAACATTGAAGCGACTACCAATTTCCCCCAGCGGTTATCTTTTTGTTTCATATTTTGCAAGCCGCGGTTGTAACGTTTCAAAAAAAGCAGGTTAAAAAGCGGACCCGAAATAATACACACGGTCATAACCACTATAATCGATACGAATACTTTGGGGGTTAAAAGTTTTAAAAGCAAGGCTTCAATGCCTGCTGCCGAAGCTGCAGCGTTTGCGGCAATCAATTCATATTGAACGGCTCCTATAACCGAAAGCCGTATCCACGAAAGCGGCACTCCCAAACCGCCGGCCATGGTTATAAGACCGAGTAAAATCGCCGTTGACGGAATAAGGGTAAATACCGCACTTGAGCGTATAACCGCAGCTATCTTTTTTTTATCTATTCCTGCTGCAAGAGCCGCACGGTAAGAACTCAGGGCAAAAACAAGGGATACCAGCACAATAAAGAGGGCAACCGCAGCACCGACAGCGTACATAAAAGCCGAATTGGCCGGTACGCCCGCACCTCCCTCCGACAAACCGTTCATACTCCTCCTATAAAAAGTCAAGAAGAAAGTGCCGACTTTCGATTGACTTTTTAGACACGTTCTCAACACAGTGAGAACGTGCATACAATAGTGTACCTATAGTGTACCGTTTTTTTCAAAATCGGTCAAACGTCTTTCACAAAGCCCCGTAATTTGATACACTGTAGGAAAACCGATAACACGGCGGAGGTATTATGAAAAAACAAATAAACACAGAAAAAGCCCCGGGCGCCATAGGCCCCTATTCTCAGGCAATCAAAGCGGGAAATCTGGTATTTACATCGGGACAGCTTCCGATCGACCCTGCATCCGGTAATTTTGCAGGAGCCGATATACGTACACAAACACGCCAATGCTTAAAAAACGTGGAAGCGGTACTTGCCGCAGCCGGTCTCACAATGGGCGATATAGTAAAAACAACCGTTTTTTTAAGCGATATGAATAACTTTGGGGCAATGAATGAAGTATACGCCGATTTTTTTGCGGGAACGGTTTTTCCCGGACGTTCGGCGGTTGAAGTTGCACGTTTACCCAAAGACAGCCTCGTTGAAATAGAAGCCGTTGCATTTTCTTCCTAAAAACACGGGAGCAATAGTGTCTTTTACGGAAAAACGCCGACTTCCGGGCATCCGGTATTCGGCGCTTTTATGCATATTTTTTTCCTTCGGACTGCCCGGTTTTATACTGCATACACAAAACGCTGATAACGAAACAGCTCAAACACACGAAATCTTTCGGAATGGCGATTTAAATTCCTATATGAGCCAAACGGATCCCTTTGACCGCAGGCAAAACCTCTATGCCGAAGTTGAAGCGCTCATAAGCTCGCACAACGGTAAAAAATCCGTCATGGCTTACACAATGTACACGCTGCGTAAAAACGGGCGGGTATCCGTTATGCTCGAATTCATTGAACCGCCCGGTTATAAGGATACCCGCATACTTATAGGTGTGCCTAAGGAAGGCGGTTTTCCCGATGTGGCCGTGATGATGAACTTTTTCGCAGTTCCATTCCGCATAAAGGCCCTATCGCGCGCCATGCCCTTTTTCGGAATGGATATCAATTCCGAAGACATGAATCCGCGCAATCCCTCATACGATACCAACCGTATAATGGGAACGCTGCTTTCGGAAAGCGGAACCGAAATGCTGATTGTCGAAAGCCTTCCTTTGATTCAAAGCGCTTACGGAAAAAGGGTTCATTATATCGATACCCGTAATCATATGTGTTTAAAGATTGAATATTTCGATAAAAACGGAAAACCTGCAAAACTTTTGGAAGTGCTTGAAACCGATACAATCAACGGTATTTTTACGGCCGTAAAAATAAAAATGAGCGATCTGCAAAAAAAATCGCACACCGTTCTCACCTATAAAAATGTCGCATACGGCGGCGATCATTCACGGTTTATAAACGAAACCTATTTACGCACGGGCCGTATACCTGAAACAGGAACGGTTCAAACCGAATAAAAAAAGGCCGGACTGCCTCGAAAGCCGCTTGCTTTCCGACAGCCTCGGCCCCTTTACAATAAAGCGGCTGCTCAGACTTTAATTACCGCCATCAATACCAAACGCAAAATAAAGACCGCAAATAATACCCAGGTAAAAACGGGAACCGAACGGCCCTTACCCGTGAATGCCTTCATAACCACGTACGTAATCACGCCCCATACAATACCTTCGGCAATCGAATAGGTAAAGGGCATCATCACAATGGTAATAAAGGCGGACAAGCCTTCGCTTACATCGGTAAATACAATACCGCATACAGCTTTGAACATTAAAAAACCGACTACAATGAGGGCGGGAGCCGTAGCTGCCCCCGGAACCAACAAAAACAGGGGGCTTAAAAACAGAGCAGCCAAAAACAAAACACCGGTTGTTAAAGAGGTCATACCGGTTCTTCCGCCTGCGGCAACACCTGCCGTACTTTCAACATAGCTGGTTACGGTGGATGTTCCCAAACAGGCACCCGCGGCGGTACCGATAGCATCGGCAAGCAATGCCTGCTTTACGCGCGGAATATTACCGTTTGAATCGGATAAATTTGCTTCATTGGTTACACCGACAAGGGTACCGACCGTATCAAAGATATCCACAAATAAAAAGGTAAAAAAGACGACAAAAAAATCGAGCGAAAAAATATGCGAAAAATCAAACTGAAACAACAGAGGAGCCGTAGGTATGCTGAACGGAACCCAGCCTTCCGGCACAACGGTTACGCCATAGGGAATACCGATAATGGTCGTCACCAAAATACCGATAAGAATCGATCCGGGAACCTTGAGGGCAAACAAAACGGCCGTAACGGCAATACCCATCATAGCGACCGCAGCCGAGCCTTTTGTCAAATGTCCCAATCCTACAAGGGTTGCATCGTTGTTCACGATAATTCCCGCATTTTGAAAACCGATAAAACAGATAAACAAACCGATACCGGCGGCGACCGCCTTTTTAAGATTTGCGGGAATCGCTTTGATAATCGCTTCGCGGACATTAAAAATTGAAAGTATAATAAATAAAATACCTTCACATAAAACCGCCGTTAAAGCCGTTTGCCAGGATATACCCATGCCGAGAACAACGGTAAAGGCAAAAAAGGCGTTTAATCCCATGCCCGGTGCCAAGGCAATCGGCAGGTTTGCGGCAAAAGCCATTACAAGCGTTGCAATAGCGGCAGCCAAAGCCGTCGCCGTAAATACGGCCGAAGCGCTCATCCCCGTAGCGGAAAGCATAGAGGGATTTACAGCCAGAATATACGCCATAGCCAAAAAGGTCGTTACTCCGGCGATGATTTCCCGGCGAACATTTGTTTTTCGCTCCGTCATCCTGAATAATTTTTCCATAAATTCCTTCCTGATTTAAAAGGGCCCTGTGTTTTTACCCTTATTAAGAATATCTCATAATACCATAAATGAGGCAAACAGGCAAGTAATCGGATTATATGGGTCTTCGCTTTTTCGGCAGATTATGCGTCGGCACCGTCCGATTTTTTTCTGCCGCCCTCTATAAAACCGCGCAAAGCCGTTAAACTTTCAATAACATTACCGGAATATTGAATCATTTCACTGTAATATCCTTCAAGCTCGGTTCGGGACAAAGTCCTAATCCGCTCAAACACCTTCCGTATAATCGCATGCAGGGCTTCGTGGTCTTCCGTCAGTTTTTTGAACTCGGGATGCTCCTGCAAGCCCTCATGTAAACCGGCATTTTTTTCTATCCACTGTCCCAAATCGCATTTTCTGTGATCGCCGAGAACAACGCCTTCAGCACCTATTTTTCCGTCAATCAGCGCTCGTACCCTCGTGACCCAGGAAAGGTGCTTTAAGACAATGAGTGCAAAGGGCATGTTTTTCGCCGCCGCAAGGGTTTGTCCCGTACGCACATCGATACCCTGAGTTGATGAAGATTCAATGGCAATCGTACTGTCGATAATGCTGTTCATGTTAAAGAGCGCGCTGCTCATAAGCGCACTTACTTCCTGAGAACTTTGCTGCATACTTTGTAAACCGTTTTTATCGGTTTCGATTTCTTCGGCGATTTGATTGATATGCTCCATCGCGGTATCCGCCCTGATATTCAAATCCGCAGCCGATTGAGGAACAAGAAGTACCGCTTTACGCACGGAACTTCCCGTATCGGCAAGCCTGTTCATTTCCGAAGATATTTCAACAAAGGAACCCGTTGTCTCCTGAACGGAATTGCCTATCATATCCATAGCACCGCGCGTCTCATCGGCAGTTGTACGGGCGGTTTGCAGGACATCAAGCATATTTTTAAGCGTTTTGGACGCATCGGCGGCATTTAAGGCGGTAGCCTCGGAAAGCTTTCGTATTTCACCGGCAACAACGGCAAAGCCCAAACCGGCCTTTCCCGCATGAGCCGACTCTATAGCCGCATTCATCGCAAGCAGATTCGTTTTGGCACTTACATCGTTAATCGCCGCAATAATATCTTTTACCGCATCGATATTTTGATTTAAATTATCAATCACATTAAACAGTTCTTTTACCTTATGAGAACCGCGGCCTACCGCATTCGTCAATTCCGATGTCACCGATATTCTGTCGGAAACAATGTTTGCCACGCGGTTTACCGAATCGATGATTTCACCCACCGAATTACTTGCATTTTCCGCCGTACTTTCAAGTGAAGAACTGCAATTATTCACTTCGCGTAATTGATCCTGTACCGATACGATTGAATCCAGCATGGAGCGTATACTTTCGGTAAAAGCCGCAAACTGCGTTTCCTGCTGAAGATTCTTAAATATAACCTGAGAAGCGCCCGCAATGCGTGTTTTTAAATTCATTGCAATATTTTCCGTTTCGCCGAGCAGTTTTTCCATTTTCTCCGGCGAAAAAACAACACCGTCCGATACACACACCTTGTCGTTTTTTTCTACAGCCCCTTCTTTTCTCTTGAACAACGGCATAATTCCTCCAAAAAGATAGGAAAGAGTATACAACAGATTTCGGCAAAATACAAGGTTCCGTTAAACGCGCTGCCTTTATCTTTCAGAGCATAAAAAAAGGCCGCCTAAAACCCGTGTTTCAGACAGCCTCGTTACGGAGCATGCGCCCCTTACCGCTTCCCCCTACCTACCGCTATGCTGTTTTACTTACATCATAAGGCCGAATAAGAGTTTCCGCAGGTATACCCAAACCGACCGAAAGTTTTCTAATCATATTCAAACTTAAGGGCCGCTTTCCGGAAAGCACTTCCGACACCTTCGACTTATTTCCGATATAGGGAGTTAAATCATTTTGAGATAAATGCATTTGTTCCATTCTGAATTTAATCGCTTCGATGGGAGAAGGACCTTCGACCGGAAAATGACGCGCTTCGTACAGTTCAACCAGAGTAGTAAGCAATTCCAACATATCCCCTTCAGAGGTATCGGGTTTCGCATCAAATAACCCATCTATCATTTTAAGCGCATCGTTATAATCTTTTTCCGTTTTGATTAATTTAACAGTCATATTACACCGTTCCTGCATTGATTTTATCATACTCTGCATGAGTTCCGATAAATCTGATATACACTATGTGAAAATCATAATTTATCTTCACAATAAGTCTGTAATTATTTCCTCCGATATTAAAACAAACCCTATTATCCGCCAAAAAACTTGCCGACGGATACCGTTTTTTTATATCGTCCGGTCCTTGCCAATCGGACTTTTCCGTTTCCTTAAACCAGGATTGCAGCTGACTTTTTACCGACGGATGCTTTATCCAATACTCGGCAAGTGTTTTTCTGGCAATAATCCTCATACAACCGCACCTTTTTAAAAGTTCCCTAAAAGGGAACATTAATAGTATACAGCACTATTACTAAACTGTCAACTTTTATATCTCAAAAGCCCCCTCATCCCCTCAGAGCATAAAAAAAGGCCGCCTAAAACCCGTGTTTCAGACAGCCTCGTTACGGAGCATGCGCCCCTTGCCGGTACAAATAAAATTACCAGCGGTAGTGAGCGAATGCTTTGTTGGCTTCGGCCATTTTGTGGGTATCTTCTTTTTTCTTGTAAGCGGTACCCGTGTTGTTATATGCATCCAAAAGTTCCGATGCCAAGCGTTCTCCCATTCCGCGTCCGCTTTTACTGCGTGCGGCGGCGATAACCCAGCGCATAGCCAAGGCTTCGCGGCGGCTGTCGCGGATTTCAATCGGCACCTGATAGGTCGCACCTCCGACGCGGCGGGATTTTACTTCCACCATCGGTTTTACGTTATCGAGGGCTTTTAAAAACACTTCCAAAGGATCTTTATCCGTTTTCGCTTTTAAGGTATCGAAGGCTTCATAGATAAGGCGCACACTTACCGACTTTTTACCGTCGAGCATCATGCGGCTTACAAACTTCGATACGACCGTACTGTTATAGCGTGAATCGGGTAAAACGGGACGATTTACGCTCTTATTTTTTCTTCCCATTTACTTCCTCCTATGCCTTAGGCCGTTTTGCGCCGTACTTTGAGCGGCCGCGCTTGCGGTCTTCAACACCGAGGGTATCTTTTGTACCCCGAATAATATGATAGCGTACACCGGGAAGGTCCTTAACACGCCCGCCGCGGATAAGCACAACCGAGTGTTCCTGCAAGTTGTGCCCGATGCCGGGGATATAGGCGGTTACTTCAATTCCGTTACTTAAACGCACACGGGCAACTTTACGAAGTGCCGAATTCGGCTTTTTAGGCGTAAAAGTCATAACACGCGTGCAAACACCGCGTTTTTGCGGACAGGACTGAAGCGCGGGAGACTTCGTTCTGTTCGCTACCGATTTACGACCCTGACGGATCAATTGATTAATTGTAGGCATCTGCCTTATTCTCCTATTTACTAAACCGGCCAGCACTCCGGCTAAAAATACCTGTTAAACTTTCGGCTCCGTTCCTGCGCGGCATTAGCGCACACAGGGTCTTAACAGTATATCAAATACCGAAAGCTCCTGTCAAGACGGATTTAATCCTCTTCGTTTTCCGTTTCGTATAAGGTTTCTTCCATTTGAGCTTCCAAAGCCTTTTCAAGCTTGCGCCGCTCAAGTATTTCGTTCATTTGTACGTCAAGGTCTGCCGTATTTTCGTCAAAAAGCTTGACGTTTCGGTAATTTCGGATACCCGTACCCGCGGGAATAAGGTGGCCGATAATGACGTTTTCCTTTAAGCCGCGAAGCTTATCGGCGGAACCTGCAATGGCGGCATTCGTCAATACGCGGGTTGTTTCCTGGAACGAAGCCGCGGCGATAAAGGAATCGATATTGAGCGATGCCTTTGTAATACCTTGAAACATCGGACGGGCAATAGCCGACTGTCCGCCTTCGGAAAGAACGCGCTTGTTTTCTTCGTGGAACTTATACTTATCCACCTGCTTACCGAATATAAAATTCGTGTCGCCGACGGCAACGATTTCAACCTTGCGAAGCATTTGGCGGACAATAATACCGATGTGCTTATCGCTTATGCTTACACCCTGAGTGCGGTACACTTGCTGAATCTCATCCATAAGATAGGTTTGCAGTGCGTGCTCGCCCAAAATAGCCAAAATATCGTGGGGACTGACCGATCCGTCGCACAGCTGTTCGCCCGCATCGACCGTATCGCCGTCACGCACCAAAAGCCGCTTGGTCATCGGTACGAGGTGTTCAAACACCTTGCCGTATTTATCGACAACCGCAATAACGCGCTTGCCCTTTGTAATACCCTTAAACTGCACGGTTCCGGTAATTTGCGCCAAAACGGCAGGATTTTTCGGCTTGCGCGCTTCAAACAGTTCTTCTACCCGCGGCAAACCGCCGGTTATATCGCTTGTTTTTGAAGATTCCTTTAAGGTTTTTGCAAGCGGCGTTCCGGCCGAAATTTTTGCCTTGTCTTCAACCGAAAGAACCGCTCCTCCCGAAAGATAATAGCTTCCCTTTTCGTTACCGGCTTCGTCGGTAATCAAAATACGCGGCTGTTTGGTGTCCAAATGCAAATCGGTAATACGCTTTTCAATGTTACCCGTTTCTTCGTCCAAATCTTCCGAAAGGGTTGAACCGGGAATAATGTCTTCATAGTGAACATAGCCCGACACTTCGGCAATAATCGGATCCGAAAAGGGGTCGAAGGTCGCAAGGGTTTGCCCCGCTTCAACATAGTCGCCGACATTTGCGGAAACGGAAGAACCGTTTTTAATTTCGATTTTCAAATCGCCGCTTGCCAAATACAGGTGCTTGCCGCGGATAATAATACGCGCCGCTTCGGGAGCAAGGGTTTGTTTGCCCTTTGCTTCAAAAAGCGGTGTGTCTTTTAATACGCGGTCTCCGTCCTGCACCAAAAGATTTGCGCTGCCGAAGGTATAGTCCTGCAAAATATGGGTTACTTCCATAACGCCCTTACGGGTAAAGAGTTTGGTTTTGTCCTTCATAACGACATGGGTACCCGTAATATTTTGCACAAGAACAGGATATTTTAAGACGATGCGGTTTTCTTCGCTGATTTTAGAGGCGGTTCCTCCGACGTGGAAGGTACGCATGGTCAGCTGGGTTCCCGGCTGTCCGATCGACTGGGCGGCAATAATACCGACGGCTTCTCCGATTTCGACTATTTTATTGCGCGCGAGGTTGCGGCCGTAGCACTTACAGCATACACCGTGCCTGGATTCGCAGGTTAAAACGGTGCGCAGTTTGACGCTTTCAACACCGGCTGCATCTATTTTTTCGGCCAAATCGTCGTCTATATATTCGTTTACGTCGCACAAAAGCTCTCCGGTAATCGGGTGCAGTACGCGTTCCAAGGTATAACGGCCGACAATGCGGTCTTTCAAAGGCTCGATAATATCGTCGCCTTCTTTTACCGCCGAATATTCGATTCCGTTAATCGTACCGCAGTCTTCTTCGTTAATAACGACGTCCTGGGCAATATCGACCAGACGGCGGGTAAGGTAACCGGCGTTTGCGGTTTTCAAAGCGGTGTCCGCCAAACCCTTTCGCGCACCGTTTGTGGAAATAAAGAATTCGATAACCGAAAGACCTTCTTTAAAGTTTGCGCGGATCGGAAGCTCGATAATGTCTCCGTTCGGCTTGGCCATAAGACCGCGCATACCCGCAAGCTGACGAATCTGGTTGCGGCTTCCGCGCGCACCGGATGAGGCCATCATGTAAATCGTGTTAAAGCCCTCTTTGTCGTTTTCGAGCTTTTTCATCATAACGTTTGTAAGCTCTTCGTTGGTTTTCGACCATACTTCGACAACGCGGTTATACCGTTCATTCTGGGTGATATGACCCTGGCGGTACTGCTTCATAATCGAATCGACTTCTTTATTGGCCTTGTCCACCATTACCGGTTTTTCTTCGGGCACCAAAATATCGTCCATCGAAATGGTCGCACCGAAAAAGGTTGCATAGCGGTAGCCGACGGCCTTTATCGCATCGAGCATTTTAACCGTAAGCCAGGGGCCGCAGGTTTTATGTACCTTTTCGATCAAGCGCTTTAATTCTTTATCGCCTAAAAGCTTGTTTACGAATTCAGCTTCGGCAGGCAATTCATCGTTAAAGACAAGGCGGCCTGCAGTGGTCGAAATCACTTCGCCGTTGTGGGGCGCTTTTTGCACGGGCACCTTTATTTCGGCCTGCCAATCGATGCTGCCGGATTCGGCTGCAAGCAGGGCTTCGTTTTCACTGCTGAAGCGCTTGCCCGTTCCCTTGCCCGAAGGCTTGATTTTAGTCAAATAGTAAATACCCAAAACCATATCCTGAGACGGATACACAATGGTTTTACCGTTTGCAGGGTCCAAGAGGTTGCGGGCTGAAAGCATTAAGGTCCAGCATTCCATCTGCGCCGCCTGGGTAAGGGGCACGTGAACGGCCATCTGGTCGCCGTCAAAGTCGGCGTTGAATGCGTGACATACAAGGGGATGAAGGCGGATTGCCTTTCCTTCGACAAGTACGGGCTCAAAGGCTTGAATACCGAGGCGGTGCAACGTCGGAGCGCGGTTCAGCATAACCGGATGCTCGCGCACCACTTCGTCCAAGATAGAAAATACTTCGCTCGATTCTTCTTCAACAAGGGTTTTCGCCTTTTTAATATTGAAGACAATACCCTTATCGACGAGTTTTTTCATAATAAAGGGCTTAAACAATTCGAGGGCCATCTTGGTCGGAAGTCCGCACTGCCACAGCTTTAATTCGGGGCCGACGCAGATAACCGAGCGTCCCGAATAGTCGACGCGCTTACCCAAAAGGTTTTGCCTAAAGCGCCCCTGCTTACCCTTGAGCATGTCCGATATCGATTTAAGAGGACGGTTGGATGCGCCCTTTACAACGCGTTTGCGCTTGGAATTGTCGAACAGGGAGTCGACCGCTTCCTGAAGCATACGCTTTTCGTTGCAGATGATAATATCGGGGGCGTTTAATTGAATAAGCCGTTTTAAGCGGTTATTGCGGTTTATAACGCGGCGGTATAAATCGTTTAAGTCCGAGGTTGCAAAGCGGCCGCCGTCAAGCTGAACCATGGGACGCAGTTCCGGCGGAATAACCGGAATGGCATCCAAAATCATCCACGAACACTTGTTGCCCGATGCGCGGAAATCTTCTACAATCGCAATACGTTTTAAAAGGTGTTTATCGCTTTTTGCACCCTTTTCTATCATCTTTGCGCGCAGTTCCGCGGCAAGTTCGTCGAGGTTTAAGTTTTCAAGCAGGGTTTTGATAGCTTCGGCTCCCATACCCGCCGAAAAAGAGCCGCCGTAGCGCTCCTGAGCTTCCATGTACTCGTCTTCGGTTAAAAGCTCCATCTTTTTTAAGTCGGTGTCGCCCGGATCGATGACGATGTATTTTTCATAGTATAAAACCGAACGAAGAGCGGCAACCTGCAAGTCGAGCAAAAGCCCCATGCGGCTGGGCACCGAACGGTAGTACCAAATATGCGATACGGGGGCGGCAAGCTCGATATGCCCCATGCGCTCGCGGCGGACTTTAAAATGCGTTACTTCAACACCGCAGCGGTCGCAGATAACGCCCTTATAGCGTACCGATTTAAACTTTCCGCAATAACATTCCCACTCTTTTGTGGTACCGAATATCCGCTCGCAAAACAATCCGTCCTTTTCGGGACGAAGCGTGCGGTAATTTATGGTTTCCGGCTTTTTTACTTCACCGTATGACCATGCACGGATGGCCTCCGGTGAAGCAAGCTTTATCATAAGGCTGTCAAAATCTTGAATATCACGCATCTTTTACTCCTATCAAAGAACTTTCGGCTAAGGGCGCGCAAACACCGCACCCTTAAGTCCTAAAAGTTCGAGCCCGCCTTTGTTATCAGTTCTTCATCGCGCTCGGTAAGGGCGATTTGCTTACCTTTTGCATCGTAAATCGTAAAATCGAGGGCCAAGCCGCGCAATTCCTGAACCAAAACGTTAAAGGATTCGGGGACGCCGGCTGCCGTAGAGGGCTCGCCTTTTACAATGGATTCGTATATTTTGGAACGTCCGTTCATATCGTCGGACTTGATGGTCAAGAGTTCCTGCAATGTATTCGCCGCACCGTATGCTTCAAGCGCCCATACTTCCATTTCTCCCAAGCGCTGACCGCCGAACTGGGCCTTTCCGCCCAAGGGCTGCTGGGTAACCAAAGAATAGGGACCGGTTGAACGGGCGTGCATTTTGTCGTCTACCAGGTGATGCAGTTTTAAGTAATAGATAACGCCGACAAACACCTCGTTTTGGAAGGGTTCTCCCGTGCGTCCGTCGCGCAATACGGCCTTGGAATTGGCTTTAAAGCCCGCCTTTTTAAGTTTTTCTTCAATCTGCTCGCTGGACGGCGATTGGAAAACGGGGGACTCGTACCATTCGTTTAAGTACAAGCCCGCAAGACCGAGCTCCGATTCCAAAATCTGACCGATATTCATACGGGAAGGAACGCCCAGGGGGTTCAAACATACATCGAGCGGGGTTCCGTCTTCCAAATAGGGCATATCTTCAATCGGCAAAATGCGGGCGACAATACCCTTGTTTCCGTGGCGGCCGGCCATTTTATCGCCTTCGCGCAGTTTGCGCTTCGTTGCAATCAATACCTTTACCACTTCATCAACGCCCGGATTCAAATCGTCTCCTTCGGAGCGGCGCAAACGCTGAACGTCGATAACCGTCCCTTCAATTCCGTGGGGAATACGTAAGGACGAATCGCGCACTTCTTTCGCCTTTTCACCGAAGATTGAATTAAGCAGTTTAAACTCGGGGGTGGTGTCGGTTTCGCTTTTGGGCGTTACCTTTCCCACCAAAATATCGCCGGAGCGCACCTTGGCACCGATGCGGATAATACCTTCCGCATCGAGGTTGTCCAGCGTTTTTTCGCTTGTATTCGGAATATCGCGGGTAATTTTTTCAGGGCCCAGCTTTGTTTCGCGGATTTCAATCGTGAATTCCTTAATGTGAATCGAGGTAAACATATCTTCGCGTACTACACGCTGAGAAATCAACACCGCGTCTTCGTAGTTGTATCCGTTCCAGGGCACAAAGCCTACGAGAATGTTGCGGCCCAGGGCAAGTTCTCCGTTTACCGTTGCAGGCCCGTCGGCAAGTACATCGCCTTTTTTAACCTTTTGACCGGGGGCAACCACGGGGCGCTGGTGATAACAGGTGTCCTGGTTTGTCCTCTGATATTTTAACATCGTGTACACGTCGAAATCATCGGCATTTTTTTGTTTATCCGGCTTTATGCAAATCTCTTCGGAGGTAAGGCGGCTGACCGTTCCCGGCCGCAGAGCCTTTATCAATACGCCCGAATCGTAGGCGCATTTTGCTTCCATACCGGTTCCGACCCGCGGGGGTTCGGGGAACAAGAGGGGCACGGCTTGGCGCTGCATGTTACAGCCCATGAGGGCGCGGTTTGCGTCGTCATGCTCCAAAAAGGGGATAAGGGCGGCCGAAACCGAAATAATCTGCTTGGGCGAAACGTCCATGTACTGAACGTCATTCGGGTTGCGCGACGTATAATCGCCGTAGCGGCGGCATGCAATGCGTTCGCCGGCAAAGGAACCGTCTTCTTTCATGCCGACCGAAACCTGACCGATATAGTAGCGGTCTTCGTCCATAGCCGACAAAAAGTCAACCCGGTCGGTAGCCCTTCCGTTTTCAAGCTTGCGGTAGGGGGCTTCCAAAAAGCCGTATTCGTTTACGCGCGTATAAATGGCAAGAGAAACGATAAGACCGATATTCGGGCCTTCGGGCGTTTCAATCGGACACATACGGCCGTAGTGGGTATAGTGAACGTCGCGGACTTCAAAGCCTGCGCGGTCGCGTGAAAGACCGCCGGGGCCTAAGGCGTTCAAACGGCGCTTGTGAGTAAGCTCGGCAAGGGGGTTAACCTGATCCATAAACTGGGAGAGCTGGCTTGAACCGAAAAATTCTTTTATTGAAGCGACAATCGGCTTTATCGAAATAAGGTCCTGGGGCTTCATCGTTTCGGTTTTTTTTAAGCCCATCCGCTCTTTTGCAATGCGCTCCATGCGGCTGAAAGCCGTTTTAAGCTGGTTTGTCATAAGTTCGCCGACCGAACGCACGCGGCGGTTGCCGAGGTGGTCGATATCGTCGATATTTTCATCTCCGATATATACCTTGATAAGATACTTCATCGTTGCGATAATATCCTGTTTGACGAGGGTATGATCGGTTATCGGCTCTTTTACGTCGAACTTTTTATTCAGCTTGTAGCGGCCTACCCTGCCCAAATCGTAACGGCGCGGCGAAAAAAACATACTGTGCAGGTCTTTTTCGGCAACTTCAACCGTAATGGGCTCGCCGGGCATAAGCACTTGATAGACGGCCGAAAGGGCGTCTTCAAGGGTCGGCTCATCGGATTCGGAGCCTTCTTTTATAAACCGGATTTCTTCGCGTTCAAAACAGTTGATTATCATCTGCGAATCGAGAGAAGATTCTCCGGTAAACTTAATCACCGAAAGCGATTTGATTTCCGGGTGCAAAAACAGCTCGTCGATATTGTGAGGCTGGAGTTTTTCGCTCGCGCGGAATAATTTTTTTTGCTCGCCGGTTTCGCCGTCCTTAATGTAAACGGCATCGGCAAGAACTTTTCCGACTAAAGAATCGCGGAATTCGCGGGTATCTTTGATTTTGATTTTTTCCGTATCGTAAAACATACGGATAATTTCTTCGCGGGTGCTGAATCCCAAAGCGCGCAAAAAGATGGTGCCCAAAATGCGTTTTTTGCGGTCGATTTTTGCGTAGATAAGTTCTTTTTTGGGGTCGATTTCAAATTCGAGCCAGCTTCCGCGGTAGGGAATAATGCGGCTTGAATAGATGCCCTTTTCGTGGTTAAAAATAACGCCGGGCGAACGGTGAATTTGCGAAACGACAACCCGTTCGGCACCGTTTATGATAAAGGTTCCCCGCTCGGTCATCAGGGGAATATCGCCCATGTAAATGCCTTTTTGGCGGATTTCACCCGTTTGCTGAAAAATCAGATTTATGCGGGCTTTTAAAGGAACCGAATAGGTAAGCTCTTTTTGCTTACATTCCAATTCCGTATATTTAATATTGGCTTCGTCAAGCTCGTAATATTCATATTCCAAAAGCATATCGCCGTTAGGGCTTTCGATGGGGAATGTGGAACGAAAGACTTCTTCAAGACCCTGAACTGCAAGCGGCTGTTTTTTATCGAGTTTTTCTTTTTGCAAAAAATTCTCGTACGATTGAAGCTGAATGTCTATCAGGTTGGGAAGCTCCATAAAATTGCGGATATTTTTTCCGATATATTGACGATTCACCGTCCGGCTTTTCGCGAACATTAAATCCCCCTTGCTCTTGCGTATAAACAGATATAGCCGCCCGAAATTTTCAATCTTTCAGGCAGCATGTGCGTCGTTTTTAATTTTAAATGTTTTGTACGGCACAAGGCCGTACAAATAATTATATTATGCAATCTTAACAACACCGCCGGCGGCTTCAAGCGTTTCTTTGATTTTAGCGGCTTCTTCCTTGGATACGCCTTCTTTAACGGGCTTCGGAGCGCCTTCAACCAAATCTTTTGCTTCTTTTAAGCCTAAGCCGGTAATTTCACGGACAGCCTTAATTGCGGCAATTTTCTTGGAAGCGTCAACGCTTTCCAAGGTTACCGTGAATTCGGACTGCTCTTCAGCACCGCCGGCTGCGGCACCTGCAGCACCGGCTGCGCCCGCTACCATAACGGGGGCTGCGGCGGTTACACCGAATTTTTCTTCCATAGCTTTTACGAGCTCGGAAGCCTCAAGTACCGTCATCGATGCGATTGCATCAAGAATGTCTTCTTTTGTCATTGCTGCCATTATTATCTTCTCCTTAAAAATAGGCATTTTTTATATTACGTACAGGACGACAGCTGCGAAGCCTGAATCGTAAACAGTATTTTTATTCCGCTGCCGGAGCACCGTCCGCAGGGGCGGCCGCGTTATCGGCAGGTGCACTTTCGGCAGGAGCGCTGCCGCCGGCATCGGCGCTGTCCACAGGAGCGGAAGCGGGAGCGGCTTCCGCTTTCGGAGCCTCTTCGGCCTTAGGCGCACTTGCGCCGGAGGCTTCTTCGGCTTGACGCTTTTCCACATAGGCA
The DNA here is from genome assembly GCF_050320395.1 of Treponema sp. HNW. Taxonomy (GTDB): domain Bacteria; phylum Spirochaetota; class Spirochaetia; order Treponematales; family Treponemataceae; genus Treponema_C. The sequence goes on from NZ_CP144459.1 coordinate 2,325,084, forward strand.
AGCAAGGTTGCCGCAAGCTTTTGTACGGGCGCATTGATGGTCGATGCGATCATCGCCAAAAGCTGCTGGCGTCCGGGAAGCTTGGAAAAAGCTTCAATCTTTGCCGCATCATAGAGTTCCGTATCGATATAGGCACCCTTAACCTGTAAACCGGGAGCTTCCTTTGCAAAATCGAATAAGATTTTTGCAACTTCGTTGGCATCTTCGGTTGTCAAGGCAATAGCCGTCGGACCGGTTAAATACTCGGCCACATTTTCGATCTTCATCTCATCGAAAACAACGCGCGCATAGGTATTTTTTACAACCTTCAGCTTGGCATTCTTTTCGTTTAATTTGCGGCGCAAAGCGGTAATGCTTTCAACGGTCAAACCGCGGTAATCCGCAAAAATAAAACCTTTATAGTTTTCAAACGCGGCCTTTGTCGCCGCGATCGCTTCAAGTTTTGCAGGCTGGATTTTTTTAGCTATGATAGCCATAATTATTCTGCCTCCTTATAATCGACCCATACGCCGGGGCCCATCGTCGAGTTTACCGACACGGACTGAACAAAGGCACCCTTTGAAGATGCGGGACGCTTGCGGGCAACTTCGGCCAAGAGGGTCGATACGTTGGCCGCAACCTGTGCCGGGTCCATAGACACCTTTCCGACCGGCATGTGAATAACGCCGCCCTTATCGGTACGGAACTCGACACGGCCTTTTTTCAATTCGCCGATAGCCGCCGTTATATCGTTCGTAACGGTTCCCGTTTTGGGGTTGGGCATCAAACCTTTGCGGCCGAGCACCATACCCAGCCTTCCGACATCCTTCATCATATCGGGGGTGGCAACGGCAATATCGAACTCAAGCCAGCCGCCCTTCACCTTTTCGATGTATTCATCGGCGCCCGCATAAGCGGCACCGGCATCCAAAGCTTCTTTAATGCGGTCTTCTTTACAAAAAACAAGCACCTTTTTTTCGCCGCGGAACTGATGAGGAAACACCAGGGTATCCCGAACGCTTTGGCTTTTATCAAGCTTCAAGCTGATATGCGCTTCAACGGTTTCATCAAAATTGGCGTATTTAAGCTCTTTTACAAGTTCGCAAGCCTTTTGTACGTCATAGGTCTGTGAAGAATCATACTTTTTAAGTGATTCGCGATATTTTTTTCCGTGCTTCATATTACCGCTCCACCTCTACACCCATACTGCGCGCAGTACCGGCGATGATTTTTTTTGCCGCCTCAATATCGTTGGCATTAATGTCGGGCATTTTGGTTTTTGCAATTTCTTCGAGCTGAGACGCCGAAAGCTTTGCGACCTTATCCTTTAAAGGGTTACCCGAACCTTTTTCAAGCCCCGCGGCCTTCTTAATAAGTACGGCTGCAGGCGGCGTTTTCAAAATAAACGTAAAGGATTTATCCTGAAAAACGGTAATAATAACCGGTATAACAAGTCCCGGTTCCATCGACTTTGTACGGTCGTTAAACTGCTGTACAAACTGCGGAGCGCTTACACCGTGAGGGCCCAAAGCGGGACCGACGGGCGGCGCGGGCGTTGCCTTACCGGCAGGACACTGCAATTTGATAACGGCCGTTACCTTTTTTTTCGCCATCTATTTCTCCTTATATTGGTGTAGCGGGATTTTACCCGCCTAACGGGAGCCTCCGGCCCCCTCCCAAAAACGGGATGCTATATTTTTTCCACTTGGGTTAAATCAACTTCAACGGGAGTTGCGCGCCCGAATATACCGACGGTAACACGCAGTTTGTTTTTTTCCAAATTAACTTCTTCGATAGAGCCGGAAAAGGAAATAAAGGGACCGTCGATAATCTTAACCTGCTCGCCCACGGCAAAGGTTTGCTTGACGCGCGCGGAGCGCTCGCCCTTTATTTCTCCGGATTTTTGGAGCAAGGCTATCGCCTCGTCATTCGAAATGGGACGCGGGCGCACATTACTGTTTGTACCGACAAAGCCCGTTACGCCCTGTATACGGCGAATTGCCGAACAGACGGGTTTCCAGCCCAAATCCGGCAAATCGAGCTCTATCATAATATAACCGGGCAAAAACTTTTTTGAAACGGTTCGTTTTTTCCCGTCGCGAACCTCAACCACATCCTCGACCGGAACCTTAATATCCAACACGACATCGGAAGAAAGGTCGCCGTTTTCAATCATGGAACGTATAGTGCGCTCTATTTTACCTTCATACCCCGAATAAGTATGAAGAATATACCATCCCTTCGCCATCAATAATACCTAAAATATAAAGTTGAAACCGGCCGTAAACAACATATCAAGGCCGCCGAGCAAAAGGGCTACAATCACGGTGGAAATCAATACCACTTTTACCGATGAAAAAACATCTTCACGGGTAGGCCACACAACCTTTTTCAACTCGGCAACGGATTCTTTAAAAAACTGAACGATTTTCATACACCGATCTCCGCTATTTTATTAAGATACAGGCCAGGAAGGACTCGAACCCTCAACATTCGGTTTTGGAGACCGACGCTCTACCATTAGAGCTACTGACCTAAATACGGCACACGCCGTCCCGAAGAGTCATTATTTGGCTTTTGTCTCTTTATGAACGAGGTGCTTGCGGCAAAAGGGACAATACTTGCTTTTTTCCAACTTGCCCTGAATGTTTTTACGGTTTTTATAAGTAGTATAATTTTTACGCTTGCATTCGGAACACTGCAATGCAATAATCTCAACCGCCGTTTTTGCTTTTTTAGCCATTTGCCATACTCCTTCACGACTCCCCGAGGGGAAAAGCCTCCGAGCGGGATCGAACCGCTGACCTCAACCTTACCATGGTTGCGCTCTGCCGACTGAGCTACAGAGGCGTTGCATACAAAAATCCCATTCAAGGCAGGCATGCCTAAATGAGATGTCCTAGAAGTATATAGAAGTTAATATCTTTTGTCAATAACGGAACAAGAAAATTTACGGGAGTTTTTTCTTGCTTTTTCGCTGTTTTTGCAGTACATTATACGGAGAGAATATCAACAGCCGCAGCCGGCTACACAGCACATGCAGTGTTATAACCGGTCGGACAAAAATCTTTTTTTTGTAAATAAATCAAATTTTACTGAAAAACGGCACAACTTGTGTTATAATATCAGTGTGGGCGGGATGTATGGACATACAAAATCAAAATACGGTATCGGTTACGGAAAAAACGGACTTTACCGAACCGCCGGAATATAGGGTGATTTTATTAAACGACGATTATACGACAAAGGATTTCGTTACCCGTGTTTTAATGCATATATTCCGTAAAACGGAAAGCGATGCGGTATCGTTAACCGAAAAAGTACACCGAAGCGGATCGGCCGCAATCGGGGTCTATACATACGATATAGCGGCAACCCGCACAGCCCTGACGATTCAAAGCGCACGGGAAAACGGGTATCCGCTTCAATGCATAATGGAGAAAGCATAGTTGAAAATAGGACCCAAACTGAATACGGCGTTACATCGAGCCTTTGCCCTCGCAAAAAAAGCTAAGCACGAATTTTTGACACCGGAACACCTTTTGTATGCGGCCCTCGACGATGAATACATTATCAATGTGTTACTTTTATGCGGCACGGATCCGGGAATCATCTACCGCGATTTGGAAGATTATTTTGCCGAAAGGATTCCCGTAGGTGCGGGAGGCGAGCCTATGGAAACCATAGGCTATAAGTCCGTTATGGGACGAGCGGTAGAACAATGCGCCGCCGCCGAAAAAAACACGGTCGAACTTCCCGATGTTTTGGTCAGTCTGTTTGACGAAGATAAAAATCACTCTTCATATTATTTAAAAAAAGCAGGGCTTTCGCGTCTTACACTCTTGGAAACCATAGGTTATTTGCAGTTTTCCGATTCGGCGTCTCAAACCCCGGTCCAAACCGGACAAAATACTCGGAAAACGGAAACCGCGGCCGCTCATAACGAACAGGCCCCCGAAAAAGCCGATGAAGGACCGCGCAAAAAAAGCGCATTGGAGCGCTATACGCGCAACTTAACCGAAGAAGCTTCCAAGGGCTTGTTGGATGAGCTTATCGGCCGCGAAGAAGAACTTGAACGTACCATGCAGATTTTATGCAGGCGGGTAAAAAACAATCCCATTCACGTAGGAGATGCGGGAGTCGGAAAAACGGCCATAACCGAAGGCTTGGCGATAAAGATCGCCTCGGGAGCGGTTCCCGACTTACTGCGCGGTTTTGAAGTGTTCAGCCTCGATATGGGCGCCCTCGTAGCGGGGACAAAATACCGCGGAGACTTTGAAGACCGCATTAAACGCATAAGCGATGAGCTTTTAAAAAAAGAAAAAGCCGTTCTCTTTATAGATGAAATCCACACGATTATCGGAGCGGGTTCGGGCTCCGGAGGGAATTTGGACGCATCGAATCTTTTAAAACCGGTTTTAGCTTCGGGAAAAATACGCTGCATAGGCTCGACCACCTTTGAAGAATATACCCGCTTATTCGAAAAAGACCGCGCCCTTGCAAGGCGTTTTCAAAAAATCGATATTACGGAGCCGACGCGCAGCGAGGCAATCGGCATACTTAAGGGACTAAAGTCTAAATATGAAGCCTATCACGGCGTGCATTATACGGACGAAGCTTTACAAGCCGCCGTAGACTTATCGGCAATACATATTAACGAACGCCGCTTACCCGATAAGGCTATAGATGTCATCGATGAAGCGGGAGCTTGGCTGAAACTGCATAAAAATCGGGAGCAGACAAAGGTACAAACCGTCGATACCGGCTTAATCGAAAAAACACTTGCACGCATTGCACGTATCCCTGAAAAAAGCATAAATACGGACGAAAAGGAAAAACTGCGCACTCTTGCCCCCGATTTAAAGCAAAATATCTTCGGACAGGATGCCGCAGTGGAAGCTCTTTCGATGGCGGTAAAACGTTCGCGTGCGGGATTCCGCAGCCCCGAAAAACCCGCCGGCTGTTTTTTATTTGCAGGCCCCACGGGTGTCGGAAAAACCGAATTGGCGCGCTGCCTTGCGGACACAATGGGTGTCAAACTTTTACGCTTCGATATGAGCGAATATCAGGAAAAGCATACGGTCAGCCGTCTTATCGGTTCTCCCCCCGGTTATGTCGGTTTTGAAGAAGGAGGCCTTTTAACGGGGGCGGTACGTAAAGACCCCCATGCCGTTATATTGCTCGACGAAATCGAAAAGGCCCACAGCGATATTTATAACGTTCTTTTGCAGGTAATGGATTACGGCTCCTTAACCGACAATCAAGGGAAAACGGCCGACTTCCGCAATACAATCGTAATTATGACCAGTAATGCAGGTGCAGCCGATATAAGCCGTACGCAAATCGGTTTCGGTGAACGCGATGAAACGGAAAATGCGGTAAAAGAAGCCGTTGAAAAAACATTCAGTCCCGAATTCCGAAACAGATTGGATGCCGTTATTCCCTTTGCACATTTGAGCCGTGAAATAATCGAAGATATCGTACGTAAAGAAAGTGCAAAACTTGCCGAGCGCCTGTCCGAAAAAAAAGTCGATTTGGAACTCGAAGGCGAAGCTGTTGCCCTGCTGGCCGAACAAGGCTATTCAAAAGAATTCGGGGCTCGGAATATCAACCGTATAATAGATGAAAAAATAACCTCTCCCCTTGTGGACGAAGTATTGTTCGGCAGCCTGTCAAAGGGCGGAAGCGTTACCGTATACAAAAAAAACGGCGATATTGCGCTTACCTTTCGCAAGCGTCATAAAACAGCCGATACCGCACGGCATAAACCGCAAAAAACCCGAGAACTTGAAGCATGAGCGAAGTATCGGCTTTATCCGCTGCCGAAAAAGAAAAAATCTTTTTTGCCTCTTTTCCGGATAAAGAATGGTTTGAATTTCCCTCACCCGAAGCGGTGGGAATAGACATTGTAGGCATCGGCGGTCCTCTGTCGGCCGATATACTGCTTTCGGCTTATTTGCAGGGCGTTTTTCCGTGGTATAACAGCGGCGATCCCGTATTGTGGTGGTCGCCGGATCCGCGTTTTGTTTTAATTCCCGAAGTATTCCATACTCCTGCACGGCTTGCCCGCAGCATGAAAAAAAATACCGCAGGTTTTACATATACAATGGATAGAGCCTTTACCGAAGTGATTACCGCCTGTGCCGAAACAAAGCGGCAAGCCGGGAACGGCACATGGATAGGCCCCGACATGATAAAAGCGTATACCGAATTTCACCGGCTGGGATTTGCCCACTCATTTGAAACGTATCAAAACGGTAAGCTTTGCGGCGGCTTTTACGGCGTTTTAATCGGGCAAGTTTTTTTCGGAGAATCGATGTTTTCTCTTGTGCCGGATGCATCAAAATGCGCCCTCGTACACTTTGTAAACAATTTTCAACACTGCGGCGGAAAACTCATCGATTCCCAAATATACACGGATCACATAGCCCGATTCGGCGGAAAAAATATCAGCCGCACGGCTTTTTTACATTTGGAAGAATTATATCTTAGCACCCCGTTGGAAACGGGATTGGAAACAATGTACGGAAAATGAAGTTCCCTGATAAGAGCCGCTTATTGTTCATAGACCGTACTGTACCGCCGCACGGTTTTAAAGTCTAAACTAAACTGTACAGACCTTAGGTATCGGTCGCCTTTGTGCGATACCATTCCGTAATACCGGCAAGATTGCTTTCCTGCACAACTGATACGCCCTCGCTCACCATCTTCAGCACCGATTTTTCATCCGGCGAAAGAGAGTCTTTGGCTTCAAGATTTTTACGTATTGATTTTGCCTTTAAGCTCATAATAAACTTGTTTAAGCCGGAAAGCTTTTGCAAATCGAAGCCGCCCTGCACATAAAAAAATACCGTATGTTTATCTTTAACGTTTTTTGCGCTCAGATTTGCCGTGAGCGTTTCCGAAGGAGGGGCCATACCGACAACGCATAGGGCGCGGACCGTATATTTTTTATACGCCTTGGCACAACCCTTTATATTTCCGGCAAAATCCGCATGTAACTTAATTTACCGTATGTTTTTTGTTATGTTTAAAATGAAGCTCCTTTAATCCCTCCACTTCATTGCACAATTCTTTAAGATTACAGGAACCGCAATTAGCGGCGATACCGTCCATTATATGGCAAAGGGCGGCGGTCATATCGTTCGCTTTTTTTGCCAGTGCGGTAATTTTGTCAAAGTCCGCATTTCCCGTAATAAAAATGACGCACACGTTTTTTACCGACGCATTGCGTTTATATTCGCTTATAAAACCGTTTCCGACGTATTCAAAACTTATACCGGCTTTAACGGCTTTTTTGCTTATACGCACTTGCTCCCGATAATTTTCGGCCGAAATCCTCATCATATAGCCTTCAGGATATATGCGGTATTTTGCAAATTCGATGTCTTTTATTTGCCGATAGACCGCATCTTCATCGCCGTCTATATTTGTAACCGAAGCAAGGGTAATGCGGGCAAAGGGACAGTTTTGCTTTATACGGTTTAAATCTTCTCCGAATAAAACAACCCTGTCTTTACCGACAAGTTTTTCGTCGCTTGTAACGCATAAGCAGTTTGCCGCTGCAAGCCCCTGCCCTCCCATTTCGAAGGCGGTATCCTGCAGCAGCACAACCTCATGTTCGCCGATATCATGCCAGCCTTTTTGCGGATTAAAATCCCAGCTGTGAGAAGGACTGTCTTTTAATATGCCGCATATGTCTTTAATCAGGCTGTCATAGATTTTCATTAAAACGTACTTACCTTTTTACTGTCGAGTTTATCATGATGTTTTTGCAGCCATTTATAAATAAGCGCAACCAGTTTCATGTCCAAATTACCCATAAAGATTATAAAGGTCAGCAAAAAAAATGCGGCCAATACAATAAGTACAATCCAATACCACGCCATTAGGATGCCTCCTTTATCTTTTTGGAAAGCGCGGCCATGCCTTTTTGCCGTGCAAATTCGGCCGCTCCGAGCGCGCCCATCAATTGGGGGTCGGTATCCAGCTCGACAACTTTCAGTTTTAATACGTGTTCTATCGCCTTTTTAAGACCGATGTTTTTTGCACAGCCGCCGGTCAGCGTTATACTGTCAACAGCTCCGGCTTTTTTTGCCATAACAAAACAGCGTTTTGCAACGGCCATTTGTATGCCCGCAGCGATTTCATCCATCGGTTTTCCTTCGCCGACCAATGTAATAACTTCGCTTTCGGCAAACACGGTGCATTGCGCGGTTATCGGAATAACGTTTTGCGCATTAAGCGATAATTTTGAAAATTCGCTCAGGGTCATTTCAAAAGCGTTTGCCATCGCTTCATAAAAGCGCCCCGTACCGGCTGCACATTTATCGTTCATGGCAAAGTTTTTAACCGTTCCGTCTTTATCGATGGCTATCCCTTTTACGTCCTGCCCGCCTATATCGATTATGGCCTTTACGTCGGGATTCGTAACATGAACACCCATCGCATGGCAGCTTATTTCGGAAATGTTTTCATCGGCAAACGGTACTTTGTTTCTTCCGTATCCCGTTCCGATTAAATACGTTAAATCTTCGGCCGTTTTAAGTTCGGGAATATTCGCAAGAACTTCTTCCATAGCCATTTTGGCGGACGCTTCGGCATTCATTTTGCTTCTTTGAGTCGTATGCGCCAATATTTTACCCGTTTCGTCCAAAACTACGCATTTAGTATACGTTGAACCGACATCACAACCTGCAAAATAATATTTACTCATATAATCCTCCTAAAATAAATGCATATATTTTACCATGTCGCACTGTCTTCAATATCCATAAGACTCGGGTCTACAGGTTCGGCTTGCATAACGGACTGCATATACCGGTTTACGCTTTCGCGCATTTCACGGCGGGAAACGGTACGCGGATCCATCAAATCGTGGGGAACCCAAATAAGGTGTATTCCCCGTTCTCTGGCTTGTTCGTCGAACAAACCTTGAAGACCTACCATAGTTTTGCAGGCAACATGCTGATACATAATAACAATGTCCACTTTGAATTCTTCAACCATTCTCCACAATTCGGGCAACACGTTTTCATAACCGCCGTTTGTATGCTTTCGCATAACCATCCGCTCGTACAATCGCGCCAAATCGCGGAATGCTTCATCCTTATCCTGCACATCGAGCTGCTTTGTAAAATTCAGTGCTTCCATGTCGACCAATACGGTAATACCCCAGCAGCATTGCAGCCAAGTTGAAAAGTTTGCATAGTAGTGGGACGGACAGCTCCAAACGATACCGCGGAATCGGGTTTGCCGGCCGAAGGTTGTTTTCTTTTTATGAATATTGTACATAATCTTATTGGCTTTTTGATAAGATTTGTACGTAGGTTCACCCAAGCCGCCTTCTATTTGGTATGCAAATTCTCTAAACAAACTCAGCGACGAACCGGTAACCACCGGGCAATTCGTTTTATTGATTTCCCAGCGTTCCTGTTCCATGATGTTTTCTTTGTTAAAGCGGGCTATATTTTTAAAGTATGCATCCCAATTAAACTTCGCACCGGTACAATTTTCGATAAATTCGATACATTTTTTTACGTCTTCAACGGCATATTGCAAGGTTTCTTCATCCCGATAGCGCACCGGAAACGAAAGAGGAAACACGGGAATTTCCAAATTACGCTCTTGAAAGGCCGACGCCATGACGCTTCCGTCGCAGGGCATCGTACTCGAAATAAAGCATGCGCCGCAGGGAGGGTAAGCGTCCAAAACGGCCGCACCGGCTTCGCTGGTCGGAACGGGGCAGGTATCGGAGGGCAAGCCGTAACTTTCAATGGCGTCTATATACGGAATACAGGACAGCTGATCTATTTCCGAAACCAAAAAAACCGGCATAAGCTGATAGGGAACTCCTACCAAATCGGGAAAGCCCGCCATAATTTGCGACATGGTCATTTCATCGAACAATACCATTTTGCGCGAAAGCCGCTTGTTTTTTCCCAGCGTTTTATCGGCTTTTATTAAATCGGCAATATAAATCGTTCCCTGCGCTATAATCGTTCTGAAATTGATATGGCAAATGGAAAGATGACCGCCGCGCAAACCCATTGAGTTTCTGTCTACAAAGGCGGGTACCGATAAATAGGATGCAAGCCAGCGGTACTTAAAAAAAGCCCGGGCGATGGGAATGGGCGCCCTCATTGTGAAGCCGATCAATACTCCCCACAATTTAAGCCAATTTATATAATCTATAAGGGTACTTTTTACACCCCGCCATTCACGCCGGATAAATGCCATTCGGCCTTCTTTATACAATACTCCCAGCCTTCGGTCGCCGTAGCTAAGCCAATCCCAAAAGCTTTGCTTAAATCTTTGTTTTTCCATTACGCTCCCTCGCTTTCTTTTTGAATTCTCTTAATTTCAAGACTTTCAACAAAGGCTTGTATTCTTGTCCGAAGCTGTCCGGAAGTCCTTGATACATAAGGACGGTCGATCGACAATACGTTGCGGCCGAAATCTTTAGTGAGTACATGGCTTGCCAACGCACGCTCAAATCCCCAAAAATCGCAAAATTTAATTTGCTCATAAATTATGCCTTCGGCATTGTATTCTTTTAAAAGCGTATCCGCCGTTTTAAATCGCTGCTGAACCTTGTCGCTGCTCATAAAGCGCGGGCATTCGCTTGTTTCAAGATAGTGCCGGCAAATTTGCGTAAGAACATCTTCGGAATCGTTTAATTCTATAACTTCGCGCCCCGGAATTGCACCGAAGCAATAGCGGTCGGCAACAACCATAACGCCGCAGTCTTCTATCAACTTTGTTAAGGTTAAGTCGTCCACTTCGCTTCCGACCAACACAACGCGGGCGCGGTACCAGGGTTTATCGTCAACCTGTCTGTTTTTTATTTCGTCCAAGGTTTCGCGCAATTTATCGAGCAGCAAATACTTGGGGCAGCAATACGTCGCCATAGTCAATACGTGAAATTCATAGCCGGTAATCGGCGGATTTTCAAGTTTACGCAATTCCGATATTTCCGTAATAATACGGCATATTTCGTTATGCCTGTTAACCGCATCGCGCAGCGCGGCATCGGAAATATCGACACCGTAAACCGAATGCAGTTTTTCAAGTATACGTTTGCGTATTTGCACCATATGATGTTCCACGCTGTAATCCGCAACCTTGTAGGGAATATCCGCATGGGTAACAAAGAATTTATCGTTTGAAACAAGGTTGAGCAATTCCAAATTTTCGGCCATACGGTTCATCATCGCGCATGCATCTACCGCGCAAAAAGCATCCAAAAAATTAAAACCGCCTTCAAAGGCGCGTTCCAAAATCGCACGGCAAAATTCGCACGTATAGTTCGACATATAATACGAAGCAATATCCATAGCTCCGGTATTGGGCGCCCTCATTCGTATTGAAACGCAGTTATCGACATTCAAAACAACCTCCGGCATATGATAGCAGGTATAGCCTATCATAAGTTTACCGTCCTTTTTTGCCTGCCGGATAAGTTCGTTATGCGTGTCTTCCAACAATTTTTCAAAATATATCAAATGCTTCAGGTCTTTCATCCCGCCTCCTCCTTTAAAGAATATTCATATTTTGCAGCGCCTTTTTTACACCGCAGACAATCAAACTGTCGGACGGAAGATTAAAAACGCTTTGTCCCTTAATATCGCATAAGGCTAAATTATTATCGCTTTGTATATACGACAGAATTCTTATTCCGCCGGTATCGATAAAGTCTTTTAAAGAAAGGTCGGAAATACGGTTTACGATAACGGCAATATCTTTGTACATAACCAGCTCATCTGCAACCGTTTTGATGGTTTGAATAACCTGAGTGCCTTTTTTACTCGGATCGGTAACGAGAATAAGATGCGAAACTTTTTCCATAACTCGGCGGTTGATTTGTTCGATTCCGGCTTCCCCGTCTATAACTACATAGTCGAATTGCTCGGACAATAAGGTTATAACCTCTTTTAAATAGCCGTTGATTTTACAATAACAGCCCTCCGATTCGGGACGGCCGACGGCAATAAAAGAAAAGCCGTCTTTTTCAACAAGGGCATCGTAAATTCTATAGCGAACTTCGCCGAGAAGCTCTATAGCTTCTTTTGTATTGCCGCCTGCAACATTTTCAACAATATTTTTCCGTATATCGTCGATTGTCATACGCGGCTCTATACCCAAAGCGGTCGCCAAGCCCACCGCAGGGTCGGCATCTATAGCCAAAATTCTTTTATCGGGAAACGCATCGACTAAACAACGGACAATGTTTGCCGAAACGGAGGTTTTACCGACGCCGCCCTTCCCGGCAACGGCGATAATAAGTGCATTTTTTTTCTCCATGAAATCATTTCCTCTTATATCGGCCGCGCACGGGAGTTGTAAAAAAACACGGTCTTTTTCACAGCTCCCGTATGTAAAACCGCTGCTGCGGGTTCATCCCGCTTTTTAACGGCGGCCGTTTTTTAAATGTCAAATTCTTAAAGCCAACCGGTATGCGGCGCGGGCGGCTTCAAGAACGCGGCCTGCGGCATAACTGTCTCCGATATTGTATATTTCTTTGGCGGCGCACTCTTTTTGCAGTTCAAAAAATAAAGAGTGGTCCGCCTTACCTCCGAGGGCAAGAATAACCAAATCGGCTTCAAGGCTCATGTCCTTTGTTTTGCGCTCGTCGATTTTTTTTGCAAACGGGTTATCGATGTTCGGCGGCAAAATCGGTTCCCATGTATTAAAGGGATCGGGAACGCCTGCGGAAACGTTTTTAATAATGTTTACGCAATTTTTACCGAAAGACACAACCTTTGCGCAGTTATACAAAGAAACGTTTTTTTCTTTCATATAGTGCAAAAGATGTCCCCTGTTTGCCGTACAAGCTCCCTGCATCATATGGGGAAGCATTTCGACAACCGATACCGATTTTCCGTGTTCGTATGCGAGCCAATATGCGGTTTCGCAGCCGACAACACCGCCGCCGACAATCACGATTTTTTTCGCATCGCCGAGCAGCTCCGGTTTTACCAGCAAATCGACCGCTTGAACGCTTTTCACCGAATTGAAGCCCTCAAAGGGAGGCACGACATCCGTTGTTCCGTAAGCGCATACGACCGTATCGTAGTTTTGTTTTTTTATCCATTCGGCGGACGCTTTTCGGTTGAGCAAAAGCTTAAAGCCTTCTTTTTTTTCGGCTTTTTGTACCGCGGCGCGAAGATAATCCAAATAGTTGCGTATATCGTATTTGATTTTGGGAGCGGAACCGGGAATAATGCGGCCTCCGAGTTTGTCCGAAGCTTCAATCAAATCTACACGGTGGCCGCGTTCCAATGCGTTAAGCGCAAAGACGATTCCGCCCGGTCCGCCGCCTATGACACCGATTTTTTTCGGCGCATCCGTTTTAGGCATATGAAGGGGAAACACATCCTCAAAACCGGTACGGGCATTAACGGCGCATTGCGGGTGACCGCCTTCGATAAACTCATTGATACAGCCTTCCTGACAGCCGATACAGGGACGTATGCTTTCCACATCGCCGGCATAGGCTTTATTGCACCAGTTTTCGTCTGCCAAAAGCGGGCGGCCGAGCATAACCATATCGCACATACCGTCGCGCAGCGCTTTTTCGGCAATGTCGGGATAGCCGAGCTTTCCGACCGCAACGACGGGAACGGGAACGCCCGCATTGGAAAGAATACCCTTTTCTTTAAAGTGCTTTTTAACGATTTCGGATACTTCAAGAAAACATCCTGCGGGCATACTTGCCGGAGGATGGGGAAGCCACCAGTTATCGTAACAGCCCAAATCCACGTCGAAAATATCGACGCCGGCTTTTATAAGGTTTTCCATATAGTTGAGGGTTTCCCGAATCGAGCGGCCGTTTGTAAACTTTTTAAGCGACTTGATTTTTTTCATATCGGCGCCGTAGGTTTCGTTTAACGCAAGCGATAAGTCGATGCGGTACATAATCGGATAACGGTCCCCGGCGCGTTTTCTGATTGATTTAACCAGTTCGATTCCGAAGCGCTGCGGGTCGGCGTATTTACCCAATTTTCTGCGGTTAAAGGCGCGGTTTGTCATTTGTTCAAGTAAATAGCCCTCGTGTCCGTGCAAGTACACGCCGTCGAGCAGACAAGCCTTTGCGTCGGCCGCCGCCTGCCCGCAGTTTTTTACGATTTTGTCTAACTGAGCATCCGTCAAAGGAAAACAGGGAACGCCGGGAAGATAAAAGTTCGGATTAAGTGAAGCCGATTTGGGAAATTTCATTTGCGTTAAAACGCACATGGGCGGCCCTACCCGTCCCAAGCCGGGCGTCAGCTGAACGTACACTTGGCTTCCGAAAGCATGAACGCCCTGCGCCAAATCGCGCCAGCCGGCCATAACCGTGCGCGTGCGGTCTATACGCGGAAAGGTTGAAAGTTTATCCGGCTCGGTAACGGTCGGATCCACTCCGTGGCTTATCGGAATCAAGCCGGTAGTCAACAAGCCGCAGCCGCCCTTTGCACGTGCAAAAAAATATTCGAGCATTTTGGAACTCGGGCGGCCCGTTTCTTCGGCCATATCGAGGTTGCCCATAGGAGCCATAACCACACGGTTTTTTACCGTTGTGCGGTTAATTTGAATCGGTGAAAAAATTGCGGAATATGGAAACAGATTTTTAGTCATTCCGCCGCTCGATCCCGCCTTGTTTTCGCCCTCTTGCTGAACCCAGCTGCCGTAGCCGTCAATAAGTTTTTGAATTTGAGAATCCGTGTGCATGTTTCGTCCTCTGTATTAGATAAAATTATACTGTATGTCCCTATCCAGTATAAGACAGCTTTTACCGGCTGTCAACAAATTTAAATTTTTTCACAGCTTTTATTGCAAGTACGGGAATGCCCCGAAGATATCTATAGAAAAATCAGTTACGCTGCAAAAAATGAAAACAGGACGATAGCACAACAAACCGTCGTTTTACTTGAAAAAAGTTTATCTCGCCAAGAATCAAATATATCACGCCGAAACAATCTCTTAATGAAAATCAAAAATCGTTCTATTGCGGATAACATAAAAAAAGCAAATCCGGTCGATTTTATCAGAGAGGACAGAAACAGATGATAATCATTCTTGATGTCAGCGCGGCAATAGAAATACTTTTCCAACGGACTAAAAGCGATATATTTGCAAAAACTTATTCTCAAGGAGCGTGGATTATAGCTCCGGAATTTGCACGAAGCTGAATATAAGAGTTTGTAACTGACTACACCCGATACTGCGAGTTTTCCACGTAAGTCTTATACATATCCCCGGTTACGCCGCGGTTTTGAATGATGTGCGCGTAAAAATCGCCGCTTTTGCGGACAGTGCGCTTTTGTGTTTCGTAATCCACGGCGATTAAACCGAAGCGGATACGTTCCCCTTCGGCCCATTCAAAGTTATCCATAAGCGACCAGTGATAATAGCGTTCTATGGGTAAGTCCGATTCGCACAGGACCTTTAAGTGCTCGTAAATAAAGCGGCTTCTGAATGTGTCCGCCTCATCGCAGGTGCCGTTTTCGGTAATATAAATAGGGGCTTTATACAGGCGGTACATGCGCTTGCACAAAAGGCGCAAGCCTTCAGGATAGATTTCCCAGCCCAAGTCGTTGTGCGGCATGTTTTTAAATACGCCGTTTTTGCCCGTACTTACTGCGTCGCGGCTGTAGTAATTGATACCGATAAAATCGTAAAAGCGGCCGCCTCCGAGCGCAACGCCGTCAACCGAGGCGGGAAGTTTTTTTACCGGCCATGAGGCTTTTCCGGTCATCGCCGCTTCGGTTAAAGCGTTTTGAAAAGAGTGCTCCATAAAGGCGGCCGATATGCGGTGCAGGGGATTAAAACGGCAGCGCGGCGTAAAAATCCGCAAGTGGTTGGCAAAACCGACCCGCGTCGTATCGCGGGCAAAACCGGCTTTTTGTCTTATGCGGTGTATTTCGCGGTAAGATGCGATGTGACAGGCCGCCATATTCGTGTATACGGCAGACAACGCTTTGATATCGTTTTTTTTGCCCGGCGGCCAGGTTCCGAAAAAATACCCGTTTACCGCATATACATTCGGTTCGTTAATAGTTATCCATTCATCGGCCGAATCTGCAAGCCGTTCGACCGTATAACGGACAAAGTTCAAAAAAATGCGCGGCGAATCGGGGTGTTCAAAAGCGCCGATTTTTTCAAACCAGCGCGGATTGGTAAAGTGGTGCAGGGTTACCAGGGGCTTTATGCCGGCGGCCTTCAGTTTTTGTAATTCACTGCGGTAATGCTCTATCGCTTTTTCGTCAAACCCGCCCTGCTCCGGCTCGATACGGCTCCATTCCAAACCGAAACGGTAGGTTTGAAGGCTTAAGCGTTTCATCAGTTCGATATCTTCATCTACGCGGTTGTAGTGGTCGTCGGCGCGAAGAGGACTTGTACCGTCGGCAATGCGGCCGGGTAAAAGCGCCCAATCGTACCAACTGTTATTTGTGTCTCCGCCTTCAATTTGAGTTGCAGCCGTTGCGGCGCCCAGTAAAAGGTTTTCGGGAAGTTTAAAGTGCATTTTTTCTCCTTGTGCGTATATCGGCGGCGGAAGATATTAAGATAATAAGGGCGCCGACACCCGAAGATAAAAAGCGGTTTACACCGACAAAGTCGGATGCATAGCTGAAGGCGCTGAAAATCAAAACCGAAACGGCAAGGGCTGTCCAGTTTCCCCTGCCCCCGAACAGAGAAAAGGAGGCTATAAAACACATGGCCATAACCTCGGTTTGAAAATCGGCCGCCGAAAAGACGGAAACCGATGCCGCTCCGGCCCGAGCCGATATCATCATACCGGCCAGCGCAAAAAGAGCCGATGCGGTACCGTATAAAAGCATTGTTTCTTTCAAACTGAGAATTTTGGGTGAAACGGGCCAAAAAAGTTTTATGTCTCGGTGAAGGGGGGGAAGATTTATATCTTTTATAAAAATATTCACCGACACAATCACAAGCGCAAAAATAAAAATCGAAAAAATGAGTGTAAAGGGCACCGAATAAACCGGACTTATGCCGAAATATCCCGTACCGAAAAAATTATAGCCTCGTGTAAAACCTTCCAATACTTTTAGAGAAATATCTTTGTCATATAAATAAACCCGCGTCAGTGAGCTTAAAAAGATACCCGTACCGAGGCTTGCAAACCAAGGGGGTAATACTATTTTTTTGATTAAAAATCCGTTGAGCATACCGACGGTAAAGCAAAGAGCCGCCGCGGCAGGCACAACCAAAAAAAACGGAAACGCAGGTAAAAACGGAAACATACGCCCGGCGGTATCGGAAGCCTGCAAAAAAGAGGCTGCAACCGCCGATGCAAAAACCGCCGTCGCTCCTGCCGAAAGGTCTATATAGCCGGAAAAAAGGCACAAGCCCATGCCGGCTCCTGCAAGCAAAAAGGGCGCCGCATCGGAAAAAACATTGCGGATATGGCGCAAAGAAATCAAGCTCGTATCGCTGAGAGCAAAGATAACAATACATAGGGACAAAATACAAGCCGCTGCATAGCGTCTTACAAAGACCTTTACACGCCGGATAAAGGATTCGGGTATAAAATCCATATACTAGGCTCCGGCCTCGCCTTTAGCGGCACGCGGTTTTCGCTCTTTCAGGCTTTTTGCCGCCGGCTTTTTTTCCGTCTTCACAGCCGCCTTAGCCGCAAGGTCCGCTTCCGCCTGAATGATTTCTTTAAACTCGTGCTGTTCTATAATTTCTTTTTCCAAAAGGCGGTTTGCAATATATTCCATAACCTGTTTTTTGTCTTTTAAAAGCTTTACCACGCGGTTAAAGCGTTCTTCCATAATCCGGGCAAGCTCTTCATCGATATACTGCTGGGTTGTTTCGGCATACTCGCGTATAAGGCGCGGTTCTTCGGAGCCGTAACCGCCGCCGCGCTTGGAAAGTACAACGTTTTTAAAACGGGAACTCATACCGTAGTCGGTGAGCATACTGCGGGCTATATCGGTTGCGCGCTGTAAATCGTTACCGGCACCGGTGGATACCATGCCGAAGGTAACAAGCTCGGCAGCACGGCCGCCCAAAAGAACGTCGATTTCGCCGAATAATTCTTTTTCGGTTTTAAGATAGCGGTCTTCCTCGGGCATTTGAAGGGTGTAACCGAGGGCGGCAACACCGCGCGGTATAATCGATATTTTATGCACGGGGTCGGCACCTTCGGTAAAGGCGGCGGCTAAAGCGTGTCCCGTTTCGTGGAAGGCGACAATCCGCCTTTCTTCTTCTTTTATAACACGGCTCTTTTTTTGCAAACCGGCAATCGCTTTTTCAACGGCTTCGTTAAAATCCTGCATACTGACCAATTTACGGCCGCCGCGCACCGCCAAAAGGGCCGCTTCGTTTACAACATTCGCAAGATCCGCCCCGGCAAAACCGGAAGTGGTCCGCGCAACGGATGCCAAATCGACATCGGGTCCGAGTTTAACATTTTTGGCATGAATCTTTAAAATCGCCTCGCGGCCCTGTACGTCCGGACGGTCTACAACAACCTGACGGTCAAAACGGCCGGGGCGCAAAAGAGCGGGGTCAAGAACATCGGGGCGGTTGGTCGCGGCAAGAAGGATAAGACCGGTGGAATTATCGAAACCGTCCATTTCAACAAGAAGCTGGTTCAGGGTTTGTTCGCGCTCGTCGTTTCCGCCGCTTATGGAATTGATTCGGCTTTTTCCGATTGCATCCAATTCATCGATAAAAACGATACAGGGAGCTTTTTCGCGCGCCTGTTTAAAAAGGTCTCTTACGCGGCTTGCACCGACACCGACAAACATTTCAACAAAGTCCGAGCCGGAAATGCGGAAAAAGGGAACTCCCGCTTCGCCCGCTACGGCGCGCGCCAACAAAGTTTTACCCGTACCGGGGGGGCCGACCAAAAGCACGCCCTTGGGAATTTTTCCGCCGATTTCGGTGTATTTTTGCGGGGACTTCAAAAAATCAACAACTTCAACCAATTCTTCTTTTGCTTCGTCAACGCCGGCAACATCGCTGAACCGGGTCGTAACCTTACCCTCGTCAACCGCTGCAGCGCGGCTTTGACCGGCCGAAAAAATACTTCCGCCCAAGCCGCCCATACGTTTAAATATAAAGCGGTACATTAAAAATAAAATACCGAGCGGAATAATCAGGTTGAACAAAAGCGGAAGAATAATACTGCGCTGATTTTTCAGCATCTTATACGCGATGCCTTTTTCATCAAGCAGGGCTAAAAAATCCTCGGTTAAAATACCGACCGTTTTATAGGTACTGCCGGAGGAGGAAGACGTTAAAAATATGGAGGGAAGATTGGTAAAATCCTTTTCCGAGCGAGAGGCCGATTCGGGACCGTAGCCGAGAAAATAGGTTTCACCCAATTCAACACGTACGATTTGTCCTTCTTGAATCAAGCGTTTAAACTCGGAAAAATCGATGGCCGTATCGTTTTTCATGACAAAAAGCCAGTTAAAAATCGTTATACCCATAAAAACGGCCAATAAAATCAGCCAAACCGGAAAACGCGGGGATTTATTCGTATCATTATCGCCCTGTACGGGATCCGTAGACAGCTTAAAAAAATCGAAGGGATCTTTTCCGTCTTTTTTATCGTTACGGTCTTCTTTATCGCTCATGCAAACCTCACTATCATATTCAAATACTTTAAATATTAGGTATACTATAAATATATGCAATTACGGCGCTTTAGTCGAGTGAATTCTTAAAGAACTTGAAAAAAACAATTGTTTTTGGAGGTCCGCTAAAGAAAATATTATTCTATGAGATTTGTCCTTGTTTATAATAAGACAGCATTTCATTTTTTGGAACCATACTTCCGCCCGTTGCCCAGATTAACTGCGTGCTATGCATCATTGAAGAATCCAGGTTTTCTTTTTTGATATAATTCCGAAAGTCAAAAGATTTTTCCAGCAAGACAGGGCCATACATACCGGCCAAGGCACTTGGTTCTAAATAAATATTCTCTGCATCGGCAAGAGCAGTCAGCATGTGAAACATACGGCTATCGTCAAGAGAATAACATCCGCTTATAAAAGGCAGCATTAATGATCCAACAAACCCCGAAGCCCGTCCAACTGCCAGACCATCAGCTGCCGTGCAATTATCCAATCCGAAATCTTGTACACTTATGGCATTATTTTTCCCTGTCGCCATACCGAGCATCATACAGCAGGAATGTGTCGGTTCAGCAAAAAAACAATGAACTGCATCACCAAAAATCATTTTTAACCCAAATGCAACTCCTCCCGGACCGCCACCCACTCCACACGGTAAATACACAAACAGGGGATGTTTATTATCAACCTCTATCTTCTTTTCTTCCAGTTGTTTTTTCAAACGTAAACCTGCCACTGTATATCCGAGAAAAAGCGTTTGAGAATTCTCGTCATCAATGAAATGACAGGAAGGATCGGATTGTGCAGCTTTTCTACCTTCAGCTACTGCTATACCGTAATCGGATTTATATTCAAGAACCTCTACACCGGCTTTACGAAGCATATCCTTTTTCCATTGTCTGGCATCCGCAGACATGTGTACCGTTACACGGAAACCCAACTTTGCACTCATAATACCGATAGAAAGTCCTAAATTTCCCGTAGAACCGACGGCAATAGCATACTGAGAAAAAATTTTACGAAAATTTTCAGTGTTGAATAAAGTATAATCAGAACCCTCTCTTATGAGATTATGTTCTAAAGCAATATCTTCCGCAATTTTCAATACTTCATAAATTCCGCCACGTGCTTTAATTGAACCTGATATGGGTAAATGACTGTCCAATTTTATCCATAGGTTTCCGGGAATGGAAACATGCTCCTTGTTCTCCAAGACGGATTTCATATTTTGTATTTCTTGTACCGGTGATTCGAGAATACCGTCTAAGGCCGCTGTCTCGGGAAAGGCAACTTTAAAATACGGCGCAAATCGCTTAAGACGCGCATCGGCAGCTTTAATATCAGCTTTAGTAAGAGGACATGATAATATCGCTTTTTCAAACGGTTCTTTAAACGGGTTACACCAAACGGCTTCTTTGTAAGTACATATATCTTTTATAATCGGATACTCTTGCAGCCATTCTTCTTTTGTTTTTCCGCAGATTTGTTTATTCACCGTACTCATACATCACTCCTAATATTCTAGCTTTTAATTATTAAATTCTGTTATGGGGACTCAAAATACAATTGAATCCCCTGCATACGCTATCCCATTAAAATGAAACTACAGCAATCCCGGTAAGATATGTGAAAATGCATTTAAAAGCAATATAATTAAAAAACCGGTTAAACCGGCAAAAGTTGTCGGCCAGGTTGTAGCAATAAAAGCTTCTTTGACCGTTATATTGCTGTATCGTGCCGGAAGCCAAAAAGCGGCATCTGTAGGCAAGGTGAGTCCGACAGTTCCCGTACAAATCGCCAACCCTATTATAACAGGAGAATATCCCATAGCAACAGCGGACGGACCTACAATAGCAACAGCGGTAAGCATTGCCACTGTCGCGGAACCGACAGCCGCACGAATAATCATTGCAAGTACAAAGGCCAATAATAAAACGGGAATATTCATTTTTGAAAGCAATTCAACTAAAGCCGTATCAAGTCCGCTTTTTTGTAATATAGTACCGAAACAATTACCGCAGCCGATAACCATCAAAATATTCCCCATTTTATCCGACACTTTATCTATATAATTCCAAAGAGAAGAAGCACTAAGCGGAACTAAATATCTACGCAGTACAATACCTGTCAGCAGCATAGCAATAAAGAGAGCTACGTTGTTATTACCCACAAATCCGAAGAAAATAACAAACGGATGTTTTGCAGGTAATACGGCTTTGAAAATCGAATTGATAACTATTAAGACAATGGGGAATGCAATTAAAGCTAAGGTTAAACCGGCAGAAGGTTTTGTTTTATCAGCTTTAAGTAACTCTGCATTTTCCGATAATGCCGCCGCTTCTTTTTTTATTGCTTCACTGTTTACGGCAAAGGAACGCCTGTTAAGTATATTCGCATATTGCCAGCCACATAATAGACTTGCAGGTAAAGAAACTATAATACCGTAAATAATAAACCATCCTATATTTGCGCCTATTTGTCCGGCAACAGCTAACGGACCGGGAGTCGGTGCTACAACGCAATGGGTCAAAAGTAACCCCGTGAATAAAGCAGCGACGTAAGCACTCGTATCTTTTTTAGTAAGCTTTTGTAAGCTGTTCACTAACGGATTAAGAGTTATATAAGCGGAACCGAAGTATACCGGAATCGAAACTATAAAACCCGCCAAATTGAGAGCAAGCATATCATTCTTTTTTCCAAAGGTTCTAAGAAGTCCTTTTGCCAATTCTTCCATTCCGCCGGAATCTCCAAGCATCATACCGAATATTCCTCCGAATAGAATCAGCAGACCTATTGCAGTCATAATATTTCCAAAACCGCTTGTAATATAACTTAGGATATCATTTAAAGGCAGACCGCATAGCAGTGCCATTAAAACAGCACAACTGAAAAGAGAAACGCCCGGACTGATTTTAAACACAATAAGTGATATCAATAAAACCGCCATTGTAATAATAAAGGCAACTAATACATTCATAAAATCCTCCTTAATGTTAATTATGTATTATTATGCCGCAGCATTTGACCGGGCATTTTGCCTGTAAATTTTTTATCTTTGTAAACCAAGCTGCCGTTTACAAAGACATAATCAATCCCCTCTGTAATACTATTTGAATTACTATAAGTTGCCGTATCTTGTAACCGTTCATAATCAAAAATAACCAAATCCGCGTCATATCCGTCTTTTATAAATCCTTTATTTTTTACGAGTAAATATTCAGCTGTTAATCCGGTCATTTTTTGAATTGCTTCTTCAAGTGACAAGACTCCCTTTTCTTTGACAAAATAAGTAATAACATGGGGAAACGTTCCGCTCGCCCGAGGATGACCTTTTTCTTTCCAGGTTCTGGTTAAACCGTCGCTTCCTACAACACAATAAGGGTCACGAATAATCTCGCAAACATCTTCTTCGCACATACTGCTGTATACCCCGCCCGTTTCGCAGTTGTTGGCCACACATAAATCAAAAAAGACATCCCACGGATCCCGCCGCAATGATTCGGCATACTCACTGATAAAACGCCCTTCTGCGGCCGGCGTTTTCGGCGCGGAATATACATATACACCGTTCCAGCCGCCGGCGTTCAAATAATAGTTATCATATGCCGTTACGGGATTCTCCATTTCGGCTTTAAGTTTTTTTCGAAAATCAACATCTCTTAATTTTTCCGTCATTGCATGAAAGCCGTCTTGAAAATACCAGGGCGGCATACAGGCATTCAAAGTAGTCATATTGCATGTATAAGGATATTGATC
The DNA here is from genome assembly GCF_050320395.1 of Treponema sp. HNW. Taxonomy (GTDB): domain Bacteria; phylum Spirochaetota; class Spirochaetia; order Treponematales; family Treponemataceae; genus Treponema_C. Next base: position 2,348,411 of record NZ_CP144459.1, read on the forward strand.
ACATATTACAGGAATGCCTTTTTTCCTTGCTTCATGAATAAGCTTGAGAGTTTCTTTTTGTTTGCCCCAATTCGGTTTTCCCAACATTTTATGATGTGAAATATCAACCCGTACCCCCGCTTGAAAACCGACATTAATAGTTTCTTTTACAGCTTCAACAATTTTATCGCTTTCATTACGCATATGACTTGCATAAATACCGTCAAAAGGTGCAATAACCTTTGCAAGTTCTATTATCTCTTCTTCCGTCGCATAGCAGCTCGGCGTATAAATTAAGCCGGTCGAAAACCCCGCAGCACCCGCTTCCATAGCTTCACGTAAAATACTTTTCATAGTATCCAGTTCATTTCTGTTTGCAGGACGATTTTGCATACCCATCACGGCAATACGAAGACTACTGTGTCCGATATACATCTTGACATTTGCTGTAAGTGGTTGTTTATCGGCATATTTTAGATATTCGGAAAAAGACGTCCAGTATTTCATATCCGGCGGAAAAAAGGTTGTCCCCATAGATAACATATTTTGAATCGCCGTTAAATTTTCAGAAGCAACAGGGGCCATGGAAAGCCCGCATTGACCGGTTATTTCAGTTGTAACCCCTTGGGTTGTTTTAAATAAATGTGCATCTTCAGAGCCTAAAATCAAGTCACCGTGAGAATGAGCATCAATAAAACCGGGTACAACATATCTGCCGGCAGCATCGATTATTTCTGCAGCTTTTTCCGTTTCCTTTACAATAATCAATTTTCCATCTTTAATACCAACAGCCCCGTCAAATGCGGGCCGTCCGCTCCCATCGATAATCTTCGCATTCTTGATTAATACGTCTAACATATTGAACCTCCTTCTCTAAAATACATCTTTTAGGCAAGTGTTAATTTATAATAAACTAAACCCTCAAAAGATAATTATATTTTACACCTGCTAAACAGAGGTGTCAAGTTTTATTTAACATTTTTAAATAAAATTTAACTTCTTTAAATATAGACGTATGACCTTAATAAATATAAGCTTCTATTTTGGATTAAAATATGCTATACTTTTTATAATCGGATCAGGGAGAATGTATTGTTGGAAGAATTAAATATAGGTAAAAAGATACAAGAATTAAGATTGCAAAAGGGTTTGACTATGCGAAAATTGGCATTAAAAGCGGATATCACTGCTTCAATGCTTAGTCAAATAGAAAACGGACAGGTAAACCCGTCCATCAATACACTGAGAAATCTTGCCAAAATATTGGAAACGCCATTGTATTACTTTTTTAAAGAAGAATTTCATTCTGAACCTCTGGTTACTCCTGCTACAAGAAAAACTATCGGCCGGAAAGATGAACCGGATATCGTATACGAGTTACTCACAGCCGATACGAAAGGTAATATAGAGTTTTGTATGATGGTTATTCCGCCGCACACGAGTTCGAATACCAATAAGCAAAGTCACCCCGGAGAAGAAACGGCCTTTATGTATTCGGGAGAAAAAGTTGATCTGGAAGTGGAAGATATTTTTTTTGAACTATGTCCCGGTGACAGCATTCGTATTCCGGCACAAGCAAAGCACGTATGGCATAATAAAACCGGCACGGAAGTCCAAGTTATTTTTGCGGTAAGTCCGCCGTCATTTTAAAACTAATAGAATAAAACTCAAGACAGCAAAACAAAATACCGATAATAAACCAGTGATGTATCGAAAAAACTCGGAGGGGATGTAATGGCATATACAAAGGCATATACCGCATACAGGGCAACCGGAGTTAAAACAGCCAGCAAGGGAAAATTAATCATTATGCTCTATGAAGAAGCGCTGCGCCGTATGGATGCGGCCTTGGCCTTATACAATAACGAAGAAAAAATTGAAGCTTCTTCTATCGAAAAATACAACAATTGTTTGGTAAAAACCCAGGAAATCATCACGGAATTGATGGTATCCCTCGACATGGAGCGCGGAGGAGAAATCGCACAAAATCTTATGGCCTTGTACAGTTTTTTTAACCGGGAACTTCTGGATACCTGTATTACACATGACAAGGCAAAGCTTCTTTCGATCCGCACTATGATGCAGGAACTCCATTCCTCATGGGCCGTTGCGGTTGCGGAAACTCCGACAGCCGACACGGTATCGCATACGGCCATAGATATTAACGGATAAAATTATGCAAACACAGGCAATAGACGACAAAGAATTAAACGAACGGGTTGCTATTCTGCATCGATTACGGGAACTGCTTTTACAGCAAAGGCGGAAATTTCAGGAATATTTGACCGTTCTTGAAAAACAGGAAACGACTATAGACGGCGAAGATATGGACAAGCTTTTGGCTCACACGGAATTGGAGCAAAAAATAATCGGTAATATTTCGGAGCTGCAAAAAGTTATAAAACCCATGGAAGACCTGTATAAGGCGGCCTACCCCGATAATCAAACCGAAATACCGGTATTACAAGCCGACTTATCACAGCTTCAAACACGGATTTTGCTCCAAAACGAAAAAAACCGCAGCGCTTTACGGCTGCATATAAACTCGGTGCGTTCAAAAATAAACGCACTGAAAAATCCCTATGCCAAGACACGCTCGGTTTATGCTCACAGCGCACAAACCGCCGCTGCAATCAATATTCAAGTTTAACCGAGGTTTAACCGCGCAATTCGGAAAGCGCGACGGGTTTGGGATTGTTTTCTTCGCCTTCAATTGCCGATACTTCTTCCAACAGCTGTTTTGCCCGCGATGAAAGTTTTGTCGGCACCGTAACGAGAATCTTAATATACATATCGCCTTTTCGGCCGCTGTTTCCGTAGGGAACGCCCTCGTCGCGTAAACGAAGCAGTTTTCCGTGCTGGGTTCCCGCGGGCACTTTTAGCTTTATTTTTTTATCGTCCAAAGAGCTGACGGTAATTTCGGCTCCCAATGCCGCCTGCATTATGGAGATGGGGATAGCACAGTATAAATCCTGACCGTTTCGCTCAAAAAACTTGTGCGGCGCAACGTGAAGAATGATAACCAAATCGCCCGCGCTTCCGCCGTTGCGTCCCGCATCGCCTTGATTCGGAACGGTTATGCGCTTGCCGTTATCCACTCCGGGCGGAATTGTAACGGCAATTTTTTTGCGTTTTTTTTGCAAGCCCGAACCGCCGCAGCTTTTGCAGGGATTGTCGATAACGCTTCCTTCGCCCTGACAGGAAGGACAGGTTTGCGCTACGCTGAAAAAACCCGCGCTGCGCCGTATTTGCCCCGCTCCGCCGCAGGTCGGACAGGTTTTGCGCTGAGCACCGTCGGCGCCCCCGGTTCCGCGGCAGTCGGTACAAGCTTCGTTATGCTGAAAGGATATTTCGGCCTTGGTACCGTATACGGCATCTTTAAAAGATATTTCAAGGTCGTACCATAACGAAGCGCCCTGATTGGGGCCGCCTCCCCTTCTGCGGCTTGTTCCGCCGCCGAAGAGGTTTTCAAATACATCGCCGAAGCCGCCGAACAGGTCTTCAAAGTCGTGAAAGGCGTTTGAAAAGCCCTGTGCGCCGCCTGCGCCCATGCCTTCAAGACCGGCAAAACCGTATTGGTCGTAAATCCCGCGTTTTTGCTCGTCCGAAAGCACTTCGTAAGCTTCGGTGGCTTCTTTAAACTTATCCTCGGCTTCTTTATTGCCGGGATTTTTATCGGGGTGGTATTTGACGGCTAATTTTCGGTAGCCCTTTTTTATTTCATCTTTTGAGGCGCCCTTTTGGACGCCCAAAACTTCATAGTAATCGCGCTTTGCCATTATTTGTCGTCGTCTACCACTTCGTAATCAACATCATCGGCTTTACCCGAAGCCGGACCGCTGTTACTCATATCGGGGCCGGCACTTGAAGCGTTTGCATCGCCGCCGGAAGCTCCCTGAGCGCCGCTTCCCTGCGCACCCTGAGCCGCCTGCTGCTTGTACACTTCTTCGGCAATCTTATATGAAGCCTGCTTTAAAGCTTCGGTTTTAGCCTTTATGTCTTCAACATTATCGGTGCTCAACGCCTGTTTAAGGGCCGCAACCGCATCTTCGATTTTTTGTTTGTCGGCGCCGCTTACCTTATCGCCCAACTCTTTAAGCGATTTTTCGGTTGCGTATACCATCGAATCGGCGTCGTTGCGCACATCGACCTTTTCGCGCTCTTTTTTATCGGCTTCGGCGTTTGCTTCGGCTTCTTTTACCATGCGATCTATTTCGCTTTCGCTTAAACCGCTTGAAGATTCGATGCGTACGCTTTGCTCTTTACCGGTGCCCAAGTCCTTAGCGGATACGTGGACGATACCGTTTGCGTCGATGTCGAAGGTAACTTCGATTTGCGGAACACCGCGCGGGGCGGCGGGAATGCCGACCAAATCGAAGCGTCCGAGCGTGCGGTTTTGAGCCGCCATTTCGCGCTCACCCTGCAATACGTGAATCGATACCGCGGTTTGTCCGTCGGCGGCAGTCGAAAAGATTTGACTTTTGCGCGTAGGAATTGTGGTGTTGCGCGGAATCAGTTTTGTAAAGACGGCGCCCATCGTTTCGATACCGAGCGAAAGCGGCGTAACGTCGAGAAGCAAAATGTCTTTAACGTCGCCGCCTAAAATACCGCCCTGAATGGCAGCACCTACGGCAACGGCTTCGTCGGGGTTTACACCCTTTGAACCTTCTTTGCCGAAAATTTCTTTTACGGTTTGCATAACCTTGGGCATGCGGGTTGAACCGCCGACCAAAAGCACTTCGTCGATTTTGGAAGCGTCGATTCCCGCATCCGCCAAAGCTTTGCGGCAGGGCTCTTTAGTGCGCTCAAGTAAGTCCTCGGTCATCTGCTCGAATTTGGCGCGTGTAAGCGACTTTTGCAAGTGCTTGGGGCCTGAAGCGTCGGCGGTAATAAAGGGCAGATTTATTTCCGTGGACGATTGGGCGGAAAGTTCGATTTTCGCCTTTTCGGCCGCTTCGCGCAAACGCTGTAAGGCCATGCGGTCTTTGGACAAATCGATACCCGTATCGGCTTTAAACTCGTCGGTAAGCCAATTGATTATTTTGCGGTCAAAGTCGTCGCCGCCCAAGTGGGTGTCGCCGTTTGTGGACTTAACTTCAAAAACGCCGTCGCCGAGTTCAAGAATGGAAATATCGAAGGTACCGCCTCCCAAGTCGTAAACGGCAATCATCTTTTCGCTTTTTTGCTCTTTGCTGAATCCGTAAGCCAAAGAAGCGGCGGTCGGTTCGTTGATAATGCGCTTAACGTCCAAGCCTGCGATTTTTCCGGCATCCTTGGTTGCCTGGCGCTGGGCGTCGTTAAAATATGCCGGAACGGTGATAACCGCTTCGGTTACGGTTTCGCCCAAATAATCTTCGGCGGTTTTTTTCATTTTTTGCAAAATAAAGGCGCTGATTTCCTGCGGCGAATACGCTTTGCCTTCTATGTCGATTCTCACGTCTTCTCCGTGATCGACAACCTTATACGGAACGAGTTTTGCCTCGCCGCTCAATTCGCTGTAGCGGTGTCCGATAAAGCGCTTGATTGAATATACCGTGTTTTCCGGGTTTGTAATCATTTGGTTTTTCGCAGGCTGACCGACAATGCGCTCACCCTTGGACGTAAAGCCGACAATGGACGGAGTTGTGCGTCCGCCTTCGGCGTTTTGAATAACGATAGGTTCTCCGCCTTCCATTACGGAAACGCAGGAGTTTGTAGTTCCCAAGTCAATACCGATAATTTTTCCCATATTTTTCTCCTAATAAAAAGTCAAAAGTATTTCGTTTAATATTTAATTGCCGGAAGGTTCGTCCGAATCTTCGGCAGCTCCCCGCGCAGTGTCCTGCAAACCGTCAGGCATGGTTACCATCACCTTTGCATGGCGGATAACCCTGTCTTTTAACATATAGCCCTTTAAATATACTTCCGAACACACCGCTTCGGCAACCGCTCCCTTATCCGTAGCGATGGCTTCGTGTTTATCGTGGTCGAATAAATCGCCCTTTTCGCCGTAAACGGTTAAGTCGTATTTGGTTTCAAGCATACTGCGAAGCTGTTTGTTAATCATTTTTACACCGTCTATAACCGGTTTTAAATCGGCGACGGGCTTTCCATCCGCGTCGAATCCCGCATCGAGGGCACGGTCAAAATCGTCAAGTACGCCGATTAAATCGGTAAGCAGGTTTGCATTCGCATAATCGAAGATTTCCTGCTTTTCTTTTACCATACGTTTGCGGTAATTTTCCAAATCCGCCGATTTGCGCAAATATTTGTCCTGAAAATCGTTTTTTTCGGCTTCAAGTTCGGCAATGCGCTCTTCGGCGCTTTTTTCGGCCGATTGTTCCGCAGAATCGGCAGAATTACCCGAGTCTGCATCCGAAGCTTTCCCCGCGGCTGTTTTATCAGCGCAGCCGCATGTTCCGCATTCGCCGGCTGTACACTCTGCGGTGTCGCCGGTTTTCGAACCGGTTTGAAAAGCAGCCTCTTGTCCCGCTTCTTTTTTAATGTCTTCGTTTTCCGTCTTTTGTGCTGTACTCATTACATTCCCTGAAAATTTATTAATCTATGGTAATAATCTAAAAATACTAAGAGCGTGCATATATCGTCAACAGAAAAAAGAAAATTTATACGCTTAATTATGCAGTATCTACAACAGCGTAATGCCGCGCGCTTTACAGTCCCTTATAACCGCTTCGGGCCATGAGCTTACCTGCACTTCGCCGATGTGCGCTTTGCGCAAAAAGTACATACAAAGGCGCGATTGACCGATGCCGCCGCCGCAGGACAGGGGAAGTTCTCCCGCCAAAAGGCGTGAATGGAAATACAGTTCTTTACGTTCCGTACAGCCGCGCTGTTGAAGCTGTAAAAGCAGGGTTTCAGGCGACACGCGGATTCCCATCGAAGACAGTTCCAAGGCGGTGTGTAAAACGGGATTCCACACTAAAAGGTCGCCGTTAAGGCCGTGCCTTCCCTCTCCCGTTTCGGTAATCCAATCGTCATAGTCCGGAGCGCGTCCGTCGTGAGGCTTACCGTCGGCCAAGGGATAGCCTATACCGACGATAAAAACCGCACCGTATTCTTTACACGCTTCGTATTCGCGCTCTTTGGCACTGAGATTCGGCATGCGTTTTTGTAAATCTTCGGCAAAAAGAAAGGTGATTTTTTCGGGCAGAACGGGCGTAATGGCCGGAAACCGGTCGTAGATATAAAATTCGGTTCGTTTAAGACAGCGGTAGATTTTTTTTACCGTGTCCTGCAAAAAAGACACTGTGCGGTCTTCTTTTGCGATAACCGCTTCCCAGTCCCACTGGTCTACATAGAGGGAGTGAATCGGGTCAAGTTCTTCGCACGCGCGGATGGCATTCATATCGGTGTAAATGCCGAAACCCGTTTGCAGTTTCATTTCGGCAAGTTTTATGCGCTTCCATTTTGCAAGCGAGTGTACGATTTCCATATTTGCATTGTCCATATCCTGCACGGTAAACGATACCGGTTTTTCAACGCCGCTTAAATCGTCGTTTAAGCCCGTACCCGACTGTACAAAAAGCGGGGCCGTAACGCGGGTTAAATTCAATTCGGTGGAAAGAGCAAGCTGAAAAAAATCTTTAATCATTACAATGGCGTGTTCCGTTTCATGTACGGAAAGCAAAGCCTTATAATCCGCCGGCAAAGACAATGAACTCATACAAATCTCCCAAAGGGTTATCGAAAGCCGCTAAAAGCTAACCGAGTTTTTAGAGGTGCCTCATTCTATAATAGGCAGGGCGGACTTGTCCAGTGTCGGCCCGTATCCGCCCGGCGCATCATTTTTACCCGATAATACAAATTCGCCTTAATAATATAAAAAAACTGTTTTTTTTAAGAAAAACGAGCTATAATTATATATATGCGTAGATATATTTTTATTATTTTATTGTCCGTATGGACATGCGTTCTGTTTGCGCAAACGGAACAGGAAGAACGGGAGGCAAAACGCATTGCCGATGCACAGGCTCTGTACAACTCGGTTTACCGTGTAGATTTACGCAATTTTTCGGGCAGCGTTTTTCTCGGCCCCGCATTAAACATCTTCGGAAGCGCAGCGGCAAATCTTCATTACGGCCAAAATAAAACTCACTCAAGCGTGGGCGTTATCAGCGGCCTTGATGCGGGTTTTACGCATCCGTATATTATGGTGAAGCTGGGCATGAAATTCACATGGCTTACCGCCGCACTTTCGGCAGAGGATCTTTCATGGGTATTTGCTTCCCGTCTCGGCATAGGTTCAAAGGCGGCAGGTATTCCCTTGCTCTTCAGTGTCGGATATACGGAATTAAACTATTATGCTAAAAACGGCGGACAAGTTACTTCCGTGTTCTACGACCGTATAAAAACTCCTTCGGTGGGGTTCGGAACCGAAAACTGGGAAGTATATAAAAAGCTTGATATAACCGTACGCTTTGAGTGGCTGCCCGTATCCGTTGCAAGTCCCTATATGAACTTCGGTATGAACTTCAACACGGGAGCACGTTATAAAATATGGAATAACGATATCATCTCCGTTCTGGCGGGAGCCGATGTCGATACCTATATATTTACGACAGTCGATAAAAACCGAAAAACATATGCGGACTGGAATATCATTCCCGCCGCTTATTTAAGCGTCGCGTTTAAAGGTTCCGCACCGAAATAAGCGGCGCATCCTAAGGAGGTTAGATATGAAACGGCTATTACCGATATTTATTATATCCTTTTTTTTCCATACGGCATGCAATGTTTCCACCAATTTGGACGTACAGGAAACCGTCTTTACACCCCGCGACTCCATTATGATATCCCAGGAAGCAACGGGCCGCGGTTTTACAAACGGAACGGCAATATCTCTTTTGAGCATAGCTCAATCGGGATGGAGCGACTGGGAAACAATCACGATAGAAAATCTTGAAGAAAAAGAGGTTCATATACGCACGTTACCGGAATTACCCGGCGGCAGTCTCTTTAATATTGATACGAGCAGCACAAAAAAGATTTTAAATCCGTATGAGCGAACCTCTTTTAAAGTACGCTACAGCTTGAACAAAGCCGGGAGCATAATGACCGACATAAACGTCAAATATTCGGTCGACAAAAGAAAGAGGAATTTTAATCTGAAACTCATCGGCAGTTTAAGCGGCATTCAAGTGCTTGAAATCGAAGAGGGACAGCCCGATGTACTTTTGGCCGAAGACGGTATCGCTTCCGATTTCGGCTATTCTCCGCACAGCGATGTTACAAAAACGTTCAGAATAAAAAACAACAGTAAGAGCCGCGTGGAAATCCGAAATACGGTTTTGGATGCCGATGCGCGTTCCGCCGGCTTTTATATGCCCGCAGCAAATGTAAGCGGATTTATAAATCCCGGTGAATTTTTGGAATTTATCGTAACGCTTCCCGACCAGAAGATGGCCGAATACGGAACGGGCTTTATAGAAATTACACACAGTTTAAGCCAAACGCCCTATAAGGCGGGTTTGTGTGGAGGCGGCAAAACCATACCCCTTACCGTTGTGCGTAAAGAAAACGGTAAGGATATTCCCGCCGTCGTTCCCTATAAGCTTACAAAAAACTGTCTCGATTTTGAATATAACTCCTCGGCCGAAGAAAAACATCTTGCCCTTAAAAATACGGGAAACGCCGTACTCGACTTTACGCACATCAGTTATGAAGTATCCGAAGGCAATTTTTCTCTTATAAAAAAATATGCAGACGATGAAAAAATCTATCCCGACGGAACGGCCGATATAGCAATCAAATTTACCCCCGAAACGGGAAAATGGTCCGAGTCCGACATAGTTATTAAAGACGATAAAACCGGCAGAACCTACACCCTGTCTTTAACCGGTTCGGGCTTTAAGCAGCCGAACAATTTGGATGACGGAGGTCTTGCCCTATGGCTGCGCGCCGACAGAATAGGAAGGGAACACGTAACAAAAGATTCGGCGGGAAACAAGGTGCTTGTGATGCCCGATGTAAGCGGAAACAATCTTCACGCCCGTAAGTACGGAGAAATCGGTCCCACTTATAATGAGGACGGCATTAACAACCTCCCGGCCTTAACCTTTTCCCAGGAAAAAGAAAGTATGGCGGTTACAACACAGGCGGATACATGGATTGTAAAAGACGCCAAGGGAACCACTTCTTTTATCGTATTTAAAGTATCGGGAGGAACGGATACTCGGTTTCGTACCCAATTTGTCGTATCGGCTTCAAACGGCGATACCCGCGTTTTTCCCCATGTAGCCACTTCGGCGCTTTATTTTGACCCGAAAGACGGCTTATACGGAAACGGAAAAACCGTAGGGAAACCCCTTGCATACAGAAGATTCCATATCGAAAACACCTTTTTTTCGGGCCCCCGTTCGCCCGAACATTCACGCCAATACGACATACCCGACGGCACGGTTTTTTCAACGGTAATCCGCTACAACAGCCTCATCCAGGCTCCGGAAGAAAATGTACATTTTTTTATAAACGGAAACGGTTCTCAAACCGGTCAAACACCTATGGGCTTTGTATACTCACGCGATACCGGAGACCTGAGCAGCAACGTGCGCTCTTACGGGTATGCGGTCGGCGACGGCAGAGGCAGCAGGCGCACTCATCACATCGGCCCCAATGAAAACACCGATCCGTGTAAAAAAGATTATGCGTGGAGCCTGGGCGCCGGACACGCTTATTTTTCGAACAGGGTAAACGTACAAAAACCCTATAACGGTACCATACGCAATATATTTATAGGCAGCAATGCGGCGGGAGACGCTCCGTTTTACGGAGAAGTTTCGGAGATAATTGTTTTTGAGCGCGCGTTAACCGACGATGAAATAAAAACCGTCAATAATTATATAGCAGTGCGTTACAACACGGTTCCCGTAATCGATTTATATGCCGAAAATCCCGCCCTGCCTCCTCTTGATTAAAAAACAATCTTCCCCGCCCCAAAATTAAAGAGGCTTGGATAAAAGGGACTGTCGAAAAAGCAACGGCTTTTGAAACGGTCCCTTTATACATTTAAAGTCCGAATCAGCAGCGGATAATTTTTAACCGCCCTTTCCATCGTCGGCCTTTTGTGCTATACTCTGCCTATGGGTGAAAAGGAAAGCAAAAAATCAAAATCCGCCGCAAAACCGGCTGCCAAAGCGGCCTCCAAACCGGCGTCAAAATCCGTATATGACGAATCGAAGATAAAAACGCTCAGCTCGCTTGAACACATCCGGCTGCGCACGGGTATGTACATCGGGCGTTTAGGTGACGGCACCAATCAAAACGACGGTATTTATATTTTGCTCAAAGAAGTTATCGACAACGCGGTTGACGAGTTTATTATGGGAAACGGCAAGCGCGTGGACGTTGAAATAAAAGAAAACCACGTTAAAGTGCGCGATTACGGGCGCGGCATTCCGCAGGGAAAACTTGTAGACTGCGTTTCGGTTATCAATACGGGCGCAAAATACAACAGCGAAGTATTTCAGTTTTCCGTCGGCTTAAACGGTGTCGGTACAAAGGCGGTAAACGCCCTGTCCTCGTATTTTCGCGCGGTATCCGTGCGCGACGGAAAAGCCGTTGAAGCGGTTTTTGAGCGCGGCAAGCTTATTTCGAACAAAAGCGCAAAGGTAAAAGAAGGTACCAAAGACGGCACCTTTGTCGAATTCGTTCCCGACAACCAAATATTCGGCGATTATAATTTTAATATGGAATTTATCGAGCGGCGCTTGTGGAACTACGCCTATTTAAACGCAGGCCTCACCCTCGTATGCAACGGCAATAAGTATGTAAGCGAAAAGGGCTTACTCGATTTATTGAACAGCGAACTTGAAGGCGAAAGCCTCTATCCGGTGGGCTATTACAAAGGAAAACAAATCGAATTTTCGTTTACCCACTCGAACGCATACGGCGAAAATTCCTTTTCGTTTGTAAACGGACAGTTTACCTGCGACGGCGGCACCCACCTTTCGGCTTTTAAAGAGGGCTTTGTAAAGGGTGTTAACGAATTTTACCGGAAAAACTATAAAAGCGAAGACGTGCGCGAAGGTATGGCTTCCGCGGTTGCCGTAAAGATTCAAGAACCCATATTTGAAAGCCAGACGAAAAACAAGCTGGGCAACACCGATGTAAAGGGCTGGATTGTAAACGAAACAAAGGCTGCTGTCGACGATTGGCTTCACCGCAACAGCGAAGCGGCAAAGGCCCTTGAGCTTAAAATTACCGCAAACGAAAAACTGCGCACCGAGTTGAACACGGTAAAAAAAGAAGCCAAAGAAGCGGCTAAAAAAATCGCCCTTAAAATCCCCAAACTCAAAGACTGCAAGTATCACTTGGACGACGGGGCAAAGGGCGAAAACACAATGATTTTTTTAACCGAAGGAGATTCGGCTTCGGGCTCGATGGTCGGCTGCCGCGACGCAATGACGCAGGCTCTGTTCAGTTTGCGCGGAAAACCCGAAAACATGTACGGCAAAAAGCGCACCGACATTTATAAGAATGCCGAACTTTACAATTTGATGATGGCGCTCGGCATAGAAAACGATATCGAAGGCTTGCGCTACAATAAAATCATCATCGCAACCGATGCGGACAACGACGGCTTTCACATACGAAACCTTTTGCTCACCTTTTTCTTAGGCTATTTTGAAGAACTGGTAACGAGCGGCCGCGTCTTTATTTTGGAAACGCCCCTGTTCCGCGTACGCAATAAAAAAGAAACCCGCTATTGTTACAGCGAAGCCGAGCGCGACGAAGCATTGGCGGCCTTAGGCGCTTCTTCCGACGTTACGCGCTTTAAAGGTTTGGGAGAAATCAGCCCCGCAGAGTTCGGTCAATTTATCGGAGAACATATGCGCCTCGTTCCCGTAGAAGTGCAATCGCTTAAAAACGTTCCCAAATTGTTGGAATTTTACATGGGCAAAAATACGCCCAAACGGCGCGATTTTATCGTTCATAATTTGCTTAAAGAAATCGATGCATAGGGGGCCTTCAAAAAACCATGGCTTACGTTAAAAACTTATTTGATAAAAACTTTTTGGAATATGCAAGTTACGTTATCCGCGACCGCGCCATCCCCGATTTGGAAGACGGCTTAAAACCCGTTCAGCGGCGCGTCCTGCACACCCTTTTTGAATTGGACGACGGTAAATTCCACAAGGTTGCAAACGTCGTCGGGCAGTGCATGAAATATCACCCCCACGGCGATGCTTCCATTTACGGCGCCCTCGTTGTGCTTGCAAACAAAGAACTCTTTATAGACAAACAGGGAAACTTCGGCAACCTCTATACCGGAGACGGACCGTCCGCCGCGCGGTATATCGAATGCCGCTGTACGCGTTTGGGAAAAGATATTTTATACAATCCGCCCATTGCAAACTATGTGCCGTCCTATGACGGTCGCGGCAAAGAGCCGACCGCGTTTAGGGCAAAGCTTCCGCTTGCCCTCATTTTGGGCGCCGAAGGTATTGCAGTCGGTATGTCGACGCGCATTCTAAGCCACAATATCCGCGAAGTAATCGAAGCCGAAAAAGCCTGCCTCGAAGGAAAGCGCTTTAAGCTGTATCCGGATTTTCCGACCGGAGGACTCATCGACGTATCGGACTATCAGGACGGTTTGGGTAAAATCATTACCCGCGCCAAACTCGACACAAGCGACCCCAAGCGCATTGTGATTACCGAGCTTCCCGCCGGAAGCAACACCGAAACCCTTATGCAGTCGATCGAAAACGCGGCAAAAAGCGGCAAGGTAAAAATCGCTTCGATAAACGACTTTACAACCGACAAGGTTGAAATAGAAATCCGCCTCCAGCGCGGCGTTTATTCAGAGGAAGTCGTGGATGCCCTCTTTGCCTTTACCGACTGCGAGCAGTCGATTTCCTGCAACCTCCTCGTTATAAAAGACAATATGCCGCAGGTAATGACTGCAACCGATGTTATAAAGCACCACGCAAAACAGCTTGTGGCCATCCTCAAAGACGAATTGGAATTGGAAAAGGCGAACCTTACCGACCGCCTGCACTTGCGCACCCTTGAGCGTATTTTTATTGAAGAGCGCATTTACAAAAAAATAGAGCAAATGAAAACGGCCGAAACGGTTGTAAAAGCCGTTATCACAGGCTTTAAGCCCTTTGCCGCGGAATTAATCCGTCCCGTAACCGAAGAGGACGTGGAAACCTTATTGAAGATTCCCATCCGCCGCATATCGCTTTACGATATAAACAAAAACCGTCAGGAAGTCGAAGAAATAAATGCGCGCCTTAAAGAGATTGCCAAACTTTTAAAAAATCTTACCGCCTACGCTATAAGCTGGCTTGACGGGATTTTGGCAAAACTGGACGAAGAAAAAACACGGCGTAAAACCGAAATTACCGGCTTTACTCAAGTCGATGTGCGCGAAGTGGTAAAAAAAGACACCGCCCTTCGCTACGATTCGAAAACCGGCTATTTGGGAACCGCCGTTCCCACCGGCACCGAACTGTTTAAAGTGTCGCCCTACGACCGCATACTGATTTTACGGAAAAGCGGCATTTACACCGTTTGCGATGTTCCCGACAAACTGTTTACCGACAAGGGCTTGCGCTATTGCGGTTCGGCCGATAAAGAAGAATTGGCGAAGGTTCTTTTTACCGTGATTTTCCGCGACCCGAAAACAAAGTACTGTTTTATCAAGCGCTGCCGCATAAGCCAATTTATATTAAACCGCGATTATTTTATTATGCCGGAGGGAATGGAACTGCTTCACGTGGACACGCGCAAAAAATTCGAGTTTACGCTTAAATACGTGCAAAAACCGCGCCTTAAAATCCTTGAAGAAACCTTTAATGCCGCCGACTACGAAGAAAAGGGCCTAAAGTCAATCGGAGTACGCCTTGCAGCGCGCGAAACCGAAAAGCTTATTGTTGCAAAAACCGCAGCTTCAAAAAAAGAATAACGGGAGGAAGGCCGTGAATTCGTTTAAACACTTGCTTGTAAACATACACCGCTGTTCGGCGGAAAACATACCCAAACTCGCCCTGACCATGATGCTCATGGGCCTTATATCCTATGCCGCATTGGGAGCCGCTTCCGCACCGCTGGGGGCGGCTTTGGCATCGGGTGCGGTAAACCCGGCAGTGTTTGCGGCCGCCCTTTTTTCAGGCTTTGCCGTAACCCTGTTAAACAATATATTACTCTACGGCTTTTTTGTCATGGTGCTTTTAATGTACAAAAAAGAGCGGGCAGTCCTCGGCCATCTGTTCAGCGGTTTCCGCGATTTTTCCCGCGCCCTTAAAACCGCCCTCTTTTTTGTCGCGCTTTATATGCTTATCATATTCGCCGCAGGGGCGCTTTTATATGTTACCGCCGCCGATTTTTTTACCCGGCATACAGAACTTTTATTCGCCGCCTTGCTTATTCTTTCGCTGTGCGTTTTAGCCTTTATATATCTGCAATTCGCCTTTACCTGGTTTTTTTTGTATGAGGATTCAAAACTGAGCGTCGGACAGGCGCTGCGCAAAAGTTCCGCCCTGATGAAAAAAAAGCGCTTCGATTTTTTTCTTTTGTGCGTACAAAGCGGCGGCTTGTATCTTTTATTTGCCCTTCTTTCGTTTATCTTTCCGGCGATTATGGGCCAAAGGGGCGGAGCCGTTTCAGCCTTCGCGTTATCGCTTGTCCGCGTATTGTCCACCCTTTCTTTGTATATAAGCCTTATCAGAATCAGCATAGCCTTTGCCGCGGCTTATGAGGCGGTAAAACCGGGGCAAGACACTGAAACCGGCCGAACAAAATCCGCTTATAAAGAAATATCCGCCCCCGCCGATACGGCCGCCTCCTCCGCAGACACACAATCCGATTCCGCAAAAACAAGCTCCGGGGATGATGATTTGTGAACATTTTGTGCGAAAGCGCTCAAGCCGAACTGATTGTAAAAAAGTCGCGTTTTTTAGCCGAAGTTTTTCCGGTACACTCCCAAGCCGAAGCGCGGAGCCTTCTTAAAGAGCAAAAACAGCGATACGCCGACGCGTCCCACATCGTACACGCCTTTGTCCTCGGCCGGGCAGCCGAAATATGCGGTATGTCCGACGACGGAGAACCCTCCGGCACTGCAGGACGTCCGGTGCTCGACGTGCTTAAAGGTTTCGGCTGTACGGACATTTTGCTTACGGTAACACGCCGGTTCGGCGGCACCCTCTTGGGAACCGGCGGCCTGGTCAAAGCCTACAGCGAAGCGGCAAAGCTTGTGCTGCAAACGGCAAAAACCGAAGCCTTTATCCTTCGCGCCCCCTTTGAACTTAACCTCTCCTACGAAGCTTACGAGCACTGCAAACGCCTGTTCAAAAAATTCAACGTAAAAGACCTGACCGAAACCTTCGGCGAACGCGTACACGCCGCAGGCCTTATAGAAACGTCCTTAAAAGAAGACTTTGAAAAAGAACTGTGCGATTCGCTGGGAGGCGAAAATCCCTTTAGATAGACCGGGATCACGGGGGGAAGTCTCCCCCTCGCTTCAAAGCCTGCGGCTTTTCCGCTGCCCCCTCTGCGGGGCCCCCTCTGCGGGGACACCCCGCAGCGCCCCGATTAAAACGCTTTATTGTATTCTTGACTAATCTGACCGCAAAAAAGCCTCGCCTTACAGCTCTGCGATTTCCTCTTCGGACAAACCGGTAACCTTTGAAATTAAGTCAATGCCGAGATTTTCAAGCCTCATAAGCCGTGCCGTTTCCAGGGCTTTTTGGCGGGCGCCCTCTTCCAAGGCTATTTCACGTTCTTCTTCTCTTTGAACCGCTATATCGGTTGCGTAATCGTATTCCGCCAACAACATATTCATTACCTCCCGTGATTTGCGCTCCAAGTACTCTTTAAGTATATCATTATTTATACATTCCTGTACAGCTTTTTCAAAGCCTTTTTCCCTGTCAAGCTTGAGGTGTTTTCGCACCGTGTCTACAAACAAACTGTACTGGGCAAGCGGTCTACACTGCTCAAGAATTGTATGTGCTTTATCCTGATTGATATTCACCACCTCGACAATGAGTTCAAGGTTCGGTTGTGAGCCGGCCGTCATAAAAGCGTCGGAAAGTTTTAGCGTTTTATATTCCGGAACGTCTTCTTCACCGTTGTAAAAGACAAAGAACTCAGGTGTCGGAATTTTAACCAAACGGCGTAAATACTTATCACGCGGATTTTGTATTTGCTCATACAAACGGACGACATATTCCAAAAACCGAAACGGCATATTCAGATTGACCGTTGATTGATGCTCCGCAAGTACAATGATTTTGTTATCCACAAGAAAAGACACATCGTTATAAAAGTTCATATACAGGATTTGCTCCAATCTGATATGACGCAGCTCGCAGTCGAGTGTCAGTTGTGTTCCGTTCAATGCGTTATATAGTGACAAAAAGTTTGACTTTGCCGACTTGTCCGCTCCGAATAAATCCGCGAACACCGAATCCTTATAAGTCCGTTTTGGCTTAGTTTGCGGCATAACGTCCTCCCCTCCTTTTGTCTTGTGTACTTTCCGCCATGGACGGCGGCAAAAGCCTCATGTTGCCCGACGTTTTAGGCGGCCTCCCGCCTAAAACTTGTCGCATAACATCGCACAGGACGTGCGATGTTATGCCGTTGACACTCTTTTGTGAACGCTATATGCTGTACTATTATGGAAAACGAGCAAAAAAACGATAAACTTTATACTATCCGCCACAGCACGGCGCACGTTATGGCCGAAGCGGTGTTAAAACTTTTTCCCGGTTCCAAGGTCGCCATCGGGCCTGCAATCGACACGGGATTTTATTACGACTTCGATTTGAGCCGCCCCATTAAAGAAGAAGATTTGGGCGAAATCGAAAAAGAAATGCGGCGCATTTTATCAACCCCGCACGATTTTGTAAAAAAAGTCGTAAGCCGCGATGAAGCTTTGAAGTTGTTCGCGGGCCAAGACTATAAAATCGAGCTTATCAACGATTTACCCGAAACCGAACAAATATCGATTTACACCAACGGCGATTTTACCGACTTATGCCGCGGCCCTCACGTCGCAAATACCAAAGAAATAAACGCCCAGGCTTTTAAGCTTTTAAAAACTGCAGGCGCTTATTGGCGCGGAGACGTAAAACGTCCCATGCTTACCCGCATTTACGCGCTGTCTTTTGAAAAGCCGAACGATTTAAAAGCCTATCTTACGATGCTCGAAGAAGCCGAAAAGCGCGATCACCGCAAAATCGGCAAGCAGTTGGATTTTTTCCATATAGACGAAGAAAATCCGGGGCAAATCTTTTGGCACCCGAACGGCTGGACGGTGTACCGTATAATCGAAGATTACGTGCGCGAAAAAATCAAAGCGGACGGTTATGTGGAAGTAAAAACCCCCTACGTTATGCCGCGTTCTTTGTGGGAACGTTCGGGGCACTGGGCAAAGTATCAGGAAAATATGTTTATCACCGAAAGCGAAAAGCGCCTTTTTGCCCTTAAACCGATGAACTGTCCCGGACACGTTGAGATTTTCAAACAGCACATACGCTCGTACAAGGATTTGCCCCTGCGCATGGCCGAATTCGGCTCCTGCACGCGAAACGAAGCTTCCGGCGCCCTTCACGGTATTATGCGCGTACGCGGCTTTGTGCAGGACGATGCGCACATCTTTTGTACCGAAGCTCAAATCGGCGAAGAAGTGGCGCGTTTTTGCCGCCTTTTAAAAGATATGTATAAGGATTTCGGCTTCGGCGAAGATAAGATTCTCGTTAAATTTTCAACGCGGCCGGAATTGCGCGTCGGTACCGACGAGGTATGGGACAGGGCCGAAAAAGCCTTGGAAGACGCGACAAAGGCAGCGGGCTTAAGTTACGAATTACAGCCCGGAGAAGGCGCTTTTTACGGCCCTAAACTGGAGTTTACCCTTGTAGACGCTTTGGGCCGCGGATGGCAATGCGGTACGATCCAAGTCGACTACCAGCTTCCGTCGGCGGAACGCTTAAATGCCGAATATGTCGGAGAAGATAACATCAAGCACCATCCGGTTATGCTTCACCGCGCGGTTTTGGGGTCTTTGGAACGCTTTATCGGCATTTTGATTGAAAACTACGCGGGCGCCCTTCCCGCATGGCTGCAATATGAGCAGGCGGTCGTTATTCCCGTTTCTCCTGCGGCCGAGACTTACGCAAAAGAAGTGTTCGAAAAAATCAAAGCGGCCGGTATCCGCTGCGATATAAATCTCGGAAGCGACCGCATAAACGGCAAAATAAAAACCGCCCAGCTAAAAAAAATACCCTATATGCTGGTTGCAGGCGAAAAAGAAGCCGAAACTGCGAGCATTGCCGTGCGTTTCCGCGACGGCCGCCCCCAAGAGCTTATGAAGGTTGAAAACTTTATCGCCTACGTAAAAGAAAAGGTTGAAACCCGCTTCGCCGGCATTTAGGTTTGCACGAGGCGGCTTAAAAGAGCGTAAAAAGAGGTTAATATGAATATTCCCGAACGTATTGCCGCCCTGCGGCAAAAGATGAAAGAATGCGAGTTTGACGCATATATTATCCCCTCATCCGACCCGCACCAAAACGAGTATTTGCCGGCACCCTATAAAACCCGCGAATTTATGTCCGGCTTTACCGGCTCGGCAGGTACCCTGCTTGTAACCGCAGACAAGGCGGGCTTGTGGACGGACGGGCGCTATTTTTTGCAAGCCGAATATCAGCTTAAAGGAAGCGGCATAACCTTGTTCAAAATGGAAGAACCGGGTATTCCGACACTGAACGCTTTTCTTAAATCCGAATTCAAGGCGGGTGCCAAAATCGGTATGGACGGAAAGGTTGTTTCTCTTCAAAACTACGAGGCTATGCAAAAAGAACTTGAGGGCATGGAACTCGTTACCGGGCGCGACCTTGTAGGCGATGTTTGGAAGGATCGCCCCGAACCCGTATTAAGCGAAGCCTTTATTCTCGGTAACGAATATGCGGGAAAAAGCGCCTCCCAAAAAATCGCCGAAGTACGGGCGGGCCTCGCCGAAAAAGGGGCGGACGCAACCCTTATCGGTTCTTGCGAAGACGTGTGCTACCTTTTTAACATACGCGGAAACGACATTCCCTGCAATCCCGTCCTTATTTCATACGCATTGATTGATAAGACGCGGGCCGTTCTTTTTATAAACGAAAAACAAATCAATGGCCAAGTACGCTCATTTTTGGAAAAAGAGGGCGTTACCGTCGCCCCCTATGAAGCGGCTTTTTCCGAAGCGGAAAAACTCAAAGGAACTGTTTATATCGACAGCGCACGCACCAACGTCTATGTACGCTCAAAAATAAAAGCGCGCATTGTACAGGGCTTAAACATAAGTTCGGTTATGAAGGCTTCAAAGAACGAAACGGAATTGCGCAACTTCGATATAGCGATGGAAAAAGACGGGGCTGCAATGGTAAAAATCCTTAAATGGATTGAAGACAATGTCTCGGCATATGCCGCCGGTACGGCAAACAACCCCGGAATCAGCGAATACGATGTGAGCACAAAGCTTTTGGAGTTCAGAGCCGAAGGAAAGGACTTTATCGAAGCGAGTTTTGAAACCATCAGCGCATACGGGCCGAACGCGGCAATCGTTCACTATGCCCCCGCCGAACAGGGAAGCGCGCTTTTGGAACCGAAAGGCTTTTTGCTTTTGGACAGCGGCGGCCACTATATAAACGGCACCACCGATATTACGCGTACCGTTCCGCTCGGCCCCCTTACCGCACAGGAAAAAGAAAGCTACACCCTCGTCCTTCAATCTCATATCCGCCTTGCCCTCGCTCAATTTAAAGCGGGTGCAGCAGGCCTTTCCCTCGACACGATAGCCCGCCTTCCCCTGTGGGAGCGCGGCATGGATTACAATCACGGAACGGGACACGGGGTCGGCTATCTTTTGCCCGTACACGAAGGGCCGCAGTCGATTTCAAAGCGCCCTATCAACGAAGCGCTCAAACTTGGCATGGTTACTTCAAACGAGCCGGGCTACTATGCGGCGGGGAAATACGGTATCCGTATCGAAAACCTGATTGTAACCGTTCCGGCGGAAAAAACCCGGTCGGGAGAATTTTACCGCTTTAAGACGATTACCCTTTGCCCGATAGACACCGGGCCCCTTGTGCCCGGCATTTTGTCGCAAAAGGAAATCGACTGGCTCAATGCCTACCACGAAGAAGTGCGCACGCGGCTTTCGCCCTATTTGGACGAAGAACACCGTCTGTTTTTGGAAGAAAAAACAAAGAAGCTTTAGAAATTAAAACTCCGATTTTTGTACCGGCGAAGAGACTTGAACTCTTACACCCTCGCGAGCAATAGATTTTGAGTCTATCGTGTCTACCATTCCACCACGCCGGCATACCGGAACAACCGGATACAAGACATTAGCATACTTTAAAAAAAAAGTAAAGGCCCCTGTCAGTCTTTTTCCAAGCGCCTGCATTCAAAGTAAAAGCGTTTTTCGCTCGCCTCCCCCATCGAAAAACTTTTGCGCGGCAAAGAACCGTATTTTTCCACGGTTGTAAAAAAGCTCGCTTTTTCTATAGGCGGAAGAAGGACTGCCGTTTTATCATGCTCTCGTGCAAGACGGAGAACGTCTTCGGCACCGTGTATATAATCGATTAATTCTTTATTTCCCGTAGTAACGCAGCTTGTTTCGCACTTTTGCCCGATAAGCGTATCCAAAACGGGCTGTAAGGCGCTTACCGCAAGACAGTCAAGTTCAACACTCAAACTTAAAAATCCGTCTTGCGCGGAAGCAAAGCCGAACACAGCCGTTTTGCCGGCAGAAGAGGCGGTTTTTTGCATCAAATCGCTTTCGGATGCGCATACTTCAAGTTTTCCTCCCAGCTTCGATTGCACAAAGGATGCAAGAGAGCGTGCATTTTCTTCAAATACGATGCGGTGAATCGGTTCAAAGGTCAGCCCTTCATCATAGAGGTTTACAATTTCAACCAGGGCATAGCGGCAAGGATGATTTTCCAAGCCCTGAGGAACCGCTATACTTCCGTTTTGCTCAATACCGCCGCGGCTTTTTTTAAGCTCGTCCCATACGGCCTTTGCCGTTGCAAGCGAATGATTTCCGTCTCCGACGGCAAACATAAATACATTGCCTGCACTGTCGATATTTTCGGCGGCTATTGAAGCAAGCGCTTTTTCCATATGAAAAAGGGCATCCGCTGAAGAGACTGCCCTGCCGCTTATATGCCCCGCCCCCATCATCAGCTCGACATCGTAAAGGGGGCCGCCTTCGCGCTTTGCAATTTCACCGGTTTTTTCTATAAAAGAACACTTCTTATCGTTAACCAAAAGCATAATATGCGGACTTTCAAGCGGAGCGTTCTTGCGGATTGCAATACGCGGCGGAATGCGCGACACGATGGTCGCTTCGGTTGCGCGGATCTTCGCCTTGGTGCCGCTTTTCCATTCATAATCTTCCAAATCTATAGAGGCAACAAGGCCTTTGCGAAGGCGCCCGTAAGCGGTGGTACGCTCGACGTAGATAAAGGCGTTAAGGGGGGGAGCAAAAACACCGCCTCCAAGGTAGTCTTTCATCCTGGTCTGTATTGAAGACACGGCTTTTTCTTTTTCGGCTTGAGATAATTCGTTTAAATAAATCTCGGGTAAAATAATGTGCAAAGCCGAAGGCTTTCCCTCCGCAATGCGTGCGGCTTCCGTCCAATAGGCCTTATCCTGCGTATATTGGTCGCAGGCGACTACCGCCCAGGCACTCGTTTTTTCGGCGGCGGGGAGTAAAATCTCCGGCATATAAAGTCCGTATTTTTTAAAAATATCCATAATTCGAGTATACCGTAAAAAAAATAAGTATGCTATACTTTGATCATAAGGAGGAACGGGTGGCCGCAATGCGCCTCGATTACAGTCAACAGCTTCAGCAAACAATGCGCTTGTCGCCGCGCATGATTCAGGCAATCAATTTGATTGCCATGCCCATAGAAGATTTGCGTGAGCATATCTACGAAGAAGCCGAAAAAAATCCCGCCATCGAAATAGTAAAAGAAAGCGGCCGTTCCGTTCACTCCGAAATCTTTCGGAGCTCCGAAAGCCGAAGGAAAGGTACGGGAAGTTCGGCCGAAAGCGACGCATGGCAGGCCTTTATGGAAAGCGCGCCCGCTCATTCCGAATCGCTGCAGGAACATTTATTGTCGCAGTTATCGCTTTTGCATTTAACCGACGACCAACAGCGTATAGGGGAGCGTATTATTCAAAACCTGAATTCTCGCGGCTATCATAACACACCTCCCGAATCTCTGCTTACCGTAGACGACCCCTTGAGCCTTTTAAACGAAATGCTGCATATCGTCCGCCGTCTGGATCCTCAAGGAACGGCCTGTACCGATTTACGTGAAAGTCTTTTTGTACAGGCGGAATTGAAAATCGATGCGGCAAACGAAAATCGCAGCGAAGAGCCGTCAAACGGCGAAAAAAAAGAAAACGAACTTGCCCTGCTTATTTTAAAGTCGCATTTCGACATCCTTGAAAAAAAACGCAGTACCCTCATGTGCAAAACCCTGAACGAGCGTAAGGTTGCATGCTCTCAGGAAGAGTTCGACAAGGCTTTGGCATTTATACGAACGCTCGATCCCTTTCCCGCACGCCAGTTTTCCGAAGCGGGAACTTCCATCCAATTTGCGGTACCTGAAATCGCCGTACGCCGTGTAAACGAACGGGAAAGCGCCGAAAGGAAGTCCGCCTTTGTTATCGAGTTTATCGGACAGGGCATACCCGAAATCGCCGTTTCTCCCGTATACAAGGAACTTTCCGAACAAGGCACCGATATTGCATCGCGGCAATTTGCCGATAAGGCGGTACGGGAAGCGCACAATTTTATACAAAACATCCGCTTACGCAATAAGGCCGTATATTCGGCAGCCGAAGCAATCGTGCGCCGTCAATACGATTTTTTCGATAAGGGACCGGGTAATTTACGTCCCCTTCGCATGAAAGATATAGCCGAAGAAATAGGAGTTCATGAAACAACCGTTTCCCGCATTGCAAACGGAAAATACCTGCAATGCGAATGGGGACTGTTTGAAATAAAACATTTTTTTACGAACGCCCTCGAACGTCAAGGCGGACAGGATGCCGAAAGTGCACAAAAAACGCCGCGTCCCGCCCCCTCTTCTCAAGAAGCCGTAAAACACCGTTTGCGTGAAATTATCGAAGAAAGCGAAAAAAAAGGCGGGAAAAAGCTTTCCGATTCAAAACTTGCCGAACTGCTCGGCAAGGAGGGTATTTCGATTGCGCGAAGGACAGTTGCAAAATACCGTAATGAGCTTAATATAGAATCTTCATTTGACCGATTATAAAAGTCGGTGTATACTGTACTCAGGAGGAAGGCATGGACATAACAATCAATGCGGTAGGTTTTGAGCTTGACAAAGATCAGTCCGATTTAATTGCAAAAAAACTTGAACGTATCAAGTACGCTGAAGATTTACTCGTCGACGTACTTTTTAGGGTCAAAGAAGATAAAAAGTATATTTTCGATACAACGCTTAATTTCCGCTGGGGTATGACGGCCCATGTTTCTACGGAGGATTATGAGTTTGCATCGGGCTTAAATAAGCTTACGGATATGCTTGACCAAAAAATTAAAAAAGAAAAAGATAAAATCCAACAGAAAACATAAAGCGGTTGAAAATTTTTGCCGTTAAGTGTATAGTTCTGTATGGCTGAAAAAAGTTTTACCGTTTTGGATCTTCTCGATTTCGACTTAAAAGGCCACAATTCGCTCAATCTGCGCTGCCTGTGCGGAAGGAGCGGGTTGGGCAGGGAGATTACCCTGCCCGATTTAAACCGCCCCGGTCTTGCCCTCTCCGGTTTTTTCGAATCTTTCGGCTACCAAAGAGTGCAGGTTTTCGGACGCGGAGAAACCGCTTATTTGGAAAAATTAATCCAAGGCGGCATACTCGATAACGTACATCACTTATTTTCCTACCATATTCCCTGCTGTGTATTTACTCACAACCTCGTGCCGCCGAAGGTATTTACCGGCCTTGCAGATGCGGCCGGCTGTCCGGTTTTGCAAACGGACCTGGAGTCGACCGATTTTTCCGGACGCTTACTGCGCCTCTTTTCCGATATCTTTGCGCCGCGAAAAAGCATTCACGGGGTTCTGGTGGAAGTATACGGCATAGGTATCATCATCCTCGGTGATTCGGGCGTCGGAAAAAGCGAAACCGCTCTTGAATTGGTACACCGCGGACACCGCCTCGTTGCCGACGATATCGTAAACATCCGCTGTGTAAACGGAAACGTTCTTTTGGGACAAGGCGCAAACAAAATGATAAGCCACCACATGGAAGTACGCGGTTTGGGTATCATCAATATTCAGCAATTATACGGCGTCGGCGCCATTCGAGAGCAAAAAGAAGTGCAAATGGTTGTCAAACTTGAAGAATGGGACGCCCAAAAAGTCTACGACAGGCTCGGTACGAGTCAAAAAACCGAAGAATTGCTCGGCGTAAAGATACCCGCCTTGGAAATTCCGGTAAAACCCGGACGCAATATTCCCATCATTTTGGAAACCGCGGCTATGAACGAGCGTTTGAAAACAATGGGATACCACTCGGCACGCGATTTTAACCAAAACGTGCTGCGTTGGATAGAAAGCGGAGAAGCACAAACCGCCTCACACGGCGGCTATGATTCATATTGACAGGCGCTCCGGCCTTTATGCCGGTTTGCCCGGAGGAGTTTACTTTGGCTGAAAAATTATTAACCGTTAGAAACAGGGCCGGCATTCACGCACGCCCGGCGGCTTTAATCGCCCAAACCGCAAATAAATTTGCATCCGAAGTTCTTATGGAAAAGGACGGAACCGTGGTAAATGCAAAGTCGATTATGGGCGTTATTACGATGGCCGCAGGCTATAATACGACCATTACGGTCAAAGCCGAAGGAGCGGATGCCGAAGAAGCGGTAACGGCACTTGAAACCCTGTTTGAAAATAAATTCGAAGAAGAATAAGCTTTTATGAAAGAACCGACGTCCCGGCAACAGGAAGTTTTACATTTTATCACCTCTTTTACGGAATTAAATTCCTGCCCGCCGACGGTGCGCGAAACCGCGGAACATTTTTCCATCTCGGTAAAAGCCGTTCAGGATCACTTTACGGCTTTGCGCAAAAAGGGCTATATAGCTCCGGCCGAAGGACGATCGCGTTCTTTAAAGGTGCTTATAGACGATCCCGAATTCAAGCGCCCGAAGCGCGTACCCGTTTTGGGAACCGTTGCGGCAGGCCTTCCCGTTTTTTGCGACGAAAATTATAACGGCTGCGTATACGTACCCTCTTCCCTTATAAAAGAAGAAGGAGCCTACTTTGCCCTCTATGTGCGCGGCGACAGCATGAAGGATGCGGGTATTTTGGACGGAGACTTGGCCCTTATCCGCAAGCAGGAAGCCGCTTCAAACGGCACCATTGTCGTCGCCCTTATAGAAGATTCGGTTACTTTAAAACGATTTTTTAAAGAACCCTCCCGTATACGGCTGCAAGCCGAAAACGCAGCGTACAGCCCCATATACTGCCAAAACGTTAAAATCTTAGGCGTTTTGTCGAATATTATAAGGAATTACTGATGCCGGCCGCTCCCATTTGGCTTTTTACGGGACCGGAGCTCGGCCGGAGAAAAGATACCGTAGAACAGTACCGTGAAAAGGCCCGCAAAATTTTCGGTCAAATAGACGAATACAGCTTTTATGCAGGCGAAACCCGTATTGCGGATGTTATATCGCTTTTACAAAACGCTTCGCTGTTTGCGGCGGCACGTTTTATCCTGCTGCGTTCGGCCGAACAGATAAAATTAAAGGCCGATATCGAGCTTATCGCTTCATGGGCCGCCGAAGCTGCCAAACAAAAGCAGACGGAAGACGGCTCATGGCTTATCTTGGAATCCGATGAAATATCCGTCGATAAAAAATTGGAAAACATTGTTCCCAAAGAAAACCGCATTATTTTTTGGGAAATGTTTGAAGAACAAAAAAACAGCTGGGTCGAAAATCTTTTAAAAAAACAGGGATTTTCCGCCGACGCCGACGCCGTCGACACGATTTTGGACCTGGTTGAAAACAATACCGAAGCGCTGCGTACCGAGTGTTCCCGTTTTTCCCTTTGCTTTGAAAAAAATCACCGCATTACAACGGAAGACGTTGAAGCCGTGTTAACGCGAAGCCGCCGGGAATCGGCCTTTACGCTTTTTGCCGCACTGTGCGAACAGGAAAGCGCTGCCGAACGCTTGAGTTCCGCATTGGCGATTTTACAGTACATACGCCATTCAAAGGAATCGTCTTCGGTACAGCTTATCGCCGGGCTTACCTATTGTTTTAGAAAATTAAAGCTGTGGCATACGCTTTACAAAGAAGGAAAAACAGGCGCCTTCGATTTAAAAATAAACGGCTTTGCGGGTAAAAAAATGCAAGCCCAATATCAGGCCGCCGCCCGTATGTGGAATATGATTGAAACAAGCGCCTGCCTGGCCCTGCTTTCACGTACCGACATGAGCATACGCAAAAACGGAAAAAGCGCCGAGGATACCGAACTGGAGCTTATGCTCTATACTCTGGTTGTCCGCAAGGGACGGCCCGTCTTAAACGTCCATGGTATTTAACAGCGTTTTTAAAGCCCCCAACTCTTCTCTTGTCATTGTAATGCCCTTGCCCATTTTTTGATGGTCGGGAGACCAGCTGCGTAAATCGTATTTTGCGTCACGGCCGCCCCAGGACACCATATTCAATTCAAGGGCCCAGCCGCCCTTGCTTTTCGACAGTTCACCGATAGATTGTGTAATTTCAAAAGAAAAATCGTCAGCCATATATCCTCCTGTATTAAAGCGCTTACAGTATACCATATTCGATTGTTTTTGCAAAATGATTTGCCGAATTAACCGATTATCGTTATATTAAATTATAAGAGATTGATGCTGCTTTGAAAATCGATTCTTTTAAATTACTCTTACCCGTTTACCTATGACGGCCCGATTTTTACATACTTTATCGATATTGTGTCAAAAAGATGCAATCATACGAAAGAAAAATCGACCTGTATTATTTTGACCCTATTTAAATATCGTTTTTTTTCTCTTTTTTTTTCAATATATAATTCGTTATAATACAATCAATTGAGAGCCTTTTTTTAAATCAAAGTTGGCACGATTCCTGCATGTATATACATAACAGGAGAAAACAATGGCAAACAACGATAACGTATTGGCTCTTTATCTTAAAGATATAAATAAAATCCCCCTTTTGACAAGGGAAGAAGAAAACGAATTGGCGCTCAAGGCGGCAGCGGGAGACCGTAATGCGAAACATAAAATCGTAAACGCAAACCTGCGCTTTGTCGTAAATGTGGCAAAAAAATATCAAAACCGCGGCTTGGACTTGACCGACCTTATCAGCGAAGGAAATATCGGACTTTTAACCGCAATCGAACGCTTCGATGCATCAAAGGGTTACCATTTTATTTCATATGCGGTATGGTGGATACGCCAGGCAATCTTAAAGGCCATTTGCGAAAAATCCCGCGCCATCCGCCTGCCGCTTAACCGCGCAAACGAATTGGTACAGATCGAAAAGGCGCGGAAGATCATCAGCGGAAACAAAAGCGATGAAGAAGAAATAGCCGAAGTTGCCGAGTTATTGAATATGGACGGAAGCCACGTACGTGAAATAATCAACATTTCGCGCGACATGGTGTCCCTGGATTCGGCAGTGCGCGCATCGGAGCAGGACAGCGCAAGTTTGGGCGACTTTTTACCCGATGAACAGTACGAAAATCCGGAAGACGCGGCCATAAAGGTTACAATGAAAGAGGATATAGACAACGTTCTCGGCACCCTCAGCGAAAAAGAAGCCGACGTATTGCGCTTCCGCTTCGGTTTAAACGGAAACTCTTCCATGTCCTTAAAAGAAGTCGGCGACATGTTTAATTTAACGAAGGAACGCATACGCCAAATCGAAAAAAAGGCTATACGCCGCTTACAGCATCCGCAGCGCATGAACAGACTCGAAGCATACGTCGCATAAGAGTCTTTCAGTCGGCATGCAGTCGTAACAGACAAACACACTGCGCGCCGACAGCCTTACCCTCGCCTATATCGCCCATACCTTCAGCGGTTTTCGCTTTTACAAAAATGCGTCCGGTTTCGCAGCCCAGGATTCCGGCGATGCGTTTTTGTACCGCGGCGCGCCAGGGCAGCATCTTAGGCTTTTCTATCGTAATAACGCAGTCAAGGTTTTCCAGAAGCCAACCGGCTTTTTGCACGCGCTCCCAAGCGGCTTTAAGTAAAAGGGCGGAATCCGCATCCTTCCACCGATTATCGGAAGGCGGAAAAAGCTCTCCTATATCGCCGAGTGCGGCCGCCCCCAAAAGGGCATCGGTAATTGCGTGGAGCAGTACGTCGCCGTCGGAATGTGCAAGTTCTCCCTTTTCAAAGGGAATATGAACGCCGCCGATTAAAAGCGGACGGTTTTCGACTAAGCGGTGGGTATCGGTTCCCAAGCCGGTTCTGTAAACGGGTACGGCAGGTAAAACCGAAACTGCAGGGGAAGAAGGCAAATCCTCTTTATAAGTAATTTTCATATTCGACCGCTCTCCTTCGCATAAAAATACGTCGCCTGCATAAGCACCCCAAATTTCGGTATCGTCCGTGTAGGATTTTGAATCGCTGCAGGCCCTTCTGTGAGCATCCAAAAGAGGCTTAAAATAAAACCCCTGCGGCGTTTGTACGGCGGCTAAACGCGAACGCTCCAAATGGCGTACAATGCGCCCGTCGGTTTGTTCGGCTTCCTTATATGTGTCTACCGGCGGCACGGCGGGGGCGGCCGCTCCCTTTTCGGCACAAAGCTCCAAAACGCGATGCACGAGCGCAGGACTTACAAAGGGCCGGGCGGCATCATGCACAAGCACAATATCGGGCTCATTGCCGCCTGCAAGGTGTTCAAGAGCGCGCAATACGGACTCTCGTCTGTCCGATCCGCCTTCGACAAATTCGGGTTCAAGCGATGCCTTTTCAAGCATGCGCAGGGTACAAGCACTTGCACGTAAAGCCTTCAAAGCCTTTGCACGGTGTCCCCGGCAGGGCGGGAGGGTGATAATCAGGCGTGAAAAAATAAAGTTCGGCTCATCATCGAGGGCAGTTAAAAAGGCATCGGCGGCACAGGATAAAACGGTACCGCCTTTTTGTTCGGGAAAAAGCGGCGATTGTAAGGCTTCGTATTCTTTTTTGACCGAGTCGGCCGCCGGTGAACCCCGGCCGGAAGAAAAACGTGCGGAAGTGCCGGCTGCGGTTAAAACAAGGGCAAGCTTTTGTGCTCCCATCGGACAATCCTATTCGTCGTCGTCGTCATCGTCGTCATCATCGGGAGGAATAATGTCGCCGTCTTCATCATCATTTAAAAACTCGTCGTCATCGCTTAAACGCGCAAGGACCGGTCCGCGTCTGATTTCGGCTTGACCGCCTGCCGGTTCCAGTTTTTCATGAATCAGAGCTTCAACTTCTTCGGGCGACTTATCCAAGGCGAAGGATATTTCATCTTCAAGCAGTTTTTTAGCCGAATCGTAAAGCTTGCGTTCCAAAATCGGCAATTCTTTTACCTTGCTGCGGTGATATAAGGAACGGACAATCATGGCTATATCGCTGATGGTCCCCTTTTTTAATAAATCAAGGTTCATTTGGTAGCGGAGCTTCCAATCCGAGGTTATCGGTTCAAAATCTTCACCTATGGTTTTTAACGCTTCCCAAGCTTCGTCTGCCGACACAATCGCACGGATACCCAGTTCGGTACAGCGGTTTACGGGCACCATAATAGTCATGTCGGAAACTTCCAAATACATAACGTAGTACAGGAGGGTTTCTTCATTGAATTTTTTTTCTTTAATTTCAATAATTTTACCGACACCCTGACTGGGATACACGATTTTTTGATTGACTTTAAAAGGGGTTTTTGCTTTACTCATACCCTTTTACTATATCATAAAATCGAAGAATGGTCAAAGCCGTATATCGTAAGGTTTAAAGTGGAGGCCGAAAATGCCGATAATGTAAGCATGAGTGTTTTCAGCGAATTTGAAAATGATTTATACTCCGCAGCGGAAAGCAAAAGCGCCTGGCTCGATTCTATCGGCTTACCCAAGCTGGTTGATGAATACAGAAATTACCGCTCGGTTTTTAATACGGTTCTTTCTCTTTTGTTAAAAAAAGGATTTATAGAAACCGATCCGTATAAGGTGGATAAAAAAATAACGGACATAAAGATTCCCGAAAAAGACGACTTTCAGGAAAACGACCGCACAGCCGCATTCAGCATCAGACTGTCCGAATATGAAAGCACTCTCGAATTTTTATGCAATTATTTTAAGTTTTCCGTTGAAACCTTAACCATGGATACGATCAAGAAACTGATACAGTTAAATAACTATATCAGTTGGAATTCCCTCATGAGCGCTTCGGCAAAAAACGACAGCCGGCGTTTAGGCGAAATATTTGCGACAATAAAATCCAGCTCGGACCCTCTTTCTACAAGCGTCTTAAACGATTCTACAAATTTTATATCCAAGAGTTTGGCACGCATAAATACCATGCTAAAAGAAATAACGGAATTTCAAAAAGAAATGTACAAGGTGCAAGTGCGGAAAAAGGTGCTCGATTCTGCGGCCTTTGCAGCTAAAAAAACCTCGTTTAATTCCGGAAACGGCTTGCATATGATAAAAGAACATTTTGCATCAGCCATGGGAAAACAGCCCTTTTATACGGAACTCATAGAAGAAATAGTAAAAGAAGAAACCTCACCGGATAAAGAAAGAAGACAGGATGCGGTTTTAAGCAAGCTGAGAATGCAGGATCAGGAAAAAGAAAAAAAGCGCCCCGAGGTAAATACAAAAAAACTGCTTTTAAGCGCGGTACAGCTTTTCGGAGCCCTTGCCCCCCAGTACACGCAAGCCGCCCCGAAGATTGAAGAAAATCACTATATTTTGCAAAGCGAACATACCGGTTTTTGGGAAAAACTGAAGGCAGCCTTTCGTAAAGCTTTTAACATACCGGAAAAACCGATTGAGTATAAAATTAAACTAACGGACAATTCAACGCAAACCGTAAAAACCGAAACCGTCAATTATTCATCTTTTATCGACAATCTTATGAAACGTACACGTCTTTACGCTTCATTTGCGGTCAGTCAATCGCCGAATCTGTATAAACTGGCGGAAATGGACGAAAATTTTATTTTCGACTATCTGCAGCGTCAATTATCCGAGTGCTATAATTTACAGCTTCAAATGGAAGGCTTGGATGAGTTTTTTAAAACGGCTGCAAATGCCGCCAACCGCAGTAAAATAAAGGGCATTCAAATCGAATTAACCTCTCTTAAAAATACGCTTATAAAAATCAATCAGCGCAAAGCCGAATATGCATCCTACATTGCCGAACAAATTCAACTGCAAAAGCTGGGTATCCAAAATGTATAACATAAAAAACATATTTTCTCATGCACGCGCATATTTTTTAGGCGTTTTACTGCTTACGCCGTTTTTTTTATATGCGGACGTAAAAGACGATGATATAAGAGCCTTTAATCCGAACATACAACGGGAAGTCCTTATAATCGATTCGGTACACGGTTACGATTTAAACCCGCATACGGCAAATTACAGTTCCGAAGCTCAAATTTTAAACGGCTTATACGAAGGACTCTTTTCTTACGACCCGATGACTGCAGAAGCCCTTCCCGCGGCGGTAAAAAGCTTCCGTGTATCGCGAGACAGAAAGACCTGGACCTTTGTTCTTAAAAACGATTTAAAGTTCAGTAACGGCGATGCCGTAGAAGCAAAGGATGTAGTACGCTCATGGCTTACCCTGCTGAATCCTGAAACAAAGGCACCCTTTGCCTCATTATTGGACTGCGTAAAAGGGGCCGCCGACTACCGCGAAGGAAAAGCCGCCGCAGAAGCCGTGGATATTCGGGTAAAAAATTCACATACCCTTGCCGTCCGCCTTAATGCGCCGGCCGAGCATCTTCCGAAAATTCTCTGTCACCATGCATTTGCGATTACACATGTTGATAAAAACGTATATTCGGGCCCCTTTGTCCTTGCCGGGCAAAAATCGAAAGAACTGCTTCTTAAAAAAAATACATATTATTACGACGCCGATAAGGTTGCCCTGCCTGCAATACGAATTATAAACAGCGAGGATTTAAAAGAAAATACCTTTGCCTTTAATACGGGAAAAGCCCAATGGGTAACGGGCGGCATTGAACCCGAAAAAATCTATAAACGAGCCGACATCATTGTCTATCCGCAGTTCAGCACCGAATTTTTCTTTTTTAAAGCGCACAAAGAGCCGTGGAAAAACGCTCTTATGAGACAAGCCGCTTTAGCTCTTTTTCCCCGTGAAGAGCTTCGACAAAATGCGGCGGTTCCCGCAAAAACCTTCATTTTACCCCTGAGCGATTATCCGAAAATCTACGGCGAAGAAATATACGAAACCGACGAAGCCGAAGCCCTTCTCGGTGAAGCCCTTGATGAATTATCCAAGACACTGCGCAAAGGAAAGCCTCTTTTGCGTTTGGCTATTCCCGACTTCGATTATATGAAACAAAAAGCCGCTTTGATTGCCGATGCGCTTCAAAAAAGCGGCATAGACGTTTTTATAGAAACGTCTCCCGGGCACCGGTATTTACAAAGTTTGCGCGAAAATGAATCGGATATGTTTACCTATACGTGGATAGGAGACTTTGCGGACCCGCTTGCATTTTTGGAACTGTTCAGAAGTTCATCTTCCCTGCGTGAAACCGAGTGGACATCGAAAGTGTTTGACACACTGCTCGATGAAGCGGCTCTTATAACGGATTCTGTCGAGCGCTATAAAAAGCTTGCCGAAGCCGAACAGCTCCTTTTGGACGAAGCCGTAATTTTTCCCGTATCTCATCCGGTTTCGCTCAATGCAGTCGATACGGAGGTTTTAGGCGGCTGGTTTACCAATCCTCAGGATATACACCCCTTTAAATATCTTTTTTTTAAGGATACAAGCAAACAGCGCGAAGGCTTTATATAAAAATTAAGCCGAAAAGCGCGCCGAATACAATATATAGGATTGCAGGCAGTTTTGTCTTAAAAAGCATGAGCGTAAATATAAGCCAGGCCGCAATACGAGGGAACTCAAGGGCATCGTACCACAAACCGCTTTGTTCGGATTTGTTTAAAAGTACGACGGAAATCTTAAAAACATTCCAGGCGGCAATTGCTACAAGACCTGCAGCTGCGGGACGCAAAACCGAAAAAAAACTTTTTACGGCCAGGGTATCCTGCATGCGGGTAAAAAATCGGGCAATAATAACGATAACGATAATCGAAGGGCTGACCGTACCGAGCGTTGTAATAAGGCCGCCTGCAATACCGAACATCTCGGTTCCCAAATAAGTTGCCATATTTATGCCGATAGGACCGGGCGTGGATTCGGAAACGGCGAGCATGTTATAAAAAAGGTCTGCGCTTATAATGCCGCTTTCGACCAATTCCTGATACATAAGGGTTATGGCGACCTGACCTCCGCCGATTGTAAACAAGCCTATAAAGAAAAAACGCCAAAACAAACTCCAAAGCGTCATTCGTTTCCTCCCTCACCGGTACTGCCGTCGGCAGATGTTTTTCGCCGGATTTTGCGAAGCTCGTACAGGTAAACGCATAAGCCCGTCAAAAGACCGCCTGCAATTATCCACACCGTATGTACACGGAAAAAGACAACCGACACAAAGGCGGCAACAATGATCAATACATGGAAGAGATTATGTACCGCCTTTTTTACAAAGGTAAATACCACCTTGGTTAAGAGTGCGGCAACCGCTATATTGATACCGGCAAAAGCTTTACGCACGGAAACAATATCCGCAAAGTTGGAAAAAAACAGGGCCAATAAGGTTATAACCATAATCGAGGGCGTTATCATCCCCAGCGTTGCAACAATGCCGCCGACAAGAGCTTGTTTTTTATAGCCGACAAAGGTTGCAACGTTTACCGCAATAATTCCGGGCGTACACTGCCCTATGGCAAAATAGTCTATGAGTTCGTCCCGGCTTACCCAGCCTTTTTTTATCGACAATTCATCGGTAAGCATCGGAAGCATGGCAAGCCCGCCGCCGAAGGTAAACAATCCTATTTTAAAAAAAACCGCAAATAATTGCGCAAGAAGTTTTAGGGACGGCTTTTTGCGGGTCCCTCTACAAGAATCAGCCATAAGAGCGAGTATAGCATACAAAAAAAGTTTTTACAATTTAACGCCGTCGGAAACTCTGCAAATCAGCAGGTTTCAGGTTTTAGCGTTTTGACGGCGAATACAAAATAGAGTACATGAAAAAGCCATACAACGGCAAGAACAATCCGGGCAACGGGCACCCGCTTCATCATAAAGAATCCCGTTCCGAATACCAGCGTCAAAGAAATCAAAATCGAAATCTTCGTCTGCAGGGCCATCGCTTTACGTTCCACAAAACTTTGAAAATGTTTTTTGTACAATGCCGTTCCTATAAACCAATCGTGCAGCCGCTTTGAACTTTTGGCAAAACAAAAAACGGTAGCTAAAAAAAAGGGAAAGCTCGGAAGAAAGGGTAACACAACCCCGACCGAACCGACACCCAAACAAATAAAGCCGGCTGCAATCCATATAAAGCGAATAGGGTTTTTCATTTACACTCCTCTTTGTGTACGGCTTTTTTCATCTTAAAAATACCGTGCGCAATATTTAACGTAGACATACGGTGCGATACGATAACAAGGGTTTTGTTTTTCGATTTTTCCTTGAGCGACTTTAAAATAATTCCCTCGTTTAAGGAATCGAGGTTGCTTGTCGGTTCGTCCAAAAGCATAAGCGGCGCATCGTGTAAAAAGGCGCGCGCAAGACCTATACGCTGCCTTTCTCCGCCGGACAGAGTACTGCCCAGTTCTCCCACTTCCGTATCGTACTGCCGGGGCAGTGTTATAATAAAATCGTGCAGCGAAGCTTTTTTTGCGGCCTCGATTATTTCTTCGCGCGATGCCCCCGGTTTTCCGATCGCAATATTGTTTGCAATCGTGTCGCGGAACAGGACCGTTTCCTGTGTTACATATGACTGCACAGAGCGCAGAAAATCGGTATCTACACTGCGTATATCCGTTCCCGAAAATTCAATTTTTCCGGAATCCGCATCCCAAAACCTCATAAGCAGTTTTAACAGGGTAGACTTTCCGCATCCGGAGCGGCCGTGAATACCCAAAATCTTTTTTTCGGGGATTGTAAGCGAAAAATTCCGTAATATATTTTCATCTCCGTAAGAAAAATCCGCGCCCGAAATACCGATATTCTTTAAAGCGGGCCGCTCACCGTTTACAACATCATCGACAACCGGCTGTTCGTCAAGCAGATTTAAAACCCGCTCGCCGCTTGCAAGGGTTTGCATTAAATTATTCGACAGGTTCGACAAAGCGACAACCGGGCCGAAAGAACTCATTAATGTAACGGCGACCAATACGACATTTTCAAAGGATGATGCTCCGTTTATAAAAGAACGGAGCATAATGCAAAAGAGCAGTACATTAAAGCCGATAATGATGAGGTTTGTAAAAGAACGTTGATACGACTCAAAGCCGGACAGCTTTTTTTGCATAGCCGTAAGATCGGCCGACCGTTTTTTTAATTCGGCCAAGCGTTTTGAGCCGCAGCTGTATTGAATCGTTTCATCAAGGCCGCGCAGAGAATCGAGTACAAAACCGCTTAAGTCCCCGATGGCGTTGCGGAAATGCAAGCCGGAAACCGAACCCGCCCGTGCATTGATAAGGGGAATAAGTACGCCCACCGTTATATAGGCGCTTAAAGCGGTTATCCCGGCAGCCGCACTCTGCTGCCAGATAAAAAAAGTCGTACAGGCTGAAACAATCAGGGCAATAGCAACCGGAGAAATCGTATGCGCATAAAAGACTTCCAATAATTCAATATCCGATGTAATAATCGAAATAAGATTACCTTTGTCCCTGCCGTCCAATTTTGCAGGACACAGTTTGCGGAGCTTTATAAAAATTTTATGTCTGATAACGGCAAGCAGCTTAAAAGCGATATAGTGATTACAGTATTGCTCGCCGTAATGAAATATACCGCGCAGTACCGCAGAAGCTATGAGTACAAAGGGCAATATCCGCAAAGGAATAAGCCGGGCATCGGGCTTGGCAATTTGAAGAATACCCGCGCTTGCCGAAACCGTTACCGAAATCGCACAAAGGTGGCCGATACTGCCCAGAACGATTGCAAAAAACATAACCGGAAGCAAGGTCCGTATCAGGACTATCAACCGGGCCATAATTATAAAC
This sequence comes from Treponema sp. HNW, assembly GCF_050320395.1. Taxonomy (GTDB): domain Bacteria; phylum Spirochaetota; class Spirochaetia; order Treponematales; family Treponemataceae; genus Treponema_C. Next base: position 2,385,693 of record NZ_CP144459.1, read on the forward strand.
CCGTTTTTTCTTTTTAAGTTTTTTTGCAGGTTGTGCATAATTATTCTTCCCCCCGCGCATAGGATTCAAGCTTGTGCTGTTCGTTGTACATAAGAGCATATTTCCCTTTACGCTTTAATAATTGCGCATGAGTTCCTTCCTCTATCACCCTGCCGTCTTCCATCATGTAAATGCATGCCGCATCGATTACATTCGACAATTTATGCGAAATAAAAATAACCGTTTTTTTCTTTGCCAGCGTTTTAATAACCGACATAATCATTTCTTCGCTTTCCGCATCGATATTCGAAGTCGCCTCATCAAAGATATAGACGGGACTGTCGTGAAGCAGGGCGCGTGCAAGGGCAAGGCGCTGACACTGTCCGCCGGATAAATCGGAGCCCTTTTCCGCAAGCATTGTCTCAAGACCTTGCTGTGAATCAAAGTAATCCGAAAGATTAACCTTTTTTAAAGCCCTTTTCATGTCCTGTTCAGAGGCATCGGGATTACCCATACGCAGATTATAGACCACCGTTCCCTTAAATATATAGCTTTCGTGCGTAACGAGGGTCGCCGTTTTCATAAGTGAATCCTCGGCAATCGAAGAAAGTTCGGTATCGTTAAACCGAATACTGCCCTCATAGTTTTTATTCCGCGTCATAATCAGCCCGGCTATCGTACTTTTACCGCAGCCGGACTTACCGGCGATTGCCGTAAAAGATTCGGGCTTACAGCGTATCGAAACGTCTTTTAAAATACCGCGGTCGGCCGAATATGAAAACGATACCTTTGAAAAATCGAGCGAAACTTTTTGAGCCGAAAAAGCCGAACACGGCTTCCCCTCTTCCGGCATATCGAGCAGGGCAAAGATTTTATCGGAAGCCGCCATACCGTTCATCGCAACGTGAAAAAACGAGCCTAACAGCCGCACCGGAATAAAAAATTCCGCGCTTAAAAGAACAATCATCAAACAGCCGCCGAGACCGACCGCGCTGCCGGCAAATTGAGCAAGAGCGATAATCATTCCCGCAGCGGCTCCTCCGTAGGCCATAATGTCCATAATGCTCGTACTGTTTAACTGCATCGAAAGCACTTTCATCGTAATGCGCCGGAATTTTTCGGCTTCCGCATCCATTTCAACCGTTTTTTGTCCGTCCGCGCGATAAATTTTGAGCGTTGTTAAGCCTTGCAGATTTTCCAAAAAGCTGTCGCCGAGCTCGGCATACATCCCCCAATATTTGCGCAAAAGGTATTTTGCAACCTTCATAATGGCGGCAATCGAAAGGGGAATGAGGGGAACAAAGAGCAAAAGGACGGCACTCGCCTTTATGCTCACAAAGGCTAAAACCGTAAAAAGGGTAAGCGGTGCAAGAAGACTGTAGATAAACTGTGCAAGATATTTCCCGAAATAGATTTCAAGCTGTTCCACACCGTCCAAGGCAAGCTGTACCGCTTCCGAGGTCGGAACCGCATCCCTGTAGGAAGCACCCAAACTTAAAAGCTTTTTGTAAATACGGGAGCGAAGCGTAACCTTAACGTCCGCCCCGGCTTTATGGGATGCAAGCACATAGAACCTGTCGGCCGCAAAACGAAAAACAAAACAAAGCAAAACCGCCGCCCCATACCGGGGAAAAAGAGAGGCAAGCGCTTCACCCGTAAACAATTTTTGCACAATATCCGTTATGCAAAAAACAACCGTTATCTGGCAAAGCAGGGATATCCATAAGGCAAGCACCTGCCGAAACACGAATTTCCGTGCCCCGGATAAGAGTTTTATAAGTCGACCTTTAATCATGACGTTTCCTTGTTTGTACGCTCACAATCATGTGTTTTATAACGAGAATCGGATAATATAAAAATATCCGCGGCCCCGAAAACCGCATAAGCGCCTTAACCCTGTTTCGCATGTGCGGAACATAACAGCGAACCTTATATGCCGAACAAAATGTCTTTTCGGCAGTATAAAGTTATCATTTGCCCGATAACTTTTTTTCGTGCATTGCTTTTGTATCTACAGAGTTATGCATTTCTAACTATAGTAGCGTATAAGTATCCCGCGCGTCAATCTGAAATCTTAAATCTTTTGACCGTCAAACCCGCAAAGAGAGAAAAGTGCGGTTGAGATGTTACCGCAGAGCCCGCGAAGAACGCAAAGAAAATAAAAAGCCGGCCCCCGATTCCTTAAAAACCCTCTGCGCCCCTTGCGTTCCTTGCGGTTATCTCTCTTTACCGCAAAGACCGCCACGCTCGCAAAGAAAAAAGAACCCCGCTGTCCTCTCTCCTAAAACCTCTGCATCCTCCGCCCTCCCCGCGGTTAACTTTTTTACCTCATAGCCATAAAAAAAGCCCCGCACTTACGCGCAGGGCTTAGGTGTAAGTACGGTACCCGAAAGCACCGTACTTTAAGCAATCACACCTTAGAAGGCGATTTTTGCCTTGAGGGTAACTTCACCCTTTTTGTTTTGAGCAGTGGTAGAAGAAGTACCGCCGGCCTTAACTTTGTAAGAACCGAAGGAACCCTTGTCCCAAGCCAAGGTAAAGGTGGTGTTGTCAACCAAGCCCTTTACGTCAACTTTTGCTTCAAGGCGGAACTGATCGGCAGTTTTGGTGTTTTCTTTGTCGGCAACATCTACAACCTTGCCATGGGTAAACAGCATACCGAGAGCGGGAACGATGGTTACGTCTTTAACCATTACGTCGTAAGAAGCTGCGGCACCGATCTGCAGTCCCTTTCCGCCGATGATGGTATCAAATCCAAGCTGGCCGTAAGTAGTAGTATCATATTCGGAAGCTTTGGGTCCGAGGTTAAAGTGTGCAAAAGCGGCGGCGTTCAAACCCTTTACGAGTTCGCCGGGGTAGAAGGTAACCAACAAGGGAAGATTTTTCTTCATAGCGCCTTCATTAAAATCAAATTCGCTGTAAACGCTTACACCGGGAAGAAGGGTTTTGTCCTTCTTTTCTTCGTTGTTGTAAACCATTTCTTTTTCAAAGAAGCCCTGGAGCAGAGAGTTGTCGTCTTTGCTCTTTGCCTTTCTGAAGCCGAAGCGTAAACCGGCACCGAGTTTGTTGGTTTTTAAGGCATTTGCATATGCTCCGTCTTTTTCGCTGGTCCATACGTAGTCACTGTACAGGGTGTAAGCGAGTGTGGGCTGAATGCGGAAGCTGTCGTTGATGTCGAAAAGATAGTCCACACCTGCAAACATGGAAATGTCCTGCTTGTTGTCGGCATTGTTGATATCTTTTGAAAGAGTATCCTTGGCACTCAAATCGCCGAGTACATAGGCCGCACCTACGCCGATGCGCAAGTCTTTAATGGGCTTTACTTCGCCGTAGACACCCATGGCGTACTTGCTGGTCCAGTAGTTGGCAGGTACTTCGGGAACTTCGGTTTTGGTATACGCTACAGCGGTTGCTGCAAGGGGAGGAGTAAATAACTGTCCAACAGTCTTTGTACCGTCACCGACAGCTTCAACTTCCTGACCGAAAACAATGGTATAATACTTGGTACCTTTTGCAGAAACGCCGCCGATAGGAGCATCTGTTCTTACGGTGCTTGCTGCAACTTTATCGGTGGGCTTGCTGCGTACGGAAGCTTCAACCTTGAACTTGTCTTCTTTGTGTTTGTAACCGAGTACAAAGCCCTGGTCGTAACCGAGTTTTGCAGCGGGGTTTCTGTTGTACCTATCGTCGCCGTCTTTCCAGTTCAAAGCGTTGGGGAACCAGAAATTGCCGCCGTAGTTAAAATCGCCGGAAAGGATTCCCATGTATACGGGGCCGAAGTTGATTTGAGCTTTGTCAACCTTAACCTTCATCGGAATCTGAACGGGATCGTCCTTGGTTATTTTGATAAAGTTGTCGGTGTCGTCATCGGTTTTGATTACCAATTCACCCCAAATGCCGTCGCCGGTGGTCGACTTGTCGCCGCCGTTGAGCAGATTGAGTTTTAATGTTACCGATGTTTCGTTTTTGAAACCGGTTTCTTTAGCATCCAAATCGATACCGAAAGTAAGGGATGCATCGCCTTTAAATTCGGCTACTTTTACTTCGGCTGCGGGTTCGGCCGCAAATACGGAACCGACCAAGGCCAAAGCAAGAAAAATTACAAGAGCTTTTTTCATAATAACTTTGAAAACCTCCTTAAATATTCAAACCGCACCAAAGCAACGCTTTTATACAGTACGGTTTATCTTACATTAGCAAGAATAACACGAGTTCACATAATCGTCAAGTATTTCAAAGGGGTCTTGCGCGCTTTTTCAGACATTTCCGACAAAAAACGTCAAAGTGTAGCTCAAAAAGCAAATGCCTTTTCGTTCAAAATGTCCACTTGTTTTTGCAATGACGCCTGCTCGGTTACTTCAAGAAGGGTTTGCAATTGAGCGGGCGAAAAATATAAATCCACCCGGGGAGACTGTATGCTCGAATCCTCCGACGAGTCCGCACTTTCGGCTGTAAGCATAAAATAAGGCTTTCCCTTTTCAAGATATTCGTAATTTGTTCTGAACTCCGTTTCAGCCGTACGGGCCAATCCGATTACGCCCCATGCAATCGAAAGTTCCCCGCGGTTAAAGGAGCTTTTGCGGTTCGGCTTGCGCTCGGGCATGGCGGCGCGGTTTCCGCCTGCGTATTCGGCATAGGCGTTCCCGTATAACTCAATCCCTTGGGCAAGGGTGCGTCTTTGTTCGGCAGTAAACATCAGCACAACGGCATTCATACCGTCGCGCAAATGTGCTTCCACAATATTCGTACGCGGAACAAAATAAAGCCGAATTTCCGTCGGCTTGACTTTTCCGAATACGGAACGCAGCGCCATAACGTTTTCAAGACGTATGGGGTCAAAGTCGCCCAAAAAATCAGGGTCGGCACTTTGCTCGGCGCTTTGTCCGTTCGGCACCTTTTGTACGCTTTTACAAGACAGGCTTATAAAAACAAACATAAGCACTGCTACAAACCCTATAAAATTTAAAACCGATACACGGCTCGATTTTTTATTCATAATCGATATCCTCAACAATAATATACCGCCGTGCGCCGGCAAAACCGTCGTGCGGCATGTGTTTTTATACTTCAAATAAAAAACGGCATAAAAAAAAGTTACAGTTTTTCTATTTCTTCGCGGGATAAACCTGTACCCGCTGCTATCGTATCAAATTCGACTCCGAGCCGCTTAAGGGCAGCTGTCGTTTCCAAAGCTTTTTGACGGGCACCTTTTTCAAGCCCGATAGCTTCGCCTTCATCCAAGGCGATCTCACGTTCTTCTTCTCTTTGAACCGCTATATCGGTTGCGTAATCATATTCTGCCAACAACATATTCATTACCTCCCGCGATTTGCGCTCCAAGTACTCTTTAAGTATATCATTATTTATACATTCCTGTACAGCTTCGTAATATCAAAAAGCAGATACGTTGTATATACGATTAATCGTAATGTATACTTTAAAACATTTTAATGCCGGCACGGATGCCGTCGATTCTGTATAGTCGCGATGTTTGGGGCTTGCACCAAACTCGAGGTCAAGGAATGTACACGGATGTGCATTCCTTGACACAGCATGTTTTCATTAACGGTTGACTGATGTTCGGCAAGTACAATGATTTTATTATCTACAAGGAAAGACACATCGTTGTAAAAGTTCATATACAGGATTTGTTCCAGTCTGATATGACGCAGCTCGCAATCGGGTGTCAGCTGTGTTCCGTGCAATACATTGTACAAACTGATAAAGTTCGACTTCGCCGACTTATCCGCCCCGAAAAAGTCGGCAAACACGGAGTCCTTATAGGTTCGTTTGGGCTTAGCCTTTGTCATAGTTTTACCTCCTTTTGTCTTTTGCACTTTCCGCCATGAACGCACGGAAAAGCTGTATATCTCATACTGTCTTTAAGTGTGAACAATTCTTCAGAATTGTGAACCTAAACGTGTAAGACTACGATGTTTACAGCAGGAGTCCTGCTGTAAACTCGAGTTAAAGGATGCGACAATATTTTTGTCGCATCCTTTAAACATTATAGGTGCAGAATGACAAAAAAACAGACTTTTTCCGAAAAAAATGCGCATTTTTAATTAACCGCACCGGGAAACCGCAAGAAGCGCAGACGCCGCCAAGAGGAATTTGAGGGGCATTCTCTATTGCTTTGCGTTCCCCGCGGCCTTTGCGCTTTTTCCCAAAACACCTATTATTCATCAGGCATTATAATTGCCCGCTAATTTAAAACTCCTATTTGATTTTTTCGGCCGTATCGCATATAATAAGTGAAATTTATATTTATTTACGGAAGGTAGGTGCTATGGTTATTTTAACGCTGAACTGCGGAAGTTCGTCCGCAAAATATCAAGTGTACGATTGGGACGCCAAGGACGTCCTCGCGTCGGGTGTTGTGGAACGGGTTACGCAGGAAGGTTCGGGGATTACTCATAATGCAAAGGGAAAGGACGAGTTTGTCAAATTACAGCCCTGCCCCACTCACAAAGAAGCGATTGAATTGATTATCGAAACCGTTACCGATAAGACTGTCGGCGTTATTTCGGATATGCAGGTTATTAAGGCGGTCGGTCACCGCGTGCTGCACGGCGGCGATAAGTTTACAAAGTCGGTGCTGGTTACGCCGGAAGTGCTTGAAACCTTCCGCTCGGTTCAGGATTTGGGCCCTCTGCACAATCCGGCAAATATTATGGGTATTGAAGCGGCGCAAAAGGTGCTGCCGGATGTTCCCCACTGTGCGGTTATGGATACGGCCTGGCACCAGACAATGCCGCCGTCTTCTTTTATGTATGCGATTCCGCACGAATGGTACGAAAAATATGCGGCCAGACGCTACGGGTTCCACGGAACTTCGTTTTTGTATACGGCAAAGCGCGCAAGTGTGCTTTTAGGAAAAAAGCCTGCCGACACGAACGTGATTATCGCCCATATCGGAAACGGCGCTTCAATGTGCGCGGTTAAGGGCGGCAAGTGTTTCGATACCTCGATGGGTATTACGCCGCTTGAAGGCTTGGTTATGGGTACGCGCTCAGGCGATATGGACTGCGCCCTTCCCTTTTACATTATGCGCAAAACGGGTATGACGGCCGCCGAAATGGATACGGCTTTAAACAAAAAAAGCGGTTTGCTCGGTATTACGGGAAAATACGTTGACCGGCGCGACGTTACAAAGGCGGCCCAAGAGGGCGATGAACGGGCACGGCTTGCCCTCGATATGGAATGTTACCGGCTTCGCAAATACTTCGGTGCATATTTGGCCGCGGTCGGACCGGTGGATGCGATTATCTTTACCGCGGGCGTCGGCGAGTTTGCTCCTCTTATCCGTGCAAAATCGGTTGAGGGCCTTGAGTTTTTGGGAATTAAGATGGACAGCGCGAAAAACGAGCTTGCACGCACGCGCAATGCGGAAACCTGCATAAGCGCCGACGATTCAAAGGTGAAGATTTTCGTTATTCCGACTGATGAAGAATTGGTTATGACCGAGGACGCCTACGCTCTTATGAAGGGAACCTACGACGTGCACACGAACTTTACCTACAGCTTCCAAAGCAAAGATTATGTAAACAAGGCGCGCGCCGAGGGCTTAAAAAAAGATTTGGAAAAAAATCCTGCCTTGGGCAAAATTATCGCACAGCCTAAATAAACGGCATAGGCTAAAAAGTCGGTTACTTTTTAGCCTATGCCGACGAGTTTAAAATTAAGTCTTTATATTCAGATGACTTAATTTTAAACATCGCAATCAAAATCAAGGAAACCGGCCAAAAACTGAAGTTTTTGGACAGCTGCACGGCTAAAAAGCCTAAAAAAGCATGCCCCTTTTTACATCGGAAGCGGTTTTAGAGTCGGTAAGCAGGGCGGCCAATTCAAAGCCGAATTCCGATGCCGTACCGGGCCCCCGCGAGGTGAGCACCCTGCCGTCGAGAACGGTATCGCGTACAAGGTATTCTTTGGGTTTTGCCTGGGGGGCCGTTTTGGTTACATCCTCGGTTCCCGGATAGCCGGTAAAGCTTTTTCCGTCAAGCAGCCCTAAAGGGGCAAAAACAACGGCGGGGGCGGCGCATATTGCCGCAAGGATTCCTCCGGCCTGTTTTACCGCATGTAAAACGGATGCGGTATCGGCGCTTTTTACCAAATTGGTGCTGCCCGGCATGCCGCCCGGACAAAAAACGGCATCGGGTATGTTTCCCTTTTCAATTTCGGCAAGCAGTTCGGCGCTTGTTATATCGGCTTCAATTTTAATTCCGTGAGAACCTTTTACACACAGGGCGGTATCGCAGCCTCCTACGCATCCTACAGCAGCAAAGCGGACCTGCACTCCCGCCCGGCGCAATATATCGGCGGGCACAACCGCTTCGGTTTCTTCAAAGCCTTCGGCCAATAACACAACGCATGTTTTCATATATTCTCCTATAAAAACTTTTTGCAGGAAATGGGATAAACAGTGAGGCACCATTTTGCCGAACTGTTTATCATTTGCCTCACTTGTATCGGGTTTTTACGCAGTGATTGAAAAAAGAGCACCGCTTTGAGGCAAGCTTACCCCGCCTAAAACGTAGGGATTCGATTTTGCAATACTGACGATATTTTTAATGCGGGTTTGATAATCGTCTATAAGGGCGTCTATTTGGCGGTCGCTTAGCCGAGAGCCGTCGGCATGATTTTGCGGCAGCTGTTTTAAACCGCTTAATCGCTCAATCAGGGTATTTAAAATCGATATTTTGCTTATATTGACACCCGGTTGTCCTTCGGCGGCCGCAACGCCTGCAACGTGTTTAAATTGACTGTAGCCTACAAGGGCGGGATCTACGGGCACATGCAGTTTTCCCGCAGCGGCGGATGAAATACGGGACAAGGCGGCCGCATTATAGCGAGCTTGTGCAATGCCGTTTAAATCACCGAGTGCCCTGAGCATATCTCCTCCTGTTTTAAATATCGGATAAAATAAAAATCAGTTAAGGGGAATTTTCAGGCGGACAGACAACTGCAATACGTCAATCTTTTTTTATCGGAAAAGTATGCCGCTTATCAGTTTTTGCGCTTCCAGTCGGCGATAAACTGCTCGATTGTTTTATCGGAGGCGGAAAATCGGGTGTTTGTGCCGGCGAGCAAATAAGGCAGGATAACCGCACTTTTGATTTCTTTCCAGTTTGCAGGTAAAATATTGGGCACCGATAAGTATTCGGCGGCCGGAAGGTTTCCGAGCAAAGCGGGATAAAAGACGGGGAAGATGCGTTCGTTTACATTGCGAATCGACGAAAAGCCGCCTGAAATACCGAAGGAACTTGTATACAAATTCAGTTTGGAACGCCATTCAAGCATCTTCTTTTGATTTTCGGTATTCATAAACCACATAATAAAGAGTTCGGCGGCCGGAAGATTTTTTGAATACTTGTACAATCCCATAGAAATCATATCGTCTTCTATAGGCATTTTATTGTCTTTTTGAATCCAGCGGAAATCTATACCCTGTAAACGTTCCGGCGGAATTCTGAATAAATCGCTGCCGTTGATATGGGCAAACAGGCAGTGCTTTTCGCTGACCCACTTAACGCGGGGATTGTATAAATATTTAAACTGATAATCGTCTTCGGCTGCGGTTGAAGTATTCGTCTGTTCGGTCCATGTGCGTAAATAGGCAATGCCTTCGCTTAAAGCTTTGGCATTCCATCTAAAAGATTCCCTTTGGTTGGCGGATTCCGAAAAATCGGCCCCGTACAGTTTTATGATTTGATATAAAAAATCGGGAGTCCAGCGGGGGGCAAAGCCCATCGATGTATACATGCCCTTATCGTTAATTTTATTCAGCCGGACGGCCGCATCGCGTATTTGATCCGGATCAAGCATATAATTGTCGGGAATAATGTCCGTGTAATCGGTGGAAAAAATAAGAGCGCTTAAATTAAAGCTTACCGGCAAAAGGTACTGCTTGTTGTTTACGTTTCCCGGTTTTAAAAGCTGGGGATAAAATATCGAGCGGTCTATAAGCCGGTCATCGAACATGTAGTCGAGGGGCATAAAGTTGCCGCGTATACGCCGATTTTTTAACCAGGGGCCGACGATAATATCGGGAAGGTCTTCATCCTTTGCCGGAGGAAAGGCTTCCACGGGGTTTTCCTTGTACACAACAAGGACTTTTACGTCGTCGCGGGTTTCGTTGAACAACTCCGCGTAGGTTATAAATTCGCTTTGATTTGTCCATAAGATAACGGGCCGCTCGTAACCGGCCTTACAGGAAAAAGTCAAAACACATAAAAACAGCGCACAAAAAAGTTCCCGTATTTTATTCATCGGCCAAATCCTCTGCCGCCTTATAAATCGCCCCGTATACGGCGTCTATGGCGGTTTCATCAATGCTCGAAAAAGCAACCCTCAGCGTTTCGTTGTCTATGGCTATCGTGCCGATTCCGCATTCGTTTAAAAGCTTTTGGCGCAGAATTTCGGCACTGACCGTTTTACAGTGAAAGCTCATAAAATAGCCTGAATTAAAGGGAAAGGGTTCTATAACCGGATGCCCCTTTTTTGCATCGACAAAGGCGCGTACCCTGCGGTAACGTTTTTCAAGCAAAACCCGAAACTTATCCTTTTCTTTTTGCAGGCTCGGATTTTGAAGAGCTTTTATCATAATCGATTGGCCGGGAGTCGATGCGCAGGAAACCGATGAGCGTATAATGCCCGTTACCTTTTTCGACAAGGCGGTATAATGCTCTTCCCGCAAGTCCTTTCCCGCAAAGGTTAAAAATCCGGTACGGAAGCCCCATACGTAATCTTCCTTTGTAGGACCGTCTATTTTAACGGCAAGCACGCGCTCGTGTATATCCGCTAAAAAGGCAAACAGGGATTGCTTTTCCGTATTTTCTTCGTAGTTTAAACCGAAATAGGCATCGTCGCACCACACGGTAACATAGGCGCCCTTCTCCGCGGCGCGGCGGATTATATCGCATATTTCACGCGCTTCTTCACGGGTGGGCGAATACCCCGACGGATTTTGCGGAAAGTTAAGCAAAACGCGGATTTTTCCCATCTTGCTCTCTTCGTTCATAACCGCCTTAAAGGCCGCAAGATTAAAGCCTCCCTGAGAAAACATGGGAAACTGCAAAAACTGGGCATTGCGCCGCGCTTTTACAATAAGTGCGTAATTATCCCACGAGGGGTCGGCGGCTAAAAGCACGTCGTTTTCGGATATAAATAAATCGCACAAATAAGAAATACCTGCGGTAAGACCGGGAACGACAATGGGCAAAGAAAAGGTTTTATCGGCCAAATCGGGATTTTTTTCTAAAATTTTTTGCTTCCATAATTCACGCAATACCGGATTACCGGCAGTGGGGGCATAGGCAACGGCTTCGGAGGCGTTTAAAAGGGGCAGATGTTTTTGTACGCAGGGAAGCGTAACGGCCTTTCCGTCAATACAGGCCATGCCGATTGTTGCATTTGCTTTGCGTCCGAATTCCTTCGCTTCGGCGCTTTGGGCGATAATCCCCTTCGGAAAAAAGATGCGCCGTCCCAAATCGGACAACAGAGAACCCGCACTTGTACCGTCAAGCACGGTATTTAATTCTTGTGCTAATGCATGTATCATGATATGGTATAATAAGCGACGCAGGGCAATGTGTCAATGAGAAGCGAAAATTTGTTACAAGGAACTGAAAATGAGTGTCGAAAAAACGGAAGGATTTAATCAAAGCGGCTTTGATGAATGCCGTACTATAATAGAAAACTGCCGCAAAGAGGCCGCAAAGCGGATAGTCGGACAAACCGAAACGGTGGACGGTATTCTTACCGCCCTGATTGCAGGCGGGCATATTTTGCTTGAAGGCGTACCCGGTTTGGCAAAAACCCTTACGGTAAGAACCTTTTCGGATATGTCGGGTTTCGACTTTAAACGCATTCAATTTACGCCCGACCTTTTGCCCGCGGATATTACGGGCACTCTCATATATGAACAGTCTTCCGGCCGCTTTTCCGTGCGCAAGGGCCCCGTATTTACAAACCTGCTTTTGGCGGACGAAATAAACCGCGCTCCGGCAAAGGTGCAGTCCGCCCTCCTTGAAGCCATGGCCGAATATCAGGTTACGATAGGAGAGCAAAGCCTTCCGCTTGCACGGCCTTTTTTCGTGATGGCAACCCAAAACCCCATCGAGCAGGAAGGAACCTATAATCTTCCCGAAGCCGAACTCGACCGCTTTTTATTAAAAATCATACTGAATTATCCGTCTGCCGATGAAGAGCTGCTCATCGTAAAAGAAGGAGGAGCACCGGAAAACATACCCGTAAAAAAAGTTTTCGATGCGCAAAAGATAGAGTTTTGCAGAACCTTAGCCGGCAAGGTACACTGCGCGGAAGAGATTATGCGCTACATCGTCTCGATTGTAAACGTTACCCGGCCGGATAACGTAAAAAAAACGCGTATGCACGCCCTTGCTTCTCATGCCCCGATTTTTCAAGGAACGCCGGAACGCTCCGACATATTAAAATATATTTCATTCGGTGCTTCGCCGCGCGCAAGCATAGCTTTGTGCCGCTGCGCAAAGGTACGGGCGCTTTTTGCGGGGCGCTCCTTTGTGCTTCCGGAAGACGTAAAAGATACGGCTGTGCAGGTTTTGCGCCACCGCCTTCTTTTGTCTTATGAAGCGGCCGCCGACAACGTAAGCGCGGACGAATTGATAGAAAAGATTCTTTCTCTTTTGCCGGTACCCTGATATGGAGCATGGAATGATGCATACAATGCAGCATAAGGTGCGGCATAAAATCCGGCAAAAAAGCGCTCTTTTGCCGAATACGGGTATTATCGCGCAAAAAGCTTCCGCCCTGCACATCCGCGCCCGCAGTCTTTCGGACAGCATGAAAGCCGGCTCATCGCGTTCTTTTTATAAGGGCCGCGGCATCGATTTTTCGGGGGTGCGCGAATACATGCGCGGAGACGATGTGCGTTCAATCGATTGGAACGTAACCGCCCGCATGGGTAAACCCTTTGTTAAACTCTTTGAAGAAGAGCGGGAACTCATCGTTTTTTTTATTGTCGATTTTTCTTCATCGATGGACAGCGGAGAAGAATACCGCGCACGCCTAAAAACGGCGGCGGAAGCGGCCGCCTGTTTGCTGTTCGCCTCTTTACATAATGCAAGTCCGGTCGGCTGCGTTTTGTTTGACGGAGAAATCCTTTTTTCCGCCGAACCGAAAAGCGGTAAAGATTACGCCATGCTTTTATTTTCAAAATTGAACAGCCTGCCCCCCCGCCGCGTTAAGGGAACGGCCTTAAACCGGGCCTTGCGCGCTTCGGCAAAACTGTTAAAAAACCGCGCCCTCGTCTTTGTCATATCCGATTTTCGCTGTGCAGGATACGAAGACAATCTTGCAGCCCTTGCTTTAAAACACGAAGTTGCAGCCCTTCAAATCGGCTCAAAATCGGACGAAGAACTTCCTTTATGCGGGGGGCTCACATTTGCCGATACCGAAAGCGGCAAAACCGCGGTACTTCCGACATCTTCCTACGCGTTTCGGCGCGAATGGAAGGATTTCCATAAACGGCTCAAAGAACGCCGGCACAGCCTCTTTATCCGCCGCGGCGTTTGTCCGCTTAATATAGCGGCGGGAGAAGATCCGCTTCCGGTATTGATTGATTTTTTTTCTTCGGGAAAAAGAGGCCTATGATGCAAAAAGGCTTTTGCCGCCGGTTTTATACTGTCCTTATCCTCTTCCTGCCGATTTTTTCCGCAGCGCAAAGCACGCAAGCCGCTCTCATACCCAAGGAAGTCTATGTGGGAGACGAAGCGGAAATACGCTTTGAGTTTTCCTTTGCGGGAAACCTGTTGAACTCCGGCTCTTCAAGCGTGCCGGGCGGACGGCAGGGAGGCCTTACGGCCTCACAAACGGTTTCAGATGAGGCGGTATGTGAACTTTTATCGGCAAGCGAGTATACCGTAAAAAAACTTACACTAAGCGGAAGCTCACCCCTCTATGTTTTGTCGGTATTTTTTATTCCCTGGAAAACGGGCGAACTCGACATGGCCCCCTTCGATTTGGCTTCCGTCTTTAAGCTTTCCGCAAGTCCCCTTTTTATAGATATTCCCGGCGTTGAGATTCAGTCTATAAGTGAAAAACGGGGAGAAAAAAATCTTCGGCCGGTACGGGGCCCCCTTATTATGCCGGGGACAACCTATGTCGTCGTTTTGTTTTCCGCCCTTATCCTGCTGTTCGGTGCCGCGCTCCTTGTCGTTTTATTCCGTTTTAAGCTGATAAGAGATATTGCGCAATCGTTTTTTTCCCGTATATTTTCTTCGCACAACTACCTCAGAGCCTGCCGTGAACTTTTATTTTTGGAAAAAAACGGCATAAAATCGGAAGCATCTCTTTTTTGCCGCCGCCTTTCCTCTTTAATACGCAGCTATCTTGAAAAACGGTTTGCACTGCCCTTTACGGCAAAAACAAGCGGCGAACTGGTTGCGGCCTTTTCGGCTTTTTTTGCGGAAACCGCATCGGAAACATCCTGCGAATACATGCACGGATTATATGAAGTATGCGCACGCTGCGATTATATCCGCTTTTGCGGCATACAAAACCCCGATTTTCCCGAGGAAGAGCGGCTCTTATGGATACAAAAAACGCGCTCCGCCCTTGTCTATTTTGAACAACCCGAAGAACCGGAGGCCCGCAGTGAACAGCTTTGAACATCCGGCGGCGTTTTTATTTTTTTTAGCGATTCCGCTGTACTGTATACTTCGCAAGTTTTCCCTTGTGTCGCCGCCCGTTTTCCCCCTTCCTCTTGAAGATTGGCAGGGCGGCGGCTTCGAATGGAAACATAGGTTCAGCCGCTTTTTGCGCACTCTGTCAAGCATATTGTTTTTAAGCGGTTTTATCGCCCTTGTTACAGCCCTTGCCGAGCCCATTGTAACCGAGCAGGAAAAACGTTTTATTTCGCGCGGGGCGGAAATTATTTTCGTTACCGATACAAGCCCTTCAATGGCTGCCCTCGATATAGGAGGCACAAGCCGTCTGGAAGCGGCAAAACAGGCTATATCCCTGTTGGTACGCGAAAATCAAGGCGCTTCTTACGGTTTGGCAGCCTTCGCTTCGGAAGCCGCGCTTTTGGTACCGCCGACCATGGATCAAAAAACCTTTTTTACGCGCCTCGATGCGATGGAAATCGGCGAGCTCGGAGACGGGTCGGCTTTGGGAGTAGGTATAAGCACTGCCGTCTATCATCTTGCATCATCCGAAGCCCCGGCAAAAATCATTGTATTGCTTACCGACGGTGAAAACAATACGGGGGCCGTACACCCGAATACGGCGGCCGCTTTGGCAAAGGATAAAAATATTACGCTTTACATTGCGGGCATAGGCACAAAGGGCTCGGTACCCATCGAATACACGGACCCTATAAGCGGCAAACGCTATTCGGGCTATTTGGATTCCGATTTTAACGACGCTTCTTTACGCAGTCTTGCCTTTGAAGGCGGCGGAAGCTATTATACGGTCGAAAGCCTTGCCTCGCTTTCGGCAGCGCTGCAAAACATCCGTATAAAAAATACGGTCCGCCAAGCCTATACGCTCAAACAAAAAAAGCGCTCGTTTTATCCGGAATGTACGTTTGCGGCCCTAACCTGTTTTTTTACCGCATGGATTATCAGGCGGCTTTATCTGCACGAGGCGGTATCCTGATGTTTGAAAAAACCGAAGCTTTATTTTTACTCTGCGCCCTTCCGCCCGCCCTTTTATACAGCCTTATAAGCATACGCAAGGCGGCCGTCGTTGCACGCGCAACCGGAACCGGACGCTCTCTTATACGCCGTCTTTACGGACGCACAATACTTTGGGCAGGCGCATGGTTTTGTGCCGTATGCGCCCTTGCAGGCCCTTCATGGGGAACGAAGGACGTTCCCGTACAAAGAAGCGGAAGCGCCGTTTGTTTTGTATTCGATATATCCTACAGTATGACCGCCGTCGATGCATCCGAAAAAGAAAAGCTGTCCCGCCTGGAGCTCTCACAGCGGATTGCGCTCAATCTTTTAAACCGTTTTAAAGGAACGGCAGTTGCGGCCGTTTTGGCAAAGGGAGACGGCGTTTTAGCCCTTCCGCTGACCGAAGACTATCATGCGGCCGAAAACCTTATAGGAATGCTTTCGCCTGCCATGCTTTCGGCGCCCGGCTCGAGTATTTCATCGGGTATAGAGCGGGCGATTGAAGCCTTTCCGCCCCAATCGGCACGCAATTCAACCGTTATAGTGTTTACCGACGGCGATGAAACCGAAGGAAGCATAGAGCGCGCCTGCGAAAAAGCGGAGCGCTTCGGGATAGGAATAGTTTTAATCGGTACCGGAAACGAAAAAGAAATTGAAATTCCGGCCGGAGACGGTAAAACACGGGTAAAAACCGCATTGCATTCATCAAAACTCAAAAAAGCGGCCGATAAAGAAAACGTATTTTATATAGATGCGGCCAATAAAGAGGTTTCGAATTTTGTACTGCAGCTTATTGAACCCGCTTTATTCTCTTCGGCGCAAAAAAAAGTATCGGCGGGAACGGCCTATGAAATGCAAAAACAAAAACATCACGGCGCTTTTTTACTTGTAAGTCTTTTGTTTTTTATTGCGGGTTTTGCCCTTGCCTATGCATCCCCCCTTCCAAAACGGCTTTTGCCGCACTTTCTTTTATGCCTGTCCCTGCTTTTCGGCGGCTGCTCTTCGTGGAACACCGAAAAAGGAGCGGTTTTACTGGGCTCTTACCGCTGGGCACGGCATGATTACCAAAAAGCGACGGCAGCCTTTTTAACCGCGTCTCAACGTGCCCGGGAACTGCACAATCGGGAACTTGGAGCTTATGCCGTGTACGGCCTCGCTTCCTCCTATCTTATGCAGGATGAAACCGAAGCCGCACTCGGCAAACTCAATGAAGTTCCGCCGAACTCCGTACCCGACCTTTTATTTGCGGTTTCATATAATAAGGGCATCATCGCCTATCGGGCCGGCAATTTTCCTCTTGCAGCCTCATGTTTTAAAAACGCCCTTTTAATAAAGCCCGCCGACACGGACGCAAAAATCAATTTTGAACTTTGTCTTACACAAGAAGCTTTAAAATCAAAACCCGCGGCATCGGAACGGACACCCGCCGATGTGCAAAACGCTCCGCCCGGAGCCGAAGATACGGTATTTTCACTTATGAGGGAGAACGATCAAAAAAGATGGAAAAATATGTATACCGAACCCGCCTCAAGCGGAAAACCGGATTTTTAAAATACGGCATAAGCTCCCTTTTTTTAAACGCGTTTTTTATCCTCCTCACAGCGTTCGCCGAAGGCAGCCCCGCAAAGGCGGAAAATTCCGCACAGGAAGGAATTGTGCACTTTTCTTTATCGAATCCGGCAAGCCCGATTCAAACAAAAACCGATTATATTTTTACAGCCGAAATTCCCGATGTACAGCCCGGACAGGTGGAAGTTTTTTTTGAAAAAACTCCCGAGGGTGCGGCATTTACCGGTTTTGAAAAAACGGCGGCTGCCGGAGGTACAAGGCTTAGCTATTCGGTACGCTTTTTAGAAGCGGGAACGATACGGCTCAGCCCCCTGCAGGTCCGCAGTAAGGGTAAAAGCCGTACCGCCGTTTTTCCGGTTTTAACCGTTTTCGACAATCCCGGCTCTCTTATACCCGAATTCTTTTTCAGTACGCATCCTCCGTCTCAAATCGTACAAGCGGGAAAGCCGGTACGGGTACGGCTGAGCGGACGGTATTTCCGCAGGCTTCACGGAATAACAACGGAAGCGCCGGAGGACGCCCTCTGGGAAGAGGATGCACGTTTTTTTGAACCTGACGGTAAAGCGTATTTTGAAATCGGACCCGAAAAAGAAGCGGATGCTGTCCTCATTGCGGAATTTGTATATACTCCGTTTTTTGCAGGAAGCCGTGAATTGCCGCAGACGGAAGTGAGTGCGGAATCCTACGGAGGCTCCTCTTATACGGTAAAAGTTCGGCCTGCACTATTAAATGCCCTGCCTTCGGCACCCGGCTCAACACAAGCAGGGCCTGTAAAAGAATCAAAAAGCGTCCCGGCACAAAGTTCCCTTATGCAAAGCACCTCCGTACCGCTGCCCGCGGCAAAAGCAGTGCCTTCGGCCGGTGCCGTTCCTCCGGCGGGAGCCGTACCTGCGGCCGGCGATGAAAATCTTGCCCTGAGACTGGCGGAACTTCGAACCGGGGAGCGGCACTCGCCCGCTTTTTGGCTGTTCCGAAAAGAACGGAGAGCCCTTGAAAAAACCGTGCTTTTACAAAATCCGGATGAAGCACCCCTCTTTTGGACTCTTGCGGCGGCGGCTGTTTTCTGTATCCTTTTTATCCCTATCTTTGTTTTATTGAGACGGCAAAGGGCAAAAAAAATCGTTTTTGTCCTTATTATGCTTGCATGTTTTTGCGCACTTTTTGTGCTTAAAAATATTCCGCCCCTTGTACGGCCGGCTCTTATTGCACACAATGCCGTTTTACGCGCAATTCCGGAAATCGGCGCACAAAGCAGTGCCGTCTTACAGGAGGGAACGCGGCTCCGCCTGCTGCATGAAAGCGGTGATTGGTATTTGGCATCAGCCGGAGAACGCAGAGGCTGGATATTAAAAAACGAAGCGATTCGAATACAAAACAAAGAGGATAAATAAAGTGGATTTTGCCGACATTCTTGCGCAATGGGAAAAAGAGCAGCAAAACGGCCGAAAAAAAGGCATTCAGGTTAAACGGGAGCCGGGTGCCGCACCCGTAAGCCGGTCGGAAGACAGGCAGGATGCGGACAATCAAAAACGCATAAATCCCATGGATTTATGGATGCGCCGATACGGCGTTGTCGATAAGGATGCCGCATTTGAGCGCATGGAAGAAAAGCGCCGGTATTCAAGCGCGGCATCGATAAAAAAACTTCCCTTTGAAGCTCAGCTCGATTTACACGGTCTTACCCGTGAAGAAGCATGGCAAAGCCTCGACTCCTTTATCGGTGAATGCAGCCGCCGTAAATTAAAAAAAGTACTGATTGTACACGGGAAAGGGAACCACTCGGCGGAAGAACCCGTATTAAAGGATACGGTACGCGCATTTATAGAAAAAGATACAAGGCTCGGTTCATCGGGACATCCATCCGGAGCCGAGGGAGGACGCGGTGCAACATGGGTTATCATACGCGCAAGCTTACACCGGTCATAACACAGGTTAGGAGACCTCTAAAAACTTCAGTTTTTAGAGGTTTTCCTTAGATTTAATTTGCGATGTTTTTAATAAGTCATTCTAAATATAAAACTTATTAAAAACTCGTCAGGCAGCTCTAAAAAGCCAACCGAGTTTTTAGAGTTGCCCGTTATTTTATAAACGGACTGTTTTTATGGAAGACTTATATACGGTACTCGGCGTAACAAAAAACGCCACGGCCGATGAAATAAAAAAAGCGTACCGGGATGCGGCATTTCAATATCATCCCGACCGGAATCAGGGAAACGCCGCAGCGGAAGAAAAGTTTAAACGCATAAGCGCCGCATATTCGGTGCTCGGCGACGAGGCTAAACGCGCCGAATACGACCGTTACGGAAGCACCGACAGCTATGCACGCGCATCCTACAACAGGGGAGCATACGGTTCGGCTTCCGGCGGCTTTACCGGAGCTCCCTTCGGCACCGACTTTTGGTCATGGTACGAAGAAGCAATGAAAAACGGCACCGCCGGGAACGGGGGAAATCGTTTTTACCGTTATACCTACGAAGAACCTGAAGAAACCGTACCGCCTAAACAAGCGGCTTTTTCCGCCCTTATACGCCATATTGCGGTCTTTTTTATCGGACTTGCCTTTTTGCGGTATTCATGGATACTGCTGCCGTTCGGCCCGATTCTCTGCTTAGCCGCAATAGTAAACGGATTTACGGGCACGATACGGGCGCTGCGCATACTGTTTTCGCCGAAATCCAAATAAGTAAAATCGAATTGAATGTGTAAACGGCCGGATTATTATCTTTCCCGGAAAATAATTCTTCCCCGGTTTAAATCATAGGGCGATAACGCAACTTTTACGCTGTCCCCGGGCACGATACGGATGTAATGTTTGCGCATTTTGCCCGATAAGTGCGCAAGAATGATGTGTTTATTTTGTAATTCAACACGGAACATTGTGTTCGGCAAAGCCTCTTTCACAATACCTTCAACTTCAATAGCTTCTTCTTTAGCCACAGTGCCTCCAAAATGTAATATAATGCCTTTTTAGGGCAAAAAAAATGCAAAATCCGCCAAAAAGGGTTTGCCTTTTTCCGAATTCATACGTATAATTTTATGAGTAAATCTATATGTTGTCAACTACGGGAGTTTTGGAAATGGAAAAAGAATTGATCGAAAAAATGAAACAAGCGCTTTTGGATTTAAAAACCGAAATCATCAATCAACTCATGGCGAACAGCAACGACTTTCGCGAAATTGTCGACAGTATGGAAGCAAAGGATGTTGTGGATATAGCTTCGGACGATATCGACCGCAGAATGCTCGATGCCGTCGGGTCTAAAGATATAAACCGTTTAAAGCTGATTGATTCGGCTTTAACCCGCATTGAACAGGGTAAATACGGACTGTGCATGAAATGCGGCAAACGTATTCCCAAAGAGCGATTAAAAGCGATTCCCTATGCGCTTTTATGTGTCGATTGTAAATCGGCGGATGAAAAACGCAGCCGCTGAAAGCCTAAGAAGGGAGTTTTGCGCAAAAAAAGCGGCCGCCCCTTACGGGTACAGCCGCTTTTACACTCCCGGCATCGTGTGCCTTATAGGGGGATTTTTTGACTTTTCCACGAGCCTTCGCTTAAGTACCACAGCTCGTCATAACCCGCATCCCGGGCCGCCTTCATTCCGACATCGAAGAAGTCCGTAAGCGTGCGTACTTCATGGCTGTCCGAATTGAGGGTAAGCGGGACATCGTATTTTTTCAAAAGGCTTAAAAAATACGGCGAAGGATAGGGGGTCGGTAAGCCCGCACGGCTCATGCCGCCCGTATTGATTTCGGTAACCTTACCGCTTCGGGCAATGGCCCGGGCCGTTTCTTCCAATTCCCGGCGGTACCACTCGTCGTTTTCGTCAAAAAAGCGCAGCTCGCCGTTTTTTTTACGGATAAGGTCGGCATGTCCTATAATATCGAAGTCGCAGCTTTGCACCATATCGCGCTCAAAGGCAAAATAGGTCTGCACGGCCTTTTTTGCATCCCCGCCGAAATGACTTTTTATACCGCCGAGTAACTCTTCGGCACTTCCGTCTACGGTAAAATAGGGCGGAACGGCGGCCCCCTTAAGATTTTCCGAAAAAATATAATGTACGGAGCCGATAAGGTAATCCGGCTTAAATTCTTCGTACACGCTTTTGTCGGGTAAGCTGAAACCGCGCATATATTCGCCTTCAAAACCGATAAGGATTTCCATCGTCCCCGCGTATTTTTCTTTTAAGCGGCTTATTTCGGCAAGATAGGTTCCGTATTCACGCGGCTGTAAGTGCCACTTGGTACCGAAGGGCCATGCGGTATGCGATGAAAAACCCAAAACCGCCAAACCGAGTTCGGCGCCGCGCAGGGCAACTTCTTCGGCACTGTTTTTTCCGTCGCAAAAGGTACAGTGCGTATGATAATTCGTTTTTATAAACATTTTTACTCTCCGATTTATAATTGAGATATTATCTTATCTTAATAAAAATTCGCGGGCCGCTTTTTTAAAAGCTTCCAATCCCGAACAAATATGCTTAAAAGCGTTCCGAGCCTCCGTTAAATCGGCGCGCTTTGCCGCATATTCCAAATCCCTGCCCGCCTCCGTCAATAAAGCAGTCTTAATATCGGCCGAACTTTCTCTTATCGCAGTGCCGATACTCTCAAGCCGTGCAAATTCTTTATTTTCAAGACAATCGCGTATTCTGCGTGCAAGATGACCGGTTTGAAAAATATAACGCTCGATAAGGTCGGAAGCCGTATGCTTATCGTTTTGAATATCGTTCATAAAGCGCGGAATGTCCCACAAATTGTCAACCGATTTTGCAGCCTCCCCTCCCCCCTTCGAAAAAGCCGGAAGCTCGGCGGAAGGGATATCGCTTTGCTGTGCTTTACGCACAAAAGCGTCCCATTTTTTTAAAACATCTTCGATATTTTTTCGTTTAAACGGCTTTGTTAAAATATCGTTCATACCGTTCGACAAATAGAGGTTAAAATCGGAAGGATCGGTATTTGCGGTGCAGGCGATAATGATTCCCTTATAACCGGCTTCCCGTACTTCAATCGTTGCCTGCAAGCCCGTTTTAAGAGGCAAAAGGATATCCATAAAGACCAAATCGATATGGGGATTTTCTTTTATACAGTCAACCGCTTCCTGCCCGTCATTTGCCGTCAAAACCTCGGCACCGAATTGTTTTAAAAACGTTTGAATAAGTTTTTGGTTAACCGGATGGTCTTCGACCGCCAAAACGGTCAACCCCGCAGCCGAAAATTCATTTTGGCGGACGGAAGGCTCGACAACTTCCAAGTCGAGCGGCGTGTTAAAATGAGTCAACAGCATTTCTTTGAGCATGTTTAATTTAATCGGTTTATACAAATAACCGTTAAACCAATCGAGCATCTTCATCTTCGCTTCGCCGCCCATCTGCCCTTCGGGAACCATGAGATATAACTTTGAATTGTTAATACTTGTATCGTTGTTTATTTCAGTTGCAAGATACCAGCCGTCCATCGCAGGCATAAGCATGTCTATAAAGACCAAAGAATAGGGGGTCCCCATAGAGGCGGCTCTTCGCATTTGACGCAGAGCCTGTTCTCCGGAAGATGCGGTATCTATCTGTTTTACGTTAAACACCTTAAGCTTTGCACATAAACTGCGCAGCGCAAGCTTACTGTCGTCCACAAGCAAGACGGAGGTATTTTCCGGTACACGAGGATTCGGGGGTCTCTGCCGTATCCCGTCCAAAGCCGTTTTCATTTCTTCGGCCGACGGTTTTTCCAAAGGAAGGCTGAACCAAAAAACAGAGCCTCCCAGAGGATTGGATCGCATGCCGACCTCGCCGCCCATAAGAGTTACCAAACTCTTACAAATGGAAAGTCCCAAGCCCGTCCCCCCGTATTTACGGGTAGTCGAAACATGGACTTGGTAAAAATCTTTAAATAAATGGCGCTGCTTTTCTTCGGGAATTCCGATACCCGAATCTTCAACTTCAAAAAGAAGTGTTGTTCCGTTATCCTGTTGACATAAACGAACCCGAATATACCCCTTTGCGGTAAATTTAACGGCATTTTTTATAAAGTTCAATAAAATCTGCTGTATTCTGACCGGATCCGCCTTTATAAACGGGGGAATTGTATAATCGAAATCCGTAACGATTTCAAGACCGCGGTTATGAGCTTCTATACAAATCAAGTCGATTGTCTGCTCGGTTATGCCGATTATATCCATCGGTATTTTTTCGATTTCGATTTTTCCCGATTGAATTTTCGTAAAATCCAAAATATTGTTCGCAAGGGACAACAGTACTTCGGCACCGAACTGAATCTGCCGGGCATATTCGGTTTGCTCGGTATCGAGGTTTGTCTGCTGTAACAGTTCCAAGGTTCCGATAATTGTTTGAATAGGCGTACGGACTTCGTGAATCGTATTTGCCAAAAAGCGTCCGGCACCGGCATAATCGAGTTTTTCTTTAACCATTGCTTATACCTTAGTATTCAACACTTCCAAGGCTTTTTGAATAATGGCATCGGGTTTCAGAGGTTTGATAAGATAGGCTTTGGCACCCAAACTCAGGGCTTGAATAACCGACGTTTTTTGTGCGGCCGAAGAATATACGATAACCGGGCTCGGATATTGTTTTGCACGTAAAGCGTTCAATATGTCGAAGCCCGAAAGCCCCGGCATAAAAATATCCAAAATAATCAAGTCGTAAATTTTTTGATTTGCGGCTCCCAAAAATTTGGTACCCGCGTCAAACATGTATATTTGGCTGTTTAAATTACCGAAGGCGGCTTCCAGAATTTTTCTTGTAATCGGATCGTCATCTATAATCGCAACCTGTAATTTTTCGCTTTTTTTCGTATTCATAACCGAGGCAACGCCCGTTTCCGAATGAAAGCGCATTTCAACCGAGCCTTCCTGCATATCCTCGGTCGAAGCGAGGATGTTTTGGCTGATTACTTCGCTGATATCATTACCGCTCGATTCGGCTACCAATTTGCTCAAAACCATGGACAGGTTTTCGACCACCTCAACGCCTCTGAATTCTTCATGGCCGTCGATAAAATCGCACACAAACCTGTCCTTTGAAAGTATTTTTATATTTTTACGCTGAATTCGTGAATCAAAGGTCACATTGGACAATAATAATTCAAGATTGATCGCATCGACAAAGGACAACCGCAAGTCGCTTATCATCAAAACAACCTTGGGCGAAACAAGCTTGTTGTTTTCGATGATTTCATCTATGCGGTATTTTAAAAGCGCCAGTTTTTCCCGGTTTAAGCCCTGTGCAATTTCAATAAAAATAATGTTTTTATTTAAGTGCATTTCCAAGATAGATTGCGTCGTATCGATGGAAAGAGGGGTACGAAGTGTCTGCCCTATAAATTCGAAAAATATATCGAATTTAATCGGCTTATTAAAATACTTTATAACGTGATAACTCGGCAGCCGCGCTACGATTTCGCGGGGAGGAAGCGGACCGCTTAAAATAACGGGAATACAGTTTGCATTCGGATCCGTCCGTTTTTTTTCAAAAAATTCGGTCAGTTCCTGAAAATTTTTAGGTACATCTATAATAATAAGATCCGGCAAAAGAGAAACCATTTTCGCAAATGCATCGCGCCTTCCGCCGGCCGCCTCCACATGTATTTTTTCGGAGGTGAGTTTTTCCTTTAAAAACTCTCGAAACAGAGGCGGCGTATCTATAAGAAGTACTTGCTTCATGCAATACAGTATAAGCTAAAAAAGCTATTTTTACAAGAGTACAGCCGTCTCCGCACTGCAATCGCCGGCCGCAAACCTCTTGTAACGTTCGATAAAATACTGTATAGTTTTATCGATACGGCGTAGGTTTTAGTCAATCTGCAATGCACGGGACACGCCGGACGAAGGAGTTCATATGAAATTAGACGAAATTAAAAACCCTAAAGCACGAGCATGGGTGGATGAATGTATTAAAATTTGTCAGCCGGACGAAGTCTATGTATGCGACGGCTCAAAGGAAGAATACGACCGCTTAATGAAGGAAATGGTTGACTCCGGCTTGGCTATTTCCCTGAAAAAGAAACCCAACAGCTTTTTATTCCGCTCCCTTCCCTCGGACGTTGCCCGCGTGGAAGCCCGTACCTATATTGCAAGCAAAACCGAAGACGCTGCAGGCCCCACCAATCACTGGATTGATCCGAATGAATTAAAGGCAACCATGTCCGGCTTGTACAAGGGCTGTATGAAGGGCCGCACCATGTACATCATTCCCTTTTCTATGGGACCGGTCGGATCGAACATCGCTAAAAACGGTATTGAATTAACCGACTCGGCTTACGTTGTATGCAATATGGACATTATGACCCGCGTGGGAACCGATGTTCTTAAACTGATAAACGAAACCGGAGAATTTATTCCCTGTCTGCACTCGGTAGGAAAACCCCTTGCTGCCGGCGAAAGCGACAACGGCATTTGGCCCTGCGCGGATATGGAACACAAATACATTTCCCACTTCCCCGAAGAACGCCTTATCTGGTCATACGGTTCGGGTTACGGCGGAAACGCACTCTTAGGTAAAAAATGTTTTGCCCTGCGTATCGCTTCGGTTTTGGGACGCGACGAAGGCTGGCTTGCCGAGCACATGCTTATCCTCAAGCTTACAAACCCCGAAGGCAAGGTTAAATACGTTACCGGCGCCTTCCCCTCGGCCTGCGGTAAAACAAACCTCGCCATGCTTATTCCGACCATTCCCGGCTGGAAGGTTGAAACGGTCGGAGACGATATCGCATGGATGAAATTCGGCGAAGACGGCCGCCTGTACGCAATCAACCCCGAAGCGGGATTTTTCGGTGTTGCGCCGGGTACTTCCGACGACTCCAACAAAAACGCTATGGAATCCTGCAAGGAAAACAGCATATTCACCAACTGCGCCCTTACCGAAGACGGCGATGTATGGTGGGAGCAAATCGGCTACCCCGCAACGGGCAAGCTTGTTGACTGGAAGGGAAACACCCGCGATGCCTTACCCAAAGACAAAAGTCCCAAGGGCGAAGAATTCGCTCACCCGAACGCGCGCTTTACGGCTCCCGCAAAACAGTGCCCCTGTATTGCAAGCGAATGGGAAGACCCCAAAGGCGTACCGATTTCCGCATTTTTATTCGGCGGACGGCGCCCCTCGACCATTCCCTTGGTTCACCAGGCACGCGATTGGAACCACGGTGTATTCCTCGGTTCCATCGTAGGCTCCGAAGTTACCGCCGCCGTTATTTCCGATCAGGTAGGTCAAGTCCGCCGCGATCCGTTCGCAATGCTTCCCTTCTGCGGATACAACATGGGCGATTACTTCCAACACTGGATAAACATGGGTAAAAAATCGACGGAAGACAAGCTTCCCAAGATTTTCTACGTCAACTGGTTCCGCAAAGACGCAAACGATCACTTTATTTGGCCCGGTTACGGCGAAAACAGCCGCGTTTTGGCATGGGTGTTCGACCGCTGCGACGGTAAAGACAACTACATCGATACCGCTATCGGCTACATGCCCAAAGACGGTGCAATCAACACCGACGGCTTGGATATCTGCCCCGAGGCGATGAAAGAAATCACTTCGGTAGATAAGGAAGGCTGGAAAAAAGAAATTGCCGATATCCGCGCAAACCACTACCCGAAATTCAAAAACCACTTGCCCAAAGAATTGAGCGAACAGCTTGATATTTTGGAAGCCAATTTGCAAAAAATGTAATACTTTTTCCGTCCGCATGCGGACGGAAATGTAAAACTTTGGAACTGTCCGAAATCCTAAGTTTTCGGGCAGCCCGACACCCAAAAGGCCGGTACCGCCGAAAAGCGCTATGCGTTTAGGCGGCCGGCTTTTTTTATTTTTTTATCGTTTTTATCGTAGACTCGGACATTGCCGCGCTTGTTCATTGACAATTCCGTCGTTTTTATTATACTGATAACAGGGTTACCAAAGAGGCGGAAAATATGAACACGGGAACATACGCACAAACACACGAAACGATTCTCAACAAGGGAAAAGAACTTTTTCTAAAGGAAGGTTTTGAGCGCTCCAATTTGCGGGAAATATGCAGACTTTCAGGCGTTACCACAGGCGGCTTTTACCGGCACTTTAAGGATAAGGCAGACCTTTTTTCCGCATTGGTGGAACCTGCCGTTCAGGGCTTGCAGGAGCAGTATTCCGCTTCCGAAAAGCTGTGCTTCGGAGTGCTTGAAGAAGGCGGCATAGAGGAAATATGGAATGTGTCGGCACAGGCCCTTGAAGATTTTGTAGGCTATATTTTCGATCACTTGGAATCCTTTAAACTGATACTTTGTTGTTCCGCCGGCACGAAGTATGCCGATTTTACCGATTGGATGGTAAAGCGGGAAATGAAGGATATGTATAAAACCTACGAACTGCTTGAAAAAAAAGGCGTTACCGTCCGCCGCCTTCCGGAAAAAGAATTGCACATGCTTACCCACGCCTATTTTTCCTGCATATTTGAAACCGTGCTGCACAACTTTTCAAAAAAAGCCGCCTTACAGTCAATGAAAACTTTGGCCGAATTTTTTTCCGCCGGCTGGAGGAAGGTTTTCGGGGTGCAGGATGGAGAAAAATAAAGCTCTGTGTATTGTTTTTGCAGCGAAGCTTTCCTTTTTATTCAATTGATTTTCCTATATGCATATCAAGACGCCATTGCGGGGCTTTGCCGTCATCGCCCCAATATTCATCAAGTGAAATAATTTTACCGGCCTTTATTTTCATAAATGATGTTACATGAAAAGAAGCCGTTTTATCCTGCGAAAATACACAGACAACGGTAATTATCAAATCATCTTTTTCAACAACCTTTTCTATCATACCGTCCCAGTCTCCGGGATATTCACAATTTGCTTTAATGAATTCATCAACGGTAAATCTTTCATTGGTGTTATGCCAGTTTATATATGCTTCTTTGTGAAAAAACGGTTTAATTTTATCCGGTTGCTGCCGTAAAACCGCCTCCCAATATTTTTGTATATTCATAACCCTATTACCTCTTCTGACGGAACTAATACAAAGATTATTTATCATTATAATGATTTTTGCAGGAAAAATCTTTATGCACTGTTATGCCTCAATAAGTTCACGAATTGAATGCCGGCCGTTTTCCATTTGAGCTTTAGAATGTTCCAAAGCTTTTATATTCTTTTCCGAGTAAAAAGAATCATCTTGAACAATTTCAAACGGAATCTTACGTTGTATTAACGTTTGTTTTAAAAATATACGAATTGCTGTTGTCGTGTCCATTCCTATAGATTCGAAAAAATCATCCGCCTCCTGTTTGAGCGCTTTATCTATCCGCGTTTGTAAAACTGCTGTTTTCATGCTTACCTCTTAGCATAAGTATAATACAAAAGCAATACAAAAGCAATGCTTTCTTCTCATACCCTGAGGGCTTCCGCATTAAATTATAAAGCTATAACATATAATAACTTATTCACTTTTTATTTTTTCTGATTCTATATACTAAGTTATTATCATACAAAGACTTAGATAATCATAATGCGGGAATCCCTTCTCATACCCCTCTTGACTTTTTTCTTATTTTAGATAACATTGTTAGCATATAATGCTATCATAAATGCTTTTATATAAGGAGGTGTTGTATGAACACATTTTTGCTCCTCGCCAAAAGCAGACATTCGGTGAGGAGTTATGAAAGGAGAGCTGTTGAGGCGGAAAAGCTTAACAGTATTTTGGAAGCGGGGCGTATTGCTCCTACGGCGGCAAATATGCAGCCCTGCCGTTTTCTTGTTTTAAATGACGAGGAGGCGATGAGTAAGCTGCAAAAAGCATGTACTCCGCACGGGGCACCGCTTGCCATTGTGGTATGCGCCGACAAAAAAGCGGTGTGGGTTCGTCCTTTTGATAAGGCAAGTATGGCGGATATTGACACAAGTATCGCTGCCGACCACATGATGATGTGCGCTCAAGACATGGGGCTTTCAAGCTGCTGGATTACTTATTTTAAACCCGATGTAGTGCGTGCCGAATTCAATATCCCCGATGATTTGATTCCGGTAAACATTTTGGTTATCGGTTACGGAAAAGAAGCGGCAAAATCGCCTGACCGCTATGACGATGAGCGGAATCCGATGGACATGATAGTTCAATACTCATCATTTTAGAAAAACAAGATGATAAAAATGAGCCTCTAAAAACTTGAAGTTTTTAGAGGTATTTAATAGCTTTTTATCGAGCAGCTTACCGATATTACAAGTTATTATGTGAATGAGCATATTGTAAACTTACTATTGGAAGTTGTCAAAGAATTGACATCTTTTAGTACCTTTCGATGAGTGTGGAAGATAAACTTAATTTTGCCGTCGGAAGAAGATTGGGATATTACTATTACCTCAAAGATATGCAAAATGAAGTCGAAAACACCGCCGTTACAAAGTACATAAAAGAAAACCCTAATACCGACTTTGCCTTATTTTGTAATGAGTGCAGAGCCAAGATGATATAGAAAAAGGGAATTGGAAAAATATTTAAATGATGACAGGTTTTATTAAAACTAAATTTAATTCTTTAATTTGTTCAAAAGCTTTATCGGCTGTAATCAACGGAATTTGACTTACTATTGCCGTTGCTGCAATAATTGCATCCGGTAATTTTGTTTTATAGTGTTTACGGATTTCAATAGTTTTTTCTTTGACTTCTTTTGTTAATTGCAGCTCTGAACACTCAGATAAAAAAGCTTTTATATTATTTTGTTCTTGATGACTTATTCCTGAAAACGACAAAAGTTCTTATCAAATAAGCAATCGAGTAATTTATCAAAATTAGGAGATTGCTTATTTGCTACACTTTCGCAAGGCGAAGCCTGAGAAAGTGCCGTCAATGAAACAAGTTTTGCCGCATGACAAAACTTGAAGTGTTTTTAGCCGACAGTATTGTGTCGGCTAAAATAAACATTCCATTTCCGAAATTATTGAAAATCCGATTTTTTTGGAAATATAAGGTTTCATACAGGGATTACCGGCAAGCAGATAAATTAAAGCATTTGTATCAGCTAAAAAATCAGTTCCACTCATTCCGCATTTCCTTCTGTATTTTCAATGCATCTTGATGAAATTTTAGTGAACCGAAATATTTTGATAAATCCGTATGTTTTTCTTTTTCGGCTGATTGATTATATCTATAAAGAATATATTGGACATAATTCTGTATATCGGCAAGGCATTCTTGCGGAACCGTTTTTATTTGTTCAACTAATGTTTCATAAACCATATATTTCTCCCTAATTAAGTATATCAAAGGAAGTTTCTTCAAACTACATTATTATATCATTTATTGCCGAATATTTCTACTACTACAAAGTCCCTCCATCCTCTTGACTTTTTTCCTGTTTTAGATAACAATGTCAGCATACAATGTTATCTAAAAATCATGAGAGGGAATAAAATGAACAAAGATA
The DNA here is from genome assembly GCF_050320395.1 of Treponema sp. HNW. GTDB lineage: Bacteria > Spirochaetota > Spirochaetia > Treponematales > Treponemataceae > Treponema_C. Next base: position 2,416,295 of record NZ_CP144459.1, read on the forward strand.
TGAAAACACGGTTATTGACACAAGACTTGAGGGAGCTGCTCTTTAAGCTTGCGGTTCCCGGAATAGTCGGTATGGTCGTTATCGGGCTGTATCCGTTTATGGACGGGGTATTTGCAGGAAGGATTATCGGAGACTATGCGATGTCTGCAATCAGTATCTCTATGTCGCTGACGCTGATAAACGGGGCGGTGTCTGCACTGCTCGGAGTCGGAAGTGCGTCCATTTTGTCGCGGGCAATCGGCAAAGGTGATACGGAAACGGTAGATAAAATTTTCGGCAATGTGTGTTATTGGGTGCTGCTTTTTTCGGCAGTGATTACGGCGGCGGGTGTGCTTGCCGCTCCCTATTTTTTGGAAATGGTGGGAGCAAAAGGAGCGATTAAAGATTTCGGCGTGCGGTATTTGCGGATTGTATTTTTAGGTTCGGTATTCGTAAACTTTGCTCAAGCCGGAAATATGACCATGCGAGGTGAAGGTGCTTTAAAACAATCCATGTTCATTATGGGTGCGGGGGCATTGCTGAATATCGTGCTGGATCCGATTTTTATGCTTTTGATGGGAGAGTATGCAATTGAGGGAGCTGCGATTGCTACGGTGCTGTCGCAAATGGTGCAGGCGGTTTTAACCCTGCGGTATTTTGCTAAAAAAAGCCCCTTTGTCAAAATACACAAAATTAAAAAGTACAAAGAAATATACCGTGAAATGTTCGGCATCGGAAGCTCGGCTATGCTTATGCAGCTTTTATTTGCGGTGCAGCAAACGGTTTTGTTTAAGCAGGCGTTTACCTCAGGCGGCGATAACTGGGGGATTTTGATGTCTGCCACAATGCGCCTTTATATGTTTTCGTTTATTCCGCTTTGGGGTATGAGTCAGGGATTACAGCCGGTTATCGGGGCGAACTACGGAGCCGGGCAGTACGGCAGAGTGCGCGAAACAATGAAACTTTTTATGTACGGCGCAACTCTTCTTGCAGCTCTCTCGTGGGTGCCTGCAATGCTTTTTTCAGAAAGCTTCTTATCAATCTTCAATGTGCGCCCCGAAATTATTGCAGCAGGCAGTATCAATTTCAAACTGTTTTATTCCACATTTATTTTATACGGAATTATGATTATGACGCTTACCTTTTTTCAATCAATAGGAGATGCCAAAAAAGCCGGAGCGATTGTCCTATTACGCCAACTCATTCTCTTTGTGCCTGCAATGCTGATTTTGCCTGAGCTGTTTGGAAGCCTTGCCGTCTGGTGGGCGGAACCTGCCGTTGATTTTACAATGATACTCATCGGCTTTATCATGCAGCAAAGGGTGTTAAGAAGGTTGTGATTTTAGTTAATTAGGAATGCTTAATGAGGAATTGAGGCGGTTTTACGGTCTTCGGTTACAATATTTTTCCTGTCATCTTGATTTTACCGGCTTAATATGCGATAATTTATTCGATATATATTACGAATAATTATGAGGTAAACATGATTTCAATAAAACCTGTTTCCGATTTAAGAAACTATAACGAAGTTTTACAAGATGTACGGGAAGATTCTCCCGTCTTTCTTACAAAGAATGGACGCGGCTGTTATGCAGTTCTTTCAATTAAAGATTATGAAAAATTGACTGCAACAAAAACACTCTTTTCGGAATTACAAAAAGGAGAAGAGTCCGCTGTAAGAGACGGCTGGATTGATGCAAAAGATGTGAGGAGTATGGTCGGTTTTTAATGTATAAAGTGCAGCTTACACCGCAAGCCGTAGAGGATTTGCAGGATATAAAATCATACATATCGGATGAACTTAAAAATCCTATTGCAGCCCAAAATACGGTGAATAAAATTATTGAAACGTATGAAAATCTTGCACATTTTTCTGACAAAGGAATGCCTGTACAGAAATATGTTTCATTTCCGACAGAGTACAGGTTCATACTTGCCGATAATTATTCTGTTTTCTATCGCATCGAAAATAACAGTATACGCGTTATAAGAATTTTGTATTCACGCAGCGACTTTATCCGTATTTTATTCAAAGACATCGATAAGGATACGGTATGCCGCACATGACCAAGGGCGGAAAGTTTATTTTCGGAAAATCGCTGATAAAACAAGACGGAACAGTTCAGCTTCCTACTCAGACGGTGGAAGAATATAACATTACCGCCGATACAAAAATATACCTTTAATCCTTATTTACAGAAACCTCAATCTTACCGACTATTTTTTTTGGAAAAACTATGATAAAATATGTAGACTATGAATAATGCAGGAGGTATGAAATGACAGTTGCAGCTTCCGAACTTACACAAATGATGAAAACTCTCACAGAGGAAGATTATAGTTCCGTGATAAAATATGTTGAGTTTCTTGTCAGTTCTCGAAAAAAAAACACCAAAGCAACCATCCGGCAGATACAGGAAATGTTTACCGATAATAAAGGCTGGATTTCTGAAGAGGAAATGTTATCGGATATGGCGGCTTTCCGCCGTTCACGGTTAGCATAATGAGAATTTTTTTAGATACGAATGTTCTTGTTTCCGCATTTGTATTTGCAGGAAGGACAGGTAATCTTTTAGAGATGCTTTTTGACGGTGATTATGACCTACTCATTTCAGAATACGTGGACAGCGAATTTAAAGCAAAGCTCGAAGAAAAATGGAGCTCAAAAGCGGATAAAATTTATTCCCTATATCGCAGCTTACCGTTTATATTTTGTTCAAGTACCGATAAGCAATATGATATAATCCGCGATAAAAAGGATATCCCTGTATTAAGCGATGCTCTTTTTAATAATGCAGATATCATTCTAACCGGAGATAAGGATTTTGTATTCACGCAGAGACTTTATCGGTATTTTATTCAAAGACATCGATAAGGATACGGTATGCCGCAGATGACCAAAGGCGGAAAGTTTATTTTCGGAAAATCGCTGATAAAACAAGACGGAACAGTTCAGCTTCCTACTCAGGCGGTGGAAGAATACGACATCACCGCCGATACAAAAATATACCTTTTTACGGGAAGCAAAAAAACCGGAGGCTTTTGTATCACCCGAAAAGGCTTGCTTGAGCCTTCAACACTCGGACACATTTTAACCGATAACCCGAATTTGCAAAACTACACTTGCAGCTGCGGTGAGTTTATCAAATACAAAGGGCGTTTCTACTGTTGGCTCGATATATCCGAAACCGGAATCATTCGCTTGACAAAAAAGATGATGGACTTTCTTGACATCAAACCCGGCATGTACCTGCTTGCTATCCGCAGCAGCAATATTGCATTTACGATGGGTGCAAAGGGGCCGTTAATTGAGAAGGCTCATAACTATGAAGGGGTTATTCCGGAATTTTAAACCGGTGTCTTTCAGAGAAGGGGCTTTTCGTGCTTGAAGATTATGACGGTTTTACTGATAAATTATTATACAAATACTGATAAAAATGTCTAAAAGAGAGACTAATCGGTTGGAAAAAGTTATTGATTTGGATATAATGACAAAAGTGATGATTTACACAAATAAATTATAAAGGAGAAATTAAGTGAATGTAAATTTACCATATTTAGCAGCGCCAGGATCAATTATTACTTGCCTTGAAAGAATAAAGACCGCTTCAACACCTGATAGAGTGACTACAGATTTTGTTAATACTATTTTACAAATAAAAGGCGGTACGGGAAATGCAATCATTCCATATCTAAAAAAAATAGGTCTCGTATCAAGTGATGGTTCTCCTACAGATTTATATAGACAGTTTCGAAATAACTCAAATGGTGGAATTGCAATAGCTGAAGCTATAAAAAAAGGATATAGGCCATTACTTGAAGCAAATGAATATTTTCATAAATTAAATGATACAGAATTAAAGGATTTAATTATTCAAGTTACAGGTTTAGATAAAGATAATGCATCCATAAAGTTAATAAGCAATACTCTAAAAAATTTGAAGACTTTTGCTCTATTTGAGGATAATATTGATTCTGATATCAGTGTTGAACCAAAAGAACTCCAAATACCACTCCCTCAACCCAGTTTTCCACATCAAGAAAAAATTGGATTAAACTTATCATATACAATTAATTTGAATTTACCTAACACGACGGATCAATCTGTATTTAATGCGATCTTTAAAAGTTTGAAGGAGAATCTACTTTCAAATGAATAAGAAAACTATTGAACAAAAAATCATGGCTTTTGGAATGTCAAATACAATGGTTATAGCAGACTTAAAAAATATACAGGATAAATTCAGTATAAAATTAGGAATAGAGAATAATGAAAAAGAGGAAATAAAACAATCATATTATCCTCAGTTTCGTGAGGCAATAAGAGAAGATGCTAAGACAATGAGTCAATATTATGAACTTTTTTATTGTTTAGAGAAATCTATTAGGGAAATTGTTTCACAAACAATCGAAGCTTCTGAAAACACTGAAAATTGGTGGACATCAAAAAGAATACCAGATAACATAAAAAATGATGTTAGGCAAAGAATTCAGAGAGAAATTGATATGGGGATGACTCGTCGTTCAGAAGAAGAATTAGATTATACTACATTTGGGGAGCTTTCACAAATCATTACAACAAATTGGGATATTTTTGGAAGCCTTTTATCAAGTAAAAAAGCTCTTGAAAAAGTTATGACAGCCTTAAATAACCTACGAGGGCCTATTGCACATTGTAGTATGCTTGCAGAAGATGAAGTTCTAAGATTAAAACTCACCGTTCGCGATTGGTTTAGATTAATGGAATAGCTTATAACAACTCTTTTTATATATTCATAGTATACAAGTAATATTATATCCTAACCATATATTAAACCGCATAATAACAACATTTGTCAGAAAAAGTCAAAACATCTTAAAAAATGATATTAACCATTCTAATCAGTAGAGATAAAATAAATTTTAATTTCAGGAGATAATTGTGAACAAAACCGCCATCATCTACGCTTCGATCCATCATAAAAACACAGAAAAATTGCTAACAGAAATTTCAAAAGAGATAGAAATCGATATCATCAATATTAATAAAATAAAAGAAATAGATTTTTCAAGATACAAAACAATAGGTTTTGGCTCAGGAATATATATGGGGAAATTCCATCAATCAATTTATAAATTTTTAGAAAAACACGAAGCAGATATACCTAAGAAAACTTTTGTACTTTGTACCAGCGGAATTGGAAAAGGACGATATGCAAAAAAATTCTTTTCTTATTTACAGGACAAAGGCTTTGAAGTTTTAGGAGCTTTTGAATGTAAGGGCTTCGATACCTACGGCTTATTTAAATTCTTCGGCGGTCTAGCCAAAGGACATCCCAATACTAAAGATATTGAGAATGCCGTTGCATTTATAAAAAATCTTGGAATAGATTAAAGAATATCAAATTTTTTCAATTTAATAAAGTAACGAACTATTATGAATGACATGCACATCATTATATGGTCTTTTCCCTTACTCTTTATACTTCACGATTTTGAAGAAATTATTTTCATTAAATATTGGATTCAAAAAAACGAAAACTATCTGCAAGCAATACTACCTTCAAGATTTATACCTGTTATTAATCACATGAAAAAAATCTCAACGGCGGCATTTGCATTCGGCGTTGCGGAAGAATATATACTTATTCTGATTATCTGTATTATTTCTTTTTTGACTAATTGGTATTATTTATGGCTCGGATGTTTTATCGCCTTTGTTTTACATATGATTGTTCATATTTTTCAGGCACTATTTATAAAAAGATATATCCCTTCATTGGCTACAAGCTTAATATGTACCCCAATATCCATAGCTATATTGGTAAATATATGGAATCAATTTATCTTTTCAAGAATAATTTTTTATTCAATATTGAGCTGCATTATAATGATAGGAAATCTCGTTTTCATACATTGGTTAATGGGAAAATTAGAGGATAAGTTTAGCTGATAACATAATCGGTGAAAATTTGTAAGAATTTATTTAATCTAATCCGAAATATATGTATTCAGAATTAGAACCGCTCTTTTATAAAGTATAGAAGCCTTTCAAAAATTCCCCTCTCTTCTACAAAATATTTTCCAAAAACCTCTTGCCTTGAACCTAACTGCAAGGTTTATATTATTAAAAAGTTTTTATAGGAGGCATGATAAACAGCTCGGCAGAAATTCTGCCTCACTGTTTATCTTCGAGTTTTGTGCAAAGCACAAAACATCGGTTATTGTATGCGGTTTATAAATAAACCGCTTGAAAAAACTTTTTTCAGGATTTAATAATCCTTGCAAAAAGTTTTTATAGGAGAACTTATATGAATAAAATTCACATGGGTATTTTTTTAATCGGTACGGCGGTTTTGGCAAACTGTAATCTTTTTGCAAAAGAGCATATCGAAATAAAAAAATTAGTTTCATCTCTTTCCGCCCCTGTCGGAATGGCTTTTGACAACAAGGGCTATTTGTACATTGCAAACTGGAGTGCAGGGCGAATTGACCGCTACCGCTCGGGAAAAATTGAAACGGTTATAAAAGATATTCCTTCTCCTTCCGGTCTTGCAATCGACACCAAGGACGCTTTATACATAGCAACCTACAGCGGGGGCGTAATCTACAAAGTGCAAAACGGTAAAAAAAGCACTTTTATTTCAGGGCTCAGTGTTGTTGCCGGTATAACCTTTGATGATAACGGAAACCTGCTTGTCGCCGAGCGGGGAAAAAGCAGAGTTCTTTCCGTATCGCCGGAAGGAAAAATCTCGGTACTTGCCGATAAGGGCTTGAGCACTCCGGTTGCGGCTATTCAGGCGGGCAAAGACCGCTATGTCATTAACGACATCACCGGAACAATCTACCTCTACCAAGCAAAAAATGCCGAGCTCACCGTTTTGAGTAAAACGCTGAATGCGCCCGCAGCGGGACTCATTCCCGATCCGTTTCAGCCTGATTCCGTTTTGACCGTCGATTACGGCGGCAAGGGGCTCTACCGCATTTCGCTTACGGACGGAAAAACCGAACAGCTTACCGATAAACCTATTTCTCCCGTCGGCCTCATCGCCGCAGCCGATTCAAAAGAACTGTACATCGCAGCGTGGGGAGATAATTCGCTCTATAAAATTACCTTTGAAGGGAACAGCCATGACGATTAAAGAATTTGCCTCTAAACTCGGCGTAAGCGATTCGGCGCTCCGCTATTATGAAAGAATAGGCGTGTTAAAACCCATTCGCAGAAGAAAAAACGGGTATCGGGAATTTACGGAGACGGATATCGCTTGGATGGAATTTGTATTCCGCTTAAAAGCAACCGGTATGCCCATAGCGCAGATAGCCGAGTTTGCCGAACTTCGTGAAAAGGGAGAGAGCACCGCACCCGAGCGGCTTAAAATGCTCCAAGAACACGAAAAGCGCCTTTTAGCGGAACTTGAAACCAAAACCCGCGGCTTAGCAAAAATCCGCGAAAAAATCGAATACTATAAAAAATTAACTCTAAAGAGGTAAAAAAGATGAAAAAATACGTAGTTATCACCGGTGCAAGTTCAGGTATCGGATACGAAGCGGCAAAGCGGTTTGCGCAGCGCGGGAAAAACATCATTGCGGTTGCACGCACTAAAGAGAAACTTGAAAAGTTGAAAACCGAAATTGCCGGAGCCGGCAATGCTTCGGCGGAGATCATTATTAAGATGTACGACCTTACCGAAAAAGAAAATATCTATGCCCTATACAATTCGGTAAAGGAGCTGGATATCGAAACATGGATCAACAATGCAGGCTTCGGCGATTATTGCAGTGTGGAAAATCAAAACCTTGCAAAGCTGGAAGATATGTTGAAGCTCAATGTAGAAGCGGTTGCGCTTTTTTCGGCTTTGTATGTGCGGGATTTTGCAAATAAAGAAAATACGCAGCTTATCAACGTGTCGTCCGTCGGCGGGTATACGATTGTCCCGTCTGCGGTTAGCTATTGCGCAACGAAATTTTTTGCCGCCGCCTTTACCGAAGGCTTAAGCCGGGAGTTATCCGCAGCGGGCGCGAAAATGCAGGCAAAGGTTTTTGCCCCCGCCGCAACAAAAACGAACTTCGGCAATATCGCCAATGACATCACAAACTATGATTACAACAAAGCATTCGGAACCTACCACTCGTGCGCTCAGGCGGTGGACTTTCTTATGCAGCTGTACGAAAGCGACAAACCGCTCGGCATAGTAAACAGAGAAACCTTTGAGTTCAGCCTATCCGATTACCGTTTTCCCTATGTCCAAAAACCGCAGACTTTGCAAAAGGTGTAGTGTTGATGGGGTTTAATGCGTAATACGGAGATACTATCAAAAAAGAAATTTCCGCATCGGACTATGAAGGAGATGCTTTTTACTATAAAGAATAAAAACTACGGTCTTAACAACCTCATGGGGACTGCTTTAATTGTAAAGGTATACCATAAAATCAGCACCGGCATAAACATCAATCTTGACGAATTGGAACAATGCCCTTCCCTCCCCGCACAGCCTGTTATCAATTACCAATTATCCGCTTGCACGCCTTTTTATTTTACTTTAACGGGTCGTTTTTATCCAAAATATGGGGAGGCCAAAAGGCGGGAATCGGTGCGTTCTTTTTCATTTTAAAGTCGCAATAGCCGTCTCCGCAAGCGCAAGTGTTTTCACGGTACAGCGATACTCCCATTTTTCCGAACATAACGTAATCCAAATTGCACAAGTAGGGCATGTAGTCCATATAGCCGTTTGCTTTTGCGAAATTATACAAGGGGCACACGAGGGTGTGAAAATTGATGGGGAACTCCGCCGTCGGTTCTTGGGTGAGCGTTTCAAAGCTGCCCGGATTTTTCAAAGCGTTTTTGCGATTTTGCGCATCCTTTTTTTTGAGCATTTTATTTACGAGTTTCGGGCGCTTGAATACGGCAATTTTCAGATTCTTAACAAGGGCGGGCATAGCGTCAAAATATTTTTCAAAACAAATTGTGGTCAACTGTCCCCACTCGTCCAAATCAAGGCCGTGTTTTTTAGCCGCTTCGCCGAAGGCTACAAAAACATAGGCCCCCGTAAGGTTGGAAGTGCCGCTCACCCTACTGCCGCCGATGTACGGAAACTTTTCCATAAGGTCGGCCGAGTAAATCCGCCATATCTCTTCGAAAGCTTTCTTATAGGGTTTTTGAAATATTCTTTCGATTTCGCCGGCAATCAATTTCAAATAAGCGTTTGCCTCTTTTTTCAGCTTTTGTTCGCTTTTTTTATAGTACGGGTGCATACGTCCCTCCTCTGATATAAATTATTCTTGAAACTCCGGAAAACAGTCAACCTCTTTAATGCCTGCGGCGTTTAAGCTCAAACCGATTATGTTAATTCTAACATACTTTTTTAAATTTGCATAGGTTTGCATTTTTTTTAAGACTTTTTCCGAAAAATTATACAAATTGAATGTATTGACCATTATACGGCCGCTCACTATTATAAAGCGCATGAGTACAGAACACAAAAAGAAAAATGAAAAACCGGCGCGGGTCCCGGCAGCCGTACCGGCCGAACTTTCGCAGAGTCTTACGGCCGCTATGCTTACACAATTCGAACAGGATTTTAGCTGCAAAAGCACTTATGCATCGGCGATGAATGCGGCGGTAAAAAACGGTATCGGTGCAAGCTGTATCGATTATGAAGAAACACGCTTTTGTCAGAATAATTTTTCGGTTTCGTTGGATGCCGGAGAAGTAACGAATCAAAAACAGTCGGGGCGCTGCTGGATGTTTGCGGCGCTGAATACAATGCGGCAGCGGGTAATGAAAAAGCTCAAATTAAAAAACATGGAGCTTTCACAAAGCTATCCTCTGTTTTGGGATAAACTGGAAAAATCGAACTGGTTTTTGGAGAATATTCTATCCACCCTCGACGAACCGCTTGAAGGAAGAATCATGCACCACCTTTTGGCAGACCCCGTTGCCGACGGCGGCCAGTGGGATATGTTTGCCGATTTGGTACAAAAATACGGCGTTATTCCGCAGGAAGCAATGCCCGAAAGTTTCGATTCTTCGGCGACAAAGGATTTAACAAAATACATAACTTTAAAACTGCGCGAAGGTGCGATGCGTTTACGAGGTGAACACGCACAAGGCAAAAGCGCCGCCGAACTGCGTCTTTTGAAAAACGGCATGATGAACGAAATCTACCGTATCTTGTGCATATCGCTGGGAAAACCGCCGGCCGCTTTTACATGGGAAACCCGCGACAAAGACGACAAGTTTATCCGTATCACATCCACTCCGCAGGAGTTTTTCAAAAAATATGTGGGGATGAAGCTCGACGATTACGTAAGCCTCATCAATGCGCCGACCAAGGACAAGCCCTTTTATAAAACCTACACCGTCCGTTTTCTGGGAAATATTGCCGGCGGAAAACCCGTTCGGTATTTAAACCTTCCTATCGATGAGTTAAAAAAGGCCGCATGCGCTCAGCTTTCGGCAGGAGAATCGGTGTGGTTCGGAAGCGATGTTCAGCAATGGTTTTTAAAAACCGAAGGCCTCTTGTCGATAAAGGCGGTGCGTCCCGACCTTTTATTCGATACCGTATTCCCGCTTACAAAAGAACAGCGCCTTGATTACCGCGAAAGCCTGATGACCCACGCGATGACCTTTACGGGCGTAAATATCGCAGACGACGGAAAGCCCAACCGCTGGCGTGTTGAAAACAGCTGGGGTAAGGATGTCGGTAAAGAAGGTTATTGGGTAATGAGCGACGAATGGTTCAGCGAGTTTACCTATCAGGTTGTTATAAATAAAAAGTATTTAACAAAAAAACAGCGCGATATGCTTGAACAAAAGCCGATTGAACTCGCCCCCTGGGATCCGATGGGCAGCCTGGCGATTTAAAGGTCTTGCACGCCCGCGGTTTAAAGGTTTTGGGCGCTTGCGCTCTAAAGGCCTTGGGCGCCGGCGATTTAAAGGCCATGCGCGCTTGGCCGAACAGTAAACAAAAAGACTGCCGAAACGTATCGGCTCCGGCAGTCCTGTTTTATTTAAGTTCTTCTATTACCGCATCGGCTGCAATCGCACCCGTATAGGCACTGATACCGACTCCGCTTCCCGAAGAAGCATAGGCACCTGAAAAAACGTTTCCGAAAATCAATTCGCCGCAGGCAAACAGATTCTGTATGGCTTTATCTTCTGCATTCAATACGCGGCAGTTCTCGTCGACCTTTATGCCGGGAATGGAACCGATTAACACGGGATTGGTAACAAGGCCGTAAAAGGGTCCGTTTTTAATGCCGTTTGCTTCGGCAGTGCGTTTGAACTCCGCCTCATTGATACCGTAAGAAGCGGCTAAAGCTTCAAGCGTGTCGGCTTTTTTTGCAACTCCGGCAGCTACGGCTTCTTCCAAACGGTCGGCCAATTTTGCGTTTGTTTCGTCATAGATACTTATACCCATCGAATCGGTTTGGTCCAAAATCAATTTTAACCCGTCGGCATAAAAGGCTTTTTTCAAGCCGAAATCTTTACCTTCTTTGTTTACAACGGTTTTTGCACTGAATACAAGGTTTCCGATACGGCCGTAATAACCGTAAAAAGGTGTTGTTCCGCGGATTCCCATCATGCCGCTTCCGACAATTTGAACGCCGAGCTTTTCAGTCAACATAAAACCGTCTCCGGTGCTGCCGGCACAGGTAAAGGGAATGGCCTTTGTATAGTCGGGCGCATATTTTTTTACGAGTTCCGGGTTGCGCGAAAAACCGCCGGAAGCTAAAATCACTTTTTTGGCATTCAACGTGTATTTTGAAGTTTCGTCTTCAACCTTTACTCCCGTAACGGCGCCGTTTTCCGTAATAAGTTCGGTTACCTTGCTGTTTAAACGGATTTTAACTCCCAAACCTTCGGCTATTTTTTCAACCGCATCGAACATTTGACTTTCTCCGACTCTCCACGCATATCTTCCCTCATGGCGTGATTCAAGAACGGGCAGTTTACTGTCGGGGTGCGCCAAATACCAGCGCTCTTCGGAGACGGGAAGTCCGCCTTCAAGGAAATAATCGAACACGCCGGCCGATTTATCGTAAATAGCGGCAATCAATTTTTTGTTTACCGGGGCGCCCTTGCTGCGTTTTTCGTAAAAAGCAATCAGCTCTTCTTTAGTGCTGTCAAGCTTTACCTTTTTGTTCATTTCCGAATTGACAACCCACATACCGCCGCCGCACACGCGCGCCGAACCGCCCGTATACGCTTCTTTTTCCAACACAACGACGGATAAATTGCTGTTGCGTGCAAACTCGATTGCGGCGCTCACGCCGGCAAGGCCGCCTCCGACAATGGCAACGTCAACGCTTTCAGCCGCGCTTTTTTCCGTTTTTTTAACCGCATCGCTTCCTTTTTTATACGGATCGAGCACCGCACCGGCTTCGGTCAATGCGTTTGCAACGGCCGTTTTTATTGCAAAGCTCGTTATCGTTGCGCCGCTTACTTTGTCGACTTCGATATTTTGCTGAGCACAGATTCTTTGCGGAACAGAGTTGACGGCAACATCGCTGATTACGGGACTGTCTTCGTTTTGTACAACGGTTACGGATTTTATTTCTCCTTTTTCAACCGTTACATCGACGACAATCGGGGCACGCATTCCCTGCGCCGTTCCGCGGAAAGTGCCGCTCACTTTTTTGTTCGGGTTCGATTTTCCCGCCGCGCACCCTGAAAATACCAAGAGGGCGGCAAAAACGGCTACTACGATTTTTTTCATAAAAACTCCTATGCGATACGAAATAAAAAAAATTATTTTAAGTTTGGAGCAGCTTCGTATCGCTTTAATTAATCGGTTAAAATTCTATCGGGTTTCAAATCAAAAGTCAATATTTAAAGAACCGAAGCTCGAATTGCGGCAGGCATAATCAAAGACAATACGATTTTAACGTCTGTAAAGCGAATAGACTGCCGTCGCCCCTAAAACGATGCTTAAAAAAAGCAGGGCGGCATAAATGCCGAAACGGTCGGCGCACAAACCGGCAAGAGGCGCAAGCACACTTATGCCTACAGCCTTTGCCTGAGAGGCAATCGATAAAATCGTTGCTTGATCGGAGGAGGTTGAATAATTATCATATTGGGCAATATTAATCGGTACCCAGATATTTTTTACTATAAATAAAAGCATAAAAACGCCTATGGCAAGGTAAAAAAGTTTAAAATAAACGGCAAAGCAGGAAAGATTCAACAGAGCCGCACTTATAAAGAGCAAAAAAATAAGTGCGCTTTTTTCGGATTTAAACAGGGATGCAACGCTATGGGATTTGCGCGAGGAAAGGGCCGACAATATATACAGCACAAAATAAACCGAAGCGACAATGAGCGCAAGGGCATTTTTATCCGAAACCGAAAAAGCGGCCGCAGCCAGAGCAGCCTGTGCTTTTAAGAGCGGCTGCAAAAAGTCTTTCGATACGTTAAAACAGCCTTCAAAGCCGGTATTTTGTATAATAAGATGCCGTATATCCTTATCGGTAAAAGCGCTCTTAACAGTCTGCACACTGTGCCGAAACACCTCTCCAAGTCCCGGACGATTTTGCGAGCAACAGTTCAGTTCATCGGGATAACGGAACATATTCCACAAGCCTACAACGGCGGGAATCAGTGAAAACACAAACACAAAGCGGTAATTGTCGGTAAAGGCGACGATGAAGGCCGCGATAATCACCGAAAAAGCGCTCCCGTAATTCGACCATGAACGTGTATAACCGTAAACCCGCGTTTTTTCATCAAGGCGGTCCTGCATTTTAAGCCAATCGAAGATGATTGCCTTATGCGTTCCCGTCCTGAACGAATCGCCTACCGCATAAAAAAAGACTGCGGGAATCAAAAGCGCAAAGGAGCGGGCAAGCGAAAAAAAAGCAAAGGCTGCAATATAGGATGAAAGCGACACCAGCATAGCCGTTTTTTTTCCGTATAAATCGGCAAAGGCTCCGCTCGGTATTTCGGTTATATTGATAACAATATGCAAAAAGGCCGTCAACACCCCGATTTGAACATAGCTTAAGCCCAGCGAAAGATAAAACAAAATAATAAAGGGTTCGGAAAAATCGAAGTTTTTCAAAAAGCCGTACAGGGAAAAACGGCGAATCATAGTCATTTATGCCCCCGCAGTACTCTCCGGCATCCGCATTCCGCTGCCCAAACTTTACCTTTCCCTAACCTTTTTGTCAATCACGTATTCGCCCGCCGTCTTTCGGTAAAAGCTCATCTGTGCTATAATAAGCTATGCACATACACCGCCTGTTTGTACGGCTTTTTTTTCGCCTTTTTTTGTTCTCATTTCTGTGGTTTCCTCCCGGCCTCGGCGCACAAACGGATTCTCCCGAGCGAAGCCTTCCCGAAGGTTTTTATGCCTATACCCTGGAAAACGGCCTTGAACTCTATGTGCAGGAAGATTTTTCCGTACCCGTAGTAAAAATCGCCTACACTGCGCGCGCGGGCATCTCGTATCAGGAGCAGGAAACAACGGGCTTTTACCGCCTCTACAGCCGCCTCTTTTGGCACAGCGGAACCGGCCTCGATGCCTATAAAAAAGCCGGAGCAGGCAATTTCAAAGCCGAATGCGCGGCTCACCAGGCACGTTATTCCTTTACCGCCGCAGTCCAGAATTTTGAAAAAACATTCGGCCTCCTTGCACATTCGCTTAAAAATCCGTCCTTTTCCGACAAAGCCGTACAGGCGGAATTTTCCGCCTTAAAAAAAGAAAGCCTTGACTGGTCTCAAAGTCCCGGCGGCTTTATAAACACGGCCGTTCACGACAGAGTCTTTGCCGCCGCTCCGTGGAAAAAAGATTCGGGCGTATATCCCGCCCTCTTTACGGAAATGAACACGGAGCAAATCCGCGCAAAACTTTCGTATATTCAAAAAAAACGCTATGTTCCGAATCAAAGCGCCCTGTTTATAAGCGGTCCTGTCAAGACGGAATCGGTTCTCAAAATCGTAAAAAATGAACTTTCCGACTGGGAACGTTCGTATTCGCCGCCTCCTTTAGCCGAAGAAAAGGTCCGGAAAAAAAAAGAAAGCGATACGAGGCATTTTGTACTTGTATCTAAGGACTTTTCAAAAGAATTGAATCAAGTCCTCATTCAGTATACTGCACAAACAGTAAAAACGTCCCGCGCAAAAAAAGAAGGTGCAGAACCTGTCCGTCCTGCCGGCCTTATAGAAACGGCGGAAACTTTTTCCGCAGCGGCTTGGGCGGCGGCATCCGTTTTACAGTCAAAGCGCGAAACGGAAAACATCGACATATCCTTTACGGCCGACCCGGAGGGCGGCAGACTGAGTATTCAAACCCTCTTTCCCGCAGGTACAAATGCAAAACAGGACAATCCCGTTGATTCATTGAACAAGCTGGCCGAACGGATAAGAGAACAGGTACAACATATAACTCAAGCCGACCTTGAAGCGGCAAAAAAATACGCCCGCCTCTTACAACAGGAAGCTTTTAAAGGAGTACACCCCTTTATCGATGCTCTGAGTGAAAACTGGGCATACGGGGGCATCGAGTATTTTTATGAATGGCCCCTTGCAGTCGAACATATAAGCCTTCAGGACGTACAAAACGTCTTCGGCTCTCCATGGACTTTTTTAATTGTCCATTCGTCCCAATATAAGCTGTATGAAAAAGATTTGGCAAAAAACGGCCGCCGCCTTGTAAAGCCGGAACGGCAAGTCAAATCCCCGACTGACACGAATGAAAAGCCGCAGGCAGTTGAACCGGAAAACATTCAAACGGCCTTGGAAGATTACGGAACCTACACAAAAAACAGCATCGAAAACTTTACCCTTTCTTCCGGTATTCCCGTAAGCATACAAAGGCTGCCGAATACCGAATGGACGGTTTGTATGCTGAACATAAAAGGAGGCGAATTAAAACACGGGTATTCCAAAAAAGGACTTGAAAGCATAGCCCTTTTAAACCTTGCACGAATTGCCGAATCCGCCTTGTACTCCCTCTACGAAAAAGGCGAACTCGGTTTTTTGCCCGAAGTACAAACGGAAGCAGGCCTTTTTTCCGGCCGTATTTCGGTATCCTGCGCTTCAAAGGATATTGAAACGGTATCGGGCGTTCTTGCCGCCTCATTTAAAGAAAAAGCACTTTCTCCGGCTGCGGCCGACGAATTGTATTTTGCCGAAGCTTATAAACGGCGCACAGCGAGCGCATCGGCGGACAGTCAGCTAAAAGAAGCGGCTTTGGAAACCTTTTTCGGAGGAAGCGATGCCGAACCCTTTTTCAAAGTTTCGGGCGACACTCCTCCATCCGTAACCTATGCCGAAATTCACGATGCCTGCTTATCCCTTTATAAGCCGGACGATTTCAGCCTGATTTTTTGCACCGGGGCGGAAACCGATATAAAAAAAATAAGCGAACTGCACTTCGGAAAAAAATCTTCATTCTATACCGAAGCAAAAAGCCTGAAAGAAGACCGGGAAGAAAAAGTACGGCCGCCCGTTCCCGCATTCAGCGAAGGGGAACGCTTGGTGCGCCTTCGCCGCCTCTTTTTTACCGACATTCCCGCAGATCGTGCAGGAGAGCGCCCGGCAAAACTGATTCCCACAACCGACTTTGCCGACCCTGCCCGGCTTTATTTGAAAAGCCCGCTTCCCTCATCGCGCGATGAAGTTATTTTTGCCGCCCTCTTGGATGAAATTGCCTACCGCATGACAGCCGAATTTGAAAAAAATCCGCAAAACAAAGGAGTGCCGGCGTCCCCCGCTTCAAGCGTATCGGCGATAAGCGATATAGAAGGCTTTCCGCTTGCATCTTTAAACTTTTCAAAGGTAAAAAGCAAAAAGGGCGTAAAAAAAGCCTTTAAGGCGGCAGTATCGGAAACGATATCGGCCCTTACGGGCTCCCTTACGGGAAAAAGTAAGACGAAAGAATCGACAGACGTATATACTCCGGACATAAAAAGCCGCTACACCCAAAACATGTTTTTTTCGCTGAGTACTATAGAACGAAGAGTCCTTCTTATGCAAAGAGGTATTGAGTACAACGCAAATGCGGCACACTATGTAGAACGCCTGCTGATTCTTAATAAGGCGGAGAAAGAAGAATTCATCCGGGTTTTTCAGACATACATTCAAAACGCAGCCTTATTTTGGATTTTTTCGGCAGACACGCCGGAATAAAGACGCGGACAATAAAAAAGTTGCGCCCCGTATAAAACCGTGCTAAAATACACGTATGACAATAGATTCGATAGCGGATATTCTGGACGCCGAAATTCTGTGTAAAGCGGAACATAAAAACAGAGAAGTGTTTTCGGCTTGCGGTTCCGACTTAATGAGCGACGTTATGGCCTTTGTAAAAGAACAGGTACTCCTTTTAACAGGTCTTATAAATGTTCAGGTTATCAGAACCGCAGGCTTGATGGACATAGGCTGCATCTGCTTTGTCCGCGGCAAAAAACCTTCCGATGAAATGATAGCAATGGCCGAAGAACAGGACATCGTTTTGCTTACGACAAAACTGCCCATGTTTATCGCCTGCGGCAAACTCTATGCGGCCGGTCTTACCGGAGGCGGAGTACGTAACATTTGATTGTATATGAAATACCGTTTTGATATTTCTGCAGAAGACCCGGAAAAAGCCGGTTATGCTTCAACGGAAATAAAAAAAGTATTAAAATCCCTGCATATCAATCCGGAGCATATACGCCGTACCGCAATTGCCATGTATGAAGCTGAAATAAATATGATTGTACACGGCGGAGGAGGTACGGCTGAAGTTGAAATTACGGATACGGAAATTATCATCGTTATGAAGGATGACGGCCCGGGAATTCCTGACTTGGAAGCAGCTATGAAAGAAGGCTTTTCCACTGCAAGCGGTACAAGCCTTGAATTGGGCTACGGGGCGGGCATGGGATTGTCAAACATTAAAAAAAACACCGACTGCCTGCATATAGAAACCGGCGCAGGAAAGGGCACAACGGTTACGATGAGGATACGCTATATATGAACATTGTATCCGAAAAAAAAGCATTACGTCGTTACATCTCACAGCTGCTCAAAACTTTTGCCCCCGCCGAAAATTCTTTTTGCGAACAGTATAAAGAACTTGCACATTTTGAAGCCTATCAAAACGCACGTTCCGTTTTTCTATACGCCTCCCTTCCCGAAGAAGCTCCGGCGCGAAAGCTTATAGAACTGTGCCTGGCAGATAATAAAATAACCGCCCTTCCCAGGGTAAGCGGAAAAGAGATGGATTTTTTTATCCTCGACCCTTCTCTTCCCCTAAGCAAACAAACGCAAAGCGGTGTTTTCGGCATTGCGGAACCGCTTCCTGCCTGCCCGCTCTTTGTTCCCTCGAAAAAAAACCTGCCTCTTTTGGTCTTTGTCCCCGGCCTTGCATTTGACAGACAGGGATTTCGTCTCGGGCGCGGCAAGGGCTATTACGACCGTTATTTTGCCGATTTTTGCGGCGGGACGCGGGATAAAAACATCACCCTTGTCGGTCTTTGCCGCAGCATTCAAATCGTACCGAAAGTTCCTGCGGAAGCACACGATATGCGCGTCGATTTTATTATGAGCGAAAGGCGGATTGAAAAAACGGCTTATGCATCCGTGTCGGACTCATCCGCTTTCAGCTGATTAATTGCGCTCACCGCCGCATAAATACCCGCCTGCCCTATGTGCGGACTTTTTCCGCAGCCCCAGCGCGACTCGCCGTTTTCAAATTCGGTTTCGATATAGGCAACCGCATCCGTTCCCGAGCCCGAACCGAGTGCATGTTCATGAAAGGCTTTTATCGTAAAACGCGGAACCGGACTTTGCGCCAAAGCGCGGGTAAAGGCGTCAAGGGGGCCGTTTCCCGCGGCGCTAAGCTCATACACCGAGCCCTCCCAGCGTATCCGTACGCGGCAGGCCACGGTTTCGGCTGCGTTTCCTTCGGCGCGGCTTTCGGTAAAATCAAGCAGCTCAAGCGGTTCGGTTTTAAACAACCAGCGTTCGGCAAACAAAGCGTATATTTCGGAGGGACTTAACTCACGCTGCTTTTTATCCGCTTCTCCGGTAATAAAGGCACCGACCGGAACCTGCATCGCCTTCGGAACGGCAATACCGTAGTGTTCTTCCAAAATCCACGCAGCACCTCCCTTGCCGCTTTGACTGTTTACCCTGATAATTTCCTCATATTCGCGCCCTATGTCGTGCGGGTCTATCGGTAAATACGGAATATCCCACAAGGGTTCTTCCGTTCCGGCAAAACGGGCCTTTTGCCGCGCCTGCAAACCCTTTTTTATTGCATCCTGATGAGAACCGCTGAAGGCGGTAAATACCAATTCGCCCGCATAAGGATGCCGCGGATGCACGCTCATTCCCGTTAAGCGCTGATAGGCTTGCGATAAGGCATTGATGTTTGAAAAATCCAGCTGAGGATTCACCCCCTGTACATACATATTCAGCGCAAGGGTAATAATATCGAGATTGCCCGTCCGTTCCCCGTTTCCGAAGAGGGTACCTTCAACGCGTTCGGCTCCCGCCATAAGGGCAAGTTCGGCCGAAGCGACGGCGGTTCCCCTGTCATTGTGATTGTGAACGCTGACAATAACCGAATCCCTTTGACTTATATGGGTACAAAAATATTCAATTTGATCCGCATACACACTCGGCACTGCACATTCAACAGTTGTCGGCAAATTAAAGATGATTTTACCGCTTCCGGTTTTTGCCCATTCTTTTTTTACCGCTTCGCAGATTTCCACCGCAAAATCGATTTCGGTATTCGAAAAACTTTCAGGAGAATATTCAAGTCGAATATCGCTTCCCGGCACGGACGACAGATATTTTTGAACACAGCGCACCCCCTCGCAGGCGATGCGCACAATATCTTGTTTTTCCATATTGAACGTATATTTACGCTGTGCAGGCGACGTCGAATTGTATATATGAAACACCGCCCTTTTTACGCCGCGCAGACATTCAAAAGTTTTTCGAATCAAATGTTCTCGTGCCTGACACAATACCTGTATACGCACGTCATCGGGAATAAGATTGTCTTCTATAAGACGGCGTAAAAAACGGTATTCGGTATCCGAGGCGGCCGGAAATCCCACTTCAATCTCTTTAAAACCGGTTTTTACCAGCAGCTTAAAAAATTCAAGCTTTTGCTCGATGTTCATAGGCACCGGCAATGCCTGGTTTCCGTCACGTAAATCGACCGATACCCATGAAGGAGCCTTATCAATCACCTTATCCGGCCATAGACGATTTTTAATCGGAATCGTTCCGAAGGGTACATACTTAGCCATTATTCCTCCTCAGATTTACGGCATCGCAGCCGCAGCGCAATAAAGGTTTTGTCTCAAACCGAACGTTTTTTTACACAATCCCTTTAAATAAAAAAAAGCCTGCCGCCGAAAGGCAGCAGGCTTACAATTACCGTTACAATAATTATACAAAGCCCGTGCATTTTCGGCATACAGAGAAGAATGAGCGTAGAAGCAAGTGCGTATGTATATTCATAAGCGAAACCTAGCAAAAAAATACAAATCTGTCAAGGGACGGATTCGCGCACACTATATTTTTTCCCCACAAAGCGTACATAGCGCAGCGCGTGGCTCACCTGATAGGCCTGTATATGCAGGACTCGCGCAATTTCATCGTTTGTCGGACGCAGCCTCCCTCGCCGATGAGACAATCTTAATTTTGTACGCCAGCTTTGGGTATAATAACCGTAGAGTTTCGAAAGCTTATTAAAAAGAGCGGATTCGGGCGGCATGGTCATAAGCTGCAAAAAACAGCGGTTTTTCATCATGTAATAATTATTCAGCCTATATTGATTTTCTTTATAGCGCTTTAATCGTTGCTGCATACAGTGTTCAAGTTTACGCTTATATTCATAAATCTCCTCTTCGGTATATCCGGTCATTTTCGATAACCGGCAAATCTGAGATTCCGTTAAAAAATAACAAGCTTTTAATGCCAAAATAAGCATATGGGTCGAATTCAACTTTTTTTCCGCCGCAGTTTTTTTATAGGAGGTGCCGGTATAACTGTCATTCAAATACGAAACCCCGCTGTCTTCAACCGCATCCGCATACAGGCCCTCCCGCAGCGAACACTCCTCATCCGCTTGATATTTTTCGCTCAGATAATAGACAATTGAAGATTCATGAGCCCTTTGCCGATAAAACTCCTTATATTCGGACTTTAAAAGGTTTAATACAATGGAGCAGATATAGGTCGAAAAAAAAGCCTTTGTATTCGAATAATTTGCAATATATGTCGGCAGGCATTCAAGCAGTTTGACTATTATATTGCTTTTCACATCGGGATCGATATGCACTAAACCGAAAACCCGCGGATGAACATAGATGTATATAATCATTTGTCTTACACCCTCATCCAAAGAAATACGCTTTTGCACAATCGCATTATAGATTCCGTTCATTTCTTTTATCATTTTGAACCTCCTCGTCCTGTATCGGCGATACTCTATATGCAAAATCCGTGCCAAAACCGAACAAAAAAGCATCAAAACGGATTTTATTGTATTACCGATAATTAGTAAAAAAGAAGGTAAAAGGAAGAGATATATATGCGGAGTATTTTTTTATAGATATAAAAAGAATTATTTATAAAAATCCGGTATAAAACAGGGATTTTAAATATTTTTTTCAAATTCCCCGATTATTTTTGGAATAATATCGTCAAGTACGCCTTCAATACTTAAGCCGGAAGCGTTTTTATGTCCTCCGCCTCCGAAGCGGGCGGCAACGGCGCTTACATCGATTTCACCCTTTGAGCGGAACCCGACCGTACAGCTGTTTTCATTTTCCTGGCGGAATACCGCAACGGCGCATACGTTTTCGGTTGCCAAAAGGATTTGGTACAAAATATCGGTATCCCGTCCGTCCCTGCCGTATTTTTTCGTATCTTCAAGCGTTTCGTAGGTTACCAGCAGCTTTCCGCCGCAATGAACGCTTATCCTGTCCAGCACAAGAGCCAAGAGTTTACGGGTTGCAAGAGGTTTACTGCCTGTCATCTCCGCATAGGTGCGGCGGGGATCCGTTCCCGCTTTAACCAAGCGGCCGGCCGCATAAAAAACCTCCGAACTTCCGCTGTCCAAAAAACGGAAAAAGCCCGTATCCGTTCCCAAACCGAAAAAAAGCAATTCCGCAAGTTCTTTATCGGGTTCACCGAAAAAATGTTCATATAATTGCTGAATTAAAAATGCGGTTGCCGGAGCCTTGGGATTTATAATGCATAAATCGCTTGACGGAAGCGATGTTTTGTGATGATCGATTATAAAGCTTTTAAAGCCGCTTACCTGCTTTTCTATAACTTCTCCCAGCCTGAACATCTCCGAACAATCGACAATAAACAAACCGGTTTTTTCAGGATTTGTACACAGGGGTTTGTATTGGGTAAAAAAAAGCTTTTCGTATTTTTTTATTTCCGTTCGTTTAAACGGCCCGGCTGAAAGCACCTGACAGGGTTTTCCGAATTTTTTTAAAATACGGGCCAAGCCGAGAGAACTTGAAACACAGTCGCCGTCGGGTTCTTTATGTCCGGCTATAACAAAGGCATCGTGTTCCGATATAAAATCATAAAAAAGCTTAAATCGGGTATCGGGTATGGAAAGCATAAAAACCTTTTTATATAAGAAAGGGCCGCATAAAAAGCAATGCTTTTTTACAGCCCCCAACAACTCTCCTACTCGAGCTTTAAAGTATCTTTTTGCTTGGCCGCCCCCACATCGGTGGTTTGGTTCAAGGTTTCCCAAGCCATATCCGTCCTGCTTAAGGGCATATTTAAAACAATCTTTGAAAAGGCACCGTCCGTATACTGCAAAGTCATATAGGGAGTAACGGGAGTCCGGTATGTATTGAGTACGCCCTTTCCGCTTCCCGATTTAAACCATTCGGTAGGAACGGTAACTTGTCCCAAGTCCATACTGTTTGTATAGTACATAATAATATATGCATCGGGATGAGCATAAACCTTATAGACCTTTATATTGCGGTAAATAACGGAATTATCGACTCCTTCCGCGCCGAACAGTAAGGCGGCACATACGAGAAAAATCGCCGTCAATAAGATTGTCTTTTTCATTTTATCCTCCTCGCGGGTTTGTTCTATAATACAAGGCATTGGGATTTTTTACAAGGGGGGATATTTAAAAACGGCATTTTTTATTGCTATTTGTGTACCGGAATGATTTTAACCGTTGAGAACATTCGCCTTGCAGTTTTCCGCTTGTTCATGCTATGATGTTTACAGAAGGAATACAAGCAGAATATGAATATAGCATGGATAGGAGCCGGCGTTATGGGCTCTTCAATGGCGCGTCATCTGGTACAGGCGGGACACAAGGTAAAAATATACAACCGCAGCCCGGCAAAATGTGAAGCCTTAAAAAAGTACGGCATAGAACCCGCCGCAACAATAGCCGAATGCGTACAAGGGGCGCAGGCGGTGTTTACGATTGTCGGCGCTCCTTCCGATGTCGAGCAGGTATATTTGGGAGAAAAAGGCATTTTCCGCCATGCCGGAACGGGAGCTTTTTTAGTCGATATGACCACATCCTCCCCCGTTTTGGCAAAGCGCTTGTACGATACCGCACATTCTGCAGAATTTGCGCATAAAAAATTCCGCGTTGCCGATGCCCCCGTTTCCGGAGGTGACACGGGAGCGCAAAATGCAACCCTTTCGATAATGGTCGGTGCCGACAAAGAAGACTTTGCGGAACTGTTGCCCCTCTTTCAAATTATGGGAAAAACAATTACGCATATAGGACCTGCCGGAAGCGGTCAGCATTGTAAAGCATGCAATCAAATCGCCATTGCGGGAACCTTGGCAGGCTGCGCCGAAGCCATGGGTTACGCCATGCAAAACGGATTGAACCCCGAAATTATTTTACAAGCCATTGCAAAAGGGGCGGCGGGAAGCTGGCAAATGGATTACAATGTGCCCAAAATGCTTCAAAACGATTTTGCACCCGGTTTTTTTATCAAACACTTTATAAAAGATATGAAAATCGCCCAAAGCGTTATGAGCGAACAAAACAAAAAATTACCGGTTTTGGATACGGTACTTTCAATGTTTGAAGAACTTGAACAAAAAGGCTTTGCCGAAAGCGGCACACAGCGGATTATAGACTGGTACAAATAGAAAAAAAACGCTATACTTTTTTTTATGACACTGTACCTTGCAACGGGCAACCTGCACAAAAAAAAAGAAATGCAGGAAATTTGCCGCGGCCATACGATTTTAATTCCTTCGGATAAGGGAATCGACTTTAACCCGATTGAAAACGGAAACGGTTTTTTTGAAAACGCCTTGATAAAAGCGCGCGCCCTGTGGGAAATTGTCAAAGAACCGGTACTTGCCGACGATTCGGGCATTTGCGTCGACATTCTCGGCGGCGCCCCGGGTATCTACTCGGCACGGTACGCGGGAAGCGCCTTTCCGAAAGGAAGGCCCGACGGAACGAAGATTCCGCAGGAAGAGCAAAACCGTCTGCTTTTGCAAGCCGTCAATGAAGCGGCAGATAAAGCGGCGCAAACATCCTGCGAGCTGCGCCGCTGCCGCTATGTATGTGCAATGGTTTTATATTTGGAAAAAGAGCGTTTTTACTGCGTGCAGGAAACGTTTGAGGGCACGCTTATAGAAGATATCGAACAAAGCCGCGGCAAAGGCGGCTTCGGCTACGACCCGATCGTCTTTTTAAGCCAACACGGAAAAACCGTCGCCGAATTATCCGATGAAGAAAAAAACAACATGTCTCACCGCGGAAAGGCGGCGCGTAAAATACTGCAATTACTATAAGTACCGCAATATTCAAAGCCCGCACGTTCTGCGCATGCTTTAAGCGCTTTTTCGGTATAAAAGCTCACATGGGTCGTATCTTCTTTATACCACCACGAACGGAAGGCCGATTCAGCGGCTTGGGCATTCGCGCCGGCGGCGATTTCAGCCCCTGAACTCGTATCAGCCCCTGCTTCACCGCCGCTTTCAGGCGCAAAAAGCGTTTGTACGGCCGCATAGCCGCCCTTTTTGCATGCACGGGCAAGACCTGCAAAGCCCTCGTGCGGGTTTTCAAAATGCTCGGCAACCTCAAGACACAAAACCGCATCCGCGCCGCCTTCGAAAAAAGGCGTATCGGGGGCAAAAAAAGGATCCCGGCCGCGAATCTCGGTATTTTCGGGCAAGAGGCCGCCGCATGCATAAGAGTGTAAAAGCTCAACCAGAGAACCGTTACCGCAGCCGTAATCAAAAATCGAATGCGGCGGCCGGCCGAGCAGCTCCCTTATATGCACAAGGGCGGTATCGGCAAAGTTTTCTAAAAACGAACGGTATCCCGCGTCGGAAAGATTGTTGTTGTGCAAAAGATAGCGCTTTTTTTGTTCGGCTTTCGGCAAAAAATATTCCGGCAGTAAAAAAAAGCCTCCGCAGCCCCCGTTCCCCGTACAGTGCATAAAACACCGCTCGTGCAGGCGGGATTCATGCTCATGTACGGCTGCCGTTCTATCCCGAACCGTTTTTTTGTGCTTGGACACACAGCGTATTTCTTTGAGTTCAATGCCCCCGCAAAAGGGACAGTATTTTATATTTTCGTCCATTGTATTCGCTAAAACAGTCTAACATTTTTTTATAAAAAGTTAAAGTTTTTTTTATCCTCGTCCGATATATATGAGGAGAGAGCCATAGCTGTAATCCTTCGTCGAAGTAAAACAGCCGGGTACTCTCGGCTGTGTAAGAGTCATGACTGTAGCCTTGTAATTACTTCATGAGTCCTTACACAATACGACAGCAAGGACGCTGTCTTTTAATATATCCATGGAGGAATCACATGATTATCAACCACAACATGTCGGCAATGTACTCAAATCGTACCTTGGGCGTAACCAACCTGGCGCAGGCTAAAGACATGGAAAAATTGTCTTCCGGTATGAAAATTAACCGTGCCGGCGACGATGCTTCCGGCTTGGCGGTTTCGGAAAAAATGCGCTCACAAATCCGCGGTTTGAATCAGGCTTCACGCAACGCGCAAAACGGTATCAGTTTTATACAGGTAAGCGAAGGCTATCTGCAGGAAACCACCGATATCATGCGCCGTATTCGTGAACTTGCAGTACAGTCATCCAACGGCATCTACAGCGATGAAGACCGCATGCAGATTCAAGTTGAAGTTTCTCAGCTTGTAGCGGAAGTGGACAGAATCGCCAGCCATGCCCAGTTCAACGGTATGAACATGTTGACCGGACGTTTTGCACGCCAAACCGGTGAAAACACCGTTACCGCTTCCATGTGGCTGCACATCGGTGCAAACATGGACCAGCGCATGCAGGTTTTTATCGGCACGATGACCGCTATGGCCATCGGTATCCGCGATGTAGGCTCCGAAAAAATCATGTCAATCGCCGCTCCCGATGACGCCAACCGCGCTATCGGTACTATTGACGAAGGCTTGAAGAAAATCAACAAGCAGCGTGCCGACCTCGGTGCGTACCAAAACAGGCTCGAACAGACAGTCAAAGGACTCGATGTTGCCGCGGAAAACCTGCAGGCAGCCGAATCCACCATCCGCGACACCGATATGGCGCACCAGATGGTTGACTTCACCAAGAACCGGATTTTGGCACAAGCCGGCACGGCTATGCTGGCACAGGCCAACGCAACGACGCAAAACGTCTTAACATTGCTCCAATAGTATTGTATAAGGGCTTGTGGGAACGCGGAAGCTGTGTTATAATAATAACAAGGGCTTCCGTGCCCGCAGCTTGAGCGGTTTTCTCCCACTGTTTTTCCGAAAAATTCCCCCAAGCTGTTATATGAATGCTTTTTAGAGGCATGCGTTTTACATTACGGCTCAAATCGTTGTGTAAAACAAGAGAACATTGACAGCTCCCTCCTCGTGATTGCGTAACGGCAGAAGCGGTTACGGCTGTAAAGTGCTTATCCGTACAATGCAGCGTAACGGTTCCTGTCGTACGGGTTCTAAAACGGAATGAAGAAGGCGCAAAGTCTTCATTCCGCCCGAAACGTAAAACAGGCCTTAAAGCATGATGCTTTATGAGGTTTATCACATGGAGGGTAAAATATGATTATTAATCACAACATGAGTTCAATGTATGCCAACCGCACACTCGGCATTAACAATGACAACATTCAAGGCAACATTGAAAAACTCAGTTCGGGTCAGCGGATAAACAGAGCCGGTGACGATGCTTCCGGACTTGCCGTATCCGAAAAGATGCGTATGCAAATCCGCGGTCTTAACCAGGCTCAAAAGAATATCCAAAACGGTATTTCCTTTATTCAGGCAACCGAAGGTTATTTACAGGAAACCACCGATATTCTCGGCCGTATCCGCGAACTTTCAATCCAGTCGGCAAACGGTATCTACAGCGATGAAGACCGTATGCAGATTCAGGTTGAAGTTTCCCAGCTCATAGATGAAGTTGACCGCATAGCAAGTTCGGCCCAATTTAACGGAATGAATATGCTTACCGGTGCATTTGCCTCCGATTCGGTATCGGGACGGATTATGCAGCTTCATGTAGGAGCGAACGTAGACCAGAACGCACGTGTATACATCGGAACGATGACGGCACAGTCATTGGGATTGGTCGGCTCACAGGGCGATGCAACCGCAAAGCTTTCGATCGCCGATCCGGAATCGGCAAATATGGCTATTGCAACCTTGGATTCCGCGCTTACGTCCGTAAACAGACAGCGCGCAGACCTCGGTGCCTATCAAAACCGGTTCTCAATGGCCGTCAAGGGTATCGGAATCGCTTCGGAAAACCTCCAAGCGGCGGAATCAATCATCAGAGACACCAATATGGCGTCCGAGATTGTTGAATATACGAAGAATCAGATTCTTACCCAGTCAAGCGTAGCGATGTTGGCTCAGGCAAATACGCAGGCACAAAACGTATTGCCCTTATTGAGCTGAAAGCACAAAGTTCATTAAAGAGAAAACCGGATGTCGTCTTTTTGATGAACAAAGAGGAAGATACGGAAGAGGTGCGCCCCTCTTCCGCACTCTTCTTTAAGATTAGAGTAAGCCCAGCGTTTAGTAAGCGCCGTTTCAAGGAGGAAACGCCATGAGTATAATTACAAATGGAATTGGGAATAATCCGGCTATGGACAGCCGCGCGGCATATGATTATGCGGCAGCAACAAGAGGAGTACAAGCAACCGTAACGAAGCCGGAAACCGGAACGAACAAACCGCCTCCCAAAAAAACCGAATCCAAGCCCGTTCAAGTTTATTCGGCAAAGGAATTGCGTTATAATATGAATGAGCAATTGGATCAGGTTATTGTTACCGTTGTGGACCCGTCTACCGATAAGATAATTAAGGAGATTCCGTCCGCCGAAGTACAGGAAATGAAGATTCGTGTAAAGAATGCAATAGGCAGTTTTATCGACGAAGTCCGATAGGCGGAACCGTGAAGACAGTTCATGGCCGACATAAGTATACCCGGTGTAACCGATAAATATAAAACAAACGACCTCATAAAGTCCCTCATGGAAGCCGAGCGCGTTCCTTTAAAAAAGGAGCAGTCTCGGCTTGACTCTTATAAAACCGAGCAAACGGCATGGCGGAATGTAAACGGCCATATGAGTTCCTTGCGCGAAAGCGTCCGCTCCTTATATTCATTCGACAACCCCTTTAACTCAAAGCTTGCTTCGTCCTCGAATGAAGCCGCTCTTACCGCCTCTCCCAAACGGGATGCTTCGGTGGAATCTTTTAAAATTGAAGTTCTCGAAACGGCAAAGGCGGATCGTTTTTTATCGGCGGAATTGGACGGAAAGATGCAGGTGCCTGCGGGTACATACGAATACAGGGTAAACGAAAAAACAATAAGTTTTAACTGGAAGGGCGGAAAACTCTCCGATTTTGTATCGGCTCTAAACCGCCGTTCGGCAAATACCGTAAAAGCATCGCTTATCGGAGTTACAAAAAATACCCAAGCCCTGCTTATAGAGTCCCTGGTCACCGGAAGCGAAAACCGCTTAATATTTTCAAAAGCCGCACAAGATTTTGCCCTGCAAACGGGTATGATAGGAAAAGCTCCGAAAACGGCAAAAGAATCTTTTACACTCAAACGCGATACAATAAAGGCTGCAGGAGACTTAAACTCAAAAACCGTGGAATTTACGGATAAAGAACTGAGTTTACCGCCCCGCTCGGGTTTTGAAGCTTCTGTTTCACAAAAAATCGGGGCGGAAAAAGGAAACGTAATTCGCTTCAGCATCCGTGCTGTCGATATTCCTCCCGAAGAGATTCTTCCGAATAAGCCGGAACTTCCGGCATCCGGAACGGTTCATTTTAAAGACATCGTTCTTTCAAACGAAGAATTGGATACAAAACTGCCTGAAAGCGCAGAGCCGGTTATAAAAGAGCCCGTTGAAGACGATACCGTTCTTTTTGTAAAAAATGCGGACGGCAGCGAAATTCCCCTTACCCCGCTTAAAGCAAACGGAGAAGATACCGCATACGCGGTTAAAATGTCTGACTATCCGGATATACGCTCCCTTGTCGTTAAAAACAACAATACGCATAAAAAACTCGTTATGAGCGCTCCCGAAACCGTCAATACCTCCGTTTCGACAGAGTATATACCCCTCAATCCCGCGGAAACCGCTTCGGATGCGAAAATAAAATATCAGGGAATTACGATTACGCGGCCGACGAACGAAATAGAAGATGTGGTGCCTAATGTCACATTGAATTTACATGCACAAACGGAAAAGCCCGCAACGATTACGATAGAACCGGATAAGGAAGCGGCAAAAGAAGCCCTTATTACCTTTGTGGGGAAATACAATCGTCTCGTGGCCGAAATGAATATTTTAACCCAAACCAAGCCGGAAATAATAACCGAACTGGAATATTTTACCGACGAAGAAAAAAAAGCGGCGGAAGAACGGCTGGGTATGTTTCAAACCGAATTTGCCCTTGTAAACGGTAAGCGCTCTTTACAGACGATTATGACAAACCGCTATCCTTTAACCGAAGATGCCGAAATTACCATGCTTTCTCAGGCGGGCATTTCTTCAAGCGCATCGACCGGAGGATTTGCCGGTATTACGCCGAGCAGGCTGCGCGGTTATCTGGAAATAGATGAAAAAAAACTGGATGCCGCCCTTCAAAACAATATGCAGGATATTAAAAATCTGTTCGGTTACGACAGCGACGGCGATTTGATTGTGGATTCGGGAATAGCCTTTGCCCTGGATAAAAACCTTCAATCCTTTACGCAAATCGGCGGCATAATCGCCTCGAAAACATCGCTGTTAAATAACCGCATAGGCTCTTCGGAAAAAAACATCGAAAGTCTTGAAAAAAAATTAAAACAAAAAGAACAGGAATTAAAAACAAAGTACGGGCAAATGGAAGCCGCCTTGAACAGTTTGGAAAAACAATCAGATTCCATAACCAACTTCAGCAACAATCAGGGAGGAGGAAGATAAAAAGTATGGATATATACATCAATTCCGAAAAAGTCGATTTTACCCTGGAAAACGAAAAAACGATTGCGGATATTTTAAATGCCTTCGAACATGAATGTGAAAAAAACGATGCCGCAATTACCGCCGTAAACGTAGACGGTGAAGCCCTGTGCGCGGAAAACACGGAGGCGGTATACAAGCGCTCCCTCGAAACCGTGAAAAAAATCGAACTGGAAACGGTTTGCGCTCCCGATATTATATACAGTCTCAAAGAACTGGCGGTTAAACTGGAAACTTTGAGCGGCGAATTGGAGCACATATCCCTGTTTTTTCAAAGCGGAAAAGATGCGAAGGTTTCGGCCGTTTTAACCTCTTTTGCGGATTTATTCGATGTATTATGCCGCCTTATAAGCCTGTGTGCTCTTTTTCCCGCATATTTTGACCGTTTTAAGATAGACAACCGGATGCCGCTTGAGTTCTTAAAGGATTTTTCGCC
Source organism: Treponema sp. HNW (assembly GCF_050320395.1). GTDB lineage: Bacteria > Spirochaetota > Spirochaetia > Treponematales > Treponemataceae > Treponema_C. The sequence continues at coordinate 2,447,163 of NZ_CP144459.1, forward strand.
GATTTTAGCGGAGTTTGAACAGTCCTTAGCCGATACGGACACCGTCCTTACCGGAGACTTGGCGGAATACGAAATAGTTCCGCGCTTAAGGTCGATTATATCGGCAGTAGGCGAGCTTGAGGCTTCCTTATGCCGATCTTAGAAGCGGGCCGAACCTTCGGCATGCGGCAAAATTCAAGTCTTGTTTTATACGCGGTGCTGATTGTTGCGGCGGTTATATTGATTTTTGTCATACGATATATATTTTCACGTCTAAGCGCATTTGTAAAAGACACGGTAAGTAAAAAAACGCAAAAAAAACTCGATATAGATGCCCTCAAAAGTGCGGCTGCAAAACTCGGCTTATCAAAGGAAGAAACGGCCGTCTTAATAAACTATTGCCGCATCTGCGATATACAGGAGCTGCCGCTTATTGCGGAAACCGAACAATGCATCGGAGTTCAGTTAAAACGGATGTATAATCACATTTGTTCGGAAGAAACGGAGCATAACGGGGCCGAAACGGAAGATAAAAAACTTGCATTATTTAAAATCATTCATAAAATAGAAAACGGGAAGCGAAACCTGACCCTCGTTACAAACAGCATCGCCTTTCCTTCAGGACTGACGGTAACCTATACCGACGAAAAGGGCATAAGCTATCCGATGGAATTGATAAAAAATACGCCTGTGGAAATGGTTTTATCGATTGCCCAAAGGCGGGACGGAACAAGAATAAAACCCGAACCGTTATCGAAGATTCCCCTTTCGGTTCAATTAAAAAACGGAATAGCTTATTTTTTTGAAGCACGGATTGTACGGTATCAGCAGCCTAAAGAATTTGAGGAAATGGTGGTTGCCCACACAAAAAATATTCGTCCCATGCTTCAAAGACGGTTTAAGCGCATTAAAACCGACATGTGCTGTACATTTAATGCCGTCAAAGTAATCGAAAAAGACGGGGACAAACAATATCTGGTTCAGCCGAAAGCGTATCCGGCCATCATAAACGATTTATCGGCCGGGGGCTGTAAAATACGGACAATGCTGCCTATTCATGACGGTCAATATATTCAAATTGCAGCACCCGCAGATACGGGAATAGACAGTATAACGGGTATTGTGGTAAAATCGAAAAAAGACGTCGATATGAAAAGTTCGGCCTTGCATATACGATTTGTCCGTATGACAAAAAAAAACACGAAATAACGTTTTTGCATTGGTGTATAACTATCGTCAACCCTAACGGCAATGCAATGTGATTGAACCGGAGTTTTGCTTATGGAAGTATTGGAATTAAAGATCACTCACAGCGAATCGGGCTATATTTATTACCGCATTTCATATGAGGCAACGGCCGTTTTATCTTTTTTGGGCAAAACAAAAGAACTTCCGGTGCATTTTATCATCGAAACGAGCGCAAGCGGGGCAAAGGATATAGAATTAACCCTTAAGGATGATATAGACTACCCTCTTTTGCCGGTTGTGCGCGGAATCAAACAAAAGATTCTTGAAGACGACAAAAAAGGATTGCTGCCCTGTTGACCTTTTACACCGAATCGGCCGCTCAGACAATCGAATTGGGGAAAAAAATAGGTTCTTTTTTACGCCCCGGCGATATTATAGCCTTACAGGGAACCTTGGCAGCCGGAAAAACAACCCTTACAAAGGGAATAGCCGCCGCTCTGAATATAGATGAAGATATAACCAGTCCCACCTTTACCCTGGTCAGCGTGTATGAAGGACGAATGCCCCTCTATCACATGGACGTGTACCGCCTGGAAGGAGGCGACGACTTCCTCGATTTGGGAGCCGAAGAAATGCTTTACGGCGACGGCCTGTGCGTCATAGAATGGAGCGAAAAAATTATGAGCGAACTTCCGGCGCACACCATCGTTATCGGACTTTCGGCGGAAAATGAAAAACGTACCGTTACGATTGAAAACTGGAAATACGGAGACTTTGCACTATGAATGCCTTGGCTATAGACAGTTCTTCTTCGGCTATCGCCTTTGCGGCGGTAAACGGGGAAGGCCGATCGAGTTCGGTATTGAGCCTCGACATCGGCATGCACCAATCCGAAAAACTTTTGGAGGGTATACAGTCGGTATTATCCCACTGCGGCTTACAAGCGGCGGAACTTGACTTTACGGCCTTATGCGCAGGGCCGGGAACCTTTACGGGCTTGCGCCTTGCCTTTTCCGCATTAAAGGCTCTCAACCTTGCATACGGTATTCCGACCTACGCAATTCCCACCCTCGAAGCCATCGCCTATCCGTACCGGCAGTGGCGGGGGGCTGTTATTCCGGTTTTGGATGCAAAAAAACAAAGCTTTTATGCCGCCGTCTACCGCAGAGGAGAAATGCAGGCAGGCCCCTTCGATGCATCGATAACCGATATTTTAAAACATACCGACCCGGAAGAGTTCATCCTTGCAGCGGGTCCCGATGCGGCGTTTTTTGCCGAGCAGGCGCGTTCGCTCTGTCCGGAGCGGCATATCGGCACCTTTGTTCCCTGCACAGACGGTGCCGACGGGCCGGTAACCGGTTGTACAGCGTCTTCGTGTACTACAGTCATTTGCCTGCTTGAAGCCGCCGCACAAAGGTTCCGGGCAAAAGAAAAGCCCCTCGAAGAATACGAAGGGCCTTTTTACATAAGAAAAAGCGAAGCGGAACTTTCACTGGCCGATAAAACCGGACAAGACGCTTAAGTCGTCCCGGGCACTGACGGCGGCGGCGCGGTTTTCGTCCTGAATTGCCTCAAACACTTCCTGACGGAAAACCTTTACGTGTTTGGGCGCTTCAACCCCTATTTTAACCTGGTCGCCGCGCACCTCAATAATTGTCAGAGTAATATCATTGCCGATTTTTATTTTTTCATTCAGTTTACGGGACAATATCAGCATGAAGCCCCCCGCTGCGCCGAGGCTTGCGATAAATCATGCTTGGTCAGCCAGCGCGGATCCTGCAAAACGATTTGCTTGGCATGTTTATTGTGTTTGTTGATGATAAGCGGTCCCTGCAAATTCACGGTAATCGGCGATTCTTTTTGTTTTGCCAAAGTTACGATAGCGATTACGGATACATCGGAGGCGTTTTTTACGCCTATATCCCGTATACTTTCGTCATCCACATCGAGTTCGTAATCGGAAAAAAACAAAAAAGGATCGACTACCAAAAATGCGAGGGCCTTTTCTTTTACCGATTGCAGCCACATAAAGGGACCGTATTCGGACTCGCACAGAGTAAAATCCTTATAGTCTTCAAAACCGTATAGGCCCTGCGGAAAATGCAGCACGGGCTTATCACCTGTCGGTTTTACAGTCGTCGTTTCCGTATTCATAATCATCCTACTTTATATAATTAAGCAACGTGGTATTATAAAGCTTTCCGGCAGTACTGAGCGTTGCCTGTTTTACGTAATCGAGCATTTTCATATCGGTAATGCCCTTTGTAATATCCAAATCGCCCTCGCGTGCAATCATCGCATTTGTATTTAAGTTGTTGGTTTGCGAGCGCGAAATCGCCGCTTGGGCGCGCTCGTATTGAGCTCCCGTTTCGGCAATGCGGCGGTTCAAATTACTCATACCGCTGTCCAAGCCGCCGAGTACCCTGCCGCCTATCGATTCCTGGTCTCCGCGCAACAGAGCATCGCGGAAAGCTATAACCGTATCGAAAAGAGAACCGCCGCTTACCTGCGCTGCCGCACCGAGATTATAGGGCGGGCGCTGACTTGCATCTTTTATAAGTCCCAAATCAAAAAGGGCGCTTCCTTTTTTATCCTGAAGCCATAATTGGCGCGCATCGGTTGTACGCAAGTTCAAACCGTTTGTAACCGGATCCAACTGTGCTTTGACGGCAGCCCCCGAATTATTGATTTTGGAAATAATCGAATAAACGTTATCGCCCGCTTTTAATTTGATATCCGTACCGTCAACGCTGATAACGCTGTCAGATTTTACCTGATAGGCGCTCGCATCGCGGTCGGCAAAAAGGGTTTGCTCTTCGGCCCAAAAGATGCTGTTTCCCGTGCGGTTCAAATTCATATAGGCCCTTTCGTCAATTTCTATATCGTTTTGATTAAGAGATCCCTTATAACGCACATCGGTAATAAGCGCATCGCCCGAACCCGGAACCGGCCCCAATTCTATTTCAAAGGCGGCATTCTTTGTCCGCGTTCCGGCAAAAAGGGCGGTACCGTCCGGGCCGACGGCATTTGCCGAGGTTACCAATTCTTTTAAAAGTTCGTTTACTTCGGCGGCCATATTTTGCATATCTTCTTTCGTATATATCCCGTTTGCCCCCGCAACGGCAAGCTCACGCACCCGGTGCATAACTTCAAGGGAGTGACGGATATAGCCTTCGGAAACGGAATATTGGTCGGTCAAAGTTTTCGCATTTTGTTCAAAACGTTCAACCCGCGCAAGATAGGATTGATAGCGTACAAGGTGTCCCGCCGCAAGAGGGTCGTCGCGCAAATCCTGAATCTTACGCTGACTTCCCATTTGATTGTTCATTTTGTTTGCCTTCGATTCCTGCACACGAAGATTGTACTGGACATCGTTATTCGCCAAAGAAGTGCTTACTCTTCTCATTGTTTACTCCTATTACACACCCAAACGGTTTATAACCGTATCCAACAGTTCATCGACAACGCTGATAAATTTTGCCGCCGCATTGTAACCGTGCTGAAATTTGATTATATCCGCCAATTCTTCATCGATATTGACGCCGGAAATCGAATCGCGCAAATCGCGTAAATCTTCCATAATTTTATTTTGGCTCAATAAATTGGTTTGCGCCTGTTCTCCTTTTAAACCGACATTCGTAACGCTTTCGGCAAAATAATCGTCGAAGGTACGCGAGCGGCCTATCATAACCGGATTATTGCGAAGGGCGGCAATTTCAACGGCAGCCGAACCGTCTCCGGCTTCCACTACGCCGTTGTGGCCGGCCTTTCCTGCGGCAACGGATAAAATATCGCTTTGTATATATTTATTTACGGACATATAGCCTGCAGGATTCAATACCGGCGCAACCGCATATTGCGCGGCGTTTCCGTCTTCACCTTCGCGCACGGCGGCTGCAAGAAAGTCGACCGCATTTGCCTGATTAAAATCGTATGCATTTTCTTCTCCGCTTCCTGCAAGGATTCCCGCATAGCCGGTTAAAAAAAAGCCCGAATCTTCCACATGGCGGATAACAAAATCGGGGTTATCGGGCGAAGAAGCGGTTACCGCTTTTAAAACAAGACGATGGTTACGGTCGAGATAAGCTTTAACTTCGGAAGAAGAATCGTTAATGCGGTTTATAACCGTTTCAACCGTATCGGTTGCATAATAGGGTATTTCGGTATTTCCGCCGACACCGGAAAGAGTCATAACTCCTGCAAGGCCGGTTTGTTCCTGTAAGTGCAATTCGTTTGAGCCGCTGATACGGAATATATAGGTTGAGTCTTCCGTACCGTCCCCGTTCCGGTCGTAGTTTCCCAGGGCGTTTGCCACAAAGGGCTCTTCGACAAAAAAATCAAGCCCGGTAACATTGTTTGCCCCGACCGAATTGCGGTGAATATCGTTGACCAAATCCGTAAAATTCATCGCAACCGTATTCAAATTTTGCATTTCGGTGCGTATATCAACGTCGCGCAGTTCGATTAATGAACCCAAACTGCCGCCGGCAAAAAAGGCATCGTTTTGCGTATCGGCCCAGACAATCTTACTGTAGCCGTTGTTATCCGTAAGCGGCACCACGTCGTAGGTACGCGCTTTTCCGCCCTGTACCAAAATATGACCGTCTATGTGCACCATAAATTCATCGGGGTCGCGCCTATCGGTGGTTATATTGATAAGTTTTGAAAGTTTTTCAACGAGTAAATCCCGGCGGTCGTATAAATCGTTCGGATTATCTCCCATAGCTTCGGAGCGGATTATCTCTTTGTTCAGTTCGGCGATTTGAAGGGAAAAATCGTTTACCTGCTTTACCGTCGCTTCTATATCGCCGTTGAGCATGGTGCCGATACCCTGTAAACCGATAAAACGCTGCTTAACCGAATTCACCAAAGACTCGCCCCTGCTTACCACCGCTTGACGGGCAGCCTGCGATTCGGGATACACGGACAACTCCTGCCAGGAATCCCAAAACTTGTCCATTGTAGTACGGATTGAAATATCGGCAGGCTCGTTGTAGAGTTTTTCGAGCATACTGTAGTACTTATCGCGCGTTTCCCAATAGGATTCCAAATTGGCTTGAGCCGTAATACGGATGTCCAAAAGTTCATCTCTTATGCGCGTAACGCTTTGTACATCAATACCCTGACCGACTTGACCGGGCCGCTCTTCGCGCGTCAAATCGGGACGATAAAGGGGATCGAAGGCGCGTAAATTAACCCTTTGGCGGGAATAACCTTCATTATCGGCATTTGAAATATTATGACCGGCAGTCAAGATCGACTGATTTTGAGCCATGAGGCTGCGTTTACCTATTTCTATACCTGCAAAACTGGATGCCATAAAGCCTCCTTTTAGATTACCGTGTTTAAAACAACCGATTCAGGCTGTGCTTTTATTACCGTACCCGAAGACGAATACAGGGTATTGCGCCGCTGCGGTAAGACGCTGTCAAAAACACCCTGTAAAAATTCTCTTGTAATCCGTATGTATTCGCTTAATACATCGTTTTCTATTTTCGAAACCGCCAATTTTTGCCGCACCTGATGAAAGGCTTCCATAACGGGCCGCTTAAAGGCGGCAGGCAGGTTTCGCGAAACTTCATAAATATCCGACGCCTGTTCGGGACAAACAAGGGCACATAAGGCGGTACGTTCGTTTTCCAGCTGAGAAAACCGATCGGAGAGGCGGTTTACGGATGCAACCGCACGTTCTACCTGCTCCCAGTTTTTTGATCGGACACTTGTATGTAAAAGCTGCTGTTCCGAAATAATTTCGGAAAGAACTTCATTTTGATTAAGCAGCGTTTGATACAAACGCTGGGTTACACTTTGCGGTTCTTCTTTCATAATTTAAGTATCGGCATTTGAAAAAAAAAGGATTAGAAGAAAGAAAAAGTCCCGATATTCCGGAAAATGCTTACGTATGTGTAAATCAGCGATCAAGCGAATCGGTGAGCGCGGAAAATAAAAGGGCGATTTTACGTTTAAAAGCGGCGGTTTCGGCTTCCATACGCGGAAAGAGATTATTTGATTCGGCATCGCCTAAAACGGCCGACATTTCGTCTTTATTACGGTACACCATCGTGCGGAAAAAATCCGTGTAATCTTTTTGGCGGGAGCTGCGGAACCCTTCATAAATATTGTCGGCAACGGCAATAACGTCGGCGCATATATCCGCATATATTTCGCTTGAAAAATCCGCAAGGGGGCGCGCATACAGGTATTCAAGAACAAAAAGCGCGTACCGTGCCTTATACAAAACATAGCTGTTTTGGCAGCGGCTATAAAAATCGTGAACCTCATCCCATGTGTTGATTGTGTGCGACTTTATCATATCGAATAATTCAAAGAGTTTTGCTTCGGGAATTATTTGGCCGCCGGCGTTTACCCATTCGGTATACAAGGCGGTTTCCGTAAGTGTGTGCAAAGCCGCCGCGTCCAAAGCGTCTTTTTCTTTTTTTTCACACAATTCAAGAAGGCTGCGCGCGGCAAAATATTTTGCGATTTTACGGTATTCGCGGTACGCCTGCACCGGCTTTAAAATCTTTGACCCGAAGCGCCGCTGTGCCTGCGGGTCTTCAAGCACAAGCTCCGAATCGGGATTTTGATGCAAAAAATCCTTTGCCTGCTGCCGGGATCGGAGTTTTAAAGCGCGCCCCGTAAGCTCAATAAGCCTGTCGAGGGCTGATAAAATTTCGCTTATCGTATCGGGGGCAAAGGGGTCGGTTTCTATGTGCTGAGTCTTTACCGCACGCTTATCGCGTTCTTTGAACTTCAGACTGTTGCGTATCAATGCATACATATTGTACATAAACCAATAGGCCGGAATAATGTGAATCGCCTGTTCGGTGCTGTCAATCGACACAAGGGAAAACGGATAGGTAATATTCAATTCGTTTTGATACGAACCTTTGGAAATAAGGGTAAAGGAGGCAAATTTACTGTTGTGTTTAAAATCGGAGGACAATCCCGGCCAAAAACCGCGTCCGGCAATTATTTCGCCGTCGGCACTGCGCGAATTATGATTCGAACCGATTGTTGCCCCGGCGGCTATATTCGACTGTCCCAATAAAGTTGCCGCAATTAAAAAGGAAGTGTTGTGATGCTGTTCGTGAAAAGGGAAAATCAAATTGTTCAAAAGTTCGCAGCAGGAAACGGTCGAATTATCGCCGAGTACCGAATTAAGCAGGCGTGCCCCGTATTTTAGCTGGCAGTTTCGTCCGATAACAAAGCGTACCGCAACGGCCTGATAAAACACCTTGCTGCCATAGCCCATAATACCGTTTACCATCTCCACCCCCTCGCCTATTTGCGAAGGTTCGGCTTCGGAAGAACACACCCGTATGTTTTTTAATTTTAAAGCTCCTTTTATATATGCATGGGAACCGATTGCGGCATCCTTAATCGATACCGTGTTTTTTATAACCGTATCGTTTCCGACAATACCGTAGGCGGGCTTATTTTTATCGTTATCGTATTCGGTCAGCTCGTAAAAACGCTTCATTAACGGCTCGTCTTCACGATAACGCGACCAAATATATGCATCGGCGCAAATCATCGTTTCAAAGGGCAAAACGGAACGCCCGTTATTTTCGTTTGCAACCCCGATAGCTATTCGCACGTCTTCGTCTTCGCCCTTTTTTAAAAGACCGCTTCCGAATTTCGAACGGGAAGTACAGCTCATTTCCTGCACATTGAATAAAATGACGCGGCTGCCTATTTTGTAATTGACCAGATACGGAAGGTTTCGGATACAAACGTCATCGCCTATAATACAGTTTTCAAGGCGGGAATTGTAAATGCCGCAATTCAGCTGTAGGTCATGATATGTAAGAAAGGCTTTCCGAAGCATGCCGATCACAACCGTACCGTGAAATTCGGTATCGTGAATCAATTCGGGAGTAAAGGCTTCCGGCCGGACAAAAACATTGTCCCATGTTTCGGAACGGGAACGGCAGCCGTTTTTTTTAAGCACTTCGATTTCTTCGGGATACAGACTGCGCATTCCTTCAAAAAACGAAGGTTCAAAATAATGAGGCCGCCGGCTTTCCTTGTCGGTTTTTAAGCCCAATGTAACCATATACACTCCGTAAAACGCTGTTTGTATCATATATACAAGACGGCCTTTTGTACAGTGAAAAACGCCCAACTTGCGAATTTCACTTATATTTTGTATACTGATTGTATGTTCAACGAATATCTAAAGCTTTTTCTTACCGTCTTGGTTATTTTGGACCCCATCGGCATTATTCCGCCCTATCTGGCATCGTCCGGGCACTTTCCGAACAATATACGCAAAATGATGATGCGCCGCTCCATCTTTGTAGCCGCAGCCGTTCTTGTATTTTTTATTACTTTCGGCAGATTGATTTTAAACTTTTTCGGCATATCGCCGGGAGCTTTTTATGTATCGGGCGGTATTTTATTTTTCTTTATAGCCTTTGAAATGATATGGAATAAACCCGGCAGTAAACGTACCCCCGAATCATCGGTCGACCCGCAGGAAGCAAAGATGCTTGCGGTCTTTCCCCTTGCAATTCCTCTTATTGCAGGACCGGGCCTAATTACAACGATTATATTGAATATGGCATCGTCGGATAATTGGCTGCGTCCCGCCCTCATGCTCACCGCCGCCATTGTTCCCGGCCTGATTATCGATTATATCTTTTTGCGCTGCGGCTCTCTGCTTTTGCGCCTCATCGGAACCACCGGTATGTATGTCGTGGAAAAAATCATGGGCCTTATTTTAGCGGGACTTTCCGTCCAGCTCATCTACGACGGCTTAATAAAGCTCGGCATTGTACAGCTCTAATTCTATAAGCTCGCCGTTTTCCATAATAAAAGGATAGGCCGTTGTTTCGTCCCGATAGTGCTTATATGTTAAAAATAAGTACTCATAGCAGTCTTGCTTTGTCCTAAACCGTACCGCTTGAAAGGGCTCTGCAAAAGAAAGTTTTTCCAAAAATAAAAAACCTTCCGCGTCTTCCAAAAGCACGCCCGTATGGCCTATAAAAAGATAATCGCCGTCAAAATTGTCATGCAGCACCACCGAAAGCATTTTTGCCTTTTGCGAAAAACCGATATTCGAAAAATGCTCCTTCATTTTTTCGGCATGGATATGAATGTCCTTTGTGTTTTCGGTTTGTACCCGCGAAAACAACTGCATAAACCGCCGCTTATCCCCCTCGTTAAAAATACGTTCCGTGTCGATTGCATCCTTATCCAAAAATAAAAGGGCGTCGTCAACGGGGCCTTGTTTAATCTTAAGCGTATCTTTTAAAAGCGTAAATGCGGTGATTCTGCAATTCGTTCCGAGAAAGTCTCCTTTTTTCGCCGACCACAGTTCATGTATTTTGTCCGAATCGTAAACGGGCACCCGTTCTTCAAAGGCTCCGGTTAAACCGGTCTTTTCTATAGTGTTGTTATAATCCTTCACAGCCTTTATAAAATCATCGGCATCTTTTCCGGCTACCGATTTTTTCAAAACGGCACGCACTTTTTCGATACTGCCTTCATCGCTCATATTTGAAACCGTAATTTTACTTTTATGTGTACTTGCCGCATCTTTATCCGTATGGCCGTTTTTTTGGCAGGATACACACAAAATAAGCACCGTTAAAAAAAATATTATTCCTCTTTTCATAACCGCCTCTCTTTTTATTGGAAACCTCTGAAAATCTAACCGAGTTTTTAGAGAGTCCCTATTGCAATAACTTCAAATCGATTTTATACACCGTATCCGCAGGTAAATCGTTTTTTTGTACAAACATAAGCATATATATCGGATAATACGTGATTTTTCCCTTAGATTCGACATTCTTTCCGTGAAACACGTAGGCATTTTCAATACCGAAGCTCTCGTTCGCAAGTACATTGTTCAGGGCAGAGTGACTTTTATATTTTTTGCCGGATTTTATTTCAATCGGAATAACTTTCCCGTCGGATTCAATGACAAAATCAAGTTCACCCGTTTTTTTACCGTTAAAATAGTATAACATAAACCCCTGCGCTTTTAACTCCTGTGCCGCAGCATTTTCATAAATCGCACCGAAATTAATATCGCTGTCCCGTTTTAATATTTTTAACTGAATGCCGTTACCGTACATCGAGGCCAAAAGACCGATATCCGATAAAAAAAGCTTAAACAGGTTTGTCGATTTTGAAAGCAGTAAGGGATTCTTCGGTTCGGCAACACAAAAAACCGGAAGAGCAACCCCGGCATCCTTAAGCCAAATAAAACTGTTTTTGTACCGCGAGAATTTAAAATATTCATTCAGATTTTTCATGATAAAGCGCTTATTTTTCGCGTTCAGTTCGCTCGGAATCAAATCGAAAATATCCTCAAGATACAGTTTGTTATCGGGGTCATATTTTGCTATGTCTTTTTTGTACAAAGAAACTATCGACCTTTGAATTTGAAGGACTTCAAACAAATTATTTGTTTCCAGATATTTGTTAACCGCTTCCGGCATCCCGCCCACTATTAAATATAGATGAAAAAGTTCCATCATCTTGGCATGTACTATCTCATCAACTTCGGTCTTTGTTTTAAATGCCGTCCGCAAACTATCGATAACGGCAGGCGAAACCGAATTGGCGATTGCAAATTCTTCAAGACTCAAGGGAAACATTTCCATAACATCCATATAGCCGACCGGAATTGAACGGATATCTTTTAAATCAACACCTAAAAGAGAACCGCTTAAAATATATCTGTAACTTCCTTCATCTACTAAAAATTTAATTGCCGTTACTATTTCTTTGCATTCTTGTACTTCATCAAAAAAAATCAAAGTTTTTCCGGGCATCAGAGGAGAATCCGCCACGGCCGATATTCGTAAGAGCAGTTCCTTGCTGTCCGAAGCCCCGATGAAAATATCCCGTGCCGCGATGTTTTCTACGAAATTTATCTTTACAAAGGACTGATAGTTTTCCGCCCCGTATTTTTCAATGATGTAGGTTTTTCCGACCTGACGCGCACCCGTTATCAGCAGGGCTTTTTTCTTTTCGCGGACAAAAAAATCCCGGATATACGTTTCAATTTTCCGATAAAGCATACTTCCTCCAAAGCATCGAGAGTAGAGCTTTAAAACCGGCCGTCTTGTTAGACACCCCCGCTTCCTTTTAAGACACTGTGATTATACCCTATCTTGTCCGTTTTTCCAACTGTTTTAAACGATTTTTGTCCGTTTTTCCAGCCTTTTTTAAACTGTTTTTGTCCGCTTTTCCAACTTTTTCACACAAAAATAATAATCCGCCGTATAGTTTTACAACCTTCCCACAACTACATCCGCTTTTACGGAATTGATTGAAACTTCGGCGGCCTCTTCGCCGGAAACGGCTTCAATGCTTTTGTCCAAAAATTCAAGTTTGTCGGCAACGGCTGTATTATGCACACGTACTTTTTGCCCGTCCGGAACAAAGAGCCGTATATCCGAATTGACGCTTTGCACCGCAAGACGTTTTAAACCGCCCCGGGATTTTATTTCCGCATCGCCGTTTACGGTATTGATATCTATGTTTTCGGCAAAGCCGAGTATGTGCATATCGGCATTGACTGAAGACAGATGAACGGAGCGGCAGCGTATTTCCGAAAGCCGTATATCGCCGCTTGCCGAAGAAACGCTTATGCTCCGTAATGTATAATCGGAGGGCAGCACAACTTCAATATCGCAGCCGGAATTATCTCCAATATCGGTAAATCGGGAACGGCGCTTACCGCGCTTGTCAATGACACGCAGTACTTTGGCGGACTTTTTGTATAAGATATTCGTACCGCCGTTTTTTACCTCCGCATACGGTGCCGATACATCGGCGGCAAAACGTACACGTACATCGCCCTTTTGCCAGTCTATATTGATGTATTCGAGAGAATCGTCGATTTCGATGCGGCGGTTAAGAATATGAAAATCGGAAAGATCGTCTTTCACAAAGGTTTGTCCCGCGCCTTTTTTATACGCAACAGTGTGTGCAAAGCCGCGCGTCCTGCGAAAAATTCGGCCGCTTACAATGTCCCCTATATGAATATCCCTTATCAATAAAAAAATAAACAGCAGGCTTAATAAAATCAAAGCACAGCTTAAAATAAGGGTATACACGGTTTTTAAGACTTTGTATTCTTTAGTGTTCATACTATACTCCCGGCACCCCGATTAATCTTCATCCATTCCGATGTCAAGTATGGAAACGCCGATACCTGAGATAATAAAGATAATCCAGGTAATATCCCAGCGCCCTGTTAAAAAGCTGATTATAAGATACAAGAGGATTGTACACGACCATATAAGCGATTTGGTTTTTCGAAACACGCGGCGTTTAGGTTTATAGTGATTTTTATATTCGGCAAAGGAGCGGCCTATATCGTCTTGGCTCTGCCGAGTTTTAAACAAAGATGAAAAAATCAGTATGCCCGTACCGCAGGCTATAAGCACAAACATCCACATGATGCCGATTTCATCAGAAAGCATAATAACCGGAACGGGACATAAGACAAACAACATAATCGCCGCCGCTTCAAGCAGTACACGGATCATCTTTTTTTCTTTTTTTGGCCCTGTAAAAATATTTGTGTAAATGGCTGAAAATATGATACTCTAGGAGGAGTATATGACAGCCAGAAAAAACAAGAAAGAGAAGGACGCAATCGATCAGATGCTCGATCGGATTGATTTCCACGGAATGACCAAGGATGAGCTTACCGGTCAGGACGGACTATTACGTCAAATTACAAAGCGCTTTTATGAGCGGGCGTTGCAGGCAGAGCTGGATGAGCACCTCGGCTATGCAAAGCATGACAATGCAGGGGACAACTCGGGCAACAGTAGAAACGGCTACACGGACAAGTCCGTAATCATGAACGACAACAGCACGGTAGAAATCGAGGTACCGCGCGACCGTAATAGCACATTCGAGCCGCTGATAATCCCTAAACACGACAGACGTGCCCCCTTGTTCAACGACCAGATTATCTCGATGTACTCATTCGGGATGAGCTGCCGCGACATACAACGGCACCTGCAGAATATCTATGGGGTGGAAGTTTCACCGGAATTAATTTCTCGAGTGACCGAATCAGTCATTGAGGATGTTCGCCAGTGGCGCAATCGCCCGCTTGAGAAGTCTTACCCGATACTTTTCCTCGATGCCTTACGAGTAAACTCAAGACAGGACGGCAAGAACGTCAACAAAGCCCTGTATGTTGCTCTGGCAATAAACTGGGAAGGCAAAAAAGAGGTTTTGGGGCTGTGGCTTGCTGACACGGAAGGAGCGAAGTTCTGGATGAGTGTGCTGACTGACATAAAGAACCGGGGTACAAATGACATTCTCATAGCCTGCATGGACGGGCTTACCGGGTTCCCCGACGCGCTCAGAGCAATTTTTCCGGACACTCACATCCAGCATTGCATAGTGCACATGATCCGAAGCTCGACGAAGTTTGTTTCTTACAAGGATTTGAAGCAAGTCTGCCGCGACTTGAAGGAAATCTACTGTGCAGTGAACGCAGACAGCGGACGTGAAGCGCTTGAAGATTTTGGAAAAAAATGGGACGGCAAGTACCCGATGATTTCGGCCTCATGGCAGCGTAACTGGAACGAGCTGACGGAGTTCTTCTCGTACCCGGACAGCATCCGCCGTGTCATCTACACGACAAATGCAATTGAGAGCCTGAACTTTTCCCTGCGCAAAGTCACGCGCAATAAATCAAGTTTTCCCGATGACGATTCGATATATAAGGTGATGTACCTTGCGATTAAGAATGCGAGCGCAAAGTGGACTATGCCGATTAAGGAATGGGGACCGGCGGTCAACCAGTTCGCTATCCTTTTTGAGGGACGCTTTCCACTTTGTTAGGAAATGCCATTTACACAGATTTTGTGACAGGCTCCTTTTTTTTGCCGATTTTCGCTTTCAGCTGCCGGAAACTCTTTTACGGCCGAGGATTCTTGTGCTACCGAGCGTTTTAATTCATCAAGCAATTCATCGATATTTCCGATACTCGCAATCGCCTTGGAAAAAGCCTGTTCTTCGTCCAGCCCGCCGGCAACCAGCTTGTCGTATTTGTCCGACACATTGTTTTCGATTTCTTCTTTTAATTCCATCGCTTCGCGCGTATTGGGCGCATTCCTGAAAATAAAGTTTACATATTCCGCTATTTTTTTGCTCATTTTATTCCTCCGATAATCGAATCGATTATTTTTTTTCCGTTTTCCCATTCTTCTTTTAGAAAGCCCAAAGCCGCCTTTCCCAAAGGGGTAATCGCATAATACTTTCTGCGCGCTCCGCTGGTTTCGTCTCCCCAATACGAGGTAATCGAACCCTGCTGTTCCAAGCGTTTAAAGGCGGTATAGAGAGTCGCTTCTTTTAATTCCAACAAGCCGCCGCTTCTGAGAACTATTTGATTGTTTAACTCGTAGCCGTAGTTATCGCCTTCGGCAAGCAGGGAAAGAATGATGGTTTCGGTATTGCCGCGCAATAAATCCGATGCAATAGACATGGCACCTCCGCTTCGACAGTATCATAGCACAAAGTACCTCGCCTGTCAATGTAATTCACAAAAATATGTATCTCAAAATATTTTTACATAAAATAACGTAATTATATTGACATTATAAATAAAAATACGCATAATTATAGATATGGAGGTTCGGCATGGCTCAAATAAATGTTAATATTCGTATGGATTCCGATGTAAAAAAAGAAGCGGAACAGCTTTTTGACAGTCTGGGAATGAATATGACAACGGCATTTAATATTTTTATCCGCCAATCATTAAGAATCGGCGGTATACCGTTTAAAATTATGAGTGATGACAGAGGCTTTTACAATAAATACAACCAAAGAAAACTCAGTGCCGCAGCCAAACGAATGAATGAAGGTAAATATGTGATACATGAAATAGAGGAAGACGCAAATGATTAAAGCCTGGGACGAAGAAGCTTGGGCAGATTATATTCATTGGCAAACGGAAGATAAAAGAACATTAAAAAGAATCAATCAACTGATCAAAGATATTGAGAGAAACGGTCATAGCGGTTTAGGAAAACCGGAACCGTTAAAAGGAAACTTATCGGGATTTTGGAGCCGTAGAATCGATGAACGAAATCGATTGGTTTATAGGATAGCAGGAGACGAAATCCAAATCATTCAGTGTAGAACTCACTACGGTGAAAAATAAATATTGCTTAATATTGTTTATAAAATTTCATGTTTGTGCAACAGACATATTTACAATAAAGCCCTACCGGCACCTTGATTATTATAAGTACAATTGTATATACTTTACACGGAGGAACCGATATGCTTGCAACAAAGGTATTTACAAGCGGCAACAGTCAAGCCGTCAGAATTCCGAAAGAATATCAACTGGATGAAACCGAGTTGTACATAAAAAAAATCGGCTCAACTATTATTCTATACCCGAAAACAAACCGCTGGTCCAATCTGGAGCGGAGTTTTACCGAGTTTTCCGATGATTTTATGCAGGACGGAAGAAACCAGCCCGGAATACAGATAAGAGAAGATTTTTAATGTATTTATTGGATACCAATATTTGTATTTTTCTTATCAAAAATAAATATCCCACCCTTAGAAAGCGCATTATACAGTGCAACCCCAATGAAGTGTTTTTATCATCGATCAGTGTTGCGGAAATGGAGTACGGAGCCGCAAAAAGTGCATATCGCGAAAAAAATGACAATCCATGAATTCGGAACGGAGCATAACGATACCATACTCATGTTTCACCCTCTGGGCGTATGGTGGGATATTTTTGAATACGTCATACCGACTCTTGAAAAAGAATATCATCTTGTAATTCCCGCAATGCCCGGTCTTGACCCCGACAGGCCGGAAAGCACGTACACAAGCGTCGAAGATATTGCTTCCGAAGCCGCAAAGCTGCTTATAGAGCGCGGGCAAAAACGCATTGCCTGCCTGTTCGGCTGTTCGATGGGCGGAGGCGTTGTCACCCGGATGCTTGCGGAACAAAAAATTGAAGCGGACTGCGCGGTTATTGACGGCGGCATCACACCCTATCAGCTGCCCAAACCGCTGACCTATCTTATCGGCGTTCGCGACTGGTGCATGCTTATGATAGGGAAACATGCAAGCCTTAAAGCACTGCGGAGGATGGTTGACCCCGAAAAATTCTCGGACGATGATGTCGCATATATTCGAAAAGTGTTTGCCTCGATGAGTTCAAAAACAATATGGCGCGCATTTTATTCGTGCAACAATTACTCTATGCCGCAACCCGTACCGCAGCCGCCCTGCCCCGTACAATACCGCTACGGCGAAGCGGAAAAAAAAGCACGTGCATGGGATATCGCCTATATTAAAAAGACCTTCCCTACAACCGAATTCGTCGAAGTTCCCGGCCAAGGCCATGGAGAATCCTTTACCCTCCACCCCGAACAATTTTGCAAAGACTTAAGCGGCTTTATTAAAAAGAGTAAGGGTGTAAAATAAGAGGGTAAGTAAACGTCCGAAACAGCGCCGCTTAGTTTAATGCGCAAATCATAAATTTTCTCTCAATAAATTTTAAAATTAATGTTAAATTTCTGAAAATATGCTATAGTATAGGGAGACGGAGGTATGAATGTCTTACGAAGTTTTGGAAAAACAAATCAGGGCTTTACCGGAAGCGGCATTGGAAGAAGTTTCCGTATATCTGAATAAAATCGAGAGCATTTATCAGTCTAAAAAATCCGTTGATTTTGCCTTTGTCGATAACATATTCGGTACTCTGTCGGATTCGGAAGCGGATGAACTGCGTTCCTGCTGCGGACTCAAATTCAGGGAACACACATGACCTACTTCCTTGATACAAATGTAATCATTGATTTATTGAACGGTCATTCAAGCGTACTTGCAACATTTAAAAACACATATACTTTCGAGTCCGTCTGAAAGATATCCGGCTTGTAAATTGGGTCGAATAACCAAGGAGATTCAGCTTTCAAAGCACAACACCCGTTCCGAATCTCCGATTTACGAGTTTTTTCCATCGGCGCTGCCGATAATAAAAAAAGCAGCGTGCAAATAAAACAACGGGAAGAGTCAACAGTCCCGCATCTATATCAATGCAGTCGGAATACAGGGCCTGTGCTTCTCCCGCCTCTTGAATCCGGATAAGATGATGCCATTTCGAAATCAGCTTGCTGTGTCCCCTGTCATGCACTGTCATATTCGCTGTATCAAGCTGAATGTTTATATATTGAGAGCCTAAAGGTACAAAACCTAAAAAATACATGTTCATTAAATACTGCCCGTCTTTCCACAGAGCACCGACTGTACAATCGCGCGGTACAAAGCGTACCAAGGGTTTTGCTACATAAAAGAAGTTTTCCGTCTTTTGAACTTCTTTAAACAACTTCCGTGCGGAACAATTAAATATGCTTTGAATATAAACTTTCATTTTCTCCCCTGCCTTATCGGTATTTCTCCGTATTTAATCCTAAAGTATCCTCTTACTGTTTACGGCTTTCCGATACTCCGCGTTCTTTACTTTTTTTCGATAATCCCCTAAACTACACGCTCACCCTTCTTTTTTTACCGTTTTCAACAATAATTGCTTCGGAATTATTGATAGCATCGATATTTAGATCAGGATACTCTTCAAGAATCTGCCGAGAACATTTTGTGAATGGCGGACACAGGTAATGAGGAACTACATAAAAATCAATCAAATTCAAACCCGAATAGTCTTTTTGAGAAAAATCTTCAGGCACTTTGTCCATCGGCATAATATATGAAAGTTCTTTCGCACAAATAATAGCACCGCCGGATTCTCCTACATAGAGCTTGCCGGCCGCTAAATGCTTTTGAATCAGTGTATCTACTCCCGTCCTTCTAATCCGGTCAATCAGAAAAAACGTATTTCCGCCGGTAAAGTAAATAATATCCGCGTTTTCAAAGGCTTTTCGAATATCATCCGGAGGAGCTGATGAGATTTCAACCTCTACAATTTTTGCATTCATTTTCTTCCACAATTTTCGCGCCGAACCGACATATCCTTTGTAACTTTCATGTATAGATGCAGTCGGTATAAAAACAACATTTTTTCCCGCCGCTTCATCTTTTAATACAGCTCCTACTTTTGCAAAATGAGAACACAAAAATAATCTCATACTATTTCTCCCTAAATCTCTAAGTCGATTTTCAATTTTACAATTTCATCTTTTCTTGACACTCGCTGCATTCTTTGTCATGAAGGGAAATAATACCCCCGCATTTAGGACAGGTGTATTTAGCTTTTTGCTCGTCCATAAAAACTTCTAAACCATACACTTCAACAAAACGGCTGTTTTCTATAAGACTTGTGTGATACCGCTTGGTATAGCTTTTTTCAAGACTCTTGATCAATCTGCATGGATATTGATTACATTCAAAACAATAAAAAAGGGCTTTTCCTTTAATACAATCTTTTATTTTACATTTTCGACAATGCTCCGGCTTTCCTTTATCGTTATTCAAACAACCGGCACAGGCTTTTTTATGATAACAATGTTTATAGCAAACTTTACAATTCATTCCGCAAGGAGCAAACATACTTATACCAATTTTTTCTTCAGGCATTTTCATAGTTATTCTCCCCTTTCGGCAAATTATTGATTTTTATCATATCACATTTGCCGAATTTTATCAGTTAATCACATTGTATATTCGTTTCTACGATTTGACAGAATGCGCATAAAATGCGTATACTGTTATTGTGAAGCGGAAAGACTTGATAAAGAAGCTTGAAGCAAAAGGATTCATTTTTTATCGACACGGCGGTAAGCATGACATATACAAACGCAGCTGTGATGAAGAACAGATACCGCGGCATACGGAAATAAACGAACTTTTGGCAAAAAAAATTATCAAGAAATGGACACTTTAATTCCGCTTTTTTCAAAAAAAGACATTTTCAAAGAGGGTTTTATGACTGTTGTATATCCTGCAATTTTTACGCAAACCGGTGATAAAAAAGACACATATCTGGTAAGTATCCCCGACTTGGATGGAGCAACGGAAGGACACGGACTTGCCGATGCAATCGGTATGGCTAAAGATTATGTAGGTAACGCATTGTACGACAAATCGGTACTGCCTGCCGCACGTGCACTCAAAGATATCGATGTGCAAAACAGTGAATTTGCACAAGCCGGACCTTCCTTTGTGTCTCTTATCGATGTTGATTTGGAAGCTTTTAGGAGAATGGAAAAAAGCCGCAATGTACGACGCAATATCACCCTCCCCGAATGGCTTGATGATATGGCAACGGCGGCAAAAATAAACGTTTCGGCAGTTACACAATCCGCTCTTAAAGAGCGATTGGGCGTATCGTCCTAAACTGAAGAATTCCGCCCTAAAATAACCACTTGCATAAAACCTATATATAGTATATTATTATAGCACCTTTATTCCCTGTTCAGCGGGAATAACTTTTTTGGAGAAGTTCATGACTGTCATCGGAATTATTTTACTGATTGCATTTGTTATCGTATGTATTTTGCTTGTAGGAATCGTCCTCATTCAAAGTGAAGCGGGAGACGGACTGGGCGGCTTGTTCGGCAATGCCAATTCCGCAGCCTTCGGTTCGCGTTCGCAAACGGTTATTACCAAAACCACCTATGTGCTTGTAACCATGTTTTTTATTACAAGCTTTGTTTTGGCCTTTTTGAACAAGACTCCGAGCGTAGGAGACTTGGAGGATGCAGCCCGTCAAACCCAAAGCACGGAAAAATCCGCCGAAGGCGGAGCATATTGGCTCGATAAAGACGATTCGGCAGGCGCTTTACCCGAACCCGCACAGGCAGCTCCGGTACAGGACGGTCAATAATGCTTTTAAGCAAGGTGTTTAACCCGAAGGCCGTAAACATCGACCTGCAAAGCGAAGATAAAGACGAAGTTTTTGAAGAACTGATTGAAGAGCTGGTAAACGTTAATCCGTCCCTTGACCGTGCGGCCGCCTTGGATGCCGTACGGGAGCGCGAATCGAAGATGAGTACCGGTATTATGAGCGGCATTGCGGTTCCCCACGGAAAAACAAGTGCCGTAAAAGATGTACGCGGTGCCGTCGGCATTTCACGTACCGGAATCGATTACGATGCCTTGGACGGAAAACCCGTTCATTTGGTATTTATGCTTTTATCTTCGCCGGAAAGTTCGGAACTCCACTTGCGCGTCTTAAAACGCCTTGCAAGAATTCTTCAAAACCCCAAATTCTACAACGCTCTTATGGAACAGACAAATCCCGAAGCGGTGTATGATTTAATCTGCAAATACGAAACGGATTTATAACAGCCTTATGAAAACGGATACACTCGGTCATTTAATAGAAATAGAATCAAAAGCGGCAGCTATGCTCATGGATGCCCAAACCGAAGCCGACCGACGGACTGCCGAAGTGCGCAGTCAAGCCGATGCCGACTACAAGGTTCAATACGAAAAGCTCGTAAACGAATTGGAATCTGAAACGGAACGGCATATCCGTACTCTCAAACAACAATACGATACGGCCTTTGATGCATATAAGGCGGAATTGGCCGCATGCGCTCAGGATGCATCCGCTTTTAACGGTTTACTGAAAAATTTACTCTGCGGGAATTGATATGGACGGCACGAGTGCGGCGGCTTATGTATATGCAAAAGCGTGCGGAATGCTTTCCAAATCCTTTATCGGAGAACGGACGAATAAACTTTTTGCAGCCCGCAGTTTAAGCGATTTATGGACTCTTTTGTTTAAAACCGAGGTTCCCCTCGTTCCGGAAGCTCTGCTTGCAAAGCAAATTGAAGAAAAAGCGGAACAAACATTTATCGACGATTTTATTGTCCTTTTGGACGCCTACGATAAACCCGACCCGGTTTTAATTCAATTATTGCGCTTTTACGATCACAACAATATAAAAGACATTGCGGCGGCTCTCTGCGAAGGCAAAACGGAAATGCCGGCTCTCTCAAACATAGGAAAGTATTCGGCATTAAATTGTAAGCTTTGGCCCGACCTTGCCGCAATTACAAAAGATTCGCCTATGGCATGGTACAACACGGTTCCCACATGGGAAACCCAGCATGAAATGGACCGCCGGCTCGACGTGCAATACATACGCGAACTGTGGGAAGCGGTGCATCTTGTACCTAAAAAAGAACGGCCGCCGGTTGAACGTATTATAGGCGAGTATATTGTTTTAGAAAATTGTATTTGGGCGATACGTCTTGCCGTGTATTACGGAATGGAAAAAGACGAGATTATAAGCCGCTTAGCGGGAGAAAACGACACTCCCGATAAAAACGACCGCCTTGCCGGTGAAGCGGTACGCATTTTGGACAAAGCAATCGACACTTGGCAGGATTGGGCCGATTGGAAGTATGCAGCTCTTATCAATTCGGGTGAAGAAGGTACCGTATGGGCCTTGGATCCGCGCCGCATTCAGCAGTCGGCAGGGGTATATTTAAACCGCAAAGCCCTTAGTTCGTTTCACCGGTATCCGTTTACGGCAAATGTGCTGGTAACATGGTTTAAAATAAAAGAACATGAGCTGAACTGTATACGCACGGCTGCCGAGGGTATGCGTTTAAATACCGAAGTTACGGCAATACGGTAAATATAAAAAAAGGGCGCTCGGCGCTCCGGAGGATGTATGGCAAAGACAACGGCAATGCGGCTTCTTGAGTTAATGGTTCTTAAAGAGGACATAAGCCGCGTTATTGAATATTTGGGAAAAAACGGTAACTTTGAATTTCAATCGGGAACTTCCGATGTTCCGAATACTATACAAAACACGGCTCAGGAGCTTTTTGAAAAGCTGCAATCGTTCCGCGCCTATCTTAATATAGAAGACCCCGAAGACTACGATGCTTCTTCGCGCCTTCCCGAACAGGAAGACATCAATTCGGCATTGCATATCAGCGAATCGGTTGAAGATTTACGCAGCCGCGAAATGGCCGTCATCGAATCGAAAAAACGGGTTGATGAAGCATATAAAGAAGCCCTAGCCTTTTCAAATTTAAAAGTACCCTATGCAGAACTGGAGCATCTTTCGTTTTTATCGCTGCGCATAGGGAAAATAGACCCTGCCGTTTTGGACGATCTTATATTCAATGTCGGTCAGCGCGCGGTTATTATGCCCCTGGGTGAAGATAAAACCCGCATTCTTGCCGCTTCTTCAAAAAAAGGCCGCTTTGCCCTTGATTCGGAACTGCGCCGCCACGGATTTGTCGCCCTCGAAATCCCCAAAGATTTTCAAGGTATTCCCGACGATGTTCTTGCAGGCATGAAAGAGCAAGCGGAAGAAGAAAAGACAAAGCTCAGCCTTTTGGAACAGGAACGTAAAAATTATGCGCAAACGCACAAGGCCGAAATAATCCGCCTCTTGCGCTGTTTTTCAATAGGTTCCCAAATACAAACCGTCCGGTCAAAACTGGAGTCCACCCAGCTTGTCTACCGGATTACCGGCTGGGTTCCCGCACCGATGAGTTCTTCCATTATGAAGGATTTGGACAATTTGACCGAGGGCCGCATCGCACTCAGACAGTACAATCCGAACGAAGTTCCTTCGGTAACATCGGGCCGCGAAAAGGTACCCGTCAAATTAACCCACGGTAAACTGGTCGGCAACTTTGAACGCCTTATTTTCAGTTACGGTGCGCCCCTATACGGCACCATAGACCCCACCCCCTTTGTCGCCTTCTTTTTTACGCTTTTATTCGGCATTATGTTCGGCGATGCGGGTCAAGGCTTGGTGTTTATCCTCATCGGTATTTTAATGGCAAAGGGAGTTATAAAAAAGTTTCCCGTTTCGCCGCAGTTTGCACCCATCTTTATAGCAATAGGCTGCAGCAGTACGGTAATGGGTATTTTAACGGGCGAATTTTTTGCCAACGGTGAGCTTTTAATTCCCGTCAGCCGCTTTATAACGGGCTTGTTCGGCGAACCGCACGACCATATCCTGCACCTTATGCCCTCGGCAAGCGCAATAGACAAACTCTTTATGTTTTTTCTGTTTACCATCGGAGTTGGTTTTATTATCAACTCAATCGGCTTGATTATCAATATCGCAAATAATTTTATGCTTGGGAAACGCGCTCATGCCTTATTCGGAAAAACCGGCTTGTCGGGAGCCCTCTTTTTTTGGTATGTCGTATCCATGGCCGTACGCATCGGAGCTTTCGGAAGCTCTCCGAAGATTTACGATTGGATTGTTATCGGCATTACGCTTTTCGGCGTCTTTTTCGCCCATCCCTTAGGCGCCATGGTTGAAGGACACCGTCCGATTTTCCCGAACGGTATCGGAAGCGCCTTTATCGAAGGTATCGTTGAGATTCTTGAAATTGTATCGAGTTATTTATCCAATTCGGTCAGCTTTTTGCGTGTCGGAGCCTTTGCCCTTGCACACGCGGTTTTGGGCTTTATCATTTTTACAATGACCGAACTTATAGGAGGAGCCGGAGGCCTTTTAGTGCAAATATTGGGAAATGCGGTAGTCATTGTCCTTGAAGGCATGATTGTCGCCATTCAGGTTATCCGATTGCAGTACTATGAGTTCTTTTCCAAATTTTTTACGGAAACCGGACGGGAATTTACGCCGTTCCGATTTAAATATAAATAAACATAGAGGAGTATCGTATGAATCGAAAATCAATTGCAATTGCGGCATTGATGCTTTTAACCGTAACGGTCTCGGTGTTTGCACAGGGTGCCGCCGATGCAAGTGCGGTAGTCGGAACGGCGAAATATATCGCCGCCGCCTTGGCCGTAGGTTTTGCCTGTATAGCCGGCGGTATGGCTGTAGGCAAAATCGGAGCAGCCGCTATGGGAGCTATGAGCGAAAACGCCGAACTTTCCGGTAAAGCCCTTCCTTTCGTCGGTTTGGCCGAAGGTATTTGTTTGTGGGGCTTCCTTGTAGCACTGCTTATTATCATTTTATAAGATTGTGAAATACTTTGTAATCGGTGAACGGGAATTGGTGCTTGCCTTCGCCCTTGTCGGGGTACAGGGCAGCGCCGTTGCCAACCGAAGTGAAGCTTTGGACTCTTTTTTCCGCGTTACGGGAAGGGGGACGGCCATTACCGGAGCCCCTGCGGCGGAAGAGCGTCCCAAGGTCTTGATTATCACCGAGCAGGTCGCGGATATGCTTGCCGATGAAGTGATTAACTGGCAGATGCGGGGAGATTATCCTCTTATTGTGGAAATACCGGGCATTCAGGGGCATCTTGCGGGACGAAAAACCATGACCGATGCCATCCGCGAAGCAATCGGTATTCATGTATAAAACAGGTAGGACATGCTATGGAAGAACTTCGTTCAACCGAAATTCTTGATAAAGAAATACTCGAGGATACCCGAAAAAAAGCGGAACGCATTTTAGTCAATTCGGAATCCGAATGCAAAAAAATACTGGCGGACGTTCAAAACCGCGTTGAAAGCATACGCAGAGAAAAAAAAGCGTTTTACGAGGAAAAAATTGCCGCCTTTGCAAAGGATATGGAAGCCGCATTACCGCTGGAAAAACAAAGATACCGCGTTTCTTTTGAGCAGGGAGCCGTAAACACCGCCATAAACACTTTTTTGGAAAAAATACCGGAAAGTGAAAAGCTCGATTTAATCCGTGCACTTTCGGAGCGCTATGCTCCGGCATTACAAGGGCACAGTGTTCGCATACAGGTATGCGGTTTTTCACTTGCCGATATGAAAAAAACGGCTGAAAAAACTTTAAGCGGTGTTAAAATCCTTGAATGTACGGAAATGAATCCTGAAACGGCAAGTTTTTTAAGAGCCGAATACGGCTGTGCCGACGGAATGCTTATAGAAACGGAAGATAAAACAAAAAAATGCCGTATTATAATCGGCGAACTGACAGCCGAAATACGCGATATGCACAGCGAAGAGCTTGCACATGCCCTGTTCGGCGGGAGATTGCCTGAATGATAGAAGGAAAGATAACCCGTATTTCGGGACCGATAGTATATGCCGAAGGCTTGGACGGCTGCGGTTTGTACGACGTTGTAGATGTCGGAGAAGCCAAACTTATAGGCGAAATTATCCGCTTGGAGCAGGGGAAAGCCACGATTCAAGTATATGAAGACGATACCGGTATGCACGTAGGCGAAAAAGTGGTATCGAATCAACGCCCTCTGTCGGTACGTTTGGGGCCGGGATTGGTCGGCACTATTTACGACGGAATACAGCGCCCCTTAAAGAGTATGTATGACGATGCGGGAGCTTTTTTGCTTCCCGGTTTGCGTACCGAACCGCTTGACTGTGAAAAAAAGTGGAAGTTTACCCCGATTTTAAAAGCGGATGATCCCATCGCACCCGGCATCGTACTGGGAGAAGTTCCCGAAACATCTTCGATAAAACATAAAATCATGGTGCCGCCTTATGTACGCGGGCGTTCTTTGGTAAAAATCGCCGAAGCCGGCTCCTATACGATAGAAGAAGTAATCGCCGAAACCGATTTGGGCGAAAAGATAACTTTGGCACAGTATTGGCCCGTGCGAAAGCCCCGCCCCTATGCGCAAAAAATGACCGTCAGCCAGCCCCTCGTTACCGGGCAGCGCGTTATAGACGTGTTTTTCCCCCTTTCCAAAGGCGGAACGGCGGCTATTCCCGGCGGGTTCGGAACCGGTAAAACGATGACCCAGCACGCCGTTGCAAAATGGTGCGATGCGGACTTAATCGTATACATCGGCTGCGGCGAGCGCGGAAACGAAATGACCGACGTTTTAACCGAGTTTCCCTCGCTTATAGACCCGCGTACCGGACGTTCCCTTATGGAACGCACGATTTTAATTGCAAACACATCGAATATGCCCGTTGCCGCCCGCGAAGTATCGCTCTATTCGGGCATAACCTTAGCCGAATATTACCGCGACATGGGTATGGCGGTCGCCATTATGGCCGACTCCACCAGCCGCTGGGCGGAAGCCTTGCGCGAATTGTCCGGCCGTATGGAAGAAATGCCGGCCGAAGAAGGCTTTCCCGCCTATCTTCCCACCCGCCTTGCCGAATTTTACGAGAGGGCCGGCCGCGTTTCTTCTTTGTGCGGAAAAGAAGGCTCGGTTTCGATTATCGGAGCGGTATCTCCTCCCGGAGGAGACTTTTCCGAGCCGGTTACCCAGCACACAAAGCGCTTTATACGCTGCTTTTGGGCACTCGACCGCGAATTGGCAAACGCCCGCCACTACCCGGCTATCGGCTGGATAGATTCCTATTCCGAATACGCCGAAGAAGTAAAAGAATGGTGGGATAAACTCGACCCGCGCTGGGCGTCAATCCGCCTCGAAGCCTTGGACTTGTTAAAGCGCGAGCAGCGCCTTGAGCAGATAGTCCGCCTTATCGGGCCGGACGCCCTGCCCGATACCGACCGCTTGGTTTTGGTTGTTGCCGAAATGATTAAAAACGGCTTTTTACAGCAAAACGCCTTCGATGAAATCGATGTATACTCGGTACCGGAAAAACAGATTTTAATTTTACAGCTTATGATGAGTTTTTATAAAAAATCCTTGGCGGTTATACGGCAGGGAGCCCCGCTGATGAAGCTGACAGGGCTTGCAGTACGAGAAGAATTGGTTCGTATAAAAACATCGATTGCAAACGATAAGATCGGAGAAATCGCCGCGATTGCAAAACGCATGGACGACGAGTTTGCTTCGGTTGAGCGCTTATACAGGAAGGTTGAAACGGTATGAGAGGAATGGAGCACAGGGGTATCGTATCCGTAGACGGCCCCGTTATTATCGTAAAGCGCAGCGAAAACAGTTTTTACGGCGAAATAGTTGCCGTTCGCGACCGTTTTGCCGAAAAAAGAATCGGACGGGTTATAGACTTATCCGAAGAATACGCGGTTGTACAGATTTTCGGTTCCACATCGGGCATCGATTTGAACGAATCGACAACCGAGTTTTTGGATACGCCGATGGAATTGCGCGTCGGCGAGGGCTTACTCGGCCGCGTATTTAACGGTTTGGGAGAACCCGCGGACGGCTACCCCGAAATCGTATCGTCGAAAAAGGTAAACGTAAACGGCTATCCTATAAACCCCTACGCGCGCGTCTATCCGAAAGACTTTATCCAAACCGGTATTTCGTCCATAGACGGCATGAACACCCTTATCCGCGGCCAAAAACTGCCGATTTTTTCGGGCGACGGTTTGCCGCACAACCGTTTGGCGGCGCAAATCGTACGCCAGGCAAAGATATTGAGCGCGGACGAAGACTTTGTTATGGTTTTCGGCGGTATGGGTATTAAATACGACATAGCGCGCTTTTTCATTAACACATTTGAAGAGTCCGGCGTTTTATCGAAGGTTGTTATGTTCCAATCGCTTGCCGACTCCCCGTCGATTGAGCGCATTATTACGCCGCGCTGCGCTTTAACCGCCGCCGAATACCTTGCATACGAAAAGGGAATGCACGTATTGGTTGTGTTGACCGATATGACCAACTACTGCGAAGCCCTGCGTGAAATATCGACTACACGCGGCGAAGTTCCCGGCCGTAAAGGATATCCGGGCTACCTGTATTCGGACTTGGCCGAATTGTACGAGCGCGCGGGAAAAATCAAGGGCTCGAAGGGTTCAATCACCCAAATCCCGATTTTAACCATGCCCAACGACGATATTTCCCACCCCATACCCGACCTTACCGGTTACATTACCGAAGGACAAATCGTATTGGACCGCGAATTATCGCAAAAGGGTATGTATCCGCCGGTGGCGGGCTTACCGAGCCTTTCGCGCCTTATGAAAGACGGTATCGGAAAAGGCATGACGCGCGAAGACCACAAGGACGTTTCAAGCCAGCTGTTTGCGGCCTATTCAAAGGTAAAAAGCATCCGAAACCTTGCCGCCATTATCGGTGAAGAAGAACTTTCGCCTGCGGACAAGCAGTATTTGCGCTTCGGCGAGCGTTTGGAAAAAGAGTTTTTAACCCAGGGCGAATACGAAAACCGCACGATAGAGGAAACCTTAACCATAGGCTGGAATATTTTGCGCGAACTGCCGAAAGAGGACTTGTACCGCATCAATCCCGACTTTATTAAAAAGTACATGGAAGAGCAATGACAAAACTCAATATGGCGCCCACAAAGTCGAATCTTCTCAAAGTAAAAGAGCAGTTAAGCATATCCATGGACGGTTATGAATTGCTTGAACAAAAGCGTGAAATTCTGGTTATGGAACTTATGCATATGGTTGAACAAATCAAACTGCTGGAACGGGAAATCGACAAACTGATAGCCTCCGCCTACCCTGCTTTAAAAAGTATGCTTATGACCGTAGGCGGCGACCGGGTGGAGCGCATAGCACACGCGGTAAGTTACGATTTTAATATCACCGAAAAATCCGTTGTAAAGGCCGGAATGACCTTTTCAACCATCGATATGGAATTGCCCAAACGGCAGTTGTTTTATTCGTTTATGGACTCCTTTGCCGACACCGACAAGGTTATGGCCGACTTTTTCGATTTTTTGAAATTGCTTACGCAAATGGCGTCAATCAGAACCATCGTATGGCGTCTTGCCATGGAAGTAAAAAAAACGCAGCGAAGGGTAAACGCCTTGGATAAAATGATTATCCCGCAGGCTAAAAACACAAAAAAATACATAGAAAGCGTCCTTGAAGAGAGGGAACGCGAAAACGTATTTGTACTTAAATCCTTAAAAGGTAAAAAAGGAGGTGCCGGAACATGATAAAGCCCATTTTTCAGAAGGTTTTAATTTTGATAAACGGATCCGAATCATCAATCCATGCCGCCCAATACGGCATACTTATGGCAAAACTGTATCACTGTACTCTAAAAGCCGTATATGTAGTAGACACCGCAACCTTAAAGCAGCTTACATTGAGTAAATTCTTTGTAGCCGAAGAAAGTTCCGAATACGAAGCAAGCCTAACGGCCGACGGAAACCGCTATTTAACCTATGTAAGCGATTTGGCAACCGCGAAGGGTATTAAAATGGAAACCGAATTGCTGCACGGCGGTATTTGGTCCGAAACGATACGCGCAGCCGACGAATTCGAAGCCAATCTTATTTTACTCGGAGGCGTTGAAAAAAACTCTTCCGACGACGATACGCTGCGTGAATCGCATAAACTGATTTTGGAAAACGCGGTGTGTTCGGTTTTAAGTGTAAACGAACCGCAGATAGAGCAGCTGTATAAGCTGGTATAAGACGGACGGAAACCATGAATATACTGTTATTGCATTTTTTATCCGTGCAAAATCAAAAACACGCGGCTGTTTTAAAAAAGCTTGAACAAACCGTAAGCGCAGACGGGCACCGGGTAACCCTGTGCGGAGAAAAAGATTCCGTAAATCTGCACATGGGTATGTTTGAATATATTGCGGTTATAGTGCCGGCTTCTCCTTTGTTCGGTGCAAAACTGCCCGAAAAGCTGCCGGAAATACTTTCGACACACGGTTCGGTGAGCGGCAAAAAAGGCTGCGTGTTGGTTGTAAAATCGGGCCTTTCTTCAGGCAAAATGTGCCGTATTACCATGCACGCCTTGGAAAAAGAGGGGATGGTGGTGGATTATTTCGACATTATCGAAAGCGCCGACCATGCCGCTTATACGGGTAAAAAAATAGGTTGACCCCTCAAGCATTTACCGATTATTATGCGGTTTTGGGCATCACTCCCGATGCGGGTACGGCGGAAATCAAACACGCATACCGTACCAAGGCAAAAAAGCTGCATCCGGACCTTTCCGGGAAAGATGCCGAGCAGTTCCGCCTTTTAAACAAAGCGTATAAGGCCGTTTCCGACATACGGCGTAAATCTTTTTTTGATGCAAGCTTTGATGTCCGGTATGCCGGTTTCGGTTACACAAAGCCCGAACCGTCCTTCGACTATCGCATATGGCTTTCACAGCGGCATGATGAAGAAAGCCGCGCTAAACTTATATTTTGGGATTTACTGCACGGAAGAGAAGACGATGCGGTTAATTTATTTAAAACAGTTAATCGGGAAACACCCGATTTCAAAATGTCCGCGTGGTTTACGCGCGAAGACTTTATGGATTACGGCTTTATTTTAGCCGAAGAACTGGTGTTCCGTGCCGATTTTTACGATGCGGCGCTTTTATTGGAGCAAATCATCCTTATGGAACAAAGGCGCCCCTATTTTAAACACTTTTTTCCGGAAGTAACCGCTTTGGCGCGTAAAATCCTGCTTTTTCATACCGACGGAGTTATTCATGCCGAACTGGCATTGGATTTGTGGGAACGGGCCCTTGAATGGGGTTTTCCGAAAAAAGATGAAGCCGCATTTTTAATGAAAATGGCGGCTGCATATGAAAAATTAAAAGACAGACCGGCAGCTTCGGCCTGCCTTAATGAAGCGAGGCGCATACATGCTTCATTAAAAATTCCGGCAAAACTGAAACATCTTGTGTAGATAAAGGAAGAATAATGATACGCTTAAAAAACGAAACGCAAATAAACGGGATTCGGGAATCGTGCAAACTCCTTGCGCGGCTTTTTGAAGAACTCCTGCCTAAAATCAAAGAAGGTATGAGTACCAAGGCTATAGACGATATTTGCGTCGATTTTATAAAAAAGCACGGGGGAACTCCCGCATGGTACCGCGAAGATTTCCCCGGAGCCGCCTGTATTTCCGTAAACGATGAGGTTATTCACGGTATTCCGTCCAAAAAGCGGATTTTAGAGGAAGGGGATATCGTTTCCATAGATATCGGTATCGACTACAAGGGTTATATAAGCGATGCATGCCGTACCGTCGGTATCGGAAAGGTAAGTAAAGAAGCTCAGCGTCTGATGGATATAACCGAGCAGTGTTTTAACGCCGGAGCCGCCGCCTGCATAGCGGGCAACCGCATACACGATATCGGTAAAGCCGTATTCGGTATAGCCGACAAAGCCGGTTACGGCGTTGTGTACGAATACTGCGGCCACGGCGTGGGCTTGGACGTACACGAAGACCCGTCCATACCGAATATCCCCAAGTGCGGCCCCAATCCGCGTATTCAGGCGGGTATGGTACTCGCAGTAGAACCGATGATTAACCTCGGCACCGCCGACACCGAAGTTGCCGAAGACGGCTGGACGGTGCTCACGGCGGACGGGAAACTTTCATCGCACTATGAAAATACTCTTGCTGTCTTCTCGGACCACACCGAAATTCTGACGATTTTACCCTGATAACTGCCGGACGGCAGCAATCGAAAAAAAAATTACAAAAAACTGTAACGCTGTGCCTCAAAAAGTATTATATTTAAGTTGATACGTTATTCGGATTATGAATTCCGTCTATGAATTTTAAAGGAAGGTGTAAAACTATGAATATGAAAACAAAACGAATTATGTTTATCGGAGTAGGCGCCCTGGCAGGTACCCTGCTTTTTTTAGGTCTTATGTCCTTTTCACGCGGAGAAAAACCGGGAGTAAAGCCCGTATTTGCGGACAGCAGTCCGGCCGTCCGGCTTCCCGAAGGCGCTTTGGCGGTTGCCGAAGCTTTACAGGACGCCTTCCGCTCGGTATCCGATGCGGTGCTTCCGGCCGTAGTTGAAATAGATGTGGTTGAAACCAAAACAATAGAATCAAGCCCCTTTGACTCCCTGCCCTTTTTCTTTTTCGGAACGCCGAGGCAGGAAGAACGCAAGCGCGAATTTTCGCAGCAGGGCTTGGGTTCGGGCGTTATCGTACGCCGTACCGGCAGTACCTATTACGTATTGACAAACCACCATGTTGCCGGAAGTGCAACCGAAATATCGGTAAAACTCTACGACGGACGCGAATTCAAGGGTAAACTTGTCGGCACCGACGAGCGTAAGGACATAGCCCTTGTTTCATTCGAATCGAAGGAAAACATCACGGTTGCCAAACCTGCGGATTCCGACAAGGTGCGTACCGGCGACATTGTAATCGCTATGGGAACCCCGCTGGGCTATTTTGCATCGGTTACACAGGGTATTGTAAGCGCAACGGGACGCTCGGGCAACGGCATACGCAATATAAGCGACTTTATTCAAACCGACGCCGCCATCAATCAGGGAAACTCCGGAGGCCCCCTCGTAAATATTTACGGCGAAGTTATCGGAATCAACACATGGATTGCCTCGCAGTCGGGCGGCTCTCAGGGCTTGGGCTTTGCCATTCCGGTCAATAATGTCAAAAAAGCTATAGACGATTTTATTTCCAAGGGCAAGGTTTCTTACGGCTGGATGGGTGTATCCCTTGTCGAAATACGGGATGAATACCTTAAAGCCCTGTCGGTCGGCGGAAAAAAAGGCGCCTTTGTTTCGCAGATTTTTCTCGATTCCCCGGCCGCAAAATCGGGTATACAGGCAGGCGACTACATCACCGCTTTAAACGGTAAGGCCCTCGCGAGTGTAGACCAGCTTGTGCGCGAAGTGGGAGATTTGCGTGCAGGCGAAAACGCGGACTTTGAACTTATCCGCGGCGGAAAACCGATTAAGGTTACGGTTAAAATAGAAGCACGCAACGAAAAGGTTTCTTCGGACAACGCTAAACTCTGGCCCGGCTTTATCGCCGTTCCCTTGAGCGACGATACACGTAAAGAACTTAAAATAGAAGATAAAAAGGTTCAGGGTGTCGTTGTAACGAACATTCAGCCCAAATCGCCCGCAGCCGCCCTGCGCCTACAGTCGGGCGACATTATTACCGCCGTAAACGATAAAAAGGTTTCAAACCTTGCCGAATTCTACGGTGCACTGAACACCCAAAGCAATAAATCGATTTGGTTTGAAGTATACAGCGACGGACACTTTATCTCGACGGGAAAGTATAAGTTCTAAAGATTAGGGGGAGAGAGACACCTTTTATTTAGAGTAAAAGGGTTCCCTTCTCCCCATGCCCCTCTTTCTTTCCAAAAGCCCATTAGATAAAGCTTTATTCTTCGAGTTGATAATAAATAAACGATTTTTACCGGTGAGCGGTAACGACTACTCCTATCAAAAAAGTACAGGGATATTTAAACGCAGAGAAGGCAGGAAAAATCGGATCGAGCAGAGTCGGTTCAATTCGGGTTTTGCTCTTCTATAAGCGCAATAAGATTTTTACGCTTTCGTTTCCACAGATGCGTAATGATAAACTGTTCGGCTTTTACGGGATTTTTTTCGCGTATAAGGGCAATGATTTTTTCGTGCTCCCGGTGAGTAAGTTTTTGTTCGCTCGGCGTCATCGGTGAAAAGAAAACGTGACGCGAAGAACGGAAACGCATTTTATCGTACGTTTCGGTAAGCATGGTATTCCCCGCCAGCTGTACCAAAGAACGATGAAACCTAAAATGAATCTCACCGAAGGCCACGGCATCAAAATCTTTGCGTTCAAGTAAATCGGCCATAAGTGAAAGGCACTCTTCCGGTTCCGACGGTTCTTCACCGCGTTCTATTACCAAACGTATAGCCAAGGCTTCCAAAAAGGTACGAACTTCCAAAATTTCCTTAACTTCCCCGAGAGACTGAGACCGCACATAGGTACCCGACTTCGGTAAAATCGTTAACAGACCGTCCTGTTCGAGGTGTTTAAATGATTCACGGACGGGCATGCGCGATACGTGAAATTCTTTTGCAAGCTTGTTTTCGGATAATTTTAATCCGCCGGTATATTCACCGGTTAAGATACGGCGCCTGAGCTCAATATACAACTGTTCAACACTTATATTTAAATCCGACATACAAAAACCTTTTCAAGGTATATCCGAAACAAACCGATAAGTCAAACAAAATAAAATTCGGGCCGCATGCCGGAACACGGCGCGGTATACTCAATAAAATCGGTATCGCAGCTGCATTTTATAATTCTCCCGCAATGTGAAGAATCACCCCTTCAGAGCTCCTGCAGTAATACCCTGTGTAAAATATTTTTGAAAAATCAAAAACAGTGCTATCATCGGTAAGGAAGCAATCAAAGCTCCGGCCATCAACACGCCGTAATCCGCGCCGAATTCCTGAGTAAGACTCGCAAGACCCAAGGGCAGGGTAAGGCGGGCTCGGCTGTTCAAAAATACCAGCTGAGAAAAATAATCGTTCCACGCCTGAATAAAGGTAAAAATCGCCAAAGCCGCAATTCCCGGCTTTACCAAGGGTACGACGATATTCGCAAAAGTGGCAAACTCGCCGTAGCCGTCGATTTTCGCCGCATCGATAAGCTCGGCCGGTATTGTCCGGCTGAATTGTCTTATCAAAAAAACACCGAAGGGCCAGCCGGCTGCGGGCAAAACACAGGCTGCAAGGGTGTCGTGAAATCCCCACGAAGAAATCAGTTGGACCAGGGGAATCAGGATAACCTGCTTGGGAAGAGCCATAGCCGCAATAAAAATCCAAAAAATCGTGTTTGCACCGATAAAATTCTTTTTTGCCAGTACATAT
Organism: Treponema sp. HNW; assembly: GCF_050320395.1. GTDB lineage: Bacteria > Spirochaetota > Spirochaetia > Treponematales > Treponemataceae > Treponema_C. The sequence goes on from NZ_CP144459.1 coordinate 2,482,646, forward strand.
CCTGCGGATGACGCGGCGGCGCATACGAGTATCATTGTCGAAATTGAAACAACAAACGAGTTGATTATCCAGCGTCCTGCAGGCTGTTCAAACAAGCGGACAAAATTGATGAGAGTCGGGGTACGAGGAAACCATTGCGGCGGAAAGCTGACCGCAACAAGCTGTTCTTTAAAAGCTCCGGTTAAAATCCAATAAAAGGGAAAGATAAAAAGCAGAGTTACACAAATTAAAACCGTATACGTAATCGGATTTACCGCAATAAACCGTTTTCGGTTATGCAATTGTACCATATATAAAAACTCCCGAATCCCTAGCAGGATGTATCGCGACCTAAAAACGCATATTGGAGGATTGAAATCGATGCGATACAAAGGCCCAATATAATTCCCATTGCCGACGAATAACCGAATTGATAGAGAGTAAACGAACGTTCATATACAAGATACATAATAGTCGAAGTGGCAAAGTTCGGTCCGCCTGCGGTTAAAAGCTGAATCAACGAAAAACATTGGAATGAATTGATGGTCGAAATAATCAAAATATAAAGGGTGGTCGGAAGCAGAGCCGGCCATTTTATAAAAGTAAAAATCTGCCAATCGGAGGCTCCGTCCATCTCGGCCGCTTCTATCATACTCAAAGGAATATTCTCCAAAGCGGCGGTATATAAAACAACGGGCTGACCTACCGATGCGGTTAATAAAACCGCGCTCACGGCAGCGAGGGCGTAGCGCTCATCCCCCAAATATGCAATAGGCTCTTTAATTATACCGACAAATTCCGAAACATAGTTTAAAATACCGTAGAGCGGGTGATAAATCCATCCCCATACAACGGTAATACTGACGATTGAGGATACGGCCGGAAGATAAAAAACGCCCCGAAAAAACGAGCGCACCGCCGGCTTTTTTGTATAAATATTTGCGGCAACAAAAATCGAAAAAAGCAAAATAAGGGGAACCGTACCGGCAACGAGCATAAATGTATTTGCAAGCGATTTAAGAAAAATCGGATCCCGAAAAAGCCGTACATAATTACCGAATCCTATAAAGGTGAATTTACGCAGTCCGTAATCGAAAAAACTGACGTAAATGCCCCGAAAAATCGGAAATAAAACAAAGATTAAAAAAAAGCTCAGCGCAGGCAGCAAAAAGAGATAGGATACCGCCGTTTCACGCTTGAGCCGGGGACTTATTCTTATCATTTTTCCACCGCATTTGAACGCTGTACAAAAATATCCAGCGTTTTTTGTGCGTCCCGGCCGTTTAAAACAGCCTGCATGGCGGGAAACCAATAGGTGCGCATTTCCGAAAAGCCTGCAACGGTATTATAATAGTCACCGAAAAACCGGGCGGCACGGGCGTTCCATTTTTGCTCATCGCTATCGAGCTCGATAGTAATTTTATCGCTTACCGGAAACAGGCCGGTAGCGGCGATAAGCTTGGGCGCCCATTCAGGATCCCCAGCGATAAAGCTTGCCAGCTTTTTGCCCGCGGCAATTTTCGCCGGATCGCCGTTATCGAAGATACAGGGGCCTCCTACGATAAACTCAAGTACGGGGTTTCCGGCATCGTTCGGAAAGGGCATAAAAATCGAAGTAAATTTTTTACCGTTATAGTTGATTTTTGCATCGTTGATTTTTTCCAACTGCAAAGAATATAAAATAGTGCCGGCCGCATTTGACGCACAGTACATATCGATTGCATCCCCTGCCTGTAAAGCCGCTCCGTTCATCAATAAACCTTCTTTCACCGCTTTTTGCAGCCACTGTACGTTTTTAACCGCATTCTGACCGTTAAAAACATACCGTGTACGATCCTCATTCATTAAGGGTGCGTTTCCGTGCAAATTGACCATAAAGGCGCGGGTCCCCTGGTCTCCGCTTTGAGACTTTGCATAAAAGACGGCGGGCACCTTACCGGGAGGCAATTTAGCCTTTATAGCACGCAGAAGGTCTTCATACTGCTTTAAAGTCCATGTGCGGTCGGCCGTTTTATAGGGAAGCATATCGATAAGTCCCAAATCTTCAAGCATTTCTTTGTTGAAAGCCATCGTAAAACCGCCCGTATGCACCGGATACATGTAGTATGCACCGTCGGCTCCTTTGGATGCCGCAAGAGGGGCCGAAGCAAGGTGAGCCTTTTCAGGCGCAATAATATCATCGAGAGGAGCAAGAAGACCGTCATTTCCCCAAGCGATAATACGTCCGGGGGCATCGTAGGTAAAATCGGGAGCCGTATTCGAGGCAATGGCAGTCGTGATTTTAGCCGGACCGTCCTGAAAAGAAATCATTTCAAGCTTAACCTTAATATCGGGATTTTTCAGTTCAAAGGCGGCAATTAAATTACGCTCAAAAGAACCGTCTCCGTCAAAATTGGGAAACTCCCACCAAGTGAGAATTACCGGGCCGTCCGCAGCCGAAGAGATATGCTTACCGCCCTTTTTTCTCACCGGTATGCAGGAGGTAAAAACAATCAGGGCTGCAATAACCGCACTTATTGAAATCCTCACACTTTTTTTCATATTCTCCCCCATAAAAACGTGTTCCATAAGCGTGTGTTTCTGTATCCTAGGCTCAAGGTTCAGTTTTGTCAAGCAAAAATATAAATCTTGACTTAAGGCTTTCTTTAAGGTACAATTTATATCGATATTTACCCACGCAGAGTAATATAAAGTCACGAAGGCTTTTCTTTAAATTGCCGGAAAACGGACGAACGGCGATTTAAAACCCGAAATTATTTTATCGAATCTCATACGGGAATGTACCCGAATTTATATTAGGATGCATATGGGCTTATTGAAAGTAAAAAACGTATATTTTAAATATAAAAAAGATATACTGCACGACATTAATTTTGACATCGAAAAAGGAAGCTTTACCGCCCTCTTGGGTATAAACGGAGCGGGAAAATCGACCCTGTTAAAAAACATCAACCGAATTTTACAGCCGTATAAGGGCTGCGTTTTGGTTGAAGGCATCGACACGCACAAGCTTTCAAAAAACGACATTGCAAAAAAAATCTCTTATACGGCCCAGTCCAATGCGGCATCAAAAATGACCGTGTACGACAGCATTTTAATCGGCCGAAAACCCTATATAAAACTGCACGCAACCGAACACGACCATAAAATCGTATGCGAAATTATCGAGTATTTGCGCTTATCCGATTACGCCCTGCGCTACACAAACGAGTTAAGCGGAGGCGAGTTTCAAAAGGTTGTCGTGGCACGCGCCCTTGCGCAAGAGCCCGCCCTTCTTTTGCTGGACGAGCCTACGAGCAGCCTCGACCTTAAAAATCAGCTTGACGTTATGGATATTGTAAAAAGGTACTGCACCGAAAAAGGCATTGCAACTATTGTATCGATTCACGATATAAATCTTTCGCTTCGCTATGCGGATAAATTCATTTTGTTAAAAGACGCTTCGGTGTTCGCCTGCGGAGGAGCCGAAGTGATAACCGCAGATCATATGCGCGAAGTGTATTCGGTGGAAGTGGAGCTGCACACGATTGCGGGAAAACCCTTTGTCGTTCCGCTGCGGCAAATACGGGAATAGGACAAGAATCCGCAAAAACAAACCGGGGAATACTATGACTGATGTAAATACAAGTGCGCCGCATAAAGCTTTATTGGCGCGTTATAAAAAGTTTTCGGCAAAAATCGTATTGTTTAATATGCTCTTGCTTGCCGGAATTTTTGTAATGGTTATCGTAAGCGTCAATGCGGGCTCGGCCCGGTTAAGCGTGCCCGAAATTTTAAAAGCCCTTGTGCACAGGGGAACCGAAGAAGCTCAAGTGATTATTTGGAAAATAAGGCTTCCCAGAATTCTTGCGGCGATTATCGCGGGGGCGGGTCTTTCGGCAGCCGGCTGTATTATGCAAAACAATTTACGCAATCCGCTGGCTTCCCCTTCAACACTGGGCATTACGTCGGCGGCCGCCTTCGGCGCAAATGTCGCAATCATCGTGCTGGGAGCGGGCAGCATTCAAAGCTCCACCGCCGACACGGTATATATTACAAACCCCTATATCGTAACGCTGAGCGCCTTTATATGCGCCATAGGGGCGGGCCTCATTGTTATAGCGTTGGCAAAGATAAAGGGATTCCGTGCGGACGTTATCGTGTTGGCCGGCGTATCGGTCAGTTCCCTGTTCGGCGCGGGTATTACCTTTTTGCAGTTTTTTTCGCACGACCAAAAAATCGCGTCCGCCGTCTTTTGGACGTTCGGCAATTTGGCGCGTATCGCATGGAAAGAAATGTGGCTTTTGGCAGCGGTAACGGCGGTTTCCATTGTCTACTTTATGCTTAAAAGCTGGGATTACAACGCCTTTAATGTAGGAGAAGATTCGGCTGCGGGCTTGGGAGTTAACGTAAAGGCCGTACGCTTCGGCGGTATGCTTTTTTCTTCGGTGGTTACTGCGACGGCGGTTTCGTTTTTGGGCATTATAAGCTTTGTCGGCCTTATAGGCCCGCAGATAACGCGTATGCTTATCGGAAGCGACCACCGCTATCTTATTCCCGGCTCGGCCCTCATGGGCGCCCTTATTTTGCTTTCGGCCGACACGGTTGCAAGGACAATTATCGCGCCGGTAATTCTTCCGGTCGGAGTTATTACCTCGTTTTTAGGCGCACCCCTATTTTTGTATATCTTACTGCGTGAAGATAAATATTCAGGAGGAAAAGAATGAAAAAACGGAGTATCATTTTTTCAGCTTTTTTAGCGGTACTGCTCGTATTGACGGGCTGTACAAAAAAGAACGATGCCGGACAAAGCGCATCGGCTCAAAAAACGGGCGGTAAAATCGAAATTACCGATATGGTCGGCCGCAGCGTCGTTTTGGACGGCTATGCTCAAACCTCCCTGGCGGAAGAGCCTGCAACCCTGCGTTTATACGTTTACGTTGCGGGTACCGAAAAGCTTATCGGCGTATCCGAGCGGGAAGCAAAGGGAGCGGCCGGAAGACCCTACGCTTTGGCAAATCCCGAACTGCAAAAAATGCAGGTTTTCGGCGGCAATTATTCGATTCAAAACTTTGAACAGGTATTGGTTGCAAAGCCGGACGTATTTTTTGTGTATCCCGACGAGGTCGCCGCAATCAACCGCATTCAGGAGCAGTGCAATGTTCCGGTTGTCGCCCTCGATTACGGAACGGGCGTTATCTTTGACCCTAAAGTTTATAAGTCGATTGAATTAATCGGTAAATGTATCGGAAAAGAACAGCGGGCAAAAGAAGTTGTGGACTTTATGGAAGCCTGCAAAAAAGATTTGAACGACAGAACAAAGGACATTCCGGATTCGCAAAAGCTTACGGTGTATGCGGGCGGCCTTGCATGGAACGGTCCCCACGGCATAGAGGGCACGCGCGAAAATTATCCCCTCTTTGAAGCCGTAAATGCGGTAAACGTCGTTACGGGTATCAACAAAGACGGCATGGTAATGGTGGATAAGGAAAAACTGCTTGAATGGAATCCCGACATTATCTTTATCGATTTGACGAGTATTCACCTTATTCAGGAAGATTACAACAAAAACAAAGCCTATTATAAATCGCTTAAAGCATTTAAAGAAGGCCGCGTGTACGCACAGCTTCCCTTTGTCTGGTGCAACGAAAACATCGACACCGCCATTGCCGACGCATACTTTATCGGAAAAAAGATTTATCCGGATAAATTCAAAGATGTGGATCCTGCCAAAAAGGCGGACGAAATATACAAGTTCCTTGTCGGAAAAGAACTCTACAACGAATTCGCCCCGACCGTGTACGGCGGTTTCCAAGACATCACGCTCGACGCCTTGGATAAAAACACATACTTAAAAGAAAAAAAATAACCGAAGGTTTAAAGCAAGCAGCTGAAATGACGCCGCTTGCTTTAATTTAGATTCGCCTGTATAAATCCGTTGCGGCGAATCTCGGTCATTTTATGTGCTTTCTTACTTGCGTTACGAAAGCACGAATAAAACAGCTTCCAAAGCTCATACTTTGTTCAGCTGTTTTATTTTAAGGAAGGTTTATAAAAACCGCTGATTGTTAAAACGACGAATTGCCGGTTTAAAAAGAATAAAAGCGGAGGCATCGAAATGTCTCCGCTTTTTGAACAGCCCTTTTTATCCTTTCAATTCATATGATTTTAAATCCCTAAAAAGACTGACGACAATCAAAATGATAATAATTCCCAAGGGAAAAGCCGCTATAATGGACAGGCTTTGTAATTGATTTAAATCGGTTCCCACTAAAATAAGGGCGGCAGGCAGCACGATAAACACAATTGCCCAAAATGCCCGCAGCCCCTTTTTCGGTTCGGCGTTTTTTGCAAGGTCGGTTTGCGAATAAGAGGCGATAACCAGGGTAATGGCGTCGAAGGTGCTTGAATAAAAGGCTATCATTGTAATTATTAAAATGCCGAAAATCAATTTTGAATAGGGAATTGTCTTAAGAATGTTTATAATAACGTCCGCAGGGGCCGCATTTTGAAGCGCATCGGCCGCATTGTACATTTCGTGAACCTGCAAGTGCAAACCGTAATTACCCAATATCATAAAAGAACAATAGGTGCCGGCAATACCGCACAAAAGACCGCCTATAACGGTGTTTTTAATCGTTCTGCCTTCCGAAATCGTTCCGATAAAAAAAGGTGTTGCAACGAACCACGCAATCCAATAAGCCCAATAAAAAATAGTCCAGTTTTGCGGAAACCCTGAACCTTCGGCACCCGAAATTCTGAGGGGGTCCATCCATGTAGACATGGAAAAGAAATTTTGGAGCACCTTTCCCAAGCCGCTTATACTTGTTTCTATAATGTAAATTTTCGGAGATGCTATAAAAACGGAAATTAAAAGAACGGAAAACGATATAACCGAAATTTTGGCAAGCTGCGAGATTCCTTTTATACCCAGCAAAACGGCGGCGGTATATACTGCGGCGATAATCAATAAAATGCCGAGCGTTAAGAATTTACTTTCGGGTATACCGAATAAATGCGACACCGCCGAAGACAAGAGGGGGGTTGCCAACGAAAAGGTTGTCGCCGTTCCGGCAAGCAAGCCGACAACGGAAAATACGTCAATCAATTTACCGGGAAACCCGTCTATTTTATTGCCGAAAATAGACCTGCAGCTTTCGGACAGCTTTTGCTTTGTCCTTCCGCGCACATGGAGCATAAAGCCGAAGGCGACCGCCGGTACGATATAAAAGGCCCAGGGTGTTATCCCCCAGTGGAAAAGCGGATAAGCCGATGCCCAATCCTGTTTTTCGGCCAGGCTTAAGCCCGTCATACCGAAGGGACTTTCGTTAAAATAGTATGCCCACTCGATAAGCGACCAGTATAAAATATCGGCCGCCATCGTTGAAGTAAAAATCATCGAACCCCATTCGAAATCGGAATAGCGCGGTTTTTCGCCCCCGCCCAATTTTATGGAACCGTATTTTGAAAATGCAAGTCCTATGGCGGTAAACACCAAACCCAAGCCGAGCAGTATATAAAAAAAGCCGAGTTTATTGACGAACACATACCATAACGTATCGACGACTTTCATGGAAGCATTCGGAAAACGCAAAAGCAAAGCCGCAATTAAAATAATGACCGCAAGCGGCACGACGGTAATCAATCGGTCGATTTTTCCCTTTTGCTCAAACCTGTTTTTTTTACTGCTCATAATTTGTCCGCCTCTATTATCTCTTTTACTTTTTTATAATAATCTTTTGCATAACGGTACATTTTAAGTCCGTATTCGTCAAAGCTTATTCCCAAGGCTTGTTTATAGCATGTCCACAATGCCCATAAAAATCCGGAAAGAGCCGTATAAGAATAAATCCGTATGCGCTCTTGAGTACTCGGTTCTCTTTCAAAATACAAGCGCATAAGATGTTCCAGCTGCGCATTGTCGTAATAGGCGTAAATTGCAAACATGGCTATGTCGGCAAGGGGGTCGCACATACCCGCATATTCCCAGTCTATAAGCTTAACCGTTTCGTCCCGTATGATAAGGTTGTCGGGAATCAAGTCTATATGAGTTAAACACCGTTCTTTAGGTATCGAATCGAGCATATCCAACAGTTCATCCATCCTTGCGCGGACTTCACGGTAATCATTATAAAAAATGCCGTTTTTTTTCTCGGTCAGCTTTTCATACCAGCCAATGCGCTCTCTAAAGTCAAACGAATGAGGAACGGTTAAGCCTGAACTATGCAGCTGCCGTGCCGCCTGCATACACAGCCTAAGATCGTGTTCGCTATGGGCATCGGCATTATGACAGCCTTCAACGAATTTACTGATTTTTACCCCGGAGGCCGGATCAAAATAGATAATCGTATCGCTTAAGTTTAAAGGTGCAACGGTTTTATAAACCTCGTATTCTTCTTTGCGGCTAATTAAATCTTCCGTTCCCTCTCCGGGAATTCTGAAAATATAATTTTCCTTTTCTATTCGAAACAAAAATGATTTATTGGTCATGCCGAATTTAAGCGGTTTCAGATGTGTAATACAGCGTTCGTCTTTTTTAAATATCTTTGCAATGAGCTCAAGCCATTTATTATGCGATGCCTCCAAATAGGAAGGGTCGAATAAGCGTATTTCATCAAGCGATTCGAATTCGTATACCTGATTGTCTTTTTGCTTATGCGCGAACATAGTTAAGTTTTTTATATTCCGCATATATACGTCTTCCCAATACCAGTCGTCGCTGTCATCGCGTTTATATGCTGTTTCTATAAGCGGTTTTATTTTTTTCGAAAACCCTTTTGAAAAATATACAGGACCGTACATAACCCAGCTGTCTTTTCCGCCCACTTTAACTCCGGTTATTTTATCGTTTAAACCGGTTTTTAAAACCCATTCGCCTGTTTTACCCTTCATTTTAACCGCCGAATACCATGAATCATATTCATGGGAACGGTACATATTTTCTCTAAGCCAATTGTCGCTGGATAAAATGTAGGTGTTTTTTAATTCATGCCGTACATGATAGAGGGTTGAAAGATTGTTTTTTGTTTTAAAGTCGGGGTTATACACCAGCTTTACACCGTATTTATCAATAAGATATTCAAAGCTTTCTTTTAAATATCCGACAACAACAATTATATCATGTATGCCGGCTTCTTTGAGCTGCCTGATTTGACGCTCTATCATACGTTCGCCGAACACTTCCAAAAGCCCCTTGGGCGTAGTATAGCACAGAGGAACAAAGCGCGAACCGAAACCCGCCGCCATAATAACGGCATTGTCAACCTTACACGCGTTAAATTCGGACAAGGCTTTTTTAGTAGGCGTTTTTTTCCCGTTTCCGCTTTCGGATAAAAAGCCGTCATTTTTCATAGCGGCTGCAACCTTATTCACATATGCCGCCGATATGTTTAAAGCCTCGGCAATTTCGCGCTGAGATGCATCCTGCTTTTTAAGTAAAAATTCTATTATCTGAAAATATTTTTTGTTCATAACGTTAAGGAGTATAACCGATATCATGTTCACTGTCTATACCATTTTTACAAAAGAGTGAACACCCTGTAGCGGTTGAACCGGTTAAGGAAAAGGATCGGTGACAGCGGCAAAAGCTATCTTGCGTAATAAGATACAAAACGTTATAATAGTAAGAATTAAATTATGTATACGAGGACACACACATGAATGAACGCTGTTTTGTTATGTTAAAGCCGGGAGCAATAAACCGGCGAATTGTCGGCGAAGTTATAAGCCGGCTTGAACGAAAGGGATTAAACTTAAGCGCAGCCAAGATGATGAAAATCGGGCCGGAGCTGGCAAAGCAGCATTATGCCGAGCATGCAAAAAAATCCTTTTTTAAGGATTTGGTTACCTACGTTACATCGGCACCCGTTTTGGCAATGGTTTGGGAGGGAGATAACTGCATTGCTTTAATCCGTAAGCTTGTCGGCGCGACAAATCCGGCCGATGCGGTTCCCGGAACCATCAGGGGCGATTTTTGTATTCACACGGGCTTGAACATCATACATGCATCCGACAGCCCCAAAAGCGGAGAACGTGAATGCGCTTTGTTTTTCAAACCCGAAGAAATTATTTCATGGCATGACGAATACACGGATAAATGGATATAGCAAAAAAGGCGGCAGAGTAGAAGCATGAACGGAAAAACCATAGGCGTTATAGGAGCCGGGGCTTGGGGAACCGCGATGGCGCAAAGCCTTTCGTCGGGCGGCCACGATGTCGAATTATGGGCGCTTGAAGCGGACGTTGTACACGATATAAATACGCAGCATGAAAATAAACGCTATCTCAAGAACATCCCCCTGTCGCCGAGGCTGCGCGCCGTTTCGGATATAAAAGAAGCCGCTTCAAACAAAGATTTTTTAATTCTTTCGTCTCCTTCTTTATATCTTGCCCGTACCGTTGCGCAAATTGTCGATATACCGTCAATCGTCAACGGTTCAACCTGTATCGGCGTTTTAACCAAGGGCCTTATACCGACCGATACGGGACCGAAGCTCATACTCGACGTACTGGAAACGGTCCTGCCTTTTGCATACCGTAAAAACCTTGTATATATTTCAGGCCCCAGCCATGCCGAAGAAGTCGCCGCGGGAAAATTGACCGGCCTGATTGCCGCAAGCGAAAATCCGAAAAACTCAATACGTTTTCGGGAATTGATGAAAGTACCCGGCCTGATGGTGTTTTCGAGTTTGGATGTTGTCGGCGTACAAATATGCGCCGCCGCAAAAAACGTTATCGCCGTTATTTTCGGCTGTCTTGATGCAATAGCGGAACAGTCGAATATGTTCGGCGATAATACCGAAGCCCTCCTCCTTGCCGCAGGCTTAAACGAAATTCAAACCCTCGGTTTTGCCCTCGGTGCAACCCATGCCGAAACCTTTACATCAATAGCGGGCGTCGGCGACCTGGAAGTAACCTGCCGCTCAACATACGGGCGAAACCGCAGGTTCGGACGCGATATTATTCAAAAAAACATACTCGATTCTTTTAAAAACCTGGATGACTGTATTGAACGCATCGGTGAAATCGGCTATCTTCCCGAAGGAGCGGTTGCGTGTAAATACATACAGGAAATAAGCCGCAAACTGAGCATTAAACTGCCCATTTGCAGCGGCTTATACCGAATTCTGAATAAAGAGATAAAACCTTTGGATTTTCTCATCGAATTATTGAGGTAAACAATGCTTGAAAAAATAACGGATACGTTCAGCGGAATTATCCGCACCATCGGCGGAAAATCCGTCATAACCGAAAAAAATATTGAAGAGACGGTTGAATCGATTAAAACCGCTTTGCTTGAAGCCGACGTAAACCTTCGTGTTGTGCGCCGCTTTGTAAACAGTACCATAGAAGAAGCAAAGGGCGAAAAAGTACTGCGTGCGGTTAATCCCGGCCAGCAGTTTATAAAAATCGTACACGATAAAATCACCGCCTTACTCGGCGACGCAAAAACCGACTTGCATTTAAAAGGCCCCGACACTCAATCCGTTATTTTGTTTTCCGGCTTACAGGGTTCGGGAAAAACGACTTCGGCGGTAAAACTTGCGGCCAAATTAAAAAAAGAGGGCCGTAAGCCCCTTCTCGCAGCCTGTGACCTTGTCCGGCCGGCCGCCATACAGCAGTTATGCATTACCGCCGACAAAGCGGGTATTCCCGTTTACAAAGAGGATATTGCCCTCCCCGGTACGCCTAAGGATTCTTTGCGGATTGCAAAAGAAGCTAAAAAATTTGCGGCAAAAAACGGGTATGATACCCTCATTATAGATACCGCCGGCCGCCTGCAGCTTGACGAAGTGATGATGGACGAAATTGCGGATATCAAAAAAGCACTGACTCCCGATGAAACGGTTTTGGTTGCCGATTCCATGACCGGTCAAAATGCGGTCGATATTGCAAAAACATTTGACGAGCGTCTCGGCTTAACCGGTATTATATTAACGAAATTCGACTCGGATACCAGAGGCGGTGCGGCCCTTTCGCTCAAAAGCGTAACCGGAAAACCCATTTTATTTATCGGTACGGGAGAAAAAATAGAAGATTTCGAAGTTTTTCATCCGGAGCGTATAGCCGGCCGTATTTTAGGTATGGGAGACGTCGTATCGCTCGTTGAAAAAGCTCAGGAAACGATAGATATAAAAGAAGCCGAGCGCCTTCAAAAAAAGATGGCTTCCAACGAATTCAGTCTTGAAGATATGCTTGAACAGCTGCGGCAAGTACAAAAAATGGGGCCCATAGAGTCCCTGATGGAAATGATGCCCGGTTTTTCCGGCCAAATCAATCCTCAGGATATCGATACAAGCGGCCTTAAAACTCAGGAAGCGATTATCTGTTCGATGACGAAAAAAGAGCGGGCAAATCATTTGATTATCGGCCCGTCACGGCGGAAACGTATTGCCCGCGGCTCGGGCACCTCCGTTGCAGAGGTAAACCGCCTCATCAAACAGTTTGAAAAAACACGGCTCATGATGAAAAAAATGACTAAAAACAAGGGCATGCAGGCAAAGATGATGCGGCAATTCGGCGCTTTCTGACCGGATACTCTTCAGCACCGCACGGGGAACAGGGCTGTCTGAAAACCGAGGTTTTCGGGCAGTCCCTTTACTTTTCGGAAAAACCGTGTTATTATAGCGCAGGAGGTGCATTAAAGCATACCTGCAAACTATGATACGGGAACTTTTGGCACAAAACATAAAAAAACACCGCAAACGCTCAGGCTTAACTCAAAAACGCTTTGCCGAGCTGTGCGGCGTGTCATCCAGCCTTGTCGCCCACATAGAAACGCAAAGCTGTACACCGTCCATAGCTTTTTTGGAAAAAGCCTGCGGTGTTTTAAAAATACATCCGAAGCGCTTATTTGAATCATGATAAGCCGATTTCTGAAGAACCGAAGAAGAGCCGACCTATTGACACAATCGGCCTTTTAGTGTAGATTATATCTACTTTCCCCTGTAGCTCAGTCGGCAGAGCAACAGACTGTTAATCTGTGGGTCCGCAGTTCAAGCCTGCGCGGGGGAGCTATTAAAAGCCCTTTTTACAAAAAGCCGTCTCAGTCCGTTTACTTGCGGTAAAAAGACGGCTTTTTTTATATCCGGACCTTTTCCGTCATGCTTCTTGTACCGAATTAATTTTTCCTGTAAGAATTCGCTTGACAAATTTAAAAACTTAGGTTAACGTTAACCTATGGCAGCAACGCTTTCTTCGCTGGCAAAAGAGACGGGCTTTTCGGTGAACACCGTATCGCGTGTTTTGCGGGGCGACAAAAACATCAGCGCTAAAACGACTCAGCTTATAAAAAAAGCCGCCGAAGAAATGGAATATATTCCGAATTACATTGCAGGCAGTATGCGCCGTAAAGAAACCAAAACAATCGGAGTTATTTCGGCCGATTCTTCCAACCCCTTTTTTGCCGAAATCATTTTGGGTATAGAAGAAACCGCAAAAAAACAGGGCTATCATATTTTGCTGATGAATACCGAAGAAAACCCGGAAAACGAATGCGCAGCTCTTAAAATTCTGCAAGCCCGCCAAGTTGACGGCCTTATCAGCATGCCCGTATATAACGATGAGCATGTAATGGCCCTGTACGAAAAATTTCCCCATCCCTATCTGTTTGCAGGCAGAAAAGTACTCGGTTTGGAAAAACACGCTATCTTATTCGATGACGCCCGTACAACCCATGATTTAACGCAGCGTTTTATAAAAAAGGGACACCGCCGTATTTTATATATAACCGGACCTGCCATGGTAAGCAATACCTTTGACCGCTTATACGGTTATGTATACGCATGCATCAAACACAATCTGCCGATAAACCGCTCGTATATAATAAAAAGCGGCGGCCATATTAAAGACGGTTACAAGGCGGTCGACAAGGCACTAAAAAAAGGTCTTGAGTTTACGGCGGTTATCTGCTTTAACGACCTTGTTGCCGCCGGTGTTCTTCGCGCTTTAAATGAACAAAAAATACGCGTCCCCGAAAAAATAGAAGTTGCAGGCTGCGACAATTTGGACATTGCAAAGTATTTGACACCCGCTTTAAGTACCCTCGAAGTGCCGAAACACCGTCTGGGAGAAAAAGCGGTATTGGAATTGATAGAGCATATAAAAGACAAAGATCGTCCGTATAAAACGATATATTTAAAAACCCGTATGATGTTCAGGGAATCGACCCTGAATGACTAGGATGCCTGTTGTAAAAGAACCCTTTTACAACTGAAACCGCACGGCGGTTATAAAAAAAATTATCAGGAGGAAGGCATGAAAAAACATTTGAAAAAGTCGGCAGTGATACTGCTGGCTGCAGTTTTCGCGGCAAGTATGGTATTTGCGGGCGGAACCAAGGACGCGGCAAAAAAAGGGCCGGTTGAAATCAGCTTTTGGTCATTATTTACCGGCGGAGACGGAGAATTTTTCGACGCAATGGTTGCCGAATTCAACCGGAGCCAAAGCGACATAGTTCTAAAAACCGATACCGCAAAGTTCTCGGACTATTATACGAAACTTACAACCGCTTTAACAAGTAAAAACGCACCCGATGTAGTGGTTGTACACCGCGACAGTATGCTCCCCTACGTTAAAAGCGGCGTTTTGTATCCGCTCGATGAGGCCTTAAAGGAAATGAATGCGCCCGTAAGCGACTTTGTAAAAGCCGCAGCCGATGCATGTAAATTCAACGGCAAACAGTATTCACTGCCCTTGGACGTACACCCGCTCATTATGTATTGCAACAAAGACTTGCTCGCAAAAGCCGGAGTTACCAAGATTCCGCAAAGCTATGATGAACTCGTTGCAGCTGCCAAAAAGGTGCAGGAAAAAACCGGAGCAATCGGAATCGCAATCGACAATACGACGGCCGTATACAAAGCCTACACCTTAACCAGAATTTTTATTTCCGGCATGGGACAGGGCGGCGGAAAGGTTATCGACAGCGAAAAAAACAAAACGGCCTTTAATACGGCACACGGCAAAAAGGTTGCACAGGATCTTATTGATTTGGCAAACAGGCACGGGGTTGTACCCAAAGCCTACGATTATGACTCTTCGGTAGGGGATTTCAAAGCGGGAAAAGCCGCTTTCCATATCAACGGCGTATGGGCAACCGGCGGATTTGAACAGCAAAAAGGTCTTAACTTCGAAGCGGTTCCCTTCCCCGCACTCTGGGGAAAACCCGGCGCATGGGCAGGGTCTCACACCCTTGCAATTCCCGTACAAAAGAAGATGGATCCCGTAAAGGTTAAAGCGGCGCTGACCTTTATTTTGTGGATGACCGAACACGGTGAAATGTGGGCAAAAGCGGGCCACATTCCTACCCGCCTTTCCGTACGCAATAAGCCCGAATTCAAGGCTATGCCTTACAGACCCGGTTACGTAATGGCCGCGGACTCGGTTATTCCGGCACCTAATACTCCCGCATGGGAAGAAGTATACGGCAATATGTCGGATATGCTCGAATATGCTCTTGCAAACAATCAAAATGCAGGCGATGCAATTCAAGCTATGGACAAAAAAGTAACGGAAATATTGGCTACGTACTGAAAATAATCGGTTACGTATAATCTTTGCTCGACGGGCTGTCTGAAACGCTGCGGCCTTTTGGACAGCCCTTTTTTGGAGAACAACAGTGATACCCGGGAATTCGGATACCAGAGACGGAGTGCTTTTTTGCCTGCCCTTTACGGCGGCCTTTATTATTTTTCTTGTATTTCCGATCATATTCGGTTTTTTTATCAGTTTTTTTCGCTGGGATATTTTGTCCAGCCGTCAATGGATCGGATTAGGTAACTATATACGGATGTTTTCGGACAAAACCTTTTACACGTCTTTATGGCATACCCTGTTTTTTGTCCTTGTCTCGACTCCGCTTTTGCTTATCATCGGCTTTTTAATGGCTTTGTTTGTAACCTCGCGTTCGGTGCTTAACGGTACCGCGGAAAACGTATTCTTTTTGCCCTATATTCTTTCAATAACCGTTATTGCCACCTTGTGGGCATGGCTTTTTCAGCGCAGTTACGGCTTATTTAACAGAATTATCGTTTATTTAGGCGGTACTCCTGTCAATTGGCTTACATCGTCGGATACGGCAATGTGGTCAATCGTTATAGCGACCCTGTGGTGGACGGCAGGTTTTAATATGGTCCTTTTTTCTGCCGGCATTAAACAAATTTCATCGGATATTTATGAGGCCGCACGCATAGACGGAGCCTCGTACGCACAAACGGTTTTTAAAATCACAATACCGCTTATACGTCCGACAACCGTTTTGTGTTTGGTGTTGCAGGTAATCGCATCTTTTAATATTTTCGGTCAGGTATACGTTATGACCGGCGGCGGCCCCTACGGTTCCACCCGCGTATTGGTACAGTATATTTACGAAACCGGGTTTAACTACTTTAAAATGGGTTATTCATCCGCTATGGCCTATATTTTATTTCTTATTATTATGATTATCTCGATAATACAGTACAAGCTGTTATCAAAGGAAGATATATGAAAAAAAGCATATTGAATTTTTTTATGGCGGCGGTTTTACTTGCATGGTTTTTTCCGCTTTTTTGGCTTGTACTGACGTCTTTAAAACAGGAAAATCAAATTATAAGCGGCGAATCCTTACTGCACGGAAGTTTTACGCTTGCAAATTATATAAAGGCTTTTTCCGCAACCGAAATTTTTGCATGGCTTAAAAACTCTTTTTTAATTTCTTTTTTCACTATGGCCGGTACGGTTATACTTGACTTGCCGATTGCCTATGCTTTGGCGCGCATTCACTTTAAAGGCCGCAATATTTTGTTTTGGTTTATTATGGCAAGCATGATGATTCCTTTTCAAGTATTGATTATTCCGCTGTATTTGCAGTTTAACAGCTACGGCCTTTTGAATACGCTTTCCGCTGTTGTACTTCCGCGCCTGGTATTTCCGGTAGGAATCTTTATTATAAAGCAATTTTATGAAGGAGTTCCTGCAGCCCTTGAGGAAGCGGCCTTTATAGACGGGGCAAACCGCTTTACCGTTTTTACATCGATTATGGTGCCGCTGGGGAAATCCGCAATCGTAACAACCCTTATTATATCTTTTATAAACGCATGGAACGATTTTTTATGGCCCTTGATTGTCATAAGCGATACGGTAAAATATCCTGTAACCGTCGGTATCGCAAATTTTCAGGGAACGCACGGCACCGAATACGCTTTAATTATGGCCGGCGCCTTTATCGCTTCGGTTCCCCAGTTTATTTTTTACGCAATTTTCCGCAAACAGATAATAGCGGGCCTTATTACAACGGGTATAAAGGGATAGCCCATGGACATCAAGGTAAAAAGCTCCGCATCGGGCACTCTGCAGGTCTACCGGGGACAAAAAAAGATATTTGAAATTAAAAACAGGCTCGCCGCTCCGGGAGATTCAATCCGGGTTTCGGAAACACGGATTGAAGGCGGCATAGCCGGCTCCGTGTTTTGCGGCTGCATACAGACAACCGCCGTAAAACCTCTTTCGCCCGACTATTTTAAGATAGAGCATACATGGACTTTTACCTCGGGCGGAGAAAAAAATATATCGAGCGTCATATCCCTTCCCGCCGAAAAAGCCGAACTTTTTATTCCCTCGGTACTTTTTAAAAAAAATGAAAAAGGTACGGGCTGCTTTTACAAGGGAGGCATTGAACAAAAATTCACTTTATATGAAGACAGAACTCCCCTTCCCGGCTGTACGGTTCTTGCGGACACAAAAAGAGTGATTATAAGCTGCCTTGACAATCCTTCAAAGGCATTCGATAAGGGGGCCTCCGTAAGCAGCTTCACAAAGGGGAAAAAGGCCGTATGCGCTTTTTACTATCCGGGAAATGAAACGCCCTTTTCATATCAGGGAAAAACGCGGACGGTTTCTCCGGCCCGTAAAAAATCCTATGTACGGATTCCTGAATGTTCCGAAACTAAGCCCTATGTCATAAAGCGCAGCAGATACCTGTATATCGGAGCATATAAAACGGAGCAAAGTTCCGCTCAAGGGATTGATTATAATGCCGTCTTCGATATATACCGCGATTTTATTGAAACGCATACCGCCCATACACATAAAAAAGATATTACGGAAAACGTACAACATCTTTTTGATTGGGATAACTGGTTTACATTAAAAAAAAGGCACCTTCTTTTTTTAACTGAAACCCCGCACGAATCCGCCTCTCTTGCATATATAAAAATGGGAAAAGAAAACGGGGCGATTCAGGATGTATATGAATTTACGGGGGCTTCTTTTTTAATAAAAAGTATTGAAGCCGCCTTTGTTTTTTCCGAAACGGGAGACCCCGCATTGGCGGAAAAAATAGGGAACTTTTTTTTGCAAGCCGAGAATCCGCCCTTTTCGGGCATATTCAAAGATAATCATAATTTAAAAACGGGTGAATGGGGCGGTTATTTGGGAATTGCCGAAGATAAAACCTACGGCCGCTCCGTAAACGCCCGGTGCAACGGAGAGGCTATGACTTCGTATATCCGTTTATATGAAAGCCTTTTAAAACAGGGTATTAAACGTGATGACTTTATAGCACTTGCCAAAAGAGTCGCTTTTTTTTATGTAAAACATCAATTAAAAAACGGCAGTTTCGGCCGCTGGTGGTCTGCAGAAGGAAGGGTTGTCAATAAAGACGGAACAAACGGTGCATATATCGTATCTTTACTTATAATGCTTTTACCCTACTGTACCGATGAAGAAGCGGGGAAATGCAGCGAGGCGCTTAAAAAGGCGGCCGTATACTATACACGTTTAATCGACAAAGCCGATTTTTACGGCGACACCCTCGATGCCGATGCATGCGACAAAGAGTCTGCCGTTATTTTGCTGCGTATAAGTCTCGACCTCTACACATATACGGGAGACAAGGCGTACATACAAAGCGCACGCAAAGCAGCCAATTTTATATTAACATGGACATGGTTTTATAACGTCCGTTTTCCTCCGGCAAGTCCTCTGGGCAAGGTGCGATTTTTGACGGCCGGCATGACATCGGTTTCAACCGCACACCATCACCTCGATTTTTACGGTATGTATATCGCACGCGATTTTTTCCGTTTATCCCGGGTTTTGGATGAAAAAGACGGTGATTTTTACGATAAAAGCGCGCGCCTCATGATGAATGCCTGCCGTCAGCTTATCGCATGCGAAAAAATGTGCCTGGGCAAAAGTTCCGCCCTCGAAGGCTGGCAGCCCGAGCAGATAAATCATACCGTATGGGATTACTTTGACCGCAGCGACAGGCAAAAAGGATTTTTCGACGTATGTATTGCATGGGTACCGGTTTTAACACTGGGAGCATATCTAAGCATAAAATCGGAATTCCCCGAAAAATTGGTATAAAGAATTGATATAAAAAAACTGCAGGGCAGCCTAAAAGTTCTCTTTTTCGGCACAGCCCGCAGTTCTCATCATTTCAGATCGGACTGCCCAAAAGCAACCGCTTTTGAAGCAAACCTATTCAAACATGCTCAATATTCTCGGTTTTTTCGTTTAACGGCAGTACGTGCCTTTTCGACGATATGTGAAACGGTAAGACCGAAGCGTTCTTCAAGATAATCCTGCGGGCCTACCTCGCCGAATGTATCTTCAACGGCAACGTACTCAATCGGGAAAGGCCTGTGTTTTGCCATGGCATCGGTACAGGCACTGTATAAGCCGCCGATTTTATTATGGTTTTCCGCGGTTACCACAGCTCCCGTTTTTTTGGCATACGAAACCAATAAATCTTCATCGAGGGGCTTTATCGTAAACATATCGATAACGGCAGCGGATATGCCTTCCTTTGCCAACACTTCGGCAGCTTCAAGCGCTTTTGCCGTCATAATACCGCAGGCAACAAGGGTAATATCTTTTCCGTCGCGCAATACGATTCCCTTTCCCAGTTCAAACTTTTGAGAATCGGCGTATACCTTCGGTGAAGTTTTTCTTCCTACACGCAGATATTTTATACCGTGAATATCCTTGCACTGCTCAAGAACGCTTTCAAGCATAGCCGTATCCGTAATATCGAAAACCATGCTGTTCGGAATAGCGCGGTACAAAGCAACGTCCTCAAAGGGCATATGGGTACCCCCGTTAAAGGTTGCACATACGCCCGGATCCGTACCGATAACCGTTACCGAATTACCGGCATATCCTCCGGATAAAAATATTTGGTCGAAACAGCGGCGCGACGCAAAGGGGCCGAAGGTATGCATAATCGGCTTAAATCCGGCCGCGGATAAACCGGATGCAACTCCGGCCATATTGGCTTCGGCAATACCGCAGTTCACCGCCCGTTCCGGATGTTCTTTTGCCCATTTGGCGGTTCCGATTGTATTCATTAAATCCGCATCCAAATAGATAACATCCGTATCCTGTGCCGCCAGATGCGGAATTAATTGACTTAACACATCTTTAAAAGCCCTGTCTTTTTCTCCGTTATATACAATATTCATATACAGCTCCGTAAAATCGTTAATCGGCAAACGCGGCCAATTCACTGTGCAATTGCGTAAGCCAGCTGTCATACACTTCCGTGCTCATAGCCATACTGTGATTAGCCATAGCTTCTTCGGCTTCCTTGACGCCTTTGCCTTTAACCGTATCCAAAATAAGAGCCAAGGGCTTTCCGCGGCGCTTTTTTGTCAGTGCCGCATACAGGGCTTCTATATCATGGCCGTCAACGGAAAGCGCCTCAAAGCCGAATGCTTCGAATTTTCCGGTTAAGGGCGGACCGGGAAGTATATCCGCAGTATATCCGTCAAGCTGTTTTTTATTGTCATCAATCATCCACACAAGATTGGTCAGTTTTTTTGCAGCACAAAACATAGCGGCTTCCCATACCTGCCCTTCGTTGATTTCACCGTCGCCGACGATTAAAAACAGGTTATTCTTACGTCCTTTAAGCATATCGCCGAGTGCCATTCCTGCCGCTAAGGACGTTCCCTGTCCTAAAGAACCGGTAGTCATATCGATACCGCGCGTTTTAAGCCGGTCGCAGTGGCTGGGCAGATTTGTATCCGGCTGATTAAGCGTTTTCAACTCTTCATAGGGAAAAAATCCCTTTAAAGCAAGCGCTGCGTATACGGCAGGGCCCGCATGACCTTTTGAGCAAATCAGCTTGTCGCGGTCGGGTTTTGCGGGGTCGGCAGGGTCTACATTCATAACCGAACCGTATAAAACCGCCAGCACATCGGCGATACTTAACGAACCGCCGACATGTCCGAAGCCGCGCGCTTTAAACTGCTCTATGGCACCGATACGAATTTGTAAAGCGAATTTTTTTATGCGCTCTATCTCTTTTTTTTCAAGCAAACAGGACCTCCGTTATATACGCGCCACTCCGCTTTTTTTGGCGGCTTCGCGCACGGCAGCGGCGACCGCATCGGCAACCCGTTCGTCAAAGGCGGCCGGAATAATGTATTCGGGATTCAAATCATTGTCGGAAATAAGATCCGCAAGAGCATAGGCGGCGGCGATTTTCATTTCGTCGTTTATATCGCTTGCACGAACGTCGAAGGTTCCGCGGAATATGCCGGGAAAAGCAAGAACGTTGTTGATTTGATTCGGGAAATCGCTTCTTCCGGTTGCAACAACGGCCGCACCGCCTTTTTTCGCTTCATCGGGGAAGATTTCGGGGGTGGGGTTTGCACAGGCAAATACAATCGGATCCTTATTCATGGTTTTTACCATCTCAGGCGTTACGGTTCCCGGGGCGCTGACTCCGATAAACACATCGGCACCGGCAAGAACATCGGCAAGGCTGCCGTGTTTTTTTTCTTTGTTCGTAATTTTGGCCATTTCTTCTTTTATCCAGTTCATGCCGTCGGTACGTCCTTCGTAAATGGCACCTTTGCGGTCGCACAGGATAACGTTTTTAAAGCCGCAGGATAACAAAAGTTTTGTTATCGATACGGCGGCCGCTCCCGCTCCGTTTACAACAACACGCACCTCTTCTTTCTTTTTGCCGACAATTTTAACGGCATTTAAAAGACCTGCAAGAGTTACAACGGCCGTTCCGTGCTGGTCGTCGTGAAAAATGGGGATATCGCATGTTTCTTTCAGTTTGCGTTCGATTTCAAAGCAGCGCGGAGCCGCAATATCTTCAAGGTTTACGCCGCCGAAACTGCCGGAAATCAGGCGAATCGTATTGACGATTTCGTCCACATCCTTGCTTTTTATACACAGAGGAAAGGCGTCCACTCCGCCGAATGCTTTAAACAAAACGCATTTTCCTTCCATAACGGGCATTCCGGCTTCAGGGCCTATATCGCCCAAGCCCAAAACGGCCGTACCGTCGGTTACTACAAGACAAAGATTGTGGCGGCGGGTTAACTCATAGCTTTTGTTTACGTCTTTTTGAATTTCCAAACAAGGCTGGGCAACTCCCGGCGTATAGGCCAAGGATAAATCCTCTTTTGTTCCTACCGGAACTTTTACCGTAACTTCAATCTTGCCCTTCCATTCCCCGTGGCGGCGTAATGATTCCTGTGCGTAATCCATAGTGTTCTCCTAATAATAAAGATTAATAGCGCTCCGGCGCTTATAATTTCGGTAAAGTTGAACCGCCGTAAGGCATAACCAATACGGAGGCATTTGCACCTTTTTTTTCAAAAGCGGCATTAAAAGCCGTTTGAACCGTTTTAAAAGGCATAAAAAACAGTTTTTTTACAAAATCCTCTTCCATATCGGAAACCAAATAAATATCGGCATATTCAAGTACAAGAGCAATCGCCGCAGCCTTATGTCCGCCGAGCTTGAATTCCCGCTTTATACGCAGTACAAGATCCTCCGGTTTTTCGGCACTTGTCATCCACTCTTCAAAAACCTTTTCACCCAAACCTTCTTTGCAGGAACCGACAAGAATAATAATACCGCCGTCTTTTACCGCATGCTTGGCATTGTCCAAGGCTTTTTGAGTTTGATAGAGATTCAGATCCTTCGGCGCCCCTCCTTGAGAAACAACCACGATATCGGCTTTTTGTTTTATGCGCTTTCCGTATAAGGTATCCAAAAAGCGGCAGCCTTCGCGGTGGCTTTTTACCAAATCGCCGGCTACAGCATATATTATTTTTTTATGTTCGTCGAGTACAACATTGAGTATAAAATCGACGCCGCATATACGCGCCGCTTCTTCTATATCCTGACGAAGGGGATTCGTATCCAAATTGCCGGCACAGGCTTCTTTTTCTATCATCATGCGGTGATTCGATTGAATTGCATCCCGTGTAGAAACGCCGGGCATAATAGCTTTTGCGCCGCCGGAATAACCGGCAAAATAGTGATATTCGATATTTCCCAGGCAAATACGTTTATCCGCTTCGGCAACGGTGCGAACAATATCTACCGGCGTACCGCGAACAGTCGTTCCCAAATGAATACAGTCTTTTACGTCGCCGTCAATACATGCAATGCGTTTAAATGTTTCCTCACCCGCAAGCTTGATTTTTTCTTCATCGGTATGTTTACGATGACTGCCTAAAGCAAACACAAGGGTTACATCCTTATCGCTTACACCGGCCGCTTCCAATTCTTTAAAAAGAAAGGGCATAACGGCATAGGTCGGCATGGGACGTGTAATGTCGCTCGTAACGATTGCGATTTTTTCTCCGGGTTTTACCATATCGCGCAAACGCGGAGAGCCTATAGGATTTTCCAAGGCCCGGCTCACCGCTTCTTCGGCACTTAAAGACGTATCGATTTCATTCGGAACAAGAATTTCCGATACATTGGCATCCGGCACTTCCAGCGTCTGAAGTCCGTTACCGAAACCTAATTCAATTTTCATAAAATCCGTCTCCGATTAAGTACCCGCATAACCGCCGGAACGGGGAAACTTTTCGGCACCCGTACGCAAAGCTTTTACAACCGGAAGTTCTTCGCCGGTCAAAAAGCATATCAAAGCTCCTCCGCCGGTACAAATATATGAAATATCATCGGTTTTTCCGTATTTTGTCGTTGCCGTAATACTGTCGCCGCCGCCGACAACGGTAAAAGCCTTTGTTGCTCCGAGAGCATCCCATACTGCCTTGGTTCCGGCCTCCGTTGCGCTTTCTTCAAAAATTCCCATAGGACCGTTTACAAATACCGTTTTCGATTCAAGAATGATTTTTTTATACAATTCGGCGGTTTGCGTTCCGATATCGGTTAAAGCGGCCGTTTCGGGAACCCTTCCTAAAAGGGCTTCTTTACGCACACCGTTTTCCGTATAAGCGGCATCGAGGGGAAGCACAAAAAAGTCCTTATATTTTTTATATAACTCGGCCGCCTTGGGAATAAAATCGGCATAATTCGATTTTTCGATAAAATCCATACTCGCTTTGCCGATAAAATCTCCGCGGGCGGCAAGCATAATGTTGGCGACAAGACCGCCTGTCAATATGCGGTCGGGAACTTTTTTTTCAAGCACGCTTTCCATCATTAAAAAAGCATCGGCTATTTTTGCCCCGCCCAATACAAAGGTACAGGGCTTTTCCGAACTTTCAAGCAATTCGGAAATAATACAGTATTCTTTTTCAAACAAGCGTCCCATAGCCGAGGGCAGTACCTGTTCAAAACCGCATAACGAAGGCTGGTCGCGGTGGGCGGCGGCAAAGGCATCGCAAATATATAAATCGGCAAGAGGTGCCAATTTTTTTACGATAAGCGTTTGCGCCTGCTGTTCATGTGTTAAGCAAAGCTTTAATTCAAACAGCGTTTGTTCTTCCGATAAAAAGCGTACATTGTCCAAAAGCAAAATATCGCCGGAGTTCAGATTTTTAATTTTTTCCAAAGCGGCAGGACCGCACACGTCGGGAATAAAGTCAACCGGCTTTTTAAGCAAATCGCTTAATACCTTCGCATGCGGTTCCGTCGTATAAAAGTTTTTATATTCGATATCACTTCCCTGATGAATAAGGAGAACTGTTTTCGCCCCCTTTTCGGACAATTCGGTCAACGTCGGAACACAGGCCTCTATACGCGCAATGCTTTTTAAAGTCCCTTTTTCTCTGTCCACCGGCTGGTTCATATCCATGCGGCATAAAACGGTTTTACCCTTTAACTCAAAATCATCAAGTGTGTGTATACCGAAACGCATATTTTTCTCCTAAGTTAAGAAGTAACACCCAAAACGTATTTAAAAATTCCGTTTTGAGTGTTTGTCTTTTTTCAGCGGGTTTTTATTTTCAAATATTTGTTTGTCGCCGCGGTTCCGTCTTCGCCCTTTTCCTGCATTTTGCATGCGGCACGAATTGCATCCATCGTTTCGGGAATCGTAACGCTTTCCTGCGGAATGTTGATGGCAAACATAATATCGTTTCCGGTTTCGACTATACTGTCTTCCCATAAACCGATTTCATACATATCGCCGCGGGGATTGCCCAAATCGCGCGCATACTTAAAGAAAGAGGAGTTACCCATAAACCCTTCATCGATTGAAACGACACGGATACGCGGATGTTTGCGAAATGCTTCAAGTGCCTGCTCGCGCGTAATCTTTTGCTTTCCGGAGGCAACGACCGTAATGATATGACCGTGTGTAACGGGCGTATGCACCAAAATACCGGTTGCCTTAATATGGGGCATAATCGTCATCAAATCGACAGCCTGATGGGAAGGTGCCTTATCCATTTGCAAAGCGTTTGTCAAACCGCGGTGATAATCTCCCGGATCGGCAACGCGGCGGATAATAGTAATCGCAACCTTTTCAATGCCGTATGCACGGTCAAGACAGTCTACGGCGCGGATAAGACCGGTCGTGTTACAGCTGGTAAGCTTTAAATAGCGGGCACCTACGCCGAGGTTGTAGTTGGCATAACCGTGGAAAAAAACATCGGCAACCGAATTTTTTTCTCCGCCCTGAAAAACGGCTTTGACGCCCGCTTTTTCATACAGCTCTTTGTTTTTTATACCGACACCGCCGGGCGCCGAATCGAGCATAATATCAACCTTTCCGAGTAAATCGTTAAAACTTCCTTTTACGGGAATTGAGAGTGCATCAAAACGGCTTTTATCGGCTCCGTCAACAAGGTAGAGGTCATAGGGCATACCGCGCTCTTTTAAAGCCCTGATTGATAAAATCGGCGCCAAATCGGCAACACCGACCAATTCCATATCTTCCTGTAAATGCACACCGTCAGCCAAGCGTTGTCCGATAGTACCGTAACCGGCAACTCCGACTTTAATTTTTTCCATACAATCCTCCTTGAGTAAAATCATTTAAAATCACTATAGCATATTCAAAAACACACTTCGAATAATTTCTTATCAATTTATTATAACATAATGGTTAAATTTTTGCAATATTTTTATTAAAGTACGGACAGAACAATCTATCATTCCAAACACTTTACAAGTCAAGACACAAGTGATATGATAAAAGGGTTGTATAAAAGTCGGTTACTTTTTATTCAACCCGTCGAGTTTAAAATTAAGTCTTTACATTGCGGGAACTTAATTTTAAACATCGCATTCAAAATCGAGGAAGCTGTCCGAAACCCGAAGTTTTCGGATAGCCCGAACAGGGCGGAACGATTATGCGCTTGGAACGATTGAATTCTCTTGAAAATTACATTCTCGACAAAGGCACGGTATCACTGGAGGGTTTGGCGGATTATTTTAAAGTTTCGATTAACACCATTCGCAGAGATATAAATGAATTGCTTGCACGCGGTCAAATCAAAAAGGTATACGGCGGTGTTTCTTCACTGCATGAATCGGCTCCCCTTCCCATGTCGATACGGGCGGCAAAAAACAAAGAAGCAAAGCTGCTTATCGGACGTTTAGCATCCGGCTTTGTGGAAGACGGAGATTCCATCTTTTTGGATTCGGGCTCGACAACGCCCTACATTTTACCTGAAATCTCAAAGAAAAGCAACGTTATCGTCGTTACACACAGTTTAACCGCAATGTACGAAGCTTCAAAATACCCGTCTTTAAAAGTTATCGCCTTGGGCGGTATGTATAATCAATCGACATCTTCCTATGTGGGGATTTCCACGGTGGAAGCCTTATCGAAAATCAGTATAAATAAGGTATTTATTGCCGCAACGGGAGTTTCCCTTGAACACGGCCTTACAAATACAACTTACTTTGAAGCCGAAATAAAGCGCAAAGTTACGCAGTGCGGAAAAAAAATCATTTTAATGGCGGATCAATCGAAGTTTGATTCTTCGTCTACAATTTCGTTTTTCCATTTTGAAGATTTATACGCCGTGATTACCGATCAAAAGCCTTCGGTAGGCTACATGGAAGTTATAGAGCGCAACAACATACGGCTTTTATATGAAGATACAAAAGCCGTATAGGGAAGAAATTATATTACCTCATAAATTTTAATACGTGCTTTTCAAAGTTTCGATATTTTCTTCCAAAGTTGTATCAAGACCGAAACCGAGTTTTGCTGCTTTTTCAGAGTAATAAGTTTTAACATCCGACCATCTGTAATAAAAAGTATTTACGGGCTTAATGGATGCTGAAAAAGATACTTCTCTTTCATTCAACAGCATCTTTACGAGAGGTTCTTTATCTTCAGCAGTATATATTATCCATTCCACGTTTGCTGCCATCGGACCGTAATACCCCGCATCCCAATACTTTAGGGCTTTTGAAATATCTTCAGAAGAAACGGCCGATCTTCCTATTTCAAAAAATCCTACAAGAGGAACTACCGTTTCGGCATGACAGAAGTCGAACACTCCAAGATACGAGGACTCACCTTTTAAATATTTATCGACTTCGTTAATCATATTCTTTGCCAATGGAGCCATAATACTTAAAGCAATAGAATCTTTACCTGCACTGCCGGGGCCTTTTGAATAAAAAGATTGTGCATTTTGATAGTCTTCAAAAAATTGCAAGTCCGCTTTCGTAAAATATGTACTCATATCAACATCTGTAAGACCGTCAGTCTTCATTGCCGGCAACACGCTGTATATTTCCCATAAAGAATAAGCAGCAGTAACAATATCTTTAATAACAGTATCGTCTTTTTCACTCTTGAATTCAAATTCGCCCTTATCTATTTTAGTCAGAAATTCGGGTTTAAAAAATGGAGCAATAACTTTTTTGGCTATAATTTCAGCATCATTTGTTCTGCTGAAAGCATCAATTTTTTCATGCCATTTACCCGCTTTTTTATATTTTTTATATTTTGCAGCCATATCAAAAGGCCTTAAATACGGATCTGTATTTTTTTTACTATGGGTAAGGGTTATTTCTCCTTTGTATCCGGTTTTTTCCAAACCTTTTAAGAAGTTTTCTCTTGATTCCCAGGTCCTTTCTTTGTAGGTGGCTTTAGCCAATAACGGCCTATTGCTGCTGAATAAGTCTTTATATAATACGCCCGTTCTATTACCGATTCCGTAAAGTTCATCCTTACCCAAACTTGTCAATAATCCATAACGATTTTGTTCATGTGTAATAACCTTTTGAATTTCTTTTAAAAGAATTTTACCTTTTTCTGTCAGCTGCCCTTTCGATTCAGCAAAAACAAGCATATCCGACCAAGCTTTATCATACTTAAAACTCGACAAATTTCTTGAGCCGTGACGATTCACCCAATAAATAAAATTCACTTTGTAACCTGCCGGTATTGATGTCAGAGCAGCCTTCCCCGGTCCCGGATACGGAATTTTAGATCCCAAGTACATATTATACATAGGATAATCTTTTTTTGCCTCGATGCCGCCATAATTATTCAAAGCAAAAAGTGACACAGATAACAATACTAAAAAAGCCACACATACATTTTTCTTCATTTTTAAGCGTTGAACATTTCCCATATCATCCTCCAAAAAAATCCTTATAAAAAAGAAATAGCAAAAAAAATACAAGCATTCGGCAGCAATCCCGAATACTTGTATTCTATCCTATTTTTGCTGAATCGACAGCCAAAAATCGCTGACTTCCCGCAGTTTATAATAAATATCCGTTCTATCAATATCAGGTATATTTATTTCGGAAAGCGGAATCGGATCAACAGGTGTTACATCATCTCTCAACGGCCAACCTCCGATTGTATTAAAGGGATAAAAACCCGGTCCTTGTCCATCCGCTTCACCCATGAGCCAGCGTATCAAGAGTTTTGCTCCCGCAGGATGGGGAGCTTCATTAACTATATAGAGCGTATTTAACCCTGCCAAGCCGGTATTGGGAGTGATTTGTGAAACAACTTGCAATGCATAACCTTTGTCTTTACGATCACGCATTCGTGAAGAAGCGGCAAAAGCAAGAGGGGGATGTTCCTGCCCACGAATACCGACTGCTTCTGCCAACTCTGCATTTGAACTGATAAAAACCGGATCATTTTCCATAAATCTTTTAAGAAATTCATATCCTGCATTTTGCGTACCGTGCAGCGTAATATCTTCGCCAAAAACACGTTTATAATCATCGGCAAAAGCATCAGCATCCAATACAATTCCTGCATAAATACACATATGTGAGTGATTATCCAGAGGGTTGATAAGCAGGATTCGACCCTTCCATTCCGGCTTGGTTAAGTCCCACCAGCTGCTGATCGGAGGTCCGTCCGGATAAGCTTCATCATTATAAAACCACTCGGTTAATTCCATAAAAAACGGCATTGCGTATCGGCAATACTTAGGGTCAATATGTTTTATGATATCCGCCGGTTTATAATTGTGTAACTTTCCTTTTTGTACATAATCAAGGTACAACGAGTGATCTTGATCTTTGATGTGAATTACATCAGCGGTCCGTATTCCGGAGTCATACTCTCTGGAGATTTTTTCCAAAACTTCATTTGTCGGAAGGTTATACACTTCCAGTGTTACACCCGGATACTGCTTTTCAAAACTGTCTTTTACATTCCGCATACGCCCTGCAATTGAATAAATAACAACCTTACCTTCTTTTTTTGCTTTTTCATAAAGCTGTTCCGGAGTTTCATTCTTATACAAGCCGACTTCTTTTGCCCACCCTGAGATTTCAGGCTGGCCGGAATCCGGAAGTTTTTCCGTTCCTTTTCTGCAGCTTATCGCTCCACAAAGAAACAACAAACAAAAAGAGAAAACAAAAATATTTTTATTCATTATAATGCCTCCTTGTAAATCCCCTTTTATTTTTGCTGAATCGACAGCCAAAAATCGCTGACTTCCCTGATCGCATTATAAATCTCGCTCCTGTCTATTTTCTGAACATTAATTTCTGAAAGCGGAGTCGGGTCAACTGCTTCCACATCATCGCGAACAGGCCAGCCGCCGATTGTATTAAACGGTTTAAAACCGGGGCCTTTACCGTCCGCTTCACCCATAAGCCAGCGTATTAACAGTTTTGCTCCGGCAGGATGAGGAGCTTCATTGACAACATACAATGCGTTTAAGCCGGGAATACCGGTATGCGGCGTAATCTGTGAAACCGTTTGTATAGCAAAATTTTTTGATTTACGTTCTCGCATTTTTACCGAGGATGCATACGCAAGCGGAGGATTCGTCTGTCCGCGTGTTCCTACAGCCTCCACTAATTCCGAACCGGAACTCATAAAAATAATATCATTCTCGACAAGACGTTTCAGCAATTCATAACCGGCATTCTTTGTTCCATGCAGTGTAATTTCTTCATGAAAAATCCTTTTATAATCGTCCGCTAAAGCTTGCGAATCTAAAACAAGACCTGTAATTACCGCTAAATAAGTTAAATTATCCAACGGATTAGCCATTAATATCTTTCCTTTCCACTCCGGTTTAGTTAAGTCCCACCAACTGCTGATCGGAGGTCCGTTAGGATATGTTTCATCATTATAATACCAGGCTGTTTGATCCAAATAAAACGGCATTGTTTTTTGACAATAAAAAGGGTCTATGTGTTTTGTGATATCGGACGGTTGATAATTATGAAATATTCCGTTTTGAACAAATTCAATATATAAGGAACCGTCCTGATCTTTTATATGAACCACATCTGCAGTACGAATTCCCGCATCATATTCACGAGTGATTTTTTCCAATAACTCATTATTCGAAATATCATAAGCTTCAACAACTATACCGGGATATTGTTTTTCAAAACTTTCCTTTACCTTTTTCATTCTGCTTGAAACTGAATAAATTACAACCTTCCCCTCTTCTTTTTTTGCCTTTTCATAAAGCTGTTCCGGAGTTTCATCTTCATACAAACCGACTTCTTTTGCCCAACCCGAAATTTTAGGTTGACCGACCTCCGAAGTCTTTTTCATTCCCTTTCCGCAGCCTATTAGACCACAGAGTAACAACAAACAAAGAGAGAAAACAAAAATTCTTTTACTCATTATGATGCCTCCTTGTAAATACTCCTTTATTTTTGCTGAATCGACAGCCAAAAATCACTGACTTCTTGCAGTTTATAATAAATATCCGTCCTATCAATATCAGGTATATTAACTTCGGAAAGCGGAATCGGATCAACGGGTGTTATATCATCTCGCAACGGCCAACCGCCGATTGTATTAAACGGTTTAAAACCTGCCCCCTTGCCGTCTGTTTCACCCATAAGCCAGCGTATCAAGAGTTTTGCTCCCGCAGGATGGGGTGCTTCATTAACGATATAAAGCGTATTTAACGCAGACAAACCGGTATTCGGAGTGATCTGTGAAACGACTTGCAATGCATAGCCTTTTTCTTTTCGTTCGCGCATTTTTGAAGAAGCTGCATACGCAACAGGAGGCCGTTGTTGTCCACGAGTACCGACAGATTCAACCATCTCTGAACTTGAACCGCTATAAACAGGATCATTTTCCATTAAGCGTTTAAGAAATTCATATCCTGCATTTTGCGTACCGTGCAGCGTAATATCTTCGCCAAAAACACGTTTATAATCATCGGCAAAGGCATCGGCATCCAATACAATCCCTGCATACACACACATATAGGAGTGATTATCCAGCGGGTTTGTAAACAAAACCTTTCCTTTCCATTCCGGCTTTGTTAAGTCCCACCAGCTGCTGATCGGAGGTCCATCCGGATAAGCTTCATCATTATAAAACCATTCAGTTAGCTCCATATAAAACGGCATTGCATATCGACAATATTTAGGATCAATATGTTTTATAATATCCGCCGGTTTATAGTTATGAAACTTTCCTTTTTGTACATAATCAAGGTACAACGAGTGATCCTGATCTTTGATATGAATTACATCAGCAGTCCGTACTCCCGAATCATACTCTCTGGTAATCTTTTCAAGCACCTCGTTTGTACGCAGAGTATACACTTCCAGTGTTACACCCGGATATTGCTTTTCAAAACTTTCTTTTACTTTTTTCATACGTGCTGAAATTGAATAAATAACAACATTTCCTTCTTTTTTTGCTTTTTCATATAATTGTTCCGGAGTTTCATCTTCATATAAACCGACTTCTTTTGCCCAGCCCGAAATTTCAGGCCGACCGGCATCTACCGTCTTTTCCGTTCCTTTTCCGCAGCCTGTTATTCCCCAGAGAAGCAACAAGCAAAGAGAAAAAACAAAAATATTTTTATTCATGATTATTCCTCCAAATCGGTCGCCTCTATTTTTGTTGAATCGACAACCAGTAATCGCTCACGTCCCGCAGTTTATAATAGATTTCGGTTTTATCTATATCCTGAATATTAATTTCCGAAAGCGGAACGGGATCTACTCCTTCCACATCATCGCGGAGGGGCCAGCCGCCGATCGTATTAAAGGGTTTAAAGCCTGCACCTTTGCCGTCCGCCTCCCCCATAAGCCAGCGTATCAACAATTTTGCTCCTGCAGGATGAGGCGCTTCGTTGACAATATACAAGGTATTTAAACCGGACAAACCCGTGTGCGGAGTAATTTGCGAAACAACCTGTAATGCATATCCCTTTTCTTTACGCTCACGCATTTTTGAAGAAGATGCATAGGCAATCGGAGGATTCTTTTGACCGCGCGTACCTACCGCTTCAACCATTTCCGAACTTGAACTTATATAAACGGGATCATTTTCCATTAAGCGTTTAAGCAGTTCATAGCCGGCATTCTCAGTACCATGAAGTGTAATTTCTTCGCCGAAAACACGCTTATAGTCTTGGGCAAGTGCTTCGGCATCCAAAACAAGGCCGACATAAATACACATGTGAGAATGATTATCCAAGGGATTTGTAACAAGGATTCTTCCCTTCCATTCCGGCTTGGTTAAGTCCCACCAGCTGCTGATCGGAGGACCGTCAGGATAGGCTTCGTCATTATAGAACCATTCATTCAACTCCATATAAAACGGCATTGTCTTTTGGCAATATTTAGGATCGATATGTTTAATAATATCAGCCGGCTTATAAGTATGAAATTTTCCTTTTTGTACGTAATCAAGATATAGAGAGCCATCCTGATCTTTAATGTGAATTACATCGGCAGTTCGTACTCCCGAATCATATTCTCTGGAAATTTTTTCAAGGACTTCGTTTGTCGAAAGGTTATAAACTTCAAGGGTCAAACCGGGATATTGCTTTTCAAAACTGTCTTTTACTTTTTTCATACGTGATGAAATAGAATATATAACAACGGTTCCCTCTTTTTTTGCCTTTTCATACAATTGTTCAGGCGTTTCATCTTCATAGAGAGCAACTTTTTTTGCCCAATCAGTCGTTTCTCGATTTTCGGGCTTTTCTTTTTTAGTGCAAGAAATTGTTCCTGCAATAAATATCGCCGCCACCAATACAATAAAAATTTTCCTTTTCATGAATCTTTCCTCCTTATTTTGAAAGCTTAATGATATTTCCCGTTACATCATCAAAAACATTTATATGATCCGGATCAATTTTTAAATGAACGGTATCATTACTGCGGTAATTACTGATACCCAGTTCTTTTGCAAGAAGAGTGGATTTATCCGCTTTTAACTGTATTAAAGTTTCAGAACCGGCAGGCATACTCGTATAAACCGCAGCAGGAATTCCGGCTTCCCCCCTATTCTGTAAAATTGCAATTTGTTCGGGACGAATGCCGAGTTGACAATCAAACGGTGTAGTTGGAAGTTCGGAAATAAAATCGGCAGGACTAAAGATGAATTTTCCAAAATCGGATACGGCAATAATTTTACCGTCATAAAGCTCAGCCCGTGCTTTTAATAAATTAATACGCGGATTACCGATAAAATCGGCGACACGTAAATTTAACGGATTGTTATAAACATTCATCGGTGAATCAACCTGTGCTAAAACTCCTTCGAAAAAAATTGCAATACGTGTGGACATGGTTAAAGCTTCGACTTGATCATGGGTTACATAGATTACCGTTGTTCCCAACTCTTCGTGCAAACGTTTTATCTCCGAACGCATATCTACGCGTAATTTTGCATCGAGATTAGAAAGCGGCTCATCAAGAAGAAGCAAGTCAGGTTCCGAAACAATTGCCCGTGCAATCGCAACCCGTTGCTGCTGTCCTCCTGAAAGCTCGGACGGATAGCGTTTTATAAATTCTTCTATCCTCATCCGTTCAAGTGCATTCTGAACCTTTTTTTTAATTTCATCCCGCGGAATACGTTTTACCGTCAAACCGAAGGCAACGTTATCAAATACGGTCATATGCGGCCAAAGGGCATAACTTTGAAAAACAAGATTAAGGCCGCGTTTGGACGGCGGGGCAAAATAATATTCTTCAGCATTAACAATCTCTTCACCCGCCATTAAAATCCGGCCGGTTTGCGGTTTTTCCAAACCGGAAACAACCCGCAGCGTTGTGGTTTTTCCGCAGCCGGAAGGCCCTATCAACGTCATAAATTCACCGTCATTTATCGTAAGATCCAAGTCCTTTAATACATGATTTTTTCCGTAAAATTTATTTATTTTTTTCAATTCTATCTTACTCATATTATCCTCCTATTCCTGATGAAAGATCCGCATTGCTGATAAGATTTGTAATAAGATACACCAGCAATACAATGGCAAACATAATAACCGCAACAACATTGGAAAATTGCGGGAAATTACCGTTCGCATACGAAAATGCCATATAAGGCAATGTTCCCAATTTCGGCGTAATTACAAGAATAATCAAATCCAGCTCTTTCATAATGCTGATAAAGATAAGCATAAAGCCGGACAAAAAACCCGCCTTTGAAAGAGGAAACACAATCCGTGCAAATCTTTTTGCGAAAGACGCACCTGCAATTACCGCAGCCTCTTCAAGCTCAATGCCTATTTGAAGCATATTACTCGTACCGGCACGACAGGAAAACGGCAAATGTTTTACCACACTGACCAATACCAGTAATGCAAATGTGCCGTAAAGAGACGGAAGTAACAAATGCGGCCGGGAAAACATTGAAAGATAAATAGCTCCGAATGCAATTGACGGAATCAAATACGGTAAAAAGGTTAACTGTTCAACGGCTCGTCCGGAAACAGTCCCCCGCCCGCGGGACACAATGTAACCTAAAAGTTGTCCGCAAACGGTAGCTACAATTGCAGTTGTAAATACAAGGCGTAGGGTATTCCAAACACTTTGCCAAAAGATGGGATTCTTAAATACACCGGGTTCATTTTCAAAAATCATGGGATTGGGATTTCCGATCCAATAATGGAGTGTAAAGTTTGCTAATGAGTAGTCTCCGCCTTTTAACATAAAAGTCTGTAACAACAAGATCAACAACGGCAAAAAAACACCTATACCGATAAAGAGGAGTAAAACAAATAAGATAGGATATTTTGCTTTTCCCAATGCTATGGGCGTGGTTCGTCCGCCCTTGCCTCCTATAGTAGCAAAAGATTTTCGTGAACCGATAACCAATTGATTAACGTACACCGTTATTGCGGCAATTGAAATTAAAATTAAACTCATAGCAAAACCGGTATTGGTTTGCCGCTGTCGTATATTTGAATAGAGCATTGTAGAAATTGTATAATAATTTATTTTCATTCCGAGAAAGGCGGGAACACCGAATGTACCGATTGACTTTGAAAAGGTTAAAATAAATGATGAAAGCAAAGCCGGAAGAATTAACGGAAACGTAATTTTTCGTAAAATCTTTACTTTACCGGCACCGACAATTTCTCCCATTTCTTCAAGCTCGCTGTTGATTGAACGCAAGGCTGCCGACACAAGCAAATACGAATAAGCATAATAATGAAGAGACAATACTAATATAATAGCAATGGGACCGTATGCAAGCCAATCCGGCACGGAAATACCCATAGCGGAAAGGAATCCCGAAGAACCTCCCACACGTTCGTTTTTAAAGACTGTCAACCATGCCAATGACTTACACCAGGAAGGCAGCATATACGGAATGATTACAATAAGGGAAAGTACTTTTTTCCACGGAAGATCGGTACGAATCATCAGCCACGCTAAAGTTGAGCCGAAAAGAATGGAAATTACGGAAACACTCATCCCTATTAATAATGAATTCCGCAATGGAACATATAAAAGCGATTTGCTTAAATTTGAAAATAATACTCGCTTCCAATGAAATAGAGTAAAATCCCCTGCTTCCGCACCGCGAATTTGACGAAGATCCGCCTGTGATACTAAAAAGGTTGTTTTAATCATCTCAAACAACGGAACCAAAATCAAATACGATAACGCAATCAATGCTAAAATAACAATTATATTATAGGGGTTTGTTACGGCTTCGTGCATTCGATTTTTTAGTCTACGTAAATTTGAATAAGAACAATCATTCATATGCTTTCACTCCCTTTTCTTTTTCAAGAATTGTTACAATTTCACTTAAATCTTTAATAAGATAATCCGCCTCGGTTTCATCACCGGTTAATCGTTGCTCCTCCTCTGCATATGATTTAATTCTGAACGTCATTCCATACCCTGCAGCACGGGCACCTTTGACATCCTTATCAATCGTGTCACCGACATACGCACATTCCGCTGCCTGCACATTGAGGTCTCGAGCGGCAATTTGAAACAGAATCGGGTCCGGTTTTTTAAAACCGTGCAAACTCGAAAGTCCCACATACTCAAAAAAATCAAAGATTTTATATTCATGTAGCGTCCACAAAACCTGCACAAGCGAAGGAGTGTTACTGATAACGCCCAGTTTATATCCGGCTTTTTGTAAAGCAGTCAACATCTCGACTGCATGAGGACGCAATTCACGGTGATGAAAGTGGGTTTCCCATATATGGGTCAGTCTTTCACTGATAGCTTGTAAAATACGTCTGTCAATTTCCGGATAATCACGCAAACGATATTTATCCCAAACCTCAAAGGGCATTAATTCGATATTATTCTCGTCGCTGAATTTTTTATAATCCCCGTATGATCGAATAACCTTTTCGGAAAATTCGGCAGGGTCGCACTCAAGGGTAATACCGTGACGCTTCATATACTCCAATAAAGTTTTTGCATTTTCCAATCGTGTTTCGGGAGTATTGTAAATATCCTCAAGAGTTCCTCCCATGTCAAAAATTACAGCTTTGATCATCTCAAAATTCCTCCTTACAAGTTCAAGCTTTAAAACACGCAAAAATCGGCAACAATTGCATCATGGTCCGAAATTTGAGTTCCCTGCCATTCGGCATATTTATTTTTTGTTCCCAATTTATTTTCATCAAAGATAGCAGTAATTACATGCGGATTTGTACCGGTACAACCGCGTGCAAAAAACCAATCCAAGTTAAGAAGTAAATCTTTTTCCCCCTGGATCGGTTTGCGCCGTGTAGTTTTATCAATCAAATTACAACAGGTATAATCAAAGCCGTGTTGAGCGGCATAAAGTAAAAGCGGTTCTATTTTTTCAACTTCACGTATACGGCGTTTTTGTTCCGCCGGATTGCGTGCAAGCATAGGAGCTTCATTATTATCGGCACCGTTCATACAGTTTGTGTTCATATCACCGCCGATAATTACCGGGATATTACCGAAAAAAGCTTCCACACCCTCTAGAAGACATTTCATCTGTTTTAAACGCCCGTCAGGCGTTGTGCGATTTTCAAGATGAGCGCTTGAAAGACCGATTTTTTTACCGTTCCACTCAACTGCCGCACATACGGCATTCCGGCTTCCGGAACGCGGCTGTTCACTGTGCTGCCAATTGTAAACGCTCGGCAGCCGAATTACCTTTGACTCAAGGATCGGGAGACGGGAGAATATTACATTACCGTGTAATCCTTCTTTATTTTCACTATCAGGGGTTTTTAAATAAGCGAATTCAATACCGTAAGCATAATTAAAGCCGTTTTTTTCAGCAATAAGAGCGGCAATATTTCGATTTTCGGTACGTTTCATGCCCCAATCGACTTCATTGGCGAGAATAACATCGGTATTTTTAAGCAACGGATGTTCCCTTAGATAGATTAAAAGAGGTTCAATTCCAAAACCTCTTTCTATATTAAAAACAACAATCCGTAATTTTTCAGTTGAAATATTTCTCGAGGATATATGATTAACAACGACAACTTCATTTAATATTGAATCTGAAGCTATCGCATTTTGAAGAGATAGAAAATCCGACATCAATCTCCTCCCTTATCTTTTTTATCGATATACAAATCCTGCATAAACGATAACTTCTCGATCGGAAGAGTTCTACAGAAGTCGTTGATATAATAATTTTTACAATAAACTGTTATACCGGCAGTATTTTCCGGAATAACACAACTTAATATCCTCCTTTCCATTTGCTCTCCTTTCAATTTTATACCGGTCTTCGATCTGTTCATAAAATATGACACAGACAAAATACTTACAATATTAAATACAAGGCGCAAATCAACTAGCAACTAAAATGTAATTAATGAAATATTCTTTTTTTTATCGAAATAATTCTCCCTCAATTAATTTTATCGTTAATCCGTATTACGGACAAAACGAACAAAAAAACCGGGATTGATACACAGTCGGGGCGGTATCAATCACCGGCAGCGATACCCGTTCTCAGCTTTTTACTTTTACGGGAACGCCTTCCTTATCGCTCGATTCCTGTGCAGCAAGCGCAATGAGAACCGGCTGCAAGCCGTCAAAGGCACCGACAGAGGGATTTTTTTTCTTTAAGCAGGCATCGACAAATTCTTTCGCTTCCAAAATATAGGCATCGTTATAGCGCTCAAGAAAAAAATGCAGGGGTTTTTCGCGGTTAACGCCTTTTTCGCTGTATACAACCGTATTGTTTGCCGTTTCGTTGTCGGCGATTATCTGCCCTTTTGAGCCGAACACTTCAACACGCTGATCATAACCGTACGAAGACTGGCGGCAGTTGTCTATAACGCCCAAGGTACCGTTTGCAAAGCGCAGGGTAATAACGCAGGTGTCCACATCGCCCGCTTTTCCGATAGCCGGATCTACCAAACAGGTTCCCACTGCGCTTACTTCCGTAACTTCGCTTCCGGAAAGATAGCGCATCATATCGAAATCGTGAATGGTCATATCGGCGTAAATACCGCCTGAAACCTTTATGTACTCGACCGGAGGCGGAGCGGGGTCGCGTGAAGTAATTTTTATAACGCGCACTTGACCGACCTCTCCTTTTTTAACGGCTTCTTTTACACGGCGGAAATTGCGGTCAAAGCGGCGGTTAAAGCCTACCTGATACCTTACTCCGCTTTTTTCGACAATATCGAGTACCGATTTTATTTTCTTTATATCGTGGTCTATCGGCTTTTCGCAAAAGATATGTTTTCCCGCTTTTGCCGCCGCAATCGAAATTTCCGAATGGGTGTCGGTTGAAGAGCAGATAAAAACCGCGTCAACGTTGGGGTCGGCCAAAAGATCGGCATAATTATCGTACACCGACGCAACCCCTAAAGAAGCGGCAAGCTCTTGTGCATATTTTTTATTTACATCGGATATAGCTGTAAGCTTTGCTCCCGGAACCCGTGTTGCCAAATTGGAAGCATGAAGCTTTCCGATACGACCGGCGCCTATAACGCCGATTTTTAATTCCTTTTTCATCTTTCCTCCTAAGGGGATAAAGAGCCGGTTCTAATACCGGATTTTAATCCCTTCGTTTATAAACCCGGTTTAATATTTGCGGGCGGTTTTTATATGTTCAAGCTGCTCGCGGCAGGCATCCTTATTCGCTTTACGATTCGATACTTCGGCAAAGCCTACCCGCCACCATGAACCGTAGCCGTCAGTCATCGATTTGGGCAGTACCTTAATATCAAAAAGAACCGGAACATCTTTTACTCTTTTTGCTTCGCTAAGGGCTTTTTTCAAATCTTCTTCGGTACGGATCGTCCAAGCCTTTGCCCCGTAACCGCGGGCAATCGCGGCATAGTCAACGTGTAAAAAATCACCCTTGTGCCGGTTATCATCGGAACGGTAGCGCAATTCGGTGCAAAGGGTTTCATTGCCCTGTCCGACTTGTAAGTTATTGATACAGCCGAAACTCGCATTGTCGAATAAACACACGTTGATTTTTTTGCGTTCCTGTACGGCAGTCAGCAATTCCGAATGAAGCATAACAAAGCTGCCGTCGCCGGCCATCGAATATACTTCTTTTTCGGGTTCGGCAATCTTTACACCCAAGGCCCCGGAAACTTCATAACCCATGCACGAATAACCGTATTCCATATTATAGGTGTCGACTGCACGGGGACGCCACATACGCTGCATACAGCCGGGCAAACTTCCCGATGCGCCGATAACGACCGCGTTTTTATCGGTTAATGTATTTATAAGAGCGAGCGCTCGGGTTTGCGTTAAGCTTGTGCCGACATTTTTTGCAAAGCGTTTTGCCGATGCCGCATTGGCGTCATTGATGTTCGGCACATAATCCGAGCCGGCACACAACGAATCCAAGCGGTCAAGCTCCTGAATCCACTTGTCTTTTGCCGCCTTAATATCGTCATCATACGAAGCCTTATAGCCTTTTAAGAGCTTTTTTAATTCTTTTAAAGCACTCTTTGCATCGGCGACAACCTGCACCGCATCGAGCTTTGCGGCTTGAAAGGCGGATATATTGATATTTACAAAGCGCGCTTTTTCATTAAACAGCCATTTGGAAGATGTCGTAAAATCGGTATAACGGGTTCCCACGCCGATAATGAGGTCGGCATCTTTGGCAATTTCGTTTGCGCAGGAAGTTCCCGTAACGCCGATACCGCCGAGATTATAAAAATCGCTCCATACAACCGCGCTTTTCCCCGCTTGCGTTTCGCCGAAGGGAATGCCGAAAGTTTTTGAAAAGGATGCAAATTCGGCATGAGCTTCCGAATAGCGCACACCGCCGCCGCAAATCAGCATGGGGCGCTTAGCCTTTTTAATGAGTTCGGCAGCCCGTTCCAACGCTTCTTTTTCCGCAGGACGGCGGCCGATATAATGCACACGTTTTTCAAAAAACGAAACGGGATAATCGTATGCTTCGCCTTCGGTATCCTGCGGCAAAGCTATACAAACCGCGCCCGTGTCGGCAGGATCGGTTAATACGCGGAAAGCGTTTATCAAAGCCGACATAAGCTGTTCGGGACGCACGATACGGTCCCAGTACTTACACACGGGGCGGAACGCATCGTTCGTTGAAAGCGATAAATCGTGAGATTGCTCTATTTGCTGTAAAACGGGATCCGGCTGACGGCAGGCATACACATCGCCGGGTAATAAAAGTACGGGAATATTATTCGCCGTAGCCGTAGCCGCAGCGGTTACCATATTGGCAGCACCCGGCCCGACCGAAGAGGTTACGGCAAATATCTGCTTGCGCTTGCTTTGCTTTGCAAAGGCGACCGCGGCATGAGCCTGCCCCTGCTCGTTTTTTCCCTGATAGATTTCGAGGCGCTTTGCTTCCTGACTGACAGCCTGTCCCAAACCGACGACATTTCCGTGTCCCGGCAGCATAAATATACCCCTTACAAAGGGCTGCTCCTTATTATCCCAACATATGTACTGATTTTCCAAAAACCGTACCAAGGCTTGCGCCGTTGTCAAGCGTACCGTATCCATCTTAAACCTCTTTGAATATATGTTCGTTTGCATCGGCTTCCCACAGCCATGCGTGTTCTTTATCGTCTATGCGCGTTTTTTTCCACGGGTCGCCGTCCAAATGCCGGATACCCCATACATAACACATCGCGTAACCGGGGGCGGCGCCTTGAGAATGAAAGCCGTTTGTAATAACGGTTAAGCCGTTATGCCCCGACCTGAAGATTTCTCCGCCGGCAAAACTGACGCCGAACCCCTGCGGTTTATCGAAACGGTGAAAATACACTTCCGGCTGCGGGTGATGGTGCGGCGGATAAGACGACCATTTTCCGGGAAAATTCAGCACTTCGCCGAGTACCATATTCGAATAAGGCGCATTATCGTAATCAAAAAACGTTTTTATTTCACGGCGCATACAGCCGAGTAATTCTCCTTTGTTTCCGGCATGCTGAACGATTACGTCCGAGGGACTGTACAGTTTTGATTCAAAGCTGCGTTCGTTTTTTGTCGTTTGAACATACAGTTCGCTTTTTTCGGCTGCGGTAATCGTAACATCGGTACCCCTGCATACATGCAGACACCATGCCTCTTCTTCAAACTCGTTTTTGCGGCTGCATTCCTGTTCACGCCCCTCCCACTTAAAGCGGACTTTTCCCGAAAAAAGCAAAAAAGCGGCTTCGGATTCGGCATCGGAAAAAGAAAAATCATCTCCCGCTTCCAAAATCAAAAGTCCCACATCCATCATTGTACCGTAATCATCTTTTGAAGAATCGATATAAGCATTATAGCCTTTTACGGCGTTTTTTTGTAAATACACAACCCCTCCATATTGCAACAAGGTCTTTGATTATATCAGTATAATATTTATGGATAAAACTGTAAATGTTATATACAGGCTACCATGACTTTACCATGATGTCAACATTTTTTTTCAAAAATACTCCCCCAAAAACAAAGATATAACCAAAGATACCACCAAAACATACTTAAAAAAGTTTCTCTTTATTTTTGCGTAATTTTCCGGGCGTGATTGATTCATATTTTTTAAAAACCCGAATAAAAGAAATATCACTTGAAAATCCCACAGCAGCGGCAATTTCTTTGATATCTGATTCGGTCGTCATAATAAGTCGTTTTGCCGTTTCTATGCGCAGCTGCGTAATATATTGTACGGTTCCGATATTATAAATATTTTTAAATACGGTAGATAAATAAGAATTACTGATTTTCAACTCTTCCGCAATACGG
Source organism: Treponema sp. HNW (assembly GCF_050320395.1). Lineage (GTDB taxonomy): Bacteria > Spirochaetota > Spirochaetia > Treponematales > Treponemataceae > Treponema_C. The sequence goes on from NZ_CP144459.1 coordinate 2,525,639, forward strand.
TATGTCCCGAACATAGGATCTTTGAAATCACGCTCAATTATCCGTTTTGCCTTTTCCGCCAAACGAGTTCCCGACGGCTCATTTTTTCGAAGTATTTGTATAAGCCGCAAACAACGGTTTTTTAAGTCTGCAGGTGTATCGAATGAAAAAGTCTTTTTTATATCAAAAAATTTATTCTTATCGGCGGTGGATAAACAATCAAGAAGGATACGTTTAACAGGTTCAAATACATATTCCATTTTCGAATGCGGACATCCCGCCAAATGCGGATTATCGAAAATTTCAGAAATAAAGGACGCCGCACTCAAATAATCATGTTTATAAAGAGCATCTCTGAAATCATTATAGCCGTAATCATCAACAACATCGAATTTATTGTAACAAAAGACCGTATCTCCTACAGACTGTTTTTGTTCGGTAGCAGCCCATACGGCCTCCGTATAACTTTTAGGAATATCAATTAATTTATCATAGCATAAGCCTATACCTATGGAAGGACATGCTTTTTCAAAAAACACGGAGCCGACTTGCTGCATGATTTCACAAAAAAAATAAGGAGTTGAAAATTCCTGAATATTAAGAAGAATAATATATGTATCGGCCTTATAAGAAACGATAGCCTCAAATTGATGCTCTCTAAAAAAAGAAATTAAATCTTTTTTTAACTCAGGATTGTCTTCTTTTACATTCGTAATCACACATACAGTAAAAAACGGTAATTCGAAAATAATATCATATTGGCGAGATTTTAAAAATGCATCGGTTTCCGTTATGCAAGGGGTTTCAATCATATCCGCTAAGAATAAACCGTTCAAAATATCCTGTTGTAACTGCAGTTTTGCTATCTGTATATCTTTTTGATTTATCAAATCATCGATTTTTGTTGAAATGGCTTTTATTGTATCCTGCTCCAAAAAAGGATCAATGCCTACCTGTTTTGACAATAGGTTTAAAGGTTTTAGATTCCTGAGACTGATGAAGTATGAAAGATATAATGCGGCAAAGCATATAGCAAAGAAAGACAAGACGCATATGCCTAAGAGGATATACAGAGGGCTGAATATATCAACATATGAATAAAGAGACACATACTGCAAGCGAGGAGAAACCGAAGAAGTTAAAGCGAGAACATCCGTTGAGCGGTTCTTTACGGAAGCAGGGTTCAGGTCAATGATATCAACCAATTCCGAAGAACCGGTATAATTTATTAATTTTTCGTTATACAGGATACCATAGGCGTGATAATTCATATCTGAAGATATATTTTCGGTTACATTCCTGAGCAGCTCATTTGTATTCACCTTCACAACAATGCAGCCGACCTTTTCACCTTTGTAAAATAATATTTTTAAATAATAGAATCCGAATATCTCATCCGCCTTTGAAACAATAAATCCATCGCTGTCTTTAATAATACCATTCCAGCAATCGTTATATATCAGACAGTCTTTTTGCAAAAACCGATACGACTGTGCAGGGAAACACCCCAAATCACCCAATATCAGAGCCGCCTTCGGATAATAAATATAAATACTGTCTATAACGGCATTTATACTTTTATAATCCTGTAATTGATTTGTCAGCGTATATAAGTCCGGTGAATATACATCTATCTTATGTTTAAATTTTTTAAGACAAATATTAACCGGATGTAAATCAAGACCGAAAACATATTTTTGCATTTCCAACAGTTTGGAATCAATAGTCTTTCTAGTAAATTCCGCAGTATTTTTCGTGTTAACAATAAGTGTATCTCTCAGAGAAAGTAAAATGAAAGTTAAAACGATTGAACAAAAGAAAAGAACAAAGGCGGCAACAAGCATTATAGATTTTATCCATTGCCGACTCGTCTTAGGAATTTTTCTAAACATTCTTGCCTCATCAAACAAAAGCTGTTAAGAAGAAAAGCTATTTTACACCTTTATCCCTTATACATTGATTAATCTTATAACGTAATTGAGTTAAATATTCTTTTTCAATCGGATATTTTTTAAAGGTCAAGATATAATCAAGATCTTCATGAATTATATTACAAACTTTTTCACGCCCGATAAGCGTCTCTAACTTTTGTAGGGCACATATATCCGCAAAGGCCTCCATTTGTATTTCATTTCGAATAGAAGAATATACCCCTGTATCATCCGCAGGATAAACCAAAAATGCATCCCCGGACGGAAATTCCGAACCGCAATCGGTAACGATAAACGGGTTTATATGCTTTCGTGAATACTGTGTGTTATAAAAATTAAATCCCCAATGTAAAAATCCTTTGATATCATATAAATAAAGTAAAACACCCATAATTCTGTTTCTGGAACACGGCATAGCAAAAAATCTGTTCGGAACTTCAACACTTTGAGCAACACAATAATATACCCAGAGGTTATCCGCCTTATTGTCTATAAAAGGTTGAATATGATCGTTTGAAGGAATAGGATTTTCAACAATACCTCTTTCATAAAATTCGTAACTTGAAAGAGCATCAATGACCGTATAGCCATGCAGTAAGGGCTTTATAATTTCTTTTGCATTCAGATACGTTTCCATATCCCGTTCACACGGTTCGTCAGACACATGAAAGACAATATGTTCTTTATCAAAACCTTGCGCATGTAAACATTTTAAAAGTTCCGGAATGAACATCGACAAAAAAAGTTTATATTCGGGGTCGGACGCCGATACATGCCAGCCGAAAAGCTTTGTCTCTATACCGTCAACAGAAACAATTATTTTTGGGGTCGCCTTCGCTCCCCACTGTGTAAAAAAATGTGCAATTTCAAGATACGCGACTCCTTCCTGCTTGCATAATTTACACCAACGTTCCAACAACGTAAAATCAAACGAATATATTCCCTTCTTTTTTTCAATGGAAACAAGCTGCGTTGTTGTTCTCTCACCGCCTATCGCCGTATCGAGGGGCGGGGTAAAAACAGGTGTTAAGAGCATATTTACTCCGCAGTCATGTACTGCCGCATGAATAAAATTGGCAATGATTTTCCAATGGGCTTCGGAAAACACGGGAACCTTGTAATAGTCTGCAAGGCAATCGGCATAAAACCATTCGGTATGAATTAATTTTTGCTCAGGCAATTTACAATTTATTACTTCAATATCTACATATAAGTCCCGAACGGAAACCGAGTCTCTTTCCCGACGAACGCTAATGCAAAGACGATAAATACCGGGTTTCGCAGATGACAAATCCGCATCAATCCACAAACTTCTGAACTGCTCGGCAACAGGCTTAATTTTACCGGATGAAGGCACAAGTAAATCGGGATATAAGCCCGGAACGGTTCTTAAATAGTTTTTATCACGTTTTTCCGGGACAGGATAATGCGAAGGAAGCAATACAACATCACGCAAGCGGATAGGCGCATCAATTCCGGATGCAGTAACACAAAAAGTATCGGCAGGCATGTTTCCGAGCTCACCGTGAAGTGAATATACAAGCTGAAATGCTATTCGATCACCTATCAAAGCATTCAAAGAAAGGTTTGATAAAGGTTCGGGTCTTTGATCAAGAAAAACTTTTTCCAGAGAAGAAACTAAAAAAAATTCGAATGCCGCCATACATATCTCCTTTTAACAATCAACCTTTTATTCCGCTTAATGCAATACCTTCAACAAATTGCTTTTGTAACACAAGATATAACAAAAACGGCGGCATAAATGTCAACGTTGCGCCGGACATTACCAAGCCGTAATTTGTTCTATAACTGTTTTTCAATGCGGCAATAGCCAATGTTAATGTTTTCATATGCGGTTTTGAAGCAATAACCAAGGGCCACAAAAAATCATTCCAGCTCGTTATAAAAGTAAAAATAGTTAATGATACCAAAACAGTCATTATCAAAGGTAAAACTAAAGAAAAAAATATCCGATGCTCGGAACAACCGTCAATCCGTGCCGCTTCCAATAAATCATCCGGAACGCTTTCCATAAACTGTTTAACCAAGAAAACACCGAATGCATTAACAACAGGAAAAATAAGCGCAGGATACGTATTCAATAATCCTAATGCCTTCATAATAAGAAAAACCGGCACCAGAGTAACCTGTCCCGGTATCATCAGCGTAGCGATATATAAAGCAAATAATACATCACTACCCTTAAATTTTTTCTTTGCAAAAACATATGCCGCCATAGAACTGAACAATGCATTAAAAAAACAGGCACAGCTTGTAACAATAAAACTGTTACGCAGATTAACAATGATATTAAAATTTTTAAAAACCCTTACATAATTCACAAAGCTGAATTCGGATATCTTAAAATCAAAATTCAATATCGTTTTTTGTGTAAGCGAAACTAATGCCATATATATAAAAGGGAAAAGTGCCGAGAGCGAGCACAAAAAGAGCATTATAGCGGCAAATGAATAGAAAACATAATCTCTCTGCTTCATTTTTTTACTTCTCCTTAAGAAAATCGTTAACATGCTTGATATAATTCACAGGCTCCTATTTTTCCTTACCGCCTGCTAAAATTTTCTTTTGTGCAGCTTGTATGATAATAACCAATATAAACATAAGCAATGCAATAGCACTTGCATATCCCATATTGTATTCTTTGAAAGCGGTATTATAAATTGTTAAAACAAGACTCACAGTTGACAAGCCGGGGCCTCCTCCCGTCATAGTATAAACCATATCGAAGGTTTGAAAAGACCATATTGTTCCCAGTGTAATCACTAAATATGTAATCTCCGATAATCCCGGTAAAGTAACATTAAAAAATATTTGTATTTGGCTTGCTCCGTCAACCTTCGCTGCTTCGTAAAGGCTTGAGGGTATATCAAGTATTCCCGCATAAAAAATTACAAGAAAATAACCTATATTTTTCCAAACAGTCGCCATACAAACACTTAACATACTTGAAATTTTTCCTCCAAACCAATTAACCGGCTGGAGCCCGCATAAGCGGATCAACTCATTTACAGGCCCGTATAAAGAAAGCAATAAAGACCAAAGGGTCCCGACTAATACTGTCGATGCAATAACGGGAACAAATAATGCACTGCGTATAAAATCGCCGTACCGCTTTTTAAAACTTACGGAAATAAGCGATGCCAATACTAAGGAAATAACAGTCTGGGACGGAACAATAATAAGCGTAAATAAAATCGTATTTCTAAAGGAAGCACTTACATACGGATCTTTTAGCATACGTATATAATTATGCAAACCCACAAATTGCGGAGTTTTAAGAATATTATATGAAGTAAAACTTAAAAAAAGATTCATTAAAATCGGTATTATCGAGAAAACCATTAATAATATAAAACTTGGCAATATATATAACAATGAAAAGTACAAGTGCGGTTGAAGTGATTTTTTCCTCATCAAGCATTCCTACAATAACTGTAATATCTAAAACCAATTTTTATAAAATAAAACTTATTTTATAAAAACCGGCGAATCATTTCAGTGAGAATAAACAATTCGCCGTTTGAATCTTCTTTAATATTATTTTGATATAACGCTTTTACTGTAATCAACCGTATTTGCTATAGCTTTTTCGGGAGTAAGATCTCCGAGCATCATAAGCTGCAAATTTTTTAAAAGATTGTCCATAACTTTAAAAGCGCCTTCAGCAACCGGTAAAGTACGGAAGTATTGACTTTCATTATCAAACAGGGGTTTGAATATGGGATCGGCATTATATCCTTCATCAAAAGTAATGGAAGGAAAGGCCGATATTTCTGTATGAAAGGCGGTCATAGTATCCTTACTTGTAATAAACTTCATTAGAGATGCCGCCAATTCTTTATTTTTACTCGCATTATTCATAATAAGAGCGTCCGAGGCAACCCAAATAGCCTTTGTTTTATTTTGAAAGCTCGGCAGATAAGTCCAATTTATATTTGACTGTTTTAAGGTCGCTGCCGAATTGGCATCCATACTTGCAATAGCCACTTTTCCCTGCACAAATAAGTCTCTGACAGATTTACCGTCCAACGCAAGGCTTTCTTTAGGAAGTACATCATATTTAAATCGTAAGTCGTATAAGAAACGGGCAGCTTTAACCGCAGCATCATTATCCAACAAGGCAACCCGAGTCCCCTCATTATTATAGATTTCCCCGCCGGCCTGCCAAAGATACGGATAAAAAATATTATTTAAAGCACCGATAGCGGGATCCGCCCACTCCATTGCAATAGGCATAACATCCGGAAGATTCAATTTTTTTATATCGAGAGTACATTGAATTAACTCTTCCCATGTCCGAGGTAACTTATCCCATCCCGCTTTTTTCAGTATATCGGTATTAAAATAAGGAATACGCGGATTGCCTACAACAAAGGGAAGGGCATATTGCCCTCCTTTTATCTTTCCTTGCTTCCAATAAATAAAATTATCTTTTTCTTTTTGAGTAAAGTACGGTTCTATATCGGCCAAAGTACCCATTTCAATAAAATCATTGAACATTTCAAGATACATATACCCTACATCCGGTCCTTCACCCGAAGCAAACCCTGTAAGATATTTTTCTTCATATCCGCCCCAAGGAGTAATTTCAATTGCCAGGTTACAATTATTCTGTTCAGCCCAGGGTTTGAGGACCGCTGTCCAGAACTCCATATCCAACGAATCACCTGATGCAAAGGGCGGGAGCCACAATAAAAGCGTTTCTTTTTTTTCGTTTTGTTTTTTTACATCACGTTCGGAAGTTCCCGCTGCAAATACAGCCGCCGCAACGGTAACGCACAACAAAACAGCCAATAGATTCTTTTTCATTATACACTCCTATTCAGTGAATTTAAGATATTCCGATATCTTGATTAAAAATTTTAAGCTGTTTTTTTTGATTTGTAAATTAACATTTTTTTAAGACTCGGCTTTTTATAGAGAAAGTTAAAAAAATGTTAATCATTAAAAAGCATACCGGCGGCGGCCTTATATAAGAGAATGTACATCGCCGTCCGTATAAAAATCGGCAATATAGCGCTCAATATCGGAACGTTCCCCGCGGAAAGGCCCCTTTGTTTCCATTTTAAGCGATACGAGGGCCGTTGCAAACAAGAGGGATTCGGGAATTCCGGCCGTATTACGCGATGCAATATAAGATGCAAAGGTTGTATCTCCGCGCCCGGTACGGCCGTCCAAGGAGCGCGCTTTTATCGGGCAGCTGTAAAACACATCCTTTGTACGCACGATAACTTCCGTATTATGAGTAATAAGCACTTCGGGCGCACCCCATTCGCAAAGGAGTGCCGCGGCTTCATGCGTATTCGAGCAGCCGGTAAGAATTTCGGCTTCTTTTGCATCGGCCTTAAAATAATCGATATACGATATATAATCGCGCTTATGTTTCCAATCGTCATAGTCCATCGAACCGCTTGACGAAGGACGTCTAAGCAAACACTGGGCGTCTACGGCAATTTTTCCGCGTCCGTGAATCGCTTTAAAAAGCGCATCGTCAAAGTCACCCGTCGTTAAACCGGCAAAATGATAAATCAGGGCGGGAACCTTTAAAATATCGCACAGATAAAAAGGGGCGGATTCACTGATTAAATCACAGCTTCTTTGTTCTTTATCAGCCGTAAAATAGGTATTGCGTATAGAGGTAGTATCGGCACTGTATAGATGATAGACATCCATAGGGGCCTTATCCAGTTCTGCCAGTACATCCGCATCCGTGTCGTTGCACTTGGTACATACGGCCGTTTTAAAACCTGCACCGGAGGCGGCATAGCCGGACTGAATAATCGCACCGCCGAGCAGACGGTCTTCATGTCCCAAATGATCAATCATAATATCTTTGGACACCGGTCCGATACATACAATGTCGTACGTAACCGTATTTTGTTTTGTTATACCTGCCGTATATTCAAGGGCCTTTGCTACACGGTTTGTTGTAATACCATCAACGGCATAATCAATCATATTCTTCATATCTACATCGTTGTCCGGTGTCCACACAAATACCTGCAAGCCCTGCTTGTGACAGGCAAAGACAAAATCCTTTGTAACTTCTTCAAAAGACAGATTGAGCGCTTTGATACCGGGCAGATCATGCTTGAGTTCACTTAAAAATGAGGAGGCTTCATCTTTTTTTTCGGATACGGATATATTGTATAAAACCCGGTCTTTTGCCCTTTTAAGAGAACGGAAGGTTTCCGGAGAAATACAGCCGCTGAAAAAAGAGCGGTGCATAAAATTCTTTTGTTCCAAAAATTCGATAAGAGAAGGTAAAACATCTTCTTTTAAATCGAAATTGATGCAAGCCGAAGGAACGGCTTCAAACTGTTCCAGTGCCTGTTCCAAAAAGAAAAAAGAGGTATCGGGAGAAGGCATATCATGCGAAAGATAAAACCCCTGCTCATTTTTCCGTATATCTATTTCTACAATATCGCAGCCCGAATTAAGAGCTTTTTCAATATAATCCTGCGAATTCGGCACGGTATTTTCACAGCCGCTATGGGCGGTCACTATACATAATTTCTTAGACACAATTAAACTCCTTTGCACAAATAAAAAAAGCAAACTCTAAATAAGCTTGTCTATAATTCACAAAAAACATCTATTACGGAATAACGAACGACAAACATATTTCTAACTATACCACGAGAATTCTCATCTGTCAAATATTTTAAATACTTTTTCAAGATTTACCCATATTTTGAGTAAATCTATAAATACTTATGATTTTTCTTGCAAAATTTCCGAATATGCTCTATCATATTCTTATAGGAGTGTCGGGAAAAAGCCTTACCGTTTGTACGGTTTTTTCCCACCCAAGTTTGCCTCCTGTAAAGCGTTTGTACAGGCAAACTTGTATATTATTTGCACGTCCTCGCTCCGCTGCGAACGTGCCTAAAAAGTCAATCGAAAGTTGATACTTTCTCTTGACTTTTTATAGGAGTGTGCTATGTTTAATAAAGACTCGGTTTTTTTGGGTATTGCCCCGATCGGCTGGTGTAACGACGATATGCCCGAATTGGGCAAAGAAAACACCTTTGAACAGACAATCAGCGAAATGGCCTTGGCGGGCTTTACCGGCTGTGAAATAGGAAATAAATATCCGTCCGACCCGGCAGTATTAAAAGAAGCGCTGGACTTACGCGGCATGCGCATAGCCAGCCGCTGGTTCAGCTCTTTTTTAATTACCAAACCGCTGAATGAAAATATCGAATCCTTTAAAAAAGAATTGGATTTTTTAAGTGCGGTAAAGGCAAACCGTATCAATGTAAGCGAGCAAAGCTACAGCATTCAGGGAAAAACCGATGTACCCGTTTTGGAAAAAGAAAAATATGTTATGAACGAAAGCGAATGGAAAACGTTCACAACGGGTTTGAATGAGTTGGGAAAAATTGCCGCGGACAAAGGCTTTAAACTGTGCTTTCATCACCACATGGGAACGGTTGTACAAAGTCTTGCCGAAACGGAACGTATGATGGAAGAAACGGAGCCTACATACGTGCATCTGTGCTACGACACGGGACACTTTACCTTCGCCGGAGAAGATCCCGCAGCGATCCTTAAAAAATATGTAAAGCGGGTCGGTCACGTACACTTAAAGGACGTAAGAGCGGATGTATTAAAACAGGTAAAAGAAAATAAATGGAGCTTTTTAACGGCGGTTAAAAACGGTGCCTTTACCGTTCCCGGCGACGGCTGTATAGACTTTGATACGGTATTTAAACTGCTTGCCGACAACGCATACACCGGCTGGCTTTTGGTGGAAGCCGAACAGGATCCGGCAAAGGCGAATCCGTTTAAATACGCAAAAATGGCGCGTGAGTTTATACAAGAACACGCAAAAATATAGTTTAAACGGGGATGTCGTAAAGCAGGATACCCTTTTAGACATCCCCCTTTAACTCCTGTTTGCCCTAAGGCAAACAGGAACACCTTCAGCTTACCGGCACCCGTGCCGGAAAAATTTGCTTGGCCGGCAGCCTGCAGCGGCAAAATCGCTTTGCAGGCCGTCATTTTCCGGCTAATCCTTTTCCCAGGCCTTTTCTTTCAAATTAGTATAAATGTACACGCCCGCCGAAACCGAACAAAGCAAGAACATAATAACCGAAAGGGCGGCGGCTCTCTCATAGCGAAGATATTTGTTAAACTGATCGAAAAGCGAAATACCGAGCATTTTCGGGAAGTTACCGCCCATTAAGTAAGGAGTCGTAAAGGCGCCGACATTGGACATAAAAACGAAAGTTCCGGCAACGACAATATCTTTGAGCGACAAGGGTAAAATCATCGAAAAAAATACACGCACCCTGCCCGCACCCACATCACGGGCGCTTTCGATTATGGAATCGGGAACGGCACTTAAACCGGCGGTAATCATAAGGGCGGCAAAGGGAATGTTAAACCACAGGTTCATCAAAATCATACCGCCTGCATGGTACATAAGCCCCAGTTTTACATCGGCGCCGAAAAGGTTTGAAATGCGGTTTATAAGCCCCGAATCGCGGATAATCGTAATCATTGCGTAGACAGCTACAAGACCGGGAATAAAACGAGGCAGCAAATACAAGCTTCCGATAGCCCGCGAAAAAGGCGAATCGACAAAGCGCAAAAAAAGCGCCAAAAGATAGGCAACGAATAAGGCAATTACAACCGTCATCACTACCACAAAGAGGGTATAACCCAAATTCGTCAATTCTCTTTTAGTTGTAAAAAAGAAAAGATAATTATCAAAGGTAAAGCCGCCGGTTTTCGGGTCCGTAAAACTTTTTTTCAGCGCAGCCAAAATCGGAATCGCAACAACGGCCATAACCGTTAAAAAGGCGGGCATTACCAAAGCATAGGCGGTTAAGCGTTGTTTTATTGTTTTATCAATCATAATCTTCCGCCTTAAAATTCATGATATTGATTTAAGCCCAAATGAACCTGCCGGCCGGGAACGAGATTCTTTGCCTGTTCTCTTGTTGCAAAACAGCGCACAATCGAAGGGCCGCACTGTATCGTAACTTCTTCATAATGCCCGAGAACCATAACGGTACGGATAGTACCGGTAAAATCGGAAGCCGTATCGCTTATCGTAATATCTTCAGGACGGGCGGCGATGATTTTTCCGTTGTGATTCAAAAAGTTCATATCCCCGATAAATGAAGCGACATAACGCGATGCCGGTTTATCATAAATTTCGGTCGGAGTGCCGATTTGCTCAAACACACCCTTGTTCATTACAACAATGCGATGAGAAATCGCCATCGCTTCTTCCTGATCGTGGGTAACGAAAACTACCGTGATACCCAATTCCGATTGAATTTTTTTCAATTCTTCACGCATTTGCTGACGAATTTTTGCGTCAAGGGCGGAAAACGGTTCATCAAGCAAAAGCACTTCGGGTTTAAGCATTAAAGAACGGGCAATCGCAATGCGCTGCTGCTGTCCGCCCGAAAGCTGCCCCGGGTATTTTTTTTCACAGCCGCTCATCGATACGAGCTCCAAGTATTTTTCAACTTCGGTTTTTATTACGGCTTTGGGCGTTTTTCTAAGCTTAAGACCGAAAGCAAGATTTTCATAAATTGTCATATGCGTCCATAAGTTATAACTTTGAAAAACCATTGCGGTCGGCCGCTTTTCGGGCGGTAAATGTACAACGGACTTATCATCGATTAAAATATCGCCCGAAGTTACGTCCAAAAAACCGCCGACAGTACGTAAAATCGTACTTTTACCGCAGCCGGACGGACCGAGCATAGTTACAATTTCACCTTCATAAATACGTAAATTGATATTTTGTACCCCGTCGCCGTTTTTATACAACTTTGTCATATCGCGTATTTCAAGTTTTACGGGACGGGTATCCTTAAGTTCGTTCATTACAGTTTCCTCGCATTTTTTATTTCATTTTAAAACCGCCTGCAATAGCGGCAGGACCTATGTACTTTCTCATTGCCAATATCAGCACTAAAGAAGGTACAATCAGTATAAGGGCAAATACTGCACCGGCTTGTCCCGGATAATCGAGAATAATACCGTACATTTCGACGGGCATGGTTTTTATACGTCCGAGTCCGACAAGCATAGTACCCTGCGCTTCTTCCATTGAACCTAAAAAGGTATACAGGGTTGCAACGGCAATACCGGGCATAGCCATAGGCAGGGTAACGGAAAAAAAAGTGCGCAGCGGGCCTGCTCCGGCATCGCGGGCGGCTTCTTCCTGCTGGCGGTGTACGGAGCGGAAAGCACTCGCGGGAAGCCACACCATAAACATCATAGAATTTATCATATGGATAATAACAACGCCCGGCAGTGTCCCCATAAGATTGTATTTATAAAACAAAATACCTATAGAAGTATAAATTCCCAATTTCGGGAAAGCATTCGTCAATAAAAACGAAAGCATAAAAATTTTTCTGCCCGGAAATTTAAAACGGGCCAGGGCATAGGCTGCAGGTATACATAAGCACATCGAACACAGCGTTGTAATGGCGGCAACCGAAAAAGACTGGATAATGGAAGACACCAAGCTTTGCTGTTTAAAAATAAATTTCCACCATTTTATACCCCACTCCTGCGGCAAAACGGCGGGAACCGTATAGGTATCGGCAAAAGCAAGCATAATCATATTCAAAAGAGGGCCGTAAAAAAATAAAATAAACACGGCAAATACAATAAATTCAAAAAAACGTTTTTGCCCGACGGCAAAATAAAAACGTTTAGGATTTAAATATTTAAACATAAAATCTCCGTTAATAAATCATTATGATACGAGCGGTATACATACACTGCGCATACCGCTCGAAAAGTTAAAACAGCTGTGTACTGTTCCGGCGATTAAGGAAGGGTACTGATTTCGGTATCCCAACGCTCGTTAAAAGAAGTCGAAAGTTTTCCGATGGACATAACGCGGAATTTACTGACATCCAAGTCACGCAAATCTTCGTAACCGGTCAAATCCATCTTCGTGGTATCGACAAGGGGAATTGCAGCCATTTTGCGGACAAGCATCGTTTGAGCCTGTTGACTTAACATATAGTTAATAAATGCAAAAGCTCCGTCTTTATTGGACCCGAAGGAGGGAACAATCAATCCCTGAACGGAACCGGTAAACGAGGGCTGAATCGTCGTCATCTTAATATATTCCGGTACGGTTCCCGCAGCACGCTGCGAAAGGAGCATATCCGCCCACGTCGGACACATATCGATTTCGCCGTTTGAAAGCAAGTCAAGGGTTCCCTGGTTTTTATTGGGATACACAACGGAACCGCCGGATTTATACATATAGGGATGAATTTTTGCCAAATAGGCAAACCCGGCATCCCATTCTTTCATCCATTTTTCATCGTCGCTCATAATCGCCGATACATCGCCGATAAAGTTATAAACGGCAGTACGGACAAAAGAGTCCCCGGAGCCGCCGGTACCCGGAGTGTTATATACAAAACGTCCGGGATTATCCATAATCCATTTGGTCAATTCATCGGTTGTTTTGGGCGGCGAAGATATCTTTTTTGAATTATATGCCAAAACAACGGTTGTTCCGCGGTAGGGCTGTGAATAATCTTTTGCAACCGTAGGTTTGGCGGAAACGGCGGCAGCATTCGGAATCTTGGCGGAATCAAGCTTAACAAAGGCTTCTTCACCGATAAGCGAAACAATTCTGGATAAATCGTCTCCGCCGAAATCTATTATATCATAGTCGGTATTTGTCTGCTTTGCCTTATAAGCTGCAGCAACCATATCCACCAGCGTTTGGGTACCCGTACCGGTGAGCATAAAGTTCAGTTTTATCTCATACTTTCCGGCATATTCGGAATTGGTGTTAAAATCGGCTGTCAGGGATTCAAAAATTTGACGGACATTGTCGGAACCGGTTGCCCACAGATTGATTACTTTGTTATCCTTTGTTTCCGCCTTTTTTGCGCAAGCCGTAAACAAAAGCGCCGCAACAATACACGCGGTTAAAACCGCATTCATCCGATTTTTTTTCATGTTTTGCACTCCTTTGTGTGAAAAAAAATATGAATTCAACTCAAATATTCTAACACGGGAATTCCAAACACGCAAGAAAAAAAACAAATTTACTATCAAAAAACAGTATTATTTTACAAAAAAGTTGTCAAAAGATACTCATCTCTCCTTTTTCGAATCTTTTTGAATAAAGATAATCAACACAATTAAAAGCAGAGTTAAACAACCGATATAACCGAGCGTGATAAAATCCGTATACGTGCGGAATACCGAAACGGCTATACCGGCAATAATCGTACAGAGCCCCAAAACAAAGATAAAACGGGAACTTATAAGAGTTAAGCGGCGCATGGGAAGAGGCATATTTGCAGTCAGTTTTTTGCGGCGCGTATAAAAAGAGGCGGCAATACAAAAAAGACCGGCCGCAAAAAACAGTATGGAAAAAACAAGGGCTTTCATAGACTGCGAGCCGTCCTTATACCTTGAATTTCTTTACTTCGCTGACAAGATTATTGATACTTTCTTTGTTTTTTTGCGTAATTTCGCGCACTTCATGTACGGCCCTGTTAATCTGGGTTGAGCCTGCAGCCATTTCATTCATACTGTTTGTAATAATCCGCGTAAGACCGTCAAGTTTATCCGTTTCGCGGGCGGCGTTTTGACCGCCGGTCATCATTTCCGCAGAACCGTCTGAAACTTCAACCGTTACCCGATTTATATCGCGGATAGCCGCAAGCACTTCCCCGCTTGCACTGCCCTGCTCGCGCATCGCTTCGGTTAATTGATTACTCATCATTTTAACCTGTTCGGAAAGAGTAAAGATAGCCGTAAATTTTTCTTCAACGGTTTTTGCGGCGGCGGACAGCAATTCTATTTCACTACCGAGTACTTTAAGGGTTGCCGTAATGTTTTTACCCTGAGAACTCGATTCTTCGGCAAGTTTTCTGATTTCGTCGGCAACAACGGCAAAACCCTTCCCCGCTTCGCCCGCATGAGCGGCTTCAATCGCGGCGTTCATAGCCAAGAGGTTTGTTTGACTTGCAATATGCTGGATGACACTGGAGGCTTCCATCAAACTGCCCGATTCTTCGGCAATGCGCTGGGTAACGCTGCCGGCATTTGTAATCGTATCTTTTCCGTCGGATGTTGCCGTTGCAAGGGTTTTTATAACCCCGTCCGTTTTTTCCAGCGTATGTGTAATCGAAGAAATATTGGCAACCATTTCTTCTATGGCCGAAGACGACTGGGCGACACTTGCCGCCTGCATTTCGATATTTTGATTCAGCTGATTTATCGAATGCATAATTTCTTCAACGGTTGCAGCCGTTTCGCTGACACTTGAGGCTTGCGTCAAAACCTGCTGTTTTACACCGTCTATATTGGCGGTAATTTCATTTATTGCACTTGCGGTTTCGGTCATATTGCTTGCAAGTTCTTCTCCAACTCCCTGCATAATAGCCGCATTCGTACCGACACTTTTTATCGACGTTCTGATTTTTTCCATCGTTTCATTAAAATAGCGGGCAATATTGACAATTTCCGAAATACCGGAAAGAGGCAAACGCACGGTCAAATCGCCTTCCCCCTGAGCAATATTACGTAAAGCGTTTACAATATTTTCAAGAGGCTTGATAAAATAATGCAAAATTAAAAAGGCGACGGGAATACAAAAAATAACAATGCATATAATCGTTATAACCAGCGTTCTTAACACACGATAACCGATGGATTGATACTCTTTTTTTTCAATGGCGGAAATATATTTCCAGCCGAGTTCCGCATTGCGTGAATCAAAGGCGCGCAATACATAGGTAATACCGTCGGAAACACCGTAGGCATTTTTATCCGTACCGTTTTTCAGGGCACTTTCATACAAGGGCGTTGCGCTTAGGTCTTTTCCTATCAGCTCGTTTTTTGTCGGATGGGCGATAATCTTGCCGCTTTTATCGACTATAATGATATAACCGGATCTGCCGATTTTTTGCGCCTGCACAACGTCTTTTAAATATGAAAGATCAACCGAAGAAGACAAAACACCCTGCAATTCTCCGTCCGACAAAATCTTGTCCGTAATTTCAATAGACAACTCGTTTGCGGAAGAAATATACAAATCGGAAACAATTTGATTATTTTTACTCGAAGCGCAGTTTTTATACCAGCTGCGACTGCGCGCGTCGTAACCCGGAGAACGGTCCTTTACAGGACACATTAAGATTCCTCCGTCGCCCTCGTCGCAAGAGTTATATATATGATTGAAGGAAAGGCTTCAACGAATTTTTGCATTATATCATAGAGTTTTTTTTCATCGGCACCTGCCCGGCCCGGAATCATGCGTACTGTACTTTCTCCCGCCTCAGGCTTTAAATTGACATATGAAGTGATTTTCCCGTTCGCCTTTACCACATCCTCGGAGGCGGCAAGGGCTTTGTTTAAGCTTTTAATATTTTGCAGCAGGTCATCGGCATGGGCATCTATTCCTTCAACAATACGGATCATTTGTTGATTGTAATCCGCATAACCGTCTTTTAAGGCGCGCAGATAACTGAGAGTACCCACAACAAGAGCGGGAATTACGGCTAAGGCAATGACAAATAATACCGACCCGTAGCGGTATTGAGACTTTTTGTCAGTATCCTTTGCAAACTTTTCCTGATTCATTTTTACCACATCCTTCCATAAAATACGACATTAATATGGCATTAAAAAAATATGCCGTTATAACTATATCGGCAAAAAGTACCCGAAAAGATTAACGGGATTGTCTCAAAATCGATATTGCCCGCCGGTTCGTTATGCGGGTACAAGCGTTCGATAAAAAGTTCAGGACAGGGGAGAATCGGCAGTCTGCCCCCAATCTTCGACAGAGGAAACTTTTTTATATATTGGGGCGGCTTGTTCCGCTTCGGCCATTACAATGATATCCGAAAGCCGCTCGTCTATAGCTTCGGCAACACGCTCGAGGGTTAGGAGGGTCGGACTTACAAGGTCGTTTTCCAACCGATACACATAGCCCTTATTAAATCCGGTGTGATTGCACAATTCATTTTTAGATATACCTTTTTTTATGCGGATACGGCGCAGGGTTTTTCCGATATTCATAAAACGTATTCTATGAATATTAAAGAAAACCTATAACTATGCTTTTTTGCACCCCTCGCCCGTCTGTTTTGCCCCTATTTAAATAATAGGGATTTTCTCCATCCGGACGGATTACCGGGGCCGACCCAGCAGTTTAACCTGAACGAAGCGTTTAAGCTTTCGGTTATAAATCTTTTGGCACGAATAACCGCTTCCCTAACCTCAAGACCTTGGGCAAGCCCCGCGGTTATTGCGGCAGCTACGGTACAGCCTGCACCGTGCGTCCATTCGGTATCACAAAGGGGGCCTTCGATAAATTCGGCGGATTTACCGTCATAAAACAGGTCCACTGCGGATAAATCGCCGGTTAAACGGGAAAGTTTGGAACCGCCTTTTATAAAAACATGCTTTGCGCCTTTTTCGGCAATAACAGATGCGGCCTCTTCCATTTCTTCGCGTGTTTCAACCTTTCTCATATCCGACAGCCGTGCCGCTTCAAACAGGTTCGGAGTAACAATCGTACAAAGGGGCAAAAGCTTTTGTTCAAGCTCACTATTCAGTTCGGGATGCAAAGCTTGCCCCGCCCCTTTACATACCATAACCGGATCCAAAACATAGGCCATATCTTTTTGCGCGCTTATGTATTCGCGGGCAAGTTCTATCGCATAGGAGGAGCCGAGCATTCCCGTTTTTACGGCGGCAGGTCCTATACCGGTAAAAATCGTTTCAAGCTGGGCTCGCAAAACATCTTTTTCCACGGGAAAAACGGCATGAGCCCAATTATTGTGCGGATCCATCGTTGCAATCAAAGTAACGGCAGCCATACCGTAGACGCCGTATTCTTCAAAGGTTTTTAAATCCGCTTCCAATCCCGCGCCTCCCGACGCGTCGGAACCTGCAATCGTTGCTGTCTTTATCATAGTGTCCCTCTTAAAGTGTATCGGTTTTAAACAGTATCCCGTATAAGCGGCATACTCATACAGCGCGGGCCGCCTCGGCCGCGCGACAATTCGGAATCCCGAATAAGGCAGAGCTTTACACCGGCCTTATCGAGCAGTTCATTGGTTATTTCGTTGCGGCTGTAGACGACCGCTTTACCCGGTGCAAGGCACAGGGTGTTTGAGCCGTCGTTCCATTGTTCCCTGTCGGCGGCGATCCGGCTTGTGCCGCCGCAAAGCAGTAAACGTACGGCATCGGTTTGCATGCAGCGCGCCAAAAGACTCTCCAAAGAACCTTCGGCTTTTCGGATAGTTAATTCGATATTTTCCGGTGCACTGCCGCACTTTTCGGCTGCACTGCAAAGCCCCTCGGCTGAACGTTTGCAGTTTTTGCCCTCTTTTGCCCGTATCTCAAAGATTTCAAGAGAACTTAAAATGCCCGGATGCACGACAAAAAGGTCTTTATCGACCTGGGTAAATACCGTGTCCAAATGCATAAAGGCGCGTTTTGCCGGTATTGTAAAAGCGAGTACCGTATCGACGGCACAATCCTTATCGGCAAATAAACGGCGCGCCAAAACTTCAACCGCGTCGGCACAGGTACGTTCGGACACGCCGACGGCAATAACCGTATCGGTCAGGTTTGTAACATCGCCGCCTTCAATATGAAGCGGCTCACTGCGGCCGTAACAGCATCTTACGCGGTCTTTAAAATCGGGATGCGCGGAAAAAATATAGTCCGCATAAAGGGTTTCGCGCCGCCTCGTTGCCGAATACATACTGTTTATGCATAAAAGTTCTCCGATAACCACGGTCGTATCGCGGGTAAAGTAGAGGTTCGGCATGGGGTCTATAACCAGTTTATCTTCTTTTGCCCCGTAATTATCAAGAAAGCCTCTTGCAGCCTCGTTCAATTCACTCAAAGTGATGCCTTCCATTGTCTTTAAAACAAGCTCTTTTTCGCAAGGGATTTTCATCAATAAATCGAACACATACTGCCGATATTTTTGGGCATAGATGCCGGCTTCGGCGATGTACTGTTCTATAAAACGCCGTTTTATATCCTCGGATTGGGCAAGCGCTTCGGCTGCCAAATCTTCAAGATAGACAACTTCGGCACCGTTTTGCCTGAGTACGGCGGCAAACTCATCGTGCTCGCGCTGAGCCGCGGCCAAATAGGGTATATCGTCAAAGAGCAGACGCTCAAGACTTGCAGGAGTTACGTTCAACAATTCGCGGCCGGGCCGGTGCAAAAGCACCTTTTTAAGCGGATTGATTTCACTGTGTACGCGTATCACTTTTTCCCCCGCTTACATCACTTCAAGGAAGGGAACCAAAATTAAGTGCAGGGCGTTTTTAAGCACGGTTAAAACGGCACGGGTCAGGCTGAGCCGGGCGGCCGTAAGGGTTTTATCGCCGGCGCTTACAATCGGGCAGTCGTGATAAAATTTACTGAATGCTTTGGCAATATCGTATGCATAACCGGCGATTAGAGCCGAATCGAGGTTTTCGGCGGATTTTTCCAATATGCGCGGAAAAGAAGCGATAAGCTTTATTAAATCCCATTCGGCTTCATTTTTCAACAGAGCGCATGCTTTTTCAAAATCTTCCGTCCCCGTCTCATAAGCGGACTGTAAGCCTTCTTTTTCAGCCTTGGCAAGAACCGAACAAATGCGGGCGCCCATGTACTGAAGGTAGGGCCCCGTGTTTCCGTTAAACGACAGGGACTCTTTCGGATTAAAAATCATATCCTTAAGCGGCGACACTTGAAGCAAAAAATAATGAACGGCCGCCAATGCCACCTTTTCGGCCACCTCTTCGGGATTTCCGACCGCTTCTTCCCGTCCCTTTGCGGTAATTTCTTTAAGGGCTTCGTCGCGCAAATCGTTCAACAAATCGTCGGCATCGACAACGGTACCTTCGCGGCTTTTCATCTTGCCTTCGGGCAAATTGACCATACCGTAGGCTAAGTGATAGAGCTTTGTGTACCAATCGTAGCCGAGTTTTTTCATTATGTAAAAAAGAACTTTAAAGTGATAAATCTGCTCGCTTGCAACAACGTAAACGAGTTTATCGAAAGCCCATTCGGCATGCCGGTTTATTGCCAAGCCTATATCCTGCGTCATGTAAACGGTTGTGCCGTCCTTCCGCAGCAGCACTTTTTTATCCAAATTGATTTCGGCAAGGTCTACCCACACGGCGCCTTCGGCGTCTTTGTAAAAAATACCCTGCTCCAAACCGCGCAAAATTTCTTCGCGCCCCTTCAAATAGGTATCGCTTTCAAAAAACAATTTATCGAAGGAAACGCCCGTTCTTTCGTATGTTTGTTTAATACCGGCGATAGCCCAGTCGTTCATGCGCTTCCATAATTCGCGAACGGATTTTTCGCCCTTTTCCCACTGTACAAGCATTTCCTGCGCTTCGGCTTCCGCTTCGGGGTGCGCTTTGGCGTAGTCGTTGAATTCGACATAACAATCGCCGACAAAGCGGTCGCTTTTTACGCCGCAGCTTTCGGGCGTATCGTCGGCTTTTCCGGCTTGACCGGAAGCGGCATAGGAAGCAGCCGTGTGCAGTTTTTTATAGGCGAGCATGGACTTACAAATATGAACGCCGCGGTCGTTTATGATATTCGTTTTAAAAACGTCGGCCCCCTGAAAGCGCAAAATGCGGCTTATGCTTTCGCCTATAGCGTCGTTGCGCAAATGTCCCAAATGCAGGGGCTTGTTTGTGTTCGGACTGGAAAATTCAATCATCACCTTTTGCCCCGCACAGCGCGGCTTTCCCTCATCGTTTAAGGCACCGTAAGAATCTTTTTGCTCAAACACCGTTTGCAATACCGCCGCACTGACCGCAGCCTTATTCAAACGGATATTTATATAGGGACCTACGGCGATAAACTCGCCCGCTTCGGCGGCTTCTTTTTGAAAATCGGCGTTTATAATGCGAAGCACTTCCGCCGCAATTTGAGGTGGCCCCATTTTGAAATTTTTGGCAAAGCCGAACAGGGGAATACCCACATCGCCCATCTTAGGATCGGGAGGGGTTTCCAAAAGCAGGGAAGAAAGTTCAACCTTCGGCATGTCGATTGATTTTTCCGCAGCCAGTTTATTTAAAGCGGCTGCCGTAACCGAGCCGCATACACGCGCAAAATTAACCATAGATTTTTCCGTTATACAGTAAGATACATAGTAAAATACACGATTACTCTAAAGTGATATGCCCTTTTTGTCAAGGGAAGCGCCGCCGCCGTTATTACGATACGGTTACCGTTCTTGCGCCCTTAGAGACACTTCAATTTCCACCGGATTATGGTCGGCATACATAAAGTTTTCGTTTAAGGTGCGCACCGATTTTACTTCCACATTGGGCGATACGATAAAACCGTCTATAACATAGTACTGCCAGTTTTTGCGCAGATTTTCATCTTTTAGAGCTTCGGCGTATATACCGTTATTTAAGCGGCATGAAGGCGCTTTATCGTCGGCGGCAAAACGCCATCCTTCAGGCAAAATCGAAGCATCCATAACGGCCGCCTGCCATACGCCCGCAACTGCAGGATATGCGCTCAAATCAAGACCGGGAAAGGTTTGATTAAAATCGCCGCCTGCAACCACATAGTTTCCTTTGGCGTATTCATCGGTTAAAAAGGTCATCAATGCCTTTGTTTGAGCGATTTTGCCCTCACCCTCGTCGTAAGCTTCCAAATGGAGATTGACCGCAACCAATTCGCCGCCGGATGTCAGCGGAAAACGGTTTACAAGCAGACAGCGCTTAAGATTTGCCAGGCGTACCGGCCATTTAAACGATACGGGCAGCGCATAACGCACGGATTCGCTGAAATCGATATTCGTAAAGGTTGCCAATCCGCTTGCAACGCGTCCCAACGGCGGATAAGGAACGGGAACAAATAAGCATTTGTAATTATAGGTATATGCTCCATTTACAGACAAGGCATCCGAAAGCAGGCGGCTCTCGTCTACATAAAAAGAACGCTTTGATTTTAAATCTATTTCCTGAATAAACAGGATATCCGCATCGACACGCTTCATTAAAGCCGCCGCACCGTGCAGATTTTCTTCAACCGCAGCTTTGTTTTCGGGGCGTACCATCGTACCGCCGTCCATAAAAAAATCCTGCTTTGCACCGAGCCCGCCGTAGCCGATGTTCCAGCTTACAATGCGTAAAGGCCTGTCGGTATCAAAAGCAGGCAAATCGCCGGACATAGCCGACCGGCGATTCGGCCGTACGGCATGGGCGGCTTCAATAAGAGACGGGCGGTACTCCGTTATACTGAGAAAAAGTACAAGAAGGGCGAATACCGCAGCACAAGCTGCCGCGGCAAGAGCAAGAACGATACAAATCGTTTTTACCGTTTTAGACATCAAGCTTTTCATACTGTCAGTATATCACAAAAAGTATTTTTATAACAGAATGCGGCGGAAAATCATACTAAATATGAAGATAGTGAAGCGGGTATTTGACAAGAACGCATTCTTATGGTATTTTTTAAAGTGAATTATTCCAGTTTGGAGGCCCCTATGCCCTTAGTGTATTACATAGGTCTCCCGCTGACCGGATTGATTCTTGGATGGACTATTCGCTGGCTGTATGCCAGATTTCAACTATCGGCATCGGAGCAAAGAGCGGAACGCGTAAAGCAAGATGCGATTAAAGAAGCGGAAGCGCAGAAAAAAGAAATTTTACTTGAAGCGAAAGACCAACTCATTCGAGAAAGGAACCAACAGGAGCGGGAAAACAGAGAAAGACGAGGCGAATTGCAGCGCCAAGAGCGCAGACTTGCTTTGAAAGAAGAAATGCTTGACAAGCGCTCACAGAATTTCGATAAACAGGAAGCGGAGTTTGTTCATAGAGAACAGCTTATTTCCCGCCGTGAAGTCGAACTTGCCGATGAAGGAGAGCGCTACAGGAAGGAACTTGAGCGTATTTCAGGTTTAACTGCGGAAGAAGCCAAAAAGCTGATTATTAAGGACCTTGAAAACGATGCACGTCATGACGCTCAAGCTCTGTTGAACAAAATCGAACAGGATGCCCAGCTTTCGGCCGAAAAAAAAGCCCGCGACATCCTCGTTACGACCATTCAACGCCTTGCGGCGGAAACAACGGGAGATATTACCGTTTCGACCGTATCTTTGCCCAGCGATGAAATGAAGGGCCGCATTATCGGACGAGAAGGGCGGAATATCCGTACCCTTGAAACGCTCACCGGTGTGGATATTATCATAGACGACACTCCCGAAGCGGTTGTTATTTCCTGCTTTGATCCGGTACGCAAAGAAATTGCAAAAACTTCGCTGGAGCGCTTAATAACCGACGGCCGTATTCACCCTGCACGCATTGAAGAAATCGTACAAAAAGTAACGCGTGAAACCCAGCAAAAGATATACGAAGAAGGCGAAAAAGTTTTGTTCGACTTGGGCATTCACAACATGAGTCAGGACGGAGTGCGTGCGCTCGGCCGGCTCTACTTCAGAACGAGCTACGGGCAAAACGTTTTATATCACTCAAAAGAAGTTGCAATTATCGCGGGCATGATTGCCGCCGAAGTCGGTGCAAACCGCGAATTGGCAAAGCGGGGCGCGCTTTTACACGATATAGGCAAGGGTGCGGAAAGCGATTCGGACCAAAATCACGCCGAAGTCGGTATGGATATGGCCCGTAAAATGGGTGAAGATGCAAGGGTTATCAATGCAATCGGCTCGCACCATAACGATGTGGAGCCCGAAAGCATCGAAGCCGTTATCGTACAGATTGCCGACGCGGTTTCCGCAGCACGGCCGGGAGCCCGGCGCGAAACGATGGACAATTACATCAAGCGCCTTGAAAACCTCGAAAATCTTGCCGAAAGCTTTACCGGTGTGGAAAAAGCTTACGCCATACAGGCCGGGCGCGAATTGCGCGTATTGGTAAACAACGAAAAGATTCCCGATACGGAAGTCAAAGAATTGGCGCGGAAAATCGCCAAGCAGATAGAATCCGATTTGCAGTATCCCGGGCGCATAAAGCTTACGATGATTCGCGAAACAAGAATCGTCGAATATGCCCGATAAAGCAGGGCCGGTTAAAAGAAGATTTAAAAAGGACGGCAGTATATTGCCGTCCTTTTTTATGCAGATTCGCTATTCAAACAAAAAGTTCATACCTTATTCGGCTGTTTCTATTGTAAGGAATCCTTTGTGTTGACAACAATCATAAAGCTCCTTATACTTTGAATTATGAGTGAAAAAGATATTTTTAAATGGACAGACAGCCTCAGTGTCGGCTTTGATGAAATAGACTTACACCATAAAAAACTTTTACTTATTTTAAATAAATTTAAAGAAACACTGGAGCTGCCGGAAGCCGAATATAAGGCGCAAATCGGTAAAATTGTAAAAAATCTTTCGGATTATACCGAATACCATTTTTCCGAAGAAGAAATATTGATGAAGGCTAACGGCTGCCCCGGTTATGAAGACCACTGCAAAATACATGCGGATTTTGTCGCTAAAATCAAACAGGGCTTGGCCCCCCTTGTGTCCGGCAACAAGCAAACCGGCGCCGAATTTTCAACCTTTTTAGGCGATTGGCTTCTTGACCATATTGCGGTGGCGGATCATCAGTGGGCCGACTATATACATTCAAAAGAATAAGCACGGATTCGTTTGAATGCGCTCTTTGAGTCTTGACGACTTGGTTCTTTCGTGTATACTTAAAATATGACACCGTTTTGTCTCCTTTGTATCGCGAAAAAGCGTTTTTTATTCCCTATATCTTTGCACAACATGCGTTTCTCAAAAGGCGTATTGACAAAACAAAATAATATCATTAATATACCCCCCCCCCCCCGAAATCTAAATTCCGATAATTCGGTTTTCTCTTTTACACAGGTATTTTTAAAAGCCGCTTTGCATGGTTTACGAATCGTGCAGTGCGGCTTTTTTATTTTTATCTCAAAAATCGGGCTGTTCAAAAAGCGGGTGCTTTCGGCAGCCCCCAAAAGGAGTGTAAGATGAAACGTCTTTTTAAAACGATTTTCGGTTTAAGCATAGCCGCACTGTTGACTGTGTTTATTTCATGCCCGCAGCCTATAGGGCCGGGCGGCGGTACGAATCCCCATACACCGTCAAATCCCGGTACGGTACCCGCGGTGCCTTCCCAAACACCCGTTGAAAAAGCCCTTGCCGAATTGACGGTAAGCCCCCTAAAGGTTTTTAAGGAAACAACAAAAGTCAACCTGCCGACCGCAACAAGCGTTCCCGACGTAACGATTAGCTGGACTGCTCTTCCCGAAGGATATATTAACGTTGAATCGGGTGCCGATTTAGGTAAAATTCTTAAACGGGAAACGGAAGATACCGAAGTTACCTTAACCGCAACGGCAACAAAGGACGGCGAAACAAAAACAAAAACGTTTAAAATCACCATTCATCCTGAAACAGCCGAACCGGATGCTCAAGCACTTGCCGCCGGGTTGGCGATTCAACCTGCGGTTTCGGCAGATTTTACTTTACCGAAAACCGTATCCGGTTATTCCGCAGCCGCGATAACGTGGGAGAGTGCCGATGATAAAATCATTAAGATTGAAGAAGTGTCCGGTCAAAAAAAAGCTATTATCACATACGACCTTATCGATAAAGCCGTTACGCTTACGGCAAGCATACATTATGACGACGGTAACCCCGATACGCCCGACGACGCGGAAAAAACGTTCAGCGTTACTGTTAAGCGCGTTGAGAAAATAACCGAAGAGCATCCCGATTCGATTTCAACTTATGAATTTACCGGAAACGAATATATAAGAATCCATACCGATAAGTTAACAGGTAAAATAAAAAGTGGTACTAAATATACATACACCGATGTACAAACCGCAGCCGACGGTACAAAAACCGCCCTGTTTACTCAAACGGCAATATATCAAAAAACGGAAGGAGAAGCAACCGGAAAGTGGATGACGAAAACGGAAACGCTTCAAGAAATTCAACAATATTTTAATACAGCATTATCCAAATTGGCAGAACTTAAAAAAAAGAATCTTCTCAAACTGGAAAACTTTCAAATATTTCCGGGGCTCGGCCATGCAGATACCCGTGAAAAAATGTTTAAAAATCTTCAATGGTTCCCGGACGAAAACAATCCTCTTAAAACCTATACTTTTGAAACGTTTGACGATTTGGAAGATGCACAGGAAAGCGCCGAACTAAAAAAAATGTTGTTGATTATTGAAAAATTCCTAAACCAAAATTTACCAGTACAGATTGCAATGACAGAGTCGATGTTCGGTGCATATAAGTGTAAGTATGAATTTTACAAATCAGGCAGCCCCGAAACAATCAACTTTTATACGAATATTCTTTATAACCCTGCAAAGCCTTGGTATGAGCAAAGAGGCGTATACGGATTCCTTAATTCCGCTTCTCCGGTACCCGCCGGCGAAATCATGGGCATGGACTTAAGCGTCCGGGAAAGGGACCAAAATCAATATGAAGCCTCAATAGATATCTCCATATCCGACGGAACAAATCCTTCTAAGAACTATAACGGACCTGCCCCATATACGTCGGGTACAACGGCAATAACGGCAACCTTACAGGAAAGTGAAGGAAGCTCCGGCCCGTCCATTTCCGTTACAATATCCGGTATAAACGTTGACGCTGCCGGAAAAATGACTGCAAATGTACAAATAGATACGGGTGCGCCGCAGTCTTTGACTTTAAAATTTGAGGGAAGGCCTCTGAATTAATCGGACAAGCTTAACCGCCTTTCCCCGCGGCGCTTACACGAAGGGGGTTGTTTGAAAATCTCAAGCGGCCCCCGTTTTCCCCGCTTCTTGCATTTATTTTAATTATTTCACCATAAGGTTTTTACTCTGTATTTCGGAATAGCCAAAGCCTTTGTAATAATCGTCATATCTTCACATTGAGCCTGTGCAACAATAAGACATTACACGTACTCCTCAAAACCCGGCGGAGTTTCGTCAAAATCGGGAGCCATCCGTATTTTTCCCTTTAAAATTCCGAATCGGCGTTTGGGCTTTTTAACCTGCAAACCGGCAGTCTCGATTATTTTTGTATTTTTTAAATTATCTGCGATAATATAGAGAAGTTGAATTTTTTGTTCATAGGGCATTTCCAAAACCTGTGCTTCTACTTGAGCATACTGTTCATAAGACATAGACCGCCTCCTCTACATTTATTATAGCATAAATCCGATTTTTTGTATCGGAATTCAGCATATTTTATCTCGATTGAAATAATTATTACCATGCTGCAACAAGTTAATCAGCCCCCGTTTTCCCCGCTTCTTGCATTTATCCGGTAAATCGGCTACTCTGTAATTCACATTGTTAAAAACAACCGTTGCAAGGAGATTTACATGGCATCGCCCTTACAGGAATATCTTACAAAGACGCCCGCAGACAAGCAAAATGCGGCTATGACAGCCTATGTCGCCCAATTACAGCTTACGGCCGAAGTAAACCCGGCTATAGCCGCCTCTGTCGTTAAAGAATTGGAAGCCCAGCGCTCCCATTTAAAGCTTATCGCAAGCGAAAACTACTGCTCGCTGAACACTCAGGCGGCGATGGGCAACCTTCTCACCGATAAATACGCCGAAGGTTATCCCGAACACCGCTATTACGGCGGCTGCGACAATGTGGATGCGGTCGAAAGCACTGCCGCCGAAGAAGCCCGCCGCCTTTTCGGTGCCGACCACGCCTATGTACAGCCTCATTCGGGAGCCGATGCAAACCTTGTCGCCTATTGGGCGATTTTAAATCATAAAATCGAAATGCCTTCCCTTGCCGAACTCGGCGAAACCAACGTATCGAATATAAGCGATGAGCAGTGGGCCGCTTTGCGCGAAAAACTCGGCAATCAGCGTTTATTGGGACTCGACTATTATTCGGGCGGACACTTAACGCACGGCTACCGCCAAAATATTTCGGCGCGCATGTTCAAAACCTATTCGTACACGGTAAATAAAGAAACCGGACTTTTGGACTACGACGAAATCGAAAAACAGGCGATGGAAATAAAACCGCTTATCCTGCTTGCAGGCTATTCCGCCTATCCGCGCGCGATAAACTTCCGCCGTTTTAGAGAAATCGCCGATAAATGCGGCGCCGTCTTTATGGTCGATATGGCTCACTTTGCGGGCCTTGTTGCGGGAAAGGTATTTACGGGCGATAACGACCCCGTTTCTTGGGCGGACATCGTAACATCGACTACTCACAAAACCCTTCGCGGCCCGCGCGGCGCCCTGATTTTATGCAAGGCCGAGTTTGCCGAGGCTGTAAACAAGGGCTGTCCCCTCGTTTTGGGAGGCCCGCTTCCCCACATTATGGCGGCAAAGGCAATCGCATTTAAGGAAGCTGCAAGCGATTCATACAAAGCGTACGCTTACAATGTGCGCGATAATGCCCGCGCCTTAGCCGATGCCTGTATCAAACTCGGCATGAAGGTACAAACCGGCGGCACGGATAATCACCTCTTACTCATAGACGTGAGCCCCTACGGTCTTACCGGACGGCAGGCGGAAAACGCATTATTTGAATGCGGCGTTACGCTGAACCGCAATACCCTGCCTTTTGACCCGCAGGGCCCCTGGTGGACAAGCGGTATCAGGGTGGGCACTCCCGCCGTTACAACGCTGGGTATGGGAACCGCCGAAATGAGCGAAATAGCCGCAATCCTCGATGCCGCCTTAAAGGCTTCAAAACCCGGCTTAACCAAAGACGGCAAGCCGACAAAGGGCAAGGTTGTACTCGACAGCACGGCAAAGACCGAAGTGCAAAACCGCGTGGCCGAACTTTTGGGACGCTTTGTCCTTTATCCCGAACTGGATTTGGATTTT
Source organism: Treponema sp. HNW (assembly GCF_050320395.1). Classification (GTDB taxonomy): domain Bacteria; phylum Spirochaetota; class Spirochaetia; order Treponematales; family Treponemataceae; genus Treponema_C. The sequence continues at coordinate 2,554,386 of NZ_CP144459.1, forward strand.
TTGAAAAAATATTTTTACATATAGGAGTGAGTAAACATGAAACTTGCGATTACGCTGCAAGACGGGGAAGTGTTTCAGCACTTCGGTCATTCAAAAGCCTTTAAAATATACTCGATTGAAAACAACCGGGTTGTATCTTCCGAAGAGGTTCCGACAAACGGCAGCGGACACGGTGCCTTAGCCGGATTCTTAAAGGAAAAAGGCGTTGAAGCCCTTATTTGCGGCGGTATCGGAAACGGTGCAAAAACCGCGCTGGCGGAAGCCGGCATTAAAGTATACGGCGGAGTAAGCGGCAATGCCGACAAACGCGCGGCCGAATTCGTATCGGGTACTTTGCAATACAATCCCGATGTAAGCTGTTCGCACCGCGAATCGGAACACAACTGTTCCGGTTCAAGCGGACACAATTGCTCGCACGAACATACCTGTTCAAGCGGCCATTCCTGCCATAACTGAAAAATTGCCCGAAAAAAAAGAGCCGGCGGCAAATCCGTCGGCTCTTTGTATTTAATGGGAACCTCTAAAACCTGTCAGGTTCGGTCTTCAGCTTACCGCTTAAGTGCAAGCACCGTTTCAAGCAGGGTGTCGGCGGTTTGGATGGACTTTGAGTTCGCCTGAAAACCGCGCTGGGTTACAATCATATCGGTAAACTGCTCGGTTAAATCGACGTTGGACATTTCCAAGGTGCCGGCCAAAAGACTGCCCTTTCCTGCAATGCCCGAAGTGCCGATATTCGCAAGTCCGGAGTTATTGGACTGCACATAGGTATTGCTGCCCGTTTTTTCAAGGCCGCCCTGATTTGTAAAGGAAGCAAGGGCGATTTGACCGATGGGGCGGTTTGTGCCGTTTGAATACACGCCGGTAATCACGCCGCTTTGGTCGATTTTAAAGTTATCCAAATAACCCATCGTGTAGCCGTCCTGATAAAAGGCCTTGGTGCTGCTTTCCGATGCGCTTTGGGTAATCGTATTTTTTTGGCTTCCGATAGTTCCCAAATTGATGTTTATAGTTTGGCGTAAAGGATTGCCTTCCGCATCGGGATTCGATTCGGGAACGGTAAACGAAGCTTGAACGATAAGTTCTCCGACAGGATTCGATACGTTTTCGGCGCTGTCGCTGACGGACAAAAGAGTTCCCGTATTATCGAAGTTTACGACAAAGGAGTTCCCCATGCCGTCGGTGGTGCCCAAGCCTACACGGGTTTGCGTAAAGTCGGCATTTTCGGGGTCGACGTTTACGGTTGCAAGCCACTGGTTGGGGTTACCGGCAATCCGCTGAAAAGAAACGGCCAGATTGTGGGCATTGCCGAAACTGTCGTAGATTTTAAATTCGGTGGCCCAGGTGCCCTTGGCTATATCGGCGGGCGTTGCGCCTTCAAGAATTTCGGGCGTATTTTTGTTTAAGTTACAGGCAAAGTTTACATTTTGCGTCGCTTTTGCCGGGTCCTTGGTTCCGACGGGAATAATCAAGTCTTCGGTATTACCCGCAGTGTTGATAATCATTTCGCCGTTTAATTCGCGGGCCATCCAACCCTGTACGCGCAAGCCGTCGGCGGGATTGACGAGGGTTCCGTCGCGATCTATGCCGAAAGCTCCGGCGCGCGAGTAAAAGGTTTGCTCTCCGTCTTTTAAGACAAAAAAGCCGTTACCCTGAATCGCGACGTCCGTACCGACGCCGGTTGACTGAAGGTTTCCCTGTGTAAATACGGTGTCTATCGAGGCAATCATAACGCCCAAGCCGACTTCCTTGGGGTTTACTCCTCCCACTTCGGTGGTGGGTTTTGCCGCGCCCGAAAGCTGCTGCGAAATCATATCGTGAAAATTAACGCGGCCTCGTTTAAAGCCGGTGGTGTTTACGTTGGCGACGTTATTACCTATAACGTCCAAACGGGTTTGGTGATTTTGCATTCCGGATACGCCGGAATAAAGTGATCTCATCATATCGGTACTTCCTCTTAGTGTGCGTAAATGCGTTCAATTTGAGACATAGTATACGGAACTCCGTTTACTATTACTTGCGGATTTTCGCCGCGCGATGCGGACTGAACCGTTCCGGTAATAAGTCCGTTTTCGGTGCCTATATCCACGGTTTTTCCCGTCAAATTGACCGCCTCGGTATTTGTCAGCATGGAAGCCAAACGGTTAAAGCCTGCGCTCATATTCGTAATTTGCTCCAGCGACGAAAACTGCGCCATTTGCGCAATAAACTGAGTGTTTTCCATCGGCGCCAGCGGATCCTGATGGGAAAGCTGTGTAATAAGCAGTTTTAAAAAATCATCCTTGCCCAATTCCCTGCTTGCGGCACGTCCGTTTACTGCAAGCGTTTTGTTGAATCTGTCAACCTCAAGCTGTGTTTTCAGCGTATCGGCAGCACTCATCTTTGTGTTTATATCCATAAACAACTCCCCTTAGGCTATAAGGTTTACGTACGGACGCGATTCAAGCACACGGTAGTCGGCTTCATCGGCATCGAGTACCGGATTTTGTTCGTCATAGCGGAAAGCAAGCGGATTACGTGCGGCATTTTTGCCGTCAGCCTGTCTGCCGTCAGCCTGTCCGCCGCCCTGCTCTTGCCCCGACCAGCTTAAATCAAAGCCGGCGGTATCAAAGCCGCTTGCGGTAAAAGCGTCGGTCAGCGAGGCGATATTGGCTTTAAATGCCTTGTACGCTTCTTCACTTGCAACCGTTATACGTCCCGTCAATATATTGTCGGAAATTTGCAAACGTATCTTAACATTTCCGAGCTCTTCGGGGTGTAAAATTAAATTGATTGTTCCCTTGTTCCCGTCGCGAAGTATAATCGAGCCGGTTTTTACCAAGTCGGCGGCATTAGTGCGGATTTCCGACGAAAGCATTGAAGCAAAGTTTGCCTGTTTGGACTCCCGTACCTCCGCCGTAAACGAGGGATTTCCGTCTTTTCCCAAAACCGCAGGATCGGCGGTAACCTTTGCTCCGTCGGCCGGATTCAATAAAATGTCTGCTTCGGCATTTCCCTTCCCGTCATAGCGCACCGAAGACAATAAGGCTTGTTTTTTATCCTCGGCGGCGGCCTTTGTACGCTCATCGCGCACCTTTATCGCGGGAATTTCCGCAAGGCTTAGGCCCGGCTCTTCGGGGGCACGATTGAGCTTATCCGATGCAAAAACGTTTTCAAGTTCCGCATCTTCGGCTTTAAACTCGGCGGCTTCCGTCCGGCGCGTTTTATGCGTCGGCACCTCAGTCCTTTGTTCAAGAGAAACAAGGGCGGAAGCGGCGGCTTGTGCGCTTAAAAGCTCATCCGTACCGCTTTTCTCCGCGTTCACCGAAAGTCCTTCGTTTTCCTCATCTGCGGCGGCCTTTTTTGCATAAGGCGCCTTGTACGCTTCAAAGACTGCGTTTTTTACGACGGCGTTTTCATCGGCCTCATCAACGTTTAAAGCGTTTTTTTCCGCAAGTGCCGCACGGAGCGCCTCTTCGGCTGTTTGTCCGCCCGCTTTTTCTCCGGCTTCCGCCATGGCAGCACCTTCTGCCGCCTCGGCTCCGGCGGTTTTTCCCGTTTCCGATTGAGAATCGGAAGCCCTTGTTTCATCCGGCTTGTCACGGAACTCATCATGTACCGCGGCCTTTTTTTCGGCTTCCGCCGAAGCCCGCTCCGGGCGGTCTTCACGAGATTTTTGACTGTAAGCGGTGTTTCCGGTTTTATGCGAAGCGTTTTCACCTTCGCTTCGCATACCGTTTACGGAGTCAAAGCTCCGTTCAGGAGGGCCTTCCCTGGCTTTAAATTCCTGCATAAACACTTCTTTTTTAAGGAGTGTTTGGAAAGAAGATTCACCTTGAGGAGGGGTGTTCAATCCCTGAACCGAAAATCCCCGCTGCGGCGCCGGCAAAACGGGCCGTTCAAGATGAGTATGCAATGCCTGCATGGGCATACCTCCGATGTAAACATCGGACTATTGAATGGATACGGGTTTACTCGTCATTTTACGCTGAAGAGCCGCCACCCTGTCGGGGGGCATCATGGAAAGCCAGTTCGATACTTGCGACATTTTTCCTGCAGCGGCCGCCATCTCTTCGACCTTACGCAGGGTGTCGATAACATCCTGATCTTCCATTGCATTCAGTATTTCCACGGCATCCGCCGGGCGCATACTGTTCAGGTTTTTTGCATTTTGTTCGATGTTTACATTTCTATCATCGTATTTTTTTACTTCATTGTTAAATGTTTTTTCGCGTTCTTCGAGGGCGAGGCGGGTTTCTTCAAGTTTTTGAGCTATTTGCGTGTTTTCAGCCTCTTTTGCGGCTATATCTTTTTCGCGCTTGGCAAGTTCTTCGGCATAGATATTCAAGGCTTCCAAACGTTTAGCCAAACGGTCTTCATCCAAATTTGCGGCAAGAGAGGGGTCGGCATCCGCATTGGACACGGAGGTTTGAATCTGCATACCGAATAATCCGTACACCGGTGCAAAGAGCTTTTTTGCGTTGATTATACCCAAATAATCAAACCACAGCATTCCGCCTAAAATTAAAATAACGACCAAAACGAGCAATGCCAGGGTTTTACCGATACCGGAACCGCGTGCCAAAACCGCCTCCTTTTTATTATTATACACGTGATTGCCTTTTATGTATAGTTGATAGTTTCTAAAAAATCCGATTTTTAAAAGATTTACTTATAGCTTCAGATTGAATTTAAGTGAAAACCGAAAATCATCCGGTCCCGTTTCGGGAGGAATCCATTTGAGGGAAACTCCCAGGTTAAAGGGAACTCCCGTTGCGCTTCCCGAATTAAGAGAACAGACAAAAAACAAACTTGAATGAACATATAAAAAAGATTTGTGATTATAAAAAAGCGTATAATCCGCACCCCCGTCAAGGGTTATTTCGCGTATAAAAATCGGTATAAAAGGAAGGGGCGTCTGCATATTATATGAAAATAAAACGGCAGTGCTTTGCAGTTCCCATACACGCAATGCATTTATATAATATGCAGCATTAAACGCGGTCGGTAGATTTAGCGTAAAGCCTCGCGGATTTTTAAAAGGCAGCAAAAACGGAAGCCGCACGGCCACTTCAACGGCGTGCGCTCCTATCCAAGGATTTTTATCGTTCAGAGGATTACCGTTTTTATACGCAAAAACAAAAAAACCGGCTTTAATACCCAGCGTCTCGTATACACCCGTTCCCGTTCTTTTTGCAAAACGCAGGGCAAGCTCGGTTTTATTTTCCAATAAATACCCCGCAGGTGTAAAGGGTGTTTTTGAAAGCGTATAAAAAAAGTATGCACTGTTCGCCCCGTAAATATAGGTAAAGGGAATACCTGCGGGCAATTCAAAATCGGCGGAAAGTTTTACCGCAGCCTTTTCGAGTGCACTCTTTTTCAAATCCGCTTGAGTATAAAAACCCGCCGCAAAGCCGAATCGTCCGCTCGCCGCAGAAGCAAAGGCATTGATATTATAATTCCGGTTGATCGGATCCATACCGGCTCCCGCGGCAAGCAAAAAACGCTCTGCGGGGTCTCCGCTGAAAGCCGAAAGTCCCAAAGGCTGCGTATCGGGAGCGTAGCGGTCAAAAAAGGCCGCATTTAAAAAACCGGCAAAGGGTACGACGGTACCTTTTTTTAAATACGAAAACGGGCGGTACGGGCGCGTATACGAAAAAGGAAGCTCTGCTGCAAAAGCCTCGTCTTCCCGCACAATCTCCTGTTTTGCAGGCGTAAAAACAAAACGGTATGCATCATTAAAAAGATTGTTCGTCTGTTCCCGAGAAAAAACCGAAAGACGGCGGGACTCGTAAAAACGCGAAATAAAGGCCGTGCCTCCGTTGAAGGGAACAGGGGAAAATACGCCGCCGGAATACTGTGCCTTTTGTACCGATAAAACGGGAAGTTCCCGCAAATCGGCATATGCGGCATTTTCTGCCGGTTCCGTAAATGCGCTTAAGTCGGCGGCTGCAAGGACGGGCTGAAAATCCGGACCGAGGGAACAGGAAAAAAACGCTTTTCCTTCATGTACGGAAAGAGAATGGAAGGCGGGGAAAATCCCGTCGACAGGAGAAAGCGCATAAGAATACGAGCGGCCGCTTTGTATATCATAAAAAAACAGCCGGTAAAAAAAAACTTCCCCCTCTGCCGAAAAAGGCTTATCGGAATATCCGTTCCGCCTTTCTTTCATTATACATACCAGGCGTCCGTCTCCGGCATCGCATATATCAAAGGGAAAGACCGTACGCTCCACGGGAATCTTGTGCACGGGATCCGGCACTGCGGATGAAATATTGTACAGAATGATATAAAACGAATCGCCTTCGCGTCTTAGGCCTGCAAGCAGGTTTTGCTCATTTTTCGTACGGATAAAAGCCGCGGAACGCAACCCCTCCGTTTGCAAAACGATACGTTTTTTTTTCACATCGTAGATACTTACAACGCTTTGAGCCTCGGGGCTGCTTTGCAAACCCGACGAAACCAAAAAATCCCCGCCGCGCGAAAAGCTCAAACGCTCGCGTAAATCGCTCATATATAAAAAAACGGGTTTTTTCGTAATTGAACCGTCCGCATTAACATGAACCTTCCAAACCGAGGAAGAGGCTTCATCGTACCATGCAAGAGTATCCTCCGCAAAGGTAAGAGACTGATATAAATGCCGCCCTTTTACGGCGTCCTTATTCTCGGTATCGTTTTCCGGAAACAGCGCGGTTACCTCGGAATCGGACGCCGTGTCGACTTCAAGGGATTGCTCAAAATCCTTCCAAGCCCGATTTAAGCTTACCCCGTATACCTTTTTAAAAATACCCGCCGAAAGCTTAAATACATGGGAACGGCCGCTTTGCTTCCAAAATTCGGCATACAGATGCATTCCGTATGTTTTTTGAAGATACCGGGCAAAGGCGGCGCCGAACATATAGGGCAGAGAACCGTCGGTATAGGCGGTATAGGAACCGGCGGCTTTGCGCCAATCGGGAAATTTACCTTCGATTTTCGCCTGCCTGACAACGTGCATACTGTAAGCGTCATTTAAACGTCCCTGACCTCCGATACTTTCAAAAGAAACGGCGGCTCCTTCAATAAACGAAGTCGGCAAATGCAATAAAAGAGAGGGAGAATAAACATCACCTGCAACACGGGAAAATCCCTGCCAAAAAGGACTTTTTATATTTAAGCTGACGGCATGCACCAGTTCATGATAAAAAACCGACAACAGCGTATCCGAAAAAACGGCAAAGGACCGGGGAGGAAGAGAATCATACAGCACTATGCGGTTATAAGGCAGGGCCGTAAAATAGCCGTTCAAAACTTCGGTTTCACGCGTGATAAAGACCGGAATACGCGAAAAACCTGCCGAGCTTATGACCGGGCTTTCAAAGCGGCTGCAGATATCCCGATATAAACCATCAGCGCGGGATGCAAGACTGCGGGCCGAACGGGCCGACTCTTCGGGAAAAATAAAGTCGAAGTATTCGGTTTGAATAACCGAAAGTTTTTTATTGAAGGGGGCCTGTCCTGCAGGCCGTATTTGCGCAAAAGAGCGTACAGGCGATATAAGCGGAAAAACACAACATAAAACCCGTAAAAAAAACAGAATGTTTTTTAAGTTTTTTTTATGCAGACACTCCGGCAAGGGCGGCTCCCAAGATAATCGCATTGTCCAAAGTCAGCACTTCGTAATAAATGCGGCGTTTTTGTATCAATTCGGTATTCAAATAACCTAAAATGCGTTCTTTCAGATTATGCGTTTTATAAAAAGTGGTACCTTCGCATAAAATACTTACAGGCATAGAAGGATTTTTTCCCCTTCCCGTTTTTATAATAGCGGCGGCCATAATTGCGGACGCAAGACGGGCACAGCGGTCTACAAAAATATCCAATAAAAAGTAGAGAGTGTCGTAATCAGCCTGCGTACCCTTTGCAAGGGCGGCTCCCAATACCGTATCCGTTTTAAAGGGCGTGTATAAAAAGCGGTCCATATCGAAAAGAGTAAATTCGTTTACAGCCCGTAAAGCCTCGGCTGCGCGAGCCGAAAACAAGCCGTCATTACAGGCGGCTCGTACCGCGTAGGAAGCAACCGCTCCCAAATAAGCTCCCGAACACATTTTTTCCAAAAGATAGCGGCCGGGCGTTTGCGTCGTCTTATCGAAATCCGTATCGAATGAGCTTCGTACCGCCTTATCGAATATACCCGATTCACAGACAACGATTTGCTCACAGGGGATATCGGCACGCAGCCCCCTTATTTTTGCTATGGGGCCGTATTCAATGTAAGCCGTATTCATGCCCGTTCCCAAAATAAGACCCGCATAGGAACTATACCGCCGCCCTCCCGCAGCCTGCGAGGCCCCCGCCAAAAGAGCTGCCGCCGTATCGTTCAATAATACGATTTTTTCGGGACGCGTCCATCCGCGCTCAACAAGGGCATCCGAAAGGCTTTGGCCTACTAAAGCACCCACCACTTCTTTTGCCTTTATTTCCTTCGAAAAACTTAAGACCTCTCCGTCGTTTTCGGGCGTAATTTTCATTGCATATGAAAAACAAAAACCGATTTTCGATGCTTTATGTTTAAGATAATCAAGATTTGCGGCAATTGTATCGAAAAACTCTTTTTTGGAAAATTCGCGTTCAATTCCCGGCATTGAAGATTTTTTTAATTCGCTGACGGAAGGATTGCCCTCGCCGTCAAAACTTACCAGACAGGTTCTGAAATTTGTACCGCCTGCATCAATGACGATAACGCTTTGATTTTTAGGAGCGGTTTCGGGCGGATTCGTCCATGTAGGAATCATCTCTTGAGAAGCCGGCTTGCCCAAGGCATCTTGTCCGTCAAGTCCCGCCTGCATATCATAGAGTAACCCGTCTATTACGGAAGTTATATCGGGGCCGTTCACGGCTAATCCGTATTTACCTGCAAAGGCGGCTATTCTTTCATATAATTCCATATTCAGCTCCTAAAATAAAATGATCGGGATTAAAAACCGCACTCCGAGTACGTTCTGAAAAGCCGTTGCTTTTCGACAGTCTTTTATAACCTTTCTATTTCATATATGATAGCATAAAATCGGTATTTCGTGAAGGAGCTTGACCCTGTACCGCCTAAAAGTGTATATTTTAAAAAATTATTATACGGAGTTAACTTTGGAACTTATCGAACGTATCAGGGAATGCCTTGAATATATACGTCCCCGGCTGCAAGCCGACGGAGGGGATGTTGAATTTGTGGAATTACGGGACGGCGGCAAGGTCATGGTCAGATTGACGGGAGCATGCGGCAGCTGCCCTATGGCTACACTGACTTTAAAGCACGGTGTTGAACAAATGCTCAAGGATAAAATTCCCGAAGTAACGGAAGTCGTTCAAGCTTTTTAATTCATTTCGGAATTTAAAATCTTTTACGCAATATATTTTCAGTGCTTAAGCACATAGAGGAAGCATTATGACTATAGAAAAAGATGTAATGGCGGCAATCCATTATACGCTGAAAGACAAAGAAGGAACTCTTTTGGATTCTTCCGAGGGTTCCGATCCCTTGGAGTATTTACACGGCTACGGCAATTTGATTCCCGGATTGGAAAAAGAACTTGAAGGTAAAAAAGCCGGCGATACCCTGTCGGTGAGTATTGAGCCCGCCGAAGCATACGGCGAATATTCGGACGATTTGGTAGTAACGATTCCGCGTTCCAATTTCGAAACAGATGCTCAAATCGAAGTCGGGATGCAGTTTGAAACGGGTTCGGGCTCTATGAGCCGGATTGTCCGTGTTACAAAGATCGACGGCGACGATATTACCATCGACGCCAACCACGAACTGGCCGGGAAAACCCTCTTTTTCGATGTAAACGTTGAAAGCGTACGCAAAGCTACGGATGAAGAAATCGAAGCTGCCCGTTCGGATTCTTGCGGCTGCGGTTCCGGAGGATGCGGCGGTCATCACGAGCATGAAGAAGGCGGATGCGGCTCCGGAGGCTGCGGATCGGGCGGATGCGGAGGATGCGGCGGCGGTTGCTGCGGTTGAAAAACGCCAAATTCCGAGCCGTGTTTAAGACTGTTCGGCCTGAGCATACAAAGCCCGAACAGCCGTAAAAAGGGCGCGTGACACTTCATAGGGGGTTAAACCTTCCGTGTCGATGTGTACATGCGCCTTTTTTTTATATTCGGCCGTTCGCTGAATATATACTTCGTGAAAAATCGAGCGGCGCGCGGCATCGTTTACGGGATTCCGTTTTTCGATATAAGCCGGAAAGCTTCCCGTCCGCTTTGAGCGCGCACAAATACGCTCAAAGGCCGTCTCTTCTGCCGCATGCAGATAGATAAGGGGGCCCATTGCTTCCAATACGGAAAAAGCGCGCGGATTGTCGCAAATACCGCCTCCGGCTGCGATGACGGCTTTCAAAAAGCCTGCGGACGTTCCGGATGCTCCGGTGTTTTCGATTCCGCTCCGGCGGGGCTGAAGGCGATTTTTCAAAAAAACACAAGCTTCCCGTTCCGCCTGTTTAAAAGCTTCAGGGCCTTTTTCGGCGTAGAGCTTCCGGCAGCTCAGGCCGGTATTTTTTTCGATAATTTTATCTATATCGAAAAATTCACATCCGAACCGCTCCGCGGTCAATGTGCCTGCCGTTGTTTTTCCCGAATGCTGAATGCCGACTAAAATAATGCAGTTCACGATTTTTACTATACAATCTTTTATTGCACCTGTACAGTATTTTTGTTATGATACGAAGCCGGAGACGAAACTATGGAATTATACATAAAACTCGGCCTTTCTTTTTTACCCCTTGTCCCGCTTTTATATGCGGCGGCCGTTAAGGTTTCCGGCTTTCGTTTAAACCATATACTATGGGCCGGAGCTGCCGGTTTTGCCGCCCTGGTTCCGATCATCGGCCTGCAATTTATATCAGAGCGCTTTTTTTCATTTAATGCTTCATCTCTATGGGCGGTATTTTTCGGCGCTCTTTTATTCAACGGTGTGATAGAAGAAGGTTCTAAAGCGTTTTTTTTATTTTTAGTTCCTATAAAAGACGGTTCCCGTGCAGTCGGACTTACATCCGCCCTTATTGCCGGAACAACAGTCGGTTCTTTTGAAACCCTCATTTATTGTATAGCCGGCACCAATTATTCGATTTTACGCTTATGCACCGCCGTGATTTTACACAGCCTCTGTGCGGGTTTGTCATACTTTTTTGTGTTATCGGTAAAAGAGTCAAAAGAAAAAAAACAACAAGGTTCGGCACAGGGATACCGAGTCCGGCTTATGCCCTTTTTTACCGCGGTATTTTGCCACGGCATATATAATTTTTTTGCCGGATTCAGCGGTTTTTTATGGTCTTTTTCGGTTTTTGCCCTGTTATTCGCCCTTATCCGCGTTCGATTTTATTACGGAGAAGATTGACGGAGAGCACTCTCGCCCGAAACCCGTCTTTTTTTTAAATCTCCAAAATCTAAAAAAAAGACTTGCCTTTAAGCGAAATCGGATGTATAATGACCTCAATGGCATTTAAAGAACGTAAAGATAAACGATTTTCAGAAACCGGGAAGGTACTGGTACCCGACCTTTGTATTTTTCCCGGCCTCCTAATCGATATAAGCGCGGGAGGATGCAGAATCCGGTTCCCGGTACCGATTGACCCCGATACGGATTTTGACTATCAGGCTTCTTTTGCTCTTGCATGGAAAACAACCCCGGCCCCCTTTGTATTGATTTTACAGCCCCGCTGGAAAAAAACGGAGGCATCGGGAACCGAGATCGGCTTTGAAGTTCTGCGCTCCCCCGGAACCAAGCATCTTATCTCTTATATTGAATACCGTACCCATGAAGAATTGACAGCCTCGATACGCCCCCGTTCGGCGGAATTTATTTAAATCGTAAACCGCAGCTGTGGCCCCGGACAGTTTTAAATCTCTATTGTTCGTTTCGCGTTTTCCGTTTTTATAGACAACGCTCTTTTCTTTTGATATAATAGCCTCGTTCCGAAACCGAATTTTTCAGATAATCCCTATACTGTACATGGAGAGTATATGCCTAAAATAGACGTAAACGAAAAACTTTTTTTTAACTTACTCGGTGAAACCTATTCCTACGATATACTGGAAGACCGCCTCACCTGCGCTAAGGCGGAATTGGACGAAAAGCCCGATTCCGCAGCGCCCGAAAACGAGCGGATAATAAAAATCGAATTGAACGATACGAACCGCCCCGACCTGTGGTCCACGGCAGGTCTTGCCCGCCAGCTTAAACTGCATAAAAATGTACAGGCCGTTCAGCCTTCAAAGACCGGCTATACGCTGTACAACGATTTTTTGTCTTTTGCAGACAGCACAAAGGACTATGGAAACCGCGTCGTAAATGTCGACCCCGCCCTCAAAGATATCCGCCCCTTTATGACGGCCTTTGTCATATCGGGAAAACCGATAGACGAGCCCATGCTTTTGGACATCATTCAAACGCAGGAAAAACTCTGCTGGAACTTCGGCCGAAAGCGCCGCTCCATTTCCATGGGCGTATACCGCTACGCCCAAATCAAGTGGCCGGTTTCCTACCATGCAGTCGATCCGGATAACACAAGCTTTGTGCCGCTGGGCTTTGATAAGCCGATGAGCTGCCGGCAAATCGTTACCGAGCATCCTAAGGGAAAAGAATACGGGCACATCATTGCCGATATGCCGAAATTTCCGCTTTTAAGCGACGCTTCGGGAGATACCCTGTCGATGGCGCCTATTATCAACAGTGCGGCTTTGGGTGCGGTGCAGGTCGGCGACAGCGATCTTTTGGTTGAAATGACCGGAACCGACATGCCCTCCCTGTTGCTTGCAACGATGATTGTCGCCTGCGACTTTTTCGATGCCGGCTACAAAATTTTACCCTGTCTTATAAAGCACCCCTACGATACGGGTTTCGGAAAAGACATCGTAACGCCCCTGTATTTTCAAAGCTCCGCCTCGGCTTCGGTTAAAGCGGCCCAAAAGCTTTTGGGCGAAAACCTTTCGGCATCCGAAATGCTTGCAGCCCTTGCCCGCATGGGCGTTGAAGCGACCGAAAAAGACGGTATTATTACGATTATGCCGCCGCCTTACCGCAACGACTTTTTGCATGAAGTCGACGTTATAGAAGACATAATGCTGGGGCGCGAACTACCCTCGTTTAAGCCCGAAAAACCCCGTGATTTTACCATCGGCCGCTTAACACCGCTTACCCTTTTAAGCCGCAAAGCCAAAAGCTTAATGATAGGTTTGGGCTATCAGGAAATGATTTTTAACTATTTGGGCTCAAAACGCGACTATATCGAGCGCATGAACATAGACGGAGCCGACGTTATAGAAGTATCGAACCCGATGAGCGAAAACTATCAGTTTGTGCGGCCGTCGATTATCCCCTCGCTTTTAAGCGCAGAAGCCGTTTCCGGCAATGCGGTGTACCCGCACAAGGTGTTTGAAATCGGAAAAACCGCCTTTTTATGCGATGAAGAAGTAACGGGAACACGGACGCGCCAATACTTGGGCTTTTTGACGGCCGCTTCCGATGCGAACTTTAACGGCGCGGCAAGCGAAACGGCTTCTCTTTTGTACTTTTTAAATCATGAATATACGGTTGAAGGAGCGTCCGACCCGCGCTTTATTCCCGGACGGCAAGCGCGCCTCATTGTAAAGGGTAAGCCCGTCGGTATTTTCGGAGAGCTTCATCCGGCGGTGCTTGAAAACTGGGATATCCGCGTTCCCTGTACTGCAGGAGAGCTTGACTTGGAAGCGCTCGGAACGCTCTAAAAACGGCGGGAGCCTATAATCCGCGCAATCTCGGCGAGGCGCTCGTAAGCATAGGGAAAAAATGCCTTATATGAAGCGCAAAAGCGGTTTTTTTCCAAGGGCTTATCGGTAAAGGTATCCCTGTCCCTCCTGCAGCCGCCCCTGCACAGGGGATACCAATTACAAGTTTTACATTCTTCGTCCGTGTGCAGGGATTTTTCTATAAAGCCGATTTTTTCGCGCGCCTTTGCAATATCTTCAAAGCCGGCGGTATGAATATTGCCTAATTTATAGGAATCGAGGACGTAAAAATCGCAGGGAAAAACGCTTCCGTCCGCTTCGATTACATGCTGAAAGGTGCAGCGGCCGAGCATTCCGCACGATTCGGGCGGGCGGCCTAAAAGCATTAAAACGAGGTTGTCGAAATAGCGTATAGAAACCGGTTTTTCCCGCTTAAAACTGCGGTACCACAGGTCAAAAAGCGTTTTAAGAAAATCCCCGTACACTTCGGGCGTAAGCGACCATTCGTGCGCGGGGCTTTTTTCCCCTATCGGATCCAAACAGGGAATATACTGCTGATACATAAAATTATTGCGTAAATAAAATTCATATACCTCTTTTATATTTTTTGCAAGAGGGGCGCTCACTACCGTTAAAATATTGTATTCGACGCGGTGATTGTCGAAAAGGCGGGCGGTGTGCAGCACCTTGTTAAAGGTTCCCTCAACAGCCGAGCCGCCCTGCTGCCCGTTTAAGCTCTTGTGTGTCCCCTTTCCGCCGGCATGTATTTTGCGTAAAGAATCGTGGATGCGTTTGTTGCCGTCCATCGAAAGACCGATTAAAAAGCCCTCTTCGGCAAAAAAAGCCGCCCATTCTTTGTCGATAACGATACCGTTTGTCTGAAGCGCGAATTGTACGGGAATTTTATGAGTGTTGTATGAGCGTACCGCATCGCAAAAAAAACGGAAAAAGTCCAAGCCCCGTAAAGTCGGTTCTCCTCCCTGAAAGGCGAAGGTACATGCCGAGTGTGTTCCGTCAAGCGCTTTTTGAATAAGATGTTCCGCCGTTTGTTCGGTCATGATACCGAATGATTTTTGCGAGCGGTTTTCCATTTCGTCGCAGTAAAAACAATAAGTACAGTTCATATTGCATCCGCCTGAAACGGGTTTTATAAGGACATTCAAAGGATAGCGGCCGGAGTTCCGTGAAAAGGAGTTTTTTTGGACCTTTTGCGCCGCCGCTTGTCCTGATTCAGTATACGTACTCATAGCTTGTGTTTTCCGCTTGTAGATTACCATAAAAATACGCTATACTCAACAATATGAAAAATAAACAACGGGAAGAATTGGCGGTTTGCGGTTATGCGGCGGTCCGCGCCCTGGCCGAATTACATCCGCAAAAAATAAAGCGTTTTTATTACACTGCCGAGCGCGCTGCCGCTTTCGGCTTTTTATGCAAAAAACTTGCGGAACGCAAGGCGCCCTATAATCAGGTTAAGGACGCTTGCGAATTGGAAAAGCTTTCGGGTTCGGTTCATCATCAGGGCCTTACGGCAATGATAGAGCCGCCCGCATTTTTGCCGGTCAGTCCTGCGGGACTTCGCGAATGGGCTCAAAACCGTGAACGGATTTTAATCTTCGATAATATAGCCAATGCGCAAAATGCGGGAGCCATTATACGGTCGGCCGCTTTTTTCGGCATAAAGCACATCGTTATGACGGCCGAACAGGCGCCTTCTCTTATAACGACAAGCGCATACCGCAACGCACAGGGCGGCATGGAGTCGGTTCTCCTTTATACGGTGCGTTCTTTGCCCGCCCTTTTACACGATATGGACGGAAAAATACTGCGCTGTGCAGCCGATGCGGGCGGAAAAATTTCCGTGAGGGATTTACACGCGCACGGGCACAAGGCCCTCGCTTTGATTTTGGGCAACGAAGAACACGGCATATCGGACAGCATAAAACGCCTCTGCGATTACACGGTGAGTATTCCCGGAGCGCAAAGTGCAAAGGGGGGACGGGTTTTGGACAGCCTGAACGTCGCTCAAGCCGCCGCCGTTATGCTATATGAAATGTCAGCGCCAAGCGCGCCGTAAAGGTGTTTCCCGCTTCCAAGCGCAAGAGGTTTTGCTTTGTTTCCCATTCGCTTTCGGCGCTTTCAAAGTCGGGCAGGCTGTACCAAGGCTCTATACAGATAAACTCAAGCTTTTCGGTCGCCGCGCTCCACAACAAAAGATAGGGAATGTCCTCTATGCCGACTTCCACCGCTTGTAATACGGCGCTCGAAGATTTCGGCAGGGAATGAGTCTCTCCCCCGTTTTGAAACCCGTCATTTGACTGCCGGGGCGGCCTTTCGCGCAGGGTGATTGAGCTTCCCTTTAGACCTGCAAGACAGACGGTCTCGCCTTTAAATAAATCGTCCGTTAAGGCGATGCCCCGCGTTTCCCGATAAAAAAGAGGAGTTTTTATTCCGGACGGAAGACCGTTTTTTGTAATATCGATTAAATCGGGCCTTTCGGGTGTATCGAATACCAGTTCATAACGGGCTGCATCTTTGACTTTGCCTGCGGCGTTTTTGACTTTACCTGCAACCGTTTTTTCCTGAGCAAAGGGGCATATAAAGCCCGGATGAAACCCGAGTCCGAAAAACATCGGCTCGGCTCCCGTATTTGTAACTTCGACGGTATGGGTGAGTTTTGTGTTTTCAAGCTTAAAGGTTTGTACGAGGCAAAAATCGTAGGGAAAGAGTTTGAGCGTGTCGGAAGAGCTTGACGCTTCAAAGCTTAAAGTATCGGCGCTTTCTGCTGTACAGCGGTGTTCGGTATGCCCGATAAAGCCGTGGATGTTCCCCTCAAAGGTTTTTCCTTTATGAGTAAACAGGCCGTTTTTTATCCTGCCCGACCAGGGGAACAAAAGGGGTGCATGAGAGTTCCACACCCCCTCTTTTCCCGGCCACAAAACGTCGATACCGCTGCGCAGTTTTATTGCCGTAAGTTCGGCGCCGAGACTGTCTATAGTTATTTCAAGGTAATCATTGCAAAGCGTTTTTTTCATATCCTGATAATAACATAAAAAAAGATTTTTGATGAGTACCCGGCCGGTTGAAAAAAACGAAAAATCAAGAAAAAAGTCCTTGACATAAGTTAAGTACTCCTATATAATAACGGGACACGACGCAGGATAGAGCAGCTGGCAGCTCGTCGGGCTCATAACCCGGAGGTCGTAGGTTCAAGTCCTACTCCTGCTAACGGCCGGTACGGTTTTCCGTATCGGCTTTTTTTTATTCTATTGACCGTTTCAAGATTGTCGAGTATAATCGACAATATAAGCATGATTTTGTCTTTTATATCCGACAGGAGCAAGGGCGTATGAAACGTGAATTATTAAAAACCGTTATTTACGATCAGCGAAACTTAATAAAAAACTTCCAGATTGTTGACCGCGAATATAAATTCGATATGAATGTCAATTATGTTTTGATCGGATTACGGCGTGCGGGAAAATCGACATTGCTGTATAAAATCGTTCAGGATTTAATTGCGGCCGGAACCGATTGGAATCAAATTATTTACATTAATTTTGAAGATGAGCGTCTTGCCGAGTTTTCTTTGGAAGATTTTAATGATATTCTTTCCGTACAAGCGGAAATGAGCGATAAGCGTGGTTGGTTCTTTTTAGATGAGGTTCAAAATATTGACGGCTGGGAAAAGTTTGCGCGGCGCATGGCGGATTCAAAAGAACATATATTCATTACCGGAAGCAATGCAAAAATGCTTTCGCAGGAAATTGAAAGCCGCTTGGGAGGACGATACCGTACTCAATATGTAACTCCTTATAATTTCAAAGAATTTCTTACCGCTAAAAATATTGATTTTTCAGAAAAGGCTATACTCGGAACAAAAGACAGGGGGAAAATCAAAAGAGCATTTAAAACCTATTTTTACTTCGGCGGTTTTCCCGAAAGCATTCAATATGAAGATAAGCGGGAATATGTTTCAAGCATATATCAAAAGGTATTGCTCGGAGATATAGCTGCAAGAAACGGAATAAGAAACACAAACGGATTGCGGCTTTTAATAAAAAAAATTGCGGAATCCGTTAAGGATGAAGTTTCATATTCCAAATTGCATAATATTCTTAAAACCGTAGGCGTAAGTATCAGTAAGGATGCGGTTATCGATTACGTCGGTTATGCGCAGCAATCATATTTGATTTTTGCAATTAGAAATTATTATTCCAAATTTGTCGATAAAGAAACAACGCCCAAATACTATTTCAGCGACAACGGTCTTTTGAATCTGTTTTTGGATAAGGCGGAAGCCCGGTTGCTTGAAAATCTGGTGGCAATTAATTTACGGAATAGGTATAAAGACAAGGTTTATTATCTTAAAAGTCAAAATCTGGATATCGACTTTTTTGTAGAAAAAACCGGGGAAGTTATACAAGCGGCCTATTCCGTTTCCGACATTTCCTATGACCGAGAAACAAAGGCCCTCGTTCAGGCGGCTTCCGTCGTCAAAAAAGCAAAAAAATTTTTTATCATCACGTATGACGAAGAAAAAGAATTAAACATCGGCGGTATAAAAATCACGGTCATTCCGGTTTGGAAATGGCTGCTTAAAAACTAAACCGGAAATAATATTTGCCGCAACTTCCTTATTTATAGATTAAATAAAAAAAATATAATAAACTTATAATATGCAAAAGAAAAAACTCAGTATTCAAGAGCAAGTCGACCACATGAAATCAAATGGAATTTCTTTTAAAATTTCCACTGAAGATGAAGCAAAAGAATTCCTTTCAAATCATTCATATTATTTTAAAATAAAAGCCTATGCAAAATGTTTCCGAAAATATATTAATAATAAGCATAACAAATACGGACAATATATTTCATTGGATTTCAATCAACTTTTAGTTCTATCTAAAATTGATATGATATTCAGGGCGGCTCTTTTAGATATAACACTGGAGATTGAACATTCGTTAAAAGTATATCTGAATAAAAATATTTCAGAGAATGATTTAGAAGACGGATATGGACTGACAACAGAATTCCTGACAAAACATAGCAATCTTCAGCAAAAAATTAATAATATTTTACAATATCCTGATTCAAATACATATACTTATGATATGGTTAAGAAGTATCAAAAGGCTTTTTCATCATGGAATCTTGTGGAAATTCTCACATTTGGAGATTTAATTTCATTTTATGAATTCTATGCTGAAAAATATAAAATTAGAACTAAGTTTGAAAAGCTTTTAAAACCTGTTAAATTTGTAAGAAATGCGGCTGCGCATAATAATTGTATGTTGAATCAACTGAACTCACAAGTGTTAGAAATCAAACCGTCTAAGAAAATACGGAATTATATTACAACTTATATTCCTTCAATCAGTCAAAGACAGCTGAAAAAATATTTAACCGTTCCCGTTTTACATGATTTTGCGGCTTGTATTTTTTCTTTTCTTTATATAGTAAAAAGCAATAATGCATACCAAAGAGCAGTTATTACTTTAAATCAACTATTTGATAAAATAGAACAATCAAAAGATCTGTACAATAAAGAACTGAATATAATAAGCGGATTGACCTTTATACAAAACATAATTATTTTTTTTAGAGAAACAAATTGTAATAATTTTCAACCGTAAAACTCTTGTTTTTTTTGTAAGATAATATATAATATTACTGTAGACCAAAAATCAACAGATTTTACACTCCCGGATGCCTGCATTTGGGAGTGTTTTTTATTCCCCTTTTTTATTATATTTAATGTATGACCCTACGTGAAGCGCGGAAAGAGGCGGTGCGGCTTCTTTCGTCCGCCGATTTTTCAAAACAAGTATCGCCTACTGCGGCATTGGACGCCGACTGCATATTATGCAATCTTTTGCACACAAACCGCAGTTTTCTTTTAGCACACGACGACAAAACGCTTTCTCCTTCAAAACAAAAAGCATTTTTTAAACGAATCGCTCAAAGGGGGGACGGTCTTCCTGTCGCCTATATTACCGGTCATAAAGAATTTTTCGGCTTTGATTTTTGCGTGTCGCCTGCGGTTTTGATTCCCAAGCCCGACACCGAACTGCTTGTTGAGCTCGCCCTTGACGAAATTAAAACACGCGCCGCATACCTACAAAAAAGCGGAAAGGCAGCGGCCTGCACTGAAAAATCAAAACCGGGCGCCGAAGCCTCGCAGCCCTATGACGGCTCCCGGCTGTATATAGCCGATGTGTGTACGGGGTCGGGCTGTATTATTTTGGCGCTTCTTAAAACGCTTGAACAAAACCGCTCCGGCCTATTTAAAAACATTCGCCTTATTTCCCGCGCATCCGATATTTCCGAAACCGCCCTTTTTCTTGCACGAAAAAATGCGGCGCGTTTATTGAACCGTTCCGAAATAGAAAAACCGCGTTTTTTTTGCGCGGACTTACTCGCTTTCGGCCCTCCGGCCGGCAGGGTAAGCGAAAGCCGCTATGATATAATTGTAAGCAAT
Organism: Treponema sp. HNW; assembly: GCF_050320395.1. Classification (GTDB taxonomy): domain Bacteria; phylum Spirochaetota; class Spirochaetia; order Treponematales; family Treponemataceae; genus Treponema_C. The sequence continues at coordinate 2,574,589 of NZ_CP144459.1, forward strand.
CCGCCCTATGTCCCCTCCGGGGTTGCAGCCGAACTTTTAAAAGACGGGAGAAACGAACCGCTTTTAGCCTTGGACGGGGGAAAGGACGGTACGGACATAATACGGCGTCTTATAACGCAGGCCCGGCACGCTTTAAAAGAAGGCGGCGTTTTACTGCTTGAAACGGGCGAATACAACGCTGCCGACACACGGGATGCGCTGACAAAGGCCGGTTTTAGCGATATAATAACATTTAAAGATTTATCGGGATTACCGCGCGTAACAAGGGCTCGAAAAATAATATGAGTGATTTTCAATTAAATAAAACCGTAACCGACAGCGCCGTTTTGCTGGATACTTTTTTCCGCGAATATCCGGATTATACGGGTTCGGATGCCGATCTTATAAAATCGGGCTGGGATTTTTTATGTAAGGCCGCAGGAGCGAAACTGCGTCCCGGCGGAGAACCTTATATTTTACACCCGATGCGCGTTGCCTGCATTTTGGCGGAAAACAAACTCGATGCGGAAGGCATTACCGCCGGCTTTTTGCACAATATTTACAACCTTGAAACCGCCGATGAAAAAGAAGCCGAAAAACGATTCTCCCCCGCGATTGTAAATATCGTCCGCGCCTCAAAGCGCATAACCGGTCTTAATATGCAAAGCAAAACGCTTGAACAAGCCGACTCATTCCGCAAAATGCTTTTTGCGATGACCGACGATATCCGCGTTATTTTGGTAAAAATGGCCGACAGGCTCGACCGTATCCGAAACATAGACGAGTTGGAAAGCGAAGAGCAAAAACAGCTTGCCGCCGAAATTATCGAAATCTGGGCACCGCTTGCAAACCGCCTCGGTATGTCGGCGGTAAAAATCGAAATGGAAGACTTAAGTTTAAAATATTCCAACCCCGATGTCTTTGCCCAATTAAAACGCATTGTCGCCTTAAAAAAAAGCGAGCGCACCGACTACCTTGAAAAGGCGCAAAAAGAAATTTACAAGGCGGCTTCCCGCGCCGGTCTTGAAGTGAACGTGTACGGAAGGGCTAAGCATTTTTATTCGATTTATCAAAAGATGAAAAAGAAAAACCGCACTGCCGAAGAATTGCTCGACTTGCTCGCTATGCGGATTTTGTGTAAAACCCCCGCCGACTGTTATATTATGATAGGTCTTGTGCATAACCTGTGGAAACCGCTTGAAGGGCGTTTTAAAGATTATATCGCCATGCCCAAGTCGAACGGGTACCAAAGTATTCACACAACCGTTTTATGCGGAACGCGCCCCTTGGAAATTCAAATCCGCACAAACGAAATGCACGCGGTGGCCGAACACGGAGTTGCAAGCCACTGGCTGTACAAAAAGGGGATGAACAAGGACTTGGTCGACATAGACAGTTTGACGATTATCAATCAATTAAAAGAACTGCGCAAAGACCATTTAACCGACAGCGATTTTTTTAACGAAATAAAAAGCGAACTTTTGGGCGACTCGATTTTTGTGTTTACGCCCAAGGGCGAAGTACGGAAACTTCCCTTCGGTTCGACGGCGATAGACTTTGCCTATTCGATTCACACGCACATCGGAGAAACGATTACGGGAGCAAAAGCCGACGGTCATATTATTCCCCTGTCCAAGCCTTTAAAAAACACGCAAATTATCGAGATTTTGACGAACCCGCAGGCGCACCCGACGGAAAATCAATTAGCGCAGGTAAAAACCGCACGGGCGCGCTCCAAAATACGCGCATGGCTTGCCGCAAACGCTCCGCCTGAAACAAAAGAAGCCGCAAAAATCCGCGATACGGAAGTGCAAAAGACGGAAAGCGCAAAAGGAACGCCGCAAAAAAACGTGCCGCTTAAAGGCTCTCCGCCGGGAGCCGAAACTTCGGACTCCGCGGGCGGCGCAGGGCTTTTTCCCGGGGCGGAAGCGGCGGGAAGTACTGCCTTACGGCAAGAAAGCACAGCGGACGCCCCCGTTAAAATCCGCATAGGAGACACGGCAAACTTTTTAGCGTCGACTGCAAAGTGCTGTAATCCCCGCTATGGAGATGCCATTGTCGGCTATGTGTCGCGCGGAAGGGGAATTATCGTTCACCGCGCCGACTGCCCGAATTTTAAGCGCATAGAAAACGTCGCTCAGCGGACGATTCAGGTTATGTGGAAGGAAAGCCCTGCACAAACGTCAAACGCGGCGAAAAGTGCTAAAAAAGACCGCCCTAAAAAATCGGGGAAAAGGTAGAGAAAAAAGGTAAGGTGCGAGGAGGGCAGTTAAATTACTGCATAAAAACCGCATTATTCCGATATATCGATGTTCATCGTGCGGGCAATTTTTATTAATTTTTTGTCGCACGTCAATAATACTGCTTTATTCTTTTTTGCGGCAACGAGATAAAACACATCGTAGACGGGATGTTCATATTCTACGGCTGCATTATACACTTCCTTATATAAGGATTTTGTATCGATAAAATCGTCTATCAAGTCTATACAATATTTTATACCTTTTAAACATTTTGTTGTATCCAGCTTTGAAAAGACTTTATATTTCCAAAATACATTTGTTATTTCAGACGGGTAAATATCAGGTGCAAGTATTATATCCGCCTCTGTACAAATGCTTTTAAAATGAGATGCGTTTTTCATATTCAATGTCATTTCTACAGCCGCGCTTGCATCAAGAACAGCTATCATCGTTCTCTATCCTCTCGCAATAGTATTGCAGGATGCGGAAGCTCCTCTCCTGTAAAATCAAGCTCTTCCATTTTTTTTAAGATAATCTTTCGTCTGTTTTTATTTCCGATTTTTTCGTTAATACTTTCCTGCAGTAGAGATATAGTTTGTTCGGTTATTGTTTTTTGCTCCTTTTGGGCAAGATAATGTATTTGCCGATACATTGCATTAGGTAAATTCCGTACTTGGAGTGTGGGCATAAAACCTTCCTTAAAATAAAACAGCGGAACAAAGTGTCAACTTTGGAAGCTGTTTTATTTGTGCTTTCGTAACACAGGCGCACCCGCAGCGCAGCTTCAAGCGGAAAGCACATAAAATAATGAAGTTTTGCCCTTATAAAATATACAGGCAAAACCCAAATTAAAGTGAGCGACGCCATTTTAGACGCTTACTTTAAACCTTCCTTTATATATCAATATGACAAATTATCAGTACATCTTATATATCGCACAATTATTATAACACAGCTTCCGCTTTTATGCTATTCATATTTTTATGGGAATACTGTCGGTACGGCTTTATTGCTTATTAGTTTTTTTTAACTTTTTAATTATTTCCTGAATAAAAATCAAACCTATCAAAGCCGCAATAAACAAAGCGAACAGTCTGATCGTATAATCCCGTGTTTGCAATTTTCGTCTTACATATATTTTACGGGTGTGAGGCTCAATTCGTAAATCAACCGGGTTCAATTTTGTATTGAATAAGGTAAGAGTCATGTCTTGCAGCTTACCGTCGATTATATATTTTATGTTGTACACATATTTTGTTTGAATTGTATAACCTCGATTTTTTGACGGAAGATAGTCGGTAAATATGTGTTCCTGTATATCGACAACTTGTACGCTTTCCCAGTTCATAGATAAACCGTTTTTAATGTTTTCCGTGATTGTTTTAAAACAGAGTAAAAAAGCGCCGGCAAAGCAAAAAAAAGCAAAGATAGTATACATTATTACACTGTGCCGAGCTTGCTTTTTCATCCTTCTTCTATTCCGTTAAGCGGATTGAGTATAAAGCGGTAAGCGAAAAACAATAAAACGCCGATACCTGCAAGCGTTTTTATATTCCGGCACATATCAACCTTCCCTTTGTGCCCTCACCCGTATAATGGCGCCGTCTTGTAAATCGGCGCTTGTGAATAAAAGACCGGGGGTGTTGTGGTGTACCGCATCCAGGATTTTTCCCGTTTCGGGATCGACAAAGCAATAAGTATCGGGAGGAATTTTTAAAGCGGCGCAGTCGGGAGAAAGGGCTTCTAGCTCGGTGCCGCTTCGGGTTTGATTTGCCGGTTTATATTCGTACAAGTGCCGCTTTTCGTCCGCTTTTATAAAATGCGGAATTTTTTCGGGGTGAAGCTCTAAATCTTTTTCACGGGCTTTTCGCGCCTCAGGATGCATACCGTCGAGGGAACGCTCGGCTTCGGAGGCGCCTTTTTTTGCCTCGTAAAATATCTTTTCCCTTTCGGCCGCGTTCAGTTTTTTTACGATGGTACCGGCCATATCGTACTCACTTGTCGTTTCGCCCGAGACCGTTTCGTTTGCATTTTCTTTTCCGTAATAAAAACCGGTGCCGAAAGCGCGGTGGCTTGTTTTGTACAAATCTTCAATAAAGGGGGCGGCTTCGGCGGCGCTTATGCGGCCTTCCAAGCTGTCGATTGCTTTTCGGTATGCGCGCGTTACGATTGCCGTATAATACAGGCTTTTCATGCGCCCTTCAATTTTCAAAGAATCCGCTCCCGCTTTTTTTAAATCGTCCAACTTATCAATCATGCATAAATCTTTGGATGAAAGAAGGGCTGTAAAGTTTTCGCCTTCAAAAATCGGAAAATACTCGCCCGGCCTTTTTTGTTCTTCCAGAGCAAGAGAGCCGCTTTGGACAAGCGAATAATCCCAGCGGCATGAGTGCGAGCAAAAACCCGCGTTCGCGCTTCTGCCGTTCATATAGGCGCTCATAAGGCAGCGGCCCGAATAGGCGATACACATCGCTCCGTGCACAAAAACTTCCAGTTCCATGTCCGGCACCGCATCCTTTATTTCGGCGATTTCCGCCAAAGAAGCTTCGCGCCCGAGCACCACCCTGCAAAAGCCCAAGTCGCGGTACATTTTAACGGCCTCGCGGTTTATGCAGTTCGCCTGCGTGCTTAAATGAAGGGACGCATTCGGAAAGTGTTTTTGTATAGTGCGCACCATGCCTATATCCTGAACGATAAAGGCGTCAAAAGGATAGGATTTAAAATAATCGATTTCGGATAAAAAGTTGTCGATGTCGGCATTGTGAAAGCTGATGTTCAGGGCGCAAAAAAGCTTTTTCCCGGGATATTGTTTTTTGAGATTGTTGACCGTCTTGTATTCGTCGTCGTAAAAATTATCGGCTTTTACGCGAAGCGAAAAACGTTTTAATCCTATGTATGCGGCGTCGGCGCCGTAAGCGTATGCGTAGCTCAGCTTTTCGACATTGCCTGCAGGAGAAACGAGTTCCATACTTATCCTTGTCTGTTTTTAATGTGAGCGCCCGCTTTTTCAACCGCCAAGTGAGCCTGAGGTAAAAACTCATCCGCCATTTGAAAAAGGTGTATCATTCCTTCCCATAAATCGAGCTCGCAGGGAACATCGGCTTTGCGCAGTTTGTCCTGAAAGCACAGCGCATCCTGCTTTAAAAGCTCGTCGTCCGCCATTTGAATGTATACGTCGGGTAAGCCTGCAAGCATTTCGGGGCTCGCAAACATCGGCGATACAAGGGGATTTGTCAAATTGGCCGAATACGTATAAAGTTCGGCGGCTGCACGTATAGCTTCGGAAGAAACGATTTTATCGCGGTTGTATTTTGACGGCGTTTTTACGGATTCCGAATCTCCCGATATATCGAACCACGGGGAAAAAAGCACCAGCTCGTCGATTTTTCCGCGGAATTTTTCTTTAATCGACAATACAAGGGCAACCGCGATTGAAGCACCCGAACCGTCGCCTGCAATAATAATACTGTCGTTTTCCGCGTAGAGTTTTTTTATTACCGCCTTTAAATCTTCCAAGGCTGCCGGAAAGGGATATTGGGGCGCAAGATGAATTTCGGGCAGTACGATTCTTGTGCATGATGCGTTTGCAAAAGAAGCGCAAAAGTTTCCCCATGCGGCGCATGAGCCTCCGACAAAGGAACCTCCGTGAACATAGAGGAGGACGCGCTTCGATGCGTACACCTCGGGGGTAAAAACGTCGCAGTCAACTCCTCCGATACTCCGCTTTTCGCGTTCGACACGGTTCGGTAAAATAGGAACGGTAAATTCCGCATTCAATTTTTGCCTGAATTTTTCGATGTCGGCTGAAGGGGTAAAAATCAAATGCTTTATTTTTTTTACGGCTTTTTTTGTGTCGGCGCGCATCATACGCTAAAGTATAGCAAAAAAATCACAAATTTGCTATACTTTGCACGCTATGCCTATAAAAATTCTTTCGGATTTACCGGCGCGTAAAGTGCTTGAAGAAGAAAACATCTTTGTAATGACCGAACAGCGCGCCCGAACGCAGGATATCCGTCCTTTAAAAATCGCCATTGTAAACCTTATGCCCACAAAAATCGCAACGGAAACGCAGATTTTGCGCCTTTTGGGCAATACTCCTTTGCAAGTTGAAATCTCTCTTGTACACATGGAAAATCATAAAACAAAAAATACGCGCGCCGACCATTTGGAGCGTTTTTATATTCCTTCAAAAGAAGTGCTCAAACGCAAATTCGACGGAATGATTATAACCGGCGCCCCGGTCGAACAGCTCCCCTTTGAAAAAGTCGATTATTGGAAGGACTTAACGCGCATTATGGATTATGCGGCCGAAAACGTTTTTTGCACCCTCTATATTTGCTGGGGCGCACAAGCGGGCTTGTACTATCATTACGGAATTCAAAAATACGATTTGGATAAAAAGCTGTTCGGGATTTTTAAACACAAACGCATGACAAAGGCAGAACCCCTATTGCGCGGCTTCGACGACGTATTTCCTGCTCCGCAGTCGCGCCACACGGAAGTGCGCAGCGCAGACATCAAGGGCTGTTCCGATTTAACCGTGCTTGCCGAATCCGATGAGGCGGGTGTCCTACTGGTTAAATCGAAAAACAACCGCCAAATCTTTATGACGGGACACTTGGAATACGACACCGACACCCTCGCTTTGGAGTACACGCGGGATAAAAACAAGGGCTTGCCGATAGACGTACCGTGCAATTATTTTCCCGAAGACAATCCCGACAGCACCCCCGTTTCGACATGGAGAAGCCACGCCCACTTGTTTTATTCGAATTGGCTGAACTATTATGTTTATCAGGAAACTCCCTACGAGTTTGTTTAAGGTAAAATTCCATTTAAAACAATTTGTCGGATACACTGTGCGCCGTTACACTTAAAGTATCTACGGCTTTCGGTAAGGACTTAAACAACCGATGACACAAAACCTCGATTAAAAATGATACCGGAATTTTACTACCGATTTCGGCGTCAAGAACTTGAGAACGAAGTTGAAGGCAAAAGGTTAAGTCGGCGGTATTGCCCAGCGGAGATCGAGCGTAATTGGTAATTGCGATAACGCTTGCTTTTCCTTTTTTGCCCTGTTTTGCCGCATGCAGGATTCCCTTTGTGCTTCCGGAAAAAGAAACGGCTATTAAAACGTCTGAGCTTTTTAGAGTTGAAGCGCGTATGGCTTGCAGATGAGAATCGCCTTCAACCACGGCATCGAAACCGAGTCTTATTAAGCGATAACACAAATCCCATGCTTGAGCGTAAGACCCCCCGCTTCCGATAACAAGTATTTTTTTTGAAGCAAGCAAAAGTTTCAGTGTTTTGTCGAGGACAAGCGGATCAATGGATGCATTGACCGTACGGATATCTTCACAAACGCTTGAGAAAAAAGTTGTTTCCGTAATCGGCGTTTCCGTTTCTTTTTGTGCAAGTTCAAGTGCAAGTTTGATTTTAAAATCCTGAAACCCCTTGCACTTGAGCTTTTGACAGAACCTGATTATTGTTCCGTATCCTGCCCCGCTTTCTTCCGTTACCATCGTTATTGATTTGTAGATAAGTTCATTTTCCTGCAAAATATAATCCGCAAATTTTCGTTCGGCATCGCTGAGTTCCGGGAGCATTGCCCGTATGTTATTTAAAATGTGGTTTTTTTTCATTTTATTCCGTTACAGTAATTTTTTCGCCGTAGTTGAAAATACCCGCTTCAAATCCGCGTTCTTTTGCAAGGGCATGAACAATTCGAGGGTGAATGCCGGAAACCGCCAGCGGAAACAACGTTTCATCGTCTGCCGCCGGATTCGGTATTGTCAGCACTCGGATTAATTCATGTTTCACAGGGGCAGGCTCGTCGGTTATAACGAGAACCTTTGCACCTAATTTTGCACTGTCTAAAGCAAGCTTCCATGAAAACCGGCTTGTTTTTCCCTTTGCACAATATATCACAATTGAAAAAAGTTTTCCAACGGATTCAAAGGGGCCGTGCCTAAAAGCGCCGCCGGTAAAAGGCGAGCTTAAACACCGTGTTCCTTCCATAAAAGTTAATGCCGACTGCCGTGCGCTCGTATAAGCAGGGCCTCTTCCGACAAAGGCTATTGCGTCCCCGGGCAGTAAATGATTGACCACTTTTTGAATTTCTTCGTTCGGAACGGAGAGCAACGAATCGGCCGTTTTATCAAGGACATCAAAGAAGTCGACGGAAGGCACTTTTCTTTTTGCAAGAGTTTCTCCCATAAGGTTTAATACGGCAAGTGTATTCGTATATGTCTTTGCCGATATACTCGCTTCTTCTCCTCCGAACAAAGGAAAAACGACGTTTGCACATCTACCCAAAATACTTTCCCGATTATTTGTTATTCCGATAAGCGATGATGTAACACGTTTGTTTTCAAGCAGTTTACGTATTTCAACGCTTTCGCCTGATTGACTGGTTAAAATCGTTAAAACAGTACGATTCGGCTGCTCGGGACCGTAATACAGATATTCCCCTGCGTCCCGTACGAAAACCGGAACTTCTCCCGCGTCGATTTTCGGCAAAGCGCTGTAAACTGAAAATTCGGAAGTACCCATTCCGAGAAAGTTCAACGCAGAATGTTTATGCACAAGAGATAACCAAGCATTAAGCGATTCAAGCCCGGTTGTTTTGTAATAAGCCACAGCGCGGTGAAGAGCTTCCGGTACTTGTAAAATTTCTTCATAAAACTTACTCATAATATTATATTCTCCTGTAAAAATATATATAACATAATTATTTTGATTACTAATTGAACAGATATGCAGAGCCTAAAAGCGGCGCCGCATCCCCTATTTCCGTTTTACGAATATGAATTTTCTTTAAAAGCGGAAATTGTAAAAATGCCGGTGAAAAAAAATCAAAGTCTGTTGAAACCGAGCCTCCAAAAATGATTATATGTGGATCAAGGATATTGACCACTTGGCATAATAATTGTGCCAAATATGTTCCGTATTCGTTAAAACATTGAAGTGCATACGGGTTATGTAATTCGGCTTCTTGATGTAATTCTTTCCCGGAAATTGCTTTTCCGGAAATTTTTTCATACAGCTTTTCCAAAGATTGCCCGCTTAGATATCTGTCTATTATTGAATTGTTTTCCGGTTTGTCGATTATCGACGCCGGAGAACGCCAGATCTCTCCCGCTTGTCCCCAAGCTCCTTTAAATATATTTCCGTTTATTACAATTCCTAAGCCGACACTTGTTCCGAGTGTGAAAGTGAGTAATATTTTTCCATCTTTATCGATTATTCGACTGTATTCTCCTAAAGCAAAACATGCGGCGTCGTTTTCCAGTATTATCGGTCTTTCTAATTGTTCGGACAGTTTTTGTGCAAGAGGATAATTCGGCATGGTCGGAAGATTTTTGCATGGGTCAAGACAGCCGTCTGTAACCGATGTGGGAACGCCAATCCCGAGCGGACAATTTTTTACCCCCGTTTCTTGTTCGGCCGAACGAATCAGTTTCAATATATCATTCACTATGTCTTTTGCGGGGCGATTGCGCTGCGTGGAACAGCGGAAAATTCGGCTTTTAACAATCGTATCTTCTACCAAGGCACAGCGCATTTGCGTTCCGCCGAGATCAAAGCCCCAAACGAGTTTTTTCTTTATCATGGGTCGGATTATATATCCAAAAGAACATTTTGTAAAGGATTTTTTATCCGCCTGATACCTACTCTTGGATATTTTATACTTGACAGCAGGTTAAAACGGATATAATATTCTTATTGAGTGCTTCGCAAAAACAGAATGCACTTATACTTAAACAGGAAAGTATAAGTGCCATAGATTTTAGGAGGTATGTGTATGAAAAAGAGTTTAATGATTATCGGCTGCGTTTTTATTTTTGTTCATCTCTTTGCTGTTGGTGCTAAAGAGGAGAATAAAGGACAGAGTGGGGAAAAAGTTTTAATCCGCTTTCTGGGTATGGCACAAGCCGCCTACTCCGAACAAAACGTCAATGATATGACAACGGATTTTATGAAAAAGCATCAAAATATCGTTGTTCAAACAGAATTCGTTCCTTATGAAGAGTTGCGAAATAAAACGATGCTTGCATACGGCTCAAATAATCCCTATGATGCCGTATTGGTTGACGACATTTGGTATGCGGAATACGCCGAAAAAGGTATTATTTCCGATATCACTTCGCAAGTTCCACAGAAGTATAAAGAAGGTGTATTGGGCGGCGGCTGGAATTTTACGACTAAAAAACAAAAGATTGTCGGTCTACCGTGGTTTTTGGATTGTATGTATCTTTTTTATAATAAGGACATGCTTGCTCGTGCAGGATACATAAAAGGTCCAAAGGATATTGAAGAAATGGTCGAGATGGCGAAGACAATTAAAGCAAAAGGTATTTGTGAATATCCGTTTGCTTTCAGTCTTGCACAGGCAGAAGCTTTAATTTGCGTGTATTCCAATCTATTGGAAGCCTACGGTGCGGAATATCAAGATAAAGACGGTAATTGGATTATTGATAAAACCGGCATTAAACCTTTAGAATTTCTTATTCGACTCAAAGACGATAAACTTTTAAATCCGAACTCAATCGAATATCTGGAAGAGGATGTGCGCAGAGTATTTTCAGGCGGAGACTGTGCCTTTACTATGAATTGGCTTTATATGTACGCCTTGGCTTCCGATCCTACCGAAAGTAAATTGACAAAAGAACAAGTCGGAATTTCCGTTCTTCCCGGAATAAAAGGCGGAAAAAAATATGCCGCTATGAGTGGTTCAATGGGGCTGTCCGTTGTTTCAAAAACAAAGCACCCTAAAGAAACAATGGAATACATTTTGTATCTTTGCAGTAAAGAAGTTCAGGATAAGTATTCAAATCTTCAGCTTCCGGTATGGACGGCATCATATGACGATCCTGCGATTATTTCCGATAAAGAAGAACTTGCAGCGACGGCAAAAATTGCGTTCAATATTATGAATGCGCGGCCGAGTTCGGTAAATTATCAGGAAGCAAGCGCCATTTTGCAGCAATATATACAAAAAGCCCTATACGGTGAGCTGAATGCACAGGCAGCACTCAGTAAGGCAGTTGCGGCAATAAATAAATTGTAATTAATTATGAAGAAACGGAACCTTTCATATCGGCATACTGTTTTACTCATACCGATGCTTGTTTTGATGGTTTTGATTATTGCTTGGCCGCTTATTCAAACCTTTATTATAAGTTTTACGGATGCCGATTTGTTGGGAGATGAAAGGCATGTTGTCGGCTTAAAAAACTTCATAAGTGCATTTTGTAGTGTAGACTTTTTGGCGTCGTTAAAAGTTTCCGGAACTTTTGCTTTGGTGAATGTTACGTTGGAAATACTGGTCGGTACACTGGTCGCTTTGCTGTTAAATCAGCCGCTCAAAGGTATAAAATTGGTTAGAAGTCTTTTGGTTCTTCCTTGGGCGGTACCGACTGTTGTCAACGCCATAATGTGGCGCCTTATTTACAATCCTGAATACGGCGCATTAAATTCTTTACTTTATCAACTTAGAATGATAAAAACGTATACGAGCTGGCTGGGAGATACAAACAGGGCATTACTTTGTATTATGTTTGCAGATCTTTGGAAAAATTTTTCTTTGGTGTCATTGATTGTGCTTGCATCGTTACAAACTTTATCGCATGATGAAACGGAAGCGGCTGTTATCGATGGCGCCAATACATGGCAACGGTTTACGGCGGTTACGTTGCCGCATATTATTCCTGCAATTCAAATTGCCCTGGTGTTGCGCATAATTGAAGCCGTCAAAGTTTTTGATATTATATATGTAATGACAAAAGGCGGACCTGCAAATAAAACAAGGTCTGCAAGCATTTTTATATATCAGAAAGCTTTTACGGAGGCAAAACTCGGCTTTGGGGCGGCCCTTGCTATAATTATGGTGTGTCTTATTATGATTTTTATCTTTGCTTATATGAGAATTATCCTTCCGAAACAATATACAAAAAATACTGCACGGGGCGATAAATGAAACAAAAACGTTTGATTATCATTTTGCAATATATAGCGATAATTGTATTGGTTGTGTATATTATTGCTCCGTTTCTTTGGTTAATACTTATGTCGATAAGTTCTTCTGCAGACTTAACTGAGAAGCCGTTGCGATGGATACCCGCAAAACCTACGGTAGATTCATTTAAAAGCCTTCTTGTTTTAGACAAAAACAGCCGAGGAGAAACTTTTTTGTTTGCATTGCGGAACAGTTTTCGTACTTCGATTTTTACTGTTTGTATTTCTCTTGTAGCTGCTATTCCTGCTTCTTGGGTGTTTTCCCGCTATCCGGGAAAAAAGAATTTTATTCTTCGTTGTGCAGTTTTTACCTTTATGCTACCACCAGTTGCATACGCACTGCCTCTGTATCGGCTTTTAAGTAATAACGGGATGCTTGATAAATCCTGGGCACTTTCTCTTGTATATTGCACAATTGTTTTGCCTTTTTGTGTCTGGCTTCTTAAAGATGCTGTTGATACCATTCCCTTTGCCCTTGAAGAAGCAGCGGTTTTAGACGGAGCGGGAATTTTTGTTCGTATATTTCAAGTTGTAATACCGTTACTACTTCCCTCTCTCGGAACAGTCGCATTATTGGCATTAATTATGGCGTGGGATGAGTATTTTTATGCTATGTTGTTTACAAATAGTAAGAATGCGCTTACTTTGCCCGTCGTAATATCAAACCTTGCAAGCGGCAGGCAGGCAAATTACAGTTTAATTGCAGCGGCAGGAGTTGTAACTTCTTTTCCGCCGGTTCTTATCGGTATGATTTTTCAAAGATCCCTTATTAAAGGACTTTCTGCTGGTGCTGTTAAAGAGTAGCGGTTTCGGCCGAAACCGCCAACAAAGAAATTCCGCGCTTGTTTACGGTACGCAGAAAAGAACCGCGGGAAAGAGGCGGCCCTAAAAGTCTTTGATACCCGCTTTTAAATATAACCGCTTTACGATTTTTATAAAATCAATATAATCATTATGGTGAATATGATGAATTTTTCTTATACGGGTTACACATCCTCTTTTGACGCGGCCGTCGTCGGTGCCGGGCATGCAGGCCTTGAAGCCGCCCTTGCTTTGGCGCGGCGCGGTTTCCAAACGATTATCATAACCCAGTCCATAGATGCAATATGCCGCCTTTCGTGCAATCCTTCTATCGGCGGTATTTCCAAAGGGAACATCGTTAAAGAAATAGACGCACTCGGCGGCGAAATGGCACACCTTATCGATAAAAGCATGATTCAATACCGGCTTTTAAACCGCAGCAAGGGGCCTGCCGTGCAAGCGCCGCGCTCTCAAGCCGACAAACAGCTCTACGCTTCTTTAGCCCGCCGCCTTTTGGAAAGCGAACCGAATCTCTACCTGTTGCAGGATACGGTAACCGCTTTGGAAACGGTTGACGTTTCCCCCAACCGCCGAAAACTTACCGGCCTTGTTACGCAGCGCGGAAGGCATATTCCCGTGCGCACGGCCGTTCTTACCACCGGAACTTTTTTAGGCGGCAAAATCTTTATCGGCGATTACGATGAGCCTTGCGGCCGCTTGGGAGAAACGGGCGCCTTCGGCCTTACCGAATCCCTTGTGTCTTTGGGCTTTAGCGTCGGACGCTTAAAAACGGGAACGCCCCCGCGCCTTTTGCGCTCTTCAATCGATTTTTCGCGCTTGGAAATTCAGCACGGCGACGATGAAGTTTTGCCCTTTTCTTTCGATACCGAAAAAATAGAGCGCCCCATGGTTCCCTGCTATCTTGCGTATACGAATGAAAAAACGCACGCTATGATCCGCGAAAACATAGGCCTTTCGCCCCTGTACAGCGGAAAAATAAACGGCATAGGACCGCGCTATTGTCCGTCCATAGAGGATAAGGTTATGCGCTTTGCCGACCGGCAGCGCCACCAGCTTTTTGTCGAACCCGAAGGACTCGACACCGACGAAATGTATTTAAACGGCCTTTCTTCGTCGCTTCCCGAATCGGTGCAGGATGCTTATTTACGGACAATTGCCGGCTTTGAGCATGCCGTCATGACGCGCCCCGGCTACGCGGTTGAATATGACTTTATAGACCCCACCCAATTAAGTGCAGGCCTTGAAACAAAGCGCGTCGCAGGCCTTTTTACCGCAGGACAGATAAACGGAACTTCCGGCTACGAAGAGGCGGCGGGACAGGGGCTTATCGCCGGAATCAACGCGGGAAGCTATGCGGCCGCACACAAAAAGCTCTGCGGCGAAAAAGTTGAAGGACATGCCGACCGCCTTCACGATATACCCGAATACGAAAGCCTTGTTTTACGCCGCGATGAAGCATACATCGGCGTTCTTATCGACGACTTGGTAACCTTGGGCACAAAGGAGCCTTACCGCATGTTTACCGCGCGCGCCGAATACCGCTTAAAACTGCGCCACGATACGGCGGACGAGCGCTTAACCGAAAAGGGTTTTAAAGCCGGTCTTAAAAGCGAAGCGCAAATGCAGCGGGTGCGCGACAAAGTGCGTATGCGCAACGAAATTTTAGCCTATTTGGAAAACAATCCCGCATCCGCCGCAAAAGAAGAGCCTGAAAACGGCTTTGACAAAACGGCGTGGAAAAATGCGTGCATAGATTATAAGTACAAGTACTATATCGAAAAACAGGACAGGCGCGTCGAAAAAATGCACCGCATGGAAGGCGCCCTCATTCCCGCCGATTTCGATTACGCTTCGATTCCCGCCCTCTCTGCGGAAACGCGCCAAAAACTTGAAACCGTCCGCCCGCGCACACTCGGACAAGCCGCCCGCATTTCCGGCATCCGCAATTCGGACATTATGCTTTTAATGGTGTATGTGAAGTAGCGATGAGCTCGAATGAGAACGATTCCAATAATTCAAACTTTTACGCACAGACAACGCGGACGTTTTTCTTTTCCAAGTCCGCTTTTAATTCCGGAGGGATTCCGTCATCGGTAATAACCGTATGCACTTCTTTTGCCGAAAACAGGCGGGCAACACTGCGCGCTCCGAATTTTGACGAATCGGAAAGAACAAAGATTTTATCGGCATTTTTACTGATTGTTTTAACCGTTCCCGCCCGTGTGTGGTTTTCCTGAGAAAAACCGTGTTCGGCCGTATAGCCGTCAATACCCGTAAACAATTTATCCACATGATATTCTTTTGCGCACATTTCCGTTATCGAACCGACCATAACCTGTGCATCATTTTGATAATCTCCGCCCAATAAAACGGTTTTTGCACTGGGAATGTGCCGTATGTAGCCGGCTATAAAAGCCGAATTGGTGATGATGGTAATGTCCTTTGCCGCCGTTGCTATCTCCATCGCCAACAAGGCACAGGTGCTTCCCGATTCAATCATAACGGTTTCGCCGGGAGTTAAAAAGGACAAGGCTTTTTTTGCAATTTTTTGCTTTATTTCATATGCATAAGACAGCCGCGAATTTATATCGTCATGAGAAACCCGCAGTGCATAACCGTGAAAGCGGCGCAAAAGCCCCTTGTCTTCCAATATTTGCAAGTCTTTCCGTATAGTAACGGTAGAAACTTTGATGCGGTCGGCTATTTGCTTTACATTCAATTTATCATGTTCGTTTAATAAATTTACGATTGTCAACTGCCGCTGTATGATATCCGTTCCCATAATGCTTTATTCTATAGAATAGGCTTACTCCTTGTCAACCGAGTATTTTTCAAAAGACGGCAGCAATACTTATTGAACATCTTTGAACGGCAATAAAACAAGTTTTATTCGAAAGATAAATAATTATAAAAAAAACTTGACAGATAGATAAACACGTGTTAGCATATAGTATCAAAGCCATTTTTCTTTTATTTGAATACAAAAAGCTTTTATTCGAAAACTTACAAATATTTGAGGAACAATAATGCATACCGCCGTTTTAAAGATGAATCGTATTTCCAAAGCCTTTCCCGGAGTCCAAGCATTGGAAGCCGTCGATTTTGAGCTGTACAAGGGAGAAGTACATGCTCTGATGGGAGAAAACGGAGCCGGAAAATCGACATTAATGAAAATCTTAAACGGCATGCATAAAGCCGACAGCGGCTCGATAGAAATTAACGGCAAAACGGTACAGCCGCAAAATTCTCATGCCGCCTTAAAGCTGGGAGTATCAATGATTCATCAAGAATTGAGTCCCATTCCCGATATGACGGTTGCCGAGAATATCTTTTTGGGGCACTTACCCGGCAAAATCTTTGTGCATAAAAAAAAGCTGAACGAACAAACAAAGGCGCTTTTTGAAAAATTGTCTTTACCCGTTATTCCGCCGCATTTGCGTATGAACACGCTGAGTATCGCGCAAATCCAAATGGTGGAAATCGTAAAAGCCATTTCATATAACTCTCAAATCATAGTTATGGACGAGCCTACCTCGGCAATAGCGGATGCCGAAGTGGAAATGCTGTTCGATATAATCAAACGTTTAACCGCAAACGGCATTTCGATTATTTATATTTCGCATAAGATGGACGAGATATTCCGTATTTCGGACAGAATTTCCGTTATGCGCGACGGAAAAATGATAGGAACCGAAATAAGTACGCAATTGGATTCGTCCCGGCTCATCGGCATGATGGTCGGCCGCGATGTGTGTCATTTGTTTAAAAGAAATGCAAAACAAATCGGAGATGTAAAAATGTCCGTGCAGGGACTGTGTTCCGAAAATTGTTTTGAAGATGTTTCGTTTGAGCTTCATAAAGGAGAAATATTGGGCATTACGGGCTTAATCGGTTCAAAGCGGACCGAGCTTGTAGAATCGATTTTCGGCTTGCGGCCCGTAACTGCGGGAAAAATATTTATCGACGGTAACGAAGTACGCATAAAAAAGCCCTGCGATGCGATTAAAAAACGTATTGCATTGGTAACCGAAGACAGAAAGCGGCAAGGACTGTTTTTGGACAAGTCCGTAACATTCAATACGTCGATTGCGAATCTTATTAATATGTTTTTCGGCCCCTTTATCAATAAAAAAATCGAAAAAAAGGAATGCGAAGCCGTTTTAAAAAAGCTGTGTGTAAAAGCGTCCGGCTTTACAATTCCCGTTTCATCCTTATCGGGCGGTAACCAGCAAAAGGTCGTATTGGCAAAGTGGCTTTCCACAGTTCCCGAAATACTGATACTTGACGAACCGACGCGCGGTATCGACGTTAAAGCAAAACAGGAAATATACGTGCTTATAGACAGTCTGGCAAACGCGGGTAAGGCCGTTATCGTTATATCGTCCGAAATGCCGGAAATTCTTGCTTTAAGCGACCGCATTCTTGTAATGAACAGCGGTAAGGTCCGCGGAATTTTGGAAGGCGACAATATCAATAAAGAAGAAATACTTGCGCACGCACTTATGTTTTAACCTAATAAAAGAAGCGGCCTAAAACGACGGTAAGGCCGCTTTACATATTTTAATGCGGTTTTTATGGAGGATGAATGAAAAAAACGGTAACTTTAGCGGATTTAAAAAAAGGATTTTCCGCTTACAGTTTGTACTTATTGCTTTTTGTACTTATGGTGGCGGTTTCTATTGCCAACAACAATTTTTTATCCGTACAAAATATAAAAAATATTTTTCAGCAAATCTCGATAAACGGTATTCTTGCAGTGGGTATGACCTTTGTCATCATAACCGGCGGAATAGATTTATCGGTCGGTTCTTTATTGGGATTTTCGGGTGTAATCGCCGCAAGTTTGGTCAGCGGCGGCGGCAATCCCTTATGGGCGGTATTGGCCGGCATTACAGCCGGTCTTATATTCGGCTTTATAAACGGTTTATTGATTTCGTATGCCAAGATAGTACCGTTTATCGTTACCCTCGGAATGCTGTCGATTGCCCGCGGAATAACAAACGTATACACGCGCGGCAGCCCCATCATAAAGCTGGATAAGCGTTTTACGGCTATAGGACAGTCTTCTTTTTTAGGCTTGGGCATTCCGATATGGATTTTTATCGGCATGCTTATAGTCGGCTTTATTATTTTACATACGACAAAACTGGGCCGCTATACGCTTGCAGTAGGCGGAAATGAAGATGCCGCCAAAACATCGGGTATCAACACAGCCGGAATAAAGCTGTTTGCCTATACCTTTACCGGTTTTTGCTGCGGTTTGGCCGGTATTTTAATGACGGCAAAAACAAATGCGGGCGCCCCCAATGCCGGTACCGGATACGAACTTGACGCGATAGCGGCCGCCATCATCGGAGGAACTTCCCCGTCCGGAGGAAAAGGCACTATATTCGGAACTCTGCTGGGCGTATTGATTTTCGGTATTATCCAAAACGGTTTGGATATTTTGAATGTATCGTCTTATATACAACAGGTTGTAAAGGGTTTGATTATCATCGGCGCAGTATGGGCGGATAAAGCAAACCGCAGCGCAAGATAGGCTAAAACGGTAAATCCTGATTTTTGCCGTTTACATAAAACATAAAAATCAAAGCAAGGAGGATTTTTTATGAAAAAATTGGGAATTCTTTTGATTGCGGCGGCACTTATGCTGCCTTTAGCAGCCGGAGGAAAAGGAGAAAGTGCGGAAGGAACGTACAAAGTCGGAATTTCAATGTTTAACTTAACGTCGGAATATTTAACGTCGTTAAAAACACACATGGAAAAATACGTTGCCGAAAATCCGGATTACTCTTCCGTAAAATTGGTGTTTTTGGATGCACAGTCCGACCCCGTTAAACAAAACAGTCAAGTGGATAACCTGATAACGCAAAAAGTAAACAGCATTATTATGATTCCCTTTGACCGCGAACAACAGGTTCCCGCAGTTGAAGCCGCGGCAAAAGCCGGCGTTCCGCTTATTGAATTATGCGCTTCAACCGTTTCGGATAAAAAACGTTCATATGTCGGATCCGACGATATTCAATCCGGCCTTATGCTTGCACAGGAAATGTTCAAAAATGTAAAACCGAATGCCAAAATAATCGTTTTACACGGACCGACGGGACAAAACGCACAGGTTATGCGTTTTGCCGGATTAAAAGAAGTTATGAAAAAATTCCCCGAAGCAAAAATAGTTGCGGAAAAGGTTTGTGATTGGGACCGTTCGCGCGCCTTGGATGCCATTCAAAATATTATTCAATCGGGTATGGAATTCGATGCCGTTTTTGCGGAAAACGATGAAATGGCTATGGGAGCATTGCTTGCATGCGAAGGAGCCGGTGTAAAAGGTAAATTTATCGGCGGCGTCGATGCAATTCCCGATGCATTATTAGCCGTTGAAGCCGGACGTTTGAATTGTACCGTTTTCCAAAATTCCGTTGCACAAGCCCGCACCGCAGTTGACGTTGCGGTAAAAGCGGCAAAGGGAGAATCCATAAACAAACTGTACGACATTCCCTATGAATTGGTAACAAAATCGAATATTGCAAACTATAAATAAAACGGTATCGCATTAAATACGCGAAAAAAAGGCTGTCCGAAAACTGAAGTTTTCGACAGCCTTTTTTATATCAATATTATGTTATATAACCTGCTCGGTGCGTTCGATTATGTCGTCTTGAGTCGCCTTTGACAACACATTGAAAAAGGCCGAATAGCCGGCAACCCGGACTATAAGATCACGATGCTTTTCCGGATGTTTTTGTGCGTCCAAAAGCGTATCGCGGGACACGACATTGTATTGAACATGGAATCCCTTTAATCGGTTGAAAAAGGTTCTGATTAAAGCTGCCAATTTTACCTTATCTTCATCCTTTTGTAAAATTTGCGGCGTTACTTTTTGATTCAGCAATACACCGCCGGTAATTTTTGCCGTCGGAAGTTTCGAAACCGATTTAAATACGGAGGTCGGGCCGTGCGTATCCATTGCATGAGTCGGCGAGCAGCCTTCAGCCAGCGGAGTTCCCGCATTGCGTCCGTCGGGAGTTGCCAAAGTACCGATTCCCTGTCCCACATTTGCCGATATGGAAGAGGTTCCCGCATAGCGCAAACCTCCTATCGGGCCTCTGCCGAAACGGGTGTTCGGATATTTTTCCACTTCATCAATATAGCTTTGGTATGCATCGACAACCAAAGAATCCACATAATCGTTATCGTTACCGTATTTGGGGGCTTGTGTAAGTAAAATCTGCTGAATTTTTTTACCCTTTTCACTGGCAAAGTCGCTCATCAAAGCTTCCCATAAATCGTCGCGGCTGATAAGCTTGTCTTCATACACACACTTTTTTATTGCGGCGAGCGAATCGGCAAGATTGGCAATACCGACTTGTAAACCGCTGATAAAGTCGTATACGGCGCCGCCTTCTTTTAAGGTTTTACCCCGTCCGATACAATCGTCGCATAAGGCCGAGCACAAAACGTCCGGTACGTCGGTTTCAAGAACGCTGTCGCAGGCATTTTCAATAATGACGCTGTGTCTGGTAAAGTCGCGGATAACCGTATCCCATGCTTTTTGCAAATCGGAAAAAGAGTTCATATCTTTAAAGTGTCCGCAGCTCTTTGTAAGGCGTGTGCCGCTTTTGGGATCCACGCCGTCATTCATCACAATGAGTAAAGATTTTGGAAAGTTTAAAAAGCTCATACCGGTACAGCGGTATCCCCATTTACCGGGCACGGCCACTTCCACGCAGCCGATAGCGCTGTAATTATATGCGTCTTCTTCTTTAATACCGCGTTCCAAAAATGAAGGAATAATAATTTCATCATTATTGAAGGCCGGCATACCGAAGCCCAATTTTAATACTTCCACACATTCTTTCATAAACCTGTCATCCAAACCGGCATGATATCTGACCGTAAGGTTCGGCTGGGGAAGATGTGTTTGCGCAACCGAACGGAGAATAAGATAGGTAAGCGGATTTACCGCATCTTTTTTATCGGTTGTTTGTCCGCCGACGGTAACGTTTTGATACAGGGGGCTGCCGGCACTGTATTGGGTGTGCGACCAGCTGCGAATCTTATTGATTGTGAAGGTTTTAATCCACAAGTTGGTAAGCAATTCGCAGGCGCTTTCTTGCGTTATTGTACCGTTTTGAATATCGCGATTGTAATATTCAAATACATATTGGTCCATTCTGCCGTATGACAAAGAATGTCCGTTTGATTCTATTTGCAAAACCAAATGAACAAGCCAAAGCGATTGCAGCGCTTCATGAAAAGTGTCGGCCTTATGTTCGGGAACTTTTTGCAAAATGCGGCTCATTTCTCTCAGTTCCGCACAGCGCTTGGGATTTGTCTTTTCCAGTTTATCGGCGGTTTCGTCGGCAAGAGATGCATACCGATGCGCAAAAGCAACGGTGGAATCAATTAAAATAATAACCGCTTCATAAAAATAATATTTTTTTAAGTTATTATAATCCGTCAGATCCAGTTTTGCCATTTCCTGTTCGGTTTGTTTTTTAAAATCAGCCAAGCCGTTTTGCAGTAAACGTTTATAATTTACCGCAATATGGGCATCGCCTGAGGTTATGTTTCCTTCCGCTTTAATAATACCCAAGTCGTAAAACACCTTGCTGGCGGGGGGAATTGCCGCAAGACCCCGTTCTTTTGTCGTATTATGTTCCCAAAACGGCGCTATGGAACGAAGTTCTTCTTTTGTTTTTTCCGAAATAAAAAATACATCACCCGGACGTTTTTCAAATTCATCCAATTCATTGATAACCCAATCCATTGCGTATTCGGGAAAAATCGGGGCCGCTCTGTTTTGTGAAGCTTGGTTCCCCGCAAGCAGAGTATCGTCTTCTATATAGATACTCATATTTTCCAAAATATTTTTCATCATATATGCACGTTTTAAAACAACCGGCATATCCTGATGGGCTTTATAACTTTCCGTAGTTAAAAGCGCCCGCTGTGCACAAACACAGGGAGAAGCGGACAAAACTTCTTCTCTAAAATGTTTCATTCTTTCGGTCAACTCTCCGAAGTACATACTCATACCGGACCTCCTGTTATTTACAAAGCCGGCCGGCCGTCAAAAACGCAAGCGCTTTCAAGACTGCCGCCGCACCGTTTCACATTTAGAAAATCTCTAAAAATCCGACCGGGTTTTAGAGATGATTCAATATAATAATTCCCGTGCGCCGATAATACCGGCGTCCCGGGCACACAGAGCTGTTTTAAAATACACGGGATATTCATTGTCATTGTACATATCGAATAATTCCCTCACGCGTTTAAATAATTTATCTCCCATGCATAAAAGACCGCCGGAAAAAACGAAGCAATTTATATTCAGCGTAACATACAGGTTATACAGCCAAATTGCCATGTATTGCGCCATTTGCTCAACCGCCTGCTTTGCAATGACGTCGTTTTGTTCCCATGCTTCACAAATGTGAACGGTACTTATCGCCGCATCTTTTGCGGCAAGGGAGCTTATAAGTGTTTTTTCTCCCGCGGCTATTCTTTGTTCCACATGTTTAACAATCATACTGCCGGAACACCAAGACATAAGACAGCCTTTGTTGCCGCAGCCGCAGAGAATACCCGTATCCGGCGAGGTAAGCATGTGTCCGCTTTCTCCCGCCCAGCCGTAAGAACCGCGAAAAAGCCGTTTATTGATAATAATACCGGATGAAATGCCCGTACTGACCGGGCAAAAAAGCATGTGGTCAAAGCCTTTACCGGCGCCGTGCCTCAATTCCGCAAGGGCTCCGGTATGTGCATCGTTATCTATGACGATACGGACAGGTTTATCAAAACAGTCTGCAAAATAGTCACGTGCGGGGAAATTTTTTATCTTGGTTAAATTGCTTGTTTTTACGATAAAACCTTTTTCAAAAAGAACAAAGGAGGGAACTCCTATGCCGATGCCGTCTATGTCGTCAAGTTCCGCTTTTTTTACCGCAAGCAGGTTTTTACATTGTTCTGCAACGTTCCGGAAAAACACTTCCGGTTCGGCTTCTTTATCCGACGGATACTGCATACGCTCAAGCAAAACACCGTTTGCACCAAACAAACCGATTGCGGTTTTTGTGCCGCCTATATCAATTCCGATACTGTATGCCCGCTTCATAGTTCCCCCTTTTGCAGCAGCATGTTTTTTTCTCTCATATATACTATAACACAAAATATTTATTTATGCAAGTAAAATGTTTTCAAATGAAAGTATATGCTTTTCAAAAGTTTGATTTTGTGATATAATTACCGTATGGAAAATCCGAAGGCACTTATTTTTAACGTACAAAAATTCAGTATTCACGACGGGCCGGGAATACGGACGGTTGTTTTTTTTAAAGGCTGTCCCCTTTCATGCAAATGGTGTTCAAACCCCGAATCGCAATCGGCAAGCATGCAAATATTACAACCGCTGACAAAAGACGGCAAAGAACAGGTTTGCGGAACATATCGGGATATCGATTCGGTAATGGCTGAGATTTTGCAGGACAAAGATTTTTACGAAGAATCCGGCGGGGGAGTAACTTTGTCGGGCGGAGAAGCGCTTGTACAAATCGATTTTGTGCAAGCCCTGCTTTGTGAATGCAAAAAAAACGCTTTACACACGGCAGTCGAAACAAGCGGTTTTATCGCTTCCGAATATTTCAAGCGGATTATCGATTTGACGGATTTATTTTTATTCGATATTAAACACTATGACTCTCAAAAACATGTACGGGGAACGGGCGTTACCAACGATATTATTGTCGAGAATTTACGCATGCTGATTAAAGCCGAAAAAAATGTATTGGTCCGTGTTCCCGTTATTCCGCACTTTAACGATTCTCTCGATGACGCCGAAGCCTTTGCCCGTTTTTTTATCGCAAACGGCATACGGGAAATTCAGTTATTGCCTTTCCACCAATTCGGTCAAAATAAATACCGGCAATTAGGCTTACCGTATGAGTTTGACGGATACAAATCTCTTCATCCGGAAGATTTGCAGGAATACAAGGATGTTTTGACAAAGGCTTCCTTAAAGGTTATTTTATAGGGCACTTCTAAACCCGCGGTTCTTTTCGGCGCACGGTAAAAAAGCGGGGGATTTCTTTATTTGCGGTTTCCGCACGCTGTTTATAGATATTGTATAGGGCTTCCTGTGCGCGTACGGCACTTTCTCCGGAACGGGGCTTTTTAAGAATCCATGTACCGTCGGTATTCAATTCATGGGCATGGGTATTGTCCGAAAAATATAACTGTAAAGTATCCTTTAATTCCTGAAATAAATCCTCCTGCGTTACGGGGAACATAAGTTCAACGCGGCGGTCCAAATTGCGGCTCATCCAATCGGCACTGGAAAGATACACTTCTTCGGCGCCTCCGTTTTGAAAATATAACAAACGCGTATGCTCCAAAAAGCGGTCGACAATGCTTATAACCTTGATGTTTTCACTTTGCCGCCGTATACCCGGAACAAGGGTACAAATACCGCGGACATTCAGCATAATGCGCACCCCCGCCCTGTTTGCTTCATACAAGGCTTTAATAATATCCGAATCGGCCAGACTGTTCATTTTTGCCATAATGAGACCGGGTGTTTCGGGCGTGGAGTGCAGTTTTTCCCGTTCAATCATGTATAAAAGACGGGACTTTAAATTAATCGGGGCCATATAGAGGCGGCGCATGGTTTGAATTGCCGAGTATCCGGAAAGCATATTAAAAAAGACCGATGCATCGTTTGCAATTTCCCTGTTTGACGTAAACAACGAGATATCCGAATACAGACGGGCGGTTTTTTCATTATAGTTGCCGGTTGCCATGTGCACGTAACGAATAATTCCCTCGTTTTCCCGCCGCACGACAAGCAGCATCTTCGCATGGACTTTTAAATTGACAATTCCGTGTACGACTATAACGCCGTAATGCATTAACTGCTGTGCCCAGGAAATATTGCGCCTTTCGTCAAAGCGCGCCTTCAATTCGACAAAAACCGTTACCTGTTTTCCTTTACGGGCAGCCCTTTCAAGCATCTTTATAACCGGAGAATCTCCGCTTGTACGATACAAGGTCATTTTGATTGCCAAAACACCGGGATCGTCGGCGGCATCGCTTATAAAACGCAAAACAGGATCATAGCTTTCATAGGGAACATGTAAAAGCATATCGCGTTTTTTTAAAACATCCCACATAGCCTCGCTGCGTACCAAATCCTTAGGATAAAAATGTTTCCATGCAGGATAACGCAGCTTTGAAAATCCGTGCATATCGGCGAGCCTGCTTAAAAAAGATAAATCGATTATTTTTCCGGCCGTATAGACATCGTCTTCGGTCAAACCCGTTTTTTCAACCAGCATACGCGTAATTTCGGGGCTGTCACCCGTGCAAGTCAACCTGATCGGACGCGATGCGCGGCGGGCTTCAAGAATTTCTTCCATCGCTTCCATAAAATCTTCATGTCTGTCTTCATCAACGGTAAAGGCCGCATCGCATACCGCTTTAAACACAAGGCTTTGCTCCACCGAATAGCCTTCAAACAGCCGTGTACCGAACGCTATGATAATATCGTCCAAAAGCGTAAAACGCTGCCTCTTACCCTCGGATGGAAGGCGCACAATACGCTCAAGCGAAGGAGGAATCTGTACAAAGGCGAGCGGCTTTTCTTCGGCCGGAGGACAAAAATCGGGATGAATATCTTTTTTATCGATAATCGGCTTTAATAAAAAAGCCGCATACAAACGCAGGTTGGCAATATACGGAAGTTCGGCAGTGCTATCGTCTTCACTGCAAATATAAGATTTAATCGGCGTTAAAAGCGAAAAGATTTCCTCCTGAAAAAAATTTCCGGCAAAACTCCGTTCCGCTTCCGTAAAATCTTCGGGCGGAACATAGGTTAAGCCTTTTTTTTCCAAAAGGGGAAAAAGCTGATTACGCACCATCATGTGCTGTTCCAAAAATATCTTATGTACCCGATCCGATATACGGCTCAGCTGTTCGCGGGCGGTTAGTCCGGAATTGTCGGTTTCGTTCGGATTCATTTGCGCCTGATGTTTTAAACCCGCAACCCGTACCATAAAAAATTCGTCAAAATTCGACGATACAATGGCAAGAAATTTCAAGCGTTCAAGCAGCGGATTTTCTTTTCGGCTTGCTTCCGTTAAAACGCGCGCGTTGAATTCAATCCACGATAATTCTCTGTTAAAAAAAAGCGACTTTGTTTTTTTCATAATCGGTCCTGACCCCGGGGAATCGTCATATTATAAACTTAATTCATCTGTTTGTCATCGGATTTGACGGTTCTTGCGTATTTCGGATAAAACCGATAAAATCATGTGACGGACCGGCTGTCGTATACGTACGGCAAAGCGGCGTTTTAACTTGTAATAAGGACGTATCTATGGCTCTTAACTGCGGTATTGTAGGATTACCGAACGTCGGTAAATCGACTATTTTTTCAGCGCTTACTTCCGCGCCCGCCGAAGCGGCGAACTACCCCTTTTGTACGATAAACCCCAATGTGGGCATCGTCGACTTACCGGACGAACGCCTGGACTTTTTATATGAAAAATTCTCTTCAAAGCGCCGCGTTCCGGCATCGGTTGAATTCGTCGATATAGCCGGCTTGGTAAAGGGCGCATCAAAGGGAGAGGGTTTGGGAAACCAGTTTTTGGGTCACATCCGCGAGGTCGGTATTATCGCCCATGTTGTACGCTGTTTCGACAACGGCGACATCATCCACGTAAACAATAAAATAGACCCCGCCGACGATATTGAAACAATCAATATGGAGCTTGCCTTTGCCGATTTGGACAGCGTTGAAAAGCGCATCGAAAAGGCAAACCGCGCGATGCGTGTTATGGGAAAGGATGAGCAAAAAAAAGCTTCTCTCATTTTGTCCGCCCTTGATAAGATTAAACCCCTGCTCGAAAACGGAAAAAGCGCGCGCTTTGCCGAACTTACCGACGAAGAAAAAAACGCCGTGTACGATTTACATTTGATTACGATGAAACCCCAGCTTTACGTTTGCAATGTGGATGAAGAGGGCATAAAAAACGGCAATCAATATATTGAAGCGGTCAAAAAAATCGCCGCCGCCGAAAAATATCCGGACGGAAGCTCCTCCGATGTTGTCGTTATTTGCGGTAAATTCGAAGCGGAACTTGCCGGTCTTGAAAGCGAAGAAGAACGAAAAGAGTTTTTAAGCGAACTGGGCTTAAAAGAGTCGGGCTTGAGCGTTTTGGCACGGACGGCATACCGCCTTTTGGGACTGAGAACCTTTTTAACGGCCGGCGAAGATGAGTGCCGCGCATGGACTATCCGTGCAGGAGATACGGCTCCGCAAGCGGCGGGCGTTATTCACACCGACTTTGAAAAAGGCTTTATCAAGGCCGAAACCTATTCGTTCGAAGATTTTAAAACCTACGGCTCGGAGGCCGCGATAAAGGCGGCGGGAAAATACCGGGTTGAAGGCCGCGACTATGTAGTCCAAGACGGAGACGTTATTTTCTTTAAATTCAACGTAACAAAATAGAAAAAGCCGTAAAATGCGGCCGAAAAATCTCCGATACGGACCGCTAAAAAGCTGCCGGAGGCTTTTTACCGCGATTTTTTTCAAATTTTCCCCAAAAAAGTCTCTTTTTTTCCGCATCCGCCCCTATATATATCATAGGAGCTGTGTATGAAAAACAAAGGCTTTTTATTCCGCTTGCTGCCGCTGTTCGCCGCCTGTCTTATCCTGCTTTGTACCTGCAACGGAAACGGCGGCGGAAAAACCGTACGCATTATAAGCTGGAACCTGCAAACCTTTTTCGACGCGCAAACGGCCGGAACCGAATATGCGGACTTTAAGGGGGCAAAAAGCCCGTGGAACCGCGAAAAATACGAGGCGCGGTTGGACAAATTGGCCGCCTTTATAAAAGAAAATCCTGCGGATATCTATGTGTTTCAGGAAACGGAAAACGAAGCCGTTTTGCAGGATATAGCAAACCGCTGTGCGGGAACGGCCTTTTTGCCGCAAAAACCCCTCTATGTCTGCTTTGCAGGCGAAACGGGCAGCGCCTTGGGAATAGGCGTTTTATCGCGCCTGCCGATGGAAAATGTAAAAATACACCGAACGGATATTCGAGCTGTCCGCGGTAACGGCATAAAAAACGGCTCCGATATTCTGCCCGTTTTACAGCCGCCCCTCCGTCCCCTCCTCGAGCTGGGTCTTCAGTCGGGAAAAAAAACCTTCACCCTCTTTGCCTGTCATTGGAAGTCGAAAAGCGGCGGAGAACAAGCAAGCGATATGTGGCGCTCCGTGCAGGAAAAGGTACTTGCCGAACGCATCGATTTTTTAAACAGGGAAACGGAAAAAATGCCGGTTATCGCCTGCGGCGATTTTAATCGTGCGTTGGAAGAATTCAATCGGCGGACGGAAGGGCAGAGCCTGTGTTTTTCGGCAGGCGAAAAAGCGGTTGAACTTTTTTCCGCATGGATTGAGTTTTCCGATACAAGAGAACCGGACAGCCGATTACAAAAGAAGGTGCATACGGATTTATCACGAGGCTCATATTATTTTAAAGGAAAATGGGAAAAAATAGACCACTTTTTTTACAACGGTTTTGTAAACGCGGTCCGCTTTTATGCGATGAGTACCGGAGCGTATACGGACGACAAGGGAATCCCCAAGCGGTATAATCCGCACACAGGCTCCGGCTATTCGGATCACTTACCGCTTCTTTTTGAATTTTCCATTCAGTGAAGAAACGGCAAAGCCGGCTTTTTATTCAACTTTTGTAAAACTGTCTTTGCCTACTCCGCAAAGGGGGCAAACCCAATCATCGGGGATATCTTCAAATGCCGTACCGGGAGCAATTCCGCTGTCGGGATCGCCTACTGCCGGATCGTATTCGTAACCGCATACGGTACATACATATTTTGCCATAATGTTCTCCTTCCAATCGGTTTATGGGATTTATAAAATCCCGTCAATTCTGTCTTCGCATATAATACCCGATAAACGTTTTTCTGTCGATAGTTTCGACAAAAAAATTGCAGTCCCCTTACATATACTCCCGAAAACTTTCGGCATACCAATCGCAGTATTCTTTCATTTTTTCAGGCGGACACTGTGCCGTTTCATCATGAAGGGCGGCAACCGGATAACCGGCTTGTTTGGCGGTACGCACGGCGAAAAAAGCGTCCTCAAAGACAACGGTTTTTTCTATCGATGTACCTAAAAGCTCGCGCGCCTTATGGAAGATAACAGGTGAGTCGGCCTTTGCGCTTCCGGCTTCGGTAGAGGTTACAATACCGGTAAAAAAGCGGTCAATCTTCAAACGCTCAAGTACGATTTCGACCAAGTGGCGGTCTGTTGCCGTTGCAATCGAAGCCTTTATACCGTGTTTTTCCATCATTTTTAAGAATTCCGGTACAGCCGGTTTTAAGCCGACGGTTGTGCGGTATTTTTCTTCAACAACGGCATTGCAGCCTGCAATAACGTCTTCGCGCTTCATGCCTAAATTATAACGGGTGTTTAAATAATCGGCCGCATCGATGATGGTAAGCGGATATAAAGTTCTGTCCAAATTCGGTTCGGGAGTCAACCCCTTGCTGCGGATATAGGAACTTCCCATCGATTGCCATATCCGCATCGAGTCCACCAGAGTACCGTCCATATCGAATACGGCACCGTCGAAATCGGTAATGTTGAATTTTTTCATATTGTTCACCTTGTTGATTTATGTTCTGCTTAAAAACCATGAAAGTCCGCGGTTGCCGAGTTTTACGATGCCGCGTTTTTCCGCATCCAGTGCAAGCTGTTTAAAACGCCCGTAGCCGTAGTCGCGGTAATTGATTTTTTTTGCCGCTTCATTAAAGAGCATGGGCTTATCGCCGTCCAAAATGCCCAAAAGCAAATTGAACACTTCGGGCAATCCCTTTTGCGCATGCTCGGTAATTTCCAAAATATTGCCGTCTTCATCGGCATAACGCAAGCCTTTAAATTTAAGCGCGTCGTTTATAAAAGCCTTCCATGTACGGTAGCCGAGTTTTTTTTCGTCAAAGCCCGAATTGAGCAGTTTCATGCGGATTTTTACCGCACCCAAATGCGGCGTTTTGCCTTCTTTTTCCATACTGTCGACCGCATCTTCGAGCAGTTCAAAGGCGCGCTCCTTGGTAAGCTTTTCCGCACGATTGCTGCCGTTTTCGTCGTCGCCGCTGTTGTCCGCCGAGTCCGCGTCGTCGATAATATCGCGGTAATCTTTAAAATCGTCCGCCATCTTTAACAAATCTTCGGATGCGTTTTTTGTAACGTCGCAGATAATCTGGGTGCGTTTGCCGTATTTACGCAAACTGAGCAAAAGGGGACGGAAGTCCGCATCCCCTGTAATCAGCACGAATTTTTCAATATGCGGATATTGAAAAATCAACTCCACCCCGTGCGTTACCATCGACATATCGGAGCTGTCCTTGCGCGATGCGGGAACGTGAATCAATTCAAAGCTGTTTGCCGCCAGCTCCGAGGCGATATTTTTTATATTGTTGCGGTTCCAATCGCCGAATGCCATTGCATAAGAGATTTTCCCCTCTTCCGAAATCGTATCGACAATGAGCTGAATATAGTTTGTTCCGCGCGGCGGCGTAACGTTTTCTATGTCCCATAAAATAGCCGTATTCATATATCCTCCCGAATGCAGGCGATAGTACCAGTTATATCAATTATATCAGTATATAGGGAAATGCAATAAAGATAAAGCACCGCCTTGTATTTTTATTTTATAAAGCACTTTACAAAATAAAGTGGCCGTGATATGATTTTCTTATCTTAAATATTTAAGGAGAAGAAAATGAAAAAAATCATGCTTTGTGTTTTTTTGTGTTGTGTTATCTTTGTTTCCGTTTATGCGGAACCCAAGCAAAGCGCTGTTACGGGTATCGCCTTCGATTACGCCCTTGTCGGACGTCAAAACGATTTCGGTATGTCGGCTGCCGTTACGTCTCCTTGGCTGTTTTATAATTCGGCCGCATTGAAGATAAATGCCGGCTGCTTTTTTCCGAATCCGCAGCGAAAAAAGTTCTATTACGTACTTGACGTTTCGTTGACGGGAGGGACGCTCATGCAAACGGCAAATATACGTCTTTACGGCGGAGGCGGCCCCGTCTTTGTGTTTCCCGCTCAAAAAGATAAGCCCGCCGTACTCATAAGCGGACAAGGCTTTTTCGGCTTTGAATTTTTTACGGGAAAGCGGTCTGCGGATTTCAGTGTTTTTACCGAAATGGGAGGCGGAGGACTCGGATTTACGGCAAAGGCGGGCATGCGCTACACCATACCGATGCTGCCGCGTTCAAAATAAACAAGCGTCCTTGGAGCTGTTTAAAAGCCGGCTTTCGGCTTTGACGGCTCCACGGTTGCCGATAGGAAAAAATATGACTAATGAAGAAATAAAAGAAAGATTAATATTGATAAGCGCATTAACCGAAGAGGTACGTGAAGGGCTTGAAGATATGATTGTACCCTTTTTATTGTACGGCCTTACGATTCCCGCAGGCACTTTTATATCTTATGCTTTGGCACGGGCGGAACGAAGCCTGTTTATTCCGGTACTTTGGCTTTTTATAATGGCAGCCTGTCAAATCTTTTTAGCTTTTTTTATGAAGCGGAAACAAAAACTGAAGATAAAAAAAGCAACCGACAGGATTTTTGCGGCTCTATGGGGGAGTATCGGTGCGGCCATTATTTTAAATATGGTACTCGGTTTTTGGGGGAAACTCGATTTTAATGCAGGATTTTTTAGTACGGGGCTTTGTCTTGCGGTCGGTCATGGGGTAACCGCCGCCATGGTACAAAAAAAACTGCGTCTGTTTTTATGTTTTGAAGCCTTGTGCTGGGCCGGATGCGGAACGCTTTGCCTCTTTGCACCGAAATACACGGCACCCCTTATTATCGGGGCGGCAACCTTTGTACTACTCGGATTGCCGGCACTAAGCGCTCTGATTATTGTCAAAAGAAAAAAGGCGGTATATGCCGATGAGTGAAGCCGACAATCGGCACTCTTCTTTCGATCATCGCCTTCTTGACGAACAGTTGTCGTCGCGGCTTCGCCTTGCAATTATGTCGGTTTTACTTGGCTGCGAAAAAATCGAATTTACCCTGCTCAGGGAAAAGGTGGGGGCTACCGACGGTAATTTAACCGCTCACTGTAAAAAACTCGAAAACGCAGGCTATCTGACCGTCGAAAAGCTCTTTGTAAACCGTAAGCCCCTTACCCTATATGCGGCAACGGAGGAGGGGCGTAAGGCGGTCAAAAAATACATAGACCGGCTGACTTCCATGCTCGAGTGAAGGGAAACAATTATTCCGCGATAAAGCGCTTGATTTCTTTTCCTTCAACAGTCAAAATAAGACGGGTTTTGCGCGGCACCGCATAAGGAATCGTTAAACGGTTTCCGGTATGTTTGAATGCGGCAATGCGGTAGGGAATGCCTTGTACGGGTTCGGCCTTTAATTCGGCTTCCAAAGGCAGAGGATAAGGCGGCAGCCTTTCATCGATAAGGCCGTAGATCAGGTTATTATGGATTTTATCGGGCAAGGCAATGACCGCTTCTATGCGCGAATAGGTCGGTGCGGAGGTTTTGCCGTCCGGCCATTTTTGAGATATAACCGTACCGGCTTCCTGCCCTTCTTCCGGAAGCTGCGCCGTAAAATCGAAAATAAGACTGCTTCGGCTCATTTGCAGCAGGGTATCGTTCAAAGACAAGCCTTTGAGGTTCGGAATCGGAACTTCTTTTCGTCCGGGGCCTGAAGAAACGACGAGCTGGAGGGTTATCGGACTGCTTAAGTTTGTATTTGCCGGAGGGTTTTGTTCCAAGATCGTTCCCGGTTCCGCTTCATCCTGCCTGTAAATCGGCAGGTCGGGTACCTTAATCATTTGTACCGAAGAGGCGGCAAAAAGAGTTTGAAGCTGAATGCGTAAATCATCAATCTTCATACCCGTATAATCTTCAACGCGGTCGAGAATGACGCCCTGACTGACCGTTAAGTTGATGCGCCGTCCGGCCTTAACGATTGTTCCGCCCGCAGGCGACTGCTCAAGAACGGTGCCCTTATCTTCGGGGCTTTTTGAATAGCGAAGGCGGATTTTCGGGTATAATTCTTTTACCTGCATTTCCTGTAAAGCACCGGTCAATTCTTTACCGACAACATCGGGCACCATCACTTTTTCGGGGCTTTTTACGGTTATAAAGAAGGCGGCAAAACCCGCAAGCATCATAAAAACAAGCATAATAAGAACGACAAATCCGACAAGTTTTCGATTTTCGCTTAAGCTTTGTTCCGCTTTTTCAAGATCGATTCCGAATGAACTTATTTTTTTATACCAATTGAATTTCATATACATTCCTTTACTACAGTCGCCGCTGCAGACTGTCTAAAAAGTAACCGGCTTTTAAACCGGCTCGTTTGTACACAGCGTGCCGCCGAAATTACGGCAGCCGTTAAAAAAATCCTTCCAGTGCACCGCTTTTTTTGTTTCGCGCTGCAATACCTGAACCGCAAGCACGCCGTCTCCCGTTTGTATTAAAATACCGCAGTCCTTGTCCGTACCGATAACCCTGCCGGGCA
This sequence comes from Treponema sp. HNW, assembly GCF_050320395.1. Lineage (GTDB taxonomy): Bacteria > Spirochaetota > Spirochaetia > Treponematales > Treponemataceae > Treponema_C. The sequence continues at coordinate 2,608,234 of NZ_CP144459.1, forward strand.
TCCGCGGCTTATCATCTGTGCAAAAAACGACTCTCTGTTTTCCGCCCGCACTTTCCAAATTCCCCGTATAAACGGATGCGCTATGGATATAGAGCTTTGAGCCGTTTGCGCAGGTGTAGGTTCCCGGCCATGGCTGCAGTGCGCGCACCTGAGCGCAGATTTGTTCGGCACTCCGCGTCCAATCGATAAGGGCGTCGGTTTTAACCAGGCTTTTACAATAACAGGCTTTCGATGAATCCTGCACAACGGCTTTTTCACGGTTCTCTTCAATTTGCCCGATAACCTCCGCAACGAGAGGAATCGCCAAAACGGCGGCATTGGACAAAACCTCGGCGGCGGTTTCCGTTCCCGTCAAGGGGATTTCTTTTTGCGCCAAAATATCGCCGCAGTCCATTTCCAAGGCTAAGCGCTGAACGCTTATGCCCGTCTTTGTTTCCCCTGCAAGAATGGCCGCGGGAACGGGCGCACAGCCGCGGTATTTAGGCAAAAGCGAGGGGTGCAAATTGATACCGCCCTTCGGAAACAGCGCAAGAAATTTGGGCCCGAAAATTTTTCCGTATGCAAAACACACCAAAAGGTCGGGCTTTAATTCCGCAATGCGCTGACGTACCGAAGCATCGAGTTTTTCGGGTTCCAAAACCTCAAGCCCTTTTTCGTAGGCAAGGGCTGCAACCGGGGTAGGCAGCGGCGTTTTGCTTCGTCCTGCAGGAGCCGGAGCATTAGTCAATACCGCCGCAATATGCACACGGTTTAAGTCTATAAGCCCCTTCAGTAAAACGGCAGATATGTCCGGACTTCCGGCATACACGATTTTTAACACCCTGCACCCGCCTTTATTCCGTTTTTTGCGGCGATTTTAGCCGCTATTTTCGCTTCGCGGGCTTTTTTTTCGGCTTCTTTTTGAGCCCTGCGCTCGGCGCGCTTTTTAAAGCTTTCAACGGTTTTTTGCTTAAATTCGGGATCTCCGCGGTCTATAAACAAAACACCTTCCAAGTGGTCGTACTCATGCTGAATAACGCGCGCCAACAGACCGTCCGCATCCAAGGTAAAGGGCCGGCCCTGCTCGTTTAAAGCCTGTACGCGGATTTTTTCGGGCCGCTCTATATCCTCGTATACCTTCGGAATCGAAAGACAGCCTTCTTCATAAAAGGAGGTTTGTGCCGACGTTTCGATTATCTGAGGATTTATAAAAACGCGCTGGACGCCGTCATCGATTTCCACCACAAAGAGCCGCAGTTTTTCGCCCACCTGAGGACCTGCCAAACCTATACCGTTATGTTCTTTCATCGTAACGAACATACGCTCTATAAGACTTCGGATAGTATCGTCTATTTGTTCCACGGGAAGAGCCTTTTCTCTGAGAACCTCTTCACCTAAAGTAAACACTTTCATACATATATAGTATACAAATATAAAAATCGGGTCAATCGGGAGCGGGAAAACCGTAGAGCCGTCAAGCGCGCAAAGAAAGCCGGATACCCCCGCCTTCCTAAAACCCTCTGCGCTCCTTGCGGTTAAAACTGTACACAACTACGTAAAAATTGTATACTTAAAAACTCTATGATGCTTATCCGTATAATTTCTTATATTTTTGCGCTTCTTTTGGCGGCTGCCTATCCCCTGCGGCTAAGACTGTTAAAAAAACAGGCCGGCACCTGTCTTTTGCCCTTAACGCGGCGCCCCCATGCTCTGTCTTTTTTTGCGGCAGGCTTAGCCTTTGTTATGCTTGCGGTTTTGTATTTCCGCAATTTTACGCTTTCGATTACCCTTATTTTGCATGCAACCGCCCTTTTGGCAATTGAGCTTGCAGTCCGCGACCGGCTGTACCGCCGAACGGCAGGCCTATATGACTCTCTTTTAATTGTCGATGCGCGTAAAATCCGTATAAAAGACATTATTTCTTTTACGCTGCAGACGTCCCGAGCCGAATTCGAAGACAGCGCCGAAACGGATGAAAAGACGGAAAACCGCGTTCTTAAACTGGTAACGGAAAAATCGGGCGAAATATTTGTCGGTTTTGAAAACCGCGAAGAACGCGATAAAACCGCAGACTTTTTAAAACAACTGCTTGCACGGAAAGAGACAACCTGTTAGTATTATACATATGAGGAGGAGCGTTGAAGCGCGCAGCTAACATAGCGCCGCCGCTTCAACCCGAGTTTTTTATAGGAGGAGTTATGGCTTTTGCACTTGAAATGTATCCGGTTATTTACATGGCGCACTACAATGCCGCGTCAAAAAGCTGGGAAGAACAGTGGATAACGCAGGATGAGATTCCTTACGATGAATTGCAAAAAATGAATCAAAGCGAACGCGAAAAAATCCTTAAAGCGCGTAACGACCTTTCCCTTCCCGCGGTAAGCTATACGAGCCAATACGGCTACGGCTGTTTTGAAGGCATGAAAGCTTTTCCGCAAAAAAACGGCGGTATTGCGATTTTCCGCCCCGATAAAAACGGCGCTCGCTTTGAAAATTCGCTTAAGGGCTTAAAATGCCCCGTTTTCCCTAAAGAAATGTACGTGAATGCTTCGCTTGAATTTATACGGCGCAACGCCGCACTGGGCTACGTTCCCGCCTACGACGCCGAATGGGAAAAAGATTCTTTTGCAAACGCCAAAGCCGTCTATATGCGTCCCTTTATGAACTCGGAGGGTGCAATCGGGGTTGCCTGTGCAAAAGAACCCTCCGTTATTATCTGTGCAACCACCGTATCGGCCTATTTTTCCATGAAGGGAACCCGGGCGGTAACGACAAACCGTATCCGCGCAACCCCGAACGGCACCGGCTATATAAAATGCGCTTCAAACTACGTTATATCGGCTTTGGCTAAAAAAGAAGCCGAAGAAGCCGGCTTTACCGAAGCCGTTTTTTTGGACTCGGAACACCGGTCCTACATACAGGAAGGCTCTTCCTGCAATATTTTCTTTTTGCTTAAAAACGGAACCCTTGTAACCCCCGATTTGCAGGATACGGTTCTTCCCGGCATAACCCGTGCAAGTATCATAGAAACGGCCCGCGACAAAGGTATAAAGGTCGAAGAGCGCCTTATTTCAATCGATGAAGCCCTTGAATATACCGCGGAATGTTTTGTAACGGGAACCGCCGCGGGTATAACACCGGTGGAAAGCATTACACACAAAGAAAAAGAAACCGTCTTTAACGGCGGCAAACCCGGTAAAGTGTCAAGCGAACTGCAAGCGCATTTAAAGGGCCTGCAATACGGTGCGGTTGAGGACGTTCACGGGTGGAACCGTAAGGCGGTCTAAAAACGTTACCGTTTAAGCAGACTTTGATCGGCGAGCAGCATAAGTACCCAAAAACATAAAAAGAAGCGAAAACAGGCGCAGGATACTATATCCGAATCGGGAATGCAGCCTATAAGGCTTGCACACATAATACCGCCGTGCTGTTTTGTATAGGTTTGTATATTCGCACAAAAATCGTCGGCCTTTGAAGAATCATGCAAAAACTCGCCGATAAGGGGCGGAAAAGTCTTTTGTGCAAATTTTTTATGTGAAGAAATCTCGTCAAATACATCGGTTAAAATAACCGATGCTTCTTCCGGATTTTCGGCATATTGGCAATATGCAGGGTAAAAACGCTTGCCTATACCCATAACCGATGCAAGGGCAAGCATAACCTCATGGCGCACATCGATTTTTTCGTGATGGGTACGAAGCACATCCAACAACATAAAAACCGATGAGGGATTGGCGTAAAGCTCCATTGCCCGTATACCCTTTAATAAGATATGGGGATTATCCGTAACCGACAGTGTTCGGGCAATGGAAATCTGGGCATCCGTTTCATTTATGCGGGCAAGGGCGGTCATGGCTTCGGCGCATAAAAGATAGTCGCTGCTGTCGAGCTGCTTTTTTAATAAGGCTGCGGCGTTTTTGACTTTGAATAAGCCTAAAACACGCGCCGACTTTGCCGCCGTTGTAAACAAGCCCGTCTCGGTTTCCCTCATAAGCACTTCTTCAACGCTTTTATTCAAATAAGGCAGGCTTTCCATGCCCGCCAAAGCGCCCATACGCACCGCATAACTGGGAGAGCTCAAATGCTCGGCAAATTGATAAGCGGCGGCGGCGGTATTCGATGAGCGCAGTTCGTGTAAAAGAGCGGTTTGTTCGGTTTCCTTACTGCTTCGGTCCAGCTTATATAAAAGTCCCAAGCCGCGTATATCGCGCGGAGAAAAAAACAGGGGAAGGGCTTCTTTAAAACTGTAACTGCCGAGACTTTTCAAACGCAATTGAATAAAAAAGGCCGTACCGATAATGATAATCTGCAAACCGAAAAACAGGCGGTATACCGCATCGGGCTTTAAACCGATTTCTTTAAATGCATCGAGTAAAATACCGCCCAAGAGCGCCCCCGCCGTTCCCGTTGCGCCCATAACCAAAAAATACACGATGCTCATATCCATAACGGCCGTTTTGGGTATTAAGCCGAAAAAATAGGTTTGTCCGGCGTTTTCCTGCCCCGAAAACCCCAAATTGGATGTAAAGGCGATAACACTTAAAAAGATAAAGGAAACTACCGCCCCCTTAAAATTCGGCGAAATAAGGAAGGGCACCAGACTGAGTACGGACAAAGCCGTAAACAAAAGATAGATGGGTTTTGCCCCGATTTTATCGATAAATACCCGCGATACAAGCCCCATACAGAGGGCGCCCAGGGTCATAAAAAAGGTGATAAAGGTAACCGCGCTGTCCGGCTGCATGTAGACTTCCCGGCAATAAACTATGATAAAGGGGCGCGCCATACCCGTACCCAAGCCTACGACGGAAAAGGCGGCTATAAAAACCCTGAAGTTTCTGTCATGGATTGCGGTTATAAAGTGCTTTGAAAAGCTCCCCGAATCCGATGCCTGCGCAGAAGCGGTCGAAGGCATTTTGTACAGCAAAAAAGAGGCTATAAATCCCAATACGATACCGACAGCCATAGCGGCGCTTAAAACCGTTAACGAATTACCGAAATGCAAAGCGACGGCAAGTACCAAAGTGGTAAACAAGGCAGAGGCATTATTTACCAGGGACAAAAAAGTTAAAAAACTGCCTCGGTCTTTTCCCGGCGTTAAATCGCTTAAAACGGGATTGTTTGCTACAAGACCGATGCCTCTGAAAAAATTAAAGCCGAAGGTACTTAGCAAAATGCAAAACAGGCCCCATTCTCTTAAGCCCGCCTTTACCAAAAAAGGAATCGGCAGCATAAGAAGCAGACAGGCATTGCGCAGCATCCATGAATCCGCATACACACGCATAATCGGTCGGCGGCTTGCAAAAAATTTTCCGAGCGGAATGGCAAAAAACGACAAAAAGCCGAATGCGTTTATTAAACCGATTGCAATACTTCCGGCATTTAAGTACATAGCGTATACAACCAGTATGTTTCCCGTAACCAAGGCGAAAGAGGCCGAATTCAAACCGGAAAAAGTACCGTATAAGCGTCTGCCCAGATTGATTTGATATTTTGTTAAGACGGACATAGGCATACTCTAGCACGTAGAAATAAAAACTGCAATCTGTTATAATTATGTTATGAATAATAAACAAATTCCTCTTCGCTCTCAGGTAAAATCCGAAGATATGTGGGATCTCGGCTCCTTATTTAAAACAGCCGAAGACTGGGAAAAGGCTCTTAAAGAACTTTCCGTCTATGCCGAAAAATTGGCGGCCCTCAAAGGCCGTTTTGCCGATAACCTCCTTGAAGCACTCCGTCTTTACGAAAAATTACAGCAGCTTTCCGAAGCAACCGGTGTCTATGCCTCTCTTTTAACCTCTCAGGATGAAGGCGACGACGACGCGCGCGATAAAGAAGGACGTTATATGATGAGCGCAAGTGCGGCCGAAGCGCTTGTAAGCTTTTTTATTCCCGAAATACAGGCAATCCCCGAAAGCCGTATAAAAGAAGAAACGGAAACGGGACCGCATGCCCGCGAATATGAACCCTATAGCATCTGGCTAAAAAAAATCCTGCGTTTAAAAGATCATATTTTAAGCGAAAAAGAAGAACGCCTCTTCGCCCTGCAAAGCGAAAGTATGCAAACCCCTTCGACAGCCTTTTCGATGCTGACCAATGTGGACATGGATTTCGGTACGGTTCAAACACCCGAAGGGGAGCTTCCCTTAAGTCAAACCTCATGGTCCGCCTTTATGATCCACGAAAACCGCGATGTACGCAAAAATGCATATATGCGGTTTTACAGCGCTTTCGACAATCACAAACATACGATAGCATCGCTCTATGCAGGAAGCGTCAATCAGGACATTTACAAAGCACGAGCGCGCGGTTATAAAAGCTCTCTCGAGCGTGCCCTTTTCCCCGACAAGGTAAACGAAAGCGTATATCGCAATTTGATTTCAACGGTCAGGGCACACCTCCCCGTTTTGCACCGCTACTACGCCCTTTTAAAAAAAGCCCTCGGAGTTTCCGAACTCCGCCACTATGATGTTTACATGCCCCTTACAAAAAACGTACGCTTTGTTACAAGCTACGATAAGGCCGTCGATATACTGCGCGAAGCCCTTTCTCCGCTCGGAAGCGAATACACCGACATTTTGTGCGGCGGCTTAAAGGGCGGCTGGACCGACCGCTACGAAAACAAGGGCAAACGAAGCGGCGCCTTTTCGTCGGGTGCATACACGGGCTATCCCTACATATTGATGAATTATAAAGAAGACGTTATCCGCGACCTGTTCACCCTCGCACACGAAGGCGGACATTCGATGCACTCATGGTACGCGGCGCATAACAATCCCTTTATGCATTATTCATATACGATATTCGAAGCGGAAGTCGCCTCAACCTTTAACGAGCAGCTTTTATTCGAATATTTGCTTAAAAACACGGACAAAGCCGACGAGCGCCTTTATCTCCTGTGTATCCGCGCTTCCGATATTTTGGCAACCCTCTTCCGTCAAACCATGTTCGCGGAATTTGAATTAAAAACCCATGAAGCCGTTGAAGGCGGAAAACCCTTAAGCGCCGCTCATTGCCGTGCAATATACCGCAGCCTGCTTGAAGATTATTTCGGTCCCGAAATGGTATTCGAAAACGAAAGCGATCTTGAATGCCTGCGTATTCCGCATTTTTACAGCGCCTTTTATGTATACAAATACGCAACGGGTATTTCGGCGGCTTTAAGTCTTGCCGAACGCGTAACAAAGGGCGGAAATACCGAGCGCGAAGATTATTTTAAATTCTTAAAGTCGGGAGGAAGTTTGTATCCGGTGGAAACCCTGCGGCTTGCAGGTGTGGATATGGAAAAAACCGAACCCGTAGAAACCGCAATAAGGATATTTTCCGATCTGGTCGGCGAAACGGAAAAGAATTTTTCGTAAAACAGGTAATGAAAAATGCTTTTTTTGCCGATAATTAAAGCAGATTATTATAAGAATGTGAAAAATATCCGTGATGGAGACTTATTACATGACTTCCGTAAGTGAATTCAAAAAACGTCCTAAAATGGACGCACATAATCACCTGAACCTCGGGATGCGTTATGCTTCTTATATTCCGTGGGCCGGATTTTACATACCGAATTTTCCCCGCAAATTTTCGGGACTTGACGATATGCACACCGTCATCGGTCAATATACGAGACCGCGCTGTATAACCGAAAAAGACGTACAGGATTTGATTACCCTTTCCGTACAGGATGCGATTGCCGACGGCGTAACCGTTTTGGAAGGCAGCATCGATATCGGCTTTATTCATCACTGCGGGGACAGCGTTTCGCGCTTTTTGGATATGATAAAGCGTGTGCATGATAAGTTCAAAAACGAAATCGAATTCCGTCCCGAATTGGGAATGGGAAAAACATTTGACGCCAAACTGATTAAAGAATGGGCCCCCGAATGTATGCACAGCGGTGTCTTTAAAAGTATCGACTTATACGGCCCCGAAGTTGAAGAAGGGATAGAAAATTTCACGGACTTATATGAACTTGCCGGAAAGCTCGGCATAAAGAAAAAAGCCCATGTCGGAGAATTTTCGGATGCAAAATCCGTAAGGCGCTTTGTACAGATTTTCGATTTGGATGAAGTTCAGCACGGAATCGGAGCCGCAACGGATAAAAGCGTTATGAAATTCCTGTGCGACAAAAATATCCGTCTGCACGTGTGTCCTGCAAGCAATGTTATGCTTTCGGCGGTTCCTTCTTTGGAAGAGCATCCGATAAAGATTCTCTGTGAAAACGGCGTAAACGTAACGATTGCAACCGACGACCTTTTGTTTTTTAATAAAAGCATAAGCGAACAATGCGTCGATTTGGTTGAAGCGGGCGTATTGACCAAAGAACAGGTGTTTAATATCCTCGACAAGAGCGTAGAAAAATAATCATGTCTAAAATCATCTCATGGAATGTAAACGGCATCCGCGCCGTTGAAAAAAAAGACTTTTTACCGTGGTTGTATTCCGAAAATCCCGATGTTTTATGCATTCAGGAAACAAAGGCAAAACCCGAACAATTATCCGAAGAACTGCTTGCCCCTCAGTCCTATAAGGCCTACTGGTCGTCGGCGGTACGGGCGGGTTATTCGGGAACGGCAATCTATACAAAAAAAGAACCCGACGAGATCCGTCTTATGGGAGTTTCCGAATTCGATGATGAAGGACGCACTCTTGCCGCCTTTTTCGGCAAAACCGTTATTATAAGCGCGTATTTTCCGAACAGTCAGGATGCGGGAGCGCGGCTGCCCTATAAGCTCGATTATTGTGCGGCTATGTTTGAAATGTGCAATAAGCTCGTCTCGGACGGCTATAATATCGTATTATGCGGCGATTATAACATAGCCCATAAACCGATTGATTTGGCAAACCCCAAAAGCAACGAAAAAAATCCCGGCTATCTTCCCGAAGAAAGGGCGTGGATGGATATGTTTACCGCAAACGGCTATGCCGATACCTTCAGGCATTTTTGCAGCGAAGCGGGCCGCTATACCTGGTGGTCGTACCGATTTAAAGCGCGTGAAAAAAACATCGGCTGGCGTATCGATTATCAGTGCGTAAACGAAGCTTTTTTGCCCAAGGTAAAATCCGCCGAAATTCTCGATACGGTTTTAGGCTCCGACCACTGTCCGGTAATCATGGAATTGGAGCAATCATTATAAGCTATGGCAAAAAAAATCCGCGTTGTATATACTTCTCCGCTTTCAGGCGGCTTTGTCCTTGCCTGTACCGTTATTTTGGTGCTGTCGCGCTTTACGGGAGACGCTATTATAAACGCTTTTTTTTCGGCACCGGCACGGCAGGGAAGCCCGGCCGCCTTTAATCCTGCGGCCCCCCTTCATTATCTTCGGCTTTTTGTCCATATTTTCGGCCATAAAGATGCCCTGAGCTTCGGAACGAATGCCGCCCTCATACTGCTTTTGGCCCCCCGCTTGGAAGAACGCTACGGAGCTGCCGTACTGTCCCTTATGATGGGAGCGGCGGCCTTTGTATCGGGCATTTGTTGCGCCGTCTTTTCTCCGTCCGTCTTATACGGCAGCGACGGCATCGTTTTTTTAATGATTGTTCTTTATACGTTTGCCTGCGCAAAAAAAGAGGGCATTGTTTTTACAAATATTTTGCTTTTTGCCCTGTATCTGTTCGCTAAACTCTTTCCCCTGTTCGGCATATCCGCCGCTTCAAACGGCAGTCCGGCCGCCGCTTTCGGAGAAAACGCAGCCTTACTTGCAACCCTTGCCCATATTGCAGGCGGCTTGTGCGGCAGCCTCTTTGCCTTTGCAGCCTCTCCCGCTTCTTCGCGAAGAACACGGACTAAACAGATATCTGAAATTTGAACAGTAAAAAATTACACACTGTTTTTAATGCATCACGGGTAATTTTTCATATCCATCCGGTTAAACCGTAAGACTTGATACTGTATATAAAACATGCTATACTGCCGAACATAATAAGCTGTAATACCGGTTACAAATCTTCTCAGCACGTTATGCAGTCGGCGGAACGGGCGGAGATCCTTCCATAGAGGGAGTGTGGAGGTGGATTTCCATGGAAAACCCAGACGGCACTACTACAACATTTCCTCATAACAGCGGTCAGCCGTATACGTACTTTTGGCAAGGGAAGATGTATCAGGCGGATCAGGTGGTATCGACCGGAAAGCTTTTGAAAGGCCGGATATGGGCAGATCCGTACGCCTTTGTGAACTTTAAGGTTATTAATAGCAACACAATGATATTTTCGAAGACAAAAATGGAAAGGGTGCACACGCCTACACCAGAGCAAATTCTTGCGGCTGAGGAGCTCCCCGGCGGCGGAATATGAAAATCAGGAAACTGCCTAAAAGCTGAATTTTTCGGACAGCTCTATTCTTCGCCGAAATCAGCCCTACCTTGCACGTACCGTTGCTAAAAATCGTACCTCCTGTACGATTTTTAGCTTCAAGTTTTGCAAGCGAAACTTGAGGACATATGGTATTTGCGGCCCTCTATGACGGTATGAAAAAAACAAAGTATATGTTTAGATATTAAGTTAAGCAGGGGCCGAAGCGTAAAAGAAAAAAACAGCATAAAGTTTAGTATTATCTAATAAACCTGTTCCGAAACGGAAGCTTCCGAACAGGTTGAATGATCGTTCTCTTTTCACACTTTCTACAGTTTCCTAAAAAACTGCACTTTTTTCACAAAAACACTGATTTTTTTCTAAAAAAAGTCTGTTTTTTTTCATATTAAACCCAATAATGTTTAAAGAGAGCGGCTAAGCTATCGCCGCTCTCTTTAACTCGAGTTTACAGCAGAACAGTGTCCTGCTGTAAACATCGTTGATTTACAAGTTTAGGTTCGCACATTTGAAAATGTACTCACTTGTAAAACAGTATAGGAGAGGTGAAGTATGGGGGAAAAGAAATCGGCTGACGTATTCAAAATCACTCTAAGAAATGACTATGCGTTCAAAAGGGTCTTCGGCACGGAAGAAAACAAGGCTGTCTTACGGGACTTTTTGGACTGTGTGTTGGACATCCCGACTCAAGACATTGCAGAATTGGAACTTTTGGACAAGGAATTCCACAATGACTCGCTCGATGATAAAACCGGTATTTTGGATGTAAAACTGCGCCTTAAAAACGGTACAGCTATTGACATCGAAATCCAAAACAGATGGAACGATGAATTTGCACAGCGTACCGTCTTTTATTGGGCGAAAATGTATACCGAAAACTTACAGAAAGGAGAAGTGTATACAAAACTTCCTAAGTGTATTACAATAAATATAGTCGGTGAAGGTTTTAAGCTAAACGACCTTTTGCACAGTGAATATCGGATACTTGAAAGGCAGCTTTACATGGAGCTTTCCGATGAACTTGAAATTCACTTTTTGAACTTAGCCAAAGCAAAAGACCGGCAAGTGCCGGATTCCGTAATCGAGGCGAATACAAAAACGGAACGGCTGGTAAATTGGTTAAGGTTTATAGAAACCGACGAAAAGGAGGTGCGCGCTATGTTGGCGGATAATTCTCCTGTAATGGAACAGGCAAATGAAACGGTGGATGTAATGCTGCAAGACCCGAAAGCGCGATGGCTGTATGAAAATCGCATGAAGTATGAACACGATAAAGCATCTTGGGAACACTTCGGGTATACAAAGGGTGTTGAAGCGGGAAAAAGAGAGGGCGAAGCCATCGGACTTGAAAAAGGAGCCTATCACAACAAACTGCAAACGGCATCGTCAATGAAAGCTTTGAATTACCCGCTTACCGATATCCAAAAAATTACCGGGCTTTCCGAAGCGGAAATCGCACAGCTGTAAAATAGAAAATGCGCAGAACGCTTACCTGCAAACCGAAAAGGGCGGAAAAAAAGGATGGCCGAAAGAGGAAGGCGGAGCTTTCTTTAGTGACGGCGCCTCGTCCGCATTGCCTCCAGGTAAAACCTATACAATCGGCTCTGTCAGCTTTACAATGAAAGATATCGCCGCAGTAACGGACGGCACGGTGGGACATACGGCTTTCGGCCGGATTTTCTTGAACAATCTTGACAACGGTAAAATCCGTCCCTATACTTAATCCATGGCAAAGAAAAAAGGCTCTTCAACTTTTTTTAAATGCTCTTCATGCGGATACAGCCAGCCTCGGTGGATGGGGCGCTGTCCCGACTGCGGAGAGTGGAATACCCTGGTCGAATGTATAGCGGACGATTCGGCAACAGTACCCTTCGGGACGCGCAGTGCGGAGGGAGTGCGAGAACGGGCTCGTCCCCTGCCCCTTTCGGCGGTGGATCCCGCCCTCGGCACACGCATTATAACGGGCATAAGCGAACTCGACAGGGTGCTCGGAGGGGGAGCGGTTAAACGCTCGGCGGTGCTCATAGGCGGAGAGCCGGGCATCGGAAAATCCACCCTCCTTATTCAAACCGCCTCTGCCGTGCGTTCTCAGCTTGCGCCCGGACAGGGAGCTTCCGGCGCAAAAGCGCGCGTACTCTACGTGTCGGGAGAAGAAGCCGCTTCTCAAATAAGAGCGCGCGCCGACCGCTTGGAACTTGAAAAAGACGGCATCGAAATTCTCTGCTCAAACCGCCTCGACGATATAGAAAACGCGCTGAATGCTTTAAATCCTGTCTGTGTCATTATCGACTCGATTCAAACCGTTTCATCGGCGGATGCGGGGCCGGTGCCGGGTACGGTTAATCAATTAAAATACTGTGCCGCCGAATTGACCGCATGGGTAAAAGAACGCGACGCGGTGCTTTTTATGAGCGCCCACGTTACCAAAGACGGAAGCATTGCCGGCCCCAAAGCCCTTGAGCACTTGGTGGATACGGTTATTTCATTTGAACAAAACGACGACCGCGTGCGTTTTTTGCGCGCCTTAAAAAACCGTTTCGGTTCGGTGGACGAACTGGGTATTTTTTCGATGACGGAAAAAGGTCTTGTGCCGGTGGAAGACCCGTCGGCACTGTTTATCGTGCGGCGAAGCGGCGCCATTCCGGCAGGGACGGCGGTCGTTCCCGTATTTGAAGGAAGCCGCGTATTTATGGTTGAATTGCAGGCACTGACGGTTCCCGCAAAGTCGGCAATAACCCGCGTCTATTCCGATAAAATAGACAATGCGCGCGTAAGCCGTGTTGCCGCCGTTTTGGAAAAGCGGGCGGGATTGCGCTTCAGCGATCAGGATATTTACATAAACGTTGCAGGAGGCGTCCGCTTAACCGAAAGCGCAATAGATGCGGCACTGGCGGCGGCCCTTTATTCGGCGCGCACGGACATTGCGCCGCCTGAAAAAACGGCGGTAACCGGAGAACTGAGCCTTGCAGGAGAAATACGCCCCGTAAACCGCTTAAAACAGCGGGCAAAGGCGGCGCATACGCTGGGCTTTACGCGGGTGTTAGGCCCCGAAAAAGAAGAAGATATTATCGCCGTTAGCGATATTCAATCTTTAATAAAAACCCTGTTCCGCTGAAAATCGGGGACTCTAAAACGGCACAATCACAATTCAAGACGCAGGGCAAGGCCGCAGGACGCATCCGGCAGTACAAGGGGTGTTATGCTTACGCGGGCTTCTCCCATGCGGAGCGCTTCCTCCAGCCGTTTATTGTATGAAGCGCCGTATACCCAAGGCGCAATCATTCCGTATATGCGGAAAGCCGTAGAAAGAATTCCTCCCGCAACAATAAAAGGCAAGGCCTTCCCCATGCTGAAAACCATGCGGAAAAGGCTGCCGGCGTCTTTATCCGCGTTACGGGAGGCATCAAAAAACTCTTTTTGCCAGAGTATCAACCCGGTCAAGCCTAAGCCGTAGGATGTTATATCCGCCGTTAAACAAAGGCCGCCTGAAAGATAATCTTTTTGAACAAAAGAGCCTATTCCGAAGCCGATTAGCCAGTTTATAAGAAAGGGGGCAAGCGGCTCATCTTTGCATGATGAATACAGCTGTTGTTTTTCACCGAAAGAAAGAAAGGCGGCTTCGGTATAAATATTGTTAAAATTCTTTTTTAAGCCCTTAGTTTGCAGCATATGCGAAATATTTTGTACATGATTTTCCCTCTCCGGTGCCGAGGCAAAAAGACTTTGTTCCGATAAAAAAACGAAGAGAAAAACCGACAAAAGACAAACCGTAATTTTTTTCATTTTATCCTCCTATAAAAATATTTACTGAAATAGGGAGCCTACAAGGGCCGGAACGGCGATAAAGTTGCCTATCGCGCCTCCCAAGCTCGATAAAAAGAATACCAAAAGCACGCGGCCTATGCGGTTTTTATACAGCCCCTTTAGAGAAGCCGCATCGTCGGCAAGACCTTCCATATCTTCTACCTTGGGCTTACGAATCCATGCCTGTACAAGTCCCGTAAAAAGACCGACCGCAAGAAAGGGGTTTACGGTACCCAAGGGAGCCCCGATAAAGCCGGTAATAATCGCAAGCGGATGCCCCAGGGCCAACAGGGTGCCGAGGGCCGCAAGGGAACCGTTCCATAAAACCCAGCGTATAAGCATATCCAAAGAAGCTTGGGCGCCGTTTATAAAAAAGCCTGCAATAATCAAGGCGACCAAAACAAGGGGAAAAATCCAGCCCGCAATTTTTGAGCCTATACCCGCAGGAGGCACGCTTTCTATATCGGCCGTGCCGCAGTCCGCTTCCCCCGAGGTGATTTTATTCAGATGTGCTTCAACTCCCGGAAGGTGTCCGGCGCCTAAGACGGCAAGCACCTTGTTTCCTTTTACTTCCCAGATGCGGGAAGCAAGATAGCGGTCCCGTTCGTCTATGAGAACGGTTTTTACGGCCGGTAAATAAGCCGCCAATTCGCTCATCATGGAATCCATTTCGTTTGAGCTTTTCAGGTTTTCTATGTCTTCCGCCGAGATTTCTTCTTTTTCAAAGGCGGCCGCCAAAAGGGCGGATAAAAGCTTTATTTTCCCCCAAAAGGAATTTTGTGCCCATGCGCGCCTGAGCGTTACCTGAATGGGACGGTCTACAAGCGCAACCGGAATATGTTCTTCTTCCGCCGCCTTGACCGCAGCGCGCATTTCATCTCCGGGTTTTACGCCCACATCCGAACCCATTCTGCGCTGAAAAGAACCGAGCACAAGGTTTGCAAGCATAATAAAACCGCGTTTTTCTTTTAATACTTTAACGATATCCAGATTTTTCCACGATTCGGGATCCTGCATCGATTTATAACGCTGTTCATCGAGTTCCACGGCAACGCAATCGGGCTTAAACTCCCGTATGCTGCGGTCGGCTTCTTCCATACTTTCTTTGGAAATATGAGCGGTTCCCAGCAATATAATTTCGCGGTTTTGTAACAGCAGTTTTTTTACGGTTTGCATATTCTTTCCTATGGTATTTTATCCGTTTTTAGCGGGCTTTTTCCGCAGCTCTATCTTCGGCAGCCGTTCGTTTTTCCGTTTCGGACATTTTTTCAACAGCCCATTGCGTAAGCCGGTATTCAAAAAAGAGGGGTGACTGCATATCGGCAACTTCAAGATAAATTTTATGGGCTAAATTCTTTTTGCCCGTCAATTCATAAAAAAGAGCCATATAAAAAAGCATCTTTCCCTTTATCGTGCGGCTGTCCTGGTTTACCGTCCTATGTAAAACGTTTCCGTCGCCCAATTCGTCATAATATAACCTGAGCATAAGGTAGTCAAGACTTTGTTTATCCATGTTGCGCATAGCCTTGGAAAGATATTCTTTATTTGCCGCCGAATTATTCATCTTTCGGTAACAAGCCGAAATCATCAATTTATACGAGGTGTTTTCAGGATTCATTTCGGAGGCTTTTACAAAACCCTGCAGCGCTTCTTCCCAATTTTCTATGCGCCATGCAAGCATGGCAACCGATTCGTATGCATAATAGTATTTCGGATTACAACGGATAACATTGCGGTAATCATCGAGGGCCGATTCGTATTTTCCCTGTTCATCCCGTAAACCGCCGCGGTAGGTATAGGCTAAAAAATAATCGGGTTCTATTTTAATCGCCTTTGTCCAGGCTTTTTCGGCTTCATTCGGCTTTTCCAATCCTAAATAATAGGAGCCGGCATCAAGCTGATGGTGATAATCATCGGGGTTTAAAGCTGTCGCTTTTTGAATGTATTCCAAAGCTTTTTCATAATCACGCGCTTCACCGGAAAGTTTGGCAAGATACGACCAGGCCATATCGTTTTCAGGTTCCAATACCGAAAGCTTTATAAAAGTTGCTTTTGCCTTATCGATATCATTCAAATACCAGGATGTCTGCCCGTAACCGAATAAACAGGCCGAATGTTCCGGATTGCCTTCCAACCCTTTTTTAAAATACAGGTTCGCCTGCTTAAAATTGCGTACAAGCATAAAACTGTTCGCAAGGGCGGCATTCGCATCCGGATTTTTCGGGTTTTTCTTTAAAATAGAACGGATAATTTCGGTGCTTTTTTTACCGTCGCCGCCTGCCCGTGCAACCATCGCGCTTAAAAGCTGAATATTTTCATTTCCCGGATTTTGTTTAACCAGGGCTGCGGTTTTTTCGGCAGCTTTTTGCACTTCTCCTGCAGAAAGCAGCAATGAAGCATGCATGTAATTCAAATCTTCATTGTTTTTATGTGTTTCGGGAATCGCATCGAAAGAGTCGAGCGCCTGCTTCATATCGCCTTTTTGGAGAAGCTTTTGTAAATTTCCCGTAAAGGCTTCGGCGGTAAAAGCATCCTGTTTTTTTTGCTGCGTTTGCGCAGGCGCCTTTTGTTCGGCTTTTTTTTGAACGTCTTGTACTTTTTCGGACGATGCTGCCGGTTTCACATCTTCGCCGACGACTGTTTCGGTCTGTACAAGGCTTTGTTCCGCCTTTATATCGGCGGCAGGCTCGGTTGTTTTACAGGCGGCGATAATAAACAGAACCAGACAAAGCAACGGCATAAAGTTCTTTGTTTTTTGCAAATTTTTAATCATCGATTTTCCCTTATTATTTTACGGGGAGTTGATTTTAAGGCCATCATTGAGTACACTGGTACAAATGGCACATAATCCCGTTCGTAAATTTATAATTCTTACCCTTGTCTACGGTATTACTATTTTCGGCATTTTTATGCTTCAATTTAGGAATGAATCCTCTTTTTCAAAGCTTTTCGGCTTTTTACAGCTGCGCTTATCTTATACAAAGCCCGAATCCGAATCTCCGCAATCCCGCACTTTAAAAAACGGCTTTTACGTTTCGGGAAAAGGTTTAACGGTTTATTCTACCGAATCATCGCCGATGACGGTTGAGTTATCGGGCAAAAGAACCCTCGTTCCCGTTTTGGAAAAATGGGAAGAAACGGGGCCCGATTCTTTTACCCTTTTCTTTTCCGACGATATTTCTCTGTTTTTTAGCGGCGCGGCAGGACAGCCGGTGTTAAAGGCCGAACTTCCTTCTCAAGCCCGTTCCGTATCCATACCTTATAAAACAACGGAAAGCTACAGCGTTACGGATATAAATCAATTCCGCGCAATTATAAAATCAAAACACGAAACCCGTATTTTACAGGCACAAACTTTAAGCGCCGACCGCATAAAGCTTTCTTCTTCGGCTTCCGCAGTTCATTTTGCCGTCTACGAAGAGCCCCGCTCTTTTTCGTTTGCGTCAATTGCAGGCTCCGAAAAGGCCTCAGAAGAACGTTTGAAAAAACTCACCGAAAAGGCGCGTTTGAAAATTTTTGAAAATTTTGCATACACGGCTCCGGAAAATATCAACGAAAGCCTCGTTGCAGCCTATATAGCCGAAAATGCCGTTCGGGGAAGCTACCATACCGCTGTCGGTACGGTTCCGGCCTCATTTAAAGAAAGCACAAAACGGACCTATCTTACAGCCCCTTATTTTAACACATTGGTTAAAATGAATCAAACGCTGGTTATGGAGCGCGAAAACATTTTATACCGCATAAAATACTCGCTTGATAAAAACAACCTGGATGTTTTTGAACTTGACCGCCTGCCCCTCGTTTTACTCCAACTTCCGGTATCCGAAGCAGCCCCCGTTTTATCGCTTCCGGCCGCAGTTGAAGCTTTTACACCCACCGCCGCCCAGGCCGCAGGCATTTTGGATTTATATACCGTGTTATATCCGATACAACCTGCAAATGCGGCGCGTCTCGAACCCGTATTGGATACCTGTATTTCCGTTTTGGAAGCGGCCTGTACAATAAGCGAAACGGGAGACCTCTATCTTACGGATAAGGATATTCGGGCAAATGCGGTGCTGAGCGCAAAGGCCGCGCGCGCCTTACAGCGGTACGGAGAAACCGTACAAAATACCGCTATACAGGCGGGAGGAAGACTTTTATCGGCAAGCCTGCTTGACGGCAGCGAAACCGAAGATATTAAAATGCTTGCGGAACTCTATCCTTATATAGCCGCAGGCACCCCCTTTTATCCTCATATGAGGGTTATCGGCTTTGAAAACGGCACTCCCGTTTGGGCATGGACGGCTGCGCAAAATATCCGGTATTCAAAAGAAGACGGTGAAGTTGTTTTTCACACCGATTTTATACAGGAAGAAAGCCATTATATGATTTTAGGCGGGATCGAACCCTTTACATCAATCGAAATTTACGGTATACAGTTCCGCACCGACCCGCGCTTTGAAACCTACAATTCTTCAGGCTACGTATACAATGCCGAATCCAAAACCCTGTTTTTAAAATTCCGGCATAAATCGGCAACCGAAACCGTGCGTTTAGGCTACCGTTCCCGCGCAGAAGAAGCTCCGGTACAAACGGAAGAGGCCGAAAGCGCGGATACCGAAAACGCTGCGGCAGCCCCCGAAACGGCCGCTGCCGAAAGCGAGCCGCCGGCCTCCTATATACCCGCTTTTTAACGGGTTTTTACGGTTTAAACAAAAAAAGCGGCCGGCCCGTACAAGAAAGAGCCTGCCGCTTGATTTACCGAACAGGCTTATTAGAACTTATATCCTACGCCTACGCCGATATTGAATTTATAACCGAAGTTTAAAAACTTGGTGTCTTGATCTTTGGCGAGTTTCTTGAGCTCCTTTTCACCCTTTGTTTGATTCAATTTGATACCGAACAGTGCCTGAGGACGTACATACAGGTTACCGGTTACAAAGAAATCGGCACCCGCTCCCATGTCGAGCCATACGCGGTTTAATTCTTTTTTTAAATCATCGACCCCTATCCCGTAACTATCCGCGACTTTTACCGAAAGGGGAATATCGAAATCGAAACCGAGTAAGGGAAATACCTTGATTTTTTCGGCAACACTGAAAGGATATTTACCGAAGATACCCATGTGAAGAAAATTTGCTTTTATATCAAAATCAATGGAACTGTCTGTACCGCCAGACCATGTCTCCTTCCTCGTCATTTTAGGCTTTCCGACAAGTACATTCATACCGATTTCGGCAACCGCATATCGGGCATCAAAAAAGCCTTTAAACCCGATAAGGTTTCCGTTGGACCAGTCTTTGTCTGTACAAATTGTATGCCGACATCCCGCTCTTGTATTAAGATTGTATATCCGAATATCAAAAAAGTCAAATCCGAATATTATAAAAACCGATTTTTTTATAAGAAACGCTTTTTACCCCTTGTATCTCTGTTGCTGCAAATTTTTTTTCGGAAATTTGTATCATTTTTTCAAAAAGTATGTTATAATGACACTAACGGCTTTGCCTAAAATCGCATAAGTGCAAGGAGTATCTGTGAATAAACGCGATTTTCCGAAAATTCATTTTTATGATCAGGATTTTGTAGATATATACGATAAAACATGGTCTTGGGTTCAAAATTTTTGGCTGACCTCTGAGGCTCAAGAAGAAACCGACTATTTTGTATATCCGGAAGAAAATCAACCCTTAATTATAGACCAAACGGAGTCAACCTTTGCTTCGTTTTTTTTGGTATACTCGAACCGCAACTTTCCGGCACATCAAAACCTTGATTATTTATACAAACGTCAGGAAGAAAACGGAGCTATCCGCCGTCAATACAACCTTGCCGATAATTCTCCGATTGTGCCCAAGGATAATCCCGAAGCCCTGGCCCTTCCCCTTTTTGCATGGGCGGAATTCAATCTCTATCATAAATCGGCAAATAAGCGGCGCATAAAAGAAGTGATGCCCGTGTTGCAAAAGTACATGACATGGATTGAAACTTCTTTTAAAAAAGAAAACGGTTTATATGCCGTACCGGTCCAAGCAGGAGGCATGTTCAATTCTCCGCGCGATAAAACCTTTTATCCGATCGATTTTAACAGCGCCATGGCGGTCAGTGCCCTTTATATGGCGGCCCTCGGCGATATTCTTAACGAAAAGGATTTGAATTTCCAGTATAAACGGCTGTATTTTTCGCTTAAAACGCGTATCAATACCCTGATGTGGAATAAGGATACGGGGTTTTATCACGACTTGAACGAAAAAGGAGAACAGCTTCCGCATAAAACGGCAGCAGGTTTTTGGCCGCTTTTGGCTGAAATCCCGAATGAAGACAAGGCCGAATTATTGATTTCGCATTTAACGAATCCCAAAACATTCGGCACCGATCACCCCTTCCCGACCCTCTCGGCCGATGAAAAAAAATTCAGTCAGGACGGGGAAGGCTACCGCGGCAGCGTTTTTCCCTCCTTTAATTTTATGATTATAAAGGGACTGGAAAAATATCAGCGCTACGATTTGGCGCGCGAAGCGGCAATCCGCCACCTTTATTATATATTGGATGCCATGTTTCCTCACGGAGATGATAAGGCCGTAAAGGGCGATTTGTGGGAAGCCTATCTTCCGGGTAAAGAGGGAGTTGCAAAATTGAGCGGAAAAAATACATTTCCGCGCAAACGCTATTTACATTTTGCAGGCTTATCCGCAATCGCACTTATGATAGAAAACGTTATCGGCTTATCCATAAGTTTGCCCCGTAAGACCGTCGACTGGATAATTCCCAACTTGGAAATTATGGGCATAGAAAACCTGTCTTTAAAACGCAATATGATTACGATTTTATCGAACAAAAGCGTACGCGGATGGGAAATACAAATGGAAAGCGAAAAGCTCTACTATTTTACCATCAATATCCTCGGCCAAAAGAAAAAAACCCTTCCGATTCCCTCCGGTAAATGCTCAATGCTTATAGACAAGCTTTAACGGCGGCACGGCATGAAGTCACCGGAAGCGGTTATAGAAATAGGGTCTACCGGCATACGCCTGATGGTATGCGAGCTTACTTCTCAAGGTTCATGGGAAACCGTTGATTTTTCCGAGCAGCCCGTTTCTTTGGGACGAGACGTCTTTACAAGCGGAATAATCAGCCGGGATACGCTTTTACAGTGTTTGCATATTTTAAACCGGTTCCGCGAACAGCTTGCAGGCTGGAAAATCGCCAACGAGCATATCAGCGTTATTGCAACAAGCGCATTGCGCGAGGCGCGCAACCGCGATACCGTTGTAGACCGCATACAGGTTAAAACGGGATTTAGCATACGCGTTGTAAACGGCATTGAAGAAAACCGCTTTATATATTTGGCGGTGCTGGAAGCTCTGCACCGGGATGCTCCGCGCATCCAAAGGCAAAACTCGGTTATTTTGGAAATCGGCGGCGGTTCTACGGAAATAATGCTCTTTGAACAGGGAAAGATGGCCGCCGTACACAGTTTGAGACTGGGAACGGTTATCATAGAGCAGTATGCAAAGTCCATGATGGGCTCTCGTCACGATGCGCGCCGCTTTTTGGAAGATTTTATAAAAAATGCCGGAGTAAATCTTAATACCGAGGCTAACTTACAAAAAATCCGCCAATTTATTACGGTCGGAAGCGAAATGCAAATTGCCGCCCGCGAAGCCGGCAAAAAAATCGGTAAACGGATCCGCTCCATAGACAGGGAGCGTTTTTCCGCCTTTGTCGATGAAGTGCAGCAATATTCCGCAGATGAATGTATGGCCCGTTTTAAAATCGGCTATACGGAAGCACGGGCCCTGCCGGTAGGTTTGTTAAGCTATAAACTGTTTATAGAACTGACATCTGCAAAAAAAATAATCGTGTCGGATACAAGTATACGTGAAGGCTTGCTGCTGAGTAAGCTGCCCGGCCAAAGCAGTTTGCAGGAAGACTTTATATCGCAGATTATCGCGTCGGCCCTGAATATCGGCAAAAAATACCGTATAGACGAAAATCATGCACAATACGTACGAAAAATGGCCCTTCTTATATACGACAAAATGGAATCCGAATTGGGCTTGGACAAAGAAGCGCGCGTTTTGCTTGAAGTCGCTTCGATTTTGCACGATGTAGGTATGTTTATACGGGGAAGCGACCATCAACTGCACAGCCAATACATTATATCGCATTCGGATATTTTCGGTTTGACAAAGGACCGAATTCAGGTCGTTGCCCTTGTCGCCCGGTACCACAACGGTCCCCTGCGCCGTCTTTCGGAGGAAGCCTTTGTAACGCTGCCGCGCAGCGACCGTACCCTTGTATTAAAGCTTGCCGCCATTTTACGCATTGCCGACGCCCTGGACAGAAGCCATTCCCAGCATATAACGGATATCCGTATTATCTTAAAAGAAGATTCCCTTATTATTAAAATACCGCGCTCCTACAATATGAACCTTGAAAAAACCGCCCTTGCCGAAAAAGCCGATTTATTCGAGTCCGTATTCGGCTACAATGTCCGTATCGCCTGATGACACCTTAAGTGTTGTTTTGTTTATATTTTTATTGCGGAATCCGAAAAGTTATTATATACTATTTTATAGGATATCCCGTAAAAAGGAGGCTTAACGGCACAGCTATGAAAAAGCAGAAAATCTTTTCGATTCGTAAAAAGCTGGTTATTATCTTCGGATTGTTGCTTTTAATTGCACTCGGTATTCAGGGCTTGATTGCCGGAAAAATTGCCAAAAAAGCTATTCTGGAAAAGGTCGAAACGCATCTTATCGATAAGGCAGCCGATACCGCCGAAATTATCGATGCAAAGGTGATTATGTTTTTACAGTTTTTGGAAGGGCTTTCCCGTATGCCGATATTACGCGATGATTCATATACCTACGCACAAAAAATAAAAGAACTGAAAAAAGAAATATGACGTAATGAAAGAATCGTCGATTTATTTATAATCGATTTGAAAGGTAATTTTTATTCCGAAGACGGAACAAGCGTTCAGGTAAGCGATAGGCCCTATTTTCAAGCTGCGGTATCGGGTAAGAATTTCGTTTCGGAGCCTTATATTGAACGGGTAAACGGAACGCTCGTAAACACCCTTGCCGTTCCGATTTACGGAAATTCGAATACCGTTATCGGCGTTTTATGTGTGGATACCGGCGGAACAAAACTGTCTGAAGACATAGACGATATTAAGGTCGGGCAAACGGGATATTGCTTTATTTTGGGCTTAACGGGGACTGCGGTTGCCCATAAAAACACGGAGCTTGTTATCAAGCAGGATAATTTTCAGGAAAACGCAAAAACGAATCCCGCCCTTGAATCCATTGCGAATTTTGCAAAAACAAGTATGCAGGAAGAACACCCTTCCGTAGGTTATTATACGTTTAACGGCGCGGGAAACATAGGGTCTCATGCAACTTTAAAGACAACCGGCTGGAAGGTTATAGTAAGGGCGCCGGTAGATGAGTTTTTGGGAACGGTTAAGATTCTTCGATACTCTATGATAGCTTTGGGAGTCGTTTTGTTGATTTTGAGTGTCGTTGTTGTGTATCTTATCGCCCATGCGATGGTAAAGCCGCTTAAAACCGTTGTAAATGCGCTTGCGGACATTGCTCAGGGCGAGGGCGATTTAACGGTAAGGCTTCCTCTTATCGGCAACGATGAAGTTACCGAGTTGTCGAAGTTCTTTAATCAAACGATTATAAAAATCGCCTCTCTTATACGGTCGGTGGGAACAAATACCGAAAATATGCAAAATGTCGGTAACGAGCTTGCAAGCAATATGACCGAAACGGCAAGCGCCGTACATGAAATAAGTTCAAATATAGACGGCGTAAAACAGCAGGCTTTAACCCAAGCGGCCAGCGTTACCGAAACGGCGTCAACTATCGAAGAAATCATTCATACAATCGAGCACCTTAACGGCAGCATCGAAGCTCAGGCGGCAAGCGTTGCCGAATCATCCGCAGCGATAGAGCAGATGGTGGCAAATATCGAGTCGATTACGCATACGCTTGAAAAAACCGATGATGTAATAAAAAATCTTGCATCGGCAACTTCGGACGGAAAAGAAACCCTTCTCGGTTCAAGCGGCATTACCCAAACGATTGCCGAAGAATCGGGCAGTTTGATGGAAGCTTCGAGCGTTATTCAGCATATTGCAAGTCAGACAAACCTTCTTGCCATGAATGCGGCAATAGAGGCCGCCCATGCCGGAGAGGCCGGTAAGGGCTTTGCCGTTGTTGCGGATGAAATAAGAAAACTTGCCGAAGAATCGAGTTCTCAGGGAAAAGCCATTACGGCAACGCTTAAAAATCTGAGCGGAGAAATTGAAGAGTTGTCGACTTCGGCAAAAACCGTTGAAGAAAAATTCAATATTATCTTTACGCTGTCCGAACAGGTTAAAACAATGAGTACCCGCTTAACCGAAGCGATGCGCGAACAGGGCAATGCGAGTAAAGAAGTTCTTGCCGCCATTCGGGATATAAACGCCGTAACGGTTCAGGTGAACGAAGGTTCTTCGGAGATGC
This sequence comes from Treponema sp. HNW, assembly GCF_050320395.1. GTDB lineage: Bacteria > Spirochaetota > Spirochaetia > Treponematales > Treponemataceae > Treponema_C. Next base: position 2,632,827 of record NZ_CP144459.1, read on the forward strand.
TCAGGGGAAGTAAACAAATGGCCGATGAAATGAATAAATTGGATAGCTTAACCCGCATTATTTCCGAAAGTATGAACGAAATGGCTGCGGGGGCGACCCAAATCAATAATGCCGTACAGGACGTAAACGACATTACGCAAAAAAACAGGCAAAGTATTTCCCGTTTGGCGGATGAGGTGAAACGGTTTAAAGTGTAGGAAGGCGTTTAAGCCTCTTTTGTATGAAACATCCTTTTGCCCCCGTTTTTGACAAACACTCACGTTTGCTTGTTTTGGGAAGTTTCCCTTCTCCCCGTTCACGTGAAAACGGCTTTTACTACGGACATCCTCAAAACCGGTTTTGGCCGGTTTTGGCGGCGGTTTTCGGCGAACGGCTTCCCGCCACAAACGAAGAAAAACGCTCTTTTGTACTCAAGCACGGGATTGCCCTTTGGGATGTACTGGAATCCTGTTTGATTACCGGAGCCGCCGACTCTTCCATCCGCGAAGAGAGGGCGAACGATTTTACGCCGCTTATTGAAGCCGGTATACGGCGCATTTATGTAACGGGAAAAGCGGCTCATCTTTTGTATAACAAACACTGTCTTGCCCTCACGGGAATTGAAGCACTATATCTTCCTTCCACCAGTTCCGCAAACCGCGCGCATTGGCCGCTTGAAAAACTCATAGAAGCCTATTCGGTACTCCGATAAAAAAGTGTTCAAACCTCTTGACAAAATTAAATATATAATCATATAATCATATTAACATATGAATAATCAATCATACGTTAAAGGGCGGATATGAACACGAAAAATATGTTTGACGACGAAAAACTCTACGACTTGGCGGATTTGTTCAGAATATTCGGCGACACAACACGGATTAAAATTTTGTACACACTGCGCAATCGGGAACTGTGTGTAAACGATTTGGCTCAAAGCCTCAATATGACCCAGTCGGCGGTTTCCCATCAGTTAAAAATTTTGCGCCAAAGCAAACTGGTACGCAACAGACGCGAGGGAAAATCTCTTTTTTATTCTTTGAACGATCATCACGTTGTTACGATTATCGATCAGGGTATGGAACATATTTGCGAATAGAAACGGAAATGCCGCCCGGTTTTTGACGGTATTTTTTAGGAGGAACCGATGAAAGAGCTGCATAAAAACCATCACGAATATCACTGCGGACATATGGACGAGCACAGCCATGAACACTGTCATGAGCATGAATGTCATAAGCATGAGCATTGCCATGTACATGAATGCCATGAAGAAGCACAGGGCTGCGGATGCGGATGCTCACATCCGCACAGTGACAGTTCTCACATGATTATACGCATTGTTTTAACCCTTGTAAGTTTTGCCGCAATCCGCGTACTTGAATACTTCGGGCCGCTTGCCTTTATCCGCGATTTCAGACTTGCCGCAGCCTTAGTCTATGCAATTCCCTATCTTATCATAGGATATGATATTTTATGGATTGCTTTAAAAAATATTGTGCGCGGCGATTTTTTTGATGAAAATTTTTTAATGTCCGTTGCGACAATCGGCGCAATGATATTGGGCGAATATATTGAAGCGGCGGCTGTTATGCTTTTTTACCAAGTCGGAGAAGCTTTGCAGAGTTATGCCGTCAGCCGCTCAAAAAAATCGATTACCGCCCTCATGGATATACGGCCCGACTATGCAAACATTGAAAAAGACGGAGAGCTTATACAAATCGACCCCGCCGCTTTAAAAGCCGGAGATATTATCGTCGTAAAACCCGGCGAAAAAATCCCGCTGGACGGCATCATCATTGAAGGAGAAAGCAGTTTGAATACGGCCGCTTTAACCGGCGAATCTCTTCCCCGCGACGTGTACACCGCCGATGCGGTATTGAGCGGCAGCGTCAATTTGCGAGGTCTTTTAAAAATCAGGGTTACAAAGGAATTCGGGGAATCGACCGTTTCCAAAATCCTTGAGATGGTTGAACACGCGGCCGAAAAAAAGGCAAAAACCGAAACCTTTATTACCCGCTTTGCCCGCATCTATACGCCCATTGTCGTATTCAGCGCTCTTTTGCTTGCAGTCCTGCCTCCGCTTCTTTTTGCAGGCGATTGGGCGATGTGGGTTCGGCGCGCCCTTATCTTTTTGGTTATATCCTGTCCCTGCGCCCTTGTTATATCGGTTCCGCTCGGCTTTTTTGCCGGTATCGGCTGTGCGTCCAAGCACGGTATTTTAATCAAGGGCGGTAACTATCTTGAAGCTTTGGCACAGATTAAAACCGCCGTTTTCGATAAAACCGGCACTCTTACGCGCGGCGTTTTTACGGTAACCGCCGTCCACGCCGATACAATCAACGAAGAACAATTGCTTGAATTAACGGCCGTTGCCGAGCGTTATTCAAACCATCCGATTTCCCTTTCGATAAAGGCCGAATACCGCAAGCGTACCGGAAAAAACGTCGAAAGCGGGGAATTTGAAAAACGGGTAACGAATGTAAACGAAATTGCAGGCAGAGGCATAAGCGCCGTTGTGGACGGGAAAAAGATTTACGCCGGAAACAGCCGTTTTATGGACGAAATAAACGTAAAATGGCGTAATTGCAGCAAATTCGGTACAATCGTTCACACGGCGGTTGACGGCTTCTATGCCGGCCACATTGTCATTACGGATGAACCCAAGCCGAATGCCGCAGAAGCCGTACGGCAGTTAAAAAAAGCGGGCGTCGAAAAAACCGTTATGCTTACCGGCGACTCAAAGACCGCAGGCGACTACATCGCTTCCCAACTGAATGTAGACGAAGTATATGCCGATTTATTGCCTGCCGGTAAGGTTGAAATAGTCGAAAAGCTGCTTGCACCGCAAACAAGCGGGACGGCGGCCCCCGGCACCGTCTCAAACGGCACAACCGAACAAGGTGCTCTCGCCTTTGTCGGAGACGGCATAAACGATGCACCCGTTCTTGCCCTTGCCGACATAGGAATCGCTATGGGTGCAATGGGAAGCGATGCGGCAATAGAAGCCGCCGATGTGGTACTTATGGACGACGATCCTGCAAAGCTGCCTTTAAGTATGCGCATCGCTCGGCGCAGCATCGGAATTATCCGTCAAAACATAGTCTTTGCCTTAGGTATAAAAATAGCCGTTATGGTTCTCGGCGCCTTCGGTATTGCAAATATGTGGACGGCGGTCTTTGCCGATACGGGAGTTGCCCTTCTTGCGGTATTGAATTCAATGCGCGCTTTAAAGATACGGTCTTGACAAAAGGCGAAAGTGCGCGATAATAAAACTTATGACAGACAAGAAAAACTGTTTTGCTGGGCAAAACATAAAAAAACGCGCTTTCGGTAAAATGCTTTTTCTTTGTGCTGCTTTGTTTCTTACCGTTGTTGTTTTCACACAGTGCGATTGGCGGGATCAGGCTGAATTTGTAAATGTCCGTGTATACAACAGAACAGGAGAAGACCTCGATGTTGTAACCGGCTTAGTTTTCTTCTCCATAATTCGCGCCGGTACCGATAGAACCGTACGGATTATAAAAGACAGACCCGTTTCCGCAATCGGTAAAACATCCGGAAAAATATATGCGACACGTATATTTTATTACGATAACGCACCATGGACCGTTAATCCGTAATTCAGCCCTTATAGGCGAAGACTGATTTCTCCGGAAATAAGTTCCCGCAGCCCGCCGGACGCATCGCGGACAATCAAATGCCCCTCGCCGCTTATGTCTACGGCTTCGGCTTCATAAGTTTCGAGGGGAGAAATAACGGTAACCGTTTTTCCTAAAATAAAGGAGCGCTCCTTATATTCTTCCATAAGAAGGCGGTAATCGATTGTGCCGGAAAACGCGTCAATCATATGGGAAAGAAGCGAGGCGGTAAGAGCATCTTTATCGATAGAGCTTCCATCCGGCAAACTTCCGGCGGTACCGCGCAATTCTTCCGGAAAGCCCGAGTCCGCCTCATACAGATTTATCCCTACACCCGCAACAACCGCCGAAAGCTCCGCTTTATGTGTCCCCATAAGGCCCTCGGTTAAAATGCCGCATACTTTTTTACCGCCTACAAAAACGTCGTTTACCCACTTTATCGACGCTTCTATACCGAGCTCATCCAAAGCACGGCATACGCAAACGGCGGCAAGGGGTGTAAAAAGGGAGGAGGGAGGCGCCTGAAGACCGCCGTCAAAAACTCCTGCCGTTTTATCGGAAGCGCAGTTACGCGGACACGGGGGAATATAAATGAGGCTTAAGTAGATACCGCTTTGTGCGGGAGAAAAAAAACTTTTACCGAGTCTGCCGCGCCCCGCACTTTGATGTTCGGCGACTAAAACGCTTCCGTGCAAAGCGGCAAAATCACAATGAACAAACTCAAATCGGCGCTTGGCTTCGGTATTGGTCGAATCTATCGTTTTAAATACTTCGATTTTTCCGCCGCAGACGGACAGGGCCCGAGGCGATAAAAAAGACTCTATGCGGCGGACCGACGATTCGGCAGCCGGTAACGGGGAAAAAATCACTTAAAACTCCCGCTCTTATTCCTGCACGGGGGCCGTTCCCAAATGGAAAAAAGAATCGGCGGGCAGGGTACAAATCATTCCGGAACCGGGAGCGTCAAAACAGGGGAGCTTTTTTACGGCATCGCTTATATCCGAGGCGGCGGAAGTTTCGCTTGCAATCAATATTACTTCTTTTTCGGGACTGATACGTATACCGAAAAAATCCATATCCTGCTCGGTACCGGTACCGCGCGCATCGATGATTGTTCCGCCGGGAGCTCCCGCCTTACGCGCCGCTTCCATAACCGTCTCTCCGTATCCGGAATTGACGATAATGCACATAAGCGTATGTGCCGATTTTTTTGCCATAGTATTCTCCGCCGAAACGGTACATAAAATACCGCCGCAATCCTTATGCTGCCGGGCCTCCCGTTCGCACATGCGGCAGACGGCTTCAATCGCTTCTTCACAGGATAAAAAACCGATAACCGTTTTTCGTGTCGAACCTATTCCCAAATGCCGCAGCAGGGCCGAACTTGCCGTTCCCCTGCCTGAAAACAGTATTTGTTTACCGCATACGGTTTTTCCGACCGTTTCGGTAAATAAGTCGGTGTACCGGTCGGGAATAACGGCAAGGGCAAGCTTTTTCATTTTCACCCGCATTTTACAACAAGCCGAACATCTGTGCAACCAAGCCGGAGCTTATGAGTGCGGCTTTTTTTTCTTCATAAACTTCATCCGTGTTTTCGGCCAGGTCCGAAATCGAACGGATAATCACAAAGGGTGTTTTATTCAAGGTACATACCTGAGCAACTGCGGCCCCCTCCATTTCAACACAGGCCGGATTGCACAATTCTTTTATACGCGCTTTGCGCTCGGCCGAATTGACAAACACATCGCCGGATGCAACCCGTCCTTCAATCAGGGAAAATGAAAATCCGCATTTTTCCCATGCCTTTTTTGTGATGCCGATAAGAAAGGGATCGGCGTTAAAGCCGACCGTTCCCATTCCCGGAATTTCGCAGGGCTTATATCCGAATCCCGTCGCATCTGCATCGTGGTGAACGGCATCCGTAGAAACAACGGTATCGAAAACGTGCATACCTTCGGCCAAGCCTCCGGCAACCCCCGTATTGATAACATGCGTAACCGAAAAACAGTTTATAAGCAAGGCGGTACACATGGCCGCATTGACCTTCCCTACGCCGCATTGAACAACAACCGCAGGAACATTGTTAATCGTGCCCTCGTAAAAAGTAAGACCGCTTTTTTCGCAGCTATGAATATCTACAAGCTTTTCTTTTAAACACTCAACTTCGACGCTCATAGCGCCTATAACACCTATTTTCATTGTACAACCGCCTTTTTCAACTGCTTTGCAAAATAATACAAAAAAACGTAAAAAAACGCAGAAAATGTATTGACATTTTTTTGCATTTACCGTATATTAACATCAGCAGCAACAATCATAAAAAGGGTCGCTTTTCCTCCTCCTTTAGCGGCCCTTTTTTCATTTTAAAGCAAATCACCTTTTTGAACAAGAGCGCTTTAACTGAAGTTCTCTTCCACTTTGCACAAAAGGCTGAAAAGAGTTTGCTTTTCTTCTTCGGAAAAACCCTTATAACAGGTGTCGATGAGAGTACGGGATATTTCCGAGGCGGCCTGAGTGTAGGCACTCCCCTTTTCGGTCAAAGATACAAAGGTTATACGATTGTCCGTTTCACTGCGCTCCCTTCGGATATAGCCTTCCCGTTCAAGCTTTTTTATCAGGGCCGTGGCCGTCGACTTGTCTTTATGAATGCAGCGGGCAAGGTCTCCCATTTTCATTTTTCCGTTTTTCGCAAGTAAATATACGATATAGCCGTGCGAAGAAGCGATTCCCGCAAAGCCCCGTTCGGCAAGACTGCGATTTAAATATGAAGAAATATTCGAACTTATTTTTGACACAAGCGAGGATATATTATTTAAATCTTCTTCCATACATACAGTATACCACCCTCAGCCCTTATTGACCAGCGCTTTATACGCATTGACTAGGCCCGCATTATTGCATACAATTCCGGCTATGATTTGGTTTTTTATTAAAAAGAATTTTTGCGACGGCTGGGATAATCTTTTATTTTTGGCCCTGTTTAATTTGATTATTATAGCCTTGCTCAGCGCTGCTTTTTTTACCGTATCCGCTCTTATCGATATATCTTCAATCGCAGCTTTTGCGGTTTTAGCGGTTTTTATCTGTCTGATAAACGTTCTTCTTTTCGCCTTCAGCGATTCCGCTTTACGCTTGGCGGATTTTAAATCCGTTTCGATAAAAGAAAGCTTTGCCGTCATTCCCTCAGTATGGAAGACCGGTCTTTTCTTCGGTATTACAGTGCTTTTATTGATATTTATGGCAGCCGGGGCTATCCCGTTTTATTTCGGTATGAAAAACATGGCCGGCCTCATACTGGGCTCGGTTTTGTTTTGGGTGCTCGTCGTTGCAGTCCTTTCTTTGCAATGGTTTATGCCGCTTCAATCTTATTTCGGCGGCAGCGTTATCAAAAATGTAAAAAAAAGTTTTATTTTATTTTTCGATAATACGGGATTTTCCGTTTTTATGTTTATCTACTCATGCATTGTTTTTGTGCTTTCCGCTTTTTTGGGCTTTATGGCGCCCGGTATTACCGGAGTAATTTTAGGCTACAATAATGCCCTGCGCTTACGAATGTATAAATACGATTGGCTTGAAGAACATTCCGAGCTTCCTGCAAAACAGGCGCGCCGCAGTATTCCCTGGGATGAATTGCTTGCCGAAGACCGCGAAACCTTGGGCCCGCGAGACTTTAAAAGTTTTATATTTCCGTGGAAATGATTTGCTCGCAGTGATTTTTCGCCGGGAACGATTTGCTTCGGAAAGAGGGGCCGGGAAAAAATCGGCCGCCTTTTTACAGCCTTACCCCACCCGCTCTCCGTTTCGCAGGGCGGTTCTCAATTTGAAAATCTTTTCGTCCATACGTTCAAGTTCGGCAAGCAGGGCTTTTTCTTCGGCGGAAGTTTCGAGTACCGCGGCAATCCCCCCGTTTTTAATGACAATGCGCCGGTCCGCATAAAGGGCAAGGGCGGGGTCGTGGGTTGCCATCAAAACGATTTTTTCTTTTGACACAAGTAGTTCCAGCGCCTTTTTGCGGTCTATCCCCGCGTTTTCTATTTCGTCTATAAGCACAATGGGAGATGAACTTAAAATCGCCGTGTCGGCAATCATAAGGGAGCGCGATTGACCGCCGCTTAAAGCCGTAACGGGCGTATGCATATAAAAGCTTTCCCCCGCCAGACGGTTTGCCGCTTCAAGGACGGCGCGCACGGCCTCATCCTTATCTTCGACAAGGCGGCTTTCGGCATGCAGCCGAATAAACTCTTCGGCCGACAAATCCATAACGAAATTCATGTTTTGCGACAATTGGGCAACCAGAGAATTGTTCGCCGAAAACCGCAAAGCCCTGTCCGGTGTTTTATCGTTTACCAAAACGCTGCGCTTTGTCGGAGTGTCGCCGCGCGCCGCCCATTCTATATCGGCAAGCAGGCGCGATTTTCCCGAACCGGTAGGCCCGACAATGGCGATAATTTCGGAACGGTAGAGCGTTATTTCCGAAAAAGCTTCCGGAGCGCCGGACTTATCGGTTCCGGGCAAAATACGTATGCTGTGTACCGCGCTCGAATCGTCCAAGTCCAAAAATTCCTTCATTTGAACAATAAAGTCGAAAAAGGAATTGTACATTTCGGCCTTATCGAGGGCGGCGTCTTCGGCAGCCTGCGGGGGAATCGAATTCAAAAAAGCGGCAAAGGTTAGGCCTTTTTTATCGAATACGCCCAAATCGTGCAAGCGGTTTTCCGTAAAAAAGTCTTCTATAAAGGGATAGGTTTTTAAAAGTTCGGCTATGCTTTGTCCGGTAAGAGGAACTGCGTGCAAATTATTTAAAGTGTATGTATTGTCAGTATAAGGCGGCATTGTCCGTTTCCTTTTCAGTAATTTTCATTTTGCGTATATTGCCTTTTTGAAAACGCTCTCCTATACGCGTTTCGCCCAAACAATAAGAACACAATGCCGCCGGCATGGGAAAACGTAATTCCATTCCTTCCACGCTCGTAATATTTTTGCCTCCTTCTAAAAGGCGGCTCAATTCAAAGGCTCCCTGCCCGTTTAAGCCGTTTACATGCATAATAAGGGCTTTAGGATTTACCGCATGTACCTTTGCGGCGAATACTTCGCGCTCGGCTTGCGATACGATATCTCCCTTTGTAATAACCACAATGTCGGCGGCTTTTAAAAGCGGACCGATTTTTTTCGGCGTATTTATACCCGAAAGGTTATCTATAACGCAGATTCCCGGCACCTCTTTTATGTAAGGAGAACAGCGGTTACACAGACCCGCCGATTCGGTAATCAGCATATCGAGGTTTTGTTGTATACCCCACTGTACCGTTTCTTCAATATTCGACACAAAAAAATGGTCGGGGCATAGGGCGCCCGAAATTCCTTTTTGTACGGGAATACCCGCTTTTTCGTATAAAAGGTCGTCGTCCGTATAAAGGCAGTCGAATTTGACAACTCCTGCGCGGATTCCCCGGTCTTTAAGTGCTTCAATTGTTTTTAAAATAACGCTCGTTTTTCCCGAAGAGGGCGGCCCCGATACTATGACCGCATTCATACTGCAAACCTTTCGGACTTTGCGCCAAGGGCTTTTTCAAAGTCGGCATTCAATTTTTCAAGAAGTTCTCCTATATCGTTTTGTTTAAGAAAATCCCAGCCTATCCACAAAAACTTTTTGTCCTTGTCAAGCTTATTGTCCACATCGGGATTTGTTGAGGGGAAAAAGCCGTTTTGCGATAAAAGGGTACCGACTTCCTTTGAAAGAAAAAAATCGGAAAATACCCGTGTTTTTTCACAGGTTTCTTTTTTGGCGAGCATAAAAATCGGAGCAAGCACCGCACCGTCTTCGGGCCACACAACCTCCAGCTGAGAATCATCGCGAATCATCGTCGAAAAAAAGTAGGGGGCAATATGGACTGCAGGATCTCCTTCTTTATAAGTATAGTTTTCTTTTACCATCTGTGCAGGATGTAAAAAAGAACCGCAAGCTTTCGCAAGTTTTTGAATGCCTTCATCGCCGAACAATTTGTACACGTTCAAAAGAAGGGCGTTGAATAAATCCAAGTCTTTAAAAGGGAGGGCAAGGGCGTTTTCGAATTCATCCGTAAACAAGTCGGCCCAGCGCTTGGGCATCGGCCGTCCGTTTAGAGCAGCTTTGTTCACAACCATAAGGGCCGGAACAACCCCGATTACCGCATAGACATTATCCTTGTCGCGTAAATCGATCGAGTCGCTGCAAAAATCGGCGTTCATGTGCAAAACGGGACAGTAAAACATATCTTTTTTCGTATACGGGGCCATACGCGCTTTATCGAAAAAAAAGTCGAAGCCCGTGGAAAGCATAAGGTCGGGTACGGTCTGTTCGTCTTTAAAGGCGTCCGCAAGCCAGTCGATACCCAAATTTGCCGAGCGTAAATCGTAGCTGAAGGTATAACCCGCCTTTTTCATCTCATCGGCATGAGTTTCGGTATAAGAAGCGTAGAGTTCTTCAAAGGCTTCCAAAAGGGGAATGCGCACCGGACAGGGTAAAATTCCCTGTATTTTAATGCATTGTTTTCCGTCTGTAAGATGGGAAAACGGGTCGTTTTTCAGTTTTTTTAAAGAAGAGTCGGCTCGCTCGGTAAGAGATTCGGTTTCGATTAAGGCGTTCAGTTCGGCTTCGCAGGATTCGACATCGAGGTTTTTCGACAACAAAGCTTTTTTTAAGCTTATCTTGCTTCCCATCAGCTTTCTCATAACGGGGTTTGAAAGGGGCGCAAACCCTTTTTGTACCAAATACGAAACGATTTGCGGGTATTGTTCGGTCAGTGCAAACACCGTATCGTCAAGGTTTATTTTTTGATTCATACAATCTCCGATTTTAAACTGCTTTAGGGCAAGCCGCCGGCGGCGCTGCCCGCGGCTTTTCCCTGTTATACTTTACTAACTTATAGCGCCTAAGAATATACAAAAAAAGAAGGCTAAAAGCAAGCGGGTGATTCAAAGCTTTCATTGACGATGCCGTTTCAAGCGATTTTTGATAAGCCCCTTTTTCAAGCCCGATAACTTCACCCTCTTCTCTGCCTTGACAAAAAAAGCGCATTACCGTATAATTAAAGCCTATCTTTTTATGAGGTGAAACATGGCGATTAGACAGCCTAAAGGAAAAACAGTCAGAAGGCTCGGTTTGAACATTTACGGAAACCCCAAGTACGATAAATTGTTAAGCCGCAAGCCGAACGGTCCCGGAAAAGAACGCGGCCTTAAAAAACGGGGCAAAACGTCTGTTTATGGAGAGCAATTAAAAGAAAAGCAGAAATTCCGCTTTGCTTACGGTATTTCGGAACGTCAGTTTAGAAATTTGTTTAAAAAAGCAAACAGACTGCACGGCGTTACAAGCGACAACATGATTTCTTTAATGGAACAGCGCTTGGATAACACGATTTACAGAATGGGTTTCGCCGTCAGCCGTGCACAAGCAAGACAAATGGTTTCACATGCGTACTTTTTTATAAACGGTAAACCCGTGAACATTCCCTCAATGTGCGTAAGTGTAAACGACGTTATCACGACAAAAGAAAAAAAAGGTATTCAAAACCTTATCCGGCATAACTTGACGGTTAATCAGGGTGCAAAAGGCTCCTGGCTCACCGTCGATACCGAAGCCCTTTCGGCAACGGTAAATGCCCTGCCCTTAGCAGGCGATATTCAGCCCGTCGGACACATCCAGAGCGTGGTTGAATACTACTCGCGCTAAGCGCATCTTTTTTTCAAACGGGATTGTCCGAAAAGCAAAAGCTTTAAGGACAGTCCTTTTTTTTTGCTTTTTTCACTATACTGTATAAAGTGTATAATATCCGCTCATTAAAAAACTTGACAAATTTAAAAACCTGTCTTAAAATAAACATAATCAAACAAAAAGGAACACTATCGAACATGCTTACACAGGAACGGAGTACCTATATTCTCGAAAAAATAAAAAACGGCGGAGCCGCCCATGTTGAAACGCTTGCAAAAGAAGCCGGTGTAAGCCCCATGACAATCAGACGGGATTTGACAAAGCTTGCAAAGGAAGGATTAATAGAGCGCTGTCACGGCGGAGCCTTGCTCAAAAGAGAAACTCCGTACCGCGAAAAAAAAACAAGCAATGCGGATGAAAAAATAAAAATAGCGCAAACGGCCGTAAACCTTATCCCCGAAAAAGCAAGCGTCTTTTTGGATGCCGGAACCAGTACTTGGCACATAGCATTCCTGCTTACGGGGCGTAAAGACCTGACGGTTATAACCGCCGACTTGGAAATCGCACATTTATTAAAAGACAGTCAAGTCAAGCTCATCGTATGCGGCGGGGAAGTACAAAAAAAGACGGGCAGTATGCTCGGTTTTTTTGCAAATTGGATGATTGCCGAAATGAGATTCGAGCAATGCTTTATCGGTACCGCCTGTATAGACGAAAATTTCGATATTCTTACTCCGACAACGGAAAAGGCGGAGTTAAAGCGGCTTATTGTAAAAAACAGCCGCGCCTCTTATCTGGTTGCCGATTCAAGCAAATTTTACAAACAGGCAATGACCCGTATTAATTCATTGTCCGATTATACGGGCCTTATTACAACAAAAAAATTCTCAAGGGAAGAAAAAGAAAATCTAACGAAAAAAAGCGTTACAATCATTGACGCAAATACAGAGTAAAAAAAAGGGAGAGGCATATGGCACGGTGCCTTATTATTGCGGACGATTTAACCGGTGCAAATGCAACCGGAGTACTGCTTCAAAAAATCAACTATCCCTCTTTTACCGTCATAGACGCGGAACACTTTGAACGCGAAATTGAAAAAAAGTGCGACTGCATTATATGTCCGACCGACAGCAGAGCTATAGACAGCGAAGTCGCCTATGAACGGGTTTTTCTTGCCGCAAAAATGCTGGGTTCAAAAGATACACTCATATATGCAAAACGTATAGACAGTACCTTACGCGGAAATCTCGGAAGCGAAACCGATGCCCTGCTGGATGCATTGGGTGACGGCTTTACGGCAATTGCGGTTCCCGCATTCCCGCAGTCGGGCAGAATCGTGTGCGGCGGTTATATGCTTGTCAACGGAGTTCCCCTTCATAAAACGGAGGCTGCAATCGACCCTAAAACACCGGTATCAAGTTCGTCGGTATACGACTTATTTTCTCTACAATCAAAATATAACATTCGTATATGTACAATCAATGACCTTATGAAAGGCAAAAAACACGTTATCAATTATATACACGATGCCGTCCGAAGCGGAACGCGTATCATTACCTTCGATTGTATCGGAAATGAAGATACGGATTTTATTGCCGACGCCGTTATTGAAAGCGGCATTCCCTTTATCTGTGTGGACCCCGGCCCTTTTACCGCGGCGGTTGTACGCAAAAAAATCATCCCTAAAGAAGATAAAAAAAACATAAAACTGCTTGCCCTTGTGGGAAGCGTTAATCCGGTAGCACGGCTTCAAATAGAAGAATTGTTTTTATCGCATACCGTATTTAAAATATGCGTACGCACACGGCATTTTATCGAAAGCGATACAAGCCGCCGCGAAGAAATCAATCGGGTTGTAAAAGATTTTCTTGCCGGCTATACGGACTATCAAATATGCTGCATATACGGCGACGGTTTGCAGCCCGAAAACAAACTGGACTTTTCCGAATATGAAGAAAAAAACCGCCTGTCTAAAGATGAACTGTGCATCCTGATAAACGAGTCTTTCGCCGAGATTCTATTCCGTATTTTGGAGCAGGCCCCGCAGTTTGCCGGTCTTTATACGAGCGGCGGCGATATTACGGTTGCCGTATGTAAAAAAGTTAAAGCCGCCGGCATTAAACTTATCGGAGAAGTCCTTCCCCTCGCCGCCTACGGAGAACTTATCGGCGGAATATACGGAGGCCTTAAAATTATCACAAAGGGGGGTATGGCCGGCGACAAAGATGCTATGAAAAAATGTATTCAATATATGCAGGAACATTTACTGTTATAAGGAGAAATGTATGACAAAACCGATTATAGCCGTTCCGATAGGAGATCCCGCGGGCATAGGCCCCGAAATCGTTGCAAAAGCCTTTAGCGACGCCGAAACACAAAGAGCGGCACGCTGTCTTGCAATCGGAGACACGACTGTTATGGAACAGGCCATCCGTATTACGGGAGTCCCCTTACACATTCACAAAGTACAAAGTCCCGAAGACGGCCGCTATGAACAGGGAATACTGAATTTACTTCCCATAGACAATATCGATATGCGGCAATTCGCCTTCGGCAAAATAAGCGCTATGTGCGGAAAAGCCGCCTTTGAATATATTGAAAAAAGCATTGAGCTTGCCGTACAAAAAAAAGCGGCCGCCGTTGCAACAACTCCGATTAACAAAGAAGCATTAAAGGCAGGCGGAGTGAACTTTATCGGACATACCGAAATTTTCGGAGAACTTACGGGGACGGAAGACCCGCTTACAATGTTTGAAGTACGCGGCTTGCGGATTTTCTTTTTAACGCGCCATGTATCGCTTCGATGCGCCTGCGATATGGTAACAAAGGAGCGTATCAAAGATTATGTTAAACGCTGTTACGCAATGTTGAACAGTCTCGGAGTTACCGAAGGAACGATGGCGGTTGCAGGCTTAAATCCGCACAGCGGAGAACACGGACTTTTCGGAGACGAAGAAGTAAGGGAGGTGGAACCCGCCGTCAACGAATTGATTGCCGAAGGCTATAAGGTATGCGGCCCTATCGGAGCCGATTCGGTATTTCACTTGGCCTTACAGGGAAAATTCAACAGCGTGCTTTCGCTGTACCATGACCAGGGACACATCGCGGCTAAAACCCTCGATTTTGAACGCACCGTATCCGTAACGGGAGGCATGCCGATTTTACGCACCTCGGTAGACCACGGAACCGCTCTCGATATAGCCGGGACGGGAAAGGCAAGCGCCGTCAGCATGATTGAAGCAATACGGCTGGGAGCCGTCTATGCCTCGGGCTTTGCAAAAAAATAAAACAATGCATAAAGAAGGAGGTTTTATTGTATTAACCGGAACATTATTGCGGTAAATCTTTTCGCTGCCGCAATAAAACAACCGCAGCGGCTTAAATGATCGGCCGTTCAATTATAAGGAGGATTTTTATGGAAGGCATTTCAGGAGCACAAATGCTTATCGCATTGGGTATCGGTTTGATAGTATTGATTTTATTGATACTCAAATCCAGACTTCATGTTTTTGTCGCCCTCATTGTGTCGGCTTGTATTATCGGTTTAGCCGGCGGCATGAAACCCAACGATGTCGTAACAGCTATAACGAGCGGCTTCGGCGGAACCTTGGGAAACATCGGTATCATTATCGGTATAGGTGTTATGATGGGACGACTCTTTGAAATATCGGGAGCCGCCGAACGCATGGCACGAACATTTCTAAAACTCTTCGGTAAAAACAGAGAAGAACAGGCACTTGCGCTCACCGGTTTTATCGTATCGATTCCGATCTTTTGCGATTCGGGTTTTGTTATCCTTTCACCGTTGGCAAAGGCACTTTCGCGGCAAACAAAAAAATCAATTGTCGGATTAAGTATTGCCCTGGCTGCCGGCTTGGTTATCACACACTCCTTTGTGCCTCCCACCCCCGGCCCTCTGGGAGTAGCGGGCACCTTCGGCGTTGATGTAGGAAGATTCCTGCTTATGGCACTTGCCGTTGCCGTTTTGCCGACAATCGCCTGTATGCTTTACGGTAAAAAGCTCGGCAATAAAATCCATCAGCTTCCCGGTGAAAGCGGCACATGGATTCGTCCCCCGAAAGAGCAATCCCAAGCGGCGGTTTTATCGGACGATGCCGGAAAAAAACTGCCGTCGGCATTTTTATCCTTTGCACCGCTTATTACCCCGATTATTTTGATCTTATTGAATACGGTATTAAGCGCTCTCAAACAAACGGGAACGGCCGCCGCAGTCCTTATCTTTTTAGGGAAACCCGTTATTGCCGTAACCATAGGCTTAATTCTTGCCGCCTATACCCTTCCGGTACATAAAACGCGCAAAGACCTTATTACGGAAATGGAAGAAAGTATTAAATCCGCAGGTATTATTATTTTAGTAACCGGAGCCGGCGGTTCTCTCGGTCAAATCATAAAATCGGCGGGTGTCGGTAATTATATCGCATCGGGAATAGCCGCAACATCTTTACCGATAATCCTTTTGCCCTTTATCATCGCAACCTTGGTGCGCTTTGTACAGGGCTCCGGAACCGTTGCGATGCTTACGGCCGCGGGAATTACGGCCCCCATCGTAGCGGCGGCAGGCGGCAACATGATTCTTGCAGGGCTTGCGGCATGCAGCGGTTCTTTGTTTTTTTCTTATTTTAACGACAGTTTTTACTGGGTGGTTAACCGTTTAAGCGGTATCACCGATACAAAAGAGCAAATCAGAGTATGGTCGGTAACTACTACAATTGCCTGGGCGGTTTCATTTATTGAATTGCTTATACTTGATATTTTTATGTAAAAAAATTCCGTATCATGCAAGGGTCTTAAAAAAAGTATTTTTTTAAGACCCTTGTTTTCTCCGTACATTGCAGTTTTTTACCCTTTCGGATATACTTAAAATGTCCGGTTTTCACGCAGAGTTAAAATAAAAGCCGAAGCGGGCCGGAAACGGAGTCAGTATGAATGTATTGGTTATCGGCGGCGCCGGTTATATCGGAAGCCACGTTGTAAAAGAACTTATGGCATCGGGCCATAAAATCACGGTGTTCGACAATCTGTCGTCGGGCTTGCTTCAAAACCTTTTTCCGGAAAACGCCTTTATTGCGGGCGATATTTTACACCCCGAATCCCTCGATGCGGCCTTTGCACGGGGTTTTGACGCCTTTATTCATTTGGCGGCTTTTAAGGCGGCAGGCGAATCGATGATAAAGCCCGAAAAATATTCGGTAAACAATATTACGGGTACTATCAATATTTTAAATGCCGCCCTTGCACATAACTGTAAGTATATGGTTTTTTCTTCTTCCGCAGCCGTTTTCGGTTCTCCGGAATATTTACCCATCGATGAAAAACACCCGACAAATCCCGAAAATTATTACGGCTTTACCAAACTCGATATAGAGCGCTATATGGACTGGTACGATAAACTCAAAGGCTTAAAATTCGCCGCCCTGCGTTATTTTAATGCGGCAGGCTATGATCCGGACGGCGTTATTACGGGACTTGAGCAAAACCCCGCAAACCTTTTGCCCGTTATTATGGAAACCGCCTGCGGTATGCGCAAAGAATTGCAGATTTTCGGTACCGACTACGATACGCGCGACGGTACCTGCATCCGCGATTACGTACATGTAAAAGATTTGGCGATTGCCCACGTAAAGGCCCTTGAATACATCGTAAAAAACAACGAAAGCTTAACCGTCAACTTGGGAAGCGAAAACGGCGTTTCCGTTTCGGAAATGCTTGAAGCCGCCCGGCGCATTACGGGCAAGCCCGTTCCCGCCGTTCACACCGGCCGCCGTGCAGGAGACCCCGCCTGCCTTTATGCAACGTCGGCTTATGCGCGCGAAAAGCTCGGCTGGAAGGCCGAATATTCGGATATCGACAGCCTTATCGCTTCTACATGGGCGGTTTATAAAAAACACGTAAAAGAATAAGGAGCAATAAATGAGTTTTAAAACAATATCAGTCTGGCTCGACCGCCAAGCCGAAAATATTATCGAATTGGAAACGCTTTTAACTTCGCATCCGGCCCTTGCCCCCGAAAGCGGCGGTCAGGGAGAAGTCGAAAAATGCAAAGCACTCGAAGAATGGCTTACCGCTCGGGGTATTACACAGCTTGAGCGCTTCGACGCTCCGGACGGCCGTGTTTCCTGCGGATACCGCCCCAATTTGGTTGCGACGATTAAGGGGAAAAACGATAAGCGTACCGTTTGGGTTATAGCCCACTTGGATGTTGTGCCGGTCGGAGAGCTTTCGCTGTGGTCGAGCGACCCGTGGAAGGTATACGAAAAAGGCGGCAAAATATTCGGCCGCGGTGTGGAAGATAATCAACAGGGCTTGTGCAGCGGTGTGTTTGCGGCCCTTGCCTTTATAAAAAACGGCATTGTTCCCGAAAACACGGTAAAGCTTTTGTTCGCCGCCGATGAAGAAGTCGGTTCGGCTTACGGCATTCAATATCTTTTAAAAAAGCATAAATTGTTCCGCAAACAGGATATTATCATCATTCCCGACGGAGGCGACTCAAAAGGCGAAACAATCGAAGTTGCCGAAAAAAACCTTTTATGGATGAAGCTCGTTGTCCGCGGAAAACAGGCGCACGGCTCCATGCCGAACCTCGGAAACAACGCGTATTTGGCGGGCTGCGCCCTTGCGCTCAAACTGAACGCTTTGGAAAAAGTCTTTAAAAAACGCGACAAATTGTTCGAGCCGCCGTATTCAACCTTTCAGCCGACAAAAAAAGAAGCGAATGTACCCAACGTCAACACAATCCCCGGCGAAGACGTGTTTTACATGGACTGCCGAATACTTCCCTGCTATACCCTTGCCGAAGTACGCGCTGAAGCCCGTAAAGCTATTGCCGAAATTGAAGAAAAATACGGCGTAAAAATCAAATACAGCGAAGAGCAGGCGGTCGAATCGCCTGCAACGCCCGTCGACGCTCCCGTGGTTACGGAATTGGCGGCGGCAATTAAAAAGGTTACCGGCAAAAAAGCCCGCCCCATCGGAATCGGCGGCGGCACGGTCGGCGGCTATTTACGCATAAAAGGTTATAACGCTGCCGTATGGAGCACCTTGGACGAAACCGCCCACCAGCCGAACGAATACTGCAAAATCAAAAATCTCGTGCAGGACGCAAAGGTTCTCGCCGCAATTTTCGGAGGTAAGGATTTATGAAAAAAAATCATGCTCACGTACCGTTTTATGTAAAGCGCTCTTGCCGCATATCGGCCTCATGTGCGGGAATTACCGCATGCAGCCGTTTTACCGCCCTCGCCGCCGCTTTTTTGCTGCTCGGTTTTCTTGCAGTCTTCACCGGCTGCGAAACCCCCAAGGTCGAACGTATCGATGCCGACACCGTAACCGATTTAAGCGGTTATTGGAACGACACG
Organism: Treponema sp. HNW; assembly: GCF_050320395.1. Classification (GTDB taxonomy): domain Bacteria; phylum Spirochaetota; class Spirochaetia; order Treponematales; family Treponemataceae; genus Treponema_C. The sequence continues at coordinate 2,651,519 of NZ_CP144459.1, forward strand.
GATGTGCGCCTCGTAGCCGACACGCTGATAAAAGAATGTACAAACGCACCCGCAATAAACAATTATACGAGAACGAAGGGAAAGTTTCCGGTTGTTATCGTCGGCACCTTTAAAAATCAAAGCGACGAGCACATCGATACCTCGATTTTGGTTAAAAAATTCGAAGCGGCTCTTGTAAACAGCGGTAAGGTTGACTTTGTAGCATCCGCCGACGAGCGCGGTGAATTACGGCAGGAACGCAAAGAACAGCAGGACTGGTCGAGTGAAGAAACGGCAAAACGCCTTGCAAACGAAACGGGAGCCGACTTTATGCTCATCGGCGCGGTAAAAACCATTGTGGACATGAATACCAAAAAATCGACGCGCACCTATTACGTTACGGCCGAATTGATTGACATAGAAAGCAACCGTAAACTGTGGATAGGCGAAAACTCGGAAATTAAAAAGCTTATCTCAAAGCCCAAAGTGCGTTTTTAAAAAGCGCCGTTTTAATTGAAGTTTTAATTGTAACAGGAAGTTTTATGTTATTTTCTACAGCGGAGATTCAGGAAACCGTTAATATGTTCCGGCGCTATAAGCTTGATGTGCGCGCCATTACCATGGGAGTATCGCTGCGCGATTGCTGCAGCACATCGGGAAAAGAAAGCCGGCGGCGCATTTATGACAAACTGATGAAATACTGCGGCCGTTTGGCGCGTGTAGGCGAAGATATAGAAACCGAATTCGGCGTTCCGATTATCAATAAGCGCATTGCCGTAACCCCGATTGCCCTTGTAACCGAAACTTCCGACGAAGAAGACTATACCGAATGGGCAAAAACCCTCGACAAAGCGGCAAAAGAGTTGAATATCGACTTTATAGGCGGCTTTTCGGCGCTGGTACACAAGGGCTTTACCAAAGGCGACCGCAATTTACTGCGCTCGATTCCCGAAGCCCTCGCTACTACCGACAGGGTTTGCTCTTCCGTCAATTTGGGAACCACCAAAAGCGGCATCAATATGGACGCCGTAAAAGAAATGGGCGAAATTATCCTCAAAACCGCCTCTCTCAGCGCCGATAAAAGCGGTTTGGGCTGCGCAAAACTTGTGGTTTTTTGCAACGCCCCCGAAGACAACCCCTTTATGGCCGGCGCCTTCCACGGGCCGGGAGAAGGAGAAGCGGTTTTGTCCGTAGGCGTTTCGGGTCCCGGTGCCGTCGATGCGGCTTGTAAAGAATACGAAGGCAAGCCGCTGGACGAATTGGCCGACGGCATAAAAAAAACCGCCTTTAAAATAACCCGTATGGGGCAGCTTGTGGGTACGGAAGCGGCAAAACGGCTCGGCGTACAATTCGGCATTCTGGACCTCTCCCTTGCCCCGACTCCCGCCGTAGGAGATTCGGTTGCCCGCATTTTGGAGCATATGGGCTTGGAAGCCGCAGGTGCTCCCGGCACCACCGCGGCGCTTGCAATGCTTACCGATATGGTAAAAAAAGGCGGCGTTATGGCAAGCACAAACGTGGGCGGCCTTTCGGGCGCCTTTATACCCGTTTCCGAAGACGAGGGCATGATAGCCGCCGTAAAAAACGGAGCGATGAGCTTGGAAAAACTTGAAGCTATGACCTGCGTATGCTCGGTCGGTTTGGATATGATTGCCGTTCCCGGCGATACAAGCGCTTCGACTTTAAGCGGCATTATCGCCGATGAAATGGCAATCGGAATGGTAAACAATAAAACAACGGCCGTGCGCATTATTCCCGTTCCCGGTAAAAAGGTCGGCGACCGGGTAGAGTTCGGCGGCCTTTTGGGAGAAGCCCCCGTTATGGCGGTCAATACCTTTTCCTGTGCCGGCTTTATAAACCGCGGCGGCCGTATCCCCGCACCGATACACAGCTTTAGAAATTAAACGGTAACTTTCTCACAGTCGCTTTTTATCGGCCGTGATATATTATATAATAAAGATATCTTATAAAGATACCGATTTATATGTCCAGGAGGATAATTATGTCAGCAATTACATTAACCAAAGATAATTTTGAAAAAGAAGTTTTACAGTCCGATAAGCCCGTGTTGGTGGATTTTTGGGCCTCATGGTGCGGTCCCTGCCGTATGGTTTCTCCCATTGTAGACGAAATCGCAGGAGAAATAAGTCATGCAAAAGTCGGCAAAGTAAACGTTGACGAGCAAAGCGAATTGGCTGCACAGTACGGCGTTATGAGCATTCCCACCCTGATTGTTTTTAAAGACGGGAAAATCGCACAGCAGGCCGTGGGTGCGCGCGATAAAGCCGGTCTTTTAGACTTGCTTAAATAAGACGGCACATTTAAACGGGACCGAGTACAAAATTGAAAGCGGGCCCGCCTTAAGGCGCTTTTCACGCTCCGGCCTTTTTAAACCGCTTTTCAAGCACATCTGTGTTTGCAATTCTGATACTCCCGCGTTTTAATTCGACGGCGCCTTCATTTTGAAGGTATTGTAAAAGGCGCGTAATTACTTCGCGGGCGGTTCCCAAATGACGGGCAATTTGCTCATGCGTGATTTGTAAATTGTCGGTATTTTCCAATGCGCTTTCATCGAGTAAAAATCCGGCCAAGCGCTCATCCATGCTTTTAAAAATAATCTGTTCCATAAGCCACATAACGTCGGAAAAATGGGATGCCATAAGGCTGTTTGTATAATTGGCTAAAACAGCGGATTCTTTCATAATATGCCGATAGGTTTCCGCCGGAATAAGCCAAACGGTTGTATCCTTTTCGGCTTCGACGGTAACTTCAAATTGAATGTCCGCCAGCATACAGGATGCGGATAAAAGACACATATCGCGTTTAAACAGGCGGAACAAAGAAACTTCCTTACCCTCATTTGAAGTCATATAAGCGCGAAGCTGACCTTCAAAAACAAGTAACACACCTATGCAGTCGGCTTTTCCGTTATGAACAATCTTCCCCTTCGGTACTTGAGTAAAAACGGCGGCTTTTTTTAATTCCTGGCGGTGTTTAGCTTCGAGATTTTCCCAAGACGGAAAATATTTTTCAAATTCGGGAACCATATCGGTATTATAGCGTTAAAAAACGCTTTTCGCAAGGATTTTTTATAAAGAATCGCTCCGTTCGCCCCGATTCGGATACGGATATACCCTTTGAGAAAACAGGGACTTTTGTGCACAATATCGTTTTTCAATGCTTCTCAAGATATAAAAAACATATTATAATGCAGGACTGTTGTAACCACAGCTCTAAAAATCGGTCTTTCCGACGGGTTTGCAGGTGAATATTTTTCAAGGAGTCCTCCCGTGACAGATTCGTCCGGCGTACAAATGCTTATCGCTTTGGCCATAGGTTTGGCTACCCTGCTTTTCATTATGTTAAAAACACGGCTTCACGTATTCGTCGCGCTTATCGCATCCGCATGTATGATAGGTTTGGCCGAGGGTATGAACCCCACCGATGTCGGAACGGCCATCACAAACGGTTTCGGAGGAACGCTGAGCAGCATCGGTATCATCATAGGCTTGGGAATTATGCTCGGACGGCTCTTTGAAATGTCCGGAGCGGCACAGCGTATGGCCTATACGTTTTTAAAGCTGTTCGGCAAAAACAGAGAAGAAGAAGTTCTTGCCTTGACCGGATTTATCGTATCCATCCCGATTTTTTGCGAATCAAGCTTTATTATTCTTTCTCCGCTGACAAAAGCGATTTCGCGTCAAACAAAAAAATCAATTGTCGGACTGAGTATAGCCCTTGCTTCCGGCTTGGTCATTACTCACACTCTGGTACCGCCTACTCCCGGCCCCCTGGGTGTTGCGGGGACCTTCGGTGTAGATATCGGTCAATTTATGCTGACAGGTTTCGGAATTGCCGTTTTACCGACAATTATCTGTATGATCTACGCTAAAAAACTCGGAAAAAAAATCTATCAGATTCCGGGGGAAACGGGCAGATGGATCCGTCCCTTGCCTGAAACCGTTTCTCCTACCGTTTTATCGGATGCGGCGGAAAGGGCCCTTCCCCCCGCTTTTTTGTCTTTTGCACCGCTTATTACTCCGATTGTGTTAATTATATTAAACAGGGTTTTAACTTCCCTTGAACAAACGGAAGGAGTTGCCGCCTTTTTTATCCTTTTGGGAAGGCCGATTATCGCCATAACCATTGCCCTCATCCTCGCATCTTACACGCTTGTGATAAAAAAACCGCGCAGAGATGTTTTGGCAGAAATGGAAGACAGCATTAAATCCGCAGGCAGCATTATTTTGGTAACCGGTGCCGGAGGATCTCTCGGTCAAATTATAAAATCGGCGGGTGTCGGTAATTATATTGCATCGGGAATCGCCGCAACATCACTTCCTATAATACTTCTGCCTTTTATTATTGCAACCCTGATCCGTTTTATACAGGGTTCCGGAACGGTCGCGATGCTCACCGCGGCCGGCATTACCGCCCCCATTGTAGCAGCCGCCGGCGGCAATATGATTCTTGCAGGCCTTGCGGCATGCTGCGGCTCTTTGTTTTTTTCGTACTTTAACGACAGTTTTTTTTGGGTGGTAAACCGTTTAAGCGGCATCAGCGACACAAAAGAGCAAATCAAAGTATGGTCCGTCACAACAACCATCGCATGGGCGGTTTCGTTTATCGAATTGCTTATCCTTGATATTTTTATATGAAATTTGAGAGGTGATAAAAATCTATGAGCGCACAACAAAAAACTCCTGCCGATTTTGCCGCTTCCCTTACCCGCCGATTCAAAAACATCCTGTCCGGCGTAAAACGATTTCCTCATCCCGTTTCTTTCGGTTTTTTGATTTTTATAAACACAGCGGTTTTTGTTCTCAGACAAAACTATATTGCGGACGACGGCACCCTTGTATACCGTTCTTCAACAATACCCCTCCAAGCGCTGTTAGCCTCCGCCCTGTGTTTTTTTGCAACAAGCGCGGTAAACCTTGCCGCCCTGCGTTTTTCTCTGCCTAAAAAAATATCGGATTTTTCAGCTTCGGCCGCCGCTCTTTTGTGGATTCCCTTTTTTTTCCTCACGAAAAACTTCAACGATACGCCCGCGCCAAACACCTTTTACGCCTTTTGGGGGCTTTCATTCGCCCTCTTTGCCCTCTGCATTTTTTTGTGCATAAGCGAATCGAACAAAAAGGTAATTTTTCCCCATATTTTTGCATCCTTCTTTTTTGCCGAAGTTACCGCCTTCGCCGTTTTTGCAGGCCTTATCCTTTGCGGCTTTGCTTTCAACACTTTGATTTTTTCCATAAACCTTGACGAATATTTTATAATCTCTTTTACCTTTTCGCAATCCGTCGTTGCGGTTACCGTTTTTTTATCCCTATTGCAGCTCGACGAAAAAAACATCACCGTTCCGCGCTCGTTTCGGGCAATCGTTTTGTATGCGCTTTTTCCCCTCTATGCCCTTCTTATGCTCATTTTATATGCATATTTACTGAAAATCCTCATACAACAAAAAATGCCTTCAGGCCAAATAAACCCCTTTGTATCCTTTGCAAGCTTTTTTTACATAGCCTTTTATTTTTTGCTCCAAAGCCGCGAAAACCGCGCGGTTTCGCTTTTTTATAAAATCGCAAACCCGGCCCTCATACCCTGCATAATCGCGCAAATTATCGCAGTCGCCATACGCTTTCAAGCTTACGGATTAACAAGCGCGCGCTTGGCGGGCATGCTGTACATAGCTTCGGTTTTGTATTTTATCGTCCTCACCTTTATAAAAGACGGAAAATACACCCCGACTTTTTTTATCCTGATTGCAGCCCTCTGCCTTGTTTCAACCCTCACGCCCCTTCACATAAAACGCATTCCCGACCTTGAACAGCACCGAAGGCTCGAAAAACTCCTTCACAGCTATGGCTATTATACGGACGGCGTTTTTGCAGTACCCGCGGCAGCCGTCATAGACAAAATTCCCGACGAAAAAAAAGAAGCCATAAAAAGTGCATACTACGCACTTCCTCACGAAATGCAAAAAGAATATGCGCCGCACAAAAAAAACTTTAAGGAAAAATTCGGGTTTCAAACCCCATCTCCTTCCGATTCCGGCTATAAAACCTTTGAATACATCGCCCGAAACACAAAAATCGACATATCCTCCTATTCGTCTTTAGAGCGGCTTTACGAATATTCGGGCGTTGAATGCGAAAAGGTCATCCACGTTTTGGACGAAAAAAAATACAACCTTACCGATTTTATGCTCAATATGCCGAACAACGATGAACCCTTTGTCATTCCCGCAGGGGACGCCCGCCTCTACATCCTCGAAGCAAACTGCCAATATGACGAAGATACGCAAAACTTTAGATTCTACCGCTATTCAGGCTATATTTTCCGCTGATACCGCCCGCAAACTCGCATTACCGACACCCGGCTGTATACCGGATTGTGCATACGTCATTTTATTATGCCGATTTTTAAGGGCGCTGCGGGGCAAACCCCGCCGGGTGCTGCGTGCTTCCGCTGCCGCTCCATACCGCCGAAAGCCCAAGCTCCAAGCGCACGGCGGTACGCCTTCGGCGGCACTTCGCCCCCTAGCGCTTCTTCCCTTCCTTAAAACACATTAAAAAACTTTCCCCAAAACTTTGTTTTTTTAGAAGAAATGGGATATAATGTTTAAAAAGGGAACGTCCTGTTCCCTTTTTAACTTCAGTTTTACGCTTTGCGTAAAACTGGTTACCTATAGCTTTAGCATACATCCGTGTATGCGCCGGAAAGTGTATGGGAAAAGGTGAACCGGACGGGAACATGGCATAAAACCGTGCTTCCTGCTCGGTTTTATGCGACGAGTTTTGCTTTGCAAAACATCGCGGATAATCGGCCTTTCCGCCGTCCATGGCGGACATAAAGCTGCACATCCGTGTACGGGATAGGAGGGCAAGTTATGAGTACTGCAAATAGAAAGTACAAAGATTCTGTCTTTGTTGATTTGTTCGCAGAAGATGAAAAAGCAAAAGAAAACTTTTTATCGCTTTATAATGCCTTGCACGGAACTTCTCTTACAGCTACGGAAGATTTAAAGAACATCCGCTTGGATCAAGTCTTGTACATGACTTTTTATAATGACGTGTCTTATCTTGTTGATAATAAAATCATAGTACTGGCCGAACATCAGTCAACAATAAATCCTAACATGCCTTTACGCTGCCTTGAATATATTAGCCGCCTGTACGAAACTATCTTTGAATCAAAAGAAAAATACAGCCGTAAACTCTTGCACATTCCGACGCCCGAGTTTTATGTTTTTTACAATGGAGAAGAAGCCTATCCGTCCGATACAATTCTGAAACTCTCGGATGCCTTTATTGAAAAATCTTCATTGCCTAATCTTGAATTAACCGTTAAGATAATAAATGTAAACCGGCAAAACCGCCATCCCGTATTGGAAAACTGCAAAACAATGTATGAATACACTGTTTTTGTAGAAACGGTACGCAGATGGAAAAAAGCCGATTCTCAAAACGGTTTTCAAAAAGCCATTGAGGAATGTATAGCAAACGATATTTTGCGTGACTATCTAAAACGCAAAACAAAGGAGGTAATCAATATGTTAATAGCCGAATATGACTACGACACCGACATAGCGGTACAACGACAAGAAAGCCTAATGATTGGCATACAACAAGGCATTGAACAAGGTATAAAGAGAGGCTCCTACCAAACAAAGCTTGAAACGGCAAAACTGATGAAACAAGCAAATTGTGAACTTGACTTTATTATGCAAATGACAAGACTTTCCAAAGAAGAAATAGAAAAACTGTAACAAAGTGCTAATGTCGAAATGCAAAGTTCACCACTCGGCACTCACACTTTGTACTCCCTTAAAACAAATTAAAAAAACTTTCCCCAAAACTTTGTTTTTTTAGAAGAAATGGGATATAATGTTTAAAAAGGGAACGTCCTGTTCCCTTTTTAACTTCAGTTTTACGCTTTGCGTAAAACTGGTTACCTATAGCTTTTCCGTACGTCCGTGTACGGGTCGGAAAGCGTATGGGAAAAGGTGAACCGGACGGGAACATGGCATAAAACCGTGCTTCCTGCTCGGTTTTATGCGACGAGTTTGTTTCAAAACCGCACGTCCTGTGCGGTTTTGAACTCCAGTTTTGAGCATAGCTCAAAACTGATTATTAACGGCTTTTCTGCACATCCGTGTGCAGGATTTAAAACAGGATGTTTTATGTGCGGCATTTTACCGCCTAAAACATCGGGTATTTGCAGCTTTTTCCGGCATCCGTGCCGGGATTTAAAACATTGCGGATAATCCGCTTACCTACATCTGTGCTGTGCGTTATATTAACTTTTTACGAGGACTTATGAACGGTAAGACAGATACTACCTCTTTTATCTTTTCCGCACAAAAAGGGCACAAAGTACTTGACAAAGCCGAACGCGCCCCCATAATTACTCAGCACTCAGCACTCAGCACTCAGCACTCAGCACTCAGCACTCAGCACTCAGCACTCAGCACTCAGCACTCAGCACTCAGCACTCAGCACTCAGCACTCAGCACTCAGCACTCAGCACTCAGCACTCAGCACTCAGCACTCAGCACTCAGCACTCAGCACTCAGCACTCAGCACTCAGCACTCAGCACTCAGCACTCAGCACTCAGCACTCAGCACTCAGCACTCAGCACTCAGCACTCAGCACCGGCATAAAAGCGCGCTGCGGCAGCTCGCTTTTATGCAACGAGTTTCGGCGGCCGCCGAAACTCGCGGACATATAGCTTTTAACTTTCTTACTGCAAACTCGCGCTGTAAATTTACACTTTCGAAAAATCACACACTCAGCATAATTTTCTCATACCCAAACGCGCAAAGCGGATTTTTCCGCTCTGTGCGTTTTTTGTATACACAGTTTCAAAACCGCACGTCCTGTGCGGTTTTGAACTCCGGTTTTGAGCATAGCTCAAAACCGATTACTAACGGCTTTTCCGTACCTCCGTGTACGGGTGCAAGCGTGCGGCTCACATAGCGCCGCACGCTTGCACGGCGAGTTTTGCGAAGCAAAACTCGCATAAAAATAGCTTTAGGTTCGCAATTCTTAAGAATTGCTCACACTTAAAGATAATATCGAACGTACAGCTGTCAGCTGTATAGGCCGGGTTCTTAGGGCTGGCTAAGCCCTAAGCGGTATTTGGAAGATAGGATGGGTTTTAGGGAAGGAAAGAAACTTTTGTCCGAAAAAGTGTCTTTCCTTCCCTAAGAAAAAGGAGGAATCTATGGCAAAAAAGAAAAGCGTTTGGGAAGTCTATCTTCGTCCCAACACCTTAACCAAGGAAAACGACCGCGACTGTATTGCGGACGTTCACGCTCACGCCGCAACTCAGCGTAACGAGGACATCGCGGAACTCATCACCAAAGAGAGAAGCGAGTTCCGAAAAGAAACCATCATCAACATACTCAACATGCGGGACAAGGCGGTTAAAGACCTTATCCAAGAGGGCATCAGTTTTATGGACGGCTTGGTGCAAATAAGCCCGCGCGTGTCGGGTGTGTGGGCTACCGAAAACGCCCCCTACGACGAAAAGGTGCACAAACGTACGGTAGACCTCATCCCCACCGCCGACTTACGCACGGTGCTTGACGCAATCGGCGTAAAAGTAATGGGCGCAAAAGAAGAAAGCGCCCGCATAACCGCCGTAACCGACACCGCAACGGGCTTAAACGACGGTACCCTCACCATCGGCGATGACATCATCATCGAAGGCAACAAGCTTAAAATAGACGAAACCGACGCGGCACAAGGCGTCTTTTTCCGCCTTGCGGACGGCACCGAACACAAGGTTACCCGCCGCCTTTCGGTAAACCAGCCGAGCCAAATAATCGCCCGCGTACCTGCGACGGTTCCTGCGGGAAAGGTAACGGTGGTGGTAAAAACAAAATATACGGGAGGTGCCATCAAACTTAAAGAACTGCGCGAAATTGCATACAAACTTGCATGCACGGCAAAAGCGTAACACAGGTTCGTATCGCTCGGAACGGCACCTTAGTACCGTCCGATACGAGGTCATAGTACCGAACGATACGACACCTTCGTATCGGACGATACGAGCCCCTAGTATCGGGCGATACGGCACCTTCGTATCGGGCGATACGGGATTGTTTAAAAACGGAACATCCTGTTCCGTTTTTAACCCGAGTTTTGGGCATAGCTCAAAACTCATTACTTACAGCTTTACCGTACATCCGTGTACGGGAGGCATAAAATCGGACGTCGTGTCCGATTTTATGCAACGAGTTTGCCTACGGCAAACTCGCGGTATCTATGGCTGTTCCGGCATCCATGCCGGGACTATGGAAATTGACTTCCGCTGTTCCGTAGGAACAGCGGGAATGGCGGGTACACGGGCGCAGTGCTATGGTCGTACCGTACAAATATACTGTGGTGTGCGACGGGGTTTCGCACCCGCAAAATAATCTGCACAAGTGAGGGCGTGCGCGCCCGAACGCGGAAGCCTTTTTGCGGGTCGAGTTCACGTCGCACACATTCAGTATTGTTTATACAACCTTTTGCACCCGCCCCGATGTGCCCGCCGATTATCGGTATTTTGGAGGTTTGATATGAAAAACTCAAACAAAAACAAAAGCCAAAAGCGCTTTACAAGTTGGGCGGCAGTACTTGCACTTGCCGCATCGCTCGTGATTATGGGGCTTTTTACCGCCTGCCCCAACGCCGCAGGAGGAGGCGGCGGAGGTACAACACCTGTTCCCAAGTACGAGGTAAAATTCGGTGTGGACGGTGCAAACGGCACACTTAAGGCAAAATCGGACGGTATAGCGGAAACGGAGACAAGCCCCATAAGCGTAGAAAAAGGCAAAACCGTAACCTTTACCGCAACGCCTGCAAGCGGGTACCGGGTAAAGGGCTGGACGCTTGACGGGTCGGCGGTAAACGGCAATAACAACACTTACTCGCTTAATATTACCAAGGCGGTAACGGTAAAGGTGAGCTTTGAAGATAACAGCACTCCGCTTCCCCAACACGCCGTAACCTTCGGAGTGGAAGGCGTAAACGGAACTCTTAGCGCAAAAGCGGACGGAGCTCCTCTTACCTCAGGCAATACGGTACAGGAAGGCAAAGCCGTAACCTTTACCGCAGCTCCTAACCCCGGTTACGAGGTAAAAGAGTGGAAAATCACCGGGGCGGGAATGACCTTTGAGGAGGGCACAGGCACGCCTCAAAACAACACCGCGTGCGTAATCCTTAAAGCCCCCCTTACCGTAAAGGTTGTCTTTAAAGAAAAAACCCTTACCCCAAAACACCTTGTAACCATGACGGCAGGAGCACACGGCAGCATAAGTGCCGACCCCGCTCTTCCTTCCGACGGCATGGTAGAAGAAGGCAAAAAAATCGTCTTTACCGCAAGCCCCGATTCGGATTATGCGGTAGACAAGTGGAGCATTACGGGCGGGCAAGTCCTTTCCGGCGGAACGGAGGGAAGCGGCACGGCAATGGTAAAAATAACGGGAGACGTAACGGTTCATGTAACTTTTAAGGTAAAAACTTTTAAAGTAGAATTCGGCGTTGCAGGTACTCCCCCTAACGGAAGCCTCAGTGCCGTCTACAAAGAAGGAGGGTCTGTTTTTACCTCAGGCACTCAGGTTCCCGAAAACACACTTTTAGTCTTTACGGCAGCCCCCGATGCAGGCTTCAAGGTTGAAAAATGGACGGTAAACAATGAAACCGTAGCGGGCAACACCGCAAACACCTATGAGCACAGGGTAACAAAGGCGGCACGGATAACGGTTTCTTTTATTTCTTCGGTAGCCGTTCCCGATGAGTTTCCCCTTGCCAACGGGGAAGAGTACAGAGTAACCGACAAGGTTAAAAAACACGTGATAATGACAGAAGCGAAAAGTGTGAGCGGTGTATACACCCTCAGTACGGCTGTTGAATATGAAGGTATTACCTACACCCTAACCGGTTTCGACAAAGATATATCGTTCGGTTATCTAAGTGCCTTTGCCTTAAGCGGAGAAAGCGACTTTTTAAGTGTAGCCGGCGGTGTTTTATTCGATAAGGCTCAAACAAAGCTGATTCGCTATCCTATGAAAAAAGCGGGCACCTCTTATACGGTTCCCGAAAGCGTTAGGGTACTGGGTAATAACTCTTTTTCCCGATGTGAGAATCTTACTTCCGTTATCTTGCCCGACGGTCTTACAACAATAGAAGACGGAAGTTTTTTATACTGCGAGAAATTAGCAACGGTCAATCTTCCCTCTTCGCTTACCTCTATAGGCTCACACTTCCTTGCCGGCGCTGCTGTGGAAGCGGTAACAATCCCCGAAGGCATTAGTGAATTGTTGGAGTACTATTTCCTTAACGATTGCAAAAAGCTTAAAACGCTTGAACTTCCTTCTACCCTTACTGACATACATGGATACTATTTTTGCAGATTCTGTAGGGCTATTGAGAGTGTTACCTGTAAGGCGGCAGCCCCGCCGAGCATAAATGTCCTTGAGAGTTTTTTTGAGTTCGTAAACTTATCCGGCGTAACCTTAAAAGTACCCGCAGGCTCGGAAGCCGCCTACCAAGCCGCCAAGGGCTGGAAAAAGTTCGGCAACATAACGGCGCTGCCGTAAACGTTTCAAAACCGCACATCCTGTGCGGTTTTGAACTCCAGTTTTGAGCATGGCTCAAAACTGATTATGTACGGCTATTCTGCACATCCGTGTGCAGGATTTGAAACAGGATTTTTTATGTGCAGCATTTTGCACGTCCTGTTCCGTTTTCAACTTGAGATTTGGATGCGGCGTTCCGCCGCATCCAAATCTCATTATCTAGAGCTTTTTTCCGCCGTCCGTGGCGGAACATAAAAGATTTAAAATAACGTCGGCTCCGTCGCACATCCTGTGCGGTTTTGAACTCCAGTTTTGAGCATAGCTCAAAACTGATTACTAACGGCTTTTCTGTACATCCGTGTGCAGGTGCAAGTGAGCGGCTCACATAGCGCCGCTCACTTGCACGACGAGTTTTGCTTTGCAAAACTCGCATAAAAATAGCTTTAGGTTCGCAATTCTGAAGAATTGCTCACACGTAAAGACAGTATTGGATATATAGCCTTTACCGCCGTCCGTGGCGGGCATAAAAACTCACATCCGTGTGAGTTTTTATGCTACGAGTTTTAGGCGGTGTACACACCGCCTAAAACGTCGGGGATAATCGACTTTTTCCGGCATCCGTGCCGGTCATAAAATATTTTTTCGGAAAAAGTGTCTTTTTTTGTCAACTGACACCTATATATATAGATGGAGGTGAAGTATGACAAAGGCTAATCCCAAGCGAACCTATAAGGACTCGGTGTTTGCCGACTTTTTCGGGGCGGATAAGTCGGCAAAATCAAACTTTATCAGTTTATACAATGCCTTGCACGGAACACAGCTGCCGCTTGACTGTGAGCTGCGTCATATCAGACTGGAGCAAATCCTGTATATGAACTTTTACAACGATGTGTCTTTCCTTGTAGATAATAAAATCATTGTACTTGCAGAACACCAGTCTACCGTTAATGAAAACATGCCGTTCCGTTTTTTAGAGTATGTAGTCCGCTTATATGAGCAGATACAAAATCCGCGGGATAAGTATTTGCGCCGTTTGGTTAAAATTCCTACTCCCGAATTCTACGTCTTTTACAACGGAGAAGAAGATTTTCCGGAATATAAAACGCTAAAACTTTCCGACGCTTTTATGACGGCCGGCTCACAGCCGAACCTTGAACTCATTGTCGAAGTGGTGAATATCAATCAGGATAAAGCACATACAATTCTTGAGCAGTGTAAACCGCTTGCCCAGTACAGTTTATTTGTAGAAACGGTGCGAAAACACCTCAAGCTTGACAGGGAAAAAGGCTTTGAAAAAGCTGTACAGGAATGTATAAATAATGATATACTTAAAGAGTACTTGGAGCGCAAATCGCGGGAGGTAATGAATATGTTATTGGCAGAATATGATTACGCAACCGATATAGCGGTTCAAAGAGAAGAAGAACGTGAAATAGCCTTGGAAGAAGGTGCCCGGCAAAACAAATTGGAAACGGCAGCTGTAATGAAGTCGATGAATTACCCTTTGGATGATATTCACAAAATCACCGGGCTTTCCGAGGCGGAAATAGAAAAACTGTAACGTCTTGCGCTTTTTTACATCGGCCCCCTAGCGCAAGAAAACACAAAAATAACTAAGGCCTAAGCCGACGGTGTATTTAAAGCAAAGGGTAAAACATCTTCCCTGTCCGATTTGTGCTGTTCTTTTTTCATTCCCGCTGTTCTATACGCTCTTGCATTCATAAAATAAAGTTATTTTTTTCGGAAAAAGTCTCTTTTTTTTCATATCAAACCTATAATGTTTAAAGAGAGCGGCTGAAATAGCGCCGCTCTCTTTAACTCGAGATTGCCAGCGGCAATCTCGCATATGAACAAATTTCGGTGAGCAATTCTTCAGAATTGCTCATTTATGCCTCTTTTTATACCGGTACAGTTTTTTGTCCGCAGATATAGTAACGGCGGAAGCGTGAATGACACGCAAAAAATTCTGCACAAGCGAAGCGCGGAAGCCTTTTTGCGGGGCATTCCAACGCTTCCGTCATTGTTGTATATGTTTATGTTGCGGACAAGAAATATGTCATAGACATCGAAATTCAAAACCGGTGGAACGATGAGTTTGCACAGCGTACCGTTTTTTATTGGGCGAAGATGTATACCGAAAACTTACGGAAAGGTGAAGTGTATACAAAATTGCCTAAGTGTATTACAATAAATATAGTCGGTGAAGGTTTTAAGTTAAACAGTCTTTTGCACAGTGCATATCGGGTTCTTGAAAGACATCTGCATACTGAACTTTCCGATGAACTTGAGATTCACTTTTTAAACTTAGCTAAGGCAAAAGAAAAGCGAACGGTAAAAGCCGAACCGAATGAGAAAGCACAACGGCTGATAAATTGGCTGAATTTTATAGAAACGGACGATAAGGAGGTGCGTGCTATGCTTGCCGATAACTCTCCTGCAATGGAACAGGCAAATGAAACGGTAGACGTAATGCTGCAGGACCCGAAAGAGCGGTGGCTGTATGAAAACCGCATGAAGTATGAACACGATAAGGCCTCTTGGGAGCATTTCGGTTACACCCAAGGCGCCCGGCAAAAAGCTTTGGAAACGGCACGCATATTAAAACAGATGGGAGATTCAAATCAAAAGATACTGCAGGTAACCGGGCTTTCCGAAGCGGAAATAGAAAAACTGTAAAGCCTTGCGCTTTTTTACATCGGCCCCCTCTAGGTCAAGTTTCGCCTTTTGAAAAAAGTATGAAAGGAACCTCTAAACTTCCCAGTGTTCCGGATCCTTATTCCACTTGAGGGCGGTTTCGGCTTCCTGCGGGCTCAGGTAGTTTTCTTTTTGCAGCAAACCTATCAACACCGAAAAATCGGACAGGGATTCAAACGGACAGTTTTCTTCGGCAAAATTCCGTGAAGCCTGATCGAACTGATATGAAAAAATCGCCTTTAATTCAACCGCCGCTGCTCCTTCGTCGCGCAATGAGCGTACCGCCTGAATACTGCTTTTTCCGGTCGATATAAGGTCTTCGATTAAGATAACCCGTTTCCCCCTTATATCGGCGCCTTCAATCATGCTCTTTGTTCCGTGATCCTTTGCCGCCGAGCGTACATAGGCAAGGGGCATGTTCATATCGGAAGCGATAAACGAAGCCCAGGGAAGCCCGGCCGTTGCGACCCCTGCAATTACATCGCTTTCGCAGCCGGCTATAAGCCGGACAAAACAGGACACGATGAGGCTGCGCTGCTCGGGAAAGCCGAGAATACGGCGGTTGTCGCAATAGATGGGACTTTTTATGCCCGAAGCAAAGGTAAAGGGGTGCGCAACATCGATTTTTACCGCCTTTGTTTCAAACAGGGAGCGGGCCGCCGCAAGCTTTATATCATCCCTCGAAAGCTCTTTTTGAATATTGTTCATATTACATTCTCCTTATGTATAAGATTTTCTTACTATTGATTGCCGTAAGCGGCCTTGTTTCAGCCGTCTATTTTAAACCGGCCGTTTTCATAGACGATTTTTCCGCCGACAATCGTCAGTATATTTTTTCCCGTAAAGCGCCGGCCTTCATAGGGCGACCACTTGCATTTCGATTCAAGGTCGTCGGCTGTCAACGTCCACTCTTTATGGGGGTCTACGGCAATAATATCGGCATCGAAGCCGGGAAGGAGCTTCCCTTTTTTCGATAAGTTCATAATCGCTGCGGGATTTTCGCACATCAGTTTTTGAACGGTGTTCATATCGATTAAGCCCCGATGTACCGCAGTAAGCATAAGAGCAAGGGAGGTTTCAACACCCGGTATGCCGAAACAAAGCTTGCTTAATTTTTCTTCGGCGGTATGCGGGGCGTGGTCGGTACCGATTGTATCGACAAAGCCGTCTTTTATCGCCTGCATTAAAAAATCCGCATCGCTTTGACTTTTAAGTTCGGGCTTCATGCGTAAAAGCATATCACGGCGGGGACTTTCAGAGCGCAGGTTTTCGGTTAAAAATAAATGGTGGGGCGTAACTTCGGCATAGACGGGATGATTTTTATTATTCAGTTCGGGATTTTGCTTTGCCTTTATAACCGCTTCCATTTCCCGCTTTGAAGAAATATGGCAAATGTACAATCCCCTTCCGTAACGCGCGTTTAATTCAACCGCCGTATCTATCATTTCGTTTTCCGCATGCACAAAGATTAAACCGCCCGCTTTAAAAACACGCTTTAAAAGTTCTCTGTCGCGGATAAGCATAAGGCCGGTGCTTTCGTTTAAAAATACCTTTGTGCCGACAGCCGCGCCGCTTTGTATAACGTTTCGGATTTCTTCAACGTTATCCTCGTTTGACGCTCCGAAATGAAAGCCGCAGTTCACAATTGAGCGCTCGCGGGCTTTTTGCATTTTTTCTTTCAAAGCCGCTTCGGTTACCGTAGGAGGCACGGTGTTGGGCATATCGAAAAAAAAGCTTATGCCGCCCTTGGCACATGCTCGCGATCCGGTATAAAAATCTTCTTTATGCGTGAGGCCGGGATCCCTCATGTGCGTGTGTAAATCGATGATACCCGGCATAAGGATTTTTCCTTCCAAGTCGATTTCCCTAGCACCCGCAAAAAATGAAGTACCCCCGGCCGCAAATCGAGAAGTGTTTCCGGCCGCTTTACATCCGACGGAAGGACGTACATCCTGAATGATTCCCTTGTCGATAAAGACATCCGTTTTTTCGCCCGATACATTTCGGGCATTTTTTAATACAAGCATACCCTTAGCCCTAATAAGTACATCCTTGGCTTCAATTTTTCGTGACGGTTTCCGTGCTGCCGGTTTCCGTACCCACGGCGACGCATATTTCATCGAGGATAAGGCGTACCGTTTGTTCCGGATTTTCGCTTTGTGTAATCGGGCGGCCGACTACCAGATAATCGGCTCCGGCTTTGACGGCCTCGTAGGGTGTCATAACCCGCGACTGGTCTTCTTTTCGCGCGCTGTCGAATTTGTGCACCTCTGCGGGCCGCACTCCGGGGCACACCGTTACAAAATCTTTTCCGAAGCGGTTTTTTACCGCCGCCGCTTCATGTGCCGAGCAGACAATTCCGTGAAGCCCCGAACGCTTGACCGCCGCCGCCATAGCTTCCACCGTTTGTGCCGTATTAAAATGTTCCCCGTAAAAGCCTTTCATATCGCCGTCGCATAAATTCGTCAGCACGGTAACGCCTATGCACAGACTTTTCGACGCGCGCTCTTTGAGCATGAGGGAAACGGCTTCCATCGTTTTTTCGCCGTTTGCGCAATGAATGTTAAACATAAACACGTTTTGCTCGGCGGCAAAAAGGCAGGCTTGTACAACGGTGTTTGTAATATCGTGAAACTTTAAATCCAAAAACACCTTTTTATTGTGTGCGTGCAATCGTTCCACAATAGAACCCCTTGTGCGCAAAAAGATTTCCAAACCCACTTTGTAGACGGACACAAGGGAGCCGAGCTTTTTAACCAAGACCTCGGCTTCGTCCGCATTATCGTAATCGAGGGCGACAATCAATTTTTCCCGAATTGTATCTTCCATATATTTCTCCTATTTTTGTATTTCGGACAAACTCTTATCAAAGGCTGCGGTTTTCCCCAAACGTTTTCTATACGCTTCCCCTCCGTCCGAATGGGCGCCTCCGACCAAATCCGCTATGCGGCATGTATGCGCGGCGCAATACTCTTCCAAGCCTTGTTTTATTTCGGTAAAGACAAGGGGGTTTTTAAAAAGAGCGCACCCGACCGCCACAGCCGAAGCTCCCGCTAAAATGAATTCGATTGCATCGCGGGCATTTTGTATGCCGCCCATACCGATAATCGGAAGCGAGGTAATCTGTGCGCTTTGATAAATCATCCTGAGCGCTACGGGTTTTACCGCAGGGCCGGAAAGACCTCCGAACACATTGCCCAAAAGCGGCCTCTTTTTTTCTATATCGATTGCCATTCCGGAAATAGTATTGATTAAGGAAAGGGCGTCCGCCCCTTCGGTTTCGGCGATTTTTGCAAAGGCGCATATATCGGTAACGTTGGGCGAAAGTTTTACAATAAGCGGTTTGGCCGAAGCTTTGCGCACGGCCGAAACGACACGCGCAGTCTGCACGGGGTCGGTGCCGAAAGCCATACCGCCCTCCTTTACGTTCGGGCATGAAATATTCAATTCAAGGGCGGCTATATCGGCATTGTCCGAAAGCCGTTCGGCAACAAGGGCGTATTCTTCAACGGTTTTTCCGTTGATATTCGCAATAAGAGGACCCCTCACCGATTTTCGCACTTCGGGTACAATCACTTGTATAAAGTTTTCCAAGCCGACATTTTCCAAGCCGACACAGTTAAGCATGCCCGAAGGAGTTTCCGCAATGCGAACCCCCGCATTTCCTTCGCGCGCTTCGGGCGTTATCCCCTTTAACACAACCGCACCGAGAAGGTTCGGGTCGAAGATGTCGGCATACTCGGTTCCGTAGCCGAAACAGCCGCTTGCACTCATCAGAGGATTGCTTAAACGCATTCCGGCTATAGTAACTTCAAGTGTATTCATCCTATATCCTTAAACAGTTTTGCGTCAAAGACGGGGCCGTCGGCGCACACCTTTTTCATCCCCCCGCAGGTTTTAACCGAACAGCCCATACAAGCGGCGGAACCGCATGCCATTCTGCGCTCAAGGGAGATTTGACAGGGAATACCGTACTCATTGGAAAAAGCCGCCAGCTTTTCGAGCATGGGATTGGGCCCGCATGCATAAAGCATGGAAACCGCAGGCTCTGCCGTACTCGGCGGTTTGTCCGCCGGCGCCGAAATCAATCCCGTGGTTTTAAGATACTCTGCAAGAATATCGGGAACAAAGCCTTTTTTTCCCGCACTGCCGTCGTCCGTACAGAGTATAAGTTCAACTTCGGCGGGAAGGCGGAAAAAATCAATCAGCTCTTTTATACTTTCGTCTTTGCCGCCCGCAATAAAAAGAATGCGGGAGTTCGGATTGCGCTTAAGAATTTCGCGTACCGCAAGGTTTAAAGGCGCAAGTCCTATACCGCCTCCCGCAACAATAAACAGGGGCGCTTGCTTCGGATCGGCAATCTGAGGCTCTGAAAGCGCAACTGCCCCGGATGTTCCGAAAGCCGGAACGTCATCCGATATCGGGGATACTGCCGAAGGAATATCAAAGCCCCGCCCCAATGGTCCGTGAAGGTGCAGACTGTTTCCGGCCGCGTACAGGGAAAGCTCCCTCGTTCCTTCTCCCATAGGCCGGTATAAAAAGCCGGTCTCTCCGGTTTTTGCATCAAAGGAATAAAGGCTTAAAGGACGGGGCAGCATACGCGAAGAATCGTTCAGCGAAAGCATATAAAAACAACCCGCACTCGGTAAAGGTCTTGTATGCGCGGCCGCTTCCGGTACAACCGTAATGCAATAACATCCGCCTCCCGCATAGAGGTTCGAGAGAACCCGAACTTTTTCAAAATTCCGCCTTGTACAATTCCGTATCATGTCCGCTCCGTTCAAATGATATCCGTTTGTTCAATTTATATTCAGTTTTATATCGCCCGCCTTTGTAACGCGCTCGCAGTAAAAACACTTGTAACAGTCTTCGCCGTGAGAGCGTACCTTTGTAAAACGCGAGGGAATAACTTCCGCATTCGAAATACATTTTAAGTTTTCGCAGTGTATCAAATCTTCAATTTCGTCGGGAAGGTCAAGGGCAATTTTTTTTACAACCTTGGAATCCTGTATAATATTTATCGTTGCATGAGGAGCGAGAAGGGAAACCGTTGCGGTTTCTTCGGGTGAAAGGGTTTTGTTTGCAATTTTAATCAATCCCTTTTTATGCAAAAGTTTGCTTTTAAGATTTACCGCAACCGTTACCACATCTTCGTAGTTTTTCAGCTTAAGCAGTTTAACAACCGCAAAGGTGCGCTCCGAAGGAATGTGATCTATAACAACCCCGTTTTCCAATGCCGTTATTTGTAATTCCATATTATTTATCCCCCGTTTGTACTTTTTCGAGCGAAAGCGTCATCATTGCCTGACGGACGGGAATACCGTTTCGCGCCTGTTCAAAATAGCGTGCATAGCGCGTAGTATCCAAATCCGTTGCTATTTCATCGACCCGCGGCAGCGGATGCATAATAATCATATCGTCCTTGCATTTTCCTTCAATGTTGTCCCGATTGATAACGTAGACGCCCTTTACCTTTTCGTAATCTTCCGGGTCGGGAAAGCGCTCTTTTTGAATGCGCGTCATGTAAAACACGTCGACGGAACTCAAACAGTCGGCAAAATGCTCACACACGTGATATGTAATACCCGCATCGTCCAAGTCGTCAAGCAGGTAATCGGGCATTGCAAGCAGGCGCGGCGAAATAAAATAAATCGTCGGATTAAAATGCTTGAGCGCCTTTACCAAAGAATGAACCGTGCGCCCGTATTTTAAATCGCCCGCAAAGGCGACGTGCAGATTTTCCAGGGTGCCCTTTTCTTTTTGAATTGTGTATAAATCCAAAAGCGTTTGACTCGGATGCTGATTCGAACCGTCGCCCCCGTTTAACACCGGCTTGTGCGACACCGAAGCTGCAAGACGCGCAGCCCCGTCCATCGGATGCCGTATCACAATCATATCCGAATACGATTCTATCATTTTAATCGTATCCGAAAACGACTCGCCCTTTTTTACCGATGAATGATCGGCATCGAAATAGAGAATGTTCGCACCGAGCCTCATAGCCGCCGTTTCAAACGAAAGTTTGGTGCGCGTACTCGGCTCGTAAAACATCGTCGCAACGATTTTTCCGCTCATAAGCAAAAGCTTATCCTTTTCCGGCATTTTTTCGATGCGTGCCGCCTTTTCCAAAATAAACAGGATTTCTTCGGCGCTTAAATCATTCATCGAAATGATATCCTTTTTTCCGTTTATCATAAAACCTCCCCGAATAAAAAAAAGGATACCGTTTTCAAAAAGAAACGGTATCCTTACAAATTACGGTATCGTAACCGGATAATATATGCGCCGCACAGCGCCATTTAAAAACGGCAAGCGCGTGTTTACATAACGAGCCTCTTTTTTTCTCCGTTTGTATCCGCATACACACCCTTATAATTTCAAATTGACGGATTATAACACGAGTAAAGAAAAGATGTCAATGGGTGGATGAGCCAATCTCCCGTTTCCGTATCGATTGAATCGAAAAATAATACCAAACTCGTAAGAATTCAATCCATTATTTTTATACATCATTCTAATACAGTACGGTGCAAAATTACCACATTGATTTATCGATAATGAATTTTTCCAATTTATTCTTATTCCATACCAGAATAGGCCCTTCCGTTTTATTTTTCCCGTCATTTGTATAAAAAACCGTTGAAAAACCGGAATTCTTTTCTATGACTTTTACACTCCATCCTGAGAAAGTCTGTGTTTTTATAGTACCGGAAAAAATAATCCCCTCGGAATTATAAATTATCTCATTAAGAAAATATCCGATCGGCTTAATAAAACCATCTTCTTTTTCTAAAAACATAATCCCCTTAGAAAAAACAGTCGGCACACCCTCTATCTCGTTATATGCGAAATAAAAATCAAATTCGGAGAATGAATATTTTTGAATCTGAAAATTTTTATTACCAAAATAATTTTCCAAAAAAACTGTTTTACCTGCATTTTCCGCGAAACAAGTATAAGCAAAGAGAAGTACAAGTAACGACAAATATTTTTTCATATTCCTCTAATCTCCTCTAAATCAATTATATGGAATCACTTTTACAAAATAATTTTTTCAGAGAATAACTTCATCACTTCTTCGGTATACAAAATTGAACAAAAAGTAACACAATCTTATAAAAAGGCTTATTACAAAGAAACAAACAATTATCGATAGCATTTGTTTAAATAATCGCTCATTTTTGCCCGGTCATAGTATTATGCATACATATTTTTGTCAAATTCTTTTATAGGAGGAATCGCTGTAAGCAGTAATTTCCCGGAACTTGTTAAAGTCTGCCGCAGTTATACTTTAAACTTTTTCACTTCGACCGCAAGACTTTCTATACTCTGCTTATTCTTTTGCGTAACTTCGTTTACGTCCTGTATCGCGTGATTTATTTGCGCAACTCCGGCGGCCATTTCATTCATGCTGTCGGTTATAATACGGGTCAAGTCGTCAAGTTTCTCCATTTGTTTTGCCGCAGCCTGTCCGCCGTGCAGCATTTGAGCGGAACCGTCGCTTACCTCATTTGTAATCGCATTTATATCGCGTATTGCGGTCAATACTTCTTTACCGGCCCCCTCCTGTTCACGCATCGAATCGGTAAGACTGGTACTCATATGCTTGACCTGCTCGGATAAATTAAAAATAATATTGAATTTTTCTTCGGCTACCCTTGCCGATGCGGACAGAGTTTCTATTTCACCGCTGAGAATTTTCAGTGTTTCGGTAATCGTTTTCCCCTGCGAACTCGACTCTTCGGCAAGTTTTCGTATTTCGTCGGCGACAACCGCAAAACCCTTTCCCGATTCTCCGGCATGGGCGGCTTCAATAGCGGCATTCATTGCCAATAAATTGGTTTGGCTTGCAATATGCTGAATAACACCGGAGGCTTCCAAAAGGCTGCCCGATTCTTCCGCAATACGCTGGGTAACGCCGCCGGCAGTTGCAATCGTTTCTTTTCCGTCCGCAGTTGCATCGGCGAGAGTTTTAATAACGCCGTCGGTTTTACTCAGTGTTTGTGTGATAGATGCTATATTCGACACCATTTGCTCTATTGCGGCGGAAGATTCCGCGACGCTTGCCGCCTGATTTTCTATATTTTCATTCAGTTTATTTATTGCATCTATAATGTTTTTTACCGTAAATGCGGTTTCTCCCACGCTGGCGGCCTGCGTATCCGTTTGCTCTTTAATGCCTTCGATATTCGAGCTTATTTCATGCACCGCACTGGCCGTTTCCGTCATACTGCCGGCAAGAGTTTCTCCGACCTGACGCATTTCATCACTGCTGTCAAGAACCGATTTTAAAGTCGATTGCATCTTCGTAATACTTTGATTAAAATAAACCGAAAAATCGGTTATTTCATCGTTGCCTCTGACGGGAAGCTTGACCGTTAAATCGCCCTCCCCAACATCGTGCAAAACGGGAACCATGTTGCCGATGGGGCGTACAATCAATCCGGTAACGATTATAACCGAAATTATAACAACAACAATCAAAAGAACAAGCGAAACGGTAACGACCGATATAACCGATCTTTGTATGCCGCTTTCAATGCCTGCATTAATCTCGGTCATTTCTATACCTGCAAAAAGCACGTAACTTATTTTACCGCTTCTTTGTATCGGAACATAGGCGGTGATAAAGTCCCTGTCCAATATCTGCGCACTGCCTACGTAGTGATTTCCGGATAAAATACGGTTATAGGCTTCTCCCTTATCCAACAAGGTTCCGGAAGCCCGTTTACCGTCGGCATTTTTAATCGTGGTCAATATACGTTTAAAATTTTGACCGTCAAAATCGAAAACGGTTATTTCAATATCGAACATGGAAGCAAGACGGTCAATGTGTTGAATTTGAACGGGTGCTCCCATTCCCCTTAATTCCCCGTCTTTTACGGTTAGTGTCCCGTACAGTATTTCCAAATAGTTTTCAATAACCGATATATCACCTTCCAGTTGTCGTGTCACATTGGTATCGACGGCCTTTTGTGCAGTCTTCCGTATCGTCAAAACCGTAATGGGCAAAAGAACGGCAAGAAACATAAGCATGGAAACGCAAAACACCGCTCCTATTTTCAGATTTAAACTTTTCCGCTTTTTTTGCGGACCGGTATCATTTACTCTTTCGTCCATAGTAACAGCCTTCTTTATATTAAGTAAATTTACACCTTCCATTCTATACCCGTTTATGAATTCGCGCAAGTTTTTTTTACGGAGTTTCAATCGCGGCCTGTAAATCCGTAACGGGATGATTTTTTTTACCGAAGCAAGTGTTTTTATCGCCCTGCCGAATATAAAAAACCGTATAGAACAGTATCCATAAAAAGAGCAAAAAAGCGGGTAGCCAATCGCCGAAACGGGCGTAAAAGGTTATACGACGCTCGTAAATCGGTACGTCGAAAATACCGGCCGTACTCTCAAAAAGAGGTTGGCTGTATAAAATGCGGCCTGCAGGATCGGTAACGGAGGTAAAACCGGCATTTGTACAGCGCACCAAAGTTGTTCTGAATTCCTGTGCGCGGAAGGAGGCTATAACGTAGTGCTGAATTTCGGCGGACTTTGTACGTGACCATGCATCGTTCGTCAAATTAAAAAAAGCTTCGCTTCCTTCGAAAAATAAATTGCGGCATACATAGGGAAAGGCATCTTCAAAACATATGGGCGTACCGACTTTTACCGAATCCCCGTCCGAAGCGCCTTCGCCCCGGTTTATAGGGATATCGAAGAGGGTATAGAATTTTCCCGGTGTCCAGCCGCTCGAAAAACCGACAAGGCTTTGCATAAGGGTCTGCATCCAAAGTTTATCCGAATAGGGAATAACTTCGGCAAAGGGAACAAGCTGTACCTTGCCGTAAAAATCAACCCAGCACCCGGCCGCATCAAAGTAAAGCGCGGAATTACAGAATTCCCGTACCTGTGATACGGAAAAAACACCCCTGCCGCCTTCAGCGGCATCCTTATTCGGCCGCGTATGAGCCGGCGCCGCCCCCGTTATCTCAACCGGACCTCCTATAATAAAGGGAATACCCGTGCTTCGTATAAAAGGGATAAGCGGCTCTTCTTTAGGGTTATAACTGTAATAAGCATAGGCTTCGGGAAAGGCATAGGTTAAAATACTTTCGGACCATATAACCGCGTCCGGCCTTTTTTGTGCCCTGTCCAAGGCTTTTTGCGTAAGCTCGATTGAAGGCAATACCGCATCCTCTCCGGTATCCGTAAGCCATGAATCGAAAACCGGCTGAACCAAAAGAGTGCTTACGCTTTTTACGGGTATTCTTTCCTTTGTGTATTGATACAGACCGTATAGGCTGCCGAAAATAAAAAACAGGCAGCACAAAACGGCGGCTCCGGCATAACCGGACAGGCATCGGTCCCCCGCGGTTTTTTGCCCCGTACCGTGCAAAAAAAGGCCCTCGGCAACAACCGCGTTAAAAAGGGAAAATAAAAAACCGATGCCGTAAGTACCGGTTATATCGACTATTTGCGTAAGAAGCTTCCACTTCCATGCGCTCATGACAAGGGTTCCCCAGGGGTAGGCTAAAAAACCGGTCGATTTTCTCCATTCGTACATTGTCCACAGGGCGGCAAACAAAAAAATCCGTATGACCGAATTCAGAGGCTTGAGCCCCGCTTTTTCTTCCAAGGCGGTTTTACGCGTTATATAAAAAGGAGCAAAAAACAGGGTACCTAAAAAATACCCCGTAACCGTATAAAAAAGCGCCGTTGCACCGAGGGTAAATACGGCAAAATCTTTAAAATATCCGAGCCAAAAGCTTGTCAAAACATGGGTAAAGAGCATATAAAGGGCATTTAAAACACCCGCTTCTTTAAATGAAACCGATTTTGACAAAGACAAATAAAGCGGAACAAGGGCAAAAAGACCTAAAAAAGGCGATCCGAAGGGCAAAAATTCGTTTTGAACGGCAAAAGCGGTGATTATTGCGGAAAAAATTACGGAAAAAACTTGTAAAAATCTTCTCATTATATTATCATCATACCTGATTTTGTTTTTAAAAATCAATATGATACAGAGGCGGTCATCGTACTGATATGAAACGGGTCATTGACATTCACAAAAAAGAATACGACAAAAAGCCCGATGTCTTGGTTTCCGCCCCCGGTCGGTTTCATCTTATCGGGGAGCATACCTGGTATTTTAAAGACAAAACCCTGTCCATGGCTGTGGATCTCCCGGTCTTTATTGCGGCATCGGCACGGCAGGATTCGTCTTTGCGTTTTTACTTTCATCAACTGAATGAACGAAAACGCGGCAACGTATCGACTTTAAAATTTCGTAAAGAAGATCGGTGGGCAAATGCAATAAAAGCGGTTATAGCGGGTTTTAATTCCTGCGGCTTTGAGTGCAGGGGCATGAACATTACCGTTTTTTCCGAGATATTGCCCTCGGCGGGATTCGGCATTACGACAGCGGTTAAACTTGCAACGGCCCTTGTCTGTAAAACCCTGTTTAAGCATCCCTGCTCGGATGCTCAGATTTTGCAGGCAATAGAGCGCGGTAATAAGTTTTTTTTAAACACGGGCAATTATATTGCAGACCTTTATGCGGCCCTGTACGCTCAGCCTGATACCTGCCTTTTAATCGACCACTCAAAAAACACGAGTACCCCCCTGCCCTTTAAATTCGACGGTTATTCCGTTCTCTTAACCGACGCCAGAGTTCCGCGCATTTCCGTATGGGACGAAGAAAGTTTGCGCTGTCCGGAAAACTTTTTGCTTATGGCCGAATTAAAACTGCAAAAAAAAGGGTTTTGGGTGTACAACGACGACGAGGATGAAATAAACGATATTTTTTCGGTAGTAACCGAAGATACAAGGCGGCGTCTCTTGTGCGTGATGAAAGAACATCACTGTATAATGGAAGCGGCCGACGGACTGCGCGGCGGAGACTTTTTTTCGTTTGCCCGAGCGATAAACAAGTCCCACGAATCCATGCGCGACTTGTATAATATTTCCTGCCCCGAAATCGACTGGCTCGTAAAACGGGTGCTGGAATTTGAAATGACCACTTCCCGAAAACCTGCCGCATGCTCGCGCATAACCGGCAAGGGCTTCGGACGCTGTTTATATACGATTCTAAAAACAGGCGATGTTGAAGAATTCAAAAAGAAAATTGCCGAGTACGAACGCATTTTCGGTTTTCACCCCGTGTGTTACGAGGTAAAGCCCGCAGGCGGCGCTTCCATACTTATCGGCTGATGAGGAATATATGACACTTTTATTAACCAATGATGACGGATTCGGTGCCGACGGCCTTGAAGCCCTTATAAAAGTTTTATCGCCTCTTCATACGGTGTACGTTGTCGCTCCCGACCGCGACCGTTCCGGCGTTTCGCACGGCTTTACCATGTTAAAACCTTTGCGCTTAAAAAAAACGGGTGAACGTATGTTTCGCTGTTCGGGGCTGCCTGCCGACTGTACCGATGTCGGCACAAAAAAGCTCATGGATAAAGCCCCCGATGCGGTTATATCGGGAATCAACCGCGGTTCAAACATCGGAACCGACATTCTTTATTCGGGAACGGCCGCTGCAGCCCGCCAGGCATCGCTGCACGATATTCCCGGCATTGCGGTCAGTTTGGAATCGGGAGACGGAAACTGGAATTACGAGCCGCTTGCACGTTTTGTATGCGATAATTTGGAAAAGCTTATAAGCTTATGCGAGCGCGACGTTTTTATAAACATCAATGCCAAAGACGGCCTTTCGTACAAGGGCTGGAAGATGACCGTCCCCTCGCGCCGTAACTACAACGACTCGTCCGAACTTATCGACGCCCCCGACGGCCACGTATACAGCTTTTTTAAAGGCGGCAAGGTGCATACGCCCCTTCACGCGGACACCGACTATACGGCAGCGCAGGAGGGCTTTATTTCGATAAGCAGGATTATATCCCAGCCCTGTGCCGCAGGCGGAAAGCCGAACCTGAGCGGCGACTTTTTTAAGATGCCGTAAATTAAGGGGCTGTGCACTTATTCCGCTGCGGGATTTACGGAAAAGGGATTGTGTGCTATAATATATGAGGGAGGATTATGGCGGAAACTATACAAGACGGTATCGCCTTATACCGTTCCGGAAATTACACCGATGCTTTAACCGTTTTTCTGTCTTTACCCGTTCCGGATATGCACTCCGATGAAGAAGATGCGGCGGGCTTTGAACTTGCATATTACATCGGTTTATCCTATGCACGCCTTGAACGCTATGACGAGGCGGTTCTCTATCTTGAACAAGTCGTTACGGCAGGTTCCGTACCCGACAGAGTAAATCAATGCCGCTTTGTACTCGCCGTCATCTACGGAATTACGGGAAGAAGCCGTTTAGCCGACTTTGAATTGCAGCAGCTTTTGGAAACCGATTATAAAAAATCGGAAGTGCATGCGGCCCTTGCCTATGTTCAATGGAACAATAAAAAAACATCCAAAACGGTCGAGCATTACGAAAAAGCCCTTGAAATAAACCCGAACAGTCCGACCGCTTTAAACGGATTGGGGTACGTGCTTGCCTGTATCGGTAAAGACCTTACGCGGGCACTGTCATTGTGCAAAAGAGCTTTGGATATGCATCCCGAATCGGCGGCATGTCTGGATTCCTTGGGTTGGGTGTATTATAAATTGGGTCTTTTGGGCGAAGCCCAAACCTATATAACGCGGGCAAAAGAACGCGGCCGGGGAAATCCGGAAATAGAAGCGCATTATAACAGCATATTCAATACAGCCGCGGCGGCGGATGCATAGAAAAAAACGGGAGGCACAATGAAATCGCGACTTTTTATCTTGCCCGTCATACTCTTTTTTTGTGCATACGCCCTTTTTTTCGCACAACAACGCGCCTCGGCATCCGGAGGAACGGCAACGCCCGTTGAACGCGGTTATGCGGAGCAGGAATTCAGACGCGGCGTTCAGGCATGGTACCGCGGAGCCTTTAACGATGCCCTCATTCAATTTGAAAAAGCCCTTTCCTACCTTCCCTCGGAAAACCTCATTCTCTATTGGCTCGGCAAAGCCTATTACCGCTCCGGCATGGAAGGAGCGGCCTTACAACAGTGGCGCCTTGCCTCCGAGGCCGGGTACGGCGGACTCTTGCTTAAAAACAAAATAGAAGTTGTACAAAACCGCCGCGTTACATCCGGAATAAACCGCGAAACGATGCGCTTTACCGAATCGGGTAATTTTCCCGGTAAAACCGAGGCGGCCGTGCATTTCAGCCAGCCCCTGTCCCTCTTGCCCCTTAACGACGGTTCCCTGTGGCTTATCGCTTACGGGTCCAATGAAGTTCTGCGCGTGGATGCAAACGGTTTAATCGTAAACCGAATAACGGGCCCTTTGAACGGGTTTGACCGTCCGATGGATATTTTACAGCAAAAAAACGGCAATGTACTCGTATCCGAATATGCCGGAGACCGTCTCTGCCAGCTCGATTCAAAAGGACGCTTTGTTAAGTATTTCGGCTCAAAGGGGCGGGGAAACGGACAACTCGTAGGCCCTCAATTCTTAGCCGAAGACGATTCCGGGAATATCTATGTAAGCGATTACGGGAACGGACGCATAACGGTTTTTAATGCCGCAGGGGATGCCCTCTTCACTTTCGGAAAGTTTGTCTCACCTGCAGGAATTGCGGTATTCAAAGAGAGAGTATATATTGCGGATGCGGCCTCGGGTTCGATTGCCGTCTATGACACGGCCGGCAACTATGTGGAAAATTTAACCGAAAACGGCTCGCTGGTAAATCCGGAAACCCTGCGCATTCACGATACATACCTTATCGCCGCCGATATGAACAGGGTTTTAGCCGTAGACCTTTCAAGCGGCGCGATACAGGAAATGGCTCGGACAGGTTCGGCCCCCGTACGCCTCACCTGCGCAGATATGGATGCAAACGGCAATATTATTGCAAGCGACTTTAAAAATAATGAAGTGGTTGTTTTTTCCCGCATGAATGAGTTGGTCGGCGGCCTCTTTGTCCAAATAGAGCGGGTCTATGCCGATGATTTTCCGAACATCACCCTCGATGTGAGGGTTGAAAACCGAAGCCGCAAACCCCTTGTCGGTTTAAAAGACGTAAACTTTCTTATAACCGAAGAAAAACGCCCGGCTGCACGCCAAACCCTTACAGGAGATGCCAATTCAAACACTGTCTGTGACTTGACGCTCATTATCGACCGAAGTTACGATTCGGCGCAATATTCTCAGGCACTGGATACGGCCGTGCGTGAAATCGCCGCAGCAATGAAGGGAAGGGGTACTTTGCGCATTGTCGGAGCCGGTCAGCTGCCCGTATCCGAATACACGGGAAATCCCTCCCTTATGGAAAAATTTTCGTCGGCAAACCTTAAAACGCCTTTGTCGCCCGTTGTCTCCGTCGATTTGGCGGTACGCCTTGCGGCAAACGATTTAATCAATGCGGAACCCAAACGGGCAATCGTATACATAGCCGCAAGCACCCGGGCCGAAGGTATAAAAGCCCAAAGTTTTGGAAAATACGGCCTCACCGATACCGCCGCCTACCTGAATAACAACGGCATCGCATTTTTAAATGTTGCCTTGGACAGAAATCCTCCTGCCGAAGAATTGAATTTTTTAACCGAAGAAACCCGGGGCGGTTCTTATTACATTTTCCGTCCTCAGGGCATAGGGGCCCTGGTACGGGATGTTCTTAACCTTCCCTGTTCTTTGTACCGCTTTACCTATGTTTCTTCCCTGCCCACGGATTTCGGGCGCGCCTTTTTACCGGTTGAAATCGAAACCTATGTTTTAAACCGCTCCGGACGGGACGAAACCGGATATTTTGCTCCTCTTGAGTAAAAAATCGGGGCTTACACAGAATCCAGTCCGATTAAAAGCTTATCTTACCCGATATGCCCGCACCGTTTTTGAGGGTAAAGGCGGCCTTCTTTACCGTCAATTCGGTCTCTAAAAACAAACCCGCACGTAAATAGGAATTAAGATCGAAATCGGCATGATGACTGAGGCCGTAGTTTTGAACAAAAACCTGTGCGCCCGTCTGCGCGAAAACGGCTTTCAGGGTATTTTTCCGCCTGAATGAAACCGAAGGAACTCCCTCGGCTTTTTTCACCTTATTAAATTGCAAAAGCAAAAACTCCAGAGCATCCTTTACAATGCTTGTTTTACCGATTCTGTTCCATTCGGCTTCGGCTTTTACCTGCCAGTCTTTTTGGGTATCTACGCGGTATTCGGTAAAAAACCGCAAATTGTCTTTTGCATTAAAAAAAAGCAAAGCCTGATTATACCCTGAAAAATCGATGCGGTATTTTTTTATATCGCCGCGGTCGGTTTTAAAGGTTAAGGACAAAAAAGAAGCGAATTCGTCCTGTTCGTACCAATGACATAAGCGCATTGAGCCGAAAGAGCCGAAGCAGTTAAAGGCGGTAAATCCGGCACCCGTTTTAAATTGCAGCATATCGCTTATATCGTGCGAAGAAGTTTTAATAACCCGCGATGCGCCAAACGAAAGGCGCGACGGCACGGCTATATCCAGCGGCGACGAAAAAAGCGGTCTTTTCCACGACAAGTCCCACATGCTCTCATAGGCCGAAACGGAAGCGCCGCTTTTTTGCATACGAAGGGCAAGTGCCGGATCGAAAAAGTCATACAGCGGAAGGGCGGCATAAGAATCTTTTCGCTTGGACATGGATTCGGCAAAGAGGCGGCTGTCATGCACATATGAGCCGCCTTTTTGAACCGCGCCGGAAACCGAAGCGTTTTTTGTCCATGCGGCGGAAAACTGCTGATTTTTTATACTAAAGGGAACACTGACGGAAAAAGAATCGCTTGCCCTGTGTTCGGTTTTAAGGGCCGAACTGTACACGTTTTGCGCGCTTATAAGAACCGAAGGCCTTAAGCGGTTTTCAAAAAAGGCAAAGCCCTGTTCAAGGGAGAACCCGATGCGCCTCATATCCGCACTGCTTTCACCGGATGAAAACTGAATCCGTGAAACATCAAGCCAGCTCGAAAAATAGCCGGTTTTATCGCCCGTTTTTTGTATCGTGTTTTGCCCCTGCTGAGAAGTCCGGCCTTCAGCGCGCACCGTATACGAAAAGCCCTCTTTTTCAAGCGAATAACGGGCTTCAAAGACCGAATCCTGCTTTTGGAAAAGCGCTCCGAGACTTCCCTCGGTCCTAAAAGACACAAAGAGGGGAAGCTTTAGAGGCGAAAAGTCAAAGCCGAGGATTTCCGTTTTTTTTGCGCTTTTGGACTGCGGGGTAAACGCATAATCTTCGTAAACGTTAAAAATCTTTGTAACAAAAAAAACGGGCGTAGTGCGTATACGGTGCCCCGCACTTTGTAAAAGATAGGGCCCGGCCGAAGGCGCTCCTGCAAAAGAACGTTCAATGCGGCTTTTGTCTTCGGCGGTTGAAAGCGAAAATGAAATATTCCCTGCCGCTTCGATGCCCGCAATATCGATTTGAGCCCTTGTATCTGCGGCCGCGGCCGCTGAAGCTGTTGAATCCCTGTGCCGTAAATTACCGCTTGCCGTGTGAGCGTGAATATTCGTATAAAAGCGCGGATTTGCGGCAAGGGGAAAACCCTCTACTTCCCAAAGGACGGCGTTTTTTCCCCAATCGAAGCTGAATATATTTTCAAAATTCAGGCGGTAATCCAAACCTTCCAAATAAAGCTCGTCTATATAGAGTTCTCCTATAGTCGGTTGTGCCGGAAGAGGCGTATTGCAGGGTGCAAATAAAAAGTCGATACGGTTCGGCGCGATGTTTATATCGAAACTTTGAACCGAAAACTCGGTTTCCGCGGTAAGTTCGGTATCGTCAACGCGCAAACTTCGGCTTCGTAAATCGAATTGCACCTTTTTCCATGCACCGTGAGGTGGCTGCGCACTTTTTATCTTCTCCAAACCTTCTTTTTTTATAACAATATGCAGGGCCGTTTTAATGCCCCTGTTTGTTTCACTTTGCAGTACAAGGGAAAAATCCGGCATTTCGGCCGTTGCCGAAGCGATTTCCGGCATATACATAAAAAAATTCAGGGTATCGTATGAAGCAAGGTTTAATTCTTCCGTGTAGACGCGCGCACTCACCGTACCGTTTTTGGGCGTTTCCCCCGAAGGAATATGCCATTTAAAATACTGGACCGTATTTACGCCGTCCCGATTAAAGCGCAGCATATCGGCCGTTTGCGCAACGGGAGAACTTTGCCCCGATGAATGCAGGGTACAGCCGTCAGGTTCATGCAAGGCAAAAACGGTACCGTTTATTTCGGCCGCTCCCGCAAAAAGTTTTCCGGATATTGGGAACGTTCCCGGCGGAACTGTGTCGGGAAAATATATGATAAGGCGGGCATTTTGCGCCTTTGCAAGCTGCATGCGGTCTTCATCGCGGAGACGGACAGCAACTTTTTGCCAAATTCCCTTCTTGGCAGCGGAAATATCAAATTTTTGTTTGACATCATTGTCGACAGGAGAGTCCTTGGTGATTTCCCATGTAGGAAGGGGAACTTGACTTTCTCCTAAAACACTGCTTGCTGCCGCCGTTTCCGGTGCTCCGAGCTGTAAATATACTTGCGCATTTGTCAGCTTTGCATCCGACGTTTTAAGCAATAAAGAAAATTCCCTTGCGGATGCAAGAGAGGCGGCGGCTTTTGAAAAATCGATTGTCTGAACAGCCCAGCCCCCTGCCTGCTCTATAGTCCAATCCATGCCGACGGCATAGCCTTCGTTTCCTTCTTCACGCAGGATTTTGCTTTTCAAGCTGCCGCGCTTTAAGAGGTCCAAACCGGAAAAAACTCCTGAAGGGGGCGTCATATCTTCCGGCCGCTGTTTTAGAACGGGTACGATTCCTTCGGGAAAGCTTACCGCCGCCTTTTCCGCTAAAAGTATTTTTTTAGGTTTTGAACCATCCATGCCGAGAACGCGGCGCACACCCGTTGTATCGGGCATTTCAAACGAAAGAACCGAAGTATCGCTTAAAGAAAAATCTTTTTTTTGCAAGTCGAGCTTTAAAGCCGCATTTAAAGAACCGGCGGCATTGTCCGAGCCGTAACTGAATGAATCTTTTTGCGTCAGCGGCCATAAAAAAGAAGCGGAACCGTCGAGACGAAAATCGTCCGAAAAACGTTTTTGAATGCCGGCCGCCGCCGATATGCGTCCGATTTTTCCCCCGTCTTTACGCTGCTGCCACACAATACGCACCTTGTCGAAGGCCGTAATCGGGCGAATCGGATGCACAATACCCGTTTTTTCATCATAGCGGAAACCCGTTTCTTTTATGCCGTTTCGGTACATAACAATCGAGCCGGGAACCGCTTCGCTTCCTATGTCGAGCGCTTCGGTTCGGGAGCTTGTCTGAACCGAAATAAAAAAAGGCGCTTGCTCCGGCCTAAAAGCTTTCGGGCTCAAATACACAAGGGGGGCATCCTTTGCAGCGGGATAACGCTCCGCAGGAGGAATACCTTGGTAAGGACTTCCTCCTGCGGTGTTTTGAAAAGCTCGGTTAAAAAGGCGGATATAATTTTTTTTCTCTTTAAAAAAATCGCTTCCGGATAGTACCCCGGCAAAGATACTTCCCTCCGCTTCAAGGGCTGCATAGCCTTTTTCCGCCGTGCCGGCGGCTGTTAAAACGCTCAATCCCGCATTGTTCGGCGCAAAATCGGCTTCATATAAAGATGCATCCGCAAAGGGCGAAAAAAAGGGCGGATATTGTAAAATCAAAGCCTCGGCCGCATTTCCGCCCGCTTTTGCCGCAATGTTTGTAAAAAAATTATCCGGTACGAGTACTCCCGCTTTTTGAGGATACGAATACCGCTTAAGCTCATATTTGCTTCCGAAACAATCCTGTACTTCTTTTAAAAAACTGCCTGCAGCGGAAAAATTGCCCAAAGGGCCGGTTATAGCGTTTTTTTCGCCGTAAAATTCGGCAAGAACCCTGCCCGAGGCGGCTCGCGCCAATACGAGTACATCCTGCGCAGCTAAAATCAAATAGTCTGAAGGGGCAAGTTTTACATAGGTATAACCTTCCGAATCCTTATAATCGCCCTTTTCCGATTCAACATAGACTGAAGCTATACGGGCGGCGGTACTTGCAGGAAGGGCAAAGCGAAGCCCCGCCTTCCACTCGTAAAGAGCGATTTTTTTTTCGCCCAATTCGTTTGCACCCGCCCAGTTTTTTTCAAACGTTTCGAGTAAATCGTAGCGTAAGAGGGCATCGGCCTGCCAAGAAGGAGCCTCCCAATGAGCCGCAATGCCCGGTGCCTGATCGGCAGCCCCTCCGGCGCCCTTTCCCGCAGCGTCGACACCGTAGATACGCGGAAAATGTATTCCCCTGTTTCCGATACGTGCATGGCGCAAAAAACCTTCTCCGTAATAACCTGCGGCAACCGTACTTTTATCATACGCGTCGGCAACGGCCGCTTCAAAATACCATTTTCGGTTTAGAAAAAACCATAGGGTTAAATCGGTTTTTTGCATAAATACGGGAGGAGAAAAAGAAAATACGGGCGCCTTTTTGTTTGTATCCGTACCGCCGCCTATTATATGATGGCCGAAGAATTTTGCTTCCCAGCTTCCCTGTACAAAAAGCTCGACTTCATCTGAAGCGGATGCAAGTGAAAAAGAAGCAAACGGACTTCCCGGAGGAAGGGCGGCAAGCGGATTAAAAATATCGTCCGTTCCGTTTGAAAAGGCGGAGCCCTGCCCCTGCGGCAGAGCATACAGCGGAGCAATCGAAAAACAAAAAAACACACAGCTTAAAAAAAAGCATAAAAATGCGGGTATAACCGCCGGCAGTACGGCGGATAATAAAGAGCCCTGTTGTGGAGCTTCCGGTTTTATCTTTTGTGCGGGCGTTTTATTAGGCTGCAATTCTTCTTTTGCATGCAAAAGACGCGCTTTTTCCACACGGACAGCCGGATTTTTTTTTTGAATTTGTATAACCGCTTTTTCGACAGCGGCTTTTTTTTTCTCGCCGAAGTCGAATAATTCACTTTGTATGCCGCCCGTTGTGTCTTCAATATTTTGGGCGGCAAGGCCGAGCAGCCGAATTCCGCGGCCGTTTTCATATTTTTTTCGGAATAAATTTTGAGCGCGTAAAAATAAATCATCTGCGGAAGAAATAAAGCGGCCCGATGTTTCCTGTATACTCACCGTTGTAAAATCCTCATAACGGATTTTTACATGAACCGTTTTGCTTTGCACGTTTTCGGTAAGCAGACGGTACATCAATTCCCATGAAAGTTCCAAGAGGGCCGTATCTATCGTGTATAAATCGCTTAAATCAAAGGAAAAGGTGTGTTCCGAGCTTATTGAGCGGCTCTTTGTTTGAGCTTCAAATGTTTCCACTTCGCAGCCCCGTACCGCATGATACAAAAACGAACCCGTACATGAACCGAATAAGCTTTGCAGCAAATTCAAAGAAGCCTTATGCACATCACGCGGGGTTTTAAATCCTGCCGAGGTAAGCCTTTCGAGTGTTTTTTCACCCACTCCCCATATTTTTTTTAGTGGAAGAGAAAGCATAAAATCCTCTTCTTTGCCGCTTTGTACAATGAACAATCCGTCCGGTTTCGACATCCCCGAAGCGATTTTTGCAATATACTTATTGGAAGCGGCCCCTATCGAAAGAGTAAGACCCGTTTCTTCCCTGACGCTTTCTTTTAAACGCCGCGCCGCACTTTCCGGCGGGCCGAATAAACGCTCTGTGCCTCCCATATCCATAAAAGCTTCATCTATAGACATTTGGCGCACATCGGGAGAAAAGCGGTTTAAAATCGCCATCACTTCGCGAGACTTTTCATGGTAACGCTTCATTCTTCCGCGTAAAAAAATACCCGACGGACAAAGCTTAAAAGCCCTTCCGATAGGCATAGCCGAATGAACTCCGTATCGGCGCGCCTCATAAGAGCAGGTAGACACAACACCCCGCCTGTCCGCCGGCAAAGAACCGACGATAACGGGCTTTCCCCGATATTCCGGATTATCGAGCTGCTCAACCGAGGCGAAAAAGGCATCCAAATCGACATGAAAAAAGCAGGGGCCGTTCATTTGTGAATACCCGCTATCGTATAAGAAAGCCGCTCCGTTTTTATACCCCCATCGGTTTGTACAAGGGCGGTAACCCTGCACACCGTATCCTGAATGCCGTCTGCCGAAAAGGTTAACACAAAGGGCTCGGGAGGATAATCGTCAAGGGCAAACACCGCGGCCGACGGTTTTACAAACATATCGTAGGGATAATTCGATTCAAAGACGGGCAAAACCGACGAAGAGGTGATTTCAATATAATAACGCATAACGGGCAGACCGGAAGAAAGTTTTAGGGTAAAAAGACTGCGGCCGAATTGCGCGGTACGCTCAAAAACAAGGGATACCGAATCCTTTTTATTTTCGGAAGTGCGGAGTTTTGCGGACGATTGCACCGAAGTGATAAGGGCAGACAGGGTTAAACAACAAAGCAAAAACAATGCGACAAGAGAAACGGCGGCAAAGGCCTGCCTGCGTATCATTTTTTTTGCCGCAGTTCCGCGCCGCTTCCAGGATTTAAAACGTATAAGCATACGTATAATCATAATCTGAAAGGGCAGTAAGACGGCGGCGTACAAAAGGTTTAAAATAAGGGGAGCTTCACCGATAAAGCGGGCGCATAAATCCGTGTCCAAGCTTGCGATAGCCTGAATAAAGGGCATATAGGGAATCAGCATACACAGGCTGCATAAGATAAGCGGAATCAATCTTCGCATACTCCGCGAAATATATATAATAATATATTCAAAAATAAAAACAGGAATAAGAGCCAAATCAACAGCGGCAAATAAAAAGATATTTAAAAAAGCGGAAACGGACAGAAGATAGCCGTAAATAAATCCGGTCAAAGGAAGTTTTAACGTATAATAGGCAAACGGAAAAAAAACAAAGGTAAACGGAATAAGGGCACACAGGGTTTTTACGGTTAAAAAAAACAGAGGCGCCTCTATTATTGATCCGGCCGTTTTTACGGCCGCAAACTGAGCAAGGTATAAAAGGGCGGCCGTAACGCCGAGGATAAGCGGAATAAGATACCATGTTTTAAAAAATTCTTCACGATGTATATAACGGTGTGC
Organism: Treponema sp. HNW; assembly: GCF_050320395.1. Taxonomy (GTDB): domain Bacteria; phylum Spirochaetota; class Spirochaetia; order Treponematales; family Treponemataceae; genus Treponema_C. The sequence goes on from NZ_CP144459.1 coordinate 2,689,825, forward strand.
GCCGCGTATAAATGAAAAAATAAAAAATAAAAAGAGGGTCAGCGCCGCCGATACCGATAAAAACAGTACATATGCGTATTCCGAAATAAAAAAGCCCCGGCCCCCGAAAGTAAAAAAACTGTAGCGGCGGTCTCCGGTAAAGGCCTGCGTGTCCGTGAACTCCTGCGCACAGTGTTCAAGAACCGAACAAACAACATCGGGATTTTCTTCAGTCAGGAGCAGCATAAGAGCGGGTATATCGGCTGAAAGCCAGGCGGATACGAGGCCTTCATTTTGAGAAAAACCGATACGGTACAAGGACAAAAACCTGTCCCGAACGGAATACGAAACGCCTGCAGACAAACAGGCTTTTGTAAAAAGCTTAAAAAAATCTCGGGGTATAACCGTTCCCCGATTATACTCGCCCCGTGCTCCGGGAATAATTTCAACATGGCGTTTACGCAGGGGAGAAAATATATGCGTATTGTCTCCCGCACGAATAATAAAAACCGCCGTATTTTCTTTTGTTTCCAAGCTGTTTATATAGGTGTATGTTCCCGAATTGACAAAGGAAGGAGCTTGTAAATCGGCGGAAAATCGGCCGGCAGAACTGTAATCGTTTGCGGTAAAAACAAAGGCACTTTCAAAGCCGCTGTTTTTTTCACCTATGCTGCGAATAAGAGCAGCCAGCCGGGGCAATATGGCCGCTGCATCCTGCTGCGGACAGCTGATAATCAGTCTTTTTTGTTTTCCCGCTGCCCCGTTTTTTTTACCGGATGAAACAAGGACATTATACGGAAAATCCTGCGTCATTGTATTTTGCAGATATTGCCGTTCGACCTCAAAACCTTCCTTTAAAAAAAAAGCATATAAAAAATCCGAGTGCAGGGCCTCTTGAGCCTTTAAAGGCCGATTTTCGGCAGCAGCCGGAATTTGAAACGCGGAGAGAAAAAAAACTGCGGCGCATATTTTAAAGACACGTTTCATACCGACAGCATAACGGTAAATTTGTTCTATGGTCAATAGCTTAATAAAAGTTTAAAATCGGAGCAAACAGGTATTGACAGTCATAGATATAGTTTTCTAAGATAGATAGAATATATTTGTTCTGCATAGCCAAATCATTATACAAAAACAACACCCTTACTGTAACAAGGAGAATCAAATGAGCGTAACTATTACGGTAAATCATGCACTGAAAAAATACGGAGACAATGTAATTATTCCCGACTTAAGTTTAAAAATAAATCAGGGAGAATTTTTTACTCTATTGGGACCTTCCGGCTGCGGAAAAACCACTCTTTTAAGAATGATTGCGGGATTTAATTCGATTGAAGGCGGCGATTTTTACTTTAACGATAAACGTATAAACGATTTGGATCCTGCCAAAAGAAATATCGGTATGGTATTCCAAAACTATGCAATTTTTCCCCATTTAACGGTGCGCAAAAATGTGGAATTCGGCTTGAAAAACAAACATTTTCCTAAAGACCAAATAGCCGCACGGACGGAAAAGTTTTTAAAATTAATGCAAATCGACCATTTAGCCGAACGCTTACCGGACAGGCTCTCCGGAGGTCAGCAGCAGCGCGTTGCACTTGCACGGGCACTTTGCATTGAGCCGGATGTACTTCTGATGGACGAGCCTCTTTCCAATCTGGATGCAAAATTGCGCGTTGAAATGCGTACCGTTATTAAAAACATTCAGCACAGTGTAGGGATTACGACAATCTATGTTACACACGACCAGGAAGAAGCCATGGCCGTATCGGACAGAATTGCCGTAATGAAAAACGGCGTTATTCAGCATATCGGCACGCCGAAAAATATTTATCAAAGACCGGCTAACCTGTTTGTATCGACCTTTATCGGCCGCTCAAATATTTTGGAAGCAAAGCTTACCATAAAAGACGGACAGCCCCATCTTGACTTTTTAGGATATACGGCTCCGATACCTCATATTAAAGACGGCTGCAAAAAAGATCAGGATATTATTCTTTCCGTCCGCCCCGAAGAATTTTTAATGCACAAAGAAAAAGGAAAAGGTATTAAAGCGGTTGTGGATGATTGTGTCTTTTTGGGCTTAAATACGCATTATTTTATGCACCTTGATGACGGTACCCAAGTCGAATCCATTCAAGAGTCTACAATAGATAGCATTATTCCGAACGGAACCGAAATTTCATTAACGATAAATACCGAAAAGGTGAATATTTTCACGGCGGACGGAGAGTCCAATATCGTTAGCGGCGTATGTAATGATTACACAGCCGAATAAAGGATGATGGCAAAATGAAAATCAAAAAATTTGAACTTTGGAGCGGTATAACGGTTTTATTTTTGGGATTGTTTTTGTTGTTTTTAATTTATCCGATGTTCGGTATATTGCGGCAAGCGGTAATCTCAAAAGACGGAGATTTTACTTTAAAGGAATTTGTAAAGTTCTTTTCCCAGTCTTATTACAGTAAAACAATTTACAACAGTTTTAAAGTCAGTATTGCAATTACGGCATTAACCTTACTGATCGGTATTCCCCTTTCTTATTTTTATTCATTTTATCATGTAAAGGGGGCAAAATTTTTATTTGTTGCAAGTATTCTTTGCTGTATGTCCGCGCCGTTTATCGGTGCCTATGCATGGATTTTGCTCTTAGGCCGTTCCGGTATTATCACCAAATTTATCCGCGATGTGTTCGGCGTAAAGATAGGAAATATCTACGGGTTTAAGGGAATTTTGCTTGTGCAAGCCTTAAAGCTTTTTCCTCTTGTCTTTGTTTATATGAACGGCGCTTTTAAAAATATAGATAAAACGCTTATGGAAGCATCGGAAAATATGGGCTGTACCGGAATAAGACGGTTTTTCCAGATCGTGATGAACCTTTCAATGCCTACAATTTTAGCGGCGGCGCTCTTGGTGTTTATGCGCGCCTTTGCCGATTTCGGTACGCCGCTTTTGATAGGTGAAGGATACAGAACCTTTCCGGTTGAAATATATAATCAGTACTTGGGCGAAAACGGAACCGACCACAATTTTGCGGCCGCTATCAGTATTATAGCAATCCTTGTTACCGCTTTGGTCTTTTTTCTTCAGCAGTGGGGAACCGGAAAATATAAGTTTTCAATCAGCGCCCTGCATCCGATAGAGAAAAAGTCGCTCAAAGGCTTAAAAGGAGCCTTAATATACCTGTATTCATACCTTTTAATAGCGGTTGCTTTACTGCCTCAGATTTATATTATTTATTTATCTTTCAGAAACTGCGACCAAGCCGTATTCAAACCCGGCTATTCTTTAGCGAACTATCAAATGGCGGTAAAAAAACTGCTGATGCGTTCAATCACCAACACAACGATATTGGGCGTCGGTTCTCTTGCTCTTATTATAGTATGTGCAATCCTTATTGCGTATCTTGTCGTCCGCCGCTCAAATGTGTGGAATCATACAATCGATACGATGTCTATGCTTCCTTATATCATGCCCGGTTCGGTAATAGGTATCGCTTTGGTCATTGCATTCGGTAAGCAGCCCCTCGCTTTAACCGGAACGATTTGGATTCTCCTGATTTCGTTTGTCATACGCCGTATGCCTTATACAATCCGCTCGGCAACGGCAACCCTGCAGCAGATTCCGATAAGCATAGAAGAAGCCGCTATCAGTTTGGGCGCATCAAAGTTAAAAACCTTTTCTTTGATTACCGTGCCGATGATGTCAAACGGGATTATTTCCGGCGCCATTTTAAGCTGGGTATCGATTGTTACCGAACTTTCAAGTTCGATTATTTTATACAACAACAAAAACATTACGCTTACCATGTCCGCATATGTGGCGATTTCACGCGGAAACTACGGTCTTGCAGCCGCTTTTTCGGCAATTCTCACCGTCGTAACCGCAATTTCTCTTGTGATTTATTTAGCCGTAAGTAAATCGGAAGATATTAAATTGTAGCTTTTTTTGAACTAAAAAATATATATGTTAGGAGGATTTTGTATGAAAAAAAAAGCCCTATTATTTACAGCAATCGCGGTAACGCTGTTGCTGTCTGCCTGTTCCGGCGGAAAAAAAGAAACAGCCGCGGCCGATAAGAGTGCCGCCGGAGACATTGAAGGCCGGTTGGTTTTGTATTCAAGTATGACCGAAAACGATTTGAATAACCTGATCGATTTGTTCAATGAAAAATATCCGAAATGCGAAGTTGAAGTCGTAAACGGTTCGGCAGGAGAATTGGTTGCACGTATTACCGCCGAAAAGGGAAATCCGCAGGGTGATATTATGTGGGGCGGTTTAAGCAACAGTGACGGAAATACCCATAGCGAAATTTTCGAGCACTGGCTGTCGGAATACGAAAACGAAGTAATCTCCGATTATAAATCGAATAACGGATTTTACAGCTTGGACCACCTTTCAACCTGTGTTTTTTGTATCAACACCGAGTTGGAAAAAGAATTGGGACTTGAAATTAAAAGCTATGCCGATTTGTTAAATCCCAAGTTAAAAGGAAAAATTGTTTTTTCAAATCCGAATTCGTCGTCCGCGGCATGGAACAATGTATGTAACATTATGTCCGTATTCGGAAAAGACAGTCCCGAAGCATGGGATTACATGACAAAGCTTATGAAAAACGGCTTGGTTATATCGGTTTCTTCTTCCGTATGCTTTAAATCGGTTGAAACGGGAGAATACGTTGCGGGTATTACCTATGAAGACGGTGCGGCAACCCTCTTAAAATCGGGCGCAAAGAATATCCGCATGGTGTATCCTGCAGAAGGAACTTCCGCTTCGGCTTTCGGCTGTGCCGTAATCGCAGGAGCTCCCCATCCTAAAGCCGCAAAAGCCATGGTCAATTTTTTAATGAGTGAAGAAGGTCAAAATGCACTCGGCAAATCTTTGGGAACACTGCGTATGACCAATTCAAAGGCAAACTTTGAAAGCCCCTACCTTCCGAAAACGAACGAAGTTAAGTGGGTAACCCGCGATGTTAATTGGATGATTGAAAACAAAGCTAAAGTTCTTGAAAAATGGAATAAGATTTACGCGGAAATTCACAAATAAAACCGTTTATTAGTTAATTCCGTTAAAAGGCCGCAAGCGCGTCTAAAAGGACAACTTGCGGCCTTTTTTATTCCGGTATGTATTACAAGGTAATCATGCGTTTGATACGCATTAAAGTCATCCTGTTTCGTACTGTCGGAGAATATTCAAACAATAAATCAGCGCGGTCTTCGGGCACATCAATATCGCTCAAAGTTGCTTTCATGCCGATTTTTTCATATACAGGAAGCAATTCTTTTTTTAAAGGTATTTCCGAAACGATACTGCGGATATTCGGCCATGTTTCGATAAGTTTTTCGGGAGTAACCCCGTTCATACAGTCATGTTTATTTTCATTCAAAACCGATTCAATCAAATCATCTCCATAAAAGGAACGAAGTTCATCTTTTGAGGGAAAGGCATATTCTCTTACACGGGAGCCGATTTTTTCGGTTTTTGTCAGCTTATGATAGTATTCGGAAATCAACAGCGCTGCAACGCCCACCTTTTCTCCGTGCAGGGCGGAAGAAAAAACACCGAGCTTTTGAGGATGCATTTCAATTAAATGCGATATATGGTGTTCCGAACCGGATGCCGGCCGCGAATTTCCCATAAGCTGCATTGCAAGTCCCGAAAGCAAAAGGGCATAGATCAGCTGCTCTATCGCTTCTTCATTTTTCTCGGGGATTTGTTCACAGCATGAATGAACCGTTTTAAGAGCTTTTTCCGTCATTTGTTCAATGCGCTCGCAAAAATGTTCTCCTGCCAAGACATGAGCGATTTTCCAATCCGCTAAAGCCGTATATTTCCCTAAAATATCGCCGACTCCCGATAGTGTTAAACGCATGGGTGCCGCCTTGATTACATCGGTATCGGCGAGAACCAAGGCGGGAGCTATGCCCGGCAATGTTGTTTTATAACCTTTCCACGTCATAGCGCATACCGTCGAACAAAACCCGTCCACACTTGCCGCCGTAGGACAGGATATAAAAATCTTACCCGTTTCACGAGCACAATAACGGGTAATATCATGCACGGTTCCGCTTCCCACGGCTATGAGGATTTTTATATCCGAAGCCGAATTGTGTAAAACTTCATCGGCAAGTTCATCGTGTGCATCCGTATCCGCCCTTAAAACGATTTCCCGGTCTGCTGCCGGCCGAATAAGATTTTCGGCATTGTATGTATGTTCATCGTACACAACCGCCCTTTTTCCCGCTATATGATATTGTTCAAAATACGCATCGATTTTTTTAAGGCAGCCCGGTTCTATGATTACAGCCTTGGTATCCATTGTGTGCGGCTTTCCGCAGGAACACGCGCCTTGTAATTTTTCTCCGTCTATAAAAATCATATCTTACCGTTCTTCCACCGTACCGTCGGCATGGGCGATAAAAACGAGCGGTTTATTTTTTGTAAAAAAGCCGTTTTCCACAACGCCGGTGATTTTATTTACCCGGTCTTCCATTTTGGCGGGATTTACGGGAGACGAGCCGTCGGGAAGGGCCTGCCATGTACAGTCAAGAATTTGATTACCGTTATCGGTAACAACGGGGCCGTCCTTTCCCGCACAGCTTCGCAGGATACAGGATGCACCGAGTTTTTCCATTTCGCGTACAACCGGGCCGCGCGAAGCCGGAATAATTTCGACCGGAAGCGGAAATTTCGTTCCCAAATGGGGTACGAGTTTGCTTTCGTCGGCGATGATTACCAAGCGCTTTGTATTGTATTCGACAATCTTTTCCTGAACGTGGGCCGCCCCGCCGCCCTTTATAAGATTGTTGTCGGGATCTATTTCATCGGCTCCGTCAATAGAAAGGTCGAGCTTTCCCGCAATTTCTTTACTGTTCAGCGTATAGACCGGAATACCGTTTTCTTCGCAGGTGATGTGGGTTTGAAAACTTGTTGCAACCGCCTTTACATCCGACAGCTTTCCGTCCCGAATATAAGAGGCAAGATGCTCAACCGCAATGATGGCCGTTGAGCCGGTACCCAAACCGATTTTCATCCCGGATTTAATAAGGCCGCGTTCAAAGAGGCGGTCTATAACCGCTTTTCCTACAAGGGCTTTTTGTTCTTTTTGCGACAGTTTTTTTTCAGTTTTCATAAGGTACTCCCGTAAATAATTCAAATTGTTTATAAGCCTGATGCTTGAGCATCGAATATCCGTTACAAATACGGCAGCCGGCCTCTTCGGCACGGCGCAAAAGCGGCGTTTTTTCGGGATTGTAAATAATATCGTATACCTGTTCGCTTCCCGTAAAACCGTAAAAGGCAATGGGGTCTGCAGCCGTATCGTTTTCACCGGCGCCCATTCCCACCGAGGTTGTTTGAATAATAAGCCATGAATACTTTTCCAAAAGCTTTTGGTCTTCCATGCCCAAGACCGCATATTTAAAGCCGTACTTTTCGGCAAGCAGACGGGCATTGGAAAGAGTGCGGTTAAAAACACAAGCCCTTCCCTTCAGTTTATGAACGGCATAGGCAACGGCCTTTGCAGCTCCTCCCGCCCCGATTATCGCAACTCTTTTACCGCGGAGATTTTTTACCTGTAAAAATGCAAGCAGGGCCTTTTCAAAACCTTCCGCATCGGTATTATAGCCGGTCAGCCCCGTTTTGCCGCATACAACGGTATTGCACGCCTCTATAGTTTCAACTTCGGGAGAAACCGAGTCCAAATACGCAAGCACGTCTTCTTTATGCGGCACGGTAATCGAAAGGCCCTTCATTTCCAAAATGCCGGCAAAATCGAGGGCATCCTTTACCGAGTCGGACTTTATCGGAATATATACGGCATTCATTCCGTGTGTACGGTAGCCTTCATTGTGCAGATTCGGACTGAGCGTATGCGTTAAGGGGTAGCCGGTTATGCCGAACAATTCGGTTTTTTCATCGATCGCACGAAAATTATAGAGGGTATTAAGCTGAATCGGATCCACATGGCCGAGCTTTGTCAAAGCCTCATCGACATTAACTCCGGGCGGAGAACAGTAGGTTAAAAAAGACCCCGTGCGTTCGGCTAATACACGGGAAGGAATACTGAATAAACCCATACAGCAGACAATGTGGTCATAGTCCAAAGCCGCCGATTCTTTAAATAGGGTAGACACATCAACCAAACTGCGGGGAGTACAGGCGACTTTCGGTATTTCATAACCGGTTTTGCGTATTTGAGCCATTTTAGCGGGAATATCCGTAACCGTATCCTTCATATTATGCATACTGCGTATAATACGCGTACCGAATGCCAAGGCCGCATCCTGAATACTGGGAACATCCAAATCCTCTTCCAAATCTATGTAAGCAAAATTCTTAGTCGTATCCTGAGACGCAAATGCAAGGCCTCGTGCCATAAGAGCGGTACGGGCGGCTTCTCCTCCCTTGTATACACCGCCGTCAACGACCCTGCGTATGGTTAAAATAATCGGAATGCCCGCCATTGCCGGAAAGCGGCGTATATAGAGGCGCTCGTCATCGCTAAGATAATCCGCACGCAATTCGGCCATATCTATCCATTGCCGATATTTTTCCAATACCTCAAGGTTTTCGGCAAGGGTGGAACAGGTTAAGCATAAACATATTTTCGGCTGCTGCATATCCTTCCTTAAAATTGAGCGGCGCTATTTCAGCCGCTTACTTTAAACCTTCTTTTTTACCGCATCGCTTATTTTTAATTGAAGTCTTTATGCATTTATGATAATATTACACTACTTTTTGCATTTGTAAAAGCTCTTAGAGAGGAGGATTCGTTTTTTTATGGAACATTTCAGAATGTGGGGAATTATCCCCCCTCTACTGACAATTGCCCTTGCTTTTATTACAAAGGACGTTATCGTTTCCCTGTTTTTGGGAATTTTATCGGGCTGTCTTATTGTTGCAGGCGGTAATCCCGGCGCGGCGGTTATGAACCTGAGCGATTTGATTGCCGGTTCTTTGGCCGACGGCTGGAACATACGTATTTTTTTATTTTGCGCTTTGTTGGGAGCTTTGGTCGGTATGCTTTCAAAAACGGGGGCTGCCCAAGCCTTCGGTCTATGGGTTTCAAAAAAATTAAAAAGCGGAACCGCTTCTCAGTTTGCAACCTTTATATTCGGTCTCATTGTCTTTATCGATGACTATTTCAACTCTTTAACGGTAGGAACCGTTATGCGCCCTATCAACGATAAAAACAGGGTTGCACGGGCAAAGCTGGCCTATATTTTGGATTCAACGGCGGCACCCGTATGTATCCTGGCTCCGATTTCGAGCTGGGTTGTTACCGTAATGTCGATTGTCCGCGGAGCCGAAGGTTTTGAAAAACTCGGCATAAGCGACTTTGAATTTTTTATCCGTGCAATTCCCTTTAACCTCTATGCTCTGACAACCCTTTTAATGGTACTTACCATTATCTTTTTTAAATCCGATTTCGGTGCAATGAAAAAATCGGAGACCCTGGCGCGCGAAACGGGAGCTCTGTGGAACGAAGAACTATACGGCGTTATCTCAGGCGACTTACGGGAAGAACAGCACACAAGAGCAAAGCCCGTCGATATGCTGGTACCGATTTTATTGCTCATCGTTTTTGCCGTTTGCTTTTTTCCCGTTGTTTCATGGCTGAATGCGGTAGACGGCGAAAGCATACTGAACTTATCGCAGGCGGCCGCTTCAATGAGTTTGCGCGATGCATTTAACAATACCGATTCTTCTTATGCACTGTTTTATTCGATTATATTCACTTTGGCGCTTACCTATATTTACTATCTGTGCCGCCGCCTTATGAATCTAAAAGAAGCTAGCGAAGCCGTGCGCGACGGTATAAAGTCCATGGTTCCCGCCTTGATTATTTTGGCTATGGCATGGTCTATCGGTACGGTTATAAAGTCGTCTCCCGAAGAAGGCGGCTTGGGCTTGGGACGCTACCTTTCCGAAATCGTTGTCGGAAGCGGCTTCCCCCTGTGGATTATTCCGGCAATCATCTTTGCCCTGTCGGCTCTCATAGCCTTTGCAACGGGCACCAGTTGGGGAACCTTCGGCATTATGATTCCGCTTGTAATGCCGATTGCCGTCGGTTTAACGCAGGGAACAGGGCTTACCGATACCGCCGCTTTAAATGCCGTCTTTATCTGTATTTCGGCCGTCTTGGGCGGAGCGGTATTCGGCGACCACGCATCCCCGATTTCGGATACCACAATCTTATCTTCGACGGGAGCCGCCTGTCCGCACTTGGAGCACGTTGCGACACAAATGCCCTATGCCCTCTTTGCCGCCCTCTGTTCCTTTATCGGCTTTATTGCAGGAGGTATTTTTATGAACGGCTTTGCCGCCTGGATTGCGGTTTTTGCCGTCTTTATTCCCGGCATGATTTTTTTACCCAAACGGTTTAAGTAAATACATTCTAAACGGTACGGAGATCGGATATTACGATTTGTTCAGTTCCCGTACCGTTTTTGAAAACCCGATGAAAAAATCCGTACTTTTTACTGCGGCAGGGACTTCTCTGTTTGCGATAGGAACCGCCGTCCTTAAATGGCCGATAATCGATACGATTACCGAATTTCTTTTTCTCCCCCTTGCCGGATTTATCGGCATCATTTTTTTGGGTTCTTTTGTGCTAAGCGTTGTGTACGCATGGGATTACCGAAAACGGCACCGGTTTTGTTTTGTCCCCTTAATCATACAAATCGTTACGGTTTTTATTATATTTTTTATTCCGTTTACCCGCTTATGGCTCAAGTGGAATTTTCTGCATTACAAAGAAGAGCGCGAAAAAATAGTCGAAAAGGTTATAGCAGGAGAATTAAAGCCCAATGTTGAATATAACGGCTCCTTAATTGAACTTGATTCGTCTTTTCCCCTCGTTTCTTTGGGCGGCAATCAAATTGTCGTAGAAACAAACGACGGCAAACCCTATGTGTTTTTTTATACATACCGCGGCATATTGGACAATTATGCGGGCTTTTTATATTTGCCTGAGGGCGGCGATCCTTCACTCTTTTATGATTTGTATGAAGAGTCCCGAACCGAAATAGAAAAAATGGAACCCGGTATCTATTGGGTTTCCCATCACTGACAGCTTCGGCATTAAAAAATTCCGCTTGCACATATCGCAAAAACAGCATATAATTACAATGTAATAACGTATACAGAGGTGCAGTATGTTGGTATCTCTTATCCCGATAGGTAATTCCCGCGGCATAAGATTGCCGAAAATTGTTTTGGACAGATTGTCCGTAAAGGATAAGATGGAAATGGAAGTAACGGAAAAGGGTATTATGCTTTCTCCCGTAAAAGACCCTCCGAGACAGGGATGGGCGCGAGCCTTTTGCGATATGCATCGAAACCGAGAAGATATATTGGAAGAGATACCCGATTCGGGAGCTTTTGAATGGGAATGGTAATTGCGCAATACGAGGTCTATCTTGTCAACCTCGATCCGACAGTCGGCCATGAAATAAAAAAAACACGACCCTGTTTGATAATATCCCCGAATGAGATGAACAATAATATCGGCACCGTGATAGTTGCCCCCATGACTACAAAATCCCGTTCATATCCTACGAGGGTACCGGTAAAATTTGACGGTAAAAACGGTTGGATTGTACTGGATCAAATAAGAACGGTCGATAATGTCAGGCTTGTAAAAAAAATGGGAAAAATAAGCCCCAAAGCGGTTAAACAGGTAAAAAACATTATACGGGAAATGCTGGTTGACTAAAAAGCCGTCCGGATTCGGAGAGTTCTGCCGCACCCGGATTCTCAATTTGTAGGTACTTGCACTTTTTTAATAACTGAAAACGAACGAATAAAAAAGGGGTTGTCTTAAAAGCCGCGAGCTTTTTTGACACCCCCCGTTTTTTCGATACGTGCTTTACAAATTAATTATACGTATTGCGTGCGGTGTATTTTGTATGTAAAAGCTCGTGCGCTTTGCCTTTGCCCGGCTCTCCGAAAAATTCTTTGTACGCCTGCAAAAGGTCGGGGTTTTTATGCGACACGCGGATTTTTTGATTTTCGTCGTCGCTGTACAAGCCCGCCGCACGCAGGGTACGCACTTCATCGGTTGCACCGTAGGGCTGACCGCCGCCGCCGACACAGCCGCCGCGGCATGCCATAACTTCCACAAAATGATACGACGGCTCTTTTCCGGCGGCAAGTTCTCCGCGGATTTTTTGCATAACGCCGTCCACATTGCCGAGCTGATGAATAACGGCAAGGCGCACCTTTGTGCCGCCCACATCCACTTCGGCTTCTTTTACGCCGTCAAGACCGCGCACGGGTTTAAAGTTTACATCGGCAAGCTCATCCTTTGTTACCAAATGGTAGGCGGTACGCACGGCGGCTTCCATAACGCCTCCGGTTGCCCCGAAAATAGTTCCCGCACCCGTGTATTCTCCGAGCGGATTGTCCGCCTCGGTTTCTTCCAAATCGTTAAAGCCGATGCCGGCTTCTTTTATAAGGCGGACAAATTCGCGTGTGGTAAGAGCTTCGTCAACGTCTGCGGCTCCCGACGAAAACATATGTTCGTCGCGGTGTGTTTCGTAATCTTTTGCCGTACAGGGCATAATCGCCAAGCTGTAAATCTTTTTCGGATCCAAGCCTTTTTTTTGCGCCCAATAATTTTTTATCGCCGCCCCCATCATTTGCTGGGGACTTTTTGCCGTGGAAAGGTGGGGCAAAAGGTCGTGGTAATTTTTTTCGCAATAGTCAACCCAGCCCGGACAGCAGCTTGTAAACAGCGGAAGATTTTTTCCCTCGGTAAGACGCGAAGCGAATTCGGTCGCTTCTTCCATAATCGTCATGTCGGCCGAAAAGTTCGTGTCGAATACGTAATCGAAGCCGATAAGACGAAGCGCCGTATAGATTTTTTTTGTTGAAATATCCCCCGGTTTTAAGCCGAATTCTTCACCGATTGCAACGCGCACCGACGGGGCGATTTGTACAACGCAAGTCATTTCGGGATTTTGCAGATTTGCCCATACGTTTTCGGTAGTATGTCCGGTGCGGATAGCCGCCGTCGGACAGTGAACCGTACACTGTCCGCAGCGTACACAGGGGCTGTGTGCCAAATCGACACCCGAAACGGGTCCTATAAGAGTTTTGTCTCCGCGCCCCGTATATTCAAGCGCCCATACGTTTTGCATTTCCTGGCACGCTTCAATACAGCGGCCGCAGTTGATGCATTTATTTCGATTTAATACAACCGTATTGTTCGATTTATCGACCGGCTGATTTTTCAATATCGTATCGAAACGTACTTCGCGCAAACCGAATTCGGCCGCCAAATCCTGCAATTCGCACTGCCCGCTTCGGCTGCATTTTAAGCAGTCGTCCGGATGATTCGACAAAATCAACTCAAGAACCGTCCGACGCGCTTTTACAAGTTCGGGGTCGTGAGTGATAATATTCATTCCCTCGGCAGCCTTTGTGCAGCATGCCCTCATCATACGGTGAGTTCCGGCAGCCCTTACGATACAAATACCGCAGGATGCCCAAGGCGGAAGATCCGGCGTATGACAGAGGGTGGGAATCTTTATATGTACCTTTTTTGCGGCATCCAAAATAGTTGAGCCGTCAGATACCTGAACCGCTTTGCCGTTTATAGTCAAATTTATCATAACTTCTCCTCATCGTTACCTTTTTATCTTTTTTCGATAGCGCCGAATTTACAGGTACGTTCACATTCGCCGCACTTTAAGCACTTGCTTTGCTCGATTACATGCATTGTCTTGCGCTCTCCGGTAATACAGAGGGCCGGACACTTACGTGCACAGGCTCCGCAGCCGATACATTTTTCGGTAATAAAAAAGGATATCAAGTGTTTACATTTTCCGGCCGCACATTTTTTATGCACAATGTGGTCAATGTATTCCTGTTCATATTTTGCAATCGTTGAAAGGGTCGGGTTCGGCGCGGACTGTCCCAAAGCACACAAGGAAGCCGTCTTCATAGCCAGGCCGATGTCTTTAAGTTTTTGCAAATCTTCCGGTTCGCCGTTTCCGCGCGATATTTTTTCCAAAATCGTATGAAGCTGACGGGTCCCGATACGGCAGGGAGAACATTTTCCGCAGGATTCGTCTACACAGAATTCCATATAGAATTTGGCAACGTCGACAACGCAGTCGTCTTCGTCCATAACAATCATACCGCCGGAACCCATCATTGAACCCAGGCGCACCAAGGCGCCGAAGTCGATAGGAGTGTCCAGATTTTCTTCGGTAATAATTCCGCCCGAAGGACCGCCGGTTTGTACACCCTTGAATTTTTTACCGCCCTTTATGCCGCCGCCGATTTCAAAGATAATTTCGCGCAGGGTTGTTCCCATCGGAACTTCAACAAGACCGGAGTTTTCAACTTTACCCGTAAGGGCGAATACCTTTGTGCCCTTAGAATCTTCGGTGCCGATTTTATTAAACCAATCGGCTCCCTTTGTTAAAATGACGGGAATGTTCGCCCATGTTTCGACGTTGTTTATAACGGTCGGCTTTCCCCACAAACCGCATTGAGCCGGGAAGGGAGGTTTCGGCGTGGGCATACCGCGCAAGCCCTCTATTGAGCGTAAAAGGGCGGTTTCTTCACCGCAGACAAAGGCTCCCGCACCCAAGCGGATTTCTATATCAAAGTCGAATCCCGAACCTAAGATGTTCTTTCCCAAAAGACCTGCTTCCTGCGCTTGATGCATAGCGATTTTCAAGCGGTCGATGGCAAGCGGATATTCGGCGCGGATATAGATAAATCCTTTGCGGGCACCGATGGCCTTACCGCAAATGGTCATCGCTTCAAGGATTGAGTGGGGGTCTCCTTCAACGGTGGAGCGGTCCATGTAAGCACCCGGGTCTCCTTCGTCGGCATTACAGACAACGTATTTAACGTCTCCTGCCGCTTTAAGACCGGCCTCCCATTTAAGTCCCGTCGGGAAACCGGCACCGCCTCGGCCGCGCAAGCCCGACTTTTTAATTTCTTCGACGATTTCTTCGCCGGTCATTTCAAAAAGGGCTTTTTCGAGGGCAAGATAGCCGTCGCGTGCAATATATTCGTTTATGTCTTCGGGATTGATAACACCGCAGTTGCGCAACACGACACGCAGTTGTTTTTGATAAAATTGAATGTCTTCTACGGCTTCCAAGCTCTTTTTTTCTTTGTTGTATAAAAGGCGCGTTACTTCACGGCCCTTTATGATTTGTTCGGCGATAATGTCTTTTGCGTCTTCCGGTTTTACTTCCACGTAAAAAGAATCTTCCGGCAGAACCTTGACTATGGGACCCTTTTCGCAAAAGCCGAAACAGCCGGTTTTTACGATTTGCACCTTGTCGGCAACCCCTGCATTTTTTGCTTCCTGTAAGAGATTTGTAAAAATCCGGTCGGCATTGCTCGATTCGCAGGCCGATCCTCCGCAAACGAGAATGTAGTGTGTGTATGCCATATATGTCTCCTATTGATTGAGTATGTCGGCGGAGGGGCGGTTTAAAATCATATTATCGATAAGTTTTTTTTCGACAATATGAGTTTTTACGATTTCGGCAACCTTATCGGCCTTTACCTTACCGTACATAACGGTCGGCATATCGGGAATAATCAGTTCAACGGTCGGTTCGCTTGCACATAATCCCATGCAGCCGGTTTGGCGGATAATAGCATGTTCCGAAAGACCGTTTTTCGTCAGTTCCGAAACAAAAGCATCGAGCGTATCTTTTGCACCGGCGGCGATACCGCAGGTTCCCATACCGACTATAATCTGCATGGTTTTTCCGTCCGTGTCCCGGCGCTTTAACTCGTTTTGCTTTTCGCCGCGCAGTTTACGCAGTTCTTCAAGAGACATTTTTGCCATAGTGTTCTCCATCCTTCATTATGGTTTTTAACCGTTTTCCTGACTTTGCAAAAACTCGTCAAGCAAGGCCAGGTCGGAGGCGGTTTCCATCTTTCCCAAAGCGTCCGAAAGTTCCGAGCGCAGCAAGGTGTAGGTTAAGGAACAATCTTGTGTATGTTTCGTCCGCACAATTTCAAGTTCATAGTCGCCGGGAAAAATCAGCAACTGCCGGAACAATCCGCACACATCGCCTATAGGCGGCGTGTCGATGTTCTTTAAATCAAAGCTCATATATACAACGGTGCCTTTTCCGGGAACCGAATCGATTTTCCATTCTCCGCCGGTTTCGGCCGTTGTTTGAATAAGAAAGGGAATCCCCATTCCTATTTTCCGGTTCGGATGCTTAATACCGTCCGTATAAAAAGGGTCGCGCACTTTTTTTAAAAGCTCGCCGTCCATGCCCTTTCCGTTGTCACGGATATATACGGTCAGATTGTTCTCCGATTCCGTAAATTCAACCCGGATATGAGATGAAGCCGCTTCCTGCGCATTTTGCGTCAAGTCGGCAATCAAATCGCATAGGGTATAATGCATCCTTCCCTTACGCCGTTTTGTATTTATCCAAAATACCGGCCATTTGACCCTTTTCGAGTTTACCGTACACATCGCCGTTTACGGATAAAACGGGAGCCAAACCGCAGCAGCCGATACAGCGCACGGGTTCAACCGAAAACAAACCGTCCGGAGTGGATACGTCATCGGGAGAAAGTCCCAACAAGCCGCGCGCTTCGTCGATCAAGTCCTGACCGCCCTTTAAATAGCAGGCCGTGCCCAAACACACGCTGATGCGGTTTTTACCGGGTTTTTGCGTTTTAAAGAAGTGATAAAAGGACATAACTCCGTATACGCGCGCCAAATGAGTTCCCGTTCGTTCGGCAACGGCTTGAGCCGCTTCTTTGGAAATGTAGCTTTGTTCTTCCTGCACCTTGTGCAAAATCATAATGAGGCTGCCGGGCTTATGCTTCCATTCGTCAATAAAAGCTTCAAGTTCGTCCGAAAAGCCCGCGTTTATTGTGTATGCCATAAAAAACCTCTCATCCTTAGTTTTCTATAAGTCGGAGTATATTCAATTACAATAAAGAGTGCAAGGGTGAATTTCGGAGGGCCGACGGAAGAAATGTCGGAATATTCTTTTATTTTCCGCCGTTTGCTTAAATTTTACACCAAATGCAAATTTTTATTTTATCAGAATTTGATAAAAATTTATTCAGAGACAGTTGAAATTCGGCTTTTTTTCCGTTAATCCGGACAACTCCCGTATCCCGGGGGGCTATTTCGGCGCGGGTAACGGCTGAAGGCAGGTTTACGTCAAAATTAAAAAACGCCTTTTCCAAATCGGCGCGGATTGCCTTTCCGTACATTGCGCCTATCAGCTCGGCATACTCATCCGAACTCATATGTTCCCCGGTAAAAAGAGGAGCCATTAAAAACTCGGTATATTCCGCGGTTTCTTCGGGAAGGATTTGTATGAGCTTACGCATATATTCCGGCGAAAGAGTTAAGGTTATGATTTCTTCCCCCGCATTTTTTTCCGTCTTCAACATCCCGCTTACGGCGCTTTTATCGACGGCTGCAGCCGACGCTTTGAGCTCTATGCCGGTTTTACCCGTTAAAGCCGATTCGGTAAGCACAAAACCGGCGGAAGCAAAGTTTTTCCGAAGCGCTTCTTGGTCCAATAAGGCCGTTTCTTCGCCGGTACCGGTAAAAGCGGCTGCCGTTTCTTCAAGCGTTTTGCCGCCGCGCGTTTTAACTGCGAGAACCGCGCTGTTATCGGTGTGTAAGGTTAAAGATGCGCGGGCCGCACAACCGGACATAAAAAAAAACAAAACACAGAAGACGCAAAATAAACATACGAAACTTGCCGAGCGGCCGGCAGCGCCGGGCTTTAATCGGATATTAAACATATTATTTAAACATTTTTTTTGTCGGAACCGTTACACGAATCCCGGAAGAAAAAGTCATGCCGGAGGCAATTGCATTTTGCGCGGAAAGGCGGGAATTATCGGGATTTTTAAATATTGTCCAACTCAAGTCCTGTACAAAAGAAAGACTTGCCTCTCCTGCAGCTATAGGCGGACTTTGCCAGTTTATCCCGAAAAGCCCCGGAAAAACGGGAGCCTTAAGTTCGATTCCTTTTTCGCTAAGCTGCGGTTTACCGATGGTAAAGACGGGGCCTGCATATATACGGAAACCGTAGGGGACGGAGAGCGTAAAACGCAGAGGAAGGTGAGCAATCTTCATCGGGGGCATAATGCGGATATCAATACCTACCCCCGGCTGCAGCATCCACCTTGTGTACAGCATGTGCGCTTGAAAATAAACACCCCTGATATTAAAGCGGAAGCCGTCGGCTGTATAAAAGTTCCACGCCAGCCGGCCGGAAAAATCAAAGGCTGTATTCAGTATAAATTCGGTATTGTCCGACGGAACCTTTTCATCCGAAAGGGCCGTTTTATGTTCGGATCCATTTTTTCGTTCCGCAGAGGGCGCATCCGCAGCAGCCTTTTCACCGCTTTGTGCCGACGGTAAAAATTGACCGCAGGCGGCATATTTTTGCTTCCATGTCGTTTGATTTAAAGAAGAGACAATAACGCCCGTATTCGGCCCGTCGCTTACCGCATGAATAAATTGATTGTTTCCTATATATAAACCCGCATGAGTGATTTTTCCGCCGTCCCTGAAAAACAAAATATCGCCGGCTTCTTTTTTGGCATCGTTTACAATGCGGCAAAAAGAATACATTGCCGCCGCCGTGCGCGGAAGCTGTACCTGCGCCGCCTCGCGGGCAACCGTATAAATAAAGCCGGAGCAGTCCATACCCGTTACGGATAAGCCCCCGTAGCGGTACGGAACGCCGACATACTGCTTTGCCGATCTGATAACCTTTTCGCGCAGCGCCCGTGCCGAAGCGGCATCCGATTCCGATGCAAAACCCGGCGCGGGGGGCGCACTTTGTGCGGAAAGCAAGGCTGCACAAAGCAATGCGTACAGGGAAACGAATATAAAATAAATCCGATGTGCACAAACATGTGCGGCACCTTTGTTCTCAATTTGACGGAAAAATCTCATATATTAAATATCGGAGCTTTCGGTACAAGGCTCAAGGGAGAGCAAAGGTCTTTTGCTTTCGGCACAGCCGCTATACGGGGCAGAAGTTAGTTTCATATTATTTTAAGCTCTTGACTTATATATATCTTTACCGTATTCTAACGGTAAGGAGTATATAAATGAAAAAAATATTTTTAACTGTGCTTGTTGTTCTTTTGGCAGTAAGCCTTTTTGCCGCAGACAAAATGTCCTACAAGGCCGGTACCTATAAGGCTGCAGCCAAGGGTATGAACGGTGATGTAAACGTTCTCGTTACATTCAGCAAGTCGGCGATTAAAAAAATCGAAATCGGAAAACACTCGGAAACCCCTGGTATCTCCGATGCCCCGATTAAGCAAATCCCCGTACAGATTCTCAAAACCCAAAGTCTGGCAGTCGACACGGTAAGCGGTGCAACTCTTACATCCAAAGCTATTTTGGAAGCGGTTGCTTCGGCGGTTCAACAAGCCGGCGGCGATGTAAACGCTTTAAAAGCAAAAAAGAAATAAATACCGAAAAGGACTGTCTAAAGGCTGTAATTTTTGGACAGTCCAAAACCGTATGCGCGTTATGCCATAAAACAGCCGACGGCTTCAGCCGGAAGGCTCCTTCCTATAAAACCTTTTCCGAATTATTTTCTTTAAAAATCAACAACCCCGACGCAGAGCGTCGGGGTATTAAACCCTCCGCACGAATAAACAGAGTTAGAAGATAATAACACAACGCTCTTGACTTATATATACCTTTGGCTTATTCTGGGGACAGGAGTGTATCAATGAAAAAAATAATTTCAACTTTGCTTGTCGTTTTTCTGGCCGCAAGCCTTTTTGCGGGCGGCGGAAAAGAAAGCAACGGGTCGTACAAAGCCGGTACTTACACGGCTGCCGCCCAGGGTATGAACGGGGACGTAAACGTTACCGTTACATTTACCAAGTCGGCAATTAAAAAAATCGAAATCGGAAAACACTCGGAAACCCCCGGTATCTCCGATACACCGATTAAGCAAATCCCCGAACGGATTATTAAAACCCAGAGTTTGGCGGTTGATGCGGTTACGGGTGCAACCCTTACATCGAATGCGATTTTAGCCGCGGTTGCTTCGGCGGTTGAACAGGCCGGCGGTGATATAGCTGCGCTTAAAGGAAAAAAAGTTGCCGTTAAAGCCGGAAAAGCCGTAGAAAAATCGGCCGATGTCGTTGTTGTCGGAGGAGGCGGTGCGGGTTTATCGGCTGCAATTTCGGCAGCCCAAAACGGCGCAAAAGTCATTCTTATTGAAAAAACTCCCCTGCTCGGAGGCAACACTATCCGTGCAGGCGGTCCCTATAACGCGGTAGACCCCGCTCGTCAGGCAAACGTGCACCCCGCATCGGATGCGGCAATGGCGGGTATCGAACGCTTGTTGAAGGTTGAACCTAAAAACGACAAGCACAAAAAATATCAAGCCGAATTAAAAAAAGAACTTGATGCGTACAACGCGGAAAAGCCGAACCGTTTGTTCGACTGTGTCGCACTGCACATTTTGCAAACCTATGACGGAGGCGACTATGCCGGAAAGATTGAATTTATCGAAAAATTGTGCTCCGAATCCCTTTCGGCGGCCGAATGGCTGGAAAGCAACGGTTTGGTATGGCGCGATACTATTGTAACGGTTCCCGGCGGATTATGGCCCCGAGCGCACGTTCCCCAAAACGCTGCAGGTTCGGATTTTATCAATACCAACAAGGCGCTCGCCGATAAATTGGGTGTTGAAATTATTATGAACTGCAAAGGCGAAAGCCTGATTCAAAAAGACGGCCGCATTACGGGCATAAACGCCGTACAAAGCGACGGAACGCCCGTTGTATTGAATGCGAAAAAAGCGGTTGTACTTGCTTCCGGCGGTTTTGCGGCAAGTAAAACGCTGCGCAAAAAATACGATCCCCTCTTGGGTGAAAATCTTAAAACCACAAATAACCCTGCCAACGTCGGTGAAGGAATTTTGATGGCTGAAGCGGTAAACGCAAATCTTATCGGCATGGAATACATCCAGTGTCTGCCCCTGGGAAACCCCGAAACGGGCGGATTAAACGGGTGGATCGGCGGTATCGGCGTTGAATACTACTATCAGGTAAACAAAAGCGGTAAGCGCTTTATGGCGGAAGACGGACGCCGTGACGTTATGACTAAAGCCCTGCTTGAGCAGCCCGGCTCTTTCAGCTATGTTATTGCCGACAGCCATGTTACCTTTAAAAACGGTAAAAACCTCTGGGGCGACGATGTTGAAAAACTGGTTGCCGACAAAAAGATTTTCCGTGCCGATACGATTGAAGATTTGGCAAAACAAATCGGTATCGACCCTGCCGTTTTAAAGCAAACAAACGATGATTTTAACAGGGCCGTTGAAGCGGGAAAAGATCCCGAATTCGGACGCAACCTCTTCGGTGAAAAGATGGATAAGGCTCCCTTCTATGCATCGCCTCGTATGCCGACCGTTCACCACACGATGGGCGGTATTGAAATAAACCTGAAAGCTCAGGTTTTGGATAAAAACGGCAAGGTTATCCCCGGCTTGTACGCGGCGGGAGAAATTACCGGCGGTATTCACGGTAAAAACCGCTTGGGCGGAAACGCTTTGGTAGACATTCACGTATTCGGAAGAGTCGCCGGAGCAAACGCCGCAAAAGAATAAAGATTTAAAAGCTTTTATGCCGCTCGGCGGTATAAAAGTTTAAAACGCGGCGGGGCTGTCTGAAAAAAGTTTTGATTTTTCCGGCAGCCCTGTTTTATATCCGCAATTTTTTGTAAACGGATATTTTTTATATTAAGAAGGAAAAAATGAAAAGGATTTTTACACTGATTGTATTCAGTATGATTTTCTTGAGCGTATACGGCGGCTCAAGAGTAAAAGACGGAACTTTCAATGCAAAGGCAAATGCCCACAACGGTCCGATGGAAGTTTCCGTAACCTTTGCAAAGGGCAAAATCAAAACGGTAGATATCGTTTCGCATTTTGAATCGGTCGGAGTTCAAAGTGTTTTAAATACGGTGCCCGAACGTATCGTAAAAAACCAATCTTTAGCCGTAGATACGGTTTCGGGAGCAACCTTTGCCGGCCGGGCCGTTATAAGCGGAGTTTCCGAATGTATCAGTGCAGCCGGAGGCAATCCCGAAAAATGGAAAAAGAAAGTGCCTGCCGCTAAACCGGCGTCTTCTTCGTATTCGGCCGATGTTATCGTTATCGGTGCCGGCGGTGCGGGAATGAGTGCGGGTCTTGCGGCGCATCAGGCGGGAGCAAAAGTTATCATCATTGAAAAGCTCGGCTTTGCAGGCGGAAGTACGATTTTTTCGGCAGGCGCCTTTAACGGAGCGGATCCGGTACGGGGCCGGGCGACAAAGATGACAAAGACAAACCGGGATGCCGTTGAAAAGCTTTTACAAAAAGAACCTTTCGATGAATACGAAGCTTCTTTACAAAAAGCCGTACGCGCGCAGTTTGATGCACATTTAGAAAAAGGCAACGACTGGCTTTTCGACAGTCCCGAATTTCACGCTTTGCAAACCTATAACGGCGGTGATTATAAGGGCAGGCCCGAATTAATCGATATTCTGGCTAAAAAAGCTCCCGAAACGATTGACTGGGCAGCTTCAAACGGAGCCGTATTCAAAGATACCTTGGGAATGGCAACCGGCGCTTTGTGGCAGAGAAGTCATTACGGCACCAAAGATTTTCCGAACGGGACGACGGTCATTTATCCTGCCGAAAAATATATCAAAGAACATGACGGTATCGATTTACACACGGAAACGCGGGCCGTTGAACTGATTAAAGACGGAAGCAGGGTAGCCGGCGTAAAAGCAAAGATGAAAGGCTATGATGTTACTTATAAGGCATCAAAGGCCGTTATAATCGCAACGGGCGGATTCGGAGCCAACATCGATATGCGCCAAAAATACAATACACAGTGGGCGGATTTGGGCACAAAAATAGGATGTTCAAATCAAAGCCGCGCGGCACAGGGAGAGGGTATTGTTATGGCCGAAAAAGCCGGAGCGCAGTTAACCGACATGGGCTTTATCCAGCTCCATCCGAACGGAGAGCCCGGAACCGGCATGATGATGGGACAGCCTCACACGTCCGGATTAAACCGCATTTTCGTAAACAATAACGGAGAACGTTTTGTTGCCGAAGATGCCCGCCGCGATGTCCTGGTTAATGCGATTTATGCCCAGCCCGACGGTAATATGTGGATTGTGGCCGACGGTAACCGATATCCCGAAGGAGATCCGCTTATCGCCAACTTTGTAACGCTGGGTAAAACTTTAAAAGCCTCTTCGGTTAAAGAACTGGCGGAACTGATGAAGGTTCCCGCGGACAAACTGCAAAAGTCCATCGACGAATACAACAACATTGTCGACGGCTCGCCCGATAAGCTCGGTTTAAAGACATACGGCAAAAAACTGGGCAAAGCGCCCTTTTACGCGGCAAAACGGGTTCCCACCGTGCACCACACGATGGGCGGCTTAAAAATCGACACGGGTGCCCGTGTTTTGGATATGAACGACAAACCGATTCCGGGCTTGTATGCAGCAGGAGAAGTTACCGGCGGCATACACGGTGCAAACCGGCTCGGCGGAAACGCAATTACCGATATTTCGGTGTTCGGAAAAATTGCCGGAACAAACGCCGCAAAAGAATAAAGATTTAAAAGCTTTTGTACCGCTCGGCGGCATAAAAGCTTAAAATGCGGCGGGGCTGTCGGAAAGCAAAAGTTTTTCGGCAGCCCTTTTTTTTAAAAATACGCAATTCTGTAACCGCCGCATACGGAAAAACCGCAGGCTGCATACATTTTTTCGGCGCCGGGATTGGCGGTACGTACAAAGAGGACGGGAATGTAGTGCAGTCTTAATAATTCGGTACTCAACTGTCTGACCAAAAAAGAGGCAAGTCCTCGGCGGCGGCTTTCAGGCAGGGTATAGACGCCTCCGAGCCGCGCATAGTGCATGCCCAAAGCGGTTGTTGCGGCCATAGCCTCATATTCTCCCGTTTCGTTTTCCATGGCAAAAACAAGCTGATTTTTGAGACGCCGACTTAAAAGAAGACGCATGTCTTTATCGTTCAAAATCATGCCGGCCGGCAGCACTTCTTCAATATAATAGGCTTTCATTAAATCAAAAAGACGATCGGAATCGGCACGGGTACAGCGGCGCAGCCGGTAGCGCTTCAAGGTTTCATCTTTATAATCACAGGGGAAAGTTCCGGGATTCGCCGTCAAGGACATAAGTTTACATTCGCGGGCTTCCGTGTTTTTTTTTGACATACAGCTTTCCAAAAAAGCTCCCGCTTGTGTCCCTCCCATCATACTTGAAAGAGGGGGTACGGCACAATGATTTTCAAGAAATTCGGTACACAAGAACCGTAGTTCATCGGTATTCCGTACGGTTTCCCCGCAAAAACCGGAGTTGAAGGTACGGGTATTTTCATCGTTTTTTTCCATAAAGGGGAGGCAGTAATAAAGGAGTCCGGAAGAAGAATAAGATAACAGCCCCGCAATGCAAGTATCGCCGGACCCGTTGCCGCACAATTCCAATACAAAGCAAGCATTCCGAGCGGGAAGAGAAAAACGGAAACGGTCTTCAGGCCCGCTGCGCTGTACAAAAAGGGAAGATAGAGCCGTACAGCTGTATTCAAAATGATGTAAAAAATTCAAAATCTTCGGCACATCGTCCGGCCGTATCGGACGCAGAAAAAGGCGGCCTGCGTATTGTTTTTTATTTCCTCGGGCATCCCGGCGCTTCCCTTGGCCGGAATCCCGTCCGCGTATGCTATCGCAGCCGCTCACCGTTCCGCCTCCGCTCCGTGAAGCACATTCATATTTAAGGGCAAACGCCCCTTCGGAACAAAATCGCCCGCCAAAGCCGAAAAAACAGCCCGAAATGAAAACGGAGAATAACTGTATGCCAATAAAATCGTATCCGCCCAGGTAAAATCAAGAACATGAACGGGCTCCAAAACCGATATGACGATGAACTTTTTCCCCTGCCCGGAAAGACGGGCAGCTGCCCGAGAGACAACCCTTCGCGACGTATCGTTTGCAACGCAAAATATAATCGTATCAAAGCCGCGCGCAAGAGATGCCAATTCTTCGGCTTTTTCCCGTATTTGTTCGGCATCAAGCGTATAAGGGAAAAAAAAGTAACGCACACCGTCGTAGCTCCTGTCCGCCTCGGCAAAAAAGTCGCGGAACTGCCCTGCCGCAAGAATTTTGTCCGATGCGGCTTTTTCGGGAGAATAGGGTAAAAGACCGGCCTTATATGCGGTTATCGCTCGCGCGGCCTGCGCGGTAAAAAAAGTCTCCGCTTCGGGGTCGGGAACGGCGGAATCAATTCCCGTTATATCGGGAAAAAGCGGTACGGGATTTTCTCCCTTAAAATACTTTAATTTTGAAAGCACTACCCGCTTTGCCGCACGAAACACGGCTTGCCTGAATTTTAAATCGGTTTTCATGCGTTCTATATTATGATTCCATAAGGGTTCTTCCCATTGGGCGGTTGTCGATGAAATAACAATATCGTTTCCGGCTTCAACGGCAAGCGAAACGGCCGCAGACACTGCCCCCGTATACGAGGTAGCCCCGTTCATCATCATATCGTCGGTAATGATTAGGCCGTCAAAGCCCATTGTACCGCGCAGTAAATCCGTTAAAAAAAAGCCCGAAAGGGAGGCGGGTTTATTTCCTCCGACGATTTTCGGAAAATTCAAGTGTCCCGACATAACGGCGGGAATATGAGAGCGGATTAAATATTCAAAGGGTATCAATTCCCGCGAACGCAGCGTTTCCAAATCGATGTCTATAACCGGAAGCTTGCCGTGCGAGTCCGCCCCCGTATCGCCGTGGCCGGGAAAATGCTTTGCCGTCGGAATAACGCCTGCAGCCATGGAACCTGCGGCAAAAGAGGCACCCATTACTCCGCTGAAATGCGGATCATGGTCAAAGGAGCGGATGCCGATAACGCTTGAGTCGAAATTCGTGTATAAGTCCACCGTCGGCGCAAAATTCATATTTATGCCCAAGGCGCGCAATTCCTTTGCAATATAATAACCGCTGTACCATGCATCGGCCGGATAAGCGGAAGCTCCGATAGCCAAATTACCGGGCGTATCGCTCGTGCGTCCTTTTACGTGGCGGATGGGGCCTCCTTCCTGGTCCGTTGCAACATAGAGGGGAATTTTAAAACGGCCTGCCTGCGCTTTTTTTTGCAAAAGCGTTACCGCCCGGGCAACCTGCACTATATCGTCCGTATTCCAGCCGAATACCTTTACACTGCCCAACTCGCGTTCGCTTACCCAGCGGATTAAAAGCGGCGAAGCCTCCTGCCCGGCCCAGCCGAACATAAGTATTTGAGCAAATAATTCCTCATCGCTCATGCGCGAACAGATGGCATCGGCAAGTTCTTCATGCGGATAAGAGCTCCAAAAGTCGATTTTTTCCGTATCGGAAATAACCGCAAAAAGAGAAAAAACCGAAAAAAAAGCAAACGATAAAATAAGCGCACATATCCTATACGAGCGGAGGCATTTATGCGTAACGGTCATAAAAACAAGTATACATAAAATAAGGATTTAATACTAGACAAGACCGGAAAAAAAATATATACTGATTAAACATCCGATACGGCGCCATACCCAAGCGGTAAGGGAGCGGTCTGCAAAACCGTTATGCATCAGTTCGATTCTGATTGGCGCCTTCAGAGGCCGGCATTGTCAAAAAAGCGGAATGCTTTTAAGACAGTCCCGGCCTTTTTTGTCGGCCGAAACCGGTCCGGAAAAATCCTTTAAATCGCTCCCGCTTAATTCGGTACCGAATTCTTCTCGACCTCAAGAATTCTGATGTTTTTGAGCCTTTCGTTCAAAGACTTGCAGTCTTTTGTTGCCTCATTCAAAGCCATAACGCATCTGAAAGCACTGACAGCGTCTATATCCGCGCCGCCGACATACAGGGACTCTTTCTGCCGTTTAAAACCGTAGTCTGCGAATACTTTTTTTATTTCGGACTGCACGCCCTCATAAATTTGTACATCACCGTTTTCGGACGGGTTCCCTTCAAAATCATAGTGAATTGCATACATACTATATTACCTGAATACAGTATAAAAATTTTCGTTTATTTGGTCAATATTATAAATCTTTTGCACCGAAGGCACCGGGAAGCAGGCTTTGAATATTCGTTTTATGTATTTTACCCTTAAGATTTGCCAAAACGATTTCACAGTCGGCTCCGAGTTCCGAAATAACCTGACGGCAGGCACCGCAGGGAGAAATAACGTCTTCGGTTTGACCGACAACCGCAAGCTTGACAAAATCACCGCTTCGGCAGCCGTCGGCCAGAGCGGCAAAAAAAGCGGTACGCTCTGCGCAGTTCGTTAAGCCGTAAGAAGCGTTTTCGATATTACAGCCTTCATAAACCTTGCCGTCCTTTGTTTCCAAAGCGGCTCCCACTTTAAAATGAGAATACGGAACGTATGCTTTTTCACGCGCTTTTAAGGCGATTTGGAGCAATTCGGTATCGCTTTTCATTTTGAACCTTCGATAATCTTAATACCGCTGCTTGTTCCGAGCCGCATGACACCCATGTCTATGTATTTTTTTGCGGTTTGTGCATCGCGCACCCCGCCCGAGGCTTTTACCTTGGCTTTGTCCTTGACCGTATCGAGCATAAGCTGCGCATCTTCAAAGGTCGCTCCGCCGGTTCCGAAACCGGTCGAGGTTTTAACAAAATCCGCTTGTGCGGCAACGGAAAGCTCGCAGGCTTTGCGCTTTTCGTCGTCGGTTAAATAACAGGTTTCTATAATAACCTTAAGCACGGCGTTTCCGATTGCCGTTTTTATTGCGCGGATTTCATCTTCAACTTCTTTGTATTTTCCGTCTTTTAAAAATCCTACATTGATAACCATATCGATTTCCGCGGCACCGTTTTTAACCGCATTTTCGGCTTCAAAAACCTTGGCTTCGCGGCTCATCGCTCCCAGGGGAAAGCCTATAACGGAACAAACCTTAACATCCGTTCCCTTTAATTCACGGGATACGAGGGGGACCCAGCAGGAATTCACGCATACCGAACAAAACTTATATTCTTTTGCTTCGGCGCATAAACGGACAATATCCGCCTCACGGGCATCCGCCTTTAAAATCGTGTGATCAATGTACTGATTTGTATTCATTTTTTACTCCTATAAAAAGTCAAGACGAAAATGTCAACTTTCAATATATAATAAACGCTTATGCGTTTTTAGACTATCGGTTATTTTTATAAATTTATAAATACACCTTCTTTTTGCTTTCGTAACGCAAATAAGAAAGTACCGTAAATAACGGGAGTTTTGCCTTTCGCAATTACAAGGGGCAAAAATCAGGGTAAAGCGGGCGGCGCTATTTCAGACGCCCGCTTTAAACCTTTTACAAAGCCATACCGCCGATTATCTTTATGCGGCCGTCGACTTTCGGTACAATGGGCTGAACCAAAGTTTGCACATAATCGATTACGACATCGCTTAAAAGCATCGAGGTATTAAACGTTTCCGTCGCTTCCTTAAAAACAAGGTAACCGTCGCCGCCTCCTGCAAGATAATCGTTTACGGCTATCTTATAAGAGCGCGAAAAATCAATGGGCTTCCCTCCTATCGTTACATCCTGTATTTTACCCGCATCGTAATTAAGCGTCATTTTAACTTCTTTGGAAACCTGTGCAAAGGCTCCGGCTCCCTGCGGAATCGTTCCTATAAAATCGAACAATTTAACGACATCCGCGCCCTTCAGTGTTACAACGTAAACGCGGTTTTCAAAGGGTAAAACCGTTAAAATATCTTCACGAGTAACGTCTCCTTCGGGCAAGTGAGTGCGGATATTGCCGCCGTTGGTTATCGCAAAGTCGACGGGAACGCCGATTGAAGCAAGATACGCGGTTTGCGCATCGCATACCAAATTGCCCAAAGCGATTTCTTTTTTGCGGCTCAGCTTGCTTCCGAACTCGAATTCGGCGGCGGTTTTTATAACAACCTCTTTTAAGCTCGCATCGGCCTTTTCTTTATAGGGTTTAAGTAAGGCGATGATTTCAGGATCGGGCGGAAAGGCGGCCGTAGTAATTTCAACGGGAGTCCAATCGAAGGAAATTAAAGCCCCGTTTTTTACGGTTATGCGGCCTCTTCCCATAAATTTACCCCATTCATTGGCCGAAACGATGTAGGTATTGCCGACACGCACCGGTTTTTCGAATTTTGCATGGGAGTGACCGTCGATAAATAAATCGATACCGGGAACGCTTTCGGCTATCATAAGAGAAGTAGTGTGGTCTTCCGATTCCTTTATGTTGCCGACGTGCCCGACAACAATAACGATATCGCACTTTTTTTTGTTCCGCAATTCCGCAACTATTTTACGGGCAGCTTCAATTTCGTCGATAAAGGTAAGGCTTTTATCGGGCTGGGCGATAACCTGAGTGCGCAGTGTGGTAAGTCCCATAATGCCGACGCGGAAACCTTCAAAATCCTTGATGATATAGGGCTTTACAAAATACGAACTCCCCTTTTTTATGTTTGCCGAAATCCACGGAAATTCCGACCATGAAATTTGCTTTTCCAATTTTTCCAATGTCGAATCGAATTCGTGGTTACCCAGAGCAACCGCATCATAGCCGATTTTATTATAGGCACGGATATCCGGTTCTGCATGGAACATGTTTGACAATGCGCTTCCCGCATTCATATCGCCCGCATCCAAAACAAGGACGTTTTTTCCCGTATTCCGCACGCTCTTTATAAAGGTTGCCCGCTCGGCAAGACCTCCCTTCCCTTCTTTGGCAAGCGGACTGCCGTGATGATCGTTTGTATGCAGCACGGTTAAAATATACTCGGCATTTGCATCCCGCCGGCGTGCGGTTGCACAACCGAACAACATAAAAATCGCCGCAAATACGGCAATTACCGAAAATGTTTTTCTCATACTCACGCCTCCTCTAGGATAATTATACAACGTATTCATAGCAGCGTAAAGGAGATTTTCGGCGTATCGGAAAAAAGTGTTCGCTAAGAAAATCGCTTGCTAAATAGTACGATTTATAGTATTATTTATAAAAGAGGACATTGTAATGGATATGACAATTACGGCAAACGATTTAAAAGTTCGGGGAGTAAATCTTATCGACTCGGTTGTTGAAAAAAATCACAATGCAATTATTACCGTTCACGGAAAAGAAAAATATGTTGTTTTAAAAATTGACGATTATAACCGTATGCGGGAATTGGAACTTGAAGCCGCCATTCGGGAATCAAAGGCCGACCTTGCAGCAGGCAGGTTTTATACGGACGGAGTGGAAGCTCATATTGAAAGAGTAACGAATGTATAAATTGATTTTTACCGAGTCCTATGAAAAAAGAGCGCGAGCCTTTTTAAAAAAACACGGTAATTTAAAAAATCAGTATGAAAAAACGCTTCAGCTTTTGGAATTAAACCCCTATCATCCGTCATTGCGCCTTCATAAATTTTCGGAATTATTTTCCGTGTCGATTAATATGCAGTACAGAATAGCGATTGATTTTCAAATCAATGAAAAAGAAATTATCCCTATCGATGTCGGAAGTCATAAAACAATTTATAAGAGCTGACTTCTTCTACCAACCTAAAATATCTTTGCGGTGGGCACGGCCGACGTGTTCAATGTTTTCGGCAAGCGAAAGAGAACTGTGCGACCTTTCTTTTAAATCGATTAAAAAGCGGTTCATCGAAAAATGCTGATAGACAAACACCTGCGACGCACAGCCGGATTTTCTCTCGGACGGTGCAGATACTGAAATCGGCGCAGGTGCAGCCCGTGCGGAACATTCGGCATAGGCCGCATTTAAAGCATCGCGGTACACCGAAAAAAGGCCGCGCTCGCGAAGTTCGGCATAACCGATAAGCCAAAGCTTGCAGGGGTTTCCCGTATCATCGGCCTCGTACAATGCGCGGTGCAGGCGGACGGTTGCGCGGGCAAGCCGGATTTGGCTTTCCTCTATAATTTCGGCAAAAAGGGGATTGCCTTCTTTGATGATGAGTGCAAGCTCCTTTGTTTTTGCCGTATGAAGGGGCGTTTTATTCAATATGAGTACGTTTTTGCGAAAATCGATGTTCAGCTCCGGATTTTTACGGAAAAACCCGTCGGCGATTTTCCCCGATTGGCCGACCAGATAGCGGCGGTTACGCGCAAGCTGCTCGTCTTTTCCGGGATTGTCGCCGATTAAAATAATGCGTATATCGTCCGTCTTTTGAATGTCGTCGAGCGCGCTGTTATACACGAGAGGCGTGTCCAAAGAATAGAGCGGAACGCCGTCCCTGTCCGCCGCCCTTTTTTGAAGGCTTTGCAGTTGGTCAAGGAGTCCCGCCTCTTCGATTTGAGCCTGCCACGCGCTCACCTGTGATTTAAAATCGGTTTTAAATTCCTGCAAAGCGCGCCATTGTGCGTCGTTCATAGTATGTGCAAATTGAACCTTATTCAGCTTTCCGCACGCGGATTACTTAAACTCAAACACAACCTTGACGGTAACCGACACTTCCGTTTCGCCGGGTGTAATCGGGGTCGAAACGGCGCTTGTCTTCATAGCTCTTTCTTCAAGGGCATAATCGGCCGAATTGCGGTAAGCCGAATGATTTTGGTATTCTTCGATAAAAAGCGCTTTACCGAGTTTTTTACCTGATGCCTTGCTTAAGGTTTCGGCCGCATTTTGTGCGTGTAAAAAAGCCTGCTTACGCGCTTGTTCGTATGCCGTCGATGTGTCATTCGCATAAAACGAAATATCCGAAAGCTCGTTTGCTCCGGCCTGTAAAGCCGCATCGATGATTTTTCCCGTCTGCGCAATGTCGCGCACGGTAACGGTCAGGTTATTGCTTACGCGGTAACCGCGAAATTCGTTTGTACCCGTGTTTGAATTATAGCGCGATTGACGGTATACGCTGTAGTCGCGTGTCGCCGTATCTTCTGCGGCGATTCCCGCTTTTTGAACGGCCTTTATAACGGCGTCCATAAGTTCGGCGTTTTTTAAAGCGGCTTGGGCGGCTTCGTTGTCTTCGGTAACCACGGCAAGGCGTATGCGCGCCGTATCCGGCTTAATGCTTACAATACCCGTTCCCGTAACCTGTACACCCGTGTTTTCAGGTTTTGACGCGGCAAAAAGCATAGTACCCGCAAGCACAAATGCAAGGCTCATTGCACTGATTTTTAACAGTCCGTATTTTTTCATATAACCTCCGATACAGTATAAACACTTGAGCATACAAAAGGCTACAAAAATCGGCAGGTCTCGGAAGAAAGGCTGTCTACAGTGAAAAAGTTTCTCCGTATTTTACGATGTCGACGTCGTTGTAGCCGTTTGTGTTCAGGTAATTTAAAAAGGTTTCCTGAACCCCCTTTTCTCCGTGTACCATAAAGATTTTTTTAAGGCGTGAGGTGTCGATACTGTCGAGCCATTCTTTACATTCCGCATAGTCGGCGTGGGCACTGAAGGCGGCGATACGGTGAACTTCGGCATTCACCTTGTACCATTCGCCCATTATGCGCACCTCTTTGTGTCCGTCGGCTATGCGGCGGCCGAGGGTATTTTCCGCCATGTAACCGACAATCAGCACCGTGTTTTCGCTTTGTGAAATATTGTTTGCAAGATGATGAACCACCCGGCCGGCTTCACACATACCGTCGGCGGAAATGATAATCATGGGGCCGCTTTTTTTATTCAAGAGTTTCGACTCGTCAACGTTGGTAATAAACGACAGGGCATTAAAACCGAAGGGGTTTTTGTGGTGGGTTAAAAAAGCGTTGAAGGTTTCCTGATCGTAACATTCCGGGTGTATTTGAAAAATGCTTGTGGCATTGGTCGCCATCGGAGAATCCACATAAATCGGAATTTCGGGAATTCGCTTTTTATCGACCAGCAAATGAAAGTAGTATACAAGCTCCTGGGTGCGTTCTATGGCAAAGGCGGGGATGATGATTTTTCCCTTTGTTGCAACCGCACGGCGTACAACCTGCTCCAATTCATTCATTGCAATATCGGAACCTTCGTGCAGGCGGTCTCCGTAGGTGCTTTCCAAAAAAATGTAGTCGGGGGCGGGAATATTCGTGTCGGGGTCGCGGATAATAGCCTTATTTTTCCGGCCCAAATCGCCCGTATATGCAATGCGGATATCGCCGCCTTTTTGATTTTTTATCGTTACCATCGCTATGGCCGAACCGAGAATATGACCGGCGTCAAAAAATTCCAATTCAACATCGGGGGCGATATACATTTTACGCTGATATGAGAGGGCGACAAACTGATTGGCGGTGAGCACAACGTCTTTTTCGTTAAAAAGAGGCTGCCAGGTAAAGGTTTCCTTTTTTTTGGCGGCCTGTTTGCGCAAATATTCGGCATCGCGGGCTTGAATGCGGGCGCTGTCCATCATAATAAGGTTTGCCAAGTCTCTGGTTGCGCCCGTCGAATAGATATTGCCGCGGAAGCCCTTTTTTACCGCTAAGGGTAAGAGGCCGCAGTGGTCGAAATGGGCGTGAGTTAAAATAACCGCTTCCAGTTTATCCGCGGGAACATCGAATCTGCGGTTTTTTTCATCGGCTTCTTTACGTTTTCCCTGAAAAGCTCCGCAGTCAACCATAAAAGGGCGGCCGTCAACTTCAAAGATATGCTTTGAGCCTGTTACTTCCTGCGCGGCTCCTAACGAATACAGCGAAACACTCATACATATATAGTAACATCAAAAACCGCTTTTTGCAACGCAGCTTTTTACCCTTTACAGAAACCGTATCTTTTTCATATAATTCCGTATGACGTTCAAACGAAAACATCACATCGCCTTGTGCGCCCTTTTACTTTGTGCCGTCCTCATACCTGCCGCGGAACTGCAGCAAAAAAGACCGAGCGTAGCCTTGGTTCTTGCAGGAGGCGGGGCACGCGGTTTTGTACATATTCCTTTTTTAGAACTCATAGATGAATTGGGCATTCCCGTCGATATGATTGTCGGAACCAGTGCGGGCGCCATTATCGGCGGTTTGTATTGTGCAGGATATACACCGAGTGAAATCCGTGATTCGGTACTCTATCTGGATTGGACCGATATATTCCGCAACGATAATTTTTCTCCGTTTGAACATGCCTTAAACGAACACGGAATTCCGGCAAACCCTCTCGCTTTAAAACTCGGCGCGGATTTTTCCCTTAATTTAGGCAAGGGAATTCTTACCGGTCAAAAGGCCTTTGATCAATTAAAAAGTCTGACGGTCAAAATACCTTCATATATCGATTTTGACAGTTTGCCTGTTTCGTTCCGTGCCGCTTCAACGGACTTACTGAGCGGCGAGTTAGTTATTTTTGAACAGGGCGATTTAACCGAAGCAATGCGTGCTAGCATGAGCATTCCCGGTTTTTTTGAACCCTTTGACATCGACGGCCGTCAGTATATTGACGGCAGTGTACGCGATAATTTTCCCGTCAAAGCGGCAAAGAATCTCGGTTATGATATTATCATCGGTATCGAAATCTCAAACCCGCTTAAAAAAGAGAGCGGAGACCTCGACTCCAGCCCGCTGAAGGTTCTCGAACAGATGACTTCAATGCAGCAGGTTATACGCGGAAAAGAGGATTACAAACTCACCGATTTGACTATGTTTCCGGATATCCGCGATTTTTCGATGCTCGATTATCTTCGTGCCGAAGAAATTTATAACCGCGGCAAAGCGGAAGCCGAGCGCTACAGGGGCGCTCTATCGGAGTTGAAAAAAAAGATTTTTTCCCTATCGGATGAATCCGCCGAAAAAAAGCAAAACTCCGAACCGGAAGAAAATCAAACCTTCATCTTTATTGAAGAAAATAAAAATAATCGGCAAAAGAGTATTTATGCAAATCTGCCCTATGCCTGTCCCGACACCTTGATTTTAAAAGGCTGTAAACAATCCGACAAACATTATATAGAACACTTGTTTACGCGTATGGCGGGTAAACCCTTTACAAAAGAAGCCTGGCACCGTCTGAGTGCGGCCGTAATAGATACGGGTAATTACACTGCAGCGGTTCCCCGAATCGACGTGCGCGGCGGCAAAAACGTACTTGAGCTGTACTTACATCAAAAACCCGATGAAAACGGTTTGCTTTTGCAAAGCTTGAATTTTGCAGGAACGGCAAGTTCGGCATCATCGGCCGTTCTTACCCTGTCTACAGCCTTACAATTCAGAGGTTTAAGCGGAACCGGTTCGGCTTTGTCTTTAAAGATATCTTATGTAAACAATACCGCTTTGGAATTTTTGTTTTTCCGGCCTTTGGGACCTAAAGCTTTTTTTCAAACCGAAGTTTCGGTATCGCATGAACCCGAATTTTTTTCAAGCAATTTCGACTTTCATCCGGCAGGCGGCAGCCTTATACGACGCGCGGGCTTGGAAACCGGAGTCGGTATTTTATTCAATCAGCGCCACACACTTTTAAATAAGGCCGGTCTATATTGGCTCGACACACGTCAAGCGGTACCGGAACACAGTCCTTGGCTCTTTGATGCCTACAATAAAACCGGCTTTGATTTTGCGGCGGAACTTTCAACATGTTACACATTCAGCAATTTAAACTACCGCACCTTTCCGACACGCGGCTTTTTTTCGGCGACGCAGCCTTCGGCGGTTTTTCCCTTGGGCGGCGATTATAAGACCGCCGCCTTTGAGCGTATAACAACGGACTTTACCGCCGCAATTCCGCTTTCATCCCGTATAACGGTTTTATGCAGTCTTTTTGCAGGAAGCAGCCCTTCGGAGCTGCTAAAAAAAGTGCCTTCTCTGATTCCCGTGTACGGTTTTAATTTAAAAGACAGAATGTTTTTTCCCCATGTTACGGCAAAACGGAAATTCGGTGTACACAAGGCGTCTGCGTCCTTGAGCCTTCAAATTCAGCCTTGGGAACAGCTTACCGTTTTGGGCGGACAGATATTTTTTTCGGTCAACGGGGCTGTCGGCGACGTATGGCCGGATTACGAAAGTTTTTTATACAAACCCGATTTGGCATGGCGTGCTTCAGCCGGAGCGGGACTGCGCATAAAAGATATGTTCGGCATGAGAGTCTGCGCCGGTGCGGGAAATTCGGACGGTAAAATATCGCCCTTTATTTCCTGCGATTTCGGCAATATCCTGTATTAAAATATTTACATTTTCGGCATTTGCGTATATAATAATTTTATCTGACACAAAGAAGCGGACGACAAAGGCTTCTGCATGAAAGATACCTTCAATTTTTTTTCATCCTGCGTACCCCGTGCGGTATCTTTCAGTGAATTTCGTGTCATACAAAAACGTTTTGAAAGAGGTTCCGTATGGAAACACGGGTTGCGGTTATGAGCGTTATCGTCGAAAATCCCGATTCGGTAGCGATGCTGAATGAGCTTTTACACGAATACAGCTCCTATATCATCGGCAGGATGGGAATCCCCTACCGCGAAAAAAACATCAATATTATCAGCATTGCCCTCGACGCTCCGCAAAATACGCTTTCAAGCCTTGCGGGAAAAATCGGCAATTTAAACGGTGTGAGCGTAAAGACGGCCTATTCCAGCGTCATCGGTACGGATACAAAAAAGTGACGGACATCCTCACCCTTATCGACACATTGACTCGGCGGCGTTCTCTTTCCCTGAGTGAATACGAAGCTCTTATCACCCAACGGACAAATGAAGCCTCACGTATCCTTGCAGAGAAGGCGGACAAAATAAAAAAAAGCGTATACGGCAACGGCGTATTTATCCGCGGTCTTATTGAAATAAGCAATTTTTGTAAAAACGACTGCCTTTACTGCGGTATAAGGCGCAGCAATAAGGACTGCGAGCGTTACCGTCTGAGCGAAGAAGAAATTATAAACTGTGCCCGTACCGGTTATGAGCTGGGCTTTCGGACCTTTGTGATGCAAGCCGGAGAAGACCCTTTTTTTACGGACGATTTTTTATGTTCGCTGATACGTAAACTGAAGACGCTGTTTCCCGACTGCGCGCTTACCCTTTCTTTGGGAGAGCGCAGCTTTGAAAGCTATAAAAAGCTTTTCGACGCGGGAGTTGACCGCTACCTTTTGCGCCACGAAACCGCCGATAAGGCTCATTACGAAAAATTGCATCCTGCCGAACTATCCTATGAAAACAGAATGCGCTGTTTACAAGAACTGAAAAAAATAGGCTTTCAAACGGGCTGCGGTTTTATGGTCGGCTCCCCCTACCAAACGCCGGCTTCTCTTGCTCAGGATTTAAAATTTATCGAAGAATTTAAGCCGGCTATGTGCGGCATCGGCCCCTTTATTCCGCATAAAAAAACGCCGTTTAAAGACGAGCCGGCCGGTACGGTCGAGTTAACCTGCTATCTTTTGTCCGTTATACGAATCATTCATCCTCACGTGCTTTTGCCCGCAACAACGGCTTTGGACAGTATAGATCCCGAAGGGCGCATAAAGGGGATTGCAGCGGGAGCAAATGTGGTTATGCCCAATCTTTCTCCTTCAAACGTACGAAAAAAATATGAATTATATAATAATAAAGCACACACGGGAGCCGAAGCCGCGGAAAACAAAAAATTATTGGACGAACAACTGCGCGGCGCAGGCTATAGAACGGTAATCGGCCGGGGTGATTTTTGCACAACTCCGGCTTCCGATACAAAAGAGGTATCTTATGGCACAGTACAATCCGAAGTCTTTGCATGCACAAGAGTTCATCAATGACGAAGAAATCCGCGAAACCCTTGAGCACGCGGAAGCTCACAAAAACGACGAAGCGCTGATCGACGGGATTCTCGAAAAAGCGCGGCCTAAACAAAGCGGAACGGGATTCCGTTGTGCAGGTCTTACACACAGGGAAGCCTCGGTTTTGCTTGCCTGCGAAATACCGGAAAAGGTGCAAAAGATTTATCACATTGCAAACGAAATAAAGCAAGCCTTTTACGGAAACCGAATCGTTATTTTTGCGCCCCTGTATTTATCCAACTATTGCGTAAACGGCTGCGTATACTGCCCTTATCACTACGCGAATAAACATATCCGGCGCAAAAAACTCACTCAAAAAGAAATAGAAGACGAAGTAATCGCCCTGCAAAACATGGGACACAAGCGGCTTGCCGTTGAGTCGGGCGAAGATCCTGTCAATAATCCTATCGAATACATCCTCGAAAGCATAAAAACCATATATTCGGTAAAGCATAAAAACGGGGCAATCCGCAGGGTAAACGTCAATATTGCCGCAACCACGGTCGAAAATTACCGCAAGCTCTGCGAAGCCGAAATAGGCACCTATATTTTGTTTCAGGAAACCTATCATAAACAAAGTTACGAAAAACTGCACCCGACCGGCCCGAAGCATAACTATGAGTATCACACCGAAGCTATGGACAGGGCTATGGACGGCGGTATAGACGATGTGGGCTTGGGTGTATTGTTCGGCTTGGAAATGTATAAATACGAATTTGCAGGCCTTCTTATGCACGCAGAGCACCTTGAAGCCGTTCACGGAGTGGGACCGCATACAATCAGTGTTCCGCGCATCAAAAAAGCCGACGGTGTGGATCCTTCGGCCTTTGACAACGGAATAGACGACGAGATTTTTGCAAAGATAACCGCCTGTATCCGCCTTGCCGTTCCTTATACGGGTATTATTATTTCCACGCGCGAAAGCGAAACGGTGAGGGGCAAGCTCCTCGATCTGGGCGTTTCCCAAATAAGCGGAGCCTCGCGCACTTCCGTCGGCGGATACACCGACACGGAACGGCCGCACGACACCGAGCAGTTCGATGTATCGGATCAAAGAAGCTTGGACGAAATTGTGTGCTGGCTTATGGAAACGGGGCATATTCCCTCGTTTTGTACGGCATGTTACCGGATGGGACGCACGGGCGACCGTTTTATGAGCTTGTGTAAAAGCGGTCAAATCCTTAACTGCTGTCATCCGAATGCATTGATGACCCTGTCCGAATATCTGGAAGATTACGCTTCGGCGCCCACAAAGAATATCGGTTATACTATGATCCGTAAAGAAGTCGAACGGATTCCGAGAGAAAAGGTGCGCGCAAAAGCCGTGGAAAACATCGAAAGCATAAAAACCGACAACCGGCGCGACTTTTATTTTTAATGTGAGGGAATACACATGAGTTTAAATACGACAGCGTCCGCCGAGCGCATTCATATTTCTTTTTTCGGTAAGCGTAACGCCGGTAAATCGAGCCTTGTAAATGCCGTAACCGGACAAAACCTCTCGGTTGTTTCGGATATTAAGGGAACGACAACAGACCCCGTAAAAAAAGCGATGGAACTGCTTCCGCTCGGCCCCGTGGTTATTATAGATACGCCGGGTATCGATGATTCGGGGGACTTGGGACTTCTTCGCATACAAAAAACCCAAGAGATTATCGATAAAACCGATATAGCCGTCCTTGTCGCAGATGCGCAGGAAAAGGTTCGGGGCAGGGGCTTATGTCCGGAAGAACAGCGGCTCATCGATATATTTTGTGAAAAAAAACTGCCCTACCTTGTCGCCTACAATAAAAGCGACCTTGTACCTGCATCCCCGGATGTTCCGTCGGCCGCCGATACGGAAAGTGCCGGCAATAACGGGATTTTTGTAAGCGCAAAAACGCTCTTTCATATTCATGAGTTAAAGGAAAAACTTGCCTCCCTTGTTAAAAAAAGCGAAAAACAAAAGCCCCTTGTATCCGATTTAATAAAAGAAAACGACATTGTCGTCCTTGTTATACCGATTGACGAAGCCGCCCCCAAAGGCCGCCTGATTTTACCTCAGCAGGCGGTAATCCGCGACATTCTCGAAAAAGGAGGCGTTCCGGTTATTTCGCGCGAGTATAACTTTAAGCAAAGCCTTTCTTTTTTAACACAAAGGCCCGCCCTTGTTATCACCGATTCTCAAGTGTTCGGCCCGGTTGCAGCCTCCTGTCCCGAAGATATACCTCTTACCTCGTTTTCGATTTTAATGGCGCGCTATAAGGGCGATTTATCGGCCTTGCTCGAAGGGGCGGCCCTGCTTAAACGGCTGAAAGACGGCGATAAGGTGCTTATCTGCGAAGGCTGCACCCATCACCGCCAATGCAAGGACATAGGAACGGTTAAAATTCCGGGCTGGATAGAACAATTTTCCGGCGCAAAACCCGATTACACCTTTACTTCGGGCGGCGACTTTCCTAAAGACCTTTCGACCTTCAAACTCATCGTCCATTGCGGCGCCTGTATGCTCACCGAAACGGAAATGAAAAACCGCATTGCGAGGGCTGTTGCAGCGGGGGTTCCCGTTGTCAATTACGGCATTGCCATTGCACACATGCACGGTATTTTACAGCGGAGCCTGGCCCCCTTTCCTCAGCATCTTTCTGAACTTAGATCGTACTCGGCGCAAGCGTAGGCGTTGTGGTTATGGATGCTTTCGAAATTTTCGGCTTCAACGGAAAACGAAGTGAACGGCGGTTCTATCGGAAAGCGCTTGAGAGCGGCGTATACTTCACGTACAAGGTCTTCGACAAATCGCGGATTATCATAGGCACGCTCGGTAACGAATTTTTCGTCGGAACGCTTTAAAAGCGAATATACCCCCGAAGAAGCCGCTTCTTCGGCTAAAAGAATAATATCTTCAAGCCAAAAAAAGCTCGTGCCGCGTAAGCGTATGCGCACGACGCCGCGCTGATTGTGAGCACCGTATTCGCTTATCGCCTTAGAGCAGGGACAAACGGTCGTAACGGGAACTTCAACCGATACGTAAAAGCTTTTGTCTTCCGCATCGGCGGAACCCTCATAGGCGCATTCGTAGCACATCATACCGGTTTGACCGGAAACGGGTGCTTTTTTTTCGATAAAAAACGGAAACGAAACGCGCCCGAAAGAGCGCTCGGCATCGAGATTTTCCCTGATTTTTTCAAGCATTGCCAAAAAATTTTTCATCGAAAAATCTTTTGCATAATCGCGGAAAATCTCTACAAAACGGCTCATATGTGTTCCCTTAAAATGATGGGGAAGATTTACAAACAAATCCGCAGATGCGGTTGTATGCTGAATTTTATGAGCGCGGTCGAGAACGCGGATCGGATAGCGTAAGCCCTTTACGCCCGCTTTTTGTAAAGGAATTTCACGCTCGTCTTTTTGATTTTGAACATCAATCACTTAAAGCTCCCGCGTGCGGCGTGCAGGGTATTGCGCAAAAGCATGGCGATAGTCATAGGCCCTACCCCCTTGGGTACGGGTGTAATCAAACCCGCAACATCGAGAGCCGCCTGAAAATCGACATCGCCGGTTAAACGGAAGCCGCTTTTTTTTGTATTATCGGGAATGCGGTTTACGCCCACATCTATAACCGCGGCCCCCGGCTTTATCATATCGGCACCGATTATACCGGGCCGTCCTGCCGCTGCTATCAAAATATCGGCACTGCGCGTAAAAGAAGCCAGGTTTTTTGTTCCGGTATGACAAAGGGTAACGGTTGCATTTATGTCTTTGCGCGCCAAAAGAAGGGCGAGCGGTTTACCGACAATATTCGAGCGGCCGACAATAACCGCATGCGCTCCGTCCGTCGGCACTCCCGATTCTTTTAACAGCACGGTAATACCGTAGGGCGTACAGGGGACAAAGCCCGGCCGGCCGATTAAAAGCTTTCCGGCATTTACGGGATGAAAGCCGTCCACATCTTTTTCGGGAGCAATCGCCGCGATTACTTTTTGCTCGTCGATATGCGAAGGAAGGGGCAATTGAACCAAAATGCCGTGTACGCTTGTATCGCGGTTTAAGCCGGCAATGATGTTTAACAATTCGGCTTCGCTTGTTTCGGAACTCAAATCAATCGATTTATCGGCCATACCCGCTTCGGCAAGGGCCTTTTTTTTCGCGGTTACATAGGAAACGCTTGCAGGATTTTCACCGACAAGGATAACCGCAAGGCAGGGGGAGCTCCCGTCTTTTTTTAATGCGGAAACTTCAAGAGCAATCTCTGATCGTATTTTTTGTGCAATCGCAAAACCGTCTATTATCCGTGCGCTCATGTAACTCATTCCTTATAAAAATTGTTTAGCATAATGGACATCAAATCCGAAACGGAGTATAATAGACCTGTTCTGAAACGGAAAGTTCCGAACAGGTTTAGCTTTAACTATATCCTTTTTAGGGTTTTATTTCTATAGGACGCCGCATAGAGGAGCCGTCCGTTTTTTGGAGTAGTATGAAACGTTTATTAACGATAGCCCTTCTGTTTTTATTGATTTTGCCCGTTTTTTCTCAAACGGAAGACGGGACGACTTCAGCACCCGAAACGGTTTTTGCCGAAGAACCGGCTTCCGAAAGTTCCGACACCGCAGCTGATACCGACGGCTTTGTTTCCGTGCCGGACTCTGAAAATCCGGAGCAGAGCGAATCCGATATCCAAAGCGATCTGATGTATAAAACAAATCAGGCCGGCGATCAGTATATGATTTTAAAATTAAGCGTTGATATTCCCTACCGTCCCTTTAAAAATTTGATTGTCGGAGGGTCGGGAACCTTAGGCTATCAGCGCTTTGTATTCAAGGATTTAACCCTCGGCGGCGATGTAAGCTTCGGCTATTCGCAAACCATCGGTAAAAACGTGTTTTATTTTGTACCGATTTTATTCCGTGCGGGCTGGCAGTTTTCGGCGGGAAAATTCGAGTTTCCTCTTTCGCTCGGCATAGGAGGAGCCTTTGAAAACTACCTCGACCGTACCTATTTCGGTTTAGCCGTCCACCCGAATGCGGCCGCTTTTTTTCGGTATAACAGTTCGTGGTCTTTCGGCGCGCACACCGGACTCTATATTTTACCCCAATGGTATAAAAACCCGAAGTATAATTATACGGGACTTATTCACGACATAGGACTGACCGTCCGCTATCACTTTTAATGCGGAGAGTTTATATGTGTAAAAATACTTATAAAAAAATTTACGCCTTTGTATCGGCCGCCTTACTCGGCTTACTCATTATTTCATGCTCACAGGAACCCATCTTTTGGGCTATCGATCAGGAAATAAAACTGACAGACCCTTCCATAAAGGGGAACGTTTATTCGGTTGTACGCTCCGGCAGTTTTTTGTACACGGCAAACGGTAATATCTACAAAAAACCGGTTAAAACCGAGCGCGGCTGGGAAAAAATATCAAAACCCGCCGGCAATGCGGTGTATCTTGCAGCTTCAAACAGCCATATCTACGCATTGAGCGCGGGCGGCGAAACCGTTCAAGTGTACGCCTTGAATGTAACGGGCGGAGAATGGCAGCCGGTACCGGGTACCTCAGGCAAAGCCGATGAAATCGTTTTGTTCGACAATAAACTGACCTCAGCATCCGACAGCGCGGCATATGTACGTGTCGGCGGTAAGGTTTACAAATTGAACGGCCCGGCACCCGTTTCGCCGTTATCGGAAATAACTACGAACGGAGCGGGAAACAAAACCCTTGCCGCAGCTTATATAGACGGAAGTGAATCCGGCAGTACAGCGGGAGATTATTTTTCGGATACCCGCACCTTTTGCTCGGACGGCGCCAGACTCTACAGTGCCGACGGAAAAACAATCAAAAAAGGTACGACAAACTCCGATTTAACAAATACTTCGGTAAGTACGTCCGAAACGGTTACCTGCCTTGTGTATGACGAAAAAGAAAACCGCCTTATTGCCGGCACAAAAAAAGGCTTGGAAGAAAT
Source organism: Treponema sp. HNW (assembly GCF_050320395.1). Taxonomy (GTDB): domain Bacteria; phylum Spirochaetota; class Spirochaetia; order Treponematales; family Treponemataceae; genus Treponema_C. Next base: position 2,733,460 of record NZ_CP144459.1, read on the forward strand.
AAAACTCAACGGCTCGGGAGTACCTCAGAAAGCAGGTCTTTTAGGTGCAAATGCCGAAGCCGCCTTCGGCGAAAGTGAAATATTTTCGGTCGCATGTTTCGGGGGAGAAGATAACAACGCAATTTATGCAGGAGCGGGAAGAACCGCTTCGAGCAAAAACAATGCCCTGTGGGGATACTATCCTTCGCGCGGCAACTGGAACTACGAATAAGCGGAGCATATGGACTTATTCAGCGGTGCGGCGGCGGAAAAATCGCTTAAAGAAGGCCCTCTTGCCGCCCGTATGCGGCCGCGTAACCTTGACGAATACATAGGTCAAGACCATATTGTGGGAAAGGGCAGGCTTTTACGCCGCGCCATTGCCGCGGACAGGCTCAGCTCGGTTATCTTTTACGGGCCGCCGGGAACGGGAAAAACAACCCTCGCCCGCGTTATCGCACATCACACCAAAAGCAATTTTGTAAGCCTCAACGCCGTTTTAAGCGGCGTCCAGCAGATCCGCGATGCGATTGCTCAAGCCGACGAACAGCGCTCCTTATACAACAGGCGCACCATTTTATTCGTGGACGAAGTACACCGCTGGAATAAAAGCCAGCAGGACGCCCTTTTACCCTGGGTAGAAAACGGAACGATTATTTTAGTCGGCGCCACAACCGAAAATCCCTTTTTCGAAGTCAATAAGGCCCTCGTAAGCAGAAGCCGCGTGTTTCAGCTTTTTACGCTTACAAAGGACGATTTAATGAAGGCCGCCCGCGCCGCCCTCGACGATAAAGAACGCGGCTACGGAAGGTGGAAGGTCGAATTCGAAAAAGGAGCGCTGGAACACTTAATAGACACGGCAAACGGCGATGCCAGAAGTCTTTTAAATGCCCTTGAACTTGCGGTTGAAACCACTCCGGAGCGCTGGGCGCCCGATGAAGTTCCCTGCGAGCCGCCCGAAAACAGCCCGATTTACATAAGCTGCGAAACCGCAGAAGAAAGCATTCAAAAAAAGGCCGTGCTGTACGACCGCGACGGAGATTATCACTACGATATAATCAGCGCCTTTATAAAAAGCCTTCGCGGGCGCGACCCCGACGCGGCCATGTATTGGATGGCTCGTATGCTTGCCGCAGGAGAAGACCCGCACTTTATTTTCCGCAGAATGCTTATCTCCGCCTGCGAAGATACGGGACTGGCCGACCCTCATGCAATCGGCATTGTCGAAAGCTGTGCCGCAGCCTTTGACCGCATAGGCTTACCTGAAGGCCGCTTTATGCTCACGCAGGCGGCCCTCTATTTGGCAACCTGCCCCAAATCGAACAGTACGCTTTGTTTTTTCGACGCCTTAAAGTCGGTCGGGGAAGAAGATGCCGAAGTTCCGAATCACTTAAAAGACGCAAGCCGCGATGCCGCCGAATTGGGGCACGGCAAGGGCTATATGTATCCGCACGCATACAAAGACCACTGGACGGCACAGCAATATTTACCCGACGGTTTGGCCGGCAGGGTGTTTTACAATCCGAGCGGTCAGGGCTACGAAAAAATCATCCGCGATGAGGTATTAAGCCGGCGGGAACTGCAAATTGCCGCAATGCTTGAAAATCTTGAAGAAAAAAGCGCAGGCGGCAATCCCGGTTCCGCTTTTTGGCAAAAGAGGACGGAAAGCGGTAAAAGCGAAATGCTGCGTTCTTTGCGCGATATTTTGATAGAGCTTGCCGGTTTTTCCGCAAACACGCGAAGCCTTATTATGAATGCCGATGATGCTCTTTTGGTATGGGAAATAAACCGCAAAACACCCGACGGCTTTACGGTAGGACTGTGCCGAAACGAAAAAAATCTGAAAATATTGGAACAATACACAAGTACGCTTGAAGATTTACACCGCCCCGCCCTGATTCCCCTCCCCTCCGACAAATCGATCGGCTTGCAAAACGCCTTAAAAAATCCGGTTTTTACGGATACCTTTTTTGACCGCATTTTTTACCGCAACCCCGTTAATACCCTTTCCGATACGGAAACCCTTAAGACGGAGCTTAGGCTTTTAAAGCCCCTTATAGCGGACGGAGGACGTCTTTTTATCGCACAAAAAATTCCCTCCGGTTCGCAAAGGCTTTCCGAGCTTTTAGAACCTCTTTATGCGGGAACGGAAAACGAACAGCTTATAGCGGAGGCCAAAGAGGCCGAAAACGCTTTTTATACCGACAGCGCAAATCCGCTTTTTTGTTGGGATGAAAAAACACTTGAACAAAAGCTTGCACAAGAGGCGGAAGAGCTTTGTGCAAATGTACGCATTTTATGCGAAAAAAGAAGCATACACACCGAAGAAATAGAGCGCTGGTTCGCTCCGGTACACTCCGCCTATGCCGCAGCCCTTATAAAGCAGCTCGGAACCGATAAAACCGCGGCCTTTAAAACCCTTGTTATTCAAAGTACCGAAAGAAAAGTCATTGATTGGAACTCCCGTGTTGCTTTTTTTACCCTAACGTGTTAAAGTACTGCCTAGAGGAAGCATTATGAATTTTATTTTTTTAGGCCCGCCGGGAGCCGGTAAAGGAACCTTAGCCGCCGCGGTTTCGGTAACCTACGGTATTCCGCACATATCGACGGGAGAAATCTTCCGCGCAGCTATAAAAGCGCAAACGCCGCTGGGCTGTAAGGTTAAAGCCATTATAGATTCGGGCGCTCTGGTCGGCGACGATATTACAATCGAACTGATAAAAGAAAGACTTTCTCAGCCGGATACAAAAGACGGTTTTATTCTTGACGGCTTTCCGCGCACCATTGCGCAGGCGGAAGCTCTTGAAAAAATCGCACATATCGACTCTGCCGTCAATTTCGACATCGACGATACTGCGGTTGTGGAACGGCTTTCAGGCCGCCGCGTGTGCCGCAAATGCTCCCACAATTTTCACGTTGTATTTATGCCGCCCGAAAAAGAAAATATCTGTTCTCTGTGCGGCGGAGAGCTTTACGTGCGCGACGACGACAAACCCGAAGCCATTAAGCACCGCCTTGAAGTATACCGCAGTCAAACCGCACCGCTGATCGACTTTTACCGTGCAAAAAATCTGCTTAAAGATATAGATGCCAAACCCGCGACGGAAGCGGTTTTGGAAACCTTTAAGGCCGCCTTCCCCGTCCAATAAATAAAAAAAGGGGCTCAAAACCTCAGCTTTGCGCCCCCTTTTTTACGGCTTACGGGACTTTGAACTTCTTTACTTCACTCGATAAGCGCGATATATTTTCTTTATTTTTTTGGCTTATTTCGTTTACACCCTGCATTGCATCTCTTATTTGACCTGCACCTGCAGCCATTTCATTCATGCTTTGGGTAATAATACTTGTCAAGCCGTCCAGTTTATGCATTTCTTTTGCAACCTTTTCGCCGCCCTCGAGCATTTCGGCAGAACCTTTTTTTACTTCTCCGGTAACCGTGTTTATTTCTTTCATGGCAGTCAAAACTTCGCGGCTGCCGGTTTCCTGTTCACGCATAGCCTCGGTTAAACGGGTACTCATTGCCTTTACCTGTTCCGACATATTAAAGATAATATTGAATTTTTCTTCAACCGAGTGCGAAGAATCGGAAAGCATATCTATTTCCGCACTTAAATTTTTAAGCGTTTCGGTAATCGTCTTTCCCTGAGCACTCGACTCTTCGGCAAGCTTTCTGATTTCGTCGGCAACAACCGCAAACCCCTTACCGGCTTCTCCCGCATGGGCCGCTTCAATTGCCGCATTCATTGCCAAAAGGTTTGTTTGACTTGCAATATGCTGAATAACACTCGAAGCTTCAAGCAAACTGCCCGATTCTTCGGCAATTTTTTGCGTAACCGCATTGGAATTGACAATCGTTTCTTTGCCGTTTTCGGTTGCCGAAACAAGGTCGCGGATAACGAGGTCGGTTTTTTCAAGGGTTTGGGTAATCGAGGTAATATTGGCCGCCATTTCTTCGATAGAAGCCGAAGAACGGGCGACGCTTTCACTTTGCACTTCAATTCTGCCGTTCAAAGCCTCTATTGTTTTTATAATGTCGCTGATTGTCGCCGCCGTTTCGTCAACACTCGACGCCTGATGCAAAGCTTGTTGTTTTATGCCGTCGATATTTGCGCTGACTTCATGTATGGCGCTCGCCGTTTGCGTCATATTGGCGGCAAGGTCGTTCCCCGTTTCCTGCATCGTTTCGGCTCCGAAATGAATCGATTTTAAAGACAAGCCCATTTTTTTTATCGTTTGATTAAAATAGTCGGACATATCGGTGATTTCATCGTTTCCTACAAGGGGAAGTTCAACGGTCAAATTGCCCTCGGCAACATCTTTGAGCACACCGACGGTTTTGTTCAGCGGTTTTACCAAAAAGAAGCGCATAAACAGAGAAATGCTTACAATCAAAAGAACGATAAAAACTGCAGCCGTCAAAATATTAATAAGCAAAAGTTTATTAAAGGATTCGAAAATAACCGCCTTCCGTACTTCCAGTGCTATATAAATTCCCGTATCGGCTATCGGAGCAATAAAGACAAATCCGTGTTCATCTTCGATAATTCTTTGCTTTATCAATTCGGAATTAAAGTCGAAAATACGCTTACCGATTAAATCTTTGTTTTTATTATTAAAACATAAACCGTTTTCATTTATCAAAGACAAAGAATATTCGCGTATATCGGAAAACTCGATAGCGGAAAAATATTCGGTAAGGGGAGCAAGCCCCAAGTCGACGGTTACCACACCGAGTTTTTTTTGTCCCTTACGCAAAACGGATGTTGCCGTAATCATCGGCACGCCGGTTACTTCGTCGTTATATAATTCACTCCATACAACAGCCTTGTTTTCCGCAAAGCCGTCCCGAGTATACCAGTCGAATTTTGTGTAGTCGTTTTTTTCATTGCTGTATTCCCAAGTCATGCGGATATCGCTTCCTTCTCTAAACCAATAGGGACCGTAAAAATGTTCTCCGGGAACAACAAAGGGCTCAAGCCAATACCCGCCGCCGACAATTTCGTCGTCCGAGCCGATGACGGTTTCGCTTATTTTTGCAGACTGTTCGGGATTTTCAAAGCCGAAACGGGTTAAAAGGGATGCATAATTTATCGAAGCGGTTTCAATTTTCGAAAAAATATTTCCGTAGACGGCATTCGCTTCCTTTTCGATTCTTGCCGATAAGCCTATACGCATATCCGAGGTAATAACATGTGCAAATTGCCGAAAAATAATTGAACCGAGCAGCACAAGGGCAAAAACAAATATCGCACACACAACGAACGAGGCTTTAAAGGCTAAGCTTATCTTTGCCCCTTTACGCCGGCCGGATTCATTCTTTTTTTCTTCCGTTTTCATAGATTAAAACCTCCTGATTGAAGTAATCGGGCTTATTCTATGTCATAGGTATAATAAATTCAAGATTTAAAAAAGAGGGCCGCCAAAAGAAAATTCCGCAGTTTTGCAGCTGTTTACTTCTTTATATAGGCATTGAACTTGATTTCCGCATAATCGTCTTCACGGTAAAGATAAGAGCGGATATAAAGCTTTAAATCGGCATTTTCAAAGGTAAAGACGGGCTCAACCTGCGTTTTTTTATCATCGGGAAAATCCTTTTCCGCCTTTTCTTTGTCCGTATCCGCCTTTACCCGCCCGTATACATCGATTGCGCTTTGTTCACCGGTGAGCTTGTTCTCAATATATAACAGTTTTCCCTCTTCGGCGATACGGAAATTACGGTTTTTATATGTCATTTCGGAGGGCTTTTTTTCGGATTGCACCGGACCCGGCTGTTTTATGTCAAAATCGGCAGCCAATGTAACACCGAGTAAAACGTGGGCATAATCGGTTGTATCTATAATATGATCTACATTTTCAAGCGGTGAAAAAGAACTCTCATACCCGTGATAAATCCTGATTTTTTGCGGTTCGGGAACCGCTTTTTTTGCGTAAATAAACCGTTCCAATGCGTTCCGATCATTTGTTAAAGATTTCGGATCGAGCTTTTTATAGGCGCTGTAATTATGGTAACCGATAACGGGGAAAAAGAGCACAAGGGCGGCGGCCGCGATTGCGGCGTTCAATTTTATCGTGATTTTTTTGTCTTTAAACACCGCGTATATAAAAAACAGGCATAAAACCGCATTTAAAATGATTTCGTGAATAAAGCTTTCATCCTGTTTGGTAAAGCCGGGAGAAAGCCAGCTGTCGGTATTGACCGCCCGTACCCGTATCGAAGCCGCGATAAACAGTATGGGCGCAAGGGCGAGGGCAAAGGATACAAGGCGCGCCCTCTTTTGCACGCCGGTAAAATTCTCCATCATCAAAACACACAAAATAAGGGCTGCATAAATAAGGTAATACCATTCGTCCAAGCCAAGTCGCTCGCCGCTTGCAGGAAGGATAATAAATTTTGCCAAGTACACAAGACCGAGGGCACAGAGAACGGGAAGCAAAAGCGATAAGATATCGCGGAACATCAGGGTAAACAGTTTGGAATGCAGGCGCTCGGTTTTTGTTTTGTAGGATATAAATACAATGCTTCCCGTAACCGAAGCCGACGAATTGGCAATTCTGAATATAACGCTGTCTACAAAATCCAAGTCCAAATTAAAAATCGCATTGATAAAAAAAACGCTTATAAAAACCGAAGCATACAGGGCGGCAAAAAACAAAAGAGAAACCAAAACATGAATAAAGCGCAGCTTAAATTCGGTTATATAATTTTGTTCGGGCGAAAAAAAGAAAACCGCGGCAACCCAGCAGTACAAAATCATAAGCGAGGAATTTGCAAGGTCGGTCTTTTCGCTGTATGTAAAAAGCCTAAATACGTACAGCGTGCCGATAAAAACCGCAATCAAAATATAGATGATAAGCTTTCGTTTTTGTCCCGCATTTTTTACAAAGTCCGAAGCGGTAAAAATAATCGAAAAAGCAAACAAAATATTCAAATCGATTGCGCAGGGAATATGCGCATATAAAAGCTGGGTAAGTCCGAGTAAAGCGATAAGCACAAAGGCACCCGGCGAAGTCCGCGCAGATGTTTTAATATTTAAAGCAAATTCCCGTATCTTTGTTTTTGCGTTCATAACGGAAAACAACTCCTCTTTACTACCCTCTGTTCTTTTCGATGCGTCAAGCCCGTTTACTCCGTATAGTAATACACTTGGAGGCTTTTGTATACACCGCACCTTATCGGCAAAATAAAATAAGAAATTACTGTTTGCAGGGCAGAATTGCGGGGGCTTTTTTAGAAGGTAAAACACGGGACAGGATTTAATGAAGCACTGTTTGGATTATTTCGGTATTATGTATAAATGAAAGAAGGTGTTATTATTCATGAAATCAAACAAAGCGATATAAAAAGAATATGATGACAGACCTATGGATTTTGCAGATGCAACATTAGTAATCGCAGCAGAAGAAAGAAAAATACGACAAATAATCAGCATAGATTCCGATTTTGATATATACAGGCTCTATAATAAAGTTAAAATAGAAAATATATTTACATATAGGTGCTGATACCCGCTTCAACACTGACCAACGGGACTGTACACATGTGCAGGTTAGGCGAATATTGTAAATCCCTGCGTCTTTACACTGGTTTTTTCGGTAAAAAGCCGATATAATATAGGTATGGTGAAAGGTTTTAAATCACTTTTTACAATTTCAGTTATTCTCTTGTCGATGACTGCGGGATGGGCTGCAACTAAAACATGGGTTGGCGGTGACTTGACTAAACCGACCGATTGGGATACGCCGGGCAACTGGACACCTGCGGGAGTTCCGAATGCCGGTGATAACGTCATTATCAATAGCGGCGTGAACCAACCCGTAATAGAGAATCATCTTCCGGGTACAAAAAAAGTAGAGATACATAGCATTGAAGTAAAGACCGGAGCAACGCTTAAGATAATAGCAAAACAACGCAATATTGAATTTATCGGGACTTCCAACTTTTTGATTAGCGGTCAAATAGTACTTGAGCTTAGAGAAGGAACTGTACGCTATGTTAAAATTTCAAATACGGATTTTACCGGTTCTCCTAAAATACTTATTGACAGCCCTTTAACGCCGCTTATTAATTCCGCCTATCATACTAAGCTGGAGGCTTCAGGAAACATACACTTTAAACAGGCTTCAACTATAACAGCTGATAATTATGCCAATGACGACAAGCTTATTATAAACTCGCCCAAAACTACTATTGCCGGATCTTTTACCGTAGACAGCAAACTTGAAATCGGAAACTCCTCCGGCGTCCTGCTTGACATTACCGGCACATTCACGGCAAAACGCAGCGTTAACATAACCGATAGCGCAAACACAATAATCAGATCTTCCGTAGAGCAGTCCGATGGAACCCTTCTGGGAGGAACCGTTAATTTAACGGAAAATTTAACATTGAATAATGCAACATGGACTACAAGTAAGGGTGAGGTAAAGACAAAGGGCGATTTTGAAGTTCCGAATTTTAAGCAAACCGGAGGAACTTTAAAATTGGAAGGAACCTCAACACAGAATCTTAAAATAGATAAAGCCCATAACTTAACATTCACCGGCAATGTAAACTTGGAAGGAAATTTAAAAATTTCAGGGAATTTTACCAACAAGGGTACCTTCGATGCAACAACATCGCCCGGATATACGGTAACTCTGACCCATGACGCAAATCACACAATTACCGGTACAAATACCGCAGGAAATACAAAATTTCACACGCTAGAACTTATAAATGCAGGCGGTAAAACGCTTACAATAAACGGAAAAATTACGGCAGACGACCTTAATATAAGCGGAACACCTTCAAATAAGCTAACAGTTCAAGGAGTCGGGACTTCGTCCGAGATAACCCTTACATCGGACCAAATACCCGACCCCGTTTCAAAAAAAGGCTATTACTTGAAGGTTAACACGAATATTTCTGTAACGGACGGGCATACCTTTTATATTGCAAACAGCGAATTAGTAGAGCCCAAATCGTCAAACTGGAAATCTATGGCCTCCACATGGAAGACTACAACCGGAAGCGATAACTGGAATGTTCCCGCAAACTGGACTCCCGCAGCGGTTCCGGCAGCCGATTGGCCTGTAATAATTCCCGCAGGCGGCTCCGGAGCTACATATCCCAAACTGAATCCAACCACCCTATTAAACCCCGCAGCGCAAGCTTCTTCCGTTACGGTAGAAACGGGGGCAAAACTTGACTTAGGGGCGGAAATTATTCAGGATAGCGGAGCCGGCAGTGCGGTAACGGCTCATATTACCAATAACGGCATTCTTAAAATGATTGGAACAACGGGAAATTCATCTAATCCCGGACAAAAAGAATGGCTTGAAATTACCTCCAATTATGATAACATAACCCACGGCCCCGGCTCTACAATAGAATATTACGGTGCCTCACCTGCGAATCCAACTATTTGGGAAGGCCCCTATCAAAATCTAAGAGTGGGCGATGCAAAAACCGGACTTAATACGGGAAGTTTAGTAGTCAATGGATATTTTACCGTTGACACAACAGGCGGTTTTACCGTTAATGCAGCTTCGCAATCCTATGCGGAACTGGTAACCTTGCATCAACAGACAACCTTTAATTCCACGGATGGAACCGGAACCGGCACTGTTTTTAATGGCGGTTTAATGACTAATAACCGTTACATCTTTTTTGGCGGAGCCGGCAGAATACAAACACACGATATTTACGGAGGAAGCGAGGACATCACCCTAAATGCTGGTACGGGTACATGGACTTCATCAGGAGATATCCAAGCAAGAGATATCACTGTAAACGCAGGCACAGGCGCATGGACTTCTTCAGGAGGAACAATCAACGCGCGCGATATTGTCGTGAAAAGAGACTGGACTTCTAACGGATTCGTCCGGGCGGCAGGAAACATCACTGCCGATAATGCAAGTCATGATAATACGTGGACTGCGGGAGATGTAACGCTTAAAGGAAGCCTTACCGCCGCTCAATTTAATCAGACAAGCGGTACTTTAACTTTTAACGGAACGGGAACACCTGAACAAGAGCTTAAGTTTACCGGTGCGGGCAATAAAAACATACGCAATCTTACAGTTGACAACGGCATAACACCGCCCGCTTCCAATGCAAAGGTAAAATTACTTTCTCCTGTTATGATTGCAGGGAATTTTACCAACAAGGGAACCTTTAATGCTAACAGTAAGGATATTTCTTTGGACGGTTCTTTTACCAACAGCGGAATCTTTAATACCGGTACGGGTAATTCATTGGTCTTTAACAGCACTTTTACCAACAACGGAACTTTTAATGCCGATGCCGGCACTATAGTTTTTACCGGCAATGCCTTTACCAACAGCGGGACCTTTATCGCCGGTACAAATAATACGGTAAATCTTAGCCCGTCCGGCGATATAGCGATTACGGGCACGGGCATTGCGGGTAATACAAAATTTCACACGCTAAAACTTACAAACGCAGGCGGAAAAACGCTTACAATAAACGGAAAAGTTTCCGTAAACGGGAACTTAACCTTGGAAGGTTCGGGCAGCCTCGATGCTCAACTGCTTACGGTTCAAGGCGGCACCAACAGCCCCGGTATTCAACTTAATATCGATAAATCGGGCGGAAAATGGCTTAAAGTACACACAAATATACCGATGATTCCCGAAAGCGGCGGTCATACATATACGGTAACTGAAAGCAAGGCCGAGGAAATTCCCGGTTTTCCGCTCTCCGGCGGTCATCCTAAAAACTGGATTTTTACCGGCTATGCCGGAACTCTGACTTGGAAGGGAAATCATTCGAGCAACTGGAATGACTGGCAAAACTGGCGGCCGTATGGAACACCCGGTGTGAACTCGGTTGTAATCATAGAAAAAAAACCGACGACCCCTCCGCCTACTCATTACTACCCCAAACTTACGGGAAACGTGTCTGCAAAAACGGTTACGGTAAACCCCGGAGCCGAGCTTGATTTAGACGGACACATTATTCAGGATGGCGAAGCCGGCAGTGCGGTAACAGCTCATATTGCCAATAACGGCATTCTTAAAATGATTGGAACAACAACAGGAAATCCATTTAATCCCGGACAAAAAGAATGGCTTGAAATTAATAATTCCGGCCCCAATAATAATATAACCCACGGCTCCGGTTCAACCGTCGAATATTACGGAACTTCAACAGCTAATGTATGGGAAGGACCCTATCAAAAACTGAAAATAAGCGGCTCAAGAAACGATTTGCGTGCTGTATCATTAACTGTAGATCAATACCTTATTACCGATCATGACGGGGTTACCATAACTACAACCAACGGTCAAACCTATCACGGAAATGTCATTGCCTTTGAAGAGGTGTCGTCATCACCTCCAACCTATACATACTATGATTTAACCCTTACCAATACCGGAACCGGTACGATAAAGACATCCAGAGGTGTTACAACCGGACATCTTACCGTCAACGGGAAGTGGGAAGCCGGGGATCAAAATAATTCGGCAACCGTTGAGGTAAACGGAAATATCACGGTAAGCGGTGATATTGCTTCCGTAGGCAGCAGCATAATGGCAAAAAAAGTTTCAGGTTCCGGAGGGAATATTACCGTAAACGGGGCAAAGGACTGGAGGTGTTGGGGTAACATAACCGCTGAAGGCGACATGACAATACACAATATGACAGCCACAGGCGGTACAATAGCGGTGCATGGAAATATGACGGCACATACGTTTCATCTTGCGGATTACGGCAAATTATACTTTAACGGAAGCAGCCCTCAAAACCTAAACTTCACCGATCCTGCCGGCTCGCAAATCCGGGAATTGGAAATCGGCTCAAGCTCAACCCTTAACCTTGGTTCGTCTATCAAAATAACTCATATACTTACAAATAAGGGAAGGTTTACAGCGGGAAATCATACCGTAACCTTGAGCAAAGCGGACAGGATAGATAACTCGGATCCGAATACCGTTCCCCCAACAAGCATTACCATTACCGGAACATCGACTGCGGGTGATACCGAATTTGAAGATTTGATTTGTACCGATTCGTATATAAAAAGGCTTACTATCAATAAGAACATTTCGGTAACCGGCAGCTTGAAACTTCAAGGGCAGTCGGCTGCCTCACCTTTGACTGTAGCGGGCGGTACGAGTGTAGGGACGGGAAGCCCGCACATTGCACTTACGGCCGCAAACACGGCAAAGGGGCAATTTCTTAATGTTGAAACCGATATTGCCATTACAGGCGGCCCCCCCGTAAATCCATACACCTACACCGCCGAAAACAGCATACCCATCGGTTCCGATAGCGATATACAGGCCGGTAAACCCGACAACTGGATTTTCACGAATTATAGCGGAGATATAAGCTGGGCGGGAACTGTCGACAGCGATTGGCACAACAGAAGAAACTGGAATCCTCCGTATGCAATTCCGGGTAAAGATACTGTTGTAACAATTCCTCGAAAACCGTCACCGGCTCCTCCTTCCCACGATTATCCAAAACTTACAAAAGCAGGTGAAGCAAAAAGCATTACGATAGATGAAAAAGCAAGTTTGGATTTAGCCGGTTTTGTTATAACAAAAGGTGCCGGTGCCGATAATTTTACACCCCTTACAAACAACGGCACGCTCAAAATGACCGGAACAACCTATCCGTCTCCTGCTCCGCTTGGAGGTCAAAAAGAATGGCTTGCAAGTACAAATGTTGCCAATAAAATAACTCACGAAAATAAATCCGCAATCGAATATTACGGCACTTCAGCGGATGTTGTCTGGAAGGGACCGTATAAAAATCTTATCTTAAACATCCGCCCCGATTTAAACATTCAAAATGAGAATTTGGTCGTAGAGAAAAAATTGACAATCACGGGTTCGCCTGCCCATATAAATACCGGAACCGGCACACAAACATATCAAGGCGAAATAGATGCTAAAAAAAGTGCTGTACCTCATTGGAATATCGAATTTACGGCATCTTCTTTAACGATGGAAAAAGGTACGGACACACTGAATATAAATGCCGAAGATATTAAAGTAAATGCGGGAACATGGACATCGAGTGCGAATATCAATGCCGCGTCTATTACCGCTTCCGGCAGCTGGACAACCAAAAAAGGCAACATCAACCTTAGGGGCGGTTTAAGTGCCGGTTCCTTTGAACAAGAGAAGGGGACTCTTACTCTCGGCGGAAGCGGCGACACCCTTAAATATACATTGCCTTCGGGAAAGGCAAAAATAAAAAACCTTATAATAGCTTCTTCGGCAACCGTAAATCTCGGCTCCGATATTACCATAACCGAAATGTTTGAAAACAATGGAACATTTAATGCAGTAACCAATACAGTATATCTGAAGCATTCTGAAAGCCCAGTAGTAATAAAAGGTAATGGTGATAAAAGCAAAACTCAATTCCGTAATCTTGTCTGTACAGGTGCCGGCGGAAAAAGTATAAGGTTTGAAAACAAGATTTCGGTATACGGCGATTTAACCTTGCAGGGTACCGCCAAAACTAACCTGCTTAACATATCGGGAACAAGTAATAATGCAGAGATCTATGTAAATCAGGATAAGAACACTGGTACCGGAAGTGTGTGTAAGTGGCTGGGGGTAGCGGTAAATCTTCCTTTAAAATCTTTGGATACCAATATATACACTTGTACTACTGATGAAAGCGAACCTACAGGTTCTCTTGATGATATAATAGCCGGAAAACCGGAAAACTGGATTTTCGATAATGTGTATAAACTACGATGGACAGGGGAGGCTAACGATAATGACTGGAATAATCCTAATAACTGGCGGCCAAGACCTTCCCATGCCCCAAAAGCTACTCAAGCTGTAACAGTCCGTGAAGTTGCAGGCGATAAGCACCCCATATTAGGCAGCGGAACTTATTATGCGGAAAAAGTAGAAGTTGTAGGAACGGCAAGCCTAGACTTAGCCGATAAACTTATATATAAAGATACTGCAAGTCCTCCCGTTACAATGGCAAAACTCGAAAACAAAGGTACTTTAAAACTGAAAGGCACCGATGATCAAAAACTCTGGTTTGAGCAAACAGTTGAGGAAAATAAAATGACCGTTACTCAAAGTTCTACGGTTGAATATTATGGAACATCGCCTGCAACAATAAACTTATGGGGCGGGGGCACAGAAGGTTATAAAAACTTGATTTTAAATAATATACTCTCCTGCACGATACAAAACACCCCCTTAAAAGTAAACGGAGACCTCACCGTTAAGGGCTCCGATGTTACCATAGATAGCGGTACAGCAAGTCAAACCTACGGAGGAAAGATAGATGCACATGACAGCGGAAATCGTCGTGCCGTTACGCTCAAGGGTTCCGATATTAATGTAAACAATGCAAGCGCTGTTATCACTGCCGAAAAATTTACCGTGGACGGTAACTTTACTTTTCAGGGTCCGACGATAACCGCAGCGGAACAAACCTATACAAAAACCGTTCACTTTGATAATATCGACTTACAAGCATCCTCCTTTATTAATTTTGAGAATTCCGTAACTTGTAGCCGAAATCTTACACTGTCGTCCGGTACAGGAACTCTTACGGTAGGAAAGGCGGGCGGTACTTCGGTAACTATAAGTGCTGACGAACAAAGCTATGCAGGACCGCTTACACTCAATGTTCCTGTTATATTCAATACGCCGGGTGCTCTTACATTTAAAGAGAATATATCCGGAACCGGAAGCCTTACCGTCCCCCAAAACGGACCCGTATATATAGCCGGAAATATAGCATTGACCGGGTCCTCTTCCGAATTTAAGCAAACAGGTTCGGGTACGGTATTGCTTTCCGCCGGTATTCAAACTAAAAACGGGATTGTATTTGCAGGCCCCCTCTATATTAACAATGCTTCGGTTTTTAATGCGGGAACGGGCAAAAATGTAACGGCGAAAAACGTCTTTGTTGCCGCCCATGACGGAACGACTAATAAGACGGTTGAATTACAATCTCCGCTTGAAACGGATAATTTCGTACTTTTTTCGGGAAACATAAAACTTTCCTCCGGACAAAGTACTCCCGATATTTCGGCAAACAAAGATATCGTTCTTTTCGGGCCTGACTATAACGGCGATTATACTCCGCCTTCCGGTGCTGCCGATACAACACTTGTTTCAAACCTTTTTACGTATAATCATACTTCAAGACCCGCCCCTACAATAACACTTCCCAATAACTTACCCGATACCGGTAATACCGCAATACAAAAGAATAAGGGAACCTTTGATTTACCGTCTTTAGGAGGTAAAAAGCTTAAAGCAACAAGAAATTTTTACGCAAACGGTATGAACCTCTGTGCCTCATCACCGTGGACTCTGGAGATTTCCGAACATGACAGCTCTGAAAACGGCTTTACCGAAGCCTATAATACAATCGTAAAAAATGCCAAGGCCGAAGGGGGCACCGTTGCGGCGGCGGAAGGCTGCGATTATAAGCTTTCCGGCGATCCTGCAAATACCGCCGATACGAATTCGAACTGGGATTTTGAGCGTCCGACCATTCAACGCGCATACACCGTATGGGACGATGTAATCTTTGTTCAATTTTCCGAACCTATAGAAAACTCGCGCAATGAAATTTCAGCAGCCGTCTCACGTATCAAGCTGAATGACGGTGCCGATATCAATGTAAGTGTTTGGAAAAATAAAGAATGTACGGATTCTACGGAAGGCGCAGGAGATTTGCAGTCCTTTTATCTTAAAGCTTCCGCCCCTTGGAACACGGATGCTACGGGCTCATCACCGGGTGTCGGACAAAGTACCGACATGGGACGTGCCGATATCACACCCGGACATCGCAGCATAAAGCCGAATATAAATATAGCTACGGTTGTTTCCAGTCTATATGAAACTCTGCGCGATAAAAATAAAAACCGTATCACCGATTATTCGGGTATAAACCGATTTACCGCAGTTCAAGATAACTGCCCTCCCGTCCTTATCGGTGTGTATACCGGCCAGGAAATGCATACGCCCCATAACGGCTCCGGTACCGGCGGTCAGCCTGAATACGATGCGCACAACTTTATAGAATTCCGCTACTCCGAACCCGTTAATATCTATGAAAATACGACAGACGGCGCAGCGATTGCGCTCTCCGATTCCGCAGTAAATATTCGATCGACAAATACACTGGGAAACATCGGCCCGAACGGAAGCGGTCTGAAGATTGCCGGTTTTGCCGATATTGCTTCGGGCAGCCTTTCGGCGGCAAGCAGGGACGGCGGGATACCCCATGCCCTGTACCGCAATTTCCCCGCGGCTCACGGCAGCGCGGCGGCAGCCCAAACCCATAGAGTCCGCATTTCGATTGCGGGCTTTGCCGACGGCACCAAGACGGTCGGAGCTTATACCGTTCACAACTGGGTCGGCTATATAGACAATGCCGTAACACCGTCGGGGAATGCCGTACCGCCCGGAAACGATAAATTTGCCGAAAACGGACTCATCCGAAGTGCCGCCGTCTTTGATCCCGACGGTACGGGGCCGTTACCGGCAAAACCCGTTTTTTCCGTAAAAGGCGAATATGTACCGATTGTAAATACGGCCTTAAACGTTCCCCTCGACACGGGCAATTTACACGGAAGCTGGGATACTTCTGCGCCCGTTTTTGCAAGATATGCAAAAGATGAGCCCGGCTGGATATCCTCATCTTTGAATGAAATAATAGGCTTTGCTCCCTCAAATATTGTCGAAAAACTGGAATTCCACTTTTTCGACAACGCGCCGTCTTATACAGCGGGAGAAACCTTCCGCTGGCAAAGTACCGACGGCGTTAACGAGCCGGCATGGTTTCAAGGCGCCAGTACCATTTCCAACACCTCCTATGATAAGCTCGGAGGTTCCCGCTTCGATCCGAACGGCACCGCTCCTACGGAAGGGGGTATCCGTGCATCTTCCCTGTCGGGCAGTATAGGAGCTTTCAGCTTCCGCAAAAAGGGTTCTTCCGGTGCTTTAATCGGCTTTACGGGAGGCGATACGGATATAAGGCAAAAAGCGGATAGCGGCCTTTTATTCCGGCCCATACCTTCAGGGCGGAATCCTGTCGACACCCTATATTTGCAACTGGATATTCAAGGTGCGCCGGCACTTGCGCTTCCGATTACCCAGGCATTTTCGGTTGAGTACGATCAATCCGTCGGCTTTGTAACCGACCTTGCGGGAAACAGAATGCGCACCCAATCCGCCGAATCGATAGACCTTACCCGCCCCCGTATCGTTTTAAGTATAGCTCCGGTAGGTACCGACAAAGTTTATATTTTGTTCAATACTCCCATCAATACCGATGCGGCACACTTGGCCGGTATTCCGCATAACTTGGAAATCCCCGGCAGTGCCAATTCTTTCGATCCGTTAAAACCGGCACAGGTGCGCACCCTTACCGATTCGGGAACGGGACTTATTTTGCATTTGAGCAATCGGATTGTCTATAGCGATATTAAAAAACCGATACGTATTAGAGTCTCTTCCGCCTCGTCACCCCCGAACAAAATGTTTATTGAACGGACAACGCTTAACCTTGCCCCCGTAATCGGCCCTGCCCATGCTTTAAGCGATTTTGCCGTAAACGTCGTGCGCCCCCTCTATGTACACGATGACGGCCCCGGAGGCGAAGAAGGTTTCCAAAGCCTTGCAAGCGGTTTGGCAATGCGTCTTTTTGACGGTTCG
This sequence comes from Treponema sp. HNW, assembly GCF_050320395.1. Classification (GTDB taxonomy): domain Bacteria; phylum Spirochaetota; class Spirochaetia; order Treponematales; family Treponemataceae; genus Treponema_C. The sequence goes on from NZ_CP144459.1 coordinate 2,751,103, forward strand.
GGCGGCCCCGGCAATACCGCTTTTGCCGATAAAGATCTTACGATTGCGGCGGCCCGGGAAAACGGCGATGCGGATAAACTGCAAATGTATTACGATACCGACCCCCGGCCCGAATCGGTTTCCGTCGCTTTTAATTTGGCGACAGGCTTAAAAAGCAGGGTATGGCTTCCCAAACGGTTGGATGCCATAAGTTTTGCCGCAAATTCTTCGGCGCCGCCCCCGTTGGATATGACTTTATCCGGCGCCTCTTCCGTATTTTCGAATCCGGGACAGCCCCTTAACTTTCCGCCCGATAAAACCGTCGAGTTTTTATTCGGCTTGCAAGAAGACGACGGAAGCGGCGGTTTCCAAGATGTTACCATAGACCACGATGCGGACGGAACGACGGCAACCCCGACACCTGAGGTTCCTCTCTACGCGCTGCGTTTAAAAGACCCGAACGATCCGGCTTCGATAGACCTCTGGTCTTTTAATACATCCGCTTTAAAACCTCAAGTCGGCGGCGTAAGCATTTTGAACAACGTTATAAATACGACAGAGCGCGAAAATGTCGTTATACAGGTAAAAACCGAAAAAGCCGGCAGTTTAAGCGTTATGGTAATGACCTTGGACGGAGACGTGGTAAAGGTTTTACATTCGGGCCGTGTGGAAAAGGGCAGTCATCTTTACCGATGGAACGGCACAAACAAAAGCGGCACTCCGGTTGCCCGCGGTATGTACTTTATCCGCGTCATAGGCCCGGGTATCGACGAAACGCGGAAGGTTATGGCGGTCAAAGAATAAAAGACAAATAAGGAGGGCTTAAACCGAGCGTATGAATAAAAGGGACTTCCGGCTTTTTACGGCAGCGCTTCTTTTTGCGCTTTTGGCGCCGGCGCTTCCCCTCTATGCCCTTGAATTAACCGTAGACGAAGCGGTGGATTACGCCCTTAAAAACGGTAAAAACTTAAAAGCCGCCGCTATAGAACTCGAAATTAAAAAGAGAGAAAGCGATACCTCATGGAACGCGCTTTTGCCCTCCGTTCAGGCATCCGCAAGCCTTGTGCGCAGCAACGAAGTACACAATTCCTTTAAAAACGTTGCCGATATGCTGAACCCCTTATACACCTTCCACGGCATTCCGCCTGTTACTGTCCCCGAACCGCTCGAAAAAGATTACTGGAAAGCTGTCGGAAACATCGGCATTACGCTGAACTTCAATGCCGCCCTTGTAAACGAAATACGCGCTTCCCGTGCCGATTACGAAGCGGGTTTTATATTGTGGGAACAGGCTCTACGCGAAACCGAGCGCAATATACGTAAAATGTTTTACGGCTTGCTTTTACAAAGCGAAGACTTAAAATTGCAGGAAACAACCCTGATAAATGCCGAAAACCGCTTAAAACAAGCCGAAATACGCTATAAAAACGGCCTCGCTCCCGAACTGGCCCTCTTACAGGCTCAAGCTGCATATGAAAATCAAAAACCCGAAGTGTTAAAAGCAAAACATGCTCTCAAACGGCAGTTTGACCTCTTTATCTTTTTGCTCGGCCTTCCCTCAGACACCGTCATAGAGCTTAAAGGAACGATAGAACCCGTCTTTGTCGATATCGATGCGGAACGCCTCATAGCCGACTGTTCAAATCGCCGGTTCGACCTTGCCTCCCTGAATAAAAATCTGGAATTGATGAGGCTGCGCCTTTTGTCGATGAATTTGCAGTCTTATACCCCTTCTCTTTCGCTTAACTATACATGGCAGCCCGTAGTTACCGATATTGGCAAAGATTGGTTTAAAGATAAAAACGTCATCGATAACGGTTCGTTCAGTGCATCCCTTGTATGGAATATAACCGATACGCTGCCTTTTTCGCAAAACCGCATTCGGACACGCTCTCTGAACGACAATATTCGCAAAGCCGAAATTCAATACGAAGCCGTTGTACAAAAAGCCGAAAACGAAATCCGCAGCCTTGCCGACAGTTTAAATCAAAGGCGTCTTCTTATCGAAGCCGGTAAAGGAAACATAGAGCTCGCACAAAAAACCTATGATATGACACTCGAGGCCTACCGTACCGGTACGGTTCGGCTGTCCGATGTCCGCGACGCCGAAACCCGCCTCAATCAAGCAGAATTGGGTCTTGCCGCCGAAAAATACAATTACCTTTGCGATTTATTGGACTTGGAATACGCACTGAATACGAATTTATGTAACTTTTAAGCTGAATTTCTTCTTGCCCGCCTCCGCTTTTTAGTCTATACTGGAAGCGGAGAAAAACGGTGGAAGAAAATTATAAATGCTTATAGTCTGTCAATCACTTCCACATCTAAAAAGATTTCTCTTTTTACACTATTACCGCTGTCATTTTTATCAATTAGTCGAATAAGCTCTTCCATTGCTTGGATTCCTATCTCAACAACAGGTTGATTGACAACGGAAACGGGATATTTCAAATAATCCATCCAGCGATTATCGTCATATGAAATCACTTTTAAATCTTCAGGTATGCGTAAACCGAGTTCGTCTATAGTACTGATAACCTGATATCCTATGTCGGACGTTGCACATATTACCGAATCCAAATGAGTTTTTTGTAAAAAATCGGCAATTTTTTTATTTGAATCTTCCGAGTGATAATGTAATTCCAGTATAGCCGGTTTTACATCGGGAAAATGTTCCAAAATATATGCCTTGTATCCCCGGGCTCTGTAATAAGCACTGTACACAGTATCCGCATATCCGATAAAGCCTATATGCGAACATTTTTGCCGTACAAGATATTCAGCTGCAAGCCGCCCGCTTTCGTAATTGTTTATTCCTACAAAAGTATGGTTATGCTTATTGAATTGACGATCAACCAAGACAACAGGGATATGGGCAAAAAGAAGCGATTCCGGATAAACAGTAGCATCTACCGGAGAAAGAATCAGCCCGCTTATATTTTTTTCAAGCAGTAATTGGATATTCTTTATTTCTTTTTTAGTAGTATAGTTTGAATCACAAATCAATAACGAGAACCCTTTTTCCGAAGCAAAAGTTTCCATCGATTTTATCAAAGATATATAATAATCTTCGGTTATGTTCGGAACAACAACTCCGATATATTCGATTTGAGTCGGAAGAGTTTTATCAATTTGATACTCCATTCGTTGGATAACATTTAATACATGTTCACGTGTTGCCGGTTTTACATAGCGTGTTTTATTTACTACATGCGAAACGGTAGTAATCGATACGCCTGCTTCTTCGGCAACATCCGTCATCGTTATATCTTTCACGGCACATCCCGATGTGTATTGTACTTAGATATACGTTTTCTTTCAAGACTTTTTTATTTATTTTCTATGTCACCCATGATACTTTTTGTCCGTCGATTTTTTGCCCAAATATCATAAGAAACCGCAAGGGCAATAATAGCACCTCTAACAATTTGCTGTAAATATGAATTGACATTTGTAAGGTTCATTATATTATTTAAAAATCCCACAATAAAAGCACCTACAAGAGTTCCTCCCGCTGTTCCCATACCGCCGGAAAAACTCGTCCCGCCTATTATGGACGATGTTAACGCATGGAATTCATAATTTATAGCCCCGTTAGGCAAGCCGGCATTTACCCTGGACATAAATAACACACCGGCAATACCGACAAAAACACCATGTGTTATAAATGCCAAAATTTTTATCTTCCGTACATTAATGCCGGAAGCAATCGCAGCTTCTTCATTTCCGCCTATTGCATAAAGAGAACGGCCGAAACGTGTATGATTCAGACAATACCATGTAAATATAAGCGTCAATACCAGAAAAATAATAGGAGTCGGTATAAAGGCAATCGAGCCTTGTCCGATTTTTATAAAGTTTCCTATTTGATAAATATTTTGCCCGTTTGTATATAATAATGCCGCTCCGCGTGCTACGGTTTGCATTGCCAAGGTTGCAATAAACGGAGGTGTTTTTAATTTGGTTACAAGCAGAGCGTTGCATACATTACATAAAACGCCGATTGCGATTGCTATCGTAAAAGCCAAAATCATAGAACCGGTCGCTTTATAAACCGCAACGGATAAAAGTCCTGAAAGAGCCAATACGGAACCGGCAGACAAATCTATCATACCGCAGATAATCAGTAAGGTTTCTCCGAAGGCAAGAATCGTTGTAACCGATATTTGTCGGGAAACATTTCCTAAATTACCGGGAGATAAAAAATTCGGATTTATTATCGATGACAAAACGAATAAAAAAATCAAAACAAAATAGATACTGTATTTCTTTGTTACTGCATTCCAGATACCGTGTATACTCATTTAAATTACTCCTTAATTATATTTGTGTTGCAAAGCGCATTATCTTTTCCTGCGAAAAATCTTTGCGCTGAAGTTCGGCAGTAATACGTCCTTGTGCCATAACATAAATTCTGTCGCATAGGCCCATCAGTTCCGGTAACTCGGAAGAAACCAAGATGATTCCTTTTCGGGCCGATGCAAGATTTCCTATCAGTTTGTATATTTCATATTTAGCGCCGACATCAATCCCGCGAGTCGGTTCGTCTAAAATCAGGATTTCGGGATCACATATTAACCATTTTGCAAAAACGACTTTTTGTTGATTTCCGCCGCTCAGGGCTTCTATAGGAGTGTTATATGTCGGGGTGCGGACATTGAGTCTTTCAAATAAGCGCGTTATTGCTTTGACTTCTTTTTCTTTGTGCCTATAACCTCTATAAAAAAAGGATTCCAATCCGGCAAGAGCCGCATTTTCCAAAACGCTTCTTACGGGAATTATACCGTATCGACGCCGGTCTTCGGACAACATAACCATCTTGTTGTTTATGCTGTCTTTCACATTGTTGATTCGAACCGGCTTTCCCTTTATAGATATTGTGCCATCCGTATGAGGATCTAAACCGAACAGAGCACGCATTACTTCCGTTCGTCCGGCACCCATCAATCCGGCAAATCCGATTATTTCTCCTTCACACACATTAAAGCTTATATTGTTAAAAAGATTTTCCCTGGAAAAATTCGATACATTCAATAGGTTCTTACCGATTTCAATATCCTGTTTGGGGAAATTATTATCTACTTTGCGGCCGACCATCAACGTAATAATCTCATCAACCGAAAAATCGTCCTTTTGCTTTGTTTTTATAACATTTCCGTCTCTAATAACCGTAATATAATCGGCAATTTTAAATATTTCATCCATTCGATGCGATATGTATATAATGCTGATTCCTCTCTTTTTTAATTCAGTAATTTTTTGAAACAGCTTTTCAACTTCTTTTTCCGAAATAGCGGAAGTCGGTTCGTCCATAATGATAATACGGGAGTCATAAGAAACCGCTTTCAGAATCTCAAGCATCTGAATGTCGGAAACGGAGAGAGTTTTCAATTTTGCGGAAGGACTGTATGAAAGCTTTTCTTTTGAAAACAGTTCCACGGTTCTTTTGCGAATGAGGTTCCAGTCAACGGTTTTCATCCGCGTAAGAGGCCAGTTACCTACAACAAAACTTTCTTCTACCGTCATTTCAGGGATATAGTTCAACTCCTGAAATATCATTGATATACCGAGTTCCCGTGCATGAAAGGGGGATTTTATATCTACTTCTTTCCCCTCAATAAACAGCCGTCCCTCGTCGGGACGGTAAACACCGTTTATTATTTTCATCAAGGTTGACTTGCCGGCTCCGTTTTCTCCGCACAATACATGTACCGAAGCCTTCCGTATATCAATACTGATATTGTTTAAAGCTTTGACTCCGGGAAAAGATTTTGTAATATTTTCAACTCTTAAAGCAATATCCGTCATACAATATTCCTTTTATAGAGAAAGGGGCACGGCAATAAGCCATGCCCGTTTCAGTTGTTATAACGCCCCGGCCTTTTTATGCATTTCTATATACTTATCCGCATTTTCTTTTGTCACCAGAGGATTTCCTATATCTACATTTATTTCTTTTTCCGCTCCCGACAAAAGTTTGTCCGTTGTTGAAAGAAGCAATTCCGCAAGATCATATGCACTTTGCAAACATGTAGAAGTCATCAAGCCTTCTTTAATAAGTAAAACCGCTTCCGCTGTACCGTCAACACCGTAGGAAAGTGTTTGAGCATATTTAGGATTACCTTTAATAACTTCAAGAGCACCTGCACACATATTATCATTCATCGCTATAACGGCATCAATTCTGTCATTTGCCTGAACCCAGTCTTCCATCAAATTCATCGCTTCATCTTTGTTCCAGTTCGCAATTTGCTCTCCGACAATTTTAACGTCGGGGCGTTTATCAAAGAATTCTTTTTGCCAGCTTTTACGGCGTTCATCGGCATGAAAATTTCCGGGAGGCCCTTTCAGGACAACAACTTTTGCATTTTGAGGAATTTGCTTTACAGCTTCTCTCGCATTTACCGCCGCCTGCTCATACGGATCCGCATCTACGGAAGATGCGCCGTTTATTCCCGCAATACGGGCATTGGTTGTAATACAAAAAATACCGGCTTTGACTACTTTTTCCGCATAGGGTCTTTGGGATTCACCGTTATTCGGTTGAATGATAATAACATCGAATTTATTCGTTATAGCATTTTCAATCAACGAGTTTTCAACACTGTCCGATGCTTGTCCGTCAAATACCTCAAGCTTGATATTCGGATATTTAGCAGCTTCTTCCTTGACAGCATTTGCAAGCCATGCTGCAAATGAATCCGCTTGTGCTCTGGCAATGTATGCAACACGGCGCACATTACTTGTCTTTTTCTCATGACAAGCTCCCAGCACACATACCGAAATAATAAGTATTACGGTATACAACAAAATACGATTTTTTCTCATAATCGCCTCCTTATGTAAAATAGCCGACGAATACATTCGCCGTTTATGCCCTGATAACAAGATTTGAATGCGGCTGTAAGCATGTCAAAAAAAATCACAAAACACACTCTAATAACCGCTTTTTTGGCAATTTTTCCGCAAAAAAAATCTATTTAAGTATAACACGCTTTTACTGTTTGTCAAGGTTTTTATTGATTTAATCGTCTTCATATGATTTTTACCGCCAAAAGCAGCCTTTAAGAAACAACAAAGCTTTTATTTGCGCAAATAAATATCTTTATTGCGGAAAAACTTTGACATAATATAAAAAGAATGCTATAGTCTATTTAAATAAGGAGGAACCGAAAATGAAATCTCTCGTTTTAGAAAAAACCAACACAATAACATTGCGTGAGATGGAAATAAAAGAGCATCTGAAAGATACCGATGTCCGTATAAAACCTGTAAACGTCGGGATTTGCGGCAGCGATGTTCATTATTATCTTCACGGAAATATAGGTTCGTTTGTTGTAAAAGAACCTATGGTACTGGGGCATGAAGCCAGCGGGGTCATTACGGAAGTCGGCAAAAAAGTACACTCTTTAAAAGTCGGCGACCGTGTATGTATGGAACCGGGCATCCCCGACTTTAACAGTCCCATGTCTATGGCGGGAATGTACAATTTAGATCCGGCAGTGGCTTTTTGGGCAACCCCTCCCATTCACGGCTGCGCAAGAGAATCCGTAGTCCACCCTGCAGCATTAACATTTAAATTACCCGACTCATTGTCCTTTGAAGAAGGCGCACTTGTTGAGCCGACGGCAATAGGCGTATATGCGGCACAAAAAGCAAACATATGTCCAGGAGATACGGCCGTCGTAGCGGGAGCAGGAACGATCGGTATAGTAACCGCACTGGCGGCCTTGGCTTCCGGTTGTTCGAAAGTTATTATCTGTGATATAAAACAATCAAAACTGGATTTTATCAAAAAGCATTACGGCAGCACAAAACGCCTTATTTGTGTAAACACATCACAAGAATCGGTTAAAGATAAAATTGCGGAACGGGATTTATGCGGGGCGGATATCTTTTTTGAAGCAAGCGGAAGCGTTCAGGCTTTTAAAGATTTTACAGACTGCCTCCGTCCCGGCGGAAAAGCCGTATTTATAGGTATGCCGGCACAATCGGTTCCGATAGATATTGTCGCAATGCAAATAAAAGAAATTTCCTGTTCGACCATTTTCAGATATGCAAACTGCTATCCCAAAACAATCCGTTTAATTGATGCCGGAATTTTAAACGTTGCTCCGCTTATCACCCATCGATTTGATTTTGAACAAGGAGTTGAAGCTTTTAAATTTGCAGGCACAATGCCGGAGGACGCTGTAAAAATTATGCTGAAGCTTTCTTAATTTTTTCCCGCTTGCCCGCCTCCGCTTTTTAGTCTATACTGGAAGCGGAGAAAAACGGTGGAAGAAGCGGATTTAATCGATGAAATAATTGAAGAACAGGACGTATTTGAAGAGGCCGAGGAGCGTGAAGAAGCGGCCCTGCCCGAAGACAGCGGAGCGCCGGCCGAAGGCGGGGGCCAAGACGATGTTCCCAAGTCCGACTTTGTGCATTTGCACGTACATTCCGACTATTCGCTTTTGGACGCGGCGTCCCGCATTCCCGTTTTAATCAAGCGGGCAAAGGAGTTGGGCTTTCAAGCCCTTGCCCTCACCGACCACGGCAATATGTTCGGCTCTTTGCGTTTTGAACAGCAGTGCCATGCGGCAGGCATTAAGCCCCTTGTCGGCTGCGAATTTTATGTTGCAGGCTCAAGCCGCCTCGAGCGCACGGGAACCGAACAGGGCAATAAATACTACCACCTTATTTTAATCGCAAAAAACGTCGAAGGCTATAAAAACCTGTGTATGCTCAATTCGCGTGCCTTTACCGAAGGCTTTTACTACAAGCCCCGTATCGATACTGAATTGCTTAAAATGTATTCCGGCGGCTTGGTGTGTACTACCGCCTGTCTTGCAGGTCAATTGCCGCGCCTCCTTCTTGCCGGTCAGCATGCGGAAGCCGAAGAGATGATAAGGCTGTATCAAAGCATTTTCGGTAAAGAAAACTTTTTTATCGAATTACAGGATCACGGCCTTGAAGAACAAAGGCGCGTTGCTCCTCTTTTAATCAACATAGCCGAGCGCATGAACGTTCCCATGGTGTTAACGAACGACATTCACTATGTATACCCCGAAGACTGGGTTGCGCAGGACGTTCTCTTGTGTATCGGAACAAAAAAGCTCAGAAGCGATGCACACCGTATGCGCTATGACGGTCAGCAGTTTTATATGAAAAGCGAAGAAGAAATGCGCAAACTTTTTCCTTCGCACCCGGAAATGATGGCCAACACAAAGCGCATCGCCGATATGGTTGACTTAACCATTCCCCAGTATAAAACCGAACAGCTTAAAGACTGTCTTCCGATTTACCGTATTCCCGAAGGTTTTACGACGCAGGAAGATTACGTGCGTCATCTCGTATTCGAGGGCTTAAAAAAACGCTACGGAACCGTTACCGACGATATTATCGAGCGGGCGGAGCACGAATTAAAAGTTATTTTTGCAATGGGCTTTGCCGGTTATTTTTTAATCGTGTGGGATTTTATAGCCTGGGCAAAGGCGAATGATATTCCCGTCGGTCCCGGACGCGGTTCGGGAGCCGGTTCAATCGTCGCCTATGCAATGAGCATTACCGACATTGACCCTTTGCGCTTTAACCTGCTGTTTGAGCGCTTTTTAAACCCCGAACGTGTCAGTATGCCCGACTTCGATATAGACCTCTGCTTCGAAGGACGTCAGGACGTTATCGAATATACGCGCGAAAAATACGGCGACCCGCAGGTCGCCCATATCGCTACCTTCGGTACCCTCAAAGCAAAGGCGGTTATAAAAGACGTCGCACGCGTACTGAACATTCCTCTGAACGAAGTGAATATGCTGACCAAGCTGGTGCCCGACGGTCCCAAATTCAAGCTTGCCGATGCCTTTAATCCGCCTACCGAAAAATGCCCCGACGGCGGAAAACTTGCCGAATACCGCGAAGATGTGCGCTACAAGGAATTGTTCGACCTTTGCTTTAAACTCGAAGACATCAACCGCAATACCAGCTTGCATGCTTCGGGTATCGTTATCGGTAAATCGGAGCTTCCCGACTGGGCGCCGGTATACAAGGACGGTAAAACGGGCAAGGTTGCCGTTCAATACACGATGGACATAATCGAAGGCTGCGGTTTGGTTAAGATGGATTATTTGGGCTTAAAAACCCTCACCCTTATCAAATACGCCGAACGCCTCATACACAAAAGAGCCGGCTTTGAAAACTTCAGTACCGAAAAAGCAAGCGAAACCGATGAAAAAACCTTCGATTTGTTTTGTGCGGGTAAAACCGCGGCCGTTTTTCAGTTTGAAAGCGCCGGTATGCAAAAGGTTTTAAAACAGGCAAAACCTCGCCGTCTGGAAGACCTTATCGCTTTAAATGCCCTTTATCGTCCCGGCCCCATGGCATATATCGGCCAATTTGTCGAGGGTAAATTCGATGCTTCCACAATTCATTATCCGGACCCCTGCTTAAAGGATATCCTTGAAGAAACCTACGGCGTTATTGTGTATCAGGAACAGGTTATGCAGGTTGCCCAGCGTATAGCCGGCTACAGTCTCGGTCAGGCGGATATTTTGCGCCGCGCAATGGGAAAGAAAAAAGAAAAGGTTATGGCCGAAGAGCGCACCAAGTTCGTTGCGGGCGCCGTTGAAAAAGGCTTTTCCGAAGCCCATGCGGGAGAAATATTCGATATCCTCGTTCCCTTTGCAGGCTACGGTTTTAACAAAAGCCATGCGGCGGCCTATTCGGTGCTTGCCTACAGAACCGCCTATCTTAAAGCAAACTTTCCCGCCGAATTTATTGCGGCCAACCTTACAAACGAAATTTCGAGTACCGACAAGCTCCCCGAATATATAGCCGAAGGCCGCGCAATGGGCCTTGCCATAGACCCGCCCGACGTAAACCGCTCCGACAAGGTGTTCGATGTTGTGGACGGCCGCATTGTCTACGGTCTTTTGGGTATCAAGGGCTTGGGCGAAGCCGCCGCCGAAGAAATCTTAAACCGGCGTGCCGAAGGCGGCCCCTTTAAAGACTTCATAGACTTTTTGGAACGGGTGGACTTGCATACGGTAAACAAGCGCGCCTTGGAAGTGTTAATTCAAACAGGAAGCTTCGATAAATTGGGCACAAACCGCCCGACCTTGCTGCAAAACTGTGAGCGCGCCGTGGAATACTGTGAAAACAAAAAATCCGACGCAAAATTCGGTCAGGTAAGCCTTTTTGAAGATTCGGGGGTACAGGAATTTGCAGCCTTTGTGTTTGAGCCGGTAGAAGATTATCCTCCCTTGGAAAAACTGCGCATAGAAAAAGAACTGATAGGCTTTTATATTTCCGGCCATCCCCTCGACGAATACGCTTCGGTTATAAAGCGCTCGGTAAGTTTAACGACAAAAATGCTTGCCAATGCAACCCGGGAACGCAGCTATATTATGCTCGGCATTGTAAAAGAGCTGCGCAGTATTTTAACCAAAAAAGGCAAGTCCATGGCCTTTGCAAAATTTGAAGATATGGACGGTTCCTGCGATATAACTTTTTTTCCGAAAGTCTGGGAAAAGGAACGGGAAAAAATCACTGAAGATGCCGTTATAGCCTTAAAAGGAAAAGCCGATAATTCGCGCGACACTCCGAGTATTCTGGTCGATGAGCTTTTGCCCATTGAAGAGCTCAAAGAAAAATCCGTGCGCGAAATCCATATACGCCTTTCTCCCGTTCTGACGAACTGTGAGCAAATGACTAAATTGCAGGATTTTTTATGCGCAAAACAGGGAAGCTGTTCGGTTATCTTTCATATCGATTTGCCTCGGGAAACCTATACGGTTAGGGCAAATGCCTTAACCAAGGTGCCTCATACGGATGATTTTATCGAAGAATTGGAAAGCTACCGCAATATCGAAAGCGTGTGGCGCGAGTAAACGGATAAAGAAGGGCGGCCGTGTCCGTTTAGGCGGCCGCTCAATCGACTTGATTGATTCCGCGCTCTTTTTTTGTTATATTTAAGATATGAGTTTTATATTCGGTTTATTTTCGGCCGCCGCAAGCGCCGTTTCCCTGTATTCCCTCTTGTGCATTGTGCGTATCTTTTTTACCTGGCTTCCCGATTTGAATTACAGCCCCTTCGGGAAACTCCTTGCCGCGGTATGCGATCCATGGCTTAATATATTCAGGAAATTCAACCCTTTTAAACGTTCTGCGCTGGATATTTCACCGATGTTTGCAATCGGTGCCCTAATGCTTATCTCTTCGGTTTTAAAACAAATCGCTTTCAGGCGCAGTTTTTCGCCGTGGATGCTTTTTGCGGTCGTTATAAGCATCCTTTGGTCGATTTGTTCTTCTATCTTAACTTTTTTTAATGTTTTACTTGCCATACGACTCATTGCCGAACTTTTAAACCGTACGCAAAATTCGATTTGGTATACAATGGACAGTGTTTTAAACCCGATTATCTATAAGGTAAGCGGCTTTTTTTTAAGGAACCGATTTGTCCGGCCCAAAACGGCAATGATTATCACCCTCGGCTGTTCCGTTTTACTCCAATTTGCCTTGGGAATGCTTGTTTCCCGTATTATTTGATTTTATGTAGGTTATGAAACTCAAAGAAATGGAGATACCGCTTACGAATATCTCCGGAATCGGGCCCGGTCTTGCAAAAACCTTTTCCCGCATAAACGTCTTTACCGTTGCCGATTTATTAACCTATTATCCGCGCGATTGGGAAGACCGGACTCAAAGGCGAAGCCTTGCGGAATTTTCGCGCGGAAAGGTACATACCGCCGCCGCGGTTATCGCCCACGAATGGTTCGGCTTCGGGCGTATGAAAACCCTTAAAATCATTATAACGGACGGCACCGAGCGCGGTGCCCTTATATGCTTTAACCGCCCTTTTTTGCAAAAAACGCTTACCGTAGGTTCGATTATCAGCGTAAACGGCACTTTTTCTTACCGTTACGGAGAGATTCAATCTTCAGCCTTTGAAGCCGCCCCCCTCGTAAAAAAAAGTCTTGCCGAGTGGAAAGATAAGCCCCTTCCGGACAGCAGGGTATTTGCCCTCTATCCGCTTACGGCCGGTTTGACGCAAACCCAAATCCGAAAAGCCGTATCCAATGCCCTGTCCGAATATGCCAAGGGTATCGAAGATGAAATTCCCTGCCATGTAAGAGAGCGTCATAATCTTTTTTCCAAGCAAAAAGCGGTTTACGCGATTCACAAGCCGGAAAATATGGAGGAAGCGCTTTGCGCACAAAAAACGCTTATCTTCGAAGAGCTTTATTTGTTTCAAAAAAAGATAATCGGGCGCGCCGCGGAACGAAGGCACGGAAAATATGTTTCCGAGCAAAAAAAGATATACACAAAGGAAGAGCTTTTACCCCTTTTGTCGCCGCGCCAAAAGCAGCTCGCAGAGCGCCTGCCCTTCAGCCTCACAAAAGACCAAATCGCCTCGATCGCCCTTATAAATGCCGATATAGATGCGGCCTTTGTAAAACCGGAAGCACTTTCCGGAGCCCGTGAAGACAGCGCACAAAGCACGGCCCCCTTTTATATGGCGCGCTTATTGCAGGGCGATGTCGGTTCGGGTAAAACACTGGTCGCCTTTTTTGCAGCCCTGCGTACCGTCGATTGGGGAGCCCAGTGCGCCCTTCTTGCGCCGACGGAAATCCTTGCAAAACAGCACGCCGAAAACGCAGCCCGCCTTATGGAACCTCTTATCGGAGGCGACGGAAAGGGAGTGCGCACCGCCTTTTTAACCGGCAATGTAAAAAACAGGGGACGCATTCCCCTTTTGCAGGCCCTGCAGGAAGGCTCTATAGATATCATTATAGGTACCCACGCCCTTTTTTCAAAAAACGTACTGTATTATAATTTGCGCCTCGTTATCATCGACGAGCAGCACCGTTTCGGCGTTGTACAGCGCGGAACCATCATAGACAAGGGGCGCTCCTCGGCGGTAAATCAACGACAAATAAAAAGCGGAGGTGCGGCTCATACCCCCTCTCTTTTAATGATGAGTGCAACACCCATTCCCCAAACCCTTGCCCACACGGTATACGGCGATTTGGACCTTACAACGATTAAAACCGTGCCCGACGGAAGAAAACCGATACGCACCTTTTTGACAAAACAGGGAAACGAAGCGCGCGTCTATGAAGCGGTGCTCGAAGAGTTAAAAAAAGGCCGCCAAGCCTATTTTGTCTATCCGCGCATAGAAGATGCTTTTGAAGAAGACGGCGCGGAATCGGAAAACGGTTTCGCAGCGACGGGTAAACCATCCCTCAAATCCGCAGAAGGCATGTTCGCCTTTTTATCCAGGCAGGTGTACCCCGAATTTAAATGCGCCCTTATCCACTCAAAAACCGACGATGCCGAACAAAGCGATATTTTGCGGCTTTTCGGCGCGGGAGAAATCGATGTACTTGTTGCAACCAGCGTTGTGGAAGTCGGCGTGGACGCACCGAATGCAACCGCCATGGTTATAGAACACGCCGAACGGTTCGGCTTGGCGGCCCTTCACCAGCTTAGGGGAAGAATCGGGCGGGGGAGCGAGCAGTCCTTTTGCTTTTTAATTTATACGGAACGTTTAAGTGAAACCGGAAAAGAGCGCCTTAAAGTGATGCGCGAATCGACCGACGGCTTTTTTATCGCCGAAGAAGATTTGCGCCTTCGCGGCCCCGGAGAAGCGGCGGGTATTCAGCAGTCGGGCTATTTAACGCTCGGCATAGCCGATCCCCTGCGGGACAGAGAACTTGCCGAAGCTGCGCGCCGGGAAGCTCTTCAAGCTTTTGCCGCGGAAAACTCGTATTTCGCGGAAAACGGGCTTTGTTGAAAGCCCGCGTTTCGTTGAAAAGCGGCTTTCTCAAACCGTTTGTTTTCCGAAATAATCCAATATCAATTCAACTTCGCCGATGGTTAAATTCAAACTTGAAGCGATTTGTTCAACCGTCCAGCCCTGACGCTTTAATTTGAGAACGTTTTCGCGTACCGCAATCGGAGGCGCTCCGGCGGAACGTTTTTTGGTTTTTCCGCCGTCTTTAATCAAAGAGCCGAGCAAATTAACCTGCTCCATGGTTTCTTTTTTCATCTCGTCAAGGCGGACTTCGGTTTTACTCATCCACTCGCAAGCCTTATCGACCCGCTCGATATTGCGGTCCGTTTCGGCAAGGATTTCGTCCAAATTATTCAGCTTGTCGGCTATATCGTTTATGCGGCCGGCTTTTTCCATAAGGGCGTTTAAGTCGTTTTTAAGCATACCGACGGCCTCAGGCATATCGGCGGTTTGACGTTCGCATTCGTTTAAGCGCTCTTCAAGGGCGCGCAAATCTTCAAAGGTACGGCCGACGCCTTCAATGGTTTGATCAAGCACGGTATTTTTCTTTTCAAGCCTGTCGTAGCGGCCGGAAATGTCGCCGAGGGTATCCTGAAAGCGGCGGACTTCTCCCTGCAAAATCTGTAAATCATCGCTGGTACTTTGCAAATCGCGGATTTTTTCATCCATTGAGGATGAAAGCTGCATAAGCCTGCCGAAATTTGCATCCATCGCGTCGATTTTGTTTTTTCCGGCGTTAAACTGCTGAAGTTTTACCGATATATCTTCGTCTATTTTACGCATTTTACCGAACTGCGCTTCAATACTGTCGGTTATTTGTTTAAAACCGTCAAAACGCGATATGTGCATATGCAAATCGTTCATTTGATTTTCCAGATGATTTTTCATTTCAACGGTTTTTTCAATCAACTGCGTTTGCGCTAAAAATTGTTTCAGCTGTCTGTCGGTACCGCTTATATCCATCTTCAATTTGTTTGCTTCGTTTTGAATTGCGGAAACGGCCTTTTCGTGTATGGATTCGGTTTTTTCCTGAATTTCTTTTACCATACTCTTTAAAGCGCGCAGTCTTTGCTCCGCATCGGTGTTTTCATCGGAAATTTTACGCTTCGTATCTTCAAGCATTTCACCGTAGGCTTTTTTAAACTCGCCGAGCATTTCTTCCGTATACTCTTCATATTCGGCAAGAGACTGTTTGCTTTGCTCCTTTAAAGATTCCAATTCGGCCGAAAGTTTGGCGCTTTCTTCTTTGGTCATATTCGCAAAACGCGCAACATCGGAGCCGAATATTTTTTGAATTTGATTTATATGGTCTTCAGAGCGTTGTTCCAAGTCTTCAAGTTTTTCGGTAACCGCGGCGCTTTTTTCTTCAAGCTGCTCGCTCAAACGTTCGCGCCACGAAGCAAGCTCTCCCAAAATACCTTCCAAGGACCCCTTCGTTTCTTCCTGAGTAAGAAATACGGATTGACTTATTTGGTCAAGTCTGTCTTCTATATCTTTTTCGCAGCGTTCAGCCTGTTCGGCGGCACTTTTTCTTTGGCGGTCCAATTCCGCGGCCAATAAAGTTTCCGCGGCTTTTCGCGCTTCTTCCATACGCTCCTGATGAGAGTCGGCAAAGCCCCGTAAAGACGCGTCGAGAGCTTCCATACGTTCCTGAAAATCCTCGTCGTTTTTTTGTAAAAGCGCTTCAAAAGTTTCTATGTTCTGACGGTATTTTTCCTGCAATACGCCGAATTTTTCCTTTATGTCTTCTCCGTATTGCGTTTCAAGGTTTCTCCGCTCGTTTTCAAAATGCCTTGAAACATCGTTCAAACGGCCGTCAAAATCGCGCTTCCATTCTTCCAAAGAAGTATTCAGATTTTCACCGCGTTCATTTAAGTCGCGGAAAAAATCGTCTTCAAAGATTTTAAGCTTTTCGGATACATTATCGTAGGCGCGGTTTTTTAATTCATTCAATTCGCTGTCAAGGTTATCGATAACCTCTTTCATTTCCGCATAAGAAGAGGTAACCGTGCGCTCAAATTCGTTTTGGGCTTCGCCGCGGTTTGTTTTAAATGTATCGAACTCATCCGATATACGCTGTTCGGCGCCCTCCATCAATATACGGAAGCTCCGATCAAGCTTATCTATATCCGCCCCGAGGCTTTCAATCTTTTTTAAACGGTAATCCAGGTCTTTTTGTGTTCCCGCAATACGTTCTTCGGTATCTTCAAAAAAGCTTTGCAGCCTGCGGGCATTGTTTTGTACCGCCTCATCACGGGCCGTATCGAAGCGCCCGCTAAGTTCTGCAAAAACCGCTTCAAGCTGTTCGTTTATTTGCAGCTGCCGGTTTTGTACCTCATCGGCAAGGCTCCCGGTTTCTTGTTCCATAGTCTCCCGCAAATCGCCGATTGTTTTTTCAAAATCGCGGGTCAGCCGCCGGGAATCGGCTTCTATCCGTTCTCCCAGACGGGTCAATAAATCTATTCCTTCTTTTTGCCGCTTATTTACGGTATCGTCCAATTCACGGATCATTTGCTCGGCCCGGCCGAAATTGGCGTTGAATCGGGCAAGCTCGGCCTTTTGTCTTTCTATTTCGGAACCGTTTTCTTCGGCAAAACGTGCTATTTCATCGGCTAAAAGCCTTTGTTTTTCTTCAAGGAAATCCCGTATTTCCGCCTTTAAACTATCCAGGGCAAGGATGGTTTCGCTGCGCACCTTTTCGCGCATATCGGCCGATTCCGCCGTAAGGGCGGACAAGGTATCGTTCAGTCTGCCCTTGTGCTCCTCAACGGTTTCGTTTACAAAGCTTTCCTGCTTTTCCATCGCCGAACGAATCTTTTCTTCCTGTCCGAATCCTATAATATGCAGGAGCTTTTTCGTCTCGGCAAGCGAAGCGTTCAATTCTTCCTGCTGTTGTGAAAGCTCGGCAAAAACCCTCTGCCGAATATCGTCCAATGCCGTTTGTGTTTTTTCATCGATCTCCCGGGCGGCCGCATCAAAACGTTCTTCGCGCAATTGCAGGGCATTGTGTATCTTTTCGTTTTGGCCCGCATCGGCTTCAGCCAAAACTTTTTCGGTTTTTTCGATAAGAACGTCAAGGCGCTCTTTTTTATCCTGCAATTCCGTTTCCAAAGCATTCTGGGCCGTCTGCAATGCCGCCGACAATTCGGCTTCACTCTTTTCCAGTTCCGCCGAAATACGGCCGCTGTGGTTTTCCATCGCTTCGCTTACCCGGTCGGAATGCCCGGCAAGATCGGCGGATATGCGGCGCTCCTGCTCTTCAAGGGCTTTTTGAAGCTCATCGCGCTGTTGTAACACTTCACCGCTAATCCGCTCCGTTTCAACGCTCAAATCGGAAAAAAGTTTTTCCTTTTCTTCCTCCAGTGCCGCATTTAATTCATCGTGCATATCCTGCAGGGCCGCCCGCGACTCGGAGCGGAACCGATCATAAACGTTTTGAGCTTCTCTTTGGGCATCTTCTATTTTTCCCGATAAATCGGCGGACAGGTTTTCTTTTTCGCGCTCTACATATTCGGTTATATCGTGAGTACTGCGTTCCAAAAGCGCTTCGAATTCTTCTTCGCGTTTTAAGGTATTTTGTTTAAGACCTTCAAAAACTCCGTCTTCAAGCGATTCGGCTTTTTCGCGGGCGCGCTCTAAAGCCGTATCAAAAACCCCCTGTATTTCTTCAAGCAGCTGTTGATTTTTATCCACGGCGGCATCGGCAAGCATTTCCAAATCCGCAAAACGGCGATCAAGGGCGGCCGTATATTCGGCACCCAAGGTCCCCAGCCGCTCGGCGTTTTGTTTTTGAAACTCGGAAAGAAGGGCGGGGATACGTTTTTCCGTATCATCCAGGCGTTTTTGCTGCTCGCCGATTATTTTTGCCGTTTTATCGACAAAGGCCGAATGTTTACGTATTTTTTCAAGATTGTCTTCAACCCGGGCCGTCATGTCCAATAATTCGCCTATCAGTTTTTCATATGAAAGCACACGGGTTTTTACATTGTCGACTTGCGCCGTATAGGACGAAAAGTCCGCGCATATTTTTTCAAAGCGGGCCTTTTCCTGTTCAAGCTTTTTGACTGCAGCGACCGCCTGCACCTGCTTTAACTCAAGCTCGGCACCCGCATTTTGCGCCTGTATTGCGCGGTTTTTAAAAGCTTCTTCAAAGTCGGCAAGGATTTTATCGGTAAATTTTTTAACCTTTTCGATTGAACGGTTTTTTTTATCCAAACGCCGAAATACAAACAGCATTATAAAACAAACCGCAGCCGTAATAATATTTCCAATCATCGCTTCCCACCCGATCCGTATTAACAAAAGGATGCCTTACAAAATGCTTTTAAGACAATCCCTTTCTTCTATTACTGTAACACAATTTTACATAATTGGCGATAGTTTTTAAAGCAAATATCGGCTTCGCGGGGCTTTTTATTCGCGATTTCCCGCCACAGGGGCGTAATATAGGCGGTTTTCATACCCGCTTTATGCGCTCCCTGTATATCGCTTCGAATACTGTTGCCCACATATAAAATATGCTCGGCCGGAACTCCCAGCTCGCGCTCCAAAATTCCGAAAGGATAAGATGAGGGTTTGAGGGCTCCGCAGCGCTCGGAACCGAGCAGACAATCAAACAGCGGTTTGAGCCCCCATAAATCGCCCTTTTGTTCGGGAGGAAAGTCGGATAAAACGCCCAGCTTTAAACCGGCGTCTTTAAATGCGCGTAAAGAACTGTCCAAGCCTTTAAAGGGTTTTACGCGCGGAAAAAATTGAACCAAGCCGTCATAGATTTTTTCCTGTATAAGAGCGCGGGCTTTTTCGGCCGGAATTTTCATAAAATCGGCGGTAAGCCGTGCCTGATATTCAAAAAAATCGGGCAAAGGGGCCGTTCTGTGTAAAATCATCCGTGCTTTGCGGAAATGGTGAAAAAAATGAAGATTTTTTAAAAAATAGGGGGCAATACGCATATACAGCCGCCAATCCGGATACATGGTGCCGTCTATGTCGAATGCAACCGCTTTAATATTAAATATCATTGTTTGTTATACTATATATCCGAAAATATTAAAAGGGTGTAATTCCCGTAAATGCATTTTATGCGGATTTATTCGCCCGAAGGTTCCATGCGGTCCGGATAAAATTCCATTGAAGCTTTTACACGGACTAAAAAAACAAAGGAACCGCGGTATTTTTCGATAAACTCATCAAGGGTATATTCGCGTCCCTTTTCAAATACCGATACCTGCAAGCGGCCCCGCCTGTCAAACCAGGGAAAAAAGGCGGCGGCTTCGGTAAAGACCGGTCTCCGGACGGTTTCTTCGGCCCCATCGGATTGAGCGCTTTGCCGTACGGCGCCCAAAAAAAAGCGGTGCGCTTCGGTTACTCCCAAGACGTACAAAAGAGGCTTAAGCATTTCAACCGGATACCCCGAATTGGCGGAAAAACCCGCACTGCGAGCGGTTCCCGAAGTATCGGTATAATACGAAAATGCTTCGGTTTTTACATCGGCCCCCGAATTATTGTAATGGTAAACGATTCCGGTGCGCGCGGATATCGCCGCAGCCGCCATATTCCGTATCGCATTTAAACTGCCGAAATTTTCTTCCGAATGCGCACTTGCGGAGCCCCGAAGCTTCGGATTTTCATCCTTCGGTCCTTCAACGGTATTGATTTTCAGCTTTTCCGGCGCAATAACGGCTCCGGTAAGCGGTTTTACAAGTCCGTCTACAATCCATTTTAAAAAATCGATTGATGCGTTTTTATCTGCGGCAAAACCGGTTTTTTGTAAAGAAGGAAGCAAAGAGCGTATCATGCCGGTCATCTGCATAATATCGTTATATGAATGTAAAAAAACGCGCGTGTAATTCCACGGAAGGGTATAGCGGGTTATATGGAGCAATTCGTCAAAGCTCATAACATATAATTGCTCGAACGGGAGGGGAACCGGCACTCTTCCTGCAGCCGATGCGCCGAATATGATAAAATCGGCATAACTTCTTTCCGGTCCGGGGGAAAATTCGACATAGACTTTTGTATCCTGTACAAAATAACATCGAATACGCAGTGCTTTGCCGCTTAAGGAATCGCGGTATAAAATCCAGCTTCCCGGAGCGTCCTTAGGCCATGTTTCAACCCAGATTTCGGAAGAGGAGGTGTCTTCGTCTTCCGTACCGGCGATTGCCGAAGCATCCCCGTTATTTGTTTTAAGAAGAACCTTTTGTCTTACCAGAGGGGCAACAATGATTTGCAGTTCTCCGTTTTCTTCTTCCTGCCGAACAAGAAAATAATCGCCCGTTTCGTTTTGAATAAGCCGGGGTTCCTTCGTTTTTACGCTTTCCGCTTCGGCTTTAAACCACGTATCGACAAGTTCTTTGCGGCAAAAAGCCGATTCGGTCATTTTAAAACCGGCAGAAGGAATATGAGGGTCGGGCGTATGTGCTTTGAGAGAAACCGCAGTCACAATACAGACAAACAGATAAAATCCGTAATAAAGCCGTTTAGGCCCGGTGTATATATTCTTCATCGGGATGCCTTCCTTCGGGGGCGTTTGCCAAAAGCAGTTTTAAACGGTTAAGCTGATTTACTTCGCTGGAACCCGGGTCATAATCAATGGCCGCTATGTTCGCATCGGGATAACGGCGGCGCAGTTCTTTAATCATTCCTTTTCCGGTAACGTGATTCGGAAGACAGGCAAAGGGCTGCACACAGGCTATATTCGGAACTCCTTCCTGAATAAGCTCAACCATTTCGGCGGTTAAAAACCAGCCTTCTCCGGTAATATTGCCTAATTGAACAATGTCGTCAACCCCGCGCATTAAATCGTAAATGGATGAAGGCGGCTCAAAGCGGCGGCTTTTTGTAAGTTCCTTTTTGATTCTTTTACGGAACAGCTCCAAAAACCTGACCGCCAGGCGCGCATTCCGTTCGGTTTTTTTCGAAAAGGCAAGTTCTCTATGGCGGAATATGCCGTTTGAAAACGAATAAAACAAAAAGTCCGCCAGATCGGGCACAACGCATTCGGCTCCCTCGCGCTCGATAGTCGAAAATATATCGTTGTTTGCGGTCGGATGAAATTTAACCAGTATTTCGCCGACCACTCCGACGCGCGGTTTTTTTTGCGGCAAAAGAGGTAAGTTGTCAAAATCGCGCACGATATTTTTAATGAGGCGGTTGTACTTGATAAGCGAAAGCGATTTTAAGTTTTTTTGCGCTTCGGTATTCCATTTTTCATAGAGTTTGTCGGCGGAACCCGAAACGGCTTCGTAGGGGCGCGTGCGGTATAAAACGCGCATAAGTAAATCCCCTATCATAAGGGCGCGCATTGCCCGTATAATAAGAGGCAGACTGATTTTAAACCCGGGATTGCGCTCAAAACCCTGGGCGCTCAGCGATATAACGGGTATATGACCCCAGCCGGCGTCCGCTAAAGCGCGGCGTATAAAGCCGATGTAGTTTGTCGCACGGCAGCCGCCCCCCGTTTGGCTTATCAGTAAGCTCACCCTGTTCAAATCGTACAGGCCCGATTTTAAGGCGGAAATCATCTGCCCCGCAACCAATATCGAAGGATAACAAGCGTCGTTGTTTACGTACTGTAGACCTGTGTCCACGGCTGCCGCATCGACATCGGGCAAAATAACAAAATTAAAACCGGAATATCTGAAAGCCGTTTGTACGAGGCGGAAATGAATCGGCGACATTTGCGGGGCGAGAATCGTGTGCGTATACTTCATTTCTTTGGTAAAAATACGCCGTTTAAGCGCCGAAGATTGTACATGGGGATTTTTTTGCCTTCGCGCCCTCTCTTTTACCGCCGCAATCAGACTTCGTATGCGGATACGTACCGCACCGAGGTTGGAGCCTTCGTCTATTTTAATCAGGGTAAACATGCGGTTTTTTGCCGCCAAAATCTCTTCAACCTGGTCGGCCGTAACCGCATCCAGCCCGCAGCCGAAGCTCGTAAGCTGTACGAGTTCCAAGTGCGGCATTCCCGCCGTAAAAGAAGCGGCTCGGTAGAGGCGGTTATGATACACCCATTGGTCTACAACGCGCAGGGGGCGCTCTATCGTTCCCAAATGAGCGATACTGTCTTCGGTTAAAACGCCCAAACCGAGACCTGCAATCAATTCGGGAATACCGTGGTTTATTTCGGGGTCAAGGTGATAGGGGCGGCCTGCAAGCACGATACCGCCCGCTCCGCGCCGTATCAGTTCTTCAACCGCACGCTCTCCTTCTTCGCGCACTTCTTCACGGAATTTATCCTGTTCCTTCCATCCTGCATGAACGGCTTTTTTTACTTCTTCCAAGCTTAAATCCGCAAATTTCGGACTTAATTCTTCATATAAACGCTCTGCAAGCCGCTTTTCGTCGTAGATGGGCAAAAAGGGATTCATAAAGGTAACGGAATCGTCTTGGCGAAGCTCATCCACGTTGTTGCGCAGTACCTCCGGGTAACTGGTAACGATGGGACAGTTATAGTGATTTCCGGCAAGCGGGTCTTCCTGCTGTTCGTAGGGCGCGCAGGGATAAAAGATGAATTTTACCCCCGCCTTTAAAAGAGCGGTTATATGGCCGTGGCTTATTTTTCCCGGATAGCACACCGATTCGGACGGAATGGTTTCAAGCCCCATTTCGTAAATCGAGCGGGTGGAGCGCGGAGAAAGGCGGACTCGGAAGCCGAGCTGCGTAAAAAAGGTAAACCACAGCGGATAGTTTTCATAGGTATTCAAAACCCGCAAAAGACCCACATCGCCGCGCGGGGCATCCTGCGGTTTTAAAGGCGTATAGGCAAATAGGCGTTTGTATTTCCATGCAAAGAGGTTCGGAAGAGGGCCGTCCGACACGCCGCTTCCCGTATCGGTGTTGCGGGCGTTTGAAGCGTCTACAATACTGTGTGCACCCTCTATTTCCGCCCCGCGCTCACAGCGGTTTCCCGTTATAAAGGTTCTTCCGGCCCCGCCGGAGCTGAAGGTGTTGATGGTTAAAAGGCAGTTGTTCGAGCATTTTCCGCAGCGGCGCAAAGCCAAATCGACTTTAAAAGCTTCAAGTTCGTCAAAGCTTGCAATACCGGAGCGCACTTGGCCTGCCGCGATTTTTTGAGCGTGTTTTTCGGCATCTTCGGCCGAAGCGCCGGCGGGCAACGCCGTCAAATCTTTCCATTGGTCGAGTGCGATTAAAGCTGCGCCGTAAGCGCCCATAAGGCCCGCAACATCGGGGCGGAACACATTTACGCCGGAAACCTTTTCAAAGGCGCGCAGCACCGCATCGTTATTAAAGGTTCCGCCCTGAACAACCACTTTGGTGCCTATATCGCTTGCTTTTCGCAGTTTAATGACTTTAAACAGGGCGTTTTTTATAACCGAATATGAAAGACCTGCGGAAATATCGGCGACTGTTGCCCCTTCTTTTTGCGCCTGTTTGACGCGGCTGTTCATAAAAACCGTACAGCGGCTTCCCAAATCGACGGGGTTTTCGGCAAGCAAAGCTTTTTGACTGAATGTGCGTACATCCATGCCCAGGGAGCGGGCAAAATTGTCCAAAAAGCTTCCGCAGCCGGAAGAACAGGCTTCGTTTAACTGAATTGAAGTAATTGCGCCGTCCTTCATGCGAAGGCACTTCATGTCCTGGCCGCCTATATCCAAAAGGAACTCGACACCCGGCACAAAAAAGTCCGCAGCGCGGAAGTGGGCTATCGTTTCCACTTCTCCGGAATCCACGTTCAAAGCGGCTTGAAAAAGCGCTTCGCCGTAACCGGTGGAAACCGCACGTGCAATGTATACCGATTCGGGAAGCTTTTTATACAGGTCTTTTAAAACCCGCACCGCAAGGTCTACGGGATTTCCCGCGTTTACATCGTAAAAACGCCACAGTATTTTGCCTTCTTTGTCCACAAGAACGGCCTTTGTCGTAGTGGAGCCCGAATCCAAACCTAAAAATACGGGCCCGCGGGCTTGAGACAAATCCGCGGTTGCGGCCATTTCGGAGGCATGCCTTTTGTGGAATTCTTCGAGTTCCGCTTCATTTTTGAACAGAGGAGCAAGACGCTGAACTTCTTTCATTTCGGCGCCCACTAAACTTTTAAGGGCTTCTCGAAGCTCTTTTACCGACGGAAAATTCGGTGAGTCCGCCTTTTGTATGCACTTATACGACAGTTCCGCCGACAAGGCCGCCCCTTCGGCGACAAAGAGCTGGGAATTTGCAGGCACGACGGCGGCTTCCGGCGTGAGCTTGAGGGTGCGGATAAAGCGCTCCCGAAGCTGATCCAAAAAGTGAAGAGGCCCGCCCAAAAAAGCGACATTGCCTCGTATGGGCTTTCCGCAGGCGAGACCGGATATGGTTTGACTTACCACCGCTTGGAATATACTGGCTGCGATGTCTTCGCGGCGCGCTCCTTCGTTTATAAGGGGTTGAATATCGGTTTTTGCAAAAACGCCGCAGCGGGCGGCTATCGGATAAATAGTGGAAAATCCGCGGGCAAGCTCGTTTAAGCCGGGAGCGTCGGTTTCAAGCAGGGCGGCCATTTGGTCTATAAAGGCGCCCGTACCTCCGGCGCAGGTACCGTTCATACGCTGCTCCATACCGCCTGTTATATAGGTGATTTTTGCATCTTCGCCGCCCAATTCGATAACGACATCGGCTTGGGGAATGCGTTTTTTTACGGCTGTCGTCGAAGCCACAACTTCCTGAATAAAGGGTATGGAAAGCCAGTGAGATACGGCAAGACCGCCCGAACCGGTTACTTTAACGCTGATACGCTGATCGGAAGCGGCGGGGAATTGTTTTTCAATGCAGTTCAAGGCATTGCCGACCACGGAAATGATGGTTGACCGGATATCGGCTCTGTGACGCTCGTACTCGCTGAATACAACGCCTTCTTCGGCATCCAAGACAACAACTTTTACGGTTGTCGAACCGACGTCAATACCCATACGCACCGGCATTGCGGCCGGTTTGAATATAACCTTATCCACGATGACCTCGTTATCCTTATAATCTATTTTACAGGGATTGCCATAAAGAGGCAATAGCGCTATGCTGGTAAAATGAAGCGTTCGGCTCTTTCTTCGGGTATAAAGTTGTCATTTTTGACGTTTTTGTCAAGAATATTGGGATTGGTGCGCGAAATGACCAAGGCCGCTTTTTTGGGGACATCGGATTTGGCCGATGCCTTCGGTATAGCCTTTATGATTCCCAATTTATTCCGCCGCCTTTTTGCCGAAAACAGCATATCGGTCGCCTTTATTCCGGTTTTTAAATCCTATCTTGAAGAGCGCGCCGCCGAAAAAGACAAAACCGGCGGTACCGAAAAAGCCCGGGACAAAGAACTGCGCTTGTTTTTAAATTCGGTTTTTACCCTCGTAAGCTTTTTTACCGCATTGACGACGGTACTGGGCATTATACTTATTCCCTACATTGCACCCCTGTTTATTAAGGATGCTTCACAAAGCATAATACCCGAAATGGTGTTTTTAACGCGCCTGATGTTTCCCTATCTTGCGGTTATATCGATTGCGGCCTTTTTTCAGGGAATATTGAACAGTGTAAAGATTTTTACCCCTTCGGGCTTTACACCGGTTTTATTCAATATTGCGGTAATTTCGGCCGCCTATCTTTTGTCGCCGCGGACTGCAAACCCTGCGCGCGCAATGGCATACGGCGTTATCGCAGGCGGAACGATTCAAGCCCTGTTTCAGCTGCCCTTTGTGTTAAAAGAAGGCTTTAGGCCCGCATTTACGGGTTTAAAATGCGCTTTCGGTAATCCGGGAACAAAGCGGGTTTTAAAACTTATCGGGCCGACCGTCATCGGAATGGCGGCTTATCAGGTAAACGATGTCGTATCGACCGCTTTGGCGGGAAATGCCGGAAGCGGTATCGTATCAAGCCTTCAGTATTCGCTTCGCTTGCAGGAATTGATTTTGGGAATCTTTGCCGTATCGGTCGGTACGGTAATCCTTCCCGACCTTGCAGGTCTGGCAAAGCGCAAAGAATACGAAGCTTTTGAAAAAATGCTTTCTCAGGCAATGCACATAATCGCCCTGATTACGATTCCGATAAGCTTCTTTTTGTTTGTTTTCGGCGAAAATCTCATTATTTTGGTATATAAAACACGGCGGTTTTCGGATGAGTCGGTATTCCTTACACTAAAAGCATTCCGCTTTCATATAGCGGGTCTGTTTTTTATCGCTTTAAACCGCATTATTGCGCCGGCCTTTTACGCTCAAAGCGACACAAAATCCCCGACAATCGCCGGTATAGGCGGCTTTGCGGTTAATATTTTGCTTGCCCTCATTCTCATACGGCCGATGAAGGGCGGCGGCATTGCCCTTGCTCTTTCGCTTGCAAGCTTTGCCAATACGGTGATTTTATTTGTCTTTTTGAATAAGTCAAAAACAATCCATACCGGCCGCTTGGTACGCCCGTATATCGCCTATGCACTGAAACTTGCGCTTTTTTCGCTCCTATGCGTGCTGCCCCTGTATATGTTCAAACAGCAGCTTTTTGCCCCCTTTGCACACTTGCACCGTTTTTTTGCCCAGGGAATACCGCTTTTTACCGCCGCCCTTGTCTTCGCTTTTTTAGGAATAGGCCTGCTTGCCTTGACAAAGGACGCATCTCTTATGAGTATTGTAAGACATGTGCGGAAACAATCCGACTAAGCTTTTATTACTTTTTTGTCAGCAAATCAACCCAATCCGAAGGAAATGCGATATGCGTCAAATCTATATCGTTTTTATATTCCTTAAATAATTGTACCATCGGTTTAAGTATTGATTCATTCCATTTTTCCGCATCATGATACAGTTCTTTTACCGCCCGTAGTGTTGTCCAAAGTTTATATTTATCTTTACCTTGAGTTTCAAATCCTGCCGGAACGGAAGAAAAGTTTCGGTAATAGAGCCGTCCGTAATGCGCACAAATATTGCGCAAATCGGTACAACAACGCAGCCAACTTTTTATATTATTTGCGGTAGAATGAAATACGGTGCGCGCAAGCTCTTTTTGATCTTGTGTATTCAAATCGGCAAAGAAAAATGAAAGCATCCCGAATGTAAACAATTCAATAATTACCCAGATCGGAAACATACCGTCATATTTTTGCGCATGATGACGTACAAACGGAAGATTTCTATTGCTGTGTATTTCCTGCTCAATCAGTTTTTTAAATTTTTCATGTTCATGCTTTACAGAATAATTTTTTTCATTAAGATATCCGACCGCTCCGTATTTATGTGCATGAAAATAAGCGAACGCGGCTCTCGTAAAAACTTCTATTTCTTCTATTGCGGAAAAAATTATACGACGCAGTTTCCTGTCGAATTCATAAATATTAAAAACCTGCTCAAAACTCGTACCTTCGCCATATGTATCATCACTATTTTTGAACGGTAAAAAATACGCAGAGAGGCGATAATAATTTACCGTCTTGAGTACGGCAATACAAAATGTATCATCTTTTGTTGTACATCCGCGCGATTTTAATTTAGCGAGTTGCTGTTCATACGTTGTGGGATTTTTTATCGGATCGGTCATAAAAAAATGTCCCCCCATGGGACACATCAAAGAGAGGTGCGGGGGGTCCTATTGCAATAATAATAACATAATTTGCAAAAAAACGCAAGAAAATTGTACATACTTATTGGACAAATACCGATTCCGATACTTAAAAATCCATTCACGAATAATTTCCCGAGTCTCATATACATTTGGGACGCTTGTTCGCAGGTTGCACGGTTTTTCTTCATATCGGATTTATTTTTTCCGATAAAAAAATAATATGAACGCACACACATTAAAATGTCATTTTTGTCCGAAATGCGACGGCTTCGGCTGTATTAACGAGCTGCCGGGAATGGGCGGGTTCGGTAATAATATCAATTTTCAGTTAAACTGTGCCGCATGGGCTGCAATTCCCGTGAAAAAAGCGGGTTCTTTAGATATGCCTTCGGAGGCATATCATATACCTGCAATCCGCCTTGCGCCTATAACGGGAGCGGTTGAAAACGTCGGCTACAAAGATGAAGAATCATTTTATATCGACATAATACATGCGGCAGACGAAGCGGGCGTAAAGCTTGCGATAGGCGACGGCTGTCCGGATATAAAACTCTTGTCCGGTATCAAGGCGGTGGAAAAACGGAAAACGGTTAACCCGCGCGCCGCTGCCGCCGTTTTTATAAAGCCCTATCCGAACGAACGAATTCTTGAACGCTTTGAATGGAGCCGCCCCGTTGCCGAAATAATCGGCGTGGATATAGATTCATACAATATTCTCACCATGCGCCGCCTTGTGCAGTTGGAAAAAAAGAGTGCCGAACAGCTTGCCGAATTAAAGAAAAAAGCCGGAATTCCCTTTGCGGTAAAAGGTGTGTTTAATGCAGAAGAAGTCGATATGGTAAAAAAGCTTAAGCCGGATATAGTCGTTATATCGAATCACGGCGGGCGCGTGGAAAACCGTACAGGAAGCACGGCAGAATTTTTAGCCGAATACGGTTCCGTATTAAAAGCCAACTGCGCCGAACTTTGGGTTGACGGCGGTATCCGTACACACAGGGATATTCTTGCCGCGGGCTCGTTGGGTGTCTGCGAAGTGATGATCGGTCGGCCCTTTATAAGCGCCCTCTGCGCTTCGGGAGCCGTCGGTGTTAAAGAAGCGGCAAAAAAACTTCGCGGCGAACAGGGGTAATGAACCCTATACACGTCCATTATTTTTTTGTATGATAAATCCATGGACAAGCTCAAGATTTTGCTGCCCAAGGGCAGGATTTACGAAAATGTGGTTGAACTTCTTGCGGGTGCCGGAATCTCGGTAAAACTGCCCGAACGGGCATACCGGCCTATCGTCAATCAGGATGATTTGGAAGCAAAGGTGATGAAGCCTCAAAACATCGGAAAACTGTTGGAAATGGGAGCCCATGACTGCGGTTTTACGGGACGCGATTGGATTGATGAAACCGGTGCCGATGTCGAAGAAATTATGGACTTGGGCTTCGATAAGGTGCGCATTGTGGCGGCCGTTCCTTCGGCTTTGAACGACGAAGATTTAAAATCAAAGCGTATAGTTGCCGCAACCGAATACGAAAATATTGCGCGCCGTTGGCTTGAAAGGAAAAATATCCAAGCGGTTGTATTGCATACCTCCGGTGCTACCGAAGTATTTCCGCCAGACGATGCGGACATGATTATCGACAATACCGCAACCGGCCGCACTCTTGCCGAAAACGGCCTTCGAATTGTCGAAACAATTGCGGAAAGCTCTACCCGTTTTTTCGCCTCAAAAATCGCCCTTTCACACCCCGAAAAAAGGCAAAAAATTATGGAATTAAAAATGCTTTTTGAGGCGGTTTTGAACGCGCGCGGCCGCGTTATGCTCGAAATGAACGTAAGTGCCGAAAATTTCGATACATTGGTAAAAGGACTTCCTTCTATGAGAAGTCCGACCGTTTCTCCCCTGTATTCGGCCGATCATGAAAAATCGGGCACCTCCCACGGTCCGGGAGGCACACATGAGGCGGGCTTTGCCGTAAAAATTGCGGTTAAGCAAAGCGAAGTGCCGGCTTTATTGCCGCGCTTAAAAGAGTTGGGCGCAACGGATATTTTGGAATACGAACTGAGAAAGGTGCTTGCTTAAAAAGGAAAATGTATGAGAATAGCCGAATGTGCACGAAAAACGGCGGAAACCGATATAATGCTCCAATTAAATATCGACGGCAGCGGAAACTGCGATCTTGAATGTCCTATCGGATTTTTTAATCACATGCTGCATGCCTTTTGCAAGCACGGTCTGTTTGACCTTACAGGTACCCTTAAAGGCGATTTGGATGTCGACCAGCACCACTTGATTGAAGATACCGGCATTGTTCTCGGTTCCGCCTTTGCCCAAGCCCTCGGCTCCTGTGCAGGCATTTACCGTGCCGGATTCTGTCTTTATCCCATGGACGAAACCCTCTGCCGTGCCGCCGTCGATTTCGGCGGACGTTCTTTTTTGGTATGCAATGCCGATTTAAGCGGTGTACCCCTTGTATCGGTCGGTGCGGACGGAAAAGAAACCTCGTTTCAAACCGACTGTTTTGAGGATTTTTGGCAGGGTTTTGTAAGTACGGCAAAATGCACCCTTCACTTGGATACCCTGCGCGGAAGAAGCGACCATCATAAAATGGAAGCTTTGTTTAAAGCGGCATCAAGGGCTGTTCGCGATGCGGTAGCCATCGATGAACGGCGCGGAACTGAAGTTCCTTCTACAAAGGGCGTTATCGTATAAATGAAATGCTTAATTCAGCGCGTTCTTTCCGCATCCGTTTCCGCAGACGGAAAATGTACCGGTTCGATTGAACGCGGCTTTCTCGTATTTTTGGGAATCACCCACACCGACACCGAACAAACGGTCGAAAAGGCGGCGGAAAAAATCCGTAAACTGCGTATTTTTGAAGACGAAAAAGGCAAAACCAATCTTTCAATAGACGATGTCTGCGGAGAACTTCTGGTTGTTTCGCAGTTTACCCTCTATGCCGACTGCCTCCGCGGCAACAGGCCCGGCTTTGAGCAGGCTGCCGCCCCTGCTCACGCAAACCGCTTATATGAGCATTTTCTTTCATTTTGTGAAGGAAAATTTGCAAAGATTGAGCACGGTATTTTCGGAGCCGACATGAAGGTCTCCCTTGTAAACGACGGCCCCTTTACGATTATGCTGGAGACGGATTAGGGAGGGGGTATATCTTTGGTAAAGATATAGGTATTCTTTATATCTTTAATTCTTTTTCAAATTCCGTATATGCAGATAAATAGTATTCTTAGATAGATTTAAAAGATCCGCTACTTTTTCAACTGAATTTTTATAACTGAAAATATTTTCGTAAAATAATATTGTAATAATTTCTTTATTCTTATTGTGCAAAGGAATATCCTCATTATGCCATACGTTCTTTTTTGCGTCTTCAACCCGTGAAATAATTATATCTTCAGAGTTGGAGGCCAATAATTCCGCGTTGTTCCGCATATTTTCCCGAAAGTTAAAAAAATTATTTAAAAATATGTATAGAGGAATATCCAAATGAAAATTAATACATATTAATCCTATGATTTTTTTATTTTCTCCAAAAATAGGAAAGGTTGCCGCCTTAATGGGAGACCCGTTTTTACTCTGATTTTGGTATATCATATTCGGATTGTCGTGTTTATTAAGATTTATTTTTTGTAAAAGTTCCAATGCAAGATTAGTAATGGGTGCACCGACTTTTCTATTTGAATAATGACCGTTTATAATTTTTATTGCGGAATGGTCCAAGTCTTCAAGACTGTGAAGAACAAATTCTATTCCATCACCGAAAAAGGCGGAGAGACCGTCCAATACGGAATCGTATGAAGCAAGAATGGCTCTATCGGTTAAAGATAAGGTTATAGCATGTCTCATTGAGAACCCCCTGGTATTTCATTATAATTAATTCTTTTTGAAATTTAAAGAACTGAATCCTGTAAGAGTTTAAATGCATATAAAATAATGTAAAAAAATTTATTGACTAAAAAAAATTTCAGTGTTACCATATATTAAAGAAAAATAACTAAAAGGAGAAGGACATATGAATGAGAAGGTTAACACTTCAAAAGCACCGGCTGCAATCGGCCCGTATTCTCAAGGTATCCGCAGCGGTAATTTTTTATTTACCTCCGGCCAAATACCTTTGTCGCCTGAAACCGGTGAGGTAATCGGTACCGAAATTACGGAACAGACAAAGCAGGTTTTACAAAACCTAAAAGCCGTTTTGGAAGCCGGAGAAAGTTCATTAGACTCGGTATTGAAAACAACATGTTTTCTTTCGTCGATGGCCGATTTCGCTGCTTTTAACAAAGTATATTCGGAATTCTTTACCGAAAAACCCGCACGCAGCTGTATTGCCGTAAAAGACCTGCCGAAAGGAGTCTTGGTTGAAGTGGAAGCAATTGCGGAAGTTATAGGAGGGTAGTATTATCAATATCAGACATTTAATGAATCACAAGTTTAAAGATCTACAAGGAGGTCTTTTTCTTGAAGTTACAAAAGCCGATGTAGGCGAGGGTGCCGGAAATTTTATGAAAGCCGGCGGTGATATTATGGCTTGGGCAGACCCCTTTTTCCCCGACCCCTCAATTCCCGAATCCGTTAAAAAAGTTCTACATGAAGCTGTCGATCAAGGGTTTGCATCTCACTATTCAATGCCTATCGGTGATTTATTACTGCGAAAAACTCTTGCAGCATATATTACAAAAAGAACGGGATTAACCATAGACCCTTCGCGTAATATTATTATCACGCCGGGCTCCGATTCCGGTCTTTTGTTTTCAATGATGCCGTTTATCAATGAAGGAGATGAAGTCTTAGTTCCGGATCCGAGTTATCCGAGTAATTTTTTAAACGGTAAATTATTAGGTGCCAAAACGGTTCCTGTTCCGCTGTTTGAAGAAGATAATTATCAATTTCGCATAGAAGAATTTGAAAAGCGGCTTTCCCCTAAAACCAAGATGGTTCTCTTTTGTCATCCTAATAATCCTACAACGACCGTTTTTCGCCGAAAAAGCATAGAAGACTTATGCGAATTTGTAAAAAAACACGATTTGATTTTAGTAAGCGACCAGGCGTTTCAAGATCATATTTATGATGGAATTGAATTTGTCCATCCGGCGGTTCTCCCCGGAATGTGGGAAAGAACGCTTACGGTTTGTTCAATTTCCAAAGGGATAGGTCTTTCCGGATTCCGTATCGGGTATATATATGCAAACGATGTTATTATGGATGTCCTATATGGAGCTGCGGTAAATGTTTTGGGTGCGTCATCAACCTTATCAACAATAGGGGCTATTGCCGCCATAGAAGATACGGAGCATTTACAACAAAACTATATTAAACTGGAAAAACGCCGCCGCCTTGCGTATGAAATTCTGCATGATATTCCCGGAGTGCGGATGAAAATGAGTGAAAGCGGAATTCTTTCATGGCTGAATATCAGTAAACTGGGAAGCAGTGAAGAAGTTGTTTCGAGATTAATGTCGGAAGCAAAAATACTGGTTAACCAAGGAAATCCGTACGGAGAACAAGGCAAGGGTTATATTCGCATTGTTACCGGATGTTTTTGGGATGACGAAGCTGCCGTCGAAAGATTTAAACGTATTCGTTCTGTATTACTGGACATGGCTCAAGAGAGAAATCTTGTGAATTAAATTTATTTTCCAGGAGGAGGAAAAAAATGGAGAACAGACAAGAAAAACATGAAGTACTTCAATTTAGAGGAAGTATGTTTTTGTCATTAGTTCCGGTTGTTATCTTTTTTGCTTTTTGCGCCTTAATGTTTATAGGGCTGAAAGCATTCAACATGGAAGCTTTAGCCATGGCCGGATTCATAGCATTGCTTATCGGAGGCGTATTTTGTACAAGTTATACAAAATACTGGAATGCTGCCATTAAAGGTATATCTTCCGTAAGTTCCGTTTCCGTCATTGTCATCTTTTTTGTCATCGGAATGTTTTCCGCCCTTATGAAAGCCAGCAATCTGTCGGGCGGCTTCGTATGGCTGGCCAATTCCATAGGAGTTAAAGGCGGTATCTTTGTCGGTTTTGTTTTTTTTGCTGTCTGTGTCATGTCTACAGCAACAGGTTCTTCAATAGGCACAATGTTTTCAGCATTTCCGATTTTTTACCCGGCAGGTATCGTGCTTCAGTCAAATCCTATGTTTTTAGCAGGAGCTATTGTTTCCGGTGCAATTTTTGGAGATAATTTAGCCCCCATTTCGGATACAACTATAGCCTCCGCTTCTACTCAACAATTCCGAAACGGCAGCCCTGCCGATGTCGGAGGATGTGTTCGTTCACGTTTAAAATATTCTTTAGCTGCAGGCAGTATAACCCTGCTGTTCTTTTTAATTTTCGGCGGAACGGGAACCGGAGTTGAAAGTATACAAATCGAACAAGCGGCAAATCCTAAAAGCTTATTTATGCTGATTCCTGTGATTATCATGCTCATCATTGCAACAAAAACACGTAATATATTCTTAGGCTTGTTTATCGGTTTACTTTTAGGTATTTTAACAGGAGTCTCTCTGGGTTTGTTTCCTCTTTCTGCTGTCTTTGCCAATGATCCCGAACATAATGCTATTACGGGTTTTTTGGTAAACGGTGTTGCAAGTATGCTGGGAACAGTCGGTTTAGTAATCGCCGTATTCGGTATTATGGGTGTGATTACCGAGGCCGGAATGCTCGACTATATTGTAAAAAGGATATTAGAGAGCAAGATGGCAAAAACACCCCGAGGAACGGAGATTGCCGCCATTATAGGTATTTCGTTGACCGATATTATTTTCGGAGGCGTATCAAGTGTGTGTATACTAACGTTCGGTCCGGTTTTAAATGAAATCGGTAAAGCACGGGATATCCACCCTTACCGGAGAGCTAATTTATTGGATGCAACGGCAAACAGTTTGCCGGCATGTATTCCGTTTATGAGTGTATTTGTATTTATAGGTTCAGCGCTTACCGGTCTTTCACCTTTAGCTGTAGCAGGAGGAACCTTATACGCTTATTTCCTTTTTGCGGTTATCTGTGTTGCCGTGTGTACCGGCTGGGGAAGAACCTTTGAGGGAGCAGACGGCGGGGAAGTAAAAAATAATAAAGGATAATGTATAAAAAAGAGCCGCCAAAAAAGCGGCTCTTTTTTATATATCTTATATCGAAGAAACCCCTTTACGATTATGCTGGAGACGGATTAGGATATTTTACCCCCGCTCGCACAATTACAAGCTTATAGGGCCCCTCTAAAAAGCTAACCGAGTTTTTAGAGGCTCCCTATATATAATGTTTCAAATCCTTGGCTATTATCATCTTTTCGCGTGAGGCTATGTAATAGGTTGCAAAAAGGGCGGTTGCCGTGTCTATGGCAGCGGCAAAGGCGCAGATGATAAAGGCGGCCGGCTTTAACAAAAGATAACCGGCCTCAAAACCGCGCCCGTAGAGCGTACACAAGAGGGTCAGAGCAACAAAGGGACCGCCTGAAGGAAAGGCGCTTAAACAAAACGAAATACCGAAGGACATGCCCGTAAGCCACATAAGATCGCGTAAAGATACACCCAAGCTGGAATATGAACGCAAAACGACGATAAAAGAAACGGCAATAACAAGGGCGGTGCCGCTTCGGGCAAAAACCGAAAAAAGCGGCATGCTCACCGCGCCGATTCTGCGTTTAACACCCAAACTGTCTTTTGCATGGCGCAGGTTTAAGGCAAGGCTGAAGTTGACATCTCCGGAAAAGAGAGCCGCTATAATCGGAGCTATACCGGCAAAAAGTACTTTATACGGATGATTTTCGCGGCATAAGAAGCGCAAAAGAACGGGTAAAAGGCCTACAATGATGATAAGACCGTCAACCGCAAGTAAAATAATCAAACCGGTAAAAGTTCCCGTTTTAAGAACATCAAAAAGAGACAGGGCCCAGGTACAGGAAACGGCAATCATTCCGATTGCAATTAAATCCGTAAAAAAGCTCAGAACTTCAAAGCTGATACGGGCAAGGCAATCGAAAAAGGTAAAGGCGGGTTTTGCCCTGATTGCATCCGAAGCAAAGCCGGCTCCGATAAAACCGGCCAAAACAAAGACGGGCAGTAAAAAATCACCGTCAAAAAGTCCGGCCGCTCCGTTAAAGGGAAATAAGGACAAAAGGCGCTTGGGCAATTCCAAATTAATCGGATCGGAAATCTTTTCAACCGAAATCGGAATACGCGGAAGCTTTATAATAAGGGCGGAAAAAATACCGATGAGGGTTGTAATCAAACTGATTACCAAGGCCGATACAACCGTCAATACACCCGTGCGTACCAGTTTGCCCGAGCCGCGCAGCTTTGTTATGCCGATTGTTATGCTGAAAAAAAGTACGGGCAGTAAAAAATATCGTCCCATTCTAAGGGTAAGCTCGGTCAAAAAATGTAAAACCGATTTAAATATTTGATTTTCAAAGGGTAAAAACAGGGCGGCAAAGATGCCGAGCGTACAGCCGATAAGGTATTTTATCCAAATTTTCATACCGAGAAGCATACCTTATGCGGCAAAGACAGTCAACATACCGGCCGACAAGCCCTCATAAAAGCATGCCTTGAGGCGAGTTTTAGGCTTGAGAAAAGCCGAAAGCTTTGTTATACTTTTTTTATGGAAAAAGGACTTATTATAGCGGGAAAGGATTTTCCCGAAAGCACGGCCTTTGTGAACGCGGCTCTTGCAAACGGTTTTTCGGCGGCGGTTTCCGTTTCGGAGCAAAATAAAGAGCAGCTTCCCTCGGAACCGGTAAAAGCCTTTGTCTGGCAGCGTTCATCCTCCTTATCGGCTCGCTCGTTTGTATTGGAAGCCCAAACTTCTTTGAACAAGCTTACCCATGCGGTTTTAATATTCGATACGGCCCTTTACGCAAAAGCCGGAGACGACTTTTTTACAGGCACCCGTTCGCTTACGGAGGGCATAGATCTATTTATCGCCTCATATATGTATATAACCCGGGAATTGATTGACCGTTTTAAAAAAACGGGCGGCGGAACCCTCTGTTTTGTCTATAAATCTCATCCCGGAAAAAGCGATTATATAAAACTCAACGCCCGTTTAAAAGAAACCGTAAATCCGGCATCGCCGCTTTTATCGGCCGCCGGTGAAGCTTTTAAATCCTTTGCCGAAAACACCGCCGCTTCTCTGTCGGCATCTCCGACAAAGAGCCTTTTAATAGAATATGCTTCCGCATCCGGACAGGCGGGAGAAGAAGAAACCGCGGATTATCTGTTTTCGCTTCCGCAAATGCATAGCACGGAAATAACCGCGAAAACCGAAAAATCCGTCCGCTGGCTGCGGCCGGGAGCAAAATTCCCTGCGGTTATAAATCTTTTTAACCGATAATGGAATATGAGCTTTTCAGATATTTATGATATGTTATTCGGAAGAGATTTAACCTGGTACGCCTGTCTTGCGCGTATTTTAATCAGTCTCTTTACAGGTGCGGTTTTAGGTTTGGAACGTAAAATCCGTCAGCAATTTGTGGGAATGCGTA
Organism: Treponema sp. HNW; assembly: GCF_050320395.1. Lineage (GTDB taxonomy): Bacteria > Spirochaetota > Spirochaetia > Treponematales > Treponemataceae > Treponema_C. The sequence goes on from NZ_CP144459.1 coordinate 2,788,875, forward strand.
CCCTTATTTTAATTTCCGTTTCATCAACCCTGCTTATGATGCTTTCAATATATACTTCGGGCCTCTCTGAAACCGGCGTGCGCGGAGACCCCTCCCGTATTGCGGCCCAAGTTGTCTCAGGCATCGGTTTTTTGGGAGCCGGAACCATATTGCGTCAGGGATTAAATATCAAAGGGCTGACATCTTCGGCTATTATCTGGGTTGCGGCGGCTATGGGCTTAACCATCGGTTCGGGCTTTATTCTCCCCGCCCTTATGGCCCTCCTTGTATGTGAAGTTTCTCTCATTTATCTTGAAAAAGTCGAAGAAAAGTACTTCCCTGCCGAGCGGGCAAAGCACTTAAACCTTGTATTTGAAAACAAGCGCATAGATTTGGAAGCCTTGAGCAAACTGATTTATGCAAACGGTTTAATTATTATGACCACCGATGTTACGCGTATTTTAGGCCAAAAGCATTTAAGTATTTCGTTTTCCGTAAAAGTTCCGCCCACATTGGATATCTTTGCCCTCACCGATAAAATAAAACAAATAGGACGTCTTGAAGAATTCAGCTTAACGGATTAAAATAGACTGTTATGCAAAATTCAGCGCCGCTGATTGTTCAGGGCGATAAAACACTGCTGTTGGATGTTCATGCTCCCCGTGCCGATGAGTGCCGCCGCGCTTTAATTCCCTTTGCGGAATTGGAGCGCTCGCCGGAGCATTTGCATACCTACCGACTCACTCCCCTTTCTTTATGGAATGCCGCAGGCGCGGGCTTTTCTCCCGATTACGCCCTCTCCGTTTTGCAAACCTATTCCCGCTTTGATATTCCTCAAGCTGTTCGTGCATGGATTTTTGAAACCGCGGAACGATTCGGAAAGATACGCTTAATCCCCGATACTTCAACAGATAAAACCGGTACAGCGGATGAAGCCGAAGACGGTCTGATTTTACAAACCGATTCCCTTGCGGTATTTCGGGAACTCGAAGCAAACAAAAAGCTTGCAAAATATTTAACGCCGGCTTGCGAAAATCTCCGCTTTCGTTTAAGCCTTACGGACAGGGGAACCATTAAAGAAGAGCTTTTAAAAACGGGCTGGCCGGTAAAAGACGAGGTTCCGCTCAGAGAGGGAGAACCGCTGGAAATCAATTTACGTACAAAAACTCTTTCACAAAAAGACTTTATTGTGCGGCCATACCAAACCGAAGCGGCGGAAGCCTTTTTGGGAGACTGCGGTCCGGGGACCGGATTCGGAACCCTCGTGCTGCCCTGCGGTTCGGGAAAAACGATTGTAGGCCTTCTTTTAATGGCAAAACTGCGTACGAATACGCTCATCGTTACGGCGAATATATCTTCCGTTCATCAGTGGATAGCCGAGATTATCGATAAAACCGATTTAAGCGCCGATCAAATCGGTGAATATTCGGGAGAAAAAAAGGAAATACGGCCGGTAACCGCCGCAACCTATCAGGTTTTAACATGGAGACCCGAAAAAGGCGGGCCTTATCCCCATTTTAAACTGTTCCGGGAACGAAACTGGGGCCTTATTATCTACGATGAAGTACATCTTTTGCCCGCTCCCGTATTCCGTGTAACAGCCGAATTGCAGGCGGTCCGCCGGGCAGGCTTAACAGCCACCCTCGTGCGTGAAGACGGCTGTGAGGGCTTGGTTTTTTCCCTGGTCGGGCCCAAACGTTACGATGTTCCGTGGAAAGAACTTGAAAGCTCCGGATGGATTGCAGGGGCCGAATGCATAGAATTCCGTACCGATTTGGATAAAAGCAAAGAACTTGAATATGCGGTTGCTTCCCTGCGTCAAAAACACCGTATTGCCGGAGAAAATCCGCTTAAAATTCCCCTTGTCCTCGATTTGGTACGGCGCTTTTCGGACGACAAAATACTGATTATCGGCCAGTATTTAAACCAATTATTTGAGATTGCAGGCCTTTTGCACATACCGATTATTACCGGTAAAACCCCTATCCGCGAGCGCGATGTCATTTACAACGATTTTCGCAAAGGCAGGCTGAGAGTTTTGGCGGTTTCCAAGGTTGCAAATTTTGCAATCGATTTGCCTGACGCTTCGATGGCCATTCAAATATCGGGAACCTTCGGAAGCCGGCAGGAAGAAGCGCAGCGGCTCGGCCGCATTTTACGCCCCAAAAACCGTACCGCGCGCTTTATCACATTGATTACCGCGGGAACTCAGGAAGAAGAATACGGCTTAAACCGCCAAAAATTCCTCGCCGAACAGGGTTATTCTTATCGCCTGGTACGCAACATTGAAGATATTCCCGTTTTTGAAGAAAACACAGAAAAAGAAGACCGTCCTAAAAGCAGTGCCGGCAGCGGGAGCGGGATATGAATAAAAAAGCCGAAGAAATACTCCTATGGCATGATTTTCTTACCGGTATGAATGAAACCCGTTTTTTCGATCTTGTGCGGCTTTATGTCGGCGAAGTCAAAACACCTTATAATAAGCGAAAACTCATTGAAGCTCTCACCTCTTTTTTGCACAAAGAAGAAAACCGCCGTGTGTTATTCGCTCTTTTATCCGAAGAAGATTTGATCCTCATTGCATCCGTTATACATATTCCCCGCTGTACAAAACAAAAGGCTGCGGCTTTTTTCGCATCCCGATTTTCTTTTGCCTTTTTACATGACGGCTTTTTAAATTTGGAAGAGCGTTTGATTCTATTCCGCAAAAAAGATGAAAACGGCAACGATTATTTTGCCGTAAACCCCCTTTTGTGCGATGAATTGGAAAAACGTGCTCCTGCAGCTCTTTTATTTTTGCCTGAAAATACCGAATCCGATTCGGCCGCATACGATAAAACCGACAAGGAACCTTACGACAGCTCTAAGGGGTATTTTGTGTCGGCACATCTTTTAGCTTCATGGTTTGCATTTACCGCCGAATTTCCCGATTGCCGCCGTATAGACGGAAGTTTCAAAAAAAAGGCGGCTGCCGTTTTGGAAAAACGCTTCCCCGGTATCCCTCAGGAATTTTTATCTTCCCTGCACAGAACATTGGCTAATTTATCCGTTTTTCGGCATAACGCGGCTCTTGCCGAAGTAGATAAAGCAAAACGCCTCTCGTTTGCCCTTTTACCGCCTATAAGCCGTTATGCGTATTTATGCGCCGCCTATTGCGGTTATTTTTCCCGCGATCTTTTGCAACAAAACGCCTCCCTTGCAGCGGATCTTTTTAGCGTATTACAAAAAAACGGCCCCTCCGATTCGCTTTCACGCTCATACATACTTCGTGTGATTTTTTTATTGCAGGAAAATCGGCGATACGGCGGAAGTCTTGAAAAAAAAGAAGGCCGGCTTAGGCGTTTGTTCCGTGACAATGCGGTTCAAAATCCTCACATCGATGATGTCGACCGCTTCGAAAAAGGATTTACTCCGGAAACGCTTTTTGACGCCCTTGTGTGTTTCGGCCTCCTTGTACCGCTTGCCGAAAAAAATCGCTACCGCCTGCATTCCGCCTTATTCACCGAAGAAAAAGCGGAAGAGACCCGCACAAAGGCAATCAGCATTGATGCCGGTTTTTCCGTTACCGTTTTAAAAGAACTTCCGCCGGCCCTCTTTTTTGATATAACTTCATGCATGGAGTCGGAACTTTGCGGAGCGGTCAGTCGTTTCCGTATCACAAAGGCGGCTTGTTTGCGGGCTTTTGAAAACGGCATTTCGCTTGAAAAACTTATCGACATTTTGGAAAAAAACGCTTTGCACCCCCTGCCCCAAAACGTGCGTTTTTCTTTACATGATTGGCATACACTGTATAATTCGGGAAAACTGTTTAAGGGCTATGTTTTGCAGGTTGCCGAAGACAAACGCCTGCAAACGGAAAAAAATCCGGTTTTAGCTGCGCATATACGTGCGCACCTTGCCCCCGGCATTTATCTCCTTGATTTTACCTGCGATGAAGAAGCCTCCGATATAATCAAAAAAAGCTCTCTTGAATTCATCGGCGGAATCCAAGGCTTTGAAACACAAAGCGAAAGTCTGCCCTTTGCTGCGCTTGTGCAGCACAAAGATTTGTTAACAGGTCTTTTATCCGGAAAACCGCTTATTTCTCCGGACTGTATTGAAAATATACAAACGGATAAAGAGTTTCAAAGGGCCCATATTGCGGCAATGAAGGCGGAAGTAATAAAAAAGAATTTACCGAAAGAATCCGAAGAGGCCCTTATGCTGCGCATTCACCGCAAAACCGTGTTAAACGCCGGCCAGCTGAGCGAAACCTCGATACGAAGTGAAAAAAATGCAGCTTCCGGCATGGACTTTTTGGGTAAAATCCGCATTATAGAAAATGCCCTTGCTTATTCCGATTTTGTGGAAGTCGTTTGTGCCGAAAAAACCCTGTGCGGCTTTCCGCTGGGCCTCGAAAAAAAATCCTCGGACGCCGTTCTTATTTTACAGGTTGAAGAAAATCGGGAACCCGAACGGATTTCGGTTGCACAGGCCCGCCTTATACGGCGCAAACCTTCGTCGGTATTCAGCACCCGCTAAACCTTGCCGTTTTTGCCGGGACGGTCAAAATGTTCCCGACAAAACCGCCTTTCTCAAACATTTGTTTATTCTTGTCTGATATCCGCTTCCGCTTGCTTTTATCAAGGCAAGGATATCCGCATCTATTTTTATAGAAATTGTTTCTTTTTTAGAACATGCTTGATGATACGGCACAAAATCTTTCAACTCTTCCTGTGTAAGTTTGGGACTGTCATCGTCATATATAATGGGAGTTTTTTCAATTTCGGCAATGCGTTCAGCCGTTAATTTTTTTGACATAATCATTGTAAAACTCCTTCACGGTATTATCCGCCCTTTGGACGGATATAATTCTTGTTCTTGTTCTTTCAGTAAACGTAGTGATTACAATTAAAAGCCCGTTAATACAGCCGATTCCCCTATATCTGTCTTCTTTATCGGAATGTTTATCATCATACCGCACTAAAAAATGCGGGTCATCAAATACATCCAATATTTCCTCAAAAGCAATACCATGCTTTTTTATGTTTGCAATATTCTTTTCTTCATCCCATTCAAAACGATTGTCCGCACTGATAATTGTTTTTCCCATAACAACCGACCATCAAATAGAGATGAAAATTCCTTATTTTAAGTATACAATATATCCGCCGGTTGTCAACGATATTATCGGTATTCAGCTCCCGCTAACACATTTTATTTTTTAATCTGTCCGCTACAACTTTATAGATTTCCGCTTTTTCCCGTTTACCGATACCCCAAATTTCCACGATCTCGATTTTTTCAGGCGTAATTAACCGATATACAATTCTTATACGTTTATTACACGCATACAGCTTGTAGAACCCTGTTAAATTAATATTATCTCTATTGCCCGGCTCATCTCCGGCAAACGGATTTTTTTTGAGTTTATCTATTTTTTTGTTTACATCTTTTCTGACACTTCCGTCAAGTTTGCGGTAATCTTCCAGCGCGGCCGGAATAAGTTCTATCCGATATAGTGTTTCTTCCATGATTTGCTTTATACCGCTTTAATCTTGGCGGACCGAATCCCAAGCCGCATTTTTCTTTGCATTATAATTTTTCATTCTCAATGCAATATGTTCCGCAATTTCCATCCGTTCAAAAACATCGGCGAGTATTGAAAGATATTCATATTCTTTAAACGGAATCATAACTGCTTCCATATTGTTGTTTTTCAGAATATAAACGGACTTATTTTCTTCGGAAACTTTTCTGACCGTTTGAGTAAGTTCTTTTTGTAACTTCGTAATCGGCATTATATGAGCGGTTTCTACCAACATGACATCTCCTCTGTTATATAATAATATGTATTTTTCTATGTGGTCAAGCCTTCTTTATTCCTGTTCACTCTTTCTCCCGCCGCTTGTCCGCGGTTTCGTTTTAGTCTATACTGATTAGGTGATTTAAAGTCTTTTGGAGAAAAAAATGAAAGAAAAACTTAATCTGCAAGCGGTATTGTTCGACTTGGACGGTGTTTTAATAGATTCGGGAGCGGACATCGCTTCATCGGTAAACGCCGCATTGACGCACTTCGGCTATAAAGAAGAACCGCAGGATACAATTATCAGTTTTGTAGGTGACGGTGCAAAAAACCTTTTAATCCGTGCCCTCGGCTATCAGGGAATAAAAGCGGATACTATGCCGAATTTTTCCGAGTTTTTTGACTGGTATGTTGAGCGGTACCGTACCCATTCGGCGGAAAAAACGCTCCTTTACAAAGGCGTATATGAACTTTTGGAAAAACTGAGAGAAAAAGGCGTCTTTTGCGCGGTTGTTTCCAATAAACCTTTAAGCGTTACCCGAGAGATTTTAAAACATTTTTCAATAGATTGTTTTTTTGACGCCGTCGTGGGGCCGGAACAGCTTTCCCGCATCAAACCCGCCCCCGAAGGCTTGGCCCTTGCAATAGACCTTATCGAAAAAAAACGGAATGCCGCTATAGTACCTGAAAAGGTCCTTATGGTCGGAGATTCGGCTACCGATATTCAGGCAGGCCGAGCCCTCGGCGCACATACCTGTGCGGTAACGGAAGGCTTCGGAGACCGCAAAAAACTGCTTGCCGAAAACGCCGACATTGTCGTTCCCTTTGCGGAAGAGTTGGTACGGATTTTATTTTAAATTATCCTCTCCCCATTTTTGCATAGCTTTTAAAACTTTCATAAAGCTCTTCCCCGTCTCGGTTAAAGAATATTCCACCCGGGGCGGAATCTCTTTATAATCATGCCTTAAAAGAAAACCGTCCGCCTCAAGTTCACGCAGCTGTTTAGTCAAAGAAGACTCGTTAATCTCACCTATTCGGCGGCGTAATTTACCGAAACGGTTTATATGTTCAATACCGATATAATATAAAATTTCAATGAAATACGGCAGGGCCGTTTTACCGAAACCTCCGAGCTTGAAAAATTACAGGAACAAAAAATCCTGATCCAAAACCTGACTGCGGAAACGACGATTTATGCAAATACGGTTTCAAACACCGTCCCGCTGTCGGGCAAACTTCCGCATGATAAAAAAAGAATAATAAACCTTTTACAAAATTCGATTGATACCGTTGATGAGAAATTTTTAAAACTTTACAGAACGGGCATCATGCACTTATAAAAAGTCCGGTCAGCGTGCAAGAATTTCTTTGATAATAAATTCGCGGCCGCTTAAAGCTTCCAGCTGTTCGCCTGCACAAACGGGGCATTTTAAATTATAAGCAAAGCCGTTAAATTCTTTGCCGCAGTTTTTACATTTAACTTCGCCGGGAACAACTTCCATTTCAAGTTTTGTATTTTCAAACGGCGTTTTATACACTGCCGCGGGAAAACATTCTTCCAGATAAGACGGGACAATACCGCTTAATTCTCCGACTTGCAAAACGATTTTTTCGACTTCGGACACCTGTTCTTCTTCAATAATTTTTTGTACGGTTTTTAAAACTTCGCACACAACTCCCAGTTCATGCATATGTTTTCCTTCTCTTTGTATATAAGGCGGCAATGAAATCCGCCGCTTTTTTTCACTCTCGCCGGAGTATAACACAAAAAAAGAAAACTGCAAAGAGACGGCCGCCCCCATAGTAACCTTTCGTAAGCGAAAACCGGCCGCAGGCACAATACGCGGATAATTGTTCCCGTTGCCGAGCTGGTTCTTTTGCCCGCTTTATGCTATACTGTTCCTTATGGAAAAGTTCACATATAAAAAACATGACGCAAACCGTATCCTTGCAACGGCGGGTGCCTTGGGTGCGCTTACGGTTTTACTGACGGTTACCCGTTTGGGTTTTATTCCCTGGTTTAGCGGAGCGGCGATTACCATCCTGCACATCCCCGTTATTTTAGCCGTCTGTTTACATCCTGAAGGATTATCGGGTTTGTGGGCGGGAACGGCGGTTGCAGCCGTCTTCGGCCTTTCATCCTTAGTGTACGCAGCGGTATCTCCTGCAGGACCGATTGATCCGTTTTTCCAAAATCCGCTTATTTCCGTTTTGCCGCGTATTTTATTCGGCATATGTACTTTTTTACTGTATAAGGCCTTTTCGCTCATTTGTAAGCATTTACCCTCGTCTTTTATGCTTTTAGCGGTTTCTTTAACCGCTTTTTCAGGTACGCTTTTACATGCGGTTTTTGTACTCGGAGCTTTGGTAATCGCTTCGGCGATTCCTTTGCAGGTTATGTGGGCAGTGCTTATCGGCAACAGTCTTTTGGAAGCGGGCGCGGCAGTTGTTCTCGGAACAGCCGTTATCGGCTCGGTTCAGGGGATTTCAAAGCGGCAAAAATCAAAGCTCAACTCTAACCAAAAATAAATATCCGTAATGACAAAAAAAGCGAAGTGTTTTATAATATATTAATCTATGTTATACTACCTTGCATCGCATATTATGAATATTTTCGGCCCGGGACGGCTTTTGCAGTCCTATGCCGTATTGATTTCACTCGCCTTATATACGGGCTTTATTCTTGTATATTTTCTGCTTCCCCGCTGTTACCGCTTTTTACCGAGCGACCGGGGAAGAGAATTTACGATTAATGCCGAAGCGGCCAAGGGTAAACCCACCGGCGGCGGTGTTGTTTTTATCTCCGTCTTTATTGCCGTCGCCCTTATCTTTGCCCCCCTGGATTTACAGCAAGCGCTTATTCTCGTTTTAACATGGCTTACCATGCTCACCGGTTTTTTTGACGACCGCAGTCTTATAAGCTGGGGAGAATATAAAAAGGGGGCCCTCGATTTGCTTCTTTCGCTGTGCGGCGCCTTTGTACTGTATTATTTGAATCCCGACCTCAGCCGCAGCGGCGAAGTGAGTTTTTGGCTTCCTTTTATCAGCTTTTCCGTTACCGTATGCGCTCCCGTTTACATAACGATTGCGGTTTTGCTTTTATGGACTTCAATCAATACCACAAACTGTACCGACGGCGTTGACGGTCTTTCAAGCACCCTGGTTCTCATTGCATTGATTACAATGGGCCTTTTATTTTATTTTGTTCTCGGTCACAAAGACATTGCGGCCTACCTGCTTGTCCCGCATTTATCCGACGGCGCAGGCTGGGCAATCATCACTTTTTCTCTTGCAGGCGTCCTTATGGGCTACCTATGGCACAACGCCTATCCGAGCAAGGTTCTTATGGGCGATGCCGGAAGCCGCGCCTTGGGCTTTTTTATAGGCGTTACGGTAATGATAAGCGGTAACCCCTTTTTGATTTTTGCCACCTCTTCCGTTATGTTTTTAAACGGCGGAACGGGACTTTTAAAGGTTGCCCTGCTGCGGTTTTTTAAAATACGCATTTTTTCGAATGTCCGCTTTCCCCTCCATGACCATATGAGAAAAGAACGGAACTGGTCTCCGGCACAGGTTCTTGTAAAATTTATGATTATGCAAGTGCTCGTTACGATTGCCGTTTTGGGTATTATCTTAAAAGTGCGCTAAGAACTTCTGTTTTATTTCATTTTCAATCGTCCGCAAAGCCCTGTTTTCCGCTTCGCTTTGCGTAACATGAGCCTCCCGGCCGGCAATACTCCAGGGTAAAACAATTTTTCCCGTACGTTTATCGATTAAATCGGCATTTACACTATAACGCACATAGATATTGTCGGCTGCGCTTTTTCCTTTAAAAGGTTCGAAGGCGATTGACGCTTTTAAAACGTAGAAAATCGTATCCGTATCGGAGGCGGAAAAGGGTGTCGAAGCTTTAAATCCGGCTTCTTTTAATGCTTTTAAAAAAGCGGTTTCGAGCCGTTTGCCCCGATCGTTTTCAACTTCAACGATAATGCCGATCTTTTCGATTTCGCGGTAAAGCAGGGCTTCAACCGTTTGCGTATTTTTATAGGTCAAAGAAAGCTTTTTATATTTTCCCGGATGTATAACCGATAAGAGTGAAAGATTTTTTTCGTTTTCGGCAGCCGAAGAGGCCGCCTTTTTCAAAGCCGAAACCGCTTCAAAACTTGCAGGATTATCGGCAGCAAAGAGAATAAAACCGTTTATACCGTCTTCATAAGCCCTAATCCGCTGTTCATAATGGGCGCCCACATCTTCACGATTGATAAGGGCGAGGGCATAAAAATAACCGTCTTTGTCCGCCCATATTTCTTTGATTGCAAGACCGGTAATTTCATCCACGGTCGATGAAGTCCGTATAACCGAAGAAAAACCGCGACGAACGCTTTGCATAGACGCCGCATCCATTTCCTGCACCGACGAACTTTGAGCTTCCACCTTTTGACTGACAGCCTTTGTTAAAACGGCAACCGCGGCAGCTTCCGCATCGGCGCGGGAAGGCCCGTAGCCCACTCCGCTTAAATAGGCTGCATCGGGATATACGGAAGAAGGCTCGTTCACCCATAAGGGCGCTTTACCGTTATGTTTTCCCGCCCTATCCGCCTTGTCCGTTGTTACACATCCGATTAAAACGGTGAGCAGCAGGCAAAGCATACATATACATAAGTTTTTAATTATCTTGTACATACCGACTCCACAATATTGAGCTTTCCGGATTGTACCGGAACATCCTTTTTTGTTTCCGTGTACAACATTCTGCCGTTTTTATCATAACAAGTTACCCGCAGCGTGTACAGCCCGCTTTTAAGATTCAAGCCTCCGGCCCTCACTTCCGCCGGAAAAAAACGCGATATACGCGTATCGGCACGCTCGGACACTTCTATAAAAATACCCGAAGCAAATCTCAAAAGGCCGCCGAGGGCGTTTAATCCTTCATCATCCTGAGATTCGAGAACGGCGCTTACCGCCGAAGAAGCCGTTGTTTTTGATGCGGCACGCAAAAAAGCCTTTGTGTATAAAAGCGCCTGTTTTTGGCGGAAGGTATCCTCGGCAATGTTTTCGATACTTTCAATCAGTTCAAGTTTTTTGCGGCTTTTTATACCGTCGGCAGATTCGGCTTCCACTTCGACAGAAGCCGTTTTCGAGGGCCGCTTATACATAACCGGAAGGGCAATTTTAAAGAAGGCGCCGCCTATTGCATCCGGAATACGTATAACTTCTTCTTCTTTTCGGGGGGCCGAACCGGTAAAACATAAAACGTTCAGCCGTGCACAGTCTGCCGGAATCGAAAACTCTTCTTCAACGGCTGCCGGAACCGGAAAAGGATACAAAGAAGGCTGCGCCGCAAAAGCCGATTGTATATATTTTTTATCTATTTCGGCGCTGTCGAATTTTCCTTCGCTGCGGTACAGCAAAAGGCTTACATAGCGGGCAAGGGCGGAATTGTGAAACCGTAAATCCGGCCGGGAATAAGCGGACGGCTGAATATTCTCCGTTTGCCGCTTGGCTTCATAAATTGCCTTCTCGTATTTTGACGACAGAAGTTTGATTTTATTATCAAAACGCCGAATTTCCACAAAGGCATCTTCTGCTTTACCCAGTTGAATATAGTTAAGGGCCATAAAGAGATTTGTATAAATATCTTCATAATCTTCACCGGCATAATCAATCAAGGTATCGTTCAGTATAAAGGAACCGACAGCTTGGGAAATACTCTTTGCGTAACAGTATTCTATCAGTTTTTCGGCTTCGCCAAGTTCTTTGTTTGAAGCTTCGTAATCGCCGGCAAAACGTGAAAGCATACCCGCATCAAGATAGTATAAAACCTCGTCGCTGCCGGTATATAAACGATTTTTATCGGCTTCAAGGCTATATCGCGCCTCGGCGTAATGACCTGCGGCAAAACTTTTATCGAGACTTTCAAATCGTCCGGCGGAAACGCAGGATATAAGAGGAAGTATAAAAAAAACAAAAACAACACGCTTTGCGGCTTTATCGATACACCTGCTCATCATGTCCTTGAACATATGTTAGTGATAGATATTATAAAGCAGATTTGAGTCTTTGTCATTATATGCAAAGGAAGCCGGCTTTGCCTTAGGATTTATTATTCGACATATTGAAATCTTATATTTTCCAAAAAATCTTCCGTATCGTCGGGAAGCTCTGCAAAAAAATCATATCCCGTTAAAATTTCAAGTTCGCGCACGCTCAGTACATATTTATACCAAGCTAAGGTACAATCTTCGCTGTTCGGTATATACACGGCAATAACGGATGTTTGTTCGTTTATGCGTAAAAGGTCGTTGTTTCCGCATTCCAAAACAAGCACAACCTTCCATGTATAAGCGGGAACTTCTATCGCAAAGCCGCTTTCGCCTGCCGGAATCGATTCAAAAAAACCCTTTTGAGAAGCTCCGCCTCTTCCCGCAGGGCCGCAGATGATATAAAGCTCTTTACCGTTTTTTGCAAAACTTCGGCAAGCTTCTTCAAGCAAGCGCCATGTATGCCGATTGTTTTTAGGAGATTGCGGAACCATATTCGTCATTAAAAAGGTTTCCGAATTCAATTCGCCGTTTTTTGTTCTGTCGCCTGCAGGACAGAGGTGTCCCCGGTCAAAACCGTAAATCGAAAAACGGTAATCCGATTCGGCAGCCTCATGAGCCACCCTGCGTTCGCTTCCGCCCCTTACAGCATACCAGTTTTCCGGCAAAGCCGGGTCGGCACGGAAATCGTTTTTCCGTTTAATGTCTCCCAAATCCGACTCTTCCAAGTGCCAGCTTACCCAGTTCGGTATCAACTTCGTTTTGTTATACGAAAGCGCATAACCGTTTTTTATCATTAAAAAATTATCGAAATGCGTTTCGGGATCAGCTTCGGCGCCGCTCGGATTTCCCAAGTACAAACTGCCGTTTTCCCGATAGGCGGACGAAGTTTCCGCCGGGTTTTCCGCCGGGTTTTCCGCCGTATCTTCTGCATACACAAAGTACACAAAAAATAACAGCATGAACAAAAAAAGCGCCGCCTTTTTTTGCCGTTGTTTTTTACCGCCCGCCGAAAACTTCATATTGGGCTTGCTTGGGCTTCAGCAAGCGATTTACCTGTTATTTCATGTAACACTGCAGAAAAATCCTCTTCGCTTTTAAAAACCGTTTTTTTAAAATACAAAAACCTGCCGCAGGTAAATTCAAACACGTGATAATCAGGTGTAGACGAATAAGACACAAAATCTTTTTTAAAATATGTTGCCTTTGTTTCCAATACAAGTGACTCGATGTAATCATCTTTTATTTCGGTAATTACTTCAAGGTCGTCCTGCGGCACATTGTATTTTATGCATATTTCTTTAAGATTTTTTTTCGTCCATTTTTTTACATGGCGCGTACATATTTTCCGGGAAAAAATCAACATATACAAAAACCATATCGTAATCGCTACAGTAAAACATTTAAATCCGGTACTCATCGAAAAATAAAAAGCCGCACCGATTTGTGAAACGGCGATACAAAAGAAAACACCGCTGAAAATTTTGTGCCGTCTTATTCTTTTATTCAAAAGCCCCGTGTGCGCATACGTGAGCATTGCCGTATCGACCCGATCATCGAGAGAAAGAATTTCTTTTATAATCATGCGTCCTCCAAGACGTATTATATTAACACTATATCTTTTTTTCTGCGAAGAATGCAAGCAAACATTATTAAAATTCGAATTATTTTATGTAAAAGAACTTTTCGCCCTTGTCCGAGCTTTTTCTACGGAGTATACTGATTATATGAAAAGTTTTACAAAAGAATTATGGTTTAATACTTCAAAGGCGCGCGAATTTATAAACATCACGCCGACAATTGAAGAGCTGCTTAGGGAATCCGGAGTCCGGGAAGGACTTGTGCTGGTAAACGCCATGCACATTACCGCAAGCGTTTTTATAAACGACGACGAAAGCGGCTTACATCACGACTTTGACGTATGGCTTGAAAAACTGGCCCCGCATGAACCGGTTTCGTATTATCGCCATAACTACGGCGAAACAAACGCCGACGCCCACATGAAACGCCAAATTATGGGACGCGAGGTCGTTGTTGCCGTTACCCAAGGAAAGCTTCATTTCGGCCCCTGGGAGCAGATTTTTTACGGCGAATTCGACGGCGGACGAAAAAAACGCGTGTTGGTAAAAATTATCGGAGAATAAGAGGTTTTGAACGAAAAGCAAAATTTCGACAAGCTTTTTTCTCTCGAACTTGAACGCATAGAGCGCTCGCCGGATTTTCCGGAGCAAAAGCCGCGCCTTTTGCTCCATGCATGCTGCGGGCCCTGTTCGTCTGCGGTTTTGGAGCGGCTTACGGATTTTTTCGATATTTCAATCTTTTACTATAATCCGAATATCCACCCGGCCGCCGAATACGAGCGCCGCCTTGAAGAACTCGGCTTTTTTTTGGAAAAGCGGTACGGCAGTCCGGATAAAAAGAGCCGCCCCTCCCTTATCCGCGCGGATTATATCCCGGACGATTTTTTTTCCGCCGTCAATACAAAGGAGTTTCCCGAACGGGCATTTGAGGCGGAACAAGGTGAACGTTGTTCATTTTGCTATCGGCTCCGTATGGAAAAAGCCGCATTGTACGCGATTAAAAACGGGTTCGATTACTTTACAACAACCCTTTCAATCAGCCCGCATAAAGACGCGTCTAAAATCAACGCAATAGGCCTTGCACTTGAAAACGAACTGAATGCGCCGCTGCGCTATCTGTACGCCGATTTTAAAAAGCGCAACGGCTATAAACGATCTCTTGAAATTTCGGCCGAATACGGCTTATACCGTCAGGATTACTGCGGCTGCATATATTCCAAACAAAATACCGAAAAGCGGCGGGGGCAAAAAAATCCATGACCACATCTACGATAAAACGGCTTTTATTAACTCTCGTATTTTTTTCCGCAGCGCTCCCCTTTTTTTGCGCGGGAACGTTCAGCGTCGGATTAAAATATTTCGGCTTAAGCGTTCACCCCAAAGGAGCCGTAAACGCCTCCCTTATGCCGCTCAAGCTGGATAAAAACGGCATCTTTGTATTTAATTTGGGAGCTTCGGCAAATGCGGAATATTTTATTTGGCGCGACATAGTTTCGGTAAAAGCGGTTCAAGCTTTTTATTCGGACTGTATCGGGCAGTTCGCCGGCTTTTCGCATATAGGCTTTCGGGCGCGGATATTCAAAATCGGCAGCTTTTCTTTAAACGGCGGCATAGGCCCGACCTTTATTTACCGAAAAAACTGGTACAAGGTGCCCGGCTATGACGACGCTTTTTCCTTTTTTTACGGCGAAAAAGACGACGAATGGCAGCACCGTTTTTTATGGTACGGCGGAGAGTTCGAATTCAATTATTTGATTGCACGCAGCACGGAATTGTCGTTTTCCGTCATTCCCGGCGGTTTTGATTTAATCAATTTCAGCTTGGGAGTAAGGTATAACATCCCTAAAAAGCACCGACACCCGGATAAAAATGTTTCACGTGAAACATTTTTAAATGAACAATCTGCTGGAAGTTCAAACTTTTAATAAAACCGCTTCGGAATGAATGTCGGATGAATTTTTCGGATATGCCCGAATTTCAACACCCATTCCGAGACTGTCCAAATATTCAATCAATGTTGATATTTTGAGATCTTTTCTTTTTTCCAGTTTTGAAACAGCGGTTTGAGTAAATCCTGTTATCTGTGTTTGTGTTAAATGTTGTTTTTCCCTCAATTCTGCCAATTTTATTGTAAGACTTTCCCGTTCGGCTTTTATACGCGCCCGTTTTACGGTTTCCGGTTTCATATAGGTTTCCATCATTTCTATTGCATCTTTCATTTTATATTCCTCTCAAACACGGAATTTATACTTTTCAATTAATCTTTCCGCATCGGCTATAAGTTTTTTATAAAAAAGTTTTTCTTTTTTACCTTTTTTATCTCCACCTATAAGTAAAACAGCTTTCCGTACTGTATCAAAACAAAAAGCAATTCTCAATATATGCTTCCCTGCATGGGCCCGCAGTTCTTTTAAATTCATATATTTGGAACCGTGAAGAACATCCGCATACGGTCTACTCAATAAAGGGCCGTATTCTTTTAATAAAAGTACGCGTTCAAAAATAGCTTCTTTACTTTCTTCATCGAGAGTTTTAAACCAATCTTTATATTCTTCGGTCCAATCAATATTCCACATAAATAATTATATGAACTTTAGTGCATATTGTCAAGAAAATATTTTAGCTCTTAAACCGCTTTATAATCTCGTACACAAGCAGGATAAGCACAAAGATGCGCACGGCTAAAGAAAGGGGCGAATAGCGCATTTTCGCCTTTTTTGTTTCAATGGGAAAAGAAAAATATTTTTCAGGATGCGCCCAAGGATTAAAGCCGAATTGATAGACCGTATCTTTGTATGTGAATTCCAAAACAGAGCCGGGAATAAGCATTTGGCGGATGCGGTACAACACGGCATTTTGTATCTTATCCGTATCGAAAATCCAATCGCCGCAGCGGATTTCTTTTTCGTATACTTTAAAAAGACCGCGGCGGGCAAATACCCAATTTTGAGAATAGCGGACACCTTCTCCGGCTTCTTTATTCGTTGCCTTTGTTATGCAGCGGTATAAGGGTTTTGACACAGTTTTAACTCCTATAAAAGGTTGAAAAGGAAGTGAGCCTTCCGATTGATTTCACGTACAAAAATCAAACAGGTGTTTTGTTTTGTACGTCTGTTCTTTTTTCCAGTATTTCGCCGCTTTCCGCGCGCTGAACAAAAACATAGCCCAAACCGGCATAAAGATTTTTGGCGGCCGTATTGGTGTCCTCCACGTGCAGCCTGATTGTATCATAGCCGCGTTCACCAAGAAGTTTTGCAGAGAGCCTGAGAGCATTGCGCGCTATGCCTTTACGCCGGTATTCGGGAAGAACGAATATATCCATAAGAAATGCGATATCCCTCCCCTCTTTTTCGACGGCAAAAAACCACAGATACCCGGCCAAGAGGTTTGCATAAAGGCCGGCTGCACCGGAACGGTCGGCGGTATGTTTATCGAGAGAAAAAGCGTTTATTTCGATTGCGTACAAATAGTGTTTTTGTGTATTTTCGGCGGCGGGAAGAAGGGCGTCGATTTCTTTTTCACAAGCCGAATAGGACTTTTTTGAAAAGGCGGCGAGATTTTCAATCATATACGGCTTAATTGTTTTATAAAGAGCACCGTCTACGGGCTTTAAAACAATGTCCGCCATAGCGCCGACCTCTATTCTTCGTCTTTTTCGACGCGGTCTACACCGATAACAAAGTCGGGGGCGTCTATTTTAAGAATGCACACGCCCTGACTGGTGCGCCCCTGCCTGCTTATCGCCGAAGCTGCAAGCTTGAGAGTTTTTCCCTGGCTGGTAATGCACATCACTTCATCGCTGTCGGCAACCGCAATAACGCCGACCACTTCGCCGGTTTTATCCGTTACGTTGTAGCCGATTTGCCCCTGGGTACCGCGCGAGTGCACCGAAAACTGATCGAAGTCGACGCGTTTTCCGTAGCCGGATTCGGTAATTAAAAGCATATTCGCATTTGTATCTACGCGGACGGCGGCGGTTAACTCGTCCCCGACTGCAAGTTTTAAGCCGGAAACGCCGCGCGAAGAACGTCCCATCGGACGAACCGATGTTTCGGTTATGCGCAATACTTTTCCGCGCCGGGATGCAAGGGCCAAATCGTCGCTTCCGCCGGTAAGAATCGCCGAAACGATTTTATCGCCGGCATCAAGGTTGATTGCGATAATACCGCGGGTTTTTGCGTTTTTAAAATCGGCGGTTTTAACCTTTTTAATAACGCCGTTTGCGGTCGCCATAAACAAGTGGTGTTCTTCGCTGAATTCGCGAAGCGATACGACGGTTGCGATTTCTTCGTTCGCTCCGATCGATAAAAGGCTTTTTATATGGGCGCCGCGGGATGCGCGGCCGGCTTCGGGAATTTCGTGAACCTTAATCCAATAGGCCTTTCCCTCTGTCGAAATAAACACAATGTAGTCGTGGGTCGACGCGACAAAAAGCTGTTTTATGTAATCATCTTCAACAAGTTTCGCGCTGTTCGAGCCCTTGCCGCCCTTACCCTGATTTTTATAGGCGGTAACGGGAACGCTTTTTATATAGCCCAAACGCGAAATAAGTATGACCATATCTTCTTCTTTGATAAGGTCTTCAATATTGATTTCTTCAACCTCGTCCGCCACAATCGTCGTCTTTCTGTCGTCTCCGAATTTTTCCGCCAATTCGAGGGTTTCGGTTTTTACCAGCTGAAGAATCTTTTCAGGATGTGCAAGAAGGTCTTTACACTTTTCTATAAAGATTTCAAGTTCTTCCAACTCTTTTTTAAGGGTTTCGATTTCGAGACTCGTCAAGCGCTTAAGCTGCATATCGACAATAGCCTGAGCCTGTACTTCGTCGAACGAAAAGCGCTCCATAAGGCCGTTTTTTGCCGTTTGCGTATCGCGCGAAGAACGGATGATTTTTATCACTTCGTCGATGTTGTCGATGGCGACAATGAGGGCGCGCAAAATGTGTGCCCGCTCTTCGGCTTTACGTAAATCAAAGCGGATACGCCGCGTTACAACTTCGTTGCGGTGTTCTACAAAATAGTGAATTAAAGACTTTAAAGTTAAAACTTCCGGGCGGCCTTTTACAAGGGCAAGGTTGTTTACGCTGAATGATGACTGCAATGCGGTTTTTGAAAAAAGCTGATTTAAAACAACCTTTGCAATCGCTCCGCGTTTAAGCTCGATAACAATGCGCAGTCCCGCCCTGTCCGAGCTTTCATCGTTAATGGCGGCAATGCCGTCGATAACTTTTTCGCGGGCAAGAGCTCCTATGCGCTCACATAAAACGGTTGTATTTACCTGATAGGGTACTTCGGTAAAGACAATGCTTTCGCGCCCTTTTTTATCGACTTCAATCGTAAAGCGCCCGCGGACAATTACCCTGCCCTTTCCGGTTTTAAACGCCTGTTTAATACCTTTGCGGCCGTAAATGACGCCGCCGGTGGGAAAATCGGGGCCGGCCATAAATTTTGCAAGCTCGTCTATCGTTATTTCGGGATTATCTATATAGGCTGCAACGGCGGCGGCGATTTCGCGCAAATTGTGAGGCGGCATATTCGTCGCCATACCGACTGCAATACCGCTTGAACCGTTGGCAAGCAAAAAGGGAAACTTTGCGGGTAAAACGGTCGGCTCGACGGTGGATTCGTCAAAGTTCGGAATAAAATCGACGGTTTCTTTTTTTATATCCTCGACCATCGTTTCGGCGATTTTCGCCATCTTCGCTTCGGTATAGCGGTACGCCGCCGCAGGGTCCCCGCCGATGGTACCGAAGTTTCCCTGAGGGTGGATTACCGGATAGCGAAGCGAAAAATCCTGCCCCAAGCGGACGAGGGCGTCGTACACGGACGCGTCTCCGTGCGGGTGATAACTTCCCAGCACATCACCGACAATTTTCGCGCACTTGCGCGTCGGTCCGGAATAACGCAAACTCCTTTCTTCCATAGAGTACAAAATGCGCCGGTGAACGGGCTTTAATCCGTCGCGTACGTCGGGCAGGGCGCGGCTTACGATAACGGACATCGAATAGTCTATGTACGCCCGTTTCATTTCGGTTTCTATGGGAACCGGTATTAAAATACCGCCTTCCGGAGTTTTTAATTCTTCCATTGTTCCTGTGTTTCCTTATTCGCTGCCGTACCTTCTAAAAGCGACATTATACGTCCAAATTCGCGTACACGGCATTTTCTTCTATAAACTTTCGGCGCGGCTCGACTTCTTCTCCCATAAGGGTGCTGAATATACGGTCGGCTTCAACCGCATCGGGAAGCGTTACCCGCATCATTTTGCGCCGGGTCGGATCCATTGTGGTTTCCCATAATTGGGTTCCGTCCATTTCACCCAAACCCTTATAGCGCTGTACGCTGATTTTTTCCGTATCGCGCCCTATTTCGGCAAAAACCTTATCGCGTTCGGCATCGTCGTACACATACCACTCTTTTTTATTAAACATAATTTTATATAAGGGCGGCATGGCAAGATAGACAAATCCCTTTTCTATCAATTCCGGCATATAGCGGAAAAAGAAGGTCAACAAAAGGGTGCGTATGTGAGAGCCGTCAACGTCGGCATCGGCCATAATGATTATTTTATGATAGCGTATTTTATCTATATTAAAATCTTTGCCGATTCCCGTTCCCAAAGAAGCGATAACCGGCTGCAATTTTTCGTTGTTTATAACCTTGTCCAATCTTGTGCGCTCGACGTTCAGCATTTTTCCCCACAGGGGCAAAATCGCCTGCGTTTTACTGTCGCGGCCCTTTTTAGCCGAACCGCCGGCCGAGTCTCCTTCCACTATGTACACTTCGCATTTTGAAGGGTCTTTTAGAGAGCAGTCGGCAAGCTTTCCGGGAAGCCCGAAGCTGTCCAAAGAACTTTTGCGTCTGGTTGCTTCCTTTGCTTTGCGGGCGGCAATACGGGCGGCCGCTTCGGACACGCATTTTTCCAAAATAAGGTCTATAACCTTGGGATTTTGCTCAAAAAAGAGGGTAAGATGTTCGTTTACCAAAGAATCGACGATGCCGCGCACTTCCGTATTGCCGAGTTTTGTCTTTGTTTGTCCTTCAAACTGGGGTTCGGGCACCTTTACCGACAATACGGCGGTAAGGCCTGCACGGACGTCTTCTCCCATCAGTTTTTCTTCTTTGTCGAGTTTTTTTAAAAGCTTTGCGTTGTTTTTTAAAAACTCGTTCATCACCTTGGTAAGGGCTGATTTTAAGCCTTCCAAGTGAGTGCCGCCTTCTTTGGTGTTTATGTCGTTTACAAAGCTTAAAATATTTTCGTTATAGCCGTCGTTGTATTGAATCGCCGTTTCAACAAGGATGTCGTCGCGGCTTCCTTCTATAAAGACGGGAGCGGACGGGATAACGCCCTTTCCTTCGTTCAAATACGAAACAAACTGCTTTATGCCGCCGTCAAACTGATAGACAACTTCTTTCGGCGTTGTAAGCCTCTCGTCGCGGAATACAATCGTTATATTGGAATTCAAAAAGGCCAGTTCGCGCAAACGTGTTGCCAACACTTCAAAGCTGTGGGTAGTTGTTTCGGTAAAAACCTGCGGGTCCGCCTTCCAGCGGATAGTCGTTCCGCGCCTGTCGCTTGTACCGATTTCTTTTACCTGTCCCAAAGATTTTCCGGCGGCGAATTTT